>NZ_WTFO01000002.1:0-390270 GCF_048452985.1 Bartonella sp. P0282
TGTTGACGGGGGTGGTAACAAGCCGGATGTGAACAAGGTTGTTCTGTCGAACATTCAAGAGACACCGGCTCAAAGCGGCATTTATGTAGCTACATTAAAAGGCACGCTTGCCGGAACTTATAAAATTACACCGAAGATTTCTTCTGTTGCTGTTGGAACTCTTGAAGCCACTGTAACGATAAACGGCGGTAATATCGATGCTACAAAATTCGACTTTTTTGCAGAATCGCCATCCATTACAGCAGATGGAAGCACAGAATCGAAACTCATTTTTAAGGCTAGGGATGCTTATTCCAATCCCGTTAACGGACTAGGTGGAGATATTATTTTTACCATCAAAAGAGGAACGGTGGTGGTCACAAATGGTAGCACCGTTAATCTGTCGGAAGTTCGGGAGACAGAAGCTGGCACTTATATAGCCAAATTGAAAGGCACGGCATCCGGAGTTTATACAGTAACACTTAACCTTTCGGGCAATGCATCAGTCACACGTACAACTCAGGTGACATTAACAGCCGGTGAAATAGATGAAAGCAAGTCGAGCTTAACATCGAGCGCGTCTTCGGTTATCGCAGATAAAACATTAACGCTGACGTTGATAGCGCAAGATAAATTTGGCAATCCGATTGATTATGATTTAAGCACGCTAAAATTTGTCGACAAAAACGGGAATGATGCAGGCGTAGCGATCGGTGAAATATCGAAAGCTAATGTGCCGGGGCGGTATCAAGCCACGTTAACCGGCGTGATTGCCGGAGACTATGAGATCGTGGCCAAGTCGGGTGACACAATTTTAGCAGCAGGTTCGGCACCCGTAAAAGTCATTTTTGGTGATCCGGTTGAAAAAGGCAAGAATAACGAATTCCGGTCAACGATTGGTGTCGATCGGGGCGAAATAGTTGCAGATGGAACAACAACGGCCAAGCTGAACTTTATTGCGAAAGATATTTATGGAAATGCTGTGACCGGTATAAAGGACAAGCTTAAATTTGTCGTAAAAGCTTCTCCCACCGGATCATCTTATACAATTGGCACCATTGAAGTGGATGGCAATTCCTTTAGCGCAACTTTCAAAGGAACGACACTTGGTGTTTACACGATTGTCCCACAATATAATTCCAGTCAGGTTGGTTCGCTTTCTGTTAGTATAACTGTAAAGGCAGGTGACGTCGACACGAGTGAAAAAACGAAGTCCACATTCGGGGCGAGTGCTTCGTCGATTACAGCAAATGACGTTGAGACAATAACGCTCACTTTTAAAGCCAAAGACCCGTACAATAATCCGGTTTCGGGTTTGGGAACGAGACTTATATTTGACATTGCCATTCAAAACGCCGGTGCACCGAACGATGGTGATGTCAAGCTTGCTGAAATTCAGGAAACAACTGCGGGAAGCGGAGTTTATACGGCCAAGCTGAGTGGTCACGTGGCCAATTCTTATGTTATAAAGCCAAAAGTTGACGGTAATAATGTCGGAAATCTGAATGTCGTAGTCTCTCTAAAAGCGGGAACTATTGATCCGGACCACTCCACGTTCACTATTGATTCATCGGAAATTGTAGCAGACACGAACACAATAATAACGCTTGAGGCAAAAGACAAATTCGGAAATATTGTAAAAGGAGTTGCAACTCAGCTACAACTTGCAGGAACTCCGGCATTAGCAACGGGGACACTGGTGTCTACGACGGAGCCGCAACCCGGCATCTATAAATTCAAAATACTAGGAATAACTGCAGGCACATACAAAATTGTGCCTAAGCAAAACAGCAATGAATTAACCGGGTTATCCGTTGACTTGACGATCAAAGCCGGTGCACCTGTAGCCTATATTTCTCCATCATATGAAGCGAGGTCAAAGTTCTCTGCCGATCAGGGAACACTTCCTGCAGATGGTGTAACCAATGCAAAACTCACATTTGTTGCAATCGACAAATATAAAAACCCGGTGAATGATATCGGGGACGATATCGAGTTCTATATCAAGTTTGTTTCGGACGGTGGTAATGCAGCTACGGTGAGCTTGGGAACCAAAGAAGCTAATGGCAATACCTATACAAATACCTTCAGGGCAACAGCGGCTGGTAGATATAGTATTTACGTAAAATATAAGAATGCTGATATCATGTCCGTTAGTGTGACGGTTCAACCTGGTCCGGTGGCTGTGCTGGGCGAGAATGGAGAGGTTCGTTCAACTTTTGTTGCCGACAGCACTTCGGTCACATTCGACGATAGCGTTTATTTTACGCTGACTTTAAAAGATAAATACGGCAATGTTATTACCGGTATCCCGAACAATAGTCTGAACTTGTTGCTTACAGGAAGAAATTCTGGAGTTTCAGGGGCTACTGAGAACAATTATTTTTATGAGACGTCCACAAAAGGTACTTATAGAATATATTTTTATTCGTCTTCTTACCCCGTTAAAAAACCCGACAGCTATACGATCGTACCACAGCGTCTTGGTACCCCTATTTCAGGACTTTCTGCGACTATTCAAGTTTCGCTAGGCAAACCATATAAGACAGATTCTTCAGGCAATCAAAACTCTACTCTTACTGCCACTCCGCAATCACGAACAGTAAGTGACACGGAATTTATAACGCTGACATTTGTCGCGAAAGACCGTTATGGAAACGATCTTACAGGAATTGCAAACCAACTTGGTGTTAAAACACAATATGGTATCTCTGGTGGAACAATCGAGAAATTTATCGAAACAGAAACGCCAGGTACTTACACCTCATTGGCTCGATTTACTAAAGCAGGGAAACAGACAATTTATGTAACATATAAAGGAAACAATGTCGCTTCCTACAACAACAGCAATGATTATCTCATGGTTGAACCTCGTTGGACGGCAGGTGATCCCGCTGATAAAGATATAAAAGGCACCCCACAGTCAACATTTGTTGCCACGCCAACGAGCATAGAGGCGGATGGCATCGATAGTACGACCTTGACATTCAAGGCTGTCGACATTTTTGGTAATGCTATTTCTGACGATATTACCGATAAACTCAAGTTTGAAGTAACGAGTGGTAATCAACAAGAATTATCATTTGGACAGATGGTAAAGTCAGGGAATGTCTATACGGTAACTGTAAAGTCAACAACCGCCATAGGGCAATATACGATAGTTCCGAAATTTAACGGTGTGCAAATAGGATCGCTTGCGGTGACACTCGCGACGACCGCACCCCAACCTGCTACAGATAAAACTATTATAAAACTCGACAAATCTAGTTACGCATTTGAAGAAGATATGTTGGTTACCGTAACGGTCAGGAATAAAAATGGTTATCTGTTGGTCGGGCAAACCAATTGGTTGAGTAATGGTGGTTATGGTGGCAAAGGGATTATGGTTGATGGAGGGAAAATAAAAGATACTGAGTGGATAGATAATGGTGACGGGACTTACACGCGCACTTATACGGCTTGGAACTCCGGGTCACGCTCATCCTACATAGCTATCACTAGTTATTCCAAGGCGACTTCGAATAAATATACAATTGGCCACGGGGAAGCACTTGCTGAATATTCATCAATTGATTTAGGCGGTAATACATTTACGGCTGGTTCTTATTCCATGATAAGTGTCAGTGTCACTATAAGGGACAAAGCAGGTAATGTTATTAAGGATAACTTGGACCCTGTACGTAATAATATTGTCGTACCGAAAAATATATCAGTATATAGTGACTGGAATTTATGTAACAACAACGATACTAAATCTTATTGTCGTTATTACGCGGTTGACAAGGTAGGTTCCAATTTGACTGTTACCTTGAAATTGCCCGAGTGGACCAGTGAAATATCATCTAAAACATTCAAAATCGTAGCAGGCTATATTGATAGAAGTGCATCGACAGTAACTCTTGATAAATATCTGCTGCAAATAGGCGATGTCATAACTGTTACTGTTTGGATGGCGGATGTCAAAAACAATCCGATAACAACCTGGAACCCGTATGCTGGTGATGATGGTAGTATTTTCGACTGGGAGCCATGTTATGCTGTGGGAGGAGGATATGGTTTTCAGCGTTTGACGAAATGGCTCCAGGAAAGCGATGGTAAATATACAGCTTCATTTAAAGCAATAAGAGCAGTAACGAATTATAATTTTTTAATAGAATATAGGTATCAATGTAAGGGATTACCCAACGGTAACTATGATTGGTCTAAATTATCTTTACCTTACACAATAAAGTAGTTTATTAAAATTGCGTATTTATAAATAAAATTACGCATTTAATTCATATTTTAAAAATTAAATTATAAATTTATAGTTGATTTTTATTGTATAATTTTTAGGTTCATAATTACAGATATTATATGGTAAGCCCGCGTACAAAAACTTATAATTAAACTATCGCGACTATTTTATTAAATTCCGGACTATAGTTTTCAAAAATCTCCGGATTTATGTTTGTTGCACTGACTTTACGGAATTCAAGACGCCAAGAGATTTGCTCTTTAACCGTGACGTCCGGCGGTTAGGTCGACATTAATATCGGCAGTGCCGGTAAGGCGGGCTTTATAAACCTGATAGTTTTCCATAACACGCATGACATAGTCGCGCGTTTCCGAATAAGGAATACGTTCAACCCAGTCGACAACCCAATCGACCGATTGCCCGCGCGGGTCGCCATAGCGGCTGATCCATTCATTGGCGCGTCGTGAGCCGGCATTATAACCGATAAATGTCAGGATATAGGAACCGTTGAAGCGGTCAAGTTGCTCACCCAGAAAATGGGCTCCCAAAGTCGCATTATAACCGGCATCGGTCGCCAATTTTTCCGGTTGCCATTTTATCGCGTTTTTGGTTGCAACCGCTTTTGCCGTTGTCGGTAGAAGTTGCAGCATACCCTTGGCACCCGCACCTGACACTGCATCTGTTTTAAATTCGCTTTCCTGCCTTGCAATGGCATAGGCAAGTGCCTTGCCGGAAGCCGAAATATTGGCGGTTTCGGGAATTGCTCCGACAGGGTGGGAGAGGGAGCCTACATCCATCCCCCTGATAACCGCACTTTTGCCGATCTTCAGGCTCGTATAATGGTCGCCTTTACGCTCTGCCATAACAGCCAGCATAGCAAGTTCACCGGGGCTATCAAGCTCGTCTCCGAGTTCACGATAAAGGACGCCTGCACGATCGGAATATCCTATCGCTTCAAGCCTCTTTATTGCCATAACCGGTTCGCGTGATTCAAAACGCTGGCGGTCACTTGCTGTCGGCTTCGGATAGGGAATTTCAAGCCTCTGTTCTCCAAGTCGGGCAGCGGCAAGCTGGCCGTAAAAGGTAGTACCATAATGGGCAGCACGGCGAAAATATTGTATGGCGTTGTTACGATTCCCCTGTGCTTCGGCAGTCCTGCCCATCCAGTAGTAACCACGCGAGGCTGCAACCGGTCGTGAGGAAATTTGCACAATACGGGAAAAGTGTTGCATTGCGGTTTTATTATCGCCCAGAAACCGGAGAGCATACCAGCCGGCATGAAATTCTGCGTCGGCTGCCAAGGTCGGGCTTTCGGCCGAATGGGCTGCTGCCAGTTGATAGGCGATTTTCGGCTTGTTTTCATCAAGCATTTCGCGTGACAAAACACGCCGTTCGATCCACCAGGCATCGGGATCAACAAGCGTAAGGGCATCTTTCGGTGCTTTTAACATAAGTTTTGCCGCGTCATCGCATTGGCCGGAACGGCGCAAATATTGAATTTGGGCAAAAAGATAAAGTGAATCCTTACGGAAACTTTTATCAACATCTGCAAGTTTCTGGCGGGCATTCGAGTCATTATTGGCGACAGCTGCAAAACCGGCATAGAGAGACCGGGCATTTGCCAGTACAGCAACCCGTTCGGCTGAAGAAATACGATTGGCATAAAGCATAGCGCGCATGCGTTGGAGATGGTCGGCAGGTAGCAAGGCAGCACCAGCCTTTTTCAAAACGAGTTGCTCTTCCGCAGCACTCAGCTTTGCTTTATACCACCAAGGTGCAATAATTTGTCTGGCTCGTGCCGACTGACCGGTTTCGATCAGAGCACCGCCAAGGGCTGTCATGCCTTGGGCTGTTACCGGAATATAATTTCCAAAGCCATTGATAATTGCTTGCGGTGAATTCATTTCACTGGCAAGGGCACGCTCGGAATTTTTGCGCATTGCTGTCATGCCGGGCCAATCATGCAGTTCCTGTGCCGCATTGAATATTTCCGAACTTGGAACTCCTGATACGCCGGATACACCGATCGCCCAAGTGAGGATATGCCGGTCAAGGCTGTTCTTCGGCATAGCGTTGCGGATAGCAATGGCGCTTGACGCCTGTTTGTTATAAAGCGCATCAAGGCCGGATTTCAGGCTTCCGCTTGCCACGTCGCCATTCGTCCTTGGAATGCCACTTGTCACAATTGCATCGGACTTGAACGGGGTTGGCGCTTTCTGTGTTGAAGCAAACGGGCGGGTGGATGGCACGGGTGGATTGTTTTTCACCGAGCTTGCATAGCTTACAGTTGTGGCAAGCATACTGCTTGCCAAAAAGAATGAAAACGCCGTTTTTGCCAAAACACCTGATGAGTATTTATGCATCGTACTTATAAAGACCCATTTCCTCAATTTTTTAGCGTAACATAAGCTGCAACTGTGAAAGAGGCGTTAACGCTTTTTACCTCTTTTATTTTGTGAATGACAAAAATTCGCGCAACAAATCTGTTGGCAAATATCCTTTCTTCAAAGTGTTGCATATTTCTGCCATCCGGAACATGCGAATAGAACAAAATCAACTTGCGTCATTCGTATGGCGATACTATGGTCTTAAAGGCTAATTGAAGGGGCAATTGCCTTAATGCTGAATATATAATCAGGGAGTTTACCATGCTCAAGGGAGCACTGACCGCACTCATTACACCTTTCGACAATAATGGCAGCGTTGCAGAGAAAACATTGTGTGATCTTGTCGAATGGCAGGTCAAACAGGGCATTAACGGCCTTGTCCCCGTCGGAACAACCGGTGAATCGCCAACACTGAGCTATCAGGAACACAAACGTGTGATCGAGCTTTGCGTTCGACAGGTTGCAAAACGCGTTCCGGTTATTGCCGGTGCAGGATCAAACAGCACCAAAGAAGCGGTCGAGCTTGCCGAATTTGCCGAAAAAGCCGGTGCAGACGCGGTTCTGGTGGTTACTCCATATTATAACAAACCGAACCAGAGAGGAATGTATCAACACTTCTCGACGGTCGCCAAAGCCATTTCTATTCCGCTTATCATTTATAACATTCCTGGCCGGTCGGTCATTGATATGACGGCTGATACAATGGCAAAACTGCATCATGACTGCAAAAACATCATCGGTGTCAAAGATGCAACCGGCAAGATCGAACGCGTCAGCGAGCAACGGCAAAAATGCGGCACTGATTTTGTGCAGCTTTCCGGCGATGACAGCACGGCTTTGGGCTTCAACGCACAGGGCGGGGTCGGGTGCATTTCGGTTACGTCCAATATTGCGCCGAAACAATGCGCAGAATTGTTTCAGGCTTGCCGCGAAAACAATTTTGCCAAGGCACTTGAGCTTAATGATCGCTTGATGCCGCTCAACCGCGCGCTATTTATTGAACCAAGCCCTGCCGGTGTCAAATATGCAGCCGAAAAACTTGGTATCTGTACCAGTGTTGTACGTTCGCCGATTGTGCCTATCGAAGAGGAAACAAGAAAAATAATAGATGCAGCATTAAAACATGCCGGTCTTCTTGACGAATAATCATCGGGAATAATGACTGGCGACGGGAATAATTACTGGCTATCCGGGTATCTATGAATAAAAAAAATGCTTCTCCGGCCTATAAGGTTGTTGCGGACAATCGTAAGGCACGTTTCAATTATGAAATTCTGAACACATTGGAGGCCGGAGTGGTTCTGCAGGGAACCGAGGTCAAATCGTTGCGCTCACATCACGGAAACATAGCCGAAAGTTATGCAGGTTTTGAAAATGGCGAATTCTGGCTGATTAATTCTTACATTCCCGAATATACGCAAGGCAATCGCTTTAATCATGATCCGCGTCGGCTGCGCAAACTTTTGCTCTCGAAGCATGAAATGTCACGTTGGGCAAATGCGGTTGCGCGGGAAGGTTTGACAATTGTTCCATTGAAACTTTATTTCAACGATCGGGGACGGGTCAAACTGGAATTAGCCCTTGCACGCGGCAAAAAGCTTCATGACAAACGCCAAACCGAAAAGAAGCGCGACTGGAACCGCGAAAAATCACGTCTCATGCGCGAACGCGGCTGATATGCCACTGAATCCCGATCAAGTTTATCTGTCCGGCGTTTCATGCCCTTATTTTCCGACATTATCGGCAAAGTTTCGCAACAGGCTACTATATAGATTGAACATTCGTGTGGCAGGTAGGGACGAAACATAACTTGTCAAAGTGTTCAAAAGAACCTGACATTTCGGGGAGGGGGTTTATTACCGCGATCATCATATTGGTGATGTAGAAATATCTACCGCAATAAAGGCAAGTCGGAAATGGCTGACGACTTCAGAAATCACCCCCAATGTCGTGAGAGTGAATGTGTTATGCCTGTAACATAAGCTTGTGACTTAATATTTTTATGACTTGTAACCGGATTTTGACGAAAACGGGTGGCTTTTTGCGATGATTTAAAGAAATAGAAAGCCTGTTATTTCAGCACCGGTTTTTCATTTTTAGCCGCTTTATTTCAAGCCTTTGCACTTGAAGTTATCGCGACTGACATCTTTTGTTACATGATCGTTTTATTGAAAGACGAAAGTTCAAGGTAACTCTGAAAAAAGATAGCGCTTGCAGTCAACCGAATGTCTGAATGTAAAAGTCGACTTTCAACCGGACAATCAATTTTTACCAAGATAATCGTGTACTGCCGAAAAGATTTCATGAAACATCAACTCGGTCAATCGTCCGGTGTTGGTGTTGTAGCGCGAACAGTGGTAGCTTGGAAATATGCGTATATTTCCGATTTCGGTTATTTTTCCGTGTCCAAAAGGGTGCAGTGCCAATTTGGCACCTAGGGCACGTATGGTTGATTGATGGGCAATCGAACCCAATGTCACAACGGCTGTGAGCTTTGGCAAAGAATGGAGAAGTGGAGCAAAAAATTGCCGACATTTGTTAATTTCGGCTCCCGTCGGTTTGTTTTCCGGCGGCACGCACCGCACTGCATTGACAATCGTCGTGTCGATAAGTTCCAGTCTATCGTCCGGTCTTGCCTCGAATATGCCGCGGGCAAAACCATATTTTTTTAACGTCGAATATAAAAGATTTCCGGCATAATCACCGGTAAATGGCCTTCCTGTGCGGTTCGCCCCGCGCAGCCCCGGTGCAAGACCAACAATAAGAAGCCGAGTTGAATTGGCGCCGCCAATCGGAAAAAACGGTTTAACCGGCCCATTATACCAAAGCGGTTCTTTTTTGCGCCATTCTTCGCGAAAATCATGGAGCCTTGGGCATAAACCGCAATCATAAGACGGTTCGGGACAACCGGCGGCAACAGTTTTATTCAAATGCTGAAGCATCAGTATAATTCGTCGTCGCCATTATCTTCGTCGCTGCCGACAGAATATTCCTTTTGCGGTTTATCCGACGGTGCACGGCCAATTTCCGGCTTTAACGTTGTGAGATCTATGAAATGGTCGGCCTGTCTCCTTAATTCGTCGGAAATCATGGCCGGCTGGGTGGTAAGGGTGGAGACAACACTGACCTTGCGGCCACGCCGCTGCAAAGCTTCGACGAGTGAACGAAAATCACCGTCGCCTGAAAAAATCACGAAATGGTCGACCGTATCCGACAATTCCATGGCATCGACAGCAAGTTCGATGTCCATGTTACCCTTCACTTTGCGTCGACCGGCGGGATCGGTAAATTCCCGCGCATTCTTGGTGATAACGCGATAACCGTTATAATCGAGCCAGTCGATCAACGGACGAATGGATGAATATTCCTGATCTTCAATTAGTGCAGTGTAATAATAGGCCCTGAGGAGATAGCCACGCTTCTGGAAGGCCTTTAAGAGTTTTCGATAATCGATATCAAAGCCAAGCGTTTTCGAGGTTGCGTAAAGGTTCGCTCCGTCTATAAAAAGAGCTATTTTTTCTCTTGGGTCAAACATCGTTCTATATCCATTTTACCATAAAGGCATAAATCACTAATTATTACCGTTAGATATGTCAGCTCTGACAGCACTTGCCAAGAGAGCTTTTGGGAAAATTTATCAAGTTAATGCAGTTTTTCTTGTTTTTTAATTTCAAATTGTATATGCCAAAGACAATTTCATCAATTTACGAACTCTTAGGAAAGGGGCATCTATGGCCCGCGTTACGGTAGAAGATTGTATTGATAAGGTTGATAACCGCTTTGAACTGGTGCTTTTGGCAGCTCATCGTGCCCGCCAAATATCACAAGGCGCTCAAATCACTGTTGATCGAGACAATGACAAGAATCCCGTTGTAGCTCTGCGCGAAATCGCTGACGAGACATTGTCACCGGCAGATCTTAAAGAAGATCTCATCCATTCGCTGCAGAAACATGTTGAAGTTGACGAGCCGGAGCCGGAGCCCGCTTTGATCGGTCACAGTGAAGAAGCGAACGACGTGTTCGGTTCAAATGGCGAAAAGTCGGATGAGAAAGTTTCGTTCGATCATATGTCGGAAGATGAACTGCTGGCCGGTATTGAAGGTTTGGTTGCACCGGAAAAAAATGACGATTATTGATTATCAATCCATATTTTAATCATGATATATGCGCTACCTTGTTGGTAGCGCATATTTTTTGTGCTTTTTGATTATTGTATCGTTTTTTTCCGGTACAAGATAAGCATGTTATTATAAACTAAGCCTATTATCGAATAAAAGGAGTATGCCTCAATGATGCGTCAGTACGAGCTTGTCGAGCGTGTCCAACGTTACAAGCCTGACGTTAACGAAGCATTGCTTAATAAGGCTTATATTTATGCTATGCGCAAGCATGGCTCGCAGAAACGCGCGTCCGGAGACCCCTATTTTTCACACCCTCTGGAGGTTGCAGCGATCCTGACCGATATGCATCTTGACGAGGCGACGATAGCGGTTGCACTTCTTCATGATACAATCGAAGATACAAGCGCAACACGTGCGGAAATCGACCAGCTTTTCGGACCTGAAATCGGTAAATTGGTGGAAGGGCTGACGAAACTTAAAAAACTCGATCTGGTGTCGAAAAAAGCCATTCAGGCGGAAAATTTACGAAAACTTCTTATCGCCATTTCGGAAGATGTCAGGGTGTTGTTGGTCAAACTTGCCGACCGGTTGCATAATATGCGCACTCTTGGTGTGATGCGGGAAGAAAAACGCCGTCGCATTGCCGAAGAAACAATGGATATTTATGCGCCGCTTGCCGGACGCATGGGTATGCAGGATATGCGTGAAGAACTTGAAGATCGCGCATTTTTTTATCTTAATCCTGAAGCTTATCGCGCAGTGACAGATCGTTTGGCCGACCTGTCGCAACGAAACCGCGATCTGTTGTCGACCATCGAAAATGAGTTGACCAAGCTTTTTGCCGAACATGGTATCAATGCTTATGTCAAAAGCAGGCAAAAAAAGCCTTATTCGGTTTTCCGTAAAATGGAAACAAAGGCGCTATCATTCGAGCAATTGTCGGATATTTACGGTTTTCGTGTGATTGTTGATAGTGTTGCCGATTGTTATCGTGCACTGGGCATTATCCACACAACCTGGCCGATGGTTCCGGGCAGGTTCAAAGACTATATTTCAATTCCCAAACAAAATGATTACCGCTCGCTTCATACAACAATCGTGGGGCCATCAAGACAACGTGTCGAACTGCAAATCAGAACACGGGAGATGGACGAGGTAGCGGAATATGGTGTAGCCGCACATTCCATTTACAAAGATCGCGGCTCGAATAATTCGCCAAGCAAACTCGAAAATGAAACCAATGCCTATGCATGGTTGCGCCAAACCATACAATCATTGTCGGAAGGGGATAATCCGGAAGAGTTTCTGGAACACACAAAACTGGAATTGTTTCAGGATCAGGTTTTTTGTTTTACTCCGAAAGGGCGCCTCATCGCCTTGCCGAAAGGGGCAACGCCGATTGATTTTGCTTATGCTGTCCATACGGATGTCGGTGATTCATGTGTCGGTGTAAAAATTAACGGGCGTATCATGCCGCTCATGACAACCCTTACCAATGGCGACGAGGTCGAGATTATACGCTCGAAAGCACAGGTTCCGCCGGCCGCATGGGAATCTCTTGTTGTGACCGGCAAAGCACGTGCAGCCATCAGGCGCGCTACACGTGTGGCTGTGCGCAAACAATATTCCGGCTTGGGAACGCGTATTCTTGAAAGAACGTTTGAACGGGCAGGAAAACAGTTTTCCAAAGAAGAACTCAAGAAAGTTCTACCGCGTCTGGCACGCCTTGATGTCGAGGATGTGCTTGCTGCGGTTGGACGTGGCGAGTTGCCTTCTGCCGATGTCGTCAAAGCTGTCTATCCCGATTATCAGGATAATCGCGCACAACAAAAATCTTCGGCCGGTCCGCGTGAAGAAGGCTGGTTTAATATCCAGAATGCGCAAGGAATGTTATTCAAAGTGCCTGACGGTGACAAGACAAAACCTGTAGGGTCTTATCAGGAAGACCATGCGCTGCCAATTCGCGGAACACACGGTGATGTTCCCGTGCGCTTTGCTCCGGAAGGAGCTGTTCCGGGTGACAGAATTGTCGGCATTATGCAACCGGGAGCCGGTATTGTCATTTACCCTATACAGTCACCGGCGCTGAAAGCGTTTGATGACCAGCCTGAACGCTGGATAGATGTTCGTTGGGATATTGATGCTGCAATGACCGAACGTTTTCCGGCTCGTATCAGGGTACTTGCAATCAATTCGCCGGGTTCACTTGCCGAAGTATCGCAAGCAATAGCCAAGAATGATGCCAATATACAAAACCTTTCAATGGTTCGGACAGCTCCGGATTTTACAGAAATGATTATTGACCTTGAGGTATGGGATTTAAAACACTTGAACAGAATTCTAACTCAACTAAAAGAAGCGGCATCGGTAAGCACGGCCGAACGTGTCAATGGTTAACATATTTGTCTGTCGGGCATTTGGTCGGGCAGGAAAAAGGTTCGGCCCTATTTTTGGAACTGAAAACAATTGAAAAATGAAGTGGCGGATTACACCGCGAAAATGACTGAGGTTTATTCATGAATACGCAAGATGTGCTGGATATTTTTAAAAAAGCGGGTGCCATATTGGAAGGCCATTTCATTTTGACCTCCGGTCGGCATAGCGCAATCTATATGCAGAAAGCGAAAGTTTTCATGCATGCCGATATGACTGAAAAACTATGCCGTGCGCTTGCCGAAAAAATACGTGCAAATGTTGCGGGTAAGATTGATTATGTTGTAGGTCCGGCAATCGGCGGATTGATCCCGTCTTATGAAACATCGCGGCATCTTGGAGTGCCTTCCATTTGGGTTGAACGCGAAAACGGAAAATTTCGCCTCCGCCGGTTCGATATTCCTGAAGGTTCACGTGTGGTTATTGTGGAAGATATTGTGACAACGGGCCTTTCCATACGCGAAACCATTGAAGCTATGCGTGAAGCGGGTGCTGATGTTGTCGCCGCCGCTTGTATTGTTGACCGCTCGGCAGGAAAAGTTGATGTCGGAGTGCCTCTTATTCCGCTAGCAGAATATGCTGTTCCTTCCTATCCGGCCGACCAAATACCGGAAGAATTGGCAAAAATACCGGCTGTCAAGCCTGGCAGCAGAAATATATAATTGTTTTCTTTAACTTTCATCTTATCTCATTTATGCTGAGTTGAGAAAAAGTCTGCGGGTATTCAACAATATCATTGATGGGTAGCAAATTTGACTTCTAGGACTGACGAATATTGTCCGGATTGTTCGGGGAACATCAAGGATGCGGGGCGTTGCCAATCATGTATGGTGCACGATTTGGCAGTGTGTGCGCCGCTGCACGATGAAGACTTGCTCGAACTTGAACATCTTAAAACGCGCGAGAGCTTTTCAACAGGGGATACTATTTTTCAGGAAGGTTGCCCACGAGAAAAAATATATACAATTGTTTCCGGCGCGGTGCGACTGGTGAAAACCTTGAATGATGGCCGACGTTGCATTACCGGATTTGCTTTTGCCGGTGATTTTCTGGGATTTATTGAAAGCGGCAATCATATTTTGACCGCCGAAGCCGTTACGCCGGTTCATGTCTGTTCGTTTGATCGGAAAATGATCGAAGCCTATCTTCGCGAACATTCCGAGGTTCGGGATCGTGTGCTTGATATGGCAAAAAATGCGTTGCAACGCTCATATGAGAACCAGCTTATATTAAGCAGGTTGTCGCCGGTCGAGAAAGTAGCGCGTTTTCTTTATGATCTCATCGGGCGTATGGAAGATAACCGGTTGAAGGCGTCACCTCTCACTCTGGCGATGAACAGAACAGATATTGCCGACCACCTCGGTTTAACAATCGAGACTGTGAGCCGCTGTTTTTCCAAACTGAAAGTGCAGGGGATAATAAAATTGATTTCTGCCAATCAGGTAGAAATTCTTGACAAGATGATGCTGAAACAGACAGCGGCAATTACCGGCGAGGTTGAATAACACCTTGTCGATGACTATTTTGTAGGGAATGTGAATTAACGGATCTCTTCAGCCAACAGGGAAGGATATAACATGAAAACGGAAACACTGTTGCATTACGCGACATTGGCGGTCCCGCGTTATACCTCCTATCCGACCGCTGCAGATTTTGTAACTGTCAGCGATGAACAGCGGGCAACATGGCTTGGTAAAATCAAGCCTGATGAAGCTGTTTCACTCTATATTCACGTGCCCTATTGCAGGCAGCTTTGCTACTATTGCGGTTGCCATGCGAAGGCAACAAGGAAGGATGATGCAATTGCCGGTTATGCGGATAGTCTTGTAAAAGATATAAGGCTACAGGCACAGCATTTGCAGGGTAAACCGCGCGTCGTGCATTTGCATTGGGGCGGCGGGACGCCTTCGATTTTGCCGCGTCAATCTTTTCAGGCAATTATGGAAACGTTATACGAATTTTTCGTATTTGATGAAAAGGCCGAACATGCCATCGAGCTTGATCCGCGCACGGTTACCCGTGACCTTGTCAATACCTTGTTGGAAATGGGTGTCAATCGGGCAAGTCTTGGTGTGCAGGATGTAAACCCGCAAGTTCAAAAAGCAATCGGGCGTATACAACCGGCGGCGGTGGTTAAACGGTCTGTCGATTATCTGCGCGAGGCAGGAATTGAACATATCAATTTCGATTTGATCTATGGTCTGCCGCTTCAAACAATCGAAACACTCAACGAGACATGCCGGACAATCGGCGACTATCGTCCGAACCGCATAGCCTGTTATGGTTATGCACATTTGCCGAAAAGACG
Organism: Bartonella sp. P0282; assembly: GCF_048452985.1. Lineage (NCBI taxonomy): Bacteria > Pseudomonadati > Pseudomonadota > Alphaproteobacteria > Hyphomicrobiales > Bartonellaceae > Bartonella > Bartonella sp. P0282. The sequence continues at coordinate 15,466 of NZ_WTFO01000002.1, forward strand.
TGCCAACCAGCGGCTTATTGATGCCGCATTGTTACCTGGTCCGCTTGAGCGTTTCTATCAGGCCGAGGCAGTTGAAAAAAATCTCGTCGCGTCGGGATATATGCCGATAGGCATAGATCATTTTGCTCTACCTGATGATAATTTGGCAATTGCTGCCAAAGAACATAATTTGCATCGAAATTTTCAAGGCTATACCGACGATGATTGTCCGGTTTTGATCGGATTCGGTTGTTCTTCCATCTCCGAGTTCCACGACGGCTTTGCCCAGACAGTTGCCGGTATCGCGCAATATCGGCGCACAATTGATGCAAATGAAATGGCAACAGTTCGCGGTATTGCAATAAATGATGATGATCGGCTACGCAGTGCGATGATTGCCGAACTTATGTGCAACTTCAAACTGGATCTCTCGAAATTCGGTGGCAAAGAAAAATTTGCCGATGCTCTTGAACGACTTAAACCGATCATTGCTGACGGATTGGCGCTCGAACACAACGGCCTTATCGAGATGACAGACGAAGGTCGCCCCTTTGTTCGCGCAGTTGCCAGCCTGTTTGATGCCTATAGACAGCAAAATATCGCACAGTTCAGTGCTGCTGTGTAACAATCAATCGGGTTGCGCAATATCAAGGCAATATCAGGCTGGTGATATTTTCTTGTCGTCGGGGTGGTGTTTTACGTCAAGCATGGCCTGTGCGTATTTTGGGAAGAAAAACCGCAATAAGTCCCAAAGCCGGCATATAAGAGCAAATTTCAAACATGGTTTGTGCCCCCACAATATCCATCACACGACCAAGTGCGGCAGCCGATAAAGCTCCTATTCCAAAGGAAAGACCAAAGAACAGCCCTGCGACAGTTCCGACTTTTCCAGGCATCAGTTCCTGTGCAAAAACCACGATTGCCGGAAATGCCGAAGCCAGAATCATTCCGATAATCACGGTAAGAATCGCTGTGAAAGGCAAGTTCACATAGGGCAGAATGACAGTAAAAGGAAATACGCCCAGAATTGATACCCAGATGACTGTTCTTGCGCCGATTCGATCGCCAATGGGGCCACCGAATATTGTGCCTATCGCGATTCCGCCAAGGTAAAGAAATAACAGAAGTTGCGCCTGATGAAGACTGACGCCGAATTTCTCCATTGTGTAAAACATATAATAATTCTGCATGCTGGCCATGTATACATATTTGGCAAACATCAAACCGACAAGAACGAACAGGGCGTTACGAACCTGCGCTTTGGGCAGGTGATGTCGATCGGCAGATACTTTTTTTGTCAAACGTCTTTTGAGGTTATTGGCATACCAGTGGCTTACAAAAGTCAGAATGATGATACCGAAAAAGGCAAGAATGGAAAGCCAGCCGATGCGTTGTTGCTGGCTTATGAAAACCGCTGCAATGACCGGCCCGATTGCCGAACCGCAATTGCCGCCAACCTGAAAAATTGATTGTGCCACACCATATTTCCCGCCGGATGCCAGACGCGCAACGCGCGAAGCTTCGGGATGAAAAATGGAAGAACCTAGCCCCACAAAGGCCGAACCGATCAATAATATGTAATAATGATGTGCATTAGCGAGCAGAAGAAGCCCGACCATGGTTGACGCGGAAGCAAAAGGCAGTGAATAGGGACTGGGTTTTTTATCTGTATAAAAGCCGATAACCGGTTGTAAAACCGAACCGGTCATTTGATAAACAGCCGTAATAATACCTATCTGGAGAAAGGTGAGGCCATAGTTTTCGCGTAAGATCGGATAAATTGCCGGAAGCATGGATTGCATGACATCATTGAGAAAATGTCCACAACTGACGGCCAGGATGATTGAAATGAATGTGGTTTCCACTTGTCGATCAGCATTGCTGTTTATTATGCTCATGGCTTCCTCACTCCCGTGGAAGGATATTTTTTAACTTTAAAAAAAATAGTCGGCAAGATAAAAACTGTCGGGTAAAGTGATTGTGTTTTTGTATAGAAGTGAATTTTTTAAGTGAGGGCAATAATTTGAATATTAAACATTGTTTCCGGCTTTCAGGGCGTTTATGACAAAAAAATGCTTTTTCGCCGAAGAAAACCTGTAAGTTTCCTGGAACGCGTACGTTTGTGGCTTTGGCCACGGCGTTCGTTTTCGCGTTCTTTGAAATATTATGGAAAACGCCTGCTACGCATCTCTGCTACACCGCATCAAGTGGCGTTGGGGTTAGCAATCGGTGTATTGGCGGCAAGCTCGCCATTATTCGGCTTTCACATTATTCTGGCCGGTATTGTAACATGGCTTTTGCGCGGCAATGTGGCTGCTGCTATTCTCGGAACAATGCTTTCCAACCCGTTGACATTCTTGCCGATAGTCATGCTCGACTATAAACTCGGACATTTCTGTTTTGCACTTTTTGGCAATGTTGACGGAATACCTCTCACCGAAATCAGAGCAATGTTCGAGGGGCTGTCTGTCTCGCAAGCCTGGGTCATACTTCTTGAAGCATGGGATACGGTGATGAAACCCATTCTGTTTGGCGGACTTATACTCGGATTGTTTTTGGGGAGTCTGGCCTATATTTGTGCTTATCGGGCAACAGCACGCTTCCAGAAGCACCGGCAGGAGAAAATGGCTGAAAAGGTTCGTATGCGGTTGAAAAAAGACCAGAAACAGGGTGCTTGATAGTGATTATAGGCATCGGCAATGATATGATCGATATTCGCAGGGTTGAAAAGACACTTGCGCGCCATGGAACACGTTTTATTGATCGTATTTTTACGCCGATCGAACAGAAAAGATCGGAAGGGCGGAAGAATCGGGTTGCGTCATATGCGAAGCGGTTTGCCGCCAAAGAAGCCTGTGCCAAGGCACTTGGTACCGGAATTTCGCGCGGTGTCTGGTGGAAAGATATGGGGGTTGTCAATTTGCCGGGTGGCAAACCCACAATAATGCTCACCAATAACGCGAAAATATTTCTTGATAAAATGACACCTGAAGGACATAAAGCTGTGATCCACTTGACAATTACAGACGATTTTCCTTGGGCTCAAGCTTTCGTCATTATCGAGGCAATCTCTCTTGGAGATATTGCTTGAAACGTTATACCAATAACCGAAATCCATAAACAATAGAGTGAGCTTTATTATAAAAGGCAAAATGGAAATGAACGAAATGGAAAACACCCCTCTTTCTCCCAAAGACAAAAAAAGCGGGGGAGCTGGCGAATTTATCTCTATTGTCATACAGGCGCTCATTATTGCTGTTCTGTTTCAAACCGTTCTTTTCCAGCCCTTCACAATACCTTCGGGGTCGATGCGCCCGACATTGCTTGTCGGCGATTATCTTTTTGTTTCCAAATATGCTTATGGTTATTCACGTTATTCTATACCGTTCTCGCCCGATCTGTTTTCGGGACGTATTTTCGGCAGTGAACCGAAAAGGGGCGATATTATTGTGTTCCGCCCGCCGAACAGAATAAACGATTATTACATCAAGAGACTTGTAGGCCTCCCCGGCGACAGGATACAGGTTCGCAACGGTACGCTTTATATTAACGATGAAGCAGTACCGCGTAAACTCGTCGGACAAATTACCAATGCCGATGTGACCGAAGTTTCAAGACCTGTCGATGTTTACCGCGAAACCATGCCGAACGGCGTGACCTATAATACACTCGATATGGAATTTTATCCCGAACTCGACGATACAAAAGTGTTCGAGGTTCCCGAAGGCTATTATTTTATGATGGGGGATAATCGTGACCGCTCGGACGACAGCCGCATGAATGTCGGCTATGTCCCATATGAGAATTTGGTCGGCCGCGCCAATCTTATTTTCTTTTCGATAGGAAACGGTGCAAGTGCATGGAAAATCTGGCGCTGGCCAGTAGATATAAGGTGGAGCAGATTGTTTTCGTCGGTGAACACAATCAAATATTTTCCGCCTGATAAATAGGTATGAAAATGGATCACCAAAAAGTCGAAAAACTGGAAAAATCGACAGGCCACAAATTTTTGAACGAAGAACGTCTAAGACGTGCTCTGACACATTCGAGCGTTCAGGATCAAACACATGGCAATTATGAAAGGCTGGAATTTTTAGGCGATAGGGTGCTGGGACTGCTTGTCTCCGAAATGCTTTTCAGGTTCTACCCGCGTGCCAGTGAAGGCGAACTTTCTGTTCGCTTGAACGGGCTTGTCAATGCGGTGACTTGTGCCGAAATTGCACAAGAAATCGGTTTGCCCGATATTGTCTATGTGGGCGCCGAAATGAAAAATCTTGATGAACGAAGATTGGCAAATATGCACGCCGATGTTGTCGAGGCTTTGATTGCGGCGATGTATCTTGACGGGGGGCTTGATGCGGTGCGCCCCTTTATTCGTCGATACTGGGAAGAGCGTGCCCGTCAATCGGGTGCTGCCCGCAGAGATGCCAAAACCGAATTGCAGGAATGGGCGCATACGCAAAATGGAGCGCAACCGCAATATAGGGTGCTTAAACGGCATGGGCCGGATCATGACCCGATTTTCGATATAGAGGTTCGGGTTTCCGGATTTGCTCCGGAAACGGGGCGTGGACGGTCGAAGCGGGAAGCCGAACGGAACGCAGCAGAAAAACTTCTGGTACGCGAAGGTGTCTGGAAAGAAACCGAAAGTCAAAAAGATGAATGATAATCAAAAGACCCGTTCCGGTTTTGTTGCTTTGATCGGCGCTTCCAACGTCGGTAAATCAACACTTGTCAACCGTCTGGTGGGAACAAAAGTATCGATCGTTACGCATAAAGTTCAAACGACGCGTGCGCTTGTTAAAGGCATTATCATTCACGACAATGCACAAATTGTGCTTGTTGACACACCGGGAATTTTTCTCCCTAAACGACGTCTTGACCGGGCGATGGTCACAACCGCCTGGAGCGGTGCAAAAGACGCCGATATTGTCCTTGTTCTGGTTGACGCGACCAAAGGCCTGGACGAAGAAACAGAAGAGGTGTTTACGTCACTTTCCAGAATAAAACAGGAAAAAATACTGGTTATCAATAAAGTTGATGCTGTGCCTCGTCCATCGCTCCTTGAACTTGCACAAAAGTTGAATGAAGACCAACAGTTTTCCGAAACCTTCATGATTTCCGCATTGAAGGGCACCGGTTGTGACGATTTGCTTGATTGTCTGGCAAAAAAGCTGCCGGAAGGCCCATGGTATTATCCGGAAGATCAGATATCCGATATGCCGATGCGGCAACTCGCAGCAGAAATTACGCGTGAAAAGCTTTATATGCGTTTACATAACGAGTTGCCTTATGCTTCCACGGTAGAAACCGAGAGCTGGGAAGAAAGACCCGATGGATCGGTCAAGATCAACCAGATCATCTATGTCGAGCGCGAGGGGCAGAAAAAGATTGTTTTGGGTACCAAAGGTGAAGCGATCAAGGCAATAGGGCAGGCAGCCCGAAAGGAACTGATGGACATTCTCGAGCAAAAAGTGCATCTGTTCCTCTTTGTCAAAGTGCGTGACCATTGGAGTGATGATCCGGAACGCTATCGCGAAATGGGATTGGATTATTCAAACTAGCGATGCAATGGAAAGAACAGGCTTTTATTCTTGGCACGAGGCAGCATGGTGAAACGAGCGCCATTGTTGAAGTGTTAACCCGTTCTCACGGTCGGCATCTGGGGCTGGTCAAGGGCGGGAGATCGCGCAAGATGAGTGCTGTTCTCCAGCCGGGAAACAAAGTTATTGCCGATTGGTGGGCAAGGCTTGATGAACATCTCGGTATTTTTAAACTCGAACCGGTTGATTTCAATGCATCCCGTATGATGCTGGAGCCACACGCTTTATACGCTTTGCAATTGGCTGCCGCCCATATCAGGCTTCTGCCGGAACGCGATCCTTATCCGGCACTCTACGATATATTTGAACTGTTGATCGAAAATAGCGATAGCGAGCTTATCGTCGGTGAATTGATGGTGAGATTCGAGATGCGGTTGCTGGAGGCCATGGGTTTCGGGCTTGATCTGTCAAAATGCGGAGCAACCGGAACACGCGAAAATTTGAAATATGTCTCGCCAAAAACAGCACGGGCCATTTGTGCAGAAGCGGGAGCGCCATGGAAAGACAAACTGTTACCTCTTCCCGAATTTCTGTTAAAAAAATCGGGGCGACCGGAAGGGGTTGAAGACATAAAAAACGGCTTTCTGTTAACCGGTTATTTTTTAATGCGTAATGTCTGGAACGCGCGCGGCATTGAACCGCCGAAGGTTCGCGATCGTTTTATTGAAATGCTTTCGCGTGTTTTTGAAGGCGATTGATTGAGGTTCTGTTCATTGCGGGCAGATCATATTTGGCGAAATTAACAATGAAATTTGTAAGGATAATAATCTTGCCACGATTATTGCCGATAACCAAAGCAGATATATTTTAGCAGAAAACTGTTCTTTTTGACTGAACCGGAACGCAGAAGGTTTTTGAAAAGAGCAGAACAGTTCGGGGTTATAACGTGTAAAAAGCTATTTTTCGTTCCTGGAAATGGGCATAGTTATCGGCCATAAAACAGTCGGTAAGACCGATCACTGTTCATTCCCGTTTTACATTTACGCTTTGTCGCGGATTGCATTGGAAAAACACTATATTTAGTATTTCTTTTACGAATCTCTGTTTTTTTAATGACAAGTTTGCAAAACTGGCAAACTGAACCGTCCGGCTGTATTATTGTTGTTTCATCTGGATATACGGTCTTGAAGATTGCATATGGCTTTGAAAATGTCCGGCTCTTTTAAAACAAAAAATCGTGTTCCTGGCACTTTTGTCGACATCTTCATCCGGTCAAATATCGCTACCAAGCAAACTCGGAAATCTCGGAATTTTGATTATAGAAGTTGTGCAATATCGGCCTATTGTCGGATGGAACCGCCTCGCGACTATATAAATTGAAAACATCACTGTAATGGAAAAACCAATGAAAAAACCGTTCAAGAAAATAATTTGTTTGGCATTTGTCGCGTCTGTCCTGTCGTCTACAGCAATGGCTGAATATATGACATCGGTCTTATCGCTTGATGACGCACGTGGATTGATTGCCAAGGGACATACGTCAGCGGATACATTAAAAGTCAATGTTTGTATGGCTGTTGTCGATCCGAGTGGTAGCCTTATTGCATTTGACCGGATGGATCGCGCACCATATGGTTGTGTTGATGCAGCCATTGCCAAAGCCAAATCGGCGGCTTTGTTCAGAGTGAAAACTTCGGTCAATATGCAACGCGTCAACGGAGACGAACCCGCTATTGCCAGCACTCCGCATATGGTTCCTCTTGGTGGTGGTGTGCCGGTAACAAATAACGACATTGTTGTCGGCGCAGTCGGTGTGAGCGGCGCAACCAATGCAATGGAAGTAAAAATTGCCGAAGCAATGGTTGCCGGCTACGGTGTCATACCGGCAAAATAATTCCATTCGACATAGTTGTCGATTTTTGGTGGTCTCATCGCTTTAGCGGAATGCATGGACATGAAAATCTTCAATAGAATTGACGACCTTCGCCAGCAATTGGCAGAAGATAGAAAAGATGGCCGGACGATAGGTCTCGTTCCGACCATGGGGGCACTTCATAACGGTCATTTGTCACTTGTGTCGAAATCTCGGTCAATGTGCCAAAAAACCGTTGTTTCGATTTTTGTTAATCCCAAACAGTTCGGACCGGATGAAGATTTCAGCGCTTATCCTCGCGATCTGGCGGGGGATTGCGCCTTGCTTGAAAAAGCCGGTGTTGATTATGTGTTTGCGCCTTCAGTAGAAGAGATGTGGCCGGAAGGAAACGCGACGAGTGTCGAAGTCGAAGGATTATCCGACATCCTGATTGGCAAATTGCGTCCCGGGCACTTTCGGGGCGTCACCACAGTTGTCGCCAAGCTTTTCAATATCGCACAACCCGATTTCGCGTTTTTCGGCGAGAAAGATTATCAGCAGCTTGTTATCATCCGCCAAATGGTAAAAGATTTGTGCTTTCCGGTAAAAATAGAAAGTGTGCCTATTCTGCGAGATGAAGACGGCGTTGCAAGCTCTTCGCGCAATGCATTACTGACGCCGGAAGATCGCAAAGCCGCAATCGTTATTCCTCGAAGCTTGACAGTCGCAGCCCGGCTTTTTCGCGAAGGGGAGCAAAAAATAGCCACTCTTCGTCAAAGAATTTCAGAGGTTTTGAATAGTGAACCACGAGCGAAACCGGAAGCAATAGATTTTCGTGATGCGGCGACACTGGAAGAAGTCGAAGACAGGATTGTAAAACCGGTCGTACTCTTGTTGACGGTGCGTTTTGGTTCTGTCAGGTTGATAGACCAATATCTATTCAAAGAGGGTGACAGAGAGTGAGCGCACAGAATGGCATCAAACGTGTAACAGTACCGGAAATCAGGGCAAGAAAAGGCGGCGAGCCGATTGTTTCGCTGACAGCCTATTCGGCCTATAGCGCGCGGATTGCCGATTCTTATTGCGACTTTCTGCTTGTCGGCGATAGTGTCGGCATGGTGGTTCACGGCTATGATTCAACTTTGCCCGTTACTGTCGATATGATGATTCTGCACGGGCAGGCGGTGGTTCGCGGTTCAAAACATGCGCTGGTTGTCGTTGATATGCCGTTCGGCTCCTATGAAAAGAGTCCCGAACAGGCTTTTTCAAATGCTTCCCGCATGATGTCCGAGACCGGTTGTGGCGCAGTCAAACTGGAGGGTGGCGCCGAAATGGCGAAAACTGTGCGCTTTCTGGCTCGTCGGGGAATACCGGTGATGGGGCATATCGGCCTGATGCCACAATACGTCAACAGCTTCGGCGGATTTAAAACGCAGGGGCGCCGTCAAAGTGACTGGCCTCGCATCGAAAGTGATGCCGCTGCAATTGCTGAAGCAGGAGCTTTTGCTTTGGTTCTCGAAGGTATTGTTGAACCCTTGGCGGCAAAAATAACACATGATTTATTTATTCCGACAATCGGTATCGGAGCTTCCAACCAATGTGATGGTCAAATTCTGGTTATGGAAGACATGCTCGGATTTGGTGACTCTGTTGCAAAATTTGTCCGCCGTTATTCCAATCTTGAACAGCAATATGGCGAGGCGATCAAACATTATGCTGATGACGTGAAAGCCCGCACCTTCCCTGGCCCGAACGAGACTTATGCAAAGCTCGACGAATAATATATTTTTTTCGTAAACGAAAATTCCCGCTTTAAAAACAGGCTGGACTATTTTACCTCATCCGGCCTGATTTTCGATAGGCAGAATAAAAGGTGTTCCTTCAAAAGCTTCTGCACCGCGTCCAATATCCGCAATAGCGGCACTCATGCGCCCGCCGCGGCCGAGTATTTTATCAGCAAGTGCGACCATGAGTTTGTTAGGCGTGGCAGTGGCCGAATTTTGACGTAGAAGTTTGGCAATGTCGGCTTCGCTTTTTTGCGGCTGGAGTGCACAGGCCATCAGAAATGCAGCTGCCGTTGAGCGTGATATTCCCAAAAAGCAATTTATCAGCAGCGGATGGGAACGGTTCCAGTTACCGGCAATATCAAGAAGCTTGTAAATTTCGGTTTCAGTGGGTGCAACAAGACCATCTTGCGGTTCATTAATATCATTGAATTCAAGGTAATAATGGCAATTTTCCGCAATCATTGCGGGGCGTTCCATTGCTGTGCCTTTATTCATCAAGGTAACAAGTTCGCGGGGAGAGTGCCGAAGGGCGGTTTCAGCCAATTTTGAAAGCGGTGATACGACAAGATAGGCCATCATTGCTTGCTTTCTTGTTCAATAGCGTTGAAACGGGCGAGAAACGCGCCCTCTATTTGCGGGGTTGGTCGTGGTACCAGATCAAGCCCTTCGGGTTTGATCGCATCAGGTTCGCCAAAATAACGGATTGCTTCTTCCTTGCTGAAGCCGGCAAGCCTTGTTGCTTCAAAAAATGCAGCGATGCGATCGGCGTGTTTTAATTGTTTTATGATTTTTTTGGTGAGTTCGGTGGGAAGGCCGAAACGGATACGGATTGCGTCTTCAAGCCTTTTTTCGATGATTTCGTAACTCCCGCCCATAACCGCTTTAAAGGGCGAAATCATATCGCCAATGACATATTCAGGTGCATCATGGAGAAGCGCGAGTTGCTTTTCTTCGGCCGTTGCCGAGTGATTAAGGCGCCGGTAAATCTGTTCGACCAATAACGAATGTTGGGCAACAGAATAGGCATATTCGCCTTTTGTCTGTCCATTCCAGCGCGCAACACGTGCAAGACCGTGAGCAATATCGCTAATCTCGACATCAAGAGGAGATGGATTGATGAGATCCAGTCTGCGCCCTGACAACATGCGTTGCCAGGCACGGGCTTCTCCATTACGGGTTATTTCGGCATCAGCCATTCATTCACCTTCCGACACTTCATCGGGGAAACTGTAATTCATATTGGGTGCTATTGTCAGAGTTACGGGCACATTTTCCACGAAAAAAGGAATGTGTTTATCAATGCCGGCCTTCACCTTGTCAATCCGCACAATTGCCGAGGCATGGTTACCAATGACTGTGCCAAGATTGCCAATCATTTTGCCGTCACATTCAATAGAACCCGCATTCGGAAGATTGTCTTTCCCTTCGACCACCAACATCCGGCGACGGATAGTGCCTCTATGGTGCATGCGCGACACCACTTCCTGTCCTATATAACATCCTTTTTTATAAGAAATGGCGCCGGTCTCGTCAAAATTGATGTCATGCGGGAAAACATCGCCGACATTAAAATCTTTTCCGCTTTCGGCAATTCCATATTTTATTCGCAGAAGATCCCATTGATCGGATGCTGTTTGCGAAAAGGGGAGGGCGGGCAGGTCTTTTCCATAAGTGCGGATAGCTTTTTCTTGTGGCGGAAAGCGTTTATCGACAAAACTTGAATCACTTTCCGAAGTAGCTGAATCTTTTTGCCAAAAAATTCTGATAACCGATTCAGGAGATTCACTAATTTCCACTTTGGAACGCATTCGATAAAGGTTCAACCGTTTCATAAAATTGTCGGCAAGGCTCGCAGAAATATCAATGAGATAAGCATCGTCGGACCGGCCAATCAGAAAATCGAAAAGCACTTTACCTTGTGGTGACAGTAAGGCGCCGGGCAATAGTTCGCCAACGCCGATTTTTTCGACATCGGTGGTTATCAGACGTTCCAAAAAATGCGTCCTATCATCGCCTGTAATCGTCAATAGACGGTGGTTTTCGAGGGTAAGAGAGCAGTGACTTTCAAGCATTTTCCTTGCCTTTCTTCTCGCATTTACGTAATCGGTATAGTTATGGGCTGCAAGGAGCAAAAGTAATGTCGAGAACATTTGATAGGATTTTTAAAGGCGGAACAGTTGTCAATCATGACGGAATCGGCCAAAGGGACATTGGCATTGTTGATGGGCGCATCGCCGAAATTGGCGATTTGTCGGCTTGTTCGGCTGGTGAAACGGTTGATTGCACGGGGCTTCATATTTTGCCCGGAATGATTGATAGCCAAGTGCATTTTCGTGAACCCGGTGGCGAATATAAAGAAGATCTTGAAACCGGTTCACGGTCAGCCGTATTGGGCGGTGTGACAGCAGTCTTTGAAATGCCCAATACCAATCCTTTGACAACCAGTGAAGCAGCTCTCGCCGACAAAGTGAAACGTGGCTACCACCGCATGCATTGCGACTTTGCTTTCTGGGTCGGTGGAACGCATGAAAATGCCCGCGATGTCGGTGAACTCGAACGTTTGCCCGGTGCTGCCGGTATAAAGGTTTTCATGGGGTCATCAACAGGTAATCTGCTTGTTGCCGACGATGCGGGAGTGAAAGAAATACTCAAACATACCCGCCGTCGCGCAGCATTCCATTCCGAAGACGAAGCACGGCTTAATGAACGCAAACATTTGCGTGTCGAAGGTGACCCTTCATCCCATCCGGTCTGGCGCGACGTGGAAGCAGCCCTTCATTGCACGAAGCGTCTGGTCAAAATTGCACATGAAACCGGAGCACGCATTCATGTTCTCCATGTCTCGACGGCCGAGGAAATCGAGTTTCTCAAAAATCATAAAGATGTTGCCACTCTAGAAGCAACACAGCACCATTTGACTTTGACAGCAGATGATTATGCGCGTTTGGGGACACTTATCCAGATGAACCCGCCAATCCGTGAAAGCCGCCATCGTGCCGGTATATGGTATGGTGTCAGACAAGGCATCATTGATGTTCTCGGTTCCGACCATGCGCCACACACATTGGAAGAGAAGCACAAAACCTATCCGGCATCACCTTCGGGCATGACAGGCGTTCAGACCACAGCAGCCATTATGCTCGATCACGTCAATGCCGGCAGACTTTCGCTTGAACGTTTTGTTGACCTCACCTCGCATGGCCCCAATCGTATTTTCGGTATCAGCCGCAAAGGGCGCATTGCCGCCGGTTATGATGCAGATCTGACAATTGTCGATTTGAAACGTGAAGAAGTTATTCGCAATGAACAGATCGGCTCGAAAGCCGGTTGGACACCCTATGACGGCAAGAAGGTCAAGGGGTGGCCGGTGGGAACCATTATTCGCGGAAAAACTGTCATGTGGCAGGGCGAAATTGTTACGCCATCGACCGGCGAACCGATCGAGTTTCTGGAATGTTTGCACCATACAAACTAAACGGTAATGACGATCACCACTATCGGCCTTGATGGCGATGATACACTTTGGCACAATGAAAAATCGTTTCGGGAGGCTGAACAACACTTTGTTCAGCTTCTTGAAAATTGTGCCGATAAAGAAACAATTGAAAACGTCCTTTTTTCTACAATTTCGCGTAATATCGGTCTCTACGGCTACGGTTTTAAACCATTCACACTTTCAATGATCGAGGCCGCAAACCTCATTTGCAAACGAACTATTCCCTCACATTTGATAAAAGAAATTCTCTCGCTTGGCCGGGGGATGATGGAACAGCCGGTGAAGCTCATTGATAATGTTGTCGAAACTCTCGAAACGCTCCATAAAAATTACCGCTTGCTGCTCGTAAGCAAGGGAGATCTTGTCGAACAAGCCCGCAAGTTGGCAAAATCGGGATTGGGTGATTATTTTGACAGAATTGAAATTGTCAGCCACAAAGACAAAGCTGTTTACGAGGAATTGTTGAAACGCAATGGACTCAACGCCAAAAACTTCGTAATGATAGGAAATTCATTGAAATCGGATATTTTACCGGCACTCGCGGCGAGTACCTTCGCCGTCTATATCCCTTATGAAATTACCTGGGTTCATGAAATGGCAGATGAGCCCTATAATCATGAGGGATATTTCAAAGTTGAAAAAATCGCTCTTCTTCCTCCTCTCATTCAGGCCATAAGCTCACAAAATAACGGCTTCGCGTAACGTTGAAAGTTTACCTTCGCCTGTGTGACACAGGCAATTATCAGGTTCATACAGGAAATTATCACGCGAAATTCTCAGGAGAAATCGTCAAGCTAAATTGGGAGGGCGAAATAGGCGGGCGGTCAACAAAATTGCCTAATCACCGGTGACAAAAAAACGCCACGTACCGTCCGGTGTTATGCCGATCCGGAAAAATGAGTAAGTTCCGATTTCCTTCATCTCTTCAAGATCACCGGCAGTCATAATCTGGAATAGTTCAACGAGCTGTGGCTTTGACAGCTTGTCAATCGGCAAGGCTACAAAATAGGGCCAGACATAAATTTCCTCGTCATCTTCTTCGTCAAGATGAACATAACCGGAGTTCAAGAGATCAATCATGATAGCCATGGTTTCAAGGCCATCACCATCGCCGGAAAGCTGTTTTATATAAGCAATCGGATCTTTCACATTGTCGGAAACCGAAAGCTGGGTGGGATCACTACTTGTACCCAGTAACGGTTTAAGGTTGTTGACATCACCGCTTTTTGCCGCATCAATAATTTTCTGCCGCGTCAGTTTGACAGGGGCGGGCAATTTCTCGATGTCATATTCAACCTTGGGCGGTGTATCCGTGCTTTTTACCGCTTTGCTTTTTTTGGCTTCCGGCAAAGGAATGGGATTGGCAGAATCATCGACTTTCGGAATATCTGTTTTTACTTTCACACTCTCGTCGGTCAAATCGGTCGAGGCGAGTTCAAGTGAATTTGCAACCGGCGAGCAAAATAAAACACCACCCAGGAACACGCAAAAAACAAATTTCTTCAATGATGTAAGACCTTTTATTGAATCGTTTTATGATCGCTTAATTCACCCCTTATGACTTTGTCATGCATACGGGACAATAATTTCAGTACCTGTTTTTCACTACGCGCCTGAAGCAGATATTTGAGCGCGGTATCAAATGCAGCTTCTGCGAGAATTTCCGGTTCAATTCCGTTGGAAATACCGCCCACCCACGCTTCTGATTGAAACTCGTGGGCTACATGTTTTTGCTCTTCGGCAATAATGGCCGGAAGGTCAGTATTCGATTGGCTCATCGGTGAACTCGTTATATCTGTGCTGTTCAGGAGCTTACATTACCATAAAATCTTTGTCTGTCAGTCTTAATAGTCAAAAAGGGTTAATTGCCATAACGGTTCAAAAGTTCGTGCGAAATGGCTGTTCCTTCCTTGATATAGCGCCGATCAGCAGCAACAGCAGCTTTTGTGCATGTATGATAATTGTCGGAAAAAGCACGATAGGCATTGTTGAAAGCCGCATAAAGGCGTGCACGGCGTGTCGGCGTCGGGTCTTCGGCTTTGATAAGCTCTTCCATCTTGTCGCGCCACAGAGGCGTCTTTTCACCACACAAATTGCGCAAATAATGGAGCGAGCCAAGGATTTCGGCAAGCCGCAACATTTTGGCATCATATTGGGGAACCGGTTCGGCATGAGCCGGAATGATAGACAAAAGAAAAGCAAAAATAACAAGGTGTTTCAAATACTTGTTCATTTTTCCGGACTCTTTTTGTTAGCAGGATTGAAGTTAAATCCGATTGCGATGATCTTTATAGGGCTTTTTGCGGTTTTCGGGCAATGTCAAAACGTCACTTTATAGCGGAATTGGAAAATGCTTTGAAAAATGGCCGTTTATCGGTTTTCGTTTTATTGTCTCCGGCTTTTTTGCCCGATATTATAAATCGGATATGAAAAATCTATCGGATAGGCCTTGGTCTTTTGATTCGGCGGCATATTTTGTTGTTACCTCGACTGTCGCCTGACGCGAACCGTTATTTTTCACATGATGAAAGCTCCCCTTTCTTGTGTGAAGACTATTTTGGAACTGGTGAATAAAGAAGGATTGCCATGTGTGGTCGCTACGAGCTTGCAGCCTCGAAAAACGAGGTTGCCAATGCTTTTGATGTCTGGATAGAAGAAGATTTTCCCAAGCGCTACAATATTGCGCCAACCCAACCAATTCTGGTTGTCAAAGCGCCGGAAGCCTATCGTGATCGTTTCTCGAACAAGCCTGAACATGATGCTGTTCTGGTGCGCTGGGGTTTTATTCCTTCCTGGACAAAAAATCCCGATCAATGGCCGCTGACATTCAATATACGCTCTGAAACAGTTGCGGTGAAAAAGTCTTTTACCAACGCATTGCGACATCATCGTGTGATTATTCCGGCAACCGGCTTTTATGAATGGAAAAAACAGCCCCATGGCAAGTCACAACCCTATCATGTGGCTTTCAATGATAACGCCATTATCGGTTTTGCAGGGCTTATGGAAACGTGGAGTGGTCGTGAAGGTTCGCAAATTGATACCGCGGCTATTTTGACAACCGAAGCAAAAGCACCTTTAGCGGAAATTCACCATCGTATGCCGGTTATCGTCCGCAAGAAGGATATAGAAAGATGGCTTGATTGCCGGAATTATCGTCCCGCCGACATTATGGATATTCTAAAAAACACGCCTGCCGAAGAACTTCATGTCTTCCCTGTATCCGATAAAATCAATAATGCGAATTATCACTATCGCGACGTAAAAGACAGGATAAGCATTGTCGACGAGAACAACGACACCGGTGACCGGCTTAATCATAAGGCTGAAAAACAGCAAAATGAAAAACCGGACGATCGAAAACAGGGGAAAACTTTAAAGAATAAAGACCAGCTTGATCTTTTCTAAATGCTTCACTGAGATATTTAACATTATAAGGGTAAATGCCTTGACCATTTTTTTGTGGCTTGCCACGGATCTGGTATTACCTGACAGATGAAAGATTATAGATGACCAGTTTGCATTTCTACAACACGCTCACAAGAACGAAAGAGGAATTCCATCCGATCGACGCTGACAAAGTGCGCCTTTATGTCTGCGGGCCTACGGTTTATGACTATGCCCATATCGGCAATGCACGTCCGGTTGTAGTTTTTGACGTGTTATTTCGTTTGCTGCGCCATGTCTACGGAAAAGAACATGTCATCTATGCCCGTAACATTACCGATGTCGACGATAAGATCAATGCACGTGCCGCCCGTGATTATCCCGAACTTCCGTTAAACGAAGCCATCCGTATTCTAACAGAAAAAACCAATAACCAGTTTCAGCAGGATGTGGCGGCTCTTGGCTGTCTTCCTCCGACAACCCAGCCACGTGCAACCGATAATCTTGATAATATGCGTGCGATGATCGAACGTCTGATTGAACGTGGTCATGCCTATGTTGCTGAAGATCATGTGTTGTTTTCTGTATCCAGCATGGGAGATCATCCCCGTTATGGTGCTCTTGCACGCCGGTCGCTTGATGAAATGATAGCGGGAGCCCGTGTCGATGTTGCCGCCTATAAGCGTGACGAAATGGATTTTGTTTTGTGGAAACCGTCGAAAGAGGGGGAACCGGGTTGGCCTTCTCCTGCGGGTATCAAAACCAGAGGGCGTCCGGGATGGCACATAGAATGTTCGGCTATGTCGATGGCAAAATTATTGGTTCCTTTTGGAGGCGGCCTCACATGTGATAATCCGCAAAACAATGTTTTCGATATTCACGGCGGCGGCATAGATCTGGTTTTTCCCCATCATGAAAACGAAATTGCACAAAGTTGCTCGGCCTTTGGAACAGAGCGCATGGCAAATCTGTGGATGCATAACGGCTTTCTACAGGTTGAAGGGCAAAAAATGTCCAAAAGTCTGGGCAATTTCATCACGATTCATGATGTGTTGGAAACCGCACTTAATGAAGTATCGCCACAAGTTGACGAAAAACTGCGCCACCAGTGGGTGGGCCTCAGTGCGCGCCTTTCCATGTTACAAACCCATTATCGCGAACCTTTAAACTGGACAGCACAGCGCCTTGCCGAATCAAGCAGCGAACTTTATCGCTGGTATGAATTATTGCGCCAGCAAAACGTTCGTTCCGGAGATGGTGTACCGGCAAGCGACGAGCTTGTCGAAGCTTTGGGCGAAGATCTCAATTGCTGGAGCGCCATTACCTTTTTGCGTCAATATTATAAATCGCAAAATGTTGCAGCTCTCAAATCCGGCATGGAGCTTTTGGGCTTGTTGAATGAAACATGGCTTAATGACAAAGATTGCCTGCTCTTTAACAGACAAAGCGAAATAGATAGCCAATTTGTCGAGAGCCAAATTGCCAAACGCTTGTCGTTTATAAAAGACAAAAATTGGGCAGAAGCTGACCGCATCAGAGACGAGCTTCTCAAGAAAGATATAGTGCTGAGGGACGAAAAAAATCCGCAGACAGGCGAACGCGTGACACATTGGGAAATCAAACATTAATCCCGCCAGAATTCGCCACTGGCAATGATAAAGAAGGTCTAACGTATGGATTACCTTTTTGGTTATGGCTATGTGGCGCTCAAGCTTTTCATAGGTCTTGCTGTATTTCTTCTGGTGCTGCGTACAAGCGGTAGGGGAAGTCTCAGTCAGATGACGCCGACGGATTTGATTAGCAATTTCGTGATGGGCGGTATTATCGGCGGTGTTATCTATAATCCGAAAATCACAGTTATCCAGTTATTAATTGTTTTGATTATCTGGCAATTATTGGTTATAGGATTGAATTATTTGCGTCGCCATTCGGTGTTTTTCCATAATCTTGTGGCAGGTGGTGATGTTGCACTCGTGCTTGACGGCAAATTCCAGATGGATGAGATCAAACGGCTCAACATTGATGTGAACGATTTTGCAACAATGCTTAGAATAAAAGGCTGTGCACTTCATGAAGTAGCCTTTGCCCGCCTTGAGTCCAATGGCAGTCTTTCGGTTATCCGCAAGGAAGAGGGAAAAAACGCGACACTTGTTGTAAAAAATGGAAGTATCGTTGATGGCAGCCTTGATGAAATCGGTAAAGATGAAGCCTGGCTTGAAGAGCAGTTAAAGAAGAAGAAAGTATCTCTTGATGATATTTACGCAGCCGAGTGGTATGAGGAAAAAAGCCGGAATGGCAGAACACGCACGGGACTTTTTATTGTAAAAGGTACGACCAGATAATTTTATTGAACAATTAATAAAAAGCGGGATTATTTGACAAATGTTTATGAAAAAGCTTGTTTTAAATGATAATAAGGTCTTTCCGGCCAATATTTCAGGCTTTTTGGCGGCACTCGGCGCATATGCTATTTGGGGTATTTTTCCGCTTTATATGAAAGCTGTCGCCCATATTCCGGTCATGGAAGTCGTTGTTTATCGGGTGTTGTGGTCGCTACCTATTGCGCTTGGCATTATCATTGTCATCGGGCATACGCGCGCCCTTTGGGAAGCATTGAAGAAGCCGGGAATGATGGCTATGGCTTTTCTGACGTCTGCGCTTATGACTGCCAATTGGAGCATTTACATTTGGGCAATTGGCAATAATCATGCCGTTGACGCTGCGCTGGGCTATTACATAAACCCTTTGGTAAATGTCATACTGGCGCTTATTTTCTTGCGGGAACACCTCAGTCGTTGGCAGTGGGTTGCTATTGCGCTTGCCTTTATTGCGGTTTCCATTTTGACAATAAACGCCGGTGGTCTACCGTGGATTGCGATTTTGTTACCGCTCACTTTCGGTTTTTATGCTTTTTTCAGAAAATCTCTACCTATCGGACCGACAGAAGGTTTTGCACTTGAAACATTGATTATGACGATCCCCGCATTGATCGGTTGCTTTTATTTTATTGCAACGGGAGAGGATTATTTTTTCCACGGTTCATGGAAGGATGTCGGGCTTCTCGTATTGGCCGGCCCCTTTACGGCAATTCCGTTTATCCTGTTTGCAGTCGGAGCCAAGACGCTGAATTTAACCACACTGGGCTTGATGCAATACATGACCCCGACATTTCTTTTTTTGATAGCCATTTTTGTTTTTCACGAACCGTTCTCGTCAGTGCAATTGGTTGCCTTTTCAATAATCTGGCTGGGACTGGCGATTTATACTGTATCCAGTCTGTCAGCGATCAAACATAAAAAGACAAAAGAAACGATTATCGAACTTAAAAAATAATCTGAAAAACAAGAGATCACCCCGAAACATATCAAGGCGACAGATTTCGGGAAGTTAAAGGTGAAATTCTTGTCATTGCGGGAAGAATATCGAAAGCTTTCAATGACTTACAATACGCTAAGACCCTGATTTTTTGAAAGAGCAGTGATAATTTTTTCGATATTGTCAATAACAAGAGGCTTCAATCTATGGTCGGAATGGATGAAGCCTTGTCTTGCCATATGGTCGAGAAGAGCAATCATCGGGTTATAAAAGCCATCTATATTGGCAAAAGCGATCGGCTTCATATGTCGGCCAAGCTGCGCCCACGTCATGATCTCGACAATTTCTTCCAGTGTTCCAATGCCACCGGGTAGAGCAAGAAAAGCATCCGAGCGATCGAACATCAATTGTTTGCGCTGATGCATTGTTTCAGTGACAATGAACTCGTCAAAGAGGTTATCATTTTTATTGCGGGCTTCTTTTCTGATGAGAAAATCCGGAATGATTCCGACCACTTTTCCACCATTGCTTTTTACTGATTGTGCAATTGTGCCCATAATGCCGGTTGTGCCACCGCCATATACCAGTGTAATGCCCGCTTGAGCCATAAGTTTGCCAAGTTTGCTTGCGGCGTCGACATAATCGGGATTGTTGCCCGATGAAGAACCACAATAAACGCAGATAGAATTGATTTTTGTCATAAACAGTGTTTTGCCGTTTAAAAAAAATTCCGTCAAGTGGTTACGCACACCACAGGAAAAAGATCGTCCGGACGAGTTTGGTATTCCGTTTGGGTTACAAATGGAATAGGACAGAAAAACGATTGGTCAAGTGCTCGAGAAACAGGATTGTTGATGGCATTCTTTTTGTCGATAAAAAAAATTGCCGTAACTTTGACGCTCTCATTGATGGGGGCGTTTATGTTGTTTGTCGGCATTGCATCCGCGCAAGAAGAAAAAAACGATATGCGATCAGACCAGCTTGAAAGTCCGAGTTTCGAGAGTTTCATGTTGAATGACGATAATTACGCAGTCATCCTTGGCAAAGCACCCGCAAATTCGGTGGTCGAACTTATAGACGGCGCACGAAAACTTGGCGAAACAAATGCGGATGAAAAAGGCACTTTCACGCTGACATTGCAAAAAAATCTGGGTAAAGGCCAATATCATTTTGTTTTGAGGGCAACAGACAAATCGGGAAAATCATTCACATCGGTTGAAACGGTCACGGTTATTGTTTCACATAAAGGTGCAGACGGATTGACGGCTTTTATGAACGACCCTGCCGGTTCTTCGCGATTTATTTCCAATACTCCCGCAATTATCGAACTCGGAAAAAATAACGATAAAAATTTCGACATAACAAGAATCACCTACAAAAATAGTATTTTGACAATTAGCGGGCACGCCGGAAAACAAATGCAGGTTATTGCAACGCTGGGGAATATGCGGCTAGGGAGTGGCAAAACCGACGAAGCCGGAAATTTTTCTATTCCCCGTTTTGTGACACTATTTGCCGGTGACCATGTTTTTCGTGTCGACCTCTTCAATGAGGGAGGTGAAATTGTCGGCTCACTCGTTACACCTTTTCGTATCGGCGAACGTTACCGGCCCGTTAATCAGGTCTACCGTCACGGAAAACCTGTGAGAACCATTATTGTTGAAAAAGGTGACAGTTTATCGTCTATTGCCGAAAAAGCATATGGTTCAAGCCGTTATAGCGACGCGATATATTCGGCAAATTCCGATATTTTGAAAAATCGTGACTATATCACAACCGGTCAGGAATTGGTTTTGCCCGAAATAGCCGACGTGCAAAAAACCGATGCTTCAAGTAGCCAAACCGATTTGAAAGAAAAATGACAGAACCTAATAGAGCAAAAACTGTTTCGGCCGATTCAGGAAATACGTTTCGTACGATCCTCAATCTTTGGCCTTATATGTGGCCATCCGATCGGCCGGACTTGAAGCTGCGTGTGTTATGGGCAGTCCTATATCTCGTATTGTCAAAACTGGTTCTGATCTCGGTTCCGTATTTTTTCAAATATGCCACAAATGCTCTGAATGTTGATTATACACCACCTTCCTGGCTTCCGGCTATCTTTGCCGCACCTTTCATGATGGTTCTTGCCTATAATGTGGCACGAATTTTACAGGCCGGACTAAACCAGTTACGCGACGCTTTGTTTGCCACAGTCGGCCAACATGCTGTCAGAAGACTTGCCTATCAGACTTTCGTTCATATGCATGAATTGTCTTTAAGATTTCATCTTGAAAGGCGAACCGGCGGGCTATCACGAGTGATAGAACGCGGCACGAAAGGCATAGAAGCAATTGTCCGCTTTTCCATATTGAATACAGCACCGACCGTACTTGAATTCGCGCTCACTGCGCTGGTGGTCTATATCAGTTATGGCTGGCATTATATGAGCGTCGTTGCTGTAACTGTCGGGCTTTATACGTGGTTTACAATCAAGGCTAGCAATTGGCGCATTTCAATTCGCCGTGAGATGAACGAATCCGATACCGAAGCAAATACAAGGGCAATCGATTCGCTTTTGAATTACGAGACGGTGAAATATTTCGGCAATGAAGACCTTGAGGCAAAACGTTTTGATAGCTCCATGGCCGGTTATGAAAAGGCTGCTATCAAAACGTGGATTTCACTGGGGTGGCTCAATTTCGGTCAGGCCGTCATATTCGGTGCAGGTATGGCGGTGATGATGCTGATGTCGGCATATGAAGTGATGCATGGCACACACACGCTCGGCGATTTTGTTTTCATCAATGCGCTGCTCATGCAACTTTCGATACCGCTTAATTTCATCGGTTCGATTTATCGGGAAGTTCGCCAAGGTTTGACAGATATTGAAGCCATGTTCGATCTTCTGGATGTCAAACAGGAAGTTACCGACGCTCCCGATGCCAAACCGCTTATTGTTAAAGAAGGCGAAATCCGCTTCAACCATGTCGAATTTTCTTACGATACAAACCGGCAAATTCTTAAAGATATAGATTTTTCTGTACCGGCGGGAAAAACTGTTGCCATAGTCGGCCCTTCGGGGGCAGGAAAATCGACGATTTCAAGGCTGTTATTCCGTTTTTACGACGTTCAAAAAGGCTCGATTACGATTGACGGGCAGGATATACGTTCTGTAACGCAAAAAAGTTTGCGTCAAGCGATTGGCATGGTACCACAAGACACAGTGCTTTTTAATGATACGATTGCCTATAATATCCGTTACGGCCGTCCGGACGCTTCTGACGAGGAAGTGAAAAAAGCGGCCGATATGGCGCAAATCGGCGATTTTATCGCGCAATTGCCAGATGGTTACCAGTCAATGGTCGGCGAACGCGGGCTGAAGCTTTCAGGTGGTGAAAAACAGCGTGTTGCGATTGCCCGCACAATTTTGAAAGCTCCACCTATCCTCATTCTTGATGAGGCAACCTCGGCTCTTGATACAGCTACGGAACTCGAAATCCAGCACGCGCTTGATGTTGTAAGTCGTGGGCGTACAACTTTGGTGGTGGCTCACAGACTTTCGACAATTATCGGAGCCGACGAAATTCTGGTGTTAAAAGGCGGGCGGATTATTGAACGCGGCAAACATGAAGAATTGCTCGCCAAAGATGGCCTTTATGCTTCAATGTGGCACAAACAGCTTGAAGCTTCCAAGGCAGAAGAGCAATTGCGCAAAATTCGCGAGGAAGATGAGTTGGGCATTATCTCCCATCATTGACAACTATCTTGCAGATGAAGATGAAACAAACTATCGCTTTTTTCACGTTGATTGGATAAACAGGAACCGGCTTCGTGTCGAACGGGCAGGTGCGGTGTAAGATAAATGGGGAATACACGTATGAGCATTGTAAGATCGGTTCGTAACGGTTTTGCACCCATCCATAAGGAAGGGTACCCGTTTATCGTCGGTTTTTTCATTTTGTCGCTCGTTCTGGGGTGGATATGGGATCCACTTTTCTGGTTCGGGCTGGTTCTCACTATTTGGTGTATCTATTTTTTCCGTGATCCGGAGCGTGTTACGCCGATTGATATGAACCTTGTTATGAGTCCAGCTGACGGTCGCATTTCATTTGTCGGTTTGTTTGTTCCGCCTAGGGAACTTGGTCTAGGCAACAATGAAATGATGCGCGTTTCGGTGTTCATGGATATATTTTCATGTCATATCAATCGCATACCGATGGATGGTGTGGTAAAATCCATTGTGTACCGGCCGGGAAAATTCGGCAATGCAGAGCTAGACAAGGCAAGCGACCATAATGAGAGAAACAGTCTCGTCATTGAAACAGCTCATGGTGAAATCGGTGTCGTACAAGTGGCTGGTCTTGTTGCCCGCCGCATAGTATGCTGGTCGAAGGAAAATGAACCTGTGGTCGCAGGCAAACGGTTCGGCCTTATCCGCTTCGGTTCAAGACTTGATGTTTATCTGCCTGCTCATGTAAAATTGCGGGTGGCGATCGGCCAGAAGGCTATCGCCGGTGAAACTGTTTTCGCTTCGTTTGATAAGAGCGCGACCATAACAGACTTTAGACTGGATTAGATTTTAATGGAGAGTTCTTCGCCTTTTTCTTCGTTCGATCCGGAGGGACACAAAAATGATGATGCGAAGCCGCGTCGGTCAATTTCGATACGCTTTGTCCTTCCCAATGTCATTACCATTCTGGCAATATGTGCGGGCGTGAGCAGTATCAGGCTCGCTTTTGAACACCGTTTTGAAACGGCTATTTTAATGGTTTTGCTTGCCGCTGTCCTCGATGGTGTCGACGGGCGGTTGGCGCGCCTCATGGGCGGTGGTTCTTCATTCGGTGCGCAAATGGATTCCTTGGCCGATGTTGTGAACTTCGGTGTTGCTCCGGCTTTGATTGTCTATTCTTTTCTTCTCAATCAGGCTCATCAGGTTGGCTGGATAGCCGCGCTCGTTTACTGTATTGCCTGTTGTTTGCGGCTTGCCCGTTTCAACGTGATGATTGATAACAAACACATTCCACGCTGGCAGCGGGAATATTTTGTAGGTGTTCCGGCACCGGCGGGTGCGTTATTGGTATTGCTGCCAATTTATCTCGGATGTCTTGGCCTCGAACCGGGTGCGGGCTGGGCTTTGGTTTTCAGCCTTTATACAGTTGTTATCGCTTTTCTGCTTATCAGCCGTCTGCCGGTCTGGAACGGGAAAACAGTCGGTCAGCAATTGCGTCGCGACGTGGTCATACCCGGTATGCTGGTTGTCGTGATCTATGTCGGTTTTCTTGCCACTTACACCTGGCAGGTGCTTCTTGTTACCGCAATCGGTTACATGGTGTTTTTGCCATTCAGCTTGATGGCCTATCAAAAACGTTCGGTTCGTGAAGCTCAAAAAATAAAAGACGGCGTTGCAGCAGCCGATGAAAAAGAATCGGAAGACAAAGATTAAATCTCCGATTGGAACTCCGGTCTTTGGGTGGGTATTCGCATAGTGAATTCTTGCGGCTTGCTGTTCCGATTGAATTGGTGTTCCTATAGAACAAGCTCACAAATCCGAAATCTGGAAAAACCGACTTTCAGTCTTGAAAAGCTTTATTGGCGTTTTTAGACATTTTTCGGAACTTGCGCGGAATCTTCCGGCTGTTAAAATTCATATGACCGGATTGTTACCGGCCGGAATTTTGGCGATTGTCACAAAATGTTCTGGCAATGGTGCGCGGTCTCAACGGCCGCAATTGCGGGAGTTATAAAGTGCATGGGTAATAAAGATAACCCCCATTTTTTCGTAAAGTTCTTTCTGCCGGAGAAAAATGCATTGCGCAATCTGCGTCATTCACAAACGCAGATAGAGCGGTAAAAGACAATTATTGAAAAATCGTACGGACTTTTCCTGCCGTTTATCCGGTTTTTCCTAATCAGGAACGTGATAGGTTAGAAAACGATTTTTACGGGCATCGAAAAACTGTCCGGTCTCTTCCAGATCAGGGGAAGCCAGTTGAACAATTTTGGCTGCAATTTCTTCGGCTGAAGGCAATGTGTTCGGGTCTTCGCCTGGCATAGCCTGTGCACGCATAGCGGTACGTGTGGCTCCCGGACTTGCAATATTCACCTTTACGAATGTGTTTTTCAATTCATCGGCCCAACAGCGCCCTAACACCTCGAAGGCAGCCTTGGAAGCGGCATAAGGCCCCCAAAAAGCCCGTGGTTTATGAACGACACCGGAGGAAAATAGAATTGCACGGGCGCAATCCGACTTTCTCAACAGCGGCTCTACGGCGCGGATCAAGCGCCATTGGCTGATAACATTGATTTCAAATACGTCTTCAAATGTTTTGGCTTCGACATGTGCAACCGGTGAAATAGATCCCAAAACACCGGCATTGGCAACCAGCACATCAAGTTTATGCCAACGTTCGTTAATCTCGTTTCCCAACCGGTCGATCGCTGCCATATCATGAAGATCAAGAGGTACCAATGTTGTAGAAGAACCGGCCTTCCTGATTTGGTCATCAAGTTCTTCCAAGCCACCAACAGTTCGCGCAACGGCAATGATATGGGCACCGCGTTTTGCAAGTTCCAAAGCGAGATGGTAACCGATACCGCGTGAAGCACCGGTTACAAGAGCAACACGCCCTTTAAGGTCGAATGATTGATTTTTTTCCATTATCATCCACAATTCAAAACAGAAAGCTTATGAACATTATCGGCATTTTCCTGATCGACAAGGCGGGTCGGGTAATCGCCGGTAAAATAATGGTCGGTAAATTGCGGATCGGCATTGTTTCTGACTTCACCGCCTACCGCCATATAAAGCCCGTCAAGCGACAAAAATTGTAATGAATCGGCGCCGATAAATTCACACATGGATTTAAGATCGGGATATTGGTTGGCAAGGAGTTTTGCAGCTTCCGGCGTATCAATACCGTAAAAATCAGGATAAAAGATCATCGGGCTTGCGACGCGTATGTGCACTTCTTTAGCTCCCGCCTCGCGCAGCATTTGCACAATTTTAATGGATGTTGTGCCGCGTACGATTGAGTCATCAATCAGCACAACGCGTTTTCCTTCAATAACAGGGCGGTTGGCCGAGTGTTTGAGTTTTACACCGAAAGCGCGGATTTGTTGTGTGGGTTCAATAAAAGTCCGGCCTACATAGTGGTTACGAATAATACCAAGCTCGAAAGGAATGCCGCTTTGTTGCGCATAACCGATTGCAGCCGGTGTGCCGCCATCGGGAACCGGAACAACCACATCACCCTCACACGGGGCTTCTTTGGCAAGATAAATGCCCATATTCTTGCGGGCATTATAAACGCTGCGTCCACCAATAATTGAATCCGGACGGGCAAAATAGACATATTCAAACAGGCAAAGTTTTTCCGGTTTACGATCTTTCGGTTTGATTGTGTTAATTGTGATTTCGCCATTTTTTTGCAACTGGCAAATAATCACTTCGCCGTTCTCGACATCACGAATATATTTTGCCCCGATAATATCGAGAGCACAGGTTTCCGAACAGAAAATCGGCTTGCCATCGAGTTCACCCATAACAAGCGGTCGAATGCCAACGGGATCACGGGCGGCAATGAGCTTCGAGCGGGTCAAGGCGATCATGGCAAAACCACCCTCGATCTGGCGTATAGCGTCGACGAAACGTTCGGATGATTTTGCGTGACGCGAGCGGGCGATGAGGTGAAGGACCACTTCCGAATCGGATGTCGACTGGCAGATAGCTCCCGATGCAATGAGTTGACGGCGGATTGTGAGCCCATTGGTAAGGTTGCCATTATGGGCAATGGCAATGCCGCCCACCTCAAGTTCGGCAAAGAGCGGCTGGACGTTGCGCAATGCTGTTTCACCTGTCGTTGAATAGCGTGTATGGCCGATTGCGCGGTCTCCGGGAAGGTTCGCCAATGTTTTCGGGTTGGTGTAATGGTCCCCGACAAGTCCCATATGTTTTTCCTGATGAAATACGGTTCCATCATAAGAAACGATACCGGCAGCTTCCTGACCACGATGTTGCAAGGCGTGGAGGCCCAGAGCTGTCAATGTTGCCGCATCATTATGTCCGAGAATTCCGAAAACGCCGCATTCTTCATGCAAACTATCGTCATCGAAAGAAAAATCGGGTTCACAAAAGACCTCTTTTGCCATTTTCACCATCCCGTAGAGAATTAAATAATATTAGCTATTAAAACATGTAATATAGGCAAAAATGGGCGGCATATAGGCCACCCATTTTAATTCAATCACCCGGTTGTGCCGGATTTTCTCCGACGCTATTGTCGGTATTTGACGGTTCATCTTTTTTCAACACAGTTGAAGCCTTGTCGAAAATCCAGTCCGGATCCTTCGGTAATAAATCCCAAATCTGGTTACTCAAAGAATCAAGCATGGGCTTGGTTTTAGCATCTTTCAGCCAAGGTGCCTGATCTTCCGGTTTGATAAGCTGGTTAATGAGCAACATGGCGATGACCATAATGAAAAGCCCGCGAACAACGCCGAAAATAAATCCTACGGTGCGATCCAGTGCACCGATTCGGCTATCTATAATAATATCCGCAATTTTCATTGTAATGATGGAAACAATGATAAAAACAACGACAAAAATGATTGCCAGACTCGCAATAAGCGCGATTGTTTTGTTGGAAAGGTAAGATTCCACAAAGGGCAGGAGGTTTTTATAAAGAAGCACCGCCGCAACGGCAGCAATGACCCATGATGCCAAAGATAAAACTTCACGCGAAAAGCCGCGTACCATGGCCAGAAAGGCTGAAAACAGGATTACTGCAATAACCAGGCCATCAAGGGCTGTCATGAACATCAGGCTTGTCCTTAAGTTCGCTTCGATCGGCAAAATATAATGACAGTGTCGTCAATTACGTCTTCAATGCCAGTTTGGAAAACCAATATCAATATTTCCCTTTATTTAAAAGTGGTAAGCCCGCTTTTTGTCCACAAAGTCAATTCTGTGTCGGGGGCGAGGCACGCCTTTTTCCGGAAGCAATTGCTGCAACAAGTTCGGGCAAGTCGCCAAAGCTTCTCTGCCTGAAAGACGGCGATTTGATGGTCTCGCTCGTACCCGATGGCAAAATTGCGCCTTTAAATCCGAGTTTTTCAGCTTCCTTCAATCTTTGTCCGGAATGGGAAACGGCACGCACTGCTCCCGACAAACTGACTTCGCCGAAAAAGACATAGTTTTGAGGTAGCGCTATTCCGGCAAGAGAAGAAACAAGAGCTGCCGCAACTGCAAGATCGGCGGCAGGTTCGGAAATGCGGTAACCGCCAGCAACATTGAGATAAACATCATGTTGCCCGAAACGGACACCGCAATGGGCTTCAAGAACTGCAAGAATCATGGAAAGCCGGTTGCTGTCCCATCCAACAACTGCGCGTCTTGGCGTACCAAGGGAAGTTGGCGCAACCAGAGCCTGTATTTCAACAAGGATAGGCCTTGTCCCCTCCATGCCCGCAAAAACCGCCGCACCGGGCGCATTGCTGTTGCGTTCTCCAAGAAATAGTTCGGATGGATTATTGACTTCCCGCAAGCCATGATCCGACATTTCAAAAACACCGATTTCATCAGTCGGGCCGAAGCGGTTTTTCACGGTTCTTAAAATTCTGTACTGGTGTCCGCCTTCACCCTCGAAATAAAGCACCGCGTCAACCATATGTTCGACAACGCGCGGACCCGCTATTTGCCCGTCTTTTGTGACATGACCAACAAGGACAACTGCTGCCCCCGTTTTTTTTGCAAAGCGTATCATTGCCTGTGCACCGGTTCTCACCTGCGTTACTGTTCCCGGAGAAGAATCGACCGCCTCGGACCAAAGCGTCTGTATAGAATCGATGATGACGAGATCAGGCTTTTTGGCATTTGTGAGCGTTGCAAGAATATCTTCGACATTGGTTTCGGCAGCAAGCTCCACAGTTGTGTTGGCAGCGCCCAAACGTTGTGCACGCAAGCGTATCTGCGCCACCGCTTCTTCACCGGAAACATAGATAACATGACACCCTTGACGGGCAAGCGCTGCTGCGGCTTGCGTTAAAAGTGTCGATTTTCCAATTCCCGGATCACCGCCTACAAGAAGTGCCGAGCCTCTCACAAAACCGCCACCTGTCACACGATCAAGTTCGGCGATTCCCGATTTTATCCGCGGTGCGTCTTCAATAGAGCCGGAAAGCGAAGTGAGGGCAACGACGCGCCCTTTACGGCTGCTTTTGGCAGGCCCGCCGCCAATGCCACCGCTCGTTCCTTCTTCGACAATGGTGTTCCATTCGCCACAGGCCTCGCATTTTCCCGCCCACCGGGAATAGACCGTGCCGCAATTTTGACAGACAAACTGGGTGCGTGTTTTTGCCATAGAGATCAGCCGAATTGCTCTGGTAGCTTGTCACTTTCAGCAAGATCGGAAAAGCGCGTATATTCGGACTGAAATGCCAATCTTACAGTTCCTGTCGGGCCATGACGCTGTTTCGCCACAATCACTTCGGCCTTGCCAAAGACTTCATCCATCTCGGCTTGCCATTTTAAATGCTCTTCACTACCAAGTTTCGGCTCTTTGTTTCTGATATAATATTCGTCACGATAAACAAACAGCACGACATCGGCATCCTGTTCGATAGATCCCGATTCACGAAGATCGGAAAGTTGCGGGTGTTTGTCATCACGCGCTTCAACCTGACGGGAAAGCTGCGACAATGCAATGATCGGGATATTCAATTCTTTGGCAAGAGCCTTCAAACCGGTCGTAATTTCGGTAATTTCCTGCACGCGGTTTTCTGACGCGCGTTTCGAGACGCCGGTCATCAATTGCACATAGTCAATAACCAGAACATCAAGCCCATGCTGGCGTTTAAGCCGCCGCGCGCGGGCTGAAAGTTGTGCAATGGAAATGCCACCTGTCTGGTCGATATAAAGTGGCGCTTTCTGCAATCTTGTCATCGAATGAAGCAGTTTTGCAAACTGGTCTTCGGTAATATCGCCACGGCGGATTTTGGAAGAAGAGACTTCCGCCTGTTCGGAAATAATACGCGTTGCCAATTGTTCCGATGACATTTCGAGCGAGAAAAAACCGACGATTCCGCCTTCATTTTCTTCTTCCGGAAGTTTGTTTTCTTTCGCTTTGATAAAGGCATTGGCAATGTTGAAGGCGATATTGGTGGCAAGTGACGTTTTACCCATGCCCGGACGACCGGCAAGGATGATAAGGTCGGAACGTTGCAAACCACCCATTTGCTCGTCGAGTTTTTTGAGCTGTGTGGGAATGCCAGACAGTCGGGAAGTGCGCTTTTTTGCTGCTCCCGCCATATCGATCGCTTTTTTTACAGCATCATCGAAACTTTCAAAGCCGCCGCCATATTTACCGGTTTCGGCCAGTGTGAACAGTTTTTGCTCGACATTTTCGATTTGTTTTGAAGGAGTAAGGTCAATCGGCGCATCATATGCGGTATTGACGATCTCATTTCCCAGATCAATCAAAGAGCGCCGTGTATAAAGATCGTATATGGCGCGGCCATAATCTTCCGCATTGATAATGGTGACGGCTTCTGTTGCCATGCGGACAACGTAACTAAAGACCGTCATGTCGCCGATTTTTTCATTAGCCGGAATAAACGGTTTGATTGTAACGGGATCGGCATGCTTGCCGTTTTTAATAAATTCGCTCAAAACGGCAAAAATCGTTTGATGTAATGGCTCGAAAAAATGTTCAGGCTTTAAAAAATCGGACACACGGTCAAGTGCATCATTATTGATGAGAATTGCCCCAAGAAGAGCCTGTTCAGCTTCGATATTATGCGGAATCTGCCTGAACGGGAGTGTCTCATCACCATTGGTTTGCCCGATATTGAGAACTTTTGCTTCTGACATGAGTCTATTGCTGCTCGCCTGAATTTTGTTTAATTGGAAAACCCTGTTACTGTACTCCATTGTGGGGAGGGACTGCCACTTTTTTTTCTCCATTAACAAGGTTTTACCCGATTGCCAGATTTCTCAATCTATTACCAGCCGGAAAAAGAAATGGCAAATGAACCGGATTTCCGTGCGTTTTAAATATTAAAATCCCGTCTTAAATATTAAAATCCCGTCTGCCGGAAATGGATTCACATTCCGGAAGAGAAAATACAAATTTTGTATTTTTTAAAAATGCCACACATCCGGCCATATATGGCATTTTTCTTCAAAAAGAAATTGTTTCGACAACCGGAATGACAATCACTTTGAATGTTGAAACATCCGCATTTCCACGAACTTGTCGTTTTAGTTGATTCACGGAATTTCATTTCAAGAGACCGGATTTTTACAGGGCATTTTCAGCGAAACCGGCGCTTTAACGTTGTCCTATTTTTCTATTGCCTCAGTTGCTTTTTTTGTTTTTTGCCACTTTCAAATTCGGATCGGCGTCAATTTTTTCAAGACGCGCTTCTTCCTCGGTAATATAATCGCGCGTTAAAGGAACTGCATCCTGCTTGTGGGCTAGCTGGATCTGGAAAACCATCATGCCTTGCCAGCGGAAAGCACTTTCCGATGCGGCAAGATAGAATTCCCACATGCGACAGAAACGTTCGTCGTATAATGCTTTGGCTTCATCCCAATGAGCAAGGAAAGCTTCCCTCCAAGCTTTCAATGTTTCGGCATAATGCAGACGCAATATTTCTATGTCGGTAATGATAAGTCCGCTTTTTTCAATAACCGGAATGACTTCCGACAATGAGGGAATATAACCACCCGGAAAAATATATTTGGCAATCCATGGATTGGTAGCACCCGGTTCGCCTGAACGGCCGATAGAATGAAGGACAAAGCGCCCGTCGGGTTTCATCAATCTTTTGACATGGTCGAAATATTCTTTGTAATGGCCGATGCCGACATGCTCGAACATTCCCACTGAAACAATTTTGTCAAAGCTGTCATCAAGCTTGCGATAGTCAAGAAGCAAAAATTTGGCTTTATCCGAAAGTCCCATATCTTTGGCACGCTGGTTGGCAATGCCATGCTGTTCATGGGAAAGCGTAACACCTGTAACATTTGCACCGAGAACACGTGCAAAATAGAGACCCAGTCCACCCCAGCCACAGCCGATATCAAGAAGTTTTTCACCCTGTTTGACTTGCAACTTGGCTGCCAGATGGCGCTTCTTGGCTAATTGCGCCTCGGCAAGGCTGACATGCGGATTTTCAAAATAACCACATGAATACTGGCGATCGGGATCAAGAAACAATTCATAGAGTTTGCCTGATAAATCGTAATGATGCTCAACGTTTTTTGCCGAGCGGCGCAATGTGTTCATCTGCGCGAATCGTTTTGTAGCAGTGCGAATGAACGAAAATGCTTTCATCCATAGTTGATTTTCAGCAATTGGGCCTGTGCTTTCAAAAATTGTTTCGAGCAGCGTGTAAATATCGCCTTTAACAAATATAAACCCGCCTTCCATATAGGCTTCGCCCAGTTTCAAAGCAGGGTCGAGGGCAACTTCACGTTCCCATTTTGCCGATGTAAAGCGTATTTGAATTGGCTTGCCCGTCTGGTCGCCGAACTGGTGTGTGACCCCACGTGAATCGGTAATTGTCAAATTACCTTTAGTAATAATGTGGCTGGCAGCCGTCTTCAATAAAGCAAACATCTATCGAGTCCCATCTTCCATTTAATAAATTGGCCGCTTTTATGCATAAACAAGCGTTTAAATTGCTATTAAAAATCTATTTCAAGCGATGCGCTGTTTATAATGCTGATTTTTAAAAAAAACACCCGACCATCGGGTCGGGTGTGTTCATTTTTTTTTGACATGTCAAGAAACAACTGTACCAAAACACTAGGACGGTGTGTCGCACTCAACACAATGTTATCGTAAACGGCAACTCAAAGCTTATTCGGCTTTGGTTTCTTCCGTCTTTTCTTCGGCCTTCTTTTCGGCTTCGTGTTCGGCACCTTCCTCGTCGAAAATTTCTTCCGAGAGCGGTTGTTCCTCGATGCCGTAGATAGCTTCAATCGAAGTCAGATCTTCACCGGCAGCCTGACGTTCGGCTTCTTCAGCAGAACGGGCAATATTGATGGTGACATTGACCTGGACTTCAGGGTGAAGATTGACAGCGACATTATGCAGGCCGATTGTTTTGATTGGGTGATTAAGTTCTACCTGCGTGCGAATAATTGTGAAGCCTTCAGCCGTAATAATATCGGCAATGTCGCGGGTCGAAACGGAACCGTAGAGTTGTCCGGTTTCACCGGCAGAGCGAATGACGACAAATGTCTTGCCATCGAGTTTGTCGGCAACTTGCTGGGCCTCGCTCTTGCGTTCGAGATTGCGGGCTTCCAATTGGGCTCTTTCGTTCTCGAATTTCTTTTTGTTTGCTTCATTGGCGCGCAAGGCTTTTCCTTGGGGAAAAAGAAAATTGCGTGCGAAGCCGTCTTTCACAGAGACGGTATCACCCATTTGGCCGAGGCGGGCAATGCGTTCGAGAAGTATAACATCCATTTTAAATTCCTTTCAGCTGAATTTATTGTTTGATTTTGCCGTGTTGACGGCTGTCTTGAATGGTTGTCCATATCCCCATCAAAAGAAGAATGAGGGATACCGGAACAGTGAATATGAACGTGAAAAGCGAAACATAGACGAATCCCAATATAAAAATCCGCCCATTAATGCCGCGCGTCAGATTATGTAGATAGGCAAGTCCGGTCATTGAAATTGCCAATGTAAAAGTCGTGTTGAAGACCGACGCGCATAGATTAAGAAATGTCCCCAGTTGGAAAAATGTGGCCCCGAAGGCGACAATAAAAATGATAAGTGCGGGCAATGGCAGACGGAATTTTTTCGGCCAGTCATCGCGCGGGCGGGCGAGTCGTTTCATGCGTTGCGCACCGACAAGCGCAAAATACAGATTTCCGGTGAGAAAGAGCACGCCGTAAGTGGACAGACTACTCGATAATAACGGAACGATATTGGTTACCAGAAAGTCGTGGAAGGTGACGATGTCGGCTTCGCTTGCCGAATTGGTCTCACGCAAGGAGTTTGCGATAAAACTGGCAATTTCACCGGCAATGATCGGCGTGGTCGGGTTGTTGTAGAGTATTGTGCCGATGAAAACACAAATAATCGAGATAAAGCCGGTCAACAAAAAGATGACAGAAGAAAGCGGATACCATTTGATGGCATGTCCATCCTCGTCCATTTCGGCAAGCCCTAACAGCCAGGATGCATAGACGGCGGGAAGGAAAAACAGCAATGTAAAGCCAAGCCCGATATAGAAATTTTGTGCAAATATCAGAACGACTGTTGCTGTAACAAGAGAAATGACGCTGGCAGCCGTGCCCCAACCAAAGGCCACTATGAAAATCGGTAGCGACATAAAGCAGCCGAGTAACAATGCAAGTGGCGGAAAGACCAGAAAAAAGCTCATAATAGCTGTTGCAAGGACGGCAGCAAACAGCCCGCCCAAAATACCCGCCGGAAATGTATAGGATTTTTTTTGCAACATTGATTCGCTGTCCTGCCTTTGCAGTTAGGGGCCAAGATGATTGCTCCAACTCCGGTTTTATTTAAACCTGCACCGAAAGCAGGGGAAGCAGCCGGTCAAACCGGCTGCCGGAATTGCTTACTTGACGACATAAGGCAGAAGGCCAAGGAAACGGGCGCGCTTGATAGCTTTAGCCAATTCGCGCTGCTTCTTCTGGCTCACTGCAGTAATGCGTGAAGGAACGATCTTGCCGCGCTCGGAAATATAGCGCTGAAGAAGTTTCACATCCTTATAGTCGATTTTCGGTGCGTTCGGACCTGAAAACGGGCAGGTCTTGCGACGACGATGGAAAGGACGACGGGTCGGGATCTGACTAATATCAACCATTATTCATCTCCTTCATTGTTATCATCATCACGTGAACGACGCGAGCGGCGCGGACGGTCGTCATCCTTGCCATAACGTTCATCACGATCGCGACGGGAAAGCATCGCGGATTGGCCTTCCTCAAGCTCGTGAACGCGAACGGTCATGTAACGGAGAATGTCTTCATTGATGCGCATCTGCCGTTCGACTTCTGCAATGGCAGCAGCCGGAGCATCGATATTCATCAAAGTGTAATAGGCTTTGCGATTCTTGCGAATGCGATAGGTCAGCGTACGCAAACCCCAATTTTCAATACGCCCGACTTTGCCGCCATTGGCCTCGATAACACCCTTGTAGAGTTCTACAAGCTGGTCAACCTGTTGCGGTGCAATATCCTGTCGGGCAAGGAACACATGTTCATAAAGAGCCATTGTTTTGCCTTTCTTCTGTTAATCTTTGTCGACTTCCGGCGCAGAGCCTCTGCGACTTGCCTTTCCGGCTAAAGCCGAAGAAGAAAGGACGCGTGTTTCGAGACATTCGAGAGCGGAGACACGGGAGGCTTGAAACATTAACGTTTCCTGTCGCTTGTTAGGCGACCCTCCGTTCAACCCCCGGCCAAATGCCGACAATGAACGCGCGGTCTTTACAGTGTATTTGGAAAAATAGCAAGCAGGAAGACAACAAAAACCGTTTTCGGGTTGGAAGAATGGTATTGTCGATATATGAGTGATTGAAATTTAAACAGCCAATTTTCGGAGTTCAGGCAAAATGGCTTTTCTGGAAAATATCGATATTTTCATTTTCAATTTTTTCGCCGCAACACCGCAAACCCCGACACTCATTGCTTATTTGGGCATTGTTTGTGCGAAATTCCTTATCTATTTCATTCCATTCCACCTGATTATATTATGGTTTCTTGGCGGGCGAGGGGAAAGGCAAGCAGCCCTTTCTATCGTGATTTCAGTGGCGGTGGCGCTTCTCCTCAGTTTTATTATCGGACAACTTTGCTATCGACCGCGTCCCTTTGTGGCAGGAATCGTCAAAGCTCTTATCGAACACAAGGAAAATGCTTCCTTTCCGAGTAATCATGCCTTGATTTTCACAATCTATGTTTTTTCATTATATTGGTATCGTTATAAACAGGTGGCCAGAATTGGTCTTGTCCTCGGTTTGCTGACTTGTTGGGGGCGTGTCTTTACAGGCGTCCATTATCCTTCCGATATTTTCGGCGGTATCGTTCTGGGGCTTGTAATTTCTGTGATAGTAGCGCGATTTCTTATGCCGTTTGTTCCCAAATTTATTTATGAATTGCCATATTCACCAAAAGGAAGAGGAACAGATTTACAGGCCTGATCCGTTAAGTCCGGCTTGACTTTTAGCGCTTTTATAGGCCAAGACCTGATAATCTTTGTTTTTAAGCCAGGGAGTACACTCTAATGGTTTGTGCATTTACCTTTCCCGGTCAGGGAAGTCAGACAGTTGGTATGGGCAAAGCCCTGTCGGAACAATTTTCCGAAGCGCGTGCAGTATTTGAAGAAGTCGATGATGCTTTGGGTGAAAAACTTTCCTCGGTTATGTTTGAAGGGCCGGAAGATGTTTTGACATTGACCGCTAATGCACAACCGGCTTTGATGGCAGTTTCTATGGCTGTCATCAGAGTGCTCGAAAAAAATGGCCTTGATCTCAAGAACAAGGTTTCATTCGTAGCAGGGCATTCTCTTGGCGAATATTCGGCATTATGTGCTGCCGGAACGTTCAGCCTTGCCGATACTGCGCGCCTTTTGAGAATTCGTGGAAATGCCATGCAGGAAGCGGTT
Organism: Bartonella sp. P0282; assembly: GCF_048452985.1. NCBI lineage: Bacteria > Pseudomonadati > Pseudomonadota > Alphaproteobacteria > Hyphomicrobiales > Bartonellaceae > Bartonella > Bartonella sp. P0282. Next base: position 52,443 of record NZ_WTFO01000002.1, read on the forward strand.
GCAGTAGGCGAGGGGGCCATGGCAGCAATTATCGGCCTTGAAGAAAACGTTGTTGCAGAGATTTGCAGTTCGGTTCTGGGGGAAGGCGTTTGCGAAATTGCCAATGATAATGGCGGCGGGCAACTTGTTATTTCGGGCGCGACAAAAGCTGTTAACGAAGCAGTCAAACTTGCAACAGAAAAGGGTGCAAAGCGGGCAATTTTACTTTCTGTTTCGGCACCGTTCCATTCCAGTTTGATGCAGCCTGCTGCTGAAGCCATGCATGATGCTCTTCTCGACGTGAATAAACTTGCACCAAGTGTGCCGGTTATTCCCAATGTTTCTGTCGAGCCGGAAACAAATCCGGAAAAAATCATAGAATTGCTCGTTCGTCAGGTCACAGGCCGCGTGAGATGGCGCGAAACAGTGGAATGGTTGGCAGCTCATCAGGTCGATACACTTTTTGAAGTCGGTAGCGGCAAAGTTTTAACCGGACTTGCAAGACGAATCGACCGGAATTTGCACGGCATGACCGTAGGGACAGCCGAAGAGATTGACAATGCGCTGAAAGCGCTTGGTGTATGATTAAGGAATTTGGCGATGTTTGAATTTAAAGGGCGTAAGGCACTTGTAACCGGAGCGAGCGGTGGTATCGGCGAAGCGATTGCACGTCGGTTGCATGAACGGGGCGCTATTGTCGGACTTCATGGCACACGCGAGGAAAAGCTGAAAGCTCTTGCCGAAGAGCTGGGTGATAATTGTTTCGTTTTTCCTGCCAATCTTTCCGATCGTGAAGAAATTGCAAAATTGGCAGAAAAAGCCGAAAGCGAAATGGATGGCATCGATATTCTGGTCAATAATGCCGGCATAACACGTGACGGACTTTTCGTGCGTATGAGCGACCGTGACTGGGATGATGTGTTGGCCGTCAATCTGACAGCGGTATTTCTTTTGACACGTGCATTGACCCACCCGATGATGCGCCGCCGCTATGGGCGCATTATCAATATTTCGTCTATTGTCGGTGTTACCGGTAATCCCGGTCAAACCAATTATTGTGCAACCAAAGCCGGAGTTATCGGTTTCTCGAAATCTCTCGCTCAGGAAATTGCAAGCCGCAATGTGACAGTCAATTGTATTGCTCCGGGGTTTATTGAGTCGGCAATGACCAACAAACTTAACGACAAGCAAAAGGAAACAATTATTTCGGCTATTCCTATGAAGAAAATAGGAACAAGCGACGATGTGGCGGCTGCCGCGATCTATCTTGCAAGTGACGAGGCTTCCTTTGTCACCGGCCAGACATTGCACGTCAATGGCGGAATGGCGATGATTTGACGATTGATTGTGAAAGACTCGAATGAGTATTCACCAATTTTAAAAGTGCAATATTTTGTGCCGGATGCTGTGTTTTTATAGTTTTTGCTTGAGCAAAAAGACATAATTCTGGCACAAAATGAAGAGAAAGACGCAAAATTTGCTAAAATATCTTTGCGCCTTGGCGCCGAGTATGGTAACTGGCGCCTTTAAGGCCGGCGGGTAAAGCCGGTTGATCCCTTGAGGGGATATCCACAGGATGTATTTGAAAACCTAAAAATGATAGGGTTAAATGCATCTATTGCTTGATTAGATGAGCCCGTGCCGCTAACCAAGGCAGGGAAACAACAAAAGTCGAGGATCCGACATGAGTGATACAGCAGAACGCGTCAAGAAAATCGTCATCGAACATCTTGGTGTTGATGCAGATAAAGTAACCGAAAACGCAAGTTTCATTGACGATCTTGGTGCCGATAGTCTTGACACCGTAGAATTGGTCATGGCTTTTGAGGAAGAATTCAACGTAGAAATTCCTGACGACGCAGCCGAAACGATTTTGACCGTTGGCGATGCCGTCAAATTTATCGACAAGGCTTCGGCCTGATTGCTTAAGGAGGCAAAAACCTTTGTCGGTTTTTGTCTCCTGTTCTTTTTTGCTCGCCAATATTTGCTCGCCAATAAACGAGTAATCCGGTTTAATTTTTAAGATTGGGATTTGAAAGTATGAGACGTGTCGTCATTACCGGTTTGGGGCTGGTTTCTCCACTGGCCGGCGACGTGGAACATAGCTGGAAACGGCTTCTTGAAGGTAAAAGCGGCGTTCGCCGTGTAACCGAGTTCGAGGTCGATGATCTTCCGTGCCAGATTGCCGGCCGTATACCACTCGGTGACGGTACTGATGGAACGTTCAATGCCGATCTTCATATGGAGCCGAAGGAACAGCGCAAGGTTGATCCGTTTATTCTTTACGCAATGGGAGCGGCGGACGAAGCACTAGATGATGCCGGCTGGCACCCGTCGAATGACGAAGACCAGATTCGTACCGGAGTTATGATTGGTTCGGGTATTGGCGGTGTCGAAGGAATAGTCGAAGCCGGATATACTTTGCGGGACAAAGGTCCAAGGCGTATTTCACCATTTTTCATTCCCGGACGACTTATCAATCTCGCATCGGGTTATGTTTCGATCAAACACCACTTGCGCGGCCCTAACCACGCTGTTGTTACTGCATGCTCGACAGGCTCGCACGCGATTGGTGACGCATCAAGACTGATTGCACTTGATGATGCTGATGTTATGCTTGCCGGCGGCACTGAATCACCGGTGAACCGCATTTCTCTGGCCGGATTTGCTGCTTGTAAAGCGCTGTCAACCGGTCGTAACAATGACCCCGAACATGCTTCACGTCCTTACGATAAAGACCGTGACGGGTTTGTTATGGGGGAAGGCTCTGCCGTTGTTGTGCTTGAGGAATTGGAACACGCTAAAAAGCGCGGCGCCAAAATTTATGCAGAAGTGATCGGCTACGGTTTGTCCGGCGACGCCTATCATATAACAGCTCCTTCCGAAAGTGGTGATGGAGCAGAGCGGTGCATGCGTGCGGCTATCAAGCGCGCCGGAATCGATCCTTCGGAAATTGATTATATCAATGCACACGGAACATCGACTATGGCCGATACAATCGAACTGGCAGCCGTTGAACGTGTCATGGGCGCACATGCTTCGAAAGTCTCGATGTCTTCTACAAAATCATCAATAGGCCATCTGTTGGGGGCTGCCGGTGCTGCCGAAGCTATATTCAGTGTGTTGGCCATCCGCGACAATATTGCACCCGCAACAATCAATCTCGATCATCCGTCTGTCGAAACGAAGATAGATCTCGTTCCCCATAAACCGCGTGAACGCAAGATCGACACTATTTTATCGAACTCGTTCGGATTTGGCGGAACCAATGCATCGTTGATTATGCGCCGTTTTTCAAAATAGATGAAAATTCCGGAATATTTCGCTTTTTCGCTACATTCTTGAAATTTTGCCGCAATCTTGAGATAACCGGTGATGACGGGAAATTTGTAGCAAACAGGATGTGTGCTTATGTCTGATGAAGAAAAGAAGATGACATCCGACCATAATTTTCCCCGGTCATCCTTATCAGAAAAAGAATCGCAACAACCGGAACAGGATCAATTCGCCTCGGAATCCGGTGCATCGTCATTAAAACAAACTCCTTCGCAAGCGGAACCGGCTACGCAGCCTTCCGGACAAGCTAGCGCACCAGTTGCCGAGGGAGAGGTCGAAAAAGATCAAAACAGTCTGCCGACTTTACAGCAATCTTCGATAGAGCCTGAAGAAGAACCTGAGGAAGCGGATTTATCGCAAAAGCCGACGGAAGAGCCTAAGGAAGCGCATTCATCGCGCTTGCAAATTGGCGGTAGCGATCAACATCAAAACGAAGGGGTGGACCCCACGCCGTCCGGAAATGACAATTCCGGCAACATTCCGAACGAGAAAGGTACGACTTCGGAAAAAAATGGTGGCGCAAAAATAAAAGCCAAGCCGAGCCGGTCCAAAGTTGCGCGAAATCCGTTTATAATACTCGGAAATTTCTTCCTGATGCTGGTTCTGGTGGTGATTCTGGCAGTCACGATACCGATATATGTCGGAAAAAACATGTTTCTTGCAGCAGGACCGCAGGAATCCGAACAAGTGGTTCTCATCAGTCAGGGTTCCGGAATCAGGGAAATTGCTTCCATACTTGAAAAACAGGGCTTGATAAGGTCGGCAGATATTTTTGTTTACGGCGTCGGCTATCAGGATAAAGCGCGGCTTTTAAAAGCCGGCGAATATGCCATACCGGCACATGCTTCCATGAAAGATATTATGGACATTCTGGTGAATGGAAAATCGATAGAACATTCGTTTACCGTGCCGGAAGGGCTGACTGTGGCGCAAGTTTTCGACCGTCTTGCCGCCAATGATATTCTGGTCGGCGATTTACCGAAAGTTTTGCCGCCTGAGGGAAGCCTTATGGCAAATACCGTTAACTTTACCCGCGGGACGACGCGTGAACAGATTGTGAAACGATTACGGGAAGGCCAGCAGAAACTGGTTGCCGACATCTGGGCAAAGCGCAGAGCCGATTTGCCTATAAAAAATATCAATGATTTTGTGACACTTGCTTCAATCGTCGAAAAAGAAACCGGCATCCCGTCCGAAAGACCTCAGGTGGCAGCGGTTTTTTATAACCGGCTTGAAAAAAATATGCGGCTGCAATCCGACCCGACGGTCATTTATGGTTTGTTCGGGGGGAAGGGTAAACCATCCGACCGGCCGATCTATCAATCCGATCTTGATAAAGAAACTCCCTATAACACTTATAAAATAAACGGACTTCCGCCTACACCGATTGCAAACCCAGGAAAAGACGCGTTAGAAGCCGTAGCCAATCCACCTAAAACGGATGCACTTTATTTTGTTGCTGATGGTACGGGCGGACATGTTTTTTCAAAAACATTGGATGAGCATAATGCAAATGTGCGCAAATGGCGTGCTTTGCAAAAAGACGAGTAACTTAATCCGGCAAGAAAAATAATCTATTAAACTCCGGTCGATCAGGCGGTCACCCGCACCGGATTGCGTCGACATTGCGATTTGCCGAATAAAGAGCATCTATGATGTCGAATTATTCGTTACCGGCATTTTACGAGCATTCAAGTTGAAAGACGTTATCAAATCCGGCTTTTTAAATAGCACGGCGTTTTAAACATTTTTCTCAAATAAAGTAGGTTCATGATTGTCGGATGAACTATTCAAATGACCCTTTTTCTTGCATGCAATTCGATTGCCTCGATTTAACTGATAATATAAAAGTGGGAATGATTAGTTCGTCTCACGCTGTTTTGAAAAATTATGGACGCTGAACCAATAGAGAATCGGAAAAACTTAAAAACCAAAGTGCTTGAAGATGGTGTGCGGAAATGTGATTTTGTAGAAAATAAAACAGCGATCGGCATAGCTCGACAGAAATCACAGACCGGTTCTGTCGAAGGATCGCTTTTCCCGTCTGTAATTGTAAAAAGTTTGAATGTCTCACCACCGTGGGAATGTTCTATGACTGTTTTCACCCGTTAGTTTTCAGAAATGTTGTTTGAGGGGGCAACAATATTTAACAGGAGTTTAGTGACATTGCAGAGTATGACAGGATTTTCCCGATCAATGATGACAGCGGAAAACGCGACAATTGTTTGGGAAACGCGTTCGGTTAACGGCAGGAATCTGGATTTGAGATTTCACTCGACCATTGCCATTGACACTATTGAATATGAATTGAAAAAAAAGGCGTCCGAGTTTTTTTCGAGGGGCAATATAAATTGCTCGCTTAATGTGTCTTTTGCTGCGGGCAATTCCCACCCGAAAATCAATCGGGAGTATCTCGATTGGGTATTGAAGTTATCCGACGAACTCGAACAGACATACGGGATTCAAAAACCCACGATCGACGGCTTGTTGAATATGAAAGGTATCCTTGAATACGGTACGCCGGAGAATGAAACAGTCGAAAACGAGGATCTGAAGCGGGCTATCGTGGGCGGATTTGAAAAAGCCCTTAATGAACTCAAATTTGCCCGCGAAAAAGAAGGGGGCAATCTTCAAAAGATTCTGTCAGGCCAGATAGATAATATTGAAAAACTGGTCAATGAAGCACGCAATGATCCGGCGCGAACACAAGAAGCAATAAAAGACCGGTTAAAAGAGCTTATTGACTGTCTTCTCGGAGCCGGTGACAAATTCGACAGCCAGAGATTGGAAATGGAAGCGGTTTTGCTGGCTACAAAAGTCGACATTCAGGAGGAACTAGACCGTCTTGACGGGCATGTCGAAGCTGCACGATATTTGCTCGGATTGAATGAACCGGTCGGTAGGAGGCTGGATTTTCTTGCTCAGGAATTCAACCGTGAAGCCAATACTCTGTGCTCGAAGGCGCATACAGCCTCGCTCTCGACCATTGGGCTGTCATTGAAAGCGGTGATTGACCAGTTGCGCGAGCAAATCCAGAACGTTGAATAAATGAAAAGTCATGGCGCTTGGGGCTTTACTGCTTTATGACGATTAATGAAGGAATGGACAATGGGAAATACATCTGAACGCGAACTCAATTTGAAAAATGCGGGAACACGACGCGGTGTATTGTTGGTGATTTCATCACCATCGGGTGCCGGTAAGTCCACATTGTCGCGTTTATTATTGGAAGACGGTCATCTTGGATTATCGGTTAGCGTTACGACGCGAGAACCAAGACCGAGCGAAATTAATGGTGTTCATTATCACTTCATCAGCGAAAAAGAATTCAAAGAGAAGCGCGATAATGACGAATTGATAGAATGGGCGGAAGTTCACGGCCATTTTTACGGTACATTACGCGAAACGGTGGATACAGCTCTCGCCGCAGGCCGTGATATGCTTTTCGACATTGATTACCAAGGCGCCAGACAATTACAGGAAAAAATGCCGAATGATGTTGTCTCCATCTTTATTTTGCCACCTTCGATGAAGGAGTTGAAATCACGTTTAACCGGACGTGGAGAAGATTCAAAAGATGTGATTGACCTCAGGCTCCATAATGCACGAGGAGAGATCGAGCATTATAAATCATATGATTATGTGATAATTAACGAAGATCTCGAACAGTCATTTTCCCTTATAAAAGCCATCCATCTGGCCGAGGCAATGAAAAGACGCCGCTGTCTCTACCTCACTTCTTTCATAAATGGCTTATTGAATGAAAAAGTGGAATAATTTGGTCTGAACGAGAATATCAGCCATTGGCAGTGTCAATGATACATGACGCTGCCCGATAAATCGCCTTTCGGTGTTTTGCGACATTTCACGAAAATATTGCCTCATGTTTTGGTTCGAGAAGCGAAAATAATTGATCGTTTGCAAACAATATTGCTTGATAGAAAAGTGAGGGTAGCGTGCTCTCTGGAATTTGTCTGCTGGCGGTTGTTTTTCTGAAGCGGTAAAAGCTCTATCCTTGTTCTTCAAGGGCTTTGGCAAGGTCTACAAATTCTTTTATATCGAGTGTTTCAGCTCTTCTTGTGCCGTCGATTCCCGCTTTTTCAAGTAAAGACTCGCCACCGAGCGATTTGAGACTTTGGCGGAGCATTTTGCGTCTCTGTCCGAATGCCGCTTTGGTCACATTTTCCAGATAATGCAGGTTACAGAGTGGCGGATTATCATTCGGTATGATGTGAACGATCGAGGAGGTTACTTTAGGGGGAGGTGTAAAGGCTTGTCTTGGAACATCGAACATTATGCGCGAATATGTGCGCCATCCGGCAAGAACGCCCAAGCGGCCGTAATGCGGGGAACCGGGGAGTGCCACAATACGTTCGGCCACTTCTTTTTGAAACATCAATGTCATGGACTTATAAAAAGGCGGCCAAGGTTCGGCTGAAAGCCAACGTATCAGAAGTTCGGTTCCGATATTATATGGAAGATTGGCAACAATTGCAGGCTTTTCAGTGCCATTAAAAAGGCTTTGATAGTCTTCGACAAGTGCATCACCTGAAATGATGCGCAGGCGATCAGGATAGATTCCAGCAATTTCTTCTAACGCGGCAATGCAACGTGTGTCGCGTTCGATGACCGTCACAATTGCACCTTGAGCGAGCAGGGCGCGCGTCAAGCCGCCAGGACCGGGTCCTATTTCCAATACCGGCTTTCCGGCTATGTCACCCGCCTGACGTGCTATTTTTGCGGTCAAGTTGAGATCGAACAGAAAATTTTGTCCAAGCGATTTTTTTGCACTCAAGCCGAATTTTTCAATGACTTCACGTAAAGGAGGGAGTGAATCTATTGTCATGACTGGTGCGTGTTTTTTGCAAGTTTGTCGGCAAGCTTCAAAGCGGCGATGAAGCTTTCAGGTGAAGCTATTCCTTTTCCTGCTATATCAAAAGCTGTTCCATGATCGGGGGAACTGCGAACAAAAGGCAGCCCCAGAGTGACGTTGACGGTGTCATCGAACCCGATTGTTTTAACCGGTATCAATGCCTGATCGTGATACATACACAACGCAGCATCGTAATTTTCGCGAGCACGGGCATTGAACATGGTATCTGACGGAAGTGGACCAATAAGCTCGATTCCCTCGGAGCGCAAAATGTCCATCGCCGGTTTGATAACGGTTTCTTCCTCGTGCCCCATCGCACCACCTTCACCGGCGTGCGGGTTAAGGCCGGCTATTGCCAGTCGTGGAGTTTTTATAGCAAACTTTTCGGATAAATCCCGTGCAACGATACGCCCTGTTTCGACCAACAATTCCTTGGTTAAAGAGTGTGGAACTTCTTTTATAGCAATGTGGACAGTTACCGGAACGGTTTTTAATTCAGGACCGGCAAGCATCATAACCGGTTTATAAGGCCGTCCATCAAGCTTTGCCGCGAGATCGGCTAAAAATTCTGTGTGACCGGGAAAATGAAAGCCTGCATCATAAAGAATTTTTTTTGCTATCGGACACGTAACCAATGCACATGCCTTTTTCGAGTGCACAAATCGAACACCGCGTTCTATCGCTTCCACAATTCCGGCTGCATTTTTTGAAGAAGGTTGCCCCGGTTCAGCCGATTGCCGGTTATTTAATGCGACAATCGGGAAAGTCGCGTCAAATTTTTTCTCGACCGCGTCAATATCGACAACCGCAGAGCGGACATCCATTTTCAATAATGAAATTGTCTTTGCGACCATATCAGGGTCAGCCAGAACAAAAAAAGCCGGTATCTGGCGAAAATGGCGTAATTGCCAGGCTTTCAGTGCAATTTCCAGTCCGATTCCTGCAGGATCACCACTACTGACGGCAAGGACAGGCATCAAGGATTTTCAATGCGGGCTTTCGACCGCAATTCCTTCACATATTTTTCACTTAAGTCCTCGGCCTTTTTATCTCCGGACTTTTCATTGTCCTGAATAGTAAAGACCAATTGAGCGACTTTATCGTCCGAAACCTTTTTAATATTGCAAACGGCAATGGCTTCAACGCCCCTTGCAGTTTCCTGTGGTGGGGTCATGCGCCCGACAGGAGTTGCCTTGATTGCTTTTTCCCACTCTTCCGGCAATTGAGGCTCAAGCACGCGGCCGAGGTTACGCACAGTGACATCAAGCATAGTTGTTGCTTGTTGTTTAAGATTGCTGCAACCGGAAAATTTCGAGCGGAATAATTCGGCGTCCTGCTTCCTTTTTCCCAATATTGCATTGCGTCGGTCACTTGGAACAACAAAAATAACTTGCTGCAATTCGTATTCGTTAGCGGTAGGTTTAACGCCACCGTTTTTCAACATACGCTGTACGGCTTCCTGTTCGGAAATAATTCCGCCCTCGACGCGATAACGTGCACTGACCAAACGCCCCCATCCCATCTGGACGCGAATATAATTTTTAAAATGGTCGGCTGTTACACCGGCTTGGCCCAACATATCTGTAAGCTGTGCCACAGTCATATGATTTCGTTCGGCAAAGCCCATAAATGCCTTGTTTACCTCGTCGTCCGAAACGTCGATATTGCGTTTTTTCATTTCGACGCGCTTGAGCATTTCTTCAATAAGTTCGTCCTTGGCTTGCGCAGTCAGATTTCCTGTTTTTCTTTGCAATTTAAGGAAGGCAGCACGCCTTTGAATGTCATAATTGGTAATTGCATTACCATTAACAATGACGGCGACAGCCGTTTGCGCCGAAACTCCGGCCTGCTGGGCTCGTGGTGCACAAAAGGCGTTGCTGTGTAAAAAAGTTACGCCCATGAGCGACGCAATACATAATGCCAATGAGCTGTTTTTTATCTTCTTCATTGTTTCTAGCTTCCGCTTTTTGCCAATTTTTCAACAAATAATCGATATATTGTTCTTATCATAAAAACATGAATTCACCAAAAGACGCTCGTCTTGACTTACACTGTTACATGGCCTTGCCGATGTCTGCAACAGTACGGAAAGACAACAGAAAGCCGAATGTATGCTTTGGCTCGTTTTCCCAAGGGTTACGGGTTTGAGAATAACCGAGATTGAAGCCGAAACATTCGTCAAGATAATTCACGCCCGTGCCTAATCTCACGAAAGTATCGGAAACAAGGTCGTAACTTGAATTTGCATGAATCGACCAATGTTCTGTGAATTTATAATTGCCATAGAGGCTGACTTCCTGACGATCCTGAGCATAGCCATAATCCGGCTGACTTTGAATATAAGCGTATTGCGAGGAAAGCGATACCCGCTTCCAGTTTTGTGAAGCTTCTACTTCGCCGCGCCGTATCGAACCGGAATCATTGTCGAAACGGCCACGCGAGGCTATTGCAAAACCATGTTCATTGCTTGCACCGATCATGGCAACGTAATCGGAACGGGCGCTTTCCAGCCCTGAATCAGCCCCGACGCTAACGAAATCTTTGGCGTTATAAGAGTTTTTCCCGAAAATCTGGAAAGATTGACCGGCCAGACCGTATAGCGACCACCCGTTGTCGAAGTTACCGGAATATCTCAGACCGACATTCGAGCGCGTTCCACCTTCTGCACGATCATAACCGGAAAATTTGTCGCGTTGAAATAATGTTGTGGCATCAAAGACAAAGCTTTGGGCATCTTCGTTAGGCAGGCGCCCGGTATATTGTTCATTATTGCGAATGAAAATTTGCGCGATCGGCTCGATGACATGGGTGGAATTACCGGCAGTAAAGAGCAGGGGATAGCGCAAATCCAGTCCCGCAGTTGCAATCCCGCGGAAAGCACCCGATTTTATATCCAACTGGCTATAGCTGCCATCTGTCATGTAGCCGCCATAATTACCATGGGCGTCCGCACCTATACCATCACCACGCAATGCCAGAATTGGTGTAAACACCAGACCGCCTTGACTAATCAGGCTTCTTTTCCATTCAACGTCGGAGGTCAAGCGGAAATCTGTTCCGGACATACCCGCAAGTCTTGCCGTATTAAGCGGGCGTCCTTGCCAGTCGGCAAATGCAAAATCCGCTTTATCACGGTAGATAGATTGTACATTGGCATGGAAGGTGAATTCGCCGCCATAGACTGCTTCGTCAGGTATAAAAGAATAGTCAATGCGGGGAAGAACCCATGGTTGGCGTGTATAACGTTCGCTTGGATTATCCTTCAGCATCGAATCCTGCACTTCAAAGTGATAAAAGCGCATATCGAAATAGTTACGTCCGGCAAGACCTTCCAAATAGATCTGGGAACGGAATACATCGTTTTTGTAGCCTTCCAGATCATAGGTGCGGCTGAAATTTCTATCCGATTGGGCTAGAATATCCCATCCATATGTCCAATTGGAATTGATCCGGAAATCACCTTTGGTTGCCACCATATAACGATTATCGTTATTGCTATCAATCGTATCATGGTCGAAATCATCAGGATTTGCCTGATAAATATGGGCAAAACGGATATTATATGTACCGGTTTCCAAACGGTGGCGCCATTCGCCTTCGGTCAGCAGCCCTTGATTGGTGTAGCCGGTTGCGGAAAGTGTAAAATCATAATTGGGAGCCAGATTCCAGAAATAGGAATTACGGACACCGAAACCCAGATCATTGGTATAAACAAAATTCGGGGTTAAAAGACCTGTTTTGCGTTTGACTGTCGGATCCGGCATTTCAAAAACCGGAAACCATGCAACCGGCAAGCCGAAAAACTCGAAATGGCTATCCTCGAAACGCATTGTTTTGGTTGCGCCATTCCAGATGATCTTTTTCGCTTTAATCTGCCAGAGGACATCCTTATCGGGCTTATAATAGCAGGGTTCGCAGGCAGTATAAGCACCGCGATTGAAGACAGTCATCTGCCCGCCGCTGCGTTCGGCACTCACTGCTGCAAATCGTGTGTTATCCGGTGTTTCGGCTCTGAGAGAATTGACGAAGCCTTCCCCCAGATCATCGGTCATATCGATTTGCTGGGAATAATATTTGCTCCCGTCAGGCTGGACAATTTCAACATCACCTTCGGCCAGAACGCGATTCGTTTTCTGGTTATAGACAACTTTACGGGCGACAATGCGGTTGCCATCATATTCGATCTGCACATTGCCTTGTGCGGTGACCGTATTGGCATCACGATCATAGACAAGCTCGTCTGCTGAAAGCAACATACGTGCGTTAGGATCAGTTTGATGCGTGGCTTTCATAGCACTGAAGTCCTGGGCAGAAGCAACATAAACTGCGCCTATACCCAAAGAGCAACCCAATGCGGTACCGAGTGCCAACGCCCTGAGGCTGTTTGAAATTTTCATTCCACTTGTCAATTGTCTCACCTAGCCATCCTCTTTATGCAACAAAAAGGATATACCAAAAAATAACGCAATAACAACCGGCACCCAAGCAGCAATGACAGGTGGCACGTAAGCCGCCTTGCCAAAAGCCTGCACAAGAACCGTGACTACATAAAGCACGAACCCGGCAATGATTCCACCCAAAATCATTGTACGTGATTGACCAAACCTTACAAATTTCAATGTAACAGTTGCTGCGATCAATGTCATCGCAATAAGAAGAGCAGGAAGTGCAATCAGAGATTGCAACTGCATATCGAACGAATTGGCCGAATAACCGAATGATCTGGCGATTTCAATTTTTCTGGGCAAATCGTAAAAAGGGATGGTTGCCGGATCGGCCAATTTTTCTTCGACAAATTCCGGTCTCAGATTTGTCGGAATCTTCAATTGTGTAAAATTTTCAGGCTCATGGCCAGCCCTGTAGCGAGCACCACTTTCGAGCAGCCAATAGCCGTGTGTGAGGTGTGCACGTGTGGCATTGAGCCAATCCTTGATTGTCGCATCGTCATTATATTCGACGAAGGTCGTATCTACCAGTGTCAAGCCGCCGTCAGCAGTCGATTTTGTACCTATGGTTGTAATGCCGACATCGGTTCTTTGCGTTAACCATGGAACACGTTCGTTATCCACAGTTGCCTCGACATTTTTACCTTTCCACTCGGAAAGTATTTTTTCCGACTGCGATGTTCCCCAGGCTGCGATCGGATTGACGACGATGACTCCGAAAAGGCCGAATAAGAATGCGCCGAAACACAAAGGCGTCAAGAACTGCCATGCCGAAACACCGATAGAGCGCGTAACGACAAGTTCCATTTTTCTGTTCAATGTAATCAACGTTGCCATTGCCGAAAACAGAGCAACAAACGGAAATAACTGTTGCATATTAAAAGGAATACGCAGTGCCGAGATAGCCAGTGCTCCGAATGCCGAATAGCCGGGTAGCCCTGCCAGTCGCCCGGCATTGATCGTGAAATCAATCAGCAGCGACAGAACGAAGATTCCGAGCAGAAAATAAATTGTGGTTTTTACATATCTTGTAAAAAAATACCGTCCCAAGGTCCAACCGATCATGATGCGCCTCCGTTGACATCAGATTGTTTGTGACGGAAAATTTTTGCTCTAATCCGCTTCATACCGGTCAGAAGTTTGTCACTGAACCGGTCGGGAAGTGTCATTTTTCGATTCGTTATAAACAGGAAGGCAATGAAAGCGCAAACGCCGATCGGCAAAATATATAAAAGCGGTATATAGCCGAGATCATTGTCGGCACGGTCGCCAAAGAAATAGCCGACCGCATAAACGAGGAGCGAAAGCGAAATTGCGGAAAACGATGCCGAAATACGAGCCTGACGCTGCGAGCGTGCATCACCTGCCACTGCCAAAGCAATCAAGGCAAAAACAATCGGGTAAAGCCAATCGGTGAAGCGACGGTGTAATTCTGCGGTATATTGCAACGGACGCCTTTGAAAATAAGAATCATTGGCATCGGGATGAAACAAATAGACGAGCGGGCGATCTTTCGGAAAAATAGTCGGTGTTCCATCACTCGCGGTGAAATCGCTGAGGTTGAATGTATAAGAGCCGAACTTGATAATCGACACGGTTTCGGCCTTATTATCACGTCTTTGTACTTCGCCATTATTAAGGATAAGAAAATCCCCATTATCATTGCTGACGATAGAACCGTTTACGGCATAATAATAAAGGTCGGTAGAAGGGTCTCGCTGGTCGGCAATAAAAAGCCGCCCGATTGTGCCGTCATCGTGACGTTCGCCAATTTCCATATAAAGATCATCGGTTAATTCGCGAAAGTTCCCTTCCTGAATAAAAACATTGATAAGGTCGGAATGTGTTGTGGCCATCATTTGCCGCATGGTGATACGCGCCTGCGGGCTGATGAAATTGGTAATCACAAATGAACAACAAGCCGCCAGCACTGCGAGGATGAGAATCGGTTTCCAGACGGTTCCCCTTGGTGCTCCCGAAGCATTGATAACTACGAGTTCCGAATCCTGATTCATCGTCGATAAGGTTTGCGCTATCGCAATAACCAAAGCGAAGGGAATGACGAGGGGAATGACCGACGGAATAAATAAAGATGAAAATTGAAGAATAGTAAAAACAGTCTGGCCACTTGTCGTCAGGAAGTTGATTCTGGAAAGAACCTGCACCGTCCAGCTAATGCCGACAGCCGCTAGCAGAACTGCTGCAAACAGAACAAAAACGCGCCGAAGGATGTATAGTTCAATAATGCGCATTGGCGAAAAATACATCCTCACTATCAAAATTCATGACATCCAGCTTTTTAGAAGCGGGAATTCATATCCAAACCGTTCATTTCTCTTTTCTGTCAAATATCATAATGAATCTAACAAGAGGCAAAAAAAATTAGTTAACCGCTTCTTAACAATTTTCTTTTGCCACAAGTGACGGTTAAGTTGCAAGATGGCAAAAGACATCTTGCAGTGCACAGGACAAAAAAATACATTTTAGTGCCGACAGGTCACACTGCACTTCCGGTTTCGATATTAAAGACAAGATTAAATGCAAGCCGAGCGATATGATTATGCGAATTTACGGCTTTAAATCAGCAATTGGCAGGAGTTATTGAATGCAAAAAGATATTTTAATAGATAGCAATACGGTTTCCGCGCCGAAGAAAGCGACAGTTGTTGTTCTTGTTAACGAAAACAGGAAAACCACTTTTGAAGTCGAAAAAATGGTGGGAAAAGCACTGATCGAAAGGATTGTTTCGGTACGCGGCTTCAAAGGGAAAAAACTTGAAGTTGTCGATGAAGTTTGTGACGGCAAAAAGGGTTTTGACCGGTTGGTTCTTCTTGGTATTGGCAATACCGAACAGCTTGACGGTGACGATTGGATCAAAATTGGCGGTGCAGCATTTGCATCCCTCAAAGATACTGATTCAGCCGATATTTACCTGACTGTAGCCGGTGAAAAATTAAAAGACGAAAACATTCTCGACTTTGTTTTAGGGCTAAGGCTGCGCAATTATTCGTTTGATGACTATAAAACCGTTTCAAAGACCAAAGATAGCCACACAAAGGCGATGAAACTTGTCCTCCAGTTGGAGGATGCAAAAGCAGGCGAGGCTCTTATTGAAAGAGCAAATTCGCTTGCCGATTCGGTTCTTCTTGCACGCGATCTTGTCAATCAGCCTGCCAACATTCTGGGAACCAAAGAGTTTGTCAAGGAAGTCGAGAAACTCGAAAAGATCGGCGTGAAAGTTGAAATCCTCGACGAAAAAGATATGAAAAAACTGGGCATGGGGGCTTTGCTTGGTGTAGCGCGCGGTTCCAAACGTCCGCCCTATCTTGCGGTCATGCAGTGGCAAGGGGGAAAAGCCAAAGATCGCCCATTGGCATTTGTCGGCAAGGGGGTGGTTTTTGACTCCGGTGGCATTTCCTTGAAATCGGGTGCAGGCATGGAAGGAATGAAAGGCGACATGGGCGGGGCTGCGGCCGTTACCGGCTTGTTGAAAGCTGTTGCTTCGCGAAAAGCCAAAGCCAATGTGGTCGGTGTGATAGGGCTTGTTGAAAATATGCCTGACGCAAACGCCCAACGCCCCGGTGATATTGTCACGTCGATGTCGGGGCAGACAATTGAAGTTATCAATACAGATGCCGAAGGCCGGCTGGTTCTTTCGGACGCATTATTTTATACCAAAGAGCGTTTCAAGCCTGCAATTATGGTGGATCTCGCCACTTTGACCGGTGCAATTATGGTTGCACTGGGAACCGAATATGCAGGGCTTTTCAGTAATCAGGATGAATTGGCCGGTCTTCTTGTGAATGCAGGGTATAAAACGGGTGAAAAGCTGTGGCGGATGCCTTTGAGCGAGACCTATGACAAAATTGTCGATTCCAAAGTTGCGGATATGAGAAACAGTTGTGGCCGTCATGCCGGTTCGATTACCGCAGCTCAATTTTTGCAACGTTTTGTGGGCGAAACCGCTTGGGCGCATCTTGATATTGCGGGTACTGCGATGGAAGCACCGTTGAACGAATATAACCAATCCTGGGCTTCGGGCTTCGGTGTCCGCTTGCTTGACCGGCTGATTAGTGACAATTACGAGGCTTGAGGTGGCAGAAATCCTTTTCTACCATTTGACCCAATCAACGCTTGATGAAGCCCTGCCAGGGCTTGTCGAGCGTTCTTTGGCGCGGCACTGGAAAGTGACAATCCAGTTTATGAGCGATGAACGTCGCGATGCAATGGATTCCTACCTGTGGGTCTATGCTGACGATTCGTTTATCGGTCACGGAACGGAACGCGATAAATTTCCGGATCTTCAGCCGGTATATCTGACGGTGGGAGAGGAAAACCCGAATGGTTCGCAGGTGCGTTTTCTGGTCGAGGGCGCGGATTGTTCCAACCCGCAAAATTATGAGCGTCTGGTCGTCATGTTCGATGGCCGCGATCAGGAACTTCTTGCAGAAGCACGAAGACAATGGAAATCCTATAAAGAACAAAATCATCAGCTAACTTATTGGCAACAAACCGAAGATCGTCGTTGGGAGAAAAAAGCCTGATGCGCATAACCCCTGTTATTCTTATTTTTATCGGTTTGGCCGGTTTGATCTATCCGGAAAAATTTATTGAAGACGGTTCCGGCGGCGGACGGTGGGTTTTCGTTATTATTATCGCACTCGGCGTTTGTACAATTATGAGAGCCACCAGAAAAAATCGGGACAGATGAATTTTATCCGGCTATTACATCTTATCTGGGCTGTTTTCTTCGCTTTCCTGATAACGTCATGGATTGGCTCGACCCGTATTTTATCAGCTACGTTCCATATCGAAAATATAGCCTTTGCAGCCAATGTTATTTTTATCTCTACAACAGTTCTGGTGGCCCTTTTACTTCATCTGGTTTTACCATCGGTTATGCCGAAAAAAATAGCAGTGGCAGCTTTTTTGCTGCCACTGCTATTTTTCCTATTTTTGCTCGCCTGATATTTTTAATTTATCAGTGAGAAATTTCTTTGTCGGTAAAGCCTACAAAACATGCCAGAGAGATAAAGGAACTCAGTAACAGATAATAACCGATATAAGCGGTGCCGAAATTCTGGACGAGTGTCTCGGCAATATAAGGAGCAAATGATGCACCGACAATTCCCGCAAAGTTGAATGTCATCGACGCACCGGTATATCTGATTGTTGTGGGGAACGGCGAGGCAAGTGCTGCTCCGATCGGACCATAGGTCAGCCCCATCAGGCCAAGGCCGACGGCTGAAAGTATAAAGCTTCCGAACACGCCTCCATCCAAAAGATAGGGCATGAGAAAAGAAAAAAGCCCGATAAAAATCGTAACCCAGATCATCAGAGTGCGGCGTCCGATACGGTCGGATATTTTTCCTGAAAACGGAATGAGAAGGCCGAAGAATACAGCACCAACCATCTGGATTTCGAGTGCTTGGCCGAAAGTGAGGTGAAGGTGGTGGGTTGAATAGGATAACAAATATGCGCTGCACAGGTAGAACAATACAAAGGTGGTCATACCGGCAAAGCTGCCGAGGAAAAGCGCCCGCGGATATTTAACAAAGACATCGATCAATGGCACTTTGACGCGTTCGGCACGCTCTATCGCTTTTTTGAATTCGGGCGTTTCGCTGATAGAAAGGCGTACCCAAAGGCCGATAATAATCAGGATAATCGAAGCAATAAAAGGTAGCCGCCATCCCCATTCAAAACGTTGGCTTTCGCTTAAAAAATTCCACATGAACCAGAATGTACCGGCAGAAAGGATAAGTCCTATGGGCGCACCCAATTGTGGGAACATTGCATACCAGCCACGTTTTTCCTTTGGTGCGTTTTCTGTTGCCAGCAAAACAGCGCCGCCCCATTCACCTCCCAGACCAAGACCCTGACCGAAACGGCAGAGTGTCAGCAATAACGGGGCGTACCAGCCAATGGATTCATATGTCGGTAGAAAACCGATAAGAACAGTCGAAATACCCATCGTCAGCAATGCAGCAACGAGTGTCACTTTGCGACCCAATTTGTCACCATAATGACCGAAAACGATTGATCCTAAAGGACGTGCGAAGAACGCTGCCGAAAAAATGGCAAAAGAACTTAGAAGCGCAACAGTCGGATCGCCCTTCGGAAAAAATAGTACGGGAAACAGAAGTGCTGCTGCCGTTGCAAAGACATAAAAATCGAAAAACTCGATTGTCGTGCCGATCATACTGGCAAGCAAAATCTGCGCAACCGAATTATGGGGTTGGGCATTTTCTTCGACGATAGCTGTTGACATGATTGGAAAGTCTCCACCCTATTAATCGTAATGAAATTATAAAAATAGTTTACAATAGTTATAAAAATTTCTTTGTTGTGTCGAGTCTCGTTTAAATAAAAAATGTGATGAACGATAAAACAATCGACATGTCGGGTTTTAAGGCTGTAGACGTGAGCGATTATCTGTTCCGGCTTTTATTTTGCTTTAAGCGGGGTATCTCTTCGGTTTTGGCGAATAACAGCTTTTTGCCGCTTCGCTCACACCAAGAAATTTATGGCGAAAATTATATGATGAGGCACTTTATCTATATTTTTAACGTTTAAACGGCAGGTGCTGGCAGCTTGGGAAATGTGATGAATGGCGGTTCGACAAGTATAAAATTGAACTTACCGCCTGTCGTCAGGCGATATTGATTTACCACGAGAGCTTGCAGCTCGATATGGTTGCAAATGAAATCGGCTTACGGAATTTCATGAAAACACTTGAATATGATCTTTAATCTGTTCATTGCAGACTAAATTTTCCGTTCTTCATGGTTGACCTGACATTAAAAAGAACCCGATAAAGCCTGTTTTTCCGGCTTTATCGGGTGGTTGAGCAATAGATAATATATTGCTTGCTGCGGGTAATATTACATGACTTGTTACCCGATAGCGTCCTCGTAATCGCTACTCATTTTAAGCCAGCGGCTTTCAGCGTCTTCAAGCCTGCTTGCAGCATCTGCGCGTTCTTTAGCAAGCTCCGCGCCTTTTTCGGGCGATTTTGCATAAAGATCAGGCTTTGCAAGCTCGCCGTCCAGACGCGCAATCAGTTTTTGCAGCCTTTCTATCAAGGCTTCGGTATCTGTTATCTGTTTTTTGAGCGGCGCCAGTTCTGCGCGTTTTTCGGCACTGGCCTTGCGTTGTTCATTTTTTGATTTTTGCGGGGTGGCCTGTTTTTCTTCTTTGACTACGGATTTTGCTTTTGTGAGGCCCAATATGTCATTGCGATAATCATCCATATCGCCTTCATAGGGATGAACTGTTCCGTTACTTACAAGCCAAAGCCGGTCGGCTGTTGCTTCGATAAGGTGACGGTCATGCGCGATGAGAATGACTGCGCCTTCAAAATCATTGAGTGCCATTACAAGAGCTTCACGGCTGTCAATATCGAGGTGATTGGTCGGTTCATCGAGGATGAGAAGATTCGGTCCTTCAAAAGTTGCAAGTCCCATGAGCAAGCGGGCTTTTTCACCACCTGACAACTCTTTGGCTTTTGTCATCATTTTCTCGGTGGACAAGCCCATGCGGGCAACGGCCGCGCGAATTTTTGCTTCCGGTTGTTTCGGCATGAGGCGGCGTACATGCTCGATCGGATTTTCTTCCGGCCTCAAATCATCCATCTGATGCTGGGCAAAAAATGCAACTTTCAGATTGGGGGAAACCGTTATCGTTCCGGCTTCGGGTTTGAGGCGCCCTGCAAGCAATTTTGCCAAAGTGGATTTACCGTTTCCGTTTGCCCCCAGAAGTGCAATTCTGTCGTCATTATCTATTCTAAGGTCAAGGCCTTTTAATACCGGTTTTCCCGCTTCATATCCGACATCGACTTTCGATAATGCTATAATTGGCGAGGCGGCTATCTTTTCAGCAGAAGGGAATGAAAAAGGCTGGACGTGTTCATCTTGCCATACGCTGACAGGTTTCAGTTTTTCCAAAGCCTTCAAGCGAGATTGTGCCTGTCTTGCTTTGGTTGCTTTGGCACGAAAACGCCGGACAAAATCCTCCATATGCTTGCGATGGGCTTCCTGTTTAGCCGCCTGCTTCAGTTGGAGTTCTTTTGTTTCGGCGTGCTGGCGTTCAAATTGGTCATAATTGCCACGCCAGAGGGTCAATTTTTTATTCTCAAGGTGCAAAATAGAGTTTGTAGCACTGTTGAGCAATTCGCGATCGTGACTGATGATAATGACTGAATAGGGGTAACGGCGTATATATTCGATAAGCCAGAGTGTTCCTTCAAGATCAAGGTAGTTTGTCGGCTCATCGAGCAGGAGCAAATCGGGTTCGGAAAAAAGAACCGCAGCAAGTGCAACGCGCATACGCCATCCTCCGGAAAAGGACGATGCCGGTCTCTGCTGGGCATCCGCATCAAATCCCAATCCCGATAGAATGCTGGCGGCGCGTGCTTCGGCAGAATGCGCACCGATGTCGCCAAGACGCGCATGAATTGCGGCAATTCGCATCGGGTCGGTTGCGGTTTCGGCTTCCTTCAGCAATGCTGTACGTTCTTTATCGGCCGCAAGGACAATAGAAATGAGCGAATCATCAGTTCCGGGAGCTTCCTGTGCAACCTGTC
The DNA here is from genome assembly GCF_048452985.1 of Bartonella sp. P0282. Taxonomy (NCBI): domain Bacteria; kingdom Pseudomonadati; phylum Pseudomonadota; class Alphaproteobacteria; order Hyphomicrobiales; family Bartonellaceae; genus Bartonella; species Bartonella sp. P0282. The sequence goes on from NZ_WTFO01000002.1 coordinate 73,660, forward strand.
CGATGCGGGTATCTTTGGGGATGGTAACATCGCCTGTTTCCGGCGCAAGATCACCCATAATGACACGGAAAAGCGTTGACTTGCCTGCACCATTATGGCCGACAAAGCCGGTTTTCGTTCCCGTAGGGAGCGTGGCGCTGGAATGGTCAATCAGGAGACGCCCGGCTATGCGGACTGTAATATCGTTCAATATCAACATAACCTAAGGCTTTTGCATGGGTTTTGAACCGAAGGCAAGAAAAATCGCTGCAATAATTGTTTAACAAACTTGTTAAAGGCTCAAAGTCGTTATCAAGTCGAAATAATGCATATAATTTGTCGAATTGTGCCTTAACGGGAAAAGGGTTTTACTTGGCAAATGTCGGTTATACGGTTATAGAGACGCAACTGAAAATATATTTATAAAGGTGGCAAAATGGCTATAGAACGCACTTTTTCAATGATTAAACCCGATGCAACACGTCGTAATCTTACGGGTGCCATCACCAAGATGCTTGAGGAGGCAGGCTTGCGCGTTGTCGCTTCCAAACGTGTGTGGATGAGTTTGCGTGAAGCGGAAGGCTTTTATGCTGTTCATAAAGACCGTCCGTTTTTTGGCGAATTGACAGAGTTCATGTCATCTGGCCCGACAATTGTTCAGGTGCTTGAAGGCGAAAATGCCATTGCCAAAAACCGTGAAATCATGGGTGCGACCAATCCGAAAGATGCTGCCGAGGGGACAATCCGCAAAACATTCGCTTTGTCGATCGGGGAAAACTCGGTTCACGGTTCCGATTCGCCCGCAACAGCCAAAGAAGAAATTGCCTATTGGTTTTCCGGCACTGAAATTGTCGGCTGATGATGACGTCACTGAAAAAATTCGAGTAATAATAAAGCCCGGAACTGATACCGGGCTTTTTATTCGGTTGGCATTGAAAACCGGAAGACAGAGTTTCCCGATAGTTGCTAAATTTTGTATTTTTTTAAGTTTCTTTCTGTTTTTCGACAGGTCAGAGATCCGGCACAAGGCGGGCAACATAATTGCCATTTTCATCTTTCAAAATAAGTCGGCCCAGATCATCGAACATGTAGGATTTTGCTTTGGCAAGCATTTCGATGAAGCGGCTTTCCTGTTGCGAAATCGCTTCTGCGCAGGCCATGAAAGTCATAGCTGGCGGGTCGAACGAGATAATGTCTCTCTCGTCATCAATAACAGCAGAGGTTGTATAACGATTACAGCCGCCACTGCCGGTTATACGATATTTCGGGTGGTCACCGGCCTTTTTATCTTCAGCTTTCGGCTCGACGGCGACAGTCAGATGGGAATTGTCGATAATGCCGGTTCCGAACATATCTTCGACTTTCCATTCATGTCCGGAAATTGTCGTTGAAACGGGTTTCGGTGTTGTTGTCGATTGATTGACCATGCCCAATACAAGTTCATAACGAGCGTTTTTATCTTCGGGAACAATCATCTTTCTTTCATCGCTTACAAACCATAAAACATCGCCGACGGCAATGCGAGCCTGAAGCGCGTATTTGTGTTGTGGAGCAATATTGGCCTGATCGACCGGAAGATCAAATTCGATAGGAACCGAACCATTAGGCTGTTGCGCGATTTCTGCAACGATAGGGAAGGGTCCATCAGCATTGGTAACATCGACCAGTTGAACAACGAGATAGGCATGTTGCGGAAGTTCTATCCGCTGGAGATAGGTGACATCACCATGAATGGTTAATGTTTCCGATGCAACGCTATAGGTAGGTACAACTGTATTCATTATAAACGCCGGTAGAACAACGAGAGAAACACTTGCCAGCGCTGTCGCGCCAAATGTAAAAGCCGCCAGAATATGTCGTTTCATGAATTGATGTTACCCCTGTTGAACACAGATATATCAATGGTCAATGCCCCCGTTTGATTGAACCACCGTAGCTGCCGACAGTACGTCAACGCGCTACCTCATAAGTATGCCTCTTTTTCTGGAAAAAATAAGGCACAATGACCTGTGATCCACCAAAACCTGCGGATATATTTGTTCGTTGTTTACTTCTCTATTCCCCGATAAAAGACAATGGTTTTACAAGCATTGCTTTTAAAAAAAACGGTTTGCATTATTTTTTCGATTGCCCGGACTTTTTTTGCCATCTCACCTTCGTATGTTCATCAGTCGCTTTGGCTTCAACCCAGTTTTGTGGTGTCCCGTCACGAAGATGTTCTTTCTTCCAGAACGGAGCTTCGGTTTTCAAAAAATCCATAATGAAGTTCGCCGCGTCAAAGGCTTCCCGCCGGTGAGGGGAGGCGGTTACAACCAGAACAATTTGTTCCCCGACCTTGATTGTCCCGAAACGGTGGATAACCGTGACGCCTTCCAGTGACCAGCGCGTCGAGGCATCGTCAACAATCTGTTTGATGCGTTTCTCGGCCATTCCCGGATAATGTTCGATTTCGAGAGCAGAAAGACGCCCGCCTTCGCTTCGGCATAAACCGCAAAAAGCCACAATACCACCCACCGAGGCAGAGTGATTGCGGATTTTGTCGACTTCGACACCCATGTCAAAATCTTGCGGCTGGACAGAGATTTTAATTTTCATGTTTCAACCACCTGTCATCGGCGGAAAAAGTGCAATTTCATGCGAATTTCCAATGAGGCTATCGTGATCGACATGTTCTTCATCAATAGCCACGCGTATAAGCTCCGGGTTCTCCAGAGCGAAAGCATAGTTTTCCCCAAGGGTTTTGAGATAGGAGAGAAGATCATCTACCGTTTTGACATTCTGCGGTAATTCAAGAGTTTCTTCTCCGCGACCGATACGTTCGCGAACCCATGCAAAATATTGTAATTTCATGCGTATCCTTCAATCAATCACGTGTTTAAGACCGGCGCGGAAATAATCCCAGCCCGTCCATAGTGTAAGAATAGCGGCGACCCACAACATGACAAGGCCAAATTCGGTGGCATAAGGAATAACTTTGTCACCGGCAGGGCCGGCAAGCAGAAAAACAATGGAAAACATTTGCACGGTCGTTTTCCATTTTGCCAATCGCGAAACCGGAACACTGACTTTGAGTGATGCCAGATATTCACGTAATCCTGAAACCAGAATTTCGCGGCAAAGAATGATGATTGCCGCCCAAAGCGCCCAACCGGCAATTGTACCATCAGCGGCTAGCAACAGAAGGCAGGCCGAAACAAGAAGTTTGTCTGCAATCGGATCAAGCATACGACCGATATTCGAGGTCTGTTTCCAGACGCGCGCAAGATAACCGTCGAAAAAATCTGTAATAGAGGCGACCACAAATATGATAACCGCCCACCAGCGTGCTGTATCGGTCGATTGCAGACGGCCTTCCACAAAAAAGCACAAGACAACAAGCGGTACGGCAACAATGCGTGCATAGGTAAGGATGTTTGGCAACGATAAAGTATGATTTTTCATTCTGCCGTATTCAATCCTTTTAACGTCTTGAGGCTGCTTGAAAACAAAACGAACAAAGCGGCCGATCGGGTGAACTTAAAAAAGCAATCAAATATACCCTTTTTGAGAAGAGCGTACCAATTGAATCAAGTTACCTCTATTAATTAGCGATAGAATCGTCAGAAACAAGCATTATCTTTCATTAAAATGATCATGAATTTGTTGAGCTGTTGCTGCCGAGATTCCTTCAACTTTCATCAAATCTTCCACCGCCGCGCCTGCGACGGCTTTTGCAGTTCCAAAATGGCCAAGCAGGGCACGCTTGCGTGCCGGTCCGATGCCTTCCACTTCGTCGAGCGGATTCTTCATCATTTCTTTTTTACGTTTTATGCGGTGGGTGCCGATGGCAAATCTGTGTGCTTCATCGCGCAAACGCTCAAGAAAATAAAGGACAGGGTCGCGCGGTGGTAACATGAAAGGCGGGCGACCGGAAACAAAAAACCGTTCCCGTCCTGCCTCGCGATCAACACCTTTTGCAACACCGATAGCTGTAACAACATCGTCAATGCCGAGTTCTCTGAGCATCTCGTGCACAACTGTCATCTGGCCTTCGCCACCATCAATCAGAATAATATCGGGCCATGCAGGAAAACTGTCGTCATTGGCCGAAGTATCATCGGCTTGGGGTACCGGTATACCATGCTCTTTGATAAGCCTTTTGAACCGCCGGTCGATAACTTCCTTCATCATACCGAAGTCGTCACCCGGTGTAATATCGGTCGAACGGATATTGAATTTTCTATATTGATTCTTGATAAAACCTTCGCGTCCGGCAACGATCATGCCGCCCACCGCATTGGTTCCCATAATATGCGAGTTATCGTAGACTTCGATACGGCGGGGTACTTTTTCAAGTCCGAAAGTCTCTGCAACTCCTTGCAACAGTTTATCCTGTGTTGAAGTTTCAGCAAGCCGACGTCCCAAAGCTTCGCGTGCGTTGGTCAGCGCATGTTCAACCAGTGATTTTCTTTCACCCCTTTGCGGCACCGATATTGTTACTTTGCGCTCTGCTTTTTCGGAAAGGGCTGTAGCAAGCAATTCTTCTTCCTCGACATGGTCGGAAAGCAGAATAAGCTTCGGTACCGGCTTGTCGTCATAAAATTGGGCAAGAAAAGCGCCGAGCACTTCGGGAGCAGAAATTGAAGGGTCGGCTTTCGGAAAATAGGAACGGTTTCCCCAGTTCTGTCCGGTTCTGAAGAAGAACACCTGAATGCAGGTCATGCCGCCCTGTTGGGCGATCGCGAAAACATCTGCTTCGTCGACAGTTTGCGGGTTGATTTCCTGATGTCCCTGAATATGGGACAGGGCAGACAAACGGTCGCGATAGACCGCGGCTCTTTCAAAGTCGAGTTTATCGGCAGCTTCCCGCATGATTTTTGCCATATTGTCTTGAATAGCCTGACTTTTTCCCGAAAGAAACGCTTCCGCCTCGTCGACAAGTTTCATGTAATCGGCGTCACTGATTTCGTGAGTACAAGGAGCCGAACATCTTTTAATCTGATAGAGCAGGCAGGGTCTCGTGCGTGATTCCATAACTGCGTCGGTGCATGTTCTGAGCAAAAACGCTCTTTGCATAGCATTGATTGTTCGCGTTACAGCACCGGCAGACGCAAAGGGACCAAAATAATCGCCTTTGCGAGAGCGTGCACCACGGTGTTTATAGATAGCAGGAGCGCGTGTGTCGCGCGTAATGATAATATAGGGAAAGCTTTTATCATCGCGCAGCAGAACATTAAAACGCGGGCGCAACCGCTTGATGAGATTGGCTTCCAGAAGAAGGGCTTCGGTTTCTGTACTGGTAACCACAAATTCCATATAATGGGTGGCTCTTATCATGCGCGCGATGCGGTTGTTGTGTCCGTGTCCACGCGCATAATTCGACACACGTTTTTTCAGATTCCGCGCTTTGCCGACATAAAGGACGTTTCCATCCTTGTCGAACATCCGGTATACTCCGGGCTTGTTCGGCAGATTTTTGACAAATTCCTGAATGAGCGGTGCACCGGTGAGCTTCAGATCATCATTTTTGAAACCACCCTTATCCCAGATAATATCGGGGCCGTCGGAGCGCGAATGTTGATCTTCACCTGATTTCGCTTCCTGATTTTTAGCGGCATCAGTGTTTTGTTCGGTCAGGGAGTTCATAATTATTCATTTCGTCCTGCAATATCGGGCGTTTGCCACATTAAATGTTGCCCGCCATCCAATGCAATCATTTGTCCGGTTATTGATGTTTGACACCAAAAATAACGTATTGTTGCACCAAATTCGGCCAAGTCAGGCCCGTGTTCCAGCAAAACAGAATGCGCTTGTCTTACAAAATCGTCTTCATCCTGTCTCGAACTTTTAAGCGTCGGTCCCGGACCGATAGCGTTGACCCGAACACGCGGTGCAAGTGCTTGAGCCAGAGTTCTCGTCAATGTCCATAAGGTCGACTTGGATAATGTGTATGACAAAAAGTTGGGGTTAAGCTTCAATACCCTTTGGTCAATAATATTGACGATCAAACCTTTGAGGTTTTCCGGTAATAAAACAAACATACGGTCGGCCAATAGAGCGGGCGTTTTTACATGTATAGCAAAATGGTTATCCCAAACATTCATATCAAGTGCGCCGATACCATCATCGAGAAATAGCGAAGCATTGTTGACAAGAATTTCAACCGGTCCCATTTTTTCCGTTACTGTTTCGACAAGACCTCTGCCATGGGTTTTCAAAAGATCGGATTGAAAAGATAAAGCTTTGGCTCCGGAAGCTTCCAATTTATGCAGAAGTGCATCGGCCTCCTGCCGTGCTTCATTGTAATGAATCGCGAGATCAAAACCGTTTGCAGCCAGATCAAGCGCCATTGCGGCGCCTAAACGTTTGGCACCGCCTGTAATCAGAACAACAGGACGCCTCTTTTCCATTTAATCAAACAGTTTCCATTGACAATTTTGTGTAATATCCAGGCTCGCAACAAGTTTGGAACATTACAATCCAAAATGGCGATATTTTTCGGTGAAATCAAGGCTTGTAAAATCACAAAACAAATCACCCATGCGGTGAAGCAAAAAACGTGCGCTTTTATGTGTTATCATCGGTTCATAGATGAAGGCTCTATTTGTAACACTAAACTTACCGGATTCTGACGGACTAATTCATCAGATATGAAAAGCGGTGATATTGCCCGATAACATTGCGATTTTGAATTTATGAATGCGCGTATATTAGTGAGAAAAATATCTGGCAGTGAACCACAGTCACTCAAGCGCCCGTTTGTCGGAAATTGATTTTCGTCACTGGAGTTTTCCACCAAACGCAATATTTTTTAAACAAGCTCCACAAAATCATTGTCAGGCAGAACTAGGGTTCAATGTGCGGGATGTTGGTGATACCGGCTTTTCAACCTCGCCGGATATATGAATTTGTCTGTTCAACTTTTATCTTGTCTATTCGGGAAAAAATAACACGCCCTATATCATAGCAGATCTCGTTGTAAAACCTTCAACACGAGAGAGATATTCATGACCACAGTCGGAATAAACCACTCAAGCTTTGGCTCGCAAGCCCCGATATTCCGCTTTCGGGACGACATTTTAAAATGTGCGATCGCAGCCAACAAGCAGATGATCGGAAATAGCAATGCGTGCTGCTGATAATCTGTTCAGGACACTTGTAAAATGCTGCCCGCCCGAAATGATTTCATCGCCAGAGATCGGAAGGATTCTTGATCGGGAGAATGGTATGCGCAACTTTGCCGAGAACTGGCATTTCAGATCGAAGTCCTCAGAACGTGTTATGAAACTTGTATAATCACAAGACGGGAACGGAGAAGAGAGGCAGCGCGTGTCCGGCTTTTATTATTTGACTGCCCGACAGTTACCGTCCTGAATTCGCCATTTGTCGAAACCTTCAACGCAGAATTCGACATTGTAGCCACTTACACCTGTGAAGCCCTGACCATATTCCACCATATAATAAAGCGGATAGCTTGACCCGTCATTCATAATGGCTGTCGCACGGCAAAATTGGCGGGGAATATTGAGCTTTGTAGCCGGATTTTCGCCACGGCCCATTGTTATATCTGTAACATGTTCGATATGAACGGGCGGCAGACCCGGAACGTTACGCACCTCATGACGGAATTTGTAACCGACTTCCCAAAGAATGCGTTTATAACCACACACGCCCGCATCGTTGACTGAAGAGGCTTGCGAACGGGGAGCAAGCGATGTTGCCAAGTCGGCTGCTGTTGCAGAATTCACGTAGGCGTAGAAGCCAAGCCCGAAAACCGAGAGAGACAAAACTTTGCGAAAACTTGCATTAAAGAACGATGACTTGTGCATGATTATTCCACGTTGACCATTTATTCCTGCAATATGTTTCATTGTCGCTATTCCGTCAAGTTCAAACAGCTTCACCATTTATCCATTCGTTGATTAATTGTGCATGTTTGTCTGCTCCAAGGCGAGCAAGCAAAAATGGTTTAAGCTCGTCCATTTCATGGGGCAGTACATAGGGCGGATTAACAATAATCATACCACACCCGTCAAGTCCGGGCATTTCGGAGCGTTGTTTAATTCTAATCTCCAGTCGCAAGATTTTCGGGATCGAAGTGCTTCTCAACTCGTTCATAAACCAATTGAGTTCATTGTAATGTTTGACAGGATACCAAAGTGCGTAGATTCCGCCGGGAAACCGTTTATACGCCTTTTCAAGACCTTCGATAAGCCGCTCGAATTCGTCGTTTTTTTCAAATGGCGGGTCAACAACGATAAGTCCGCGCTTTTCCTTTGGCGGCACGTGGGCACCAAGGGCAAGATATCCGTCGAGATGGATGACGCGGGTCTGATAATCACCGGCAAAATTATTCGCCAATTTTTTATAATCGGCTTCATGAAGCTCTATCGCAGTTAGCCGGTCCTGTTTTCTCAACAGTTTTCGCTCGATATAAGGTGAACCGGGATAACGGCCGAATTTTTTGCTTTTATCATTAAGCTCGTTGACGACATCAAGCCAGGGCTTGATGAGTAATGCAACATCCGGAGCCACAGCTTGATCGAGAATGCGGCCGATGCCATCAATCCATTCACCGGTTTTTTGTGCCTCATCCGAAGCAAGATCATAAATGCCGATGCCTGCATGTGTATCAATCACACGGAACGCATGGTCTTTCTTTTTAAGATATTCGATGATGCGGGCGATAATGATATGTTTGAACACATCGGCAAAATTGCCTGCATGATAAATATGGCGATAATTCATTGTTTTGTTCTAACCGTTCCTCACATTAGCCGAGGCCGATTTTATGCGGCAGAACGACAGCGCGGGTTCCCACCGGTACGCGGCTATAAAGGTCGATAATATCCTGATTGAGGAAACGTATACAGCCCGAGGATACCCGCTTGCCGATTGACCAGGGTTCGACTGTTCCGTGTAAACGGAAAAGTGTATCTGTACCACCTCTATAAAGATAAAGAGCGCGGGCACCCAGCGGATTTCCGGGGCCGCCTTTCATGCCATCCGACAGATGGCCGTATCTTTGCGGCTGCTTTTGCATCATGCTTGCAGTCGGGTGCCATGTTGGCCACACCGCTTTGCGGCCGATTGTTGCTTCTCCCTGAAAATCGGCCGCGGCCGACCGCGCAACACCGACGCCGTAACGCATGGCGCGTCCTTCGGAAAGCACAAAATAACAAAAGAAGTTGGTTGGATCGACAACAATAGTTCCCGGCTTATAGGGCATATGGAATGCAACTTCCTGACGCAGATATTCCGGATTGATCCGCCTTGTATCAACAGCATTCACCGGAAAACCGTTATCGGTAGTGGCGGCATACATGGATGCGTATTTTTCGTTTAACGGGTATTCGCCGTAACTGACCTTCTTCTTTTGCGTAACCTTCGGTTTTGCCTTGTGCCGCCTTATAACATAGGTCGTTGTCGTTACCGGCTCGCCGGTATCAATAGGAACCATTTTGGGTAAAGGGTGGCGAAAAGTACAACCGGCGAGAAAAAGCGGTGCTGAAAGAAGGAAAAAGCGTCTGTTCATTTTAAAGATCTCGATAGCCCCGACAAACCGTACGACTGTAGGTCGATTTTGGTCTGCCATGATTGGAAAAAGCAAATATCCTTCGATAAGGTTTGACGAGCAGATAAAAGAAAATAGATATCGACTCTTCTCTGCAAATCAATTTTTGTGCGGGAAGCTTTTAACACAAAATTAACGTGATTTGATAGAGCCTATAAAATCTGATTTTTTTAATTTCATATAATTTTGTTGTTTTTATAGATTTGCTTTTTGTTGTTTTGTCGAGCGGGAAGTATGCGGGATGTCGGGCTTGATGGTGTCACTTGTGCTTTTGGCGGCATTGATGCATGCGCTATGGAGCATTCTTCTGAAGTTAACCGGTGAGGCAAAAGCCAATATTACGGTTTTCATGGCCGGCTCTTCTCTTCTTGCACTTGCAGGAATTCCTTTCCAATCCTTACCGTCACTTGCGAGCCTGCCGTTTTTGCTGGTTTCTGTCTTTGTGCAGATCATATATATGATGCTTGTCGGGGTCATTTATCAAAAAGGCGATGTCAGCCAATCCTATCCGGTCATGCGTGGTGTCGCACCGCTTCTCGTTGCGATAGTCAGCGGGCCGGTTCTCGGTGAACAACTGTCTTTGGTGGCGTGGTGCGGCGTTATTCTTATCTCGTCGGGAGTGCTGACTTTGGCTTTTGAAGCAGTAAGACGCAGCGATAGGATTGAACCTTCTATCATTCCGCTTTCTTTGCTGACGGCTGCTTTTATAGCTCTGTATTCTCTCCTTGACGGGATCGGTATCAGATTATCAGGGGCGCCCGTTTCTTATATCTTGTGGTTATTTTTTTGGATCGGCGGGGCGAAAGTCGTATATGACCTAGCAAAACGCAAGAAACGTCAGCATTTTTTGTCCAGCTTCAGAAAATATTGGTTTATCGGGCTTATTGGCGGTTTTTTGTCGCTCGGATCCTATGGCCTTGCATTGTGGGCAATGACAAAGTTACCGGTGGCACTTGTGGCCGCCGTGCGTGAAAGCGCAATCGTTTTTGCTGTTATTCTGTCGTATTTTGTATTGCGTGAACGTGTCAGCTTTTTGCGCTTTGTCGCCTCACTGATAATTGTTCTTGGCGTTATTGCTGTGCGACTAGCCTGAAAATAGTAAAATTGGTAAATAAATCCGTCTTTACTGATTTGAGTCGGAATTGCCATGAGCAACGTAGAAATTGGCCATACAGCCTGTCCCCACGACTGTCCTTCAACTTGTGCACTTGATGTGGAATTGTTGTCTCCGACAAAAATAGGCAGAATTCGGGGGGCAAAGGAAAATAGTTATACGGCAGGTGTTATCTGTGCAAAAGTCGCCCGTTATAGCGAGCGTGTACACAATCCCGAACGATTGTTGAAGCCGCTTGTCAGAAAAGGTTCCAAAGGCGAGGGCAATTGGCAAGAAGTCTCATGGTCTGATGCACTCGACCTCATAGCCGAACGCTTCCAAAAGGCAGAGAGCAAATATGATTCAACCACGATATGGCCTTATTTCTTTGCCGGAACCATGGGATTGGTGCAGCGCGATTCAATCAATCGTTTGCGCCACGCTGGAAAATATTCGGGGCAATTTTCGACATTTTGTACCAATACCGCGGCAACCGGCTATTTTGCCGGCACCGGCCGAATAGCCGGTGTCGACCCGCGCGAAATGGAAAAATCCGATCTTGTGGTGATCTGGGGGACCAATGCGGCAAGTACGCAGGTCAATGTGATGACCCATGTCACCAAAGCGCGTAAAGACCACCATGCGCGCATTGTTGCAATTGATGTTTTCGAGAGTGCGACCGTCCGTCAGGCCGATCTCGGCCTGATTGTAAGGCCGGGAACCGATGCTGCTTTGGCCTGTGCCGTCATGCATATATTGTTTCGGGATGGTTTTGCCGATTGGAACTATCTGGAACGCTATAGCGATGATCCGCATGGGTTCGAGCGCCACTTGAAAACAAAAACGCCACAATGGGCAGCCGAAATTACCGGCCTGTCTGTTGAAGAGATCGAAACCTTTGCCCATTGGGTCGGTACAACCAAACGCACGTTCTTCCGGCTCGGATATGGTTTTACCAGACAACGTAACGGCGCGGTTGCAATGCACGCAGCGCTTTCTGTGCCCGCTGTTACGGGGGCGTGGCAATATGAAGGTGGCGGTGCATTTTTTTCCAATGCGTCGATATTTGCCCTTAACAAGAATGAAGTTGAAGGAACGGCTTTCTTTGACCCGAAAATCCGTTCGCTGGATCAATCGAAAATCGGCAGAATCCTGCTTGGCGATCAAGAAACGCTTTACGGTGGCCCGCCTGTAACTGTGTTGTTTATCCAGAACACCAATCCGGCAAATGTTGCACCCGAACAAAGGTTGATCCGCAAAGGCTTGGCACGCGAAGACCTTTTTACAGTGGTTCATGAGCAATTTATGACAGATACAGCAAAAATGGCCGATGTCGTGCTGCCTGCAACAATGTTTCTCGAACATGATGATATTTATCGGGCAGGTGGCCAACAGCACATTCTCTTGGGGCCGAAATTGATTGAACCGCCGCTCGGACCGAAACCCAATCTTTATGTTATAAACGAATTGGCAAAGCGACTCGGTTTCGGTCATATGGCGGGATTTGACAAGACAGCCATTGAACTTATCGATAATATGCTAAGAGCGTCACACCGCGGCACTTATGACGAACTTAAGAAAAAGCGCTGGCTTGACGTTCAGCCGCCTTTTGAACGGGCACATTTCCTGAACGGTTTTGCATGGCCTGACAAAAAATTCCGTTTCAAGGCCCGATGGACGGGTTATAAAGCTCCGGATACTCCCCCTGACACAATGGGCTATCAAGGACCTTATGATGAAATGCCGGATTTTCCCGACCAGTGGGATGTTATCGAAAAAGCCGATGAAGAACATCCGTTCAAGCTTGTTACCTCGCCTGCACATAATTTTCTGAATTCGACATTTTCGGAATCGCCGACATCTTTATTGAAAGAAATTCGCCCGACGCTCATGATGCATCCCGACGATGCGGCAATTTATGAAATTGCGGATGGCGATCTTGTCGAGATAGGCAATCACCGTGGCAGTGTGGCTCTGCATGCGAAATTGTTTGACGGCCTGAAAAGGCGGGTTGTTATCTCGCAAGGATTGTTTGCCAATTCCAGTTTTGTTCGGGGCGAAGGGATAAATGTTTTGACCGGAGCAGATTCACCGGCTCCCAATGGCGGGCTTGCCGTTCACGACATAAAAGTGTGGCTGAAAAAACTGGAAAATTCCGAAAAAACGCGACATTAGTAAAATGAACTGTATTTACCCGAAGATCTTATAAAACAAATATAAGAAAATATGGAAAGGCGCCGGGGACGGCGAGACAAGTAAAAGATGCAAAAAATGAAAGCTATGATTGTTGGTGTGTCCGGCCTTTCACTGACAAATGACGAAAAGGATTTTATCGCTGAAAACCGGCCTTGGGCTTTCATTCTTTTTGCAAGAAATATCGGCTCGGCCGACGAAATCAAACAATTGACTGCATCGCTTCGCTCGGCTTGCGGTCGCGATGATGCTTTTATTTTTATCGATCAGGAAGGTGGACGTGTTCAACGGTTGCGTGCACCTCTTGCACCCGATTATCCAACGGCAGCGACTTTGGGTGAACTCTATAAAAAGGATAAAGCCAAAGGGGTGCGCGCAAGCTTTATCATGTCACGTCTTCACGCATTCGATTTGCAGCGATTGGGAATAAATGCAGATTGTCTGCCGGTTCTCGATGTTCCGATTGCAGGTGCGGACAATATTATTGGGAACCGTGCTTATGGCAACGATTGTGAAACTGTGATAGCTTTGGGACGTGCAGCAGCCGAAGGCTTGAAAGCAGGCGGTGTTTTGCCGGTCATGAAGCATATTCCGGGTCACGGTCGTGCATTATGTGATACCCATAAAAGCCTTGCACGTGTCGATGCTCCGTTAGAGACTTTGCGGCTTACCGATTTTGCTCCGTTCGAGGCATTATCCGATCTGCCGGTGGCAATGACTGCGCATGTTGTTTATGAAAGTGTCGATCCGGAAAAACCGGCGACTTTGTCGAAAAAGATAGTGGGTAGCATTATCCGCAACGAGATCGACTTTGACGGCTTGTTGATGACAGATGACTTGTCGATGAAGGCACTTTCAGGCGATCTGGGCGATTTGGCAAAAGAGGCTTTTGCCGCGGGATGTGATTTGGTTTTGCACTGCAATGGCGAGAAAGAGGAAATGGAGAAAATTGCTGCTGCAACACCTTGGCTTGAAGGCAAATCGGCTGCGCGTGCGCAAGCGGCGACGAATTGGGTTTCCCAGCCTGACAATGCCGATGAAAAGGCCTTGCGGGAAGAATTTCACAGTCTCTTGATGTTCAAATAACGGATATAAGATTTGGCACCAAACGATAAAAAATCGCCGTCGAGCGGGAGAAAGAACACCGGACATCCTGCCCAGAGGGCAATGGAACCGATTTGGGAACAGGAAGAAGAACATGGCGTCAGTGAACCGACACTGGTGATCGATGTTCAGGGGTTTGAAGGTCCGCTTGATTTATTGTTACAATTGGCACGTAACCAGAAAGTCGATTTGGCACATATATCAATTGTCGAACTTGTGCAGCAATATCTTGATTTTGTTAAAACAGCGCATGAATTGAGACTGGATCTTGCAGCCGATTATCTGGTGATGGCGGCCTGGCTTGCTTACCTTAAATCCCGCCTTCTGGTTCCACAGAGATCGGATGATGAAGGTGAAAGTGGCGAAGAGCTTGCCGGATTGTTGCAATTCCGTTTGCAACGGCTTGAAGCCATGCGCGAAGCGGCAGGCCAACTTGTAAACCGTAACCGTTTGGGACGTGATGTTTTCAAGCGCGCCAATCCGGAAATGGTCGTTGTGGAAAAAAAGCACCTCTATGATGTATCGCTTTATGATCTGTTGATGGCTTATGCCGGTTTGCGCCAAAGGCAGGCAGTGAAGCGCGTCGAAGTGGGAAAGCGGGAGGTCTGGTCGCTAAAGGCCGCGCGTGCAATATTGGTGCGGTTGATGGGCGAAGCAAAGGACTGGCAGGCTTTGGACAAATTCCTTTTTGCCTTTATTCCGACAGCGCAGGAACGTCGCACCGCTTTAGCGAGCACTTTTGCGGCAAGCCTTGAAATGGTGAGAGAAAAACAGCTTGATATTCGTCAGGCAGCACCATTTGCTCCGATTTATCTTCGGGCGCACAAAAAAACGGAAGGCGAGCAAAAAACGGTGAACGGCGATCGGGCAGAGCAGGGAACCAAGTGAAATGGCTGAACAAAACACAGCAGAAAAAAACCAGAATGGCGAACTTGACATTACGCCCGAACTTGTCCGCATGGCTGAAGCGATTGTTTTCGCGTCGAGCGAGCTGGTAACCGACCGCGCTTTGGAAGAGCGGCTCCCTAAGGGCGCAAATATTGCTGCCATTATGGATGTGCTTACACAGGATTACAAAAAACGCGGTGTCAATCTCGTCAAAGTAGGTAATGCCTATGCTTTCCGTACAGCACCCGATCTTGCTTTTCTTCTGAACAGACAAGAAGAACGTCCGAGGAAGCTTTCTCGTGCCGCTTTGGAAGTGCTGGCAATTATTGCCTATCACCAACCGATAACACGTGCGGAACTAGAAGACGTTAGAGGCGTTGAAACATCGAAAGGTACGTTGGATGTATTGATGGAAGCAGGTTGGGTGAAAATTCGTGGAAGGAGGCGCGTTCCGGGGCGACCCGTCACTTACGGAACGACCCTTGCTTTTCTCGATGAATTCAGCCTGCCGGAAATTTCCGATTTACCGGGGATGGAAGAGCTGAAAGGTGCAGGTCTTCTATCGTCAAGATTACCGGCAAGTTTCCGTATGCCATCACCAACCGCCGATCCTGATATTCTGACCGATGAAGAAGAACCGCTTGAAGATGTCAATTTGGAACAATTAGGACTTTTAAGTCCACTTGATCGGGAAGAAAAATCTTAAAATCACCTTGTTTGGGAATAAAAAATGTAAATACACGTGGTTGTGTTTAAAAGACTTGAAAAAAGTGTCTAAAAGTACACATTAAGACAGTTCCAGCATTGAAGAGAGTACATAATGGGAAATTTCTTTTCACCTGTTCACCTCATAGTGATCCTACTCATCATTCTTGTCCTATTCGGTCGTGGTAAAATTTCTGAATTCATGGGCGATTTTGCCAAAGGTATCAAGAGTTTCAAAAAAGGTCTAAAAGAAGACGACGAGGTTGAAACTCAGCAACCGGCAGAGCGGCCGGAAATCAAAACTATTGATGTTCAACCGGAAGAGACAGTTCAACCGGCCAAACGTGTAGCGAGTACACGTAAACCGGCGGCAGCGAAAACCGCATCCCGTTCAACCAAATCGAAAGCTAAAACAACGCAACGTAAAACGACGAAATCGTAAAGTTTTCTTGTTGACGGAGCTTTTCTTGAGAAAGCCTTTCTTATGGGAAAGGGTCTTTGAATAATGTTCGGAATTGATGGACCGGAATTTATTGTCATCCTTATCGTGCTGATTGTTGTGGTCGGCCCGAAAGACTTGCCGAAAATGTTGAAAGCGATCGGCAAGGCGACGGCGCGTATGCGCTCGACAGCCAACGAGTTCCGGCGTCAATTTGATGAGGCGATGCGTGAAGCCGAACTCGATGATTTGCAAAAAACACTTTCGGATGTGAAAGATCTTGATCCACGCAAAAAACTCACAGAAATATTCGATCCTATCCGTGACGTAGCAAAAGACGTCAAAGCAAGCATAGATGTTCAAGAGAATGATGATGGCACATCCAAATCGGGTGCGTCTTCAACGGAAGATGCTGGCGAAGAAAAACCGGTTAATGCAAAAAATGGCGCGCCTCAAGGGCAAATAACGGGAAGTTCTGCCACAAGTTCGGTAAGAATTGTCGATGACAAAAAATTCCAGTCGGCCGAAGTTCCAATGGCATCGGCCGGTGGCGACACTGTAGCGAGAGCGGAAAATGCGTCGCCGCAAAGCTCGGATGAAGCTGAAAAAACAAAACAACCGGCCAGAAAAGCAACAAAAGAAAAGATAGCGGCGAAAAATAATTCTTCTACCAAGTCGAAAGCTGCGACTAAGACCAATAGAGCCACTTCTTCAAAACAGTCCGCGTCAAAAAAAGGTGTTAAAACTCGGGTGGCAGACGCTCCTTCACGCAAACAGAAGAGTGTAAAAGGGGCGGTTTCTGAAACGAAAAAGAAAACCACTATCGGTGTTTGAATAAAATAGGAAAAATCATCGTGCATGAGGATGAAGACGAAGTCGAAGCGAGTTCGGCGCCGCTACTGGATCATTTGATCGAGTTGCGACAGCGCATTATTGTGTCTTTAATCGCGTTTGCCATTGCGTTCATCATCTGCTTTTTCGTCAAGGATTATATACTGAACTTTTTGTTATGGCCTTACCAATGGGCAATGAAAATTTCGGGTGGCAATCCTGATAGTATCCGGCTGCAATCGACACAGGTCTGGGAAACATTTCTGACAAAAATGAAGCTTGCAGCTTTTGGCGGTGTCATTTTGTCATTTCCTTATCTTGCGTTCCAATTATACAGCTTTATCGCACCGGGGCTCTATCGCAATGAGAGGCGGGCTTTTTTGCCGTTTCTCATCAGTGCACCAATTTTATTTCTTTTGGGTGGGGCATTCGTCTATTGTGTGCTCGCGCCCATGATGTTGTGGTTTTCGCTTTCACAGCAATTGTTGCCTGATTCTCATTTGAAAGTTGAATTTATTGCACGTATTTCCGATTATCTGAGCTTCATGCAGTCTTTCATTCTTATATTCGGGCTTATCTTCCAGCTTCCTCTTGTTACCAGCCTGTTGACAAAAGCCGGGCTTATTACGTCGAAAATGCTGGTTTCCAAACGGAAATGGGCAATTCTGATTGCTGTTGTTGTTGCGGCAATGGTGACACCTTCCGATTTCTTTACAATGTTTGGCGTCGCACTTCCTACAATTTTGCTTTATGAAGTTTCTATAATTGTTTCACGCTGGATCGAAAAGAAAGAAGCAAAAGAAAAGAACAAGGCTTCCTGATTAGTCCATTGTGGTTTAAGAACAGAAATAGAATTCAAAAATTTTATACAGGAATATCTTGATGCTTGATATCAAATGGATTCGCGAAAATCCGCAAAAACTCGACGAAGCTTTGGCAAAACGCAATGCCGAACCACAGGCAGAGAAATTGATAGCGCTTGATCTTGAACGGCGTAACCACGTTTCACATGTGCAGGTTGCCCAGGAAAGACGTAACGCCGCATCCAAAGAAATTGCGCAGGCTATGGCTTCCGGTGATACGGAACGGGCCGAAGCTTTGAAGTCGGAAGTGGCGGAACTCAAAACATTCCTTTCAACAGCAGAGACAAAAGGGAAAGATCTGACAGCAGCCCTTGATGATGCCCTTTCGCGTATTCCCAATATTCCGCTTGACGATGTTCCCGTAGGGCGCGACGAAAAGGATAATGTGGAACGCTATAAGGTGGGAACACCACCATCTTTCCCGTTCGAGCCGAAACAGCATTTTGAAATCGGTGAAAAACTTGGTCAAATGGATTTTGATCGTGCAGTCAAACTTTCCGGCGCGCGTTTCACAGTCTTGTCGGGACAACTCGCCCGTCTTGAAAGGGCACTCGGCCAATTCATGATTGATGTCCACACTCTGGAACATGGCTATCGTGAAGTTTCAGTTCCGGTTCTGGTTCGTGACAGCGCACTTTTCGGTACTGCCCAACTGCCAAAATTTGCCGAAGACCTGTTCGAGACAACCGACGGCCGTTGGCTTATCCCTACAGCAGAAGTGCCTCTGACAAATCTCGTTGCAGGCGATATTCTGGATGCAAAAAAGCTTCCAATTCGTGTCACTGCGTTAACACCATGCTTCCGTTCGGAAGCCGGTGCTGCCGGTCGTGACACACGCGGAATGCTGCGCCAACACCAGTTCTGGAAAGTCGAAATGGTGTCTATTACCGACGAAGACAGCTCGTTGGATGAATTGGAACGCATGACCGGCTGTGCCGAAGACATTTTAAAACGGCTGGGGCTTCCATTCCGCACAATTACTTTGTGTACAGGCGATATGGGATTTAGTTCCCGTAAAACATATGACCTTGAAGTGTGGTTGCCAGGGCAAAATACCTATCGCGAAATATCGAGTTGTTCTGTATGTGGCGACTTTCAGGCACGGCGCATGAACGCGCGTTACCGCAAAGAAGGCGAAAAATCGCCTCGCTTCGTTCACACTCTGAACGGTTCAGGCGTTGCGGTCGGCCGTTGTCTCATTGCAGTCATGGAAAATTATCAGCAAAAAGATGGCTCGGTGGTTATTCCGGAAGTTCTGCGCCCCTATATGGGCGGATTGGAACGGATTGAAGCTTAATTTTTTCAAGGAACTTCAATATGCGTATTTTGCTAACCAATGATGATGGTATCCATGCGGAAGGGTTGAAAGTTCTCGAACAGATAGCCCGTAAACTTTCTGATGATGTCTGGGTTGTTGCTCCGGAAGAAGATCAAAGTGGTGTATCGCATTCTTTGACAATTTCCGATCCTTTGCGTTTGCGTCAGATTGATGAAAAACATTATGCTTTGAAGGGTACGCCGACCGATTGTGTCATTATGGCCGTCAAGCATATTATGCCGGAAGCACCAGATCTTGTACTTTCGGGTGTTAATGCCGGCGGCAATTTGGCTGACGATGTGAGCTATTCGGGCACTGTTTCGGGTGCAGTAGAGGGGATGATGCGGGAATCCGCTCGATTGCCCTTTCGCAAGAATTTTTGCATGAAACGAACCGCGACAATATACCTTGGAATACAGTATTGTCTCTTGCGCCCGATATTTTGAAAAAGCTCGTAAAAATTCCGCTTCCTGAAGGTGTTCTTTTGAATGTGAATTTCCCTGCTTGTGAAGCTCGCGAAGTTACCGGTTTGTCCGTTGCTCCGCTCGGTCATCGCGGGCACAAGATTCTGATTGACAAGCGTGCAGACGGCCGCGGCTTGCCCTATTACTGGATGTATTTCAGCAGGGGAAAGGGCGAGAACAAAGAAAAGACAGATATTGATGTCCTGCAAGACAAGGCCATTTCTGTCACACCTATGAAACTTGACCTGACAGCCCATGATTTTCTTCACTCATTGGAAAAAGCACTTGGGAGTGCGTGACGAATGGAAGCTGCTTCGCCTTTGTCAGAGCGGGAGGAAGTGATAAATCTTGTCCTCAAAATGCGGGGCAGGGGGCTTGATGATATGGCCTTGTTTGCAGCTCTGGAGCGAACATCGAGACGCGGCTTTGTATCGGCACCATTTATTGAAAGTGCTTATGAGAACAAAGTCATTCCGATTGAATGCGGTGAATATATCGAACGGCTTGAAGAACAATTATATATTATCTCGGCTTTGGCATTGGAAAAGAAACACCGTGTGCTGGAAATCGGAACCGGTTCGGGTTTTACCGCAGCATTATTGGCGAGACTTGCCGGTCGTGTTACAACGGTCGAACGCTATAAAACTTTGTGCGACATTGCTCGCCAAAGATTTCATGCACTTGAAATAGATAACATCGTTTTACGGCAAATGGACGGTAGCCGTGCATTGTCGGGTTCAGGCCCCTATGACAGGATTCTGGTTTGGCCTTCGCGAAATAGAGAACCTCAAGAATTTCTGGATTTGTTGGCAGCAAACGGAATTCTGATAGAAGCAATCGGACCGGACGAGGGCGAACAGATGGTCGTGAGGTATCGCAAAACCGGTAGCCGGTTCGAGCGGATGGATATGTTTCGTGTGCGCTATCAACCTTTTATTGAAGGGATCGCGGCAATTTTATAAACCGCATCAAAAAACGCGAACGGGTTGAAAATAATGGCACCGTAAAGTCGGGCGGTTTTGTCGGAAGTTAATGGACAAACCCCGTTTTTTGTCAAATGCATGAAAATGATATATATTTTGTAACGGTTAAAAACCTGTCGGGAACCGTAAGCCAAGCTTTTATCGGCAATAATTTTTTTTAACCTTAACAGAAATTTTAACCGTCAAGTAACATTAACACGATTTAATGCGCTTAGTTGAGTATCGGGTAAATGGACAAAAAACATGCGTTTGACAATAATGAGTAAAGCTTCGCACCGCTATCTTCAAACAGCGGCATTGTTCATCCTAGCTGGTTTTGCCACGGGATGCAGTTCCGGTACCCAACGTTTTACGGATAGTTTTTACACTGGCGCAACCGCCAATCAACAACAGGCGATCAATAAACAGGCCGGTTATCAGCAAATGCCGCAAACGACGGGTTCTATTCAAAGTAGCGAACTACCGCCGGTTGCAGGCCAACCGTCCTATCAAGCCGCCCAGTCGCAATCGCAACCAACCTATAGCGCGTCAGCTTCCCAACCCACCCAGGTAGCATCTGCAGGTCAGGTCATGGGCACACCGCCGCATAACCTTGGAGAAATGCCTTCATCTTCATCGTCCGGTTCGTCGACAACAGCGAAGAAAAATGGCAGCTATATCGTTCAGAGTGGTGACACTCTTTATAGTGTTTCCCGCAAAACCGGCGTGAGCGTCGAATCACTCAAAAGCGCAAACGGCTTGAGCAATGGAGCTATACGGGTCGGCCAATCATTAATTGTTCCGGGTGGTCATAACACCGAAGTGGCTTCGGCAAACACAAAAACAGCGACACCGGCCGCTCTTCCTGAAACAAAACAGACAACGCCCGCAAAAACAGCCGCTGCAACCCCGCAGACACCCGCTCCGGCAGCAACCGAGCCGGCAAAGACTGCACAAAATGAAACGGCAAAACCGGCAGCAGAACCGGCGGTTGCCAAAAGCAGCGATACAACAATCAATCAGGCTGAAAATGTAGCCGTTGTCGCACCGCAAGCAACGGGCATTTCAAAAATGCGTTGGCCGGCACAGGGGCGCATTCTGTCAAGCTTCGGTCAGAAAGATGGCTCCAGTACGAATGACGGTATTGATATTATGGCGCCGGAAGGTTCATCGGTTAAGGCAGCAGAAAACGGCGTTGTTATTTATGCCGGTGACGGCCTGAAAGAATTCGGCAATACAGTGCTTATCCGCCACGAGAATAATATTGTGACTGTTTACGGACATAACAGCAAGATTCTGGTTCAAAGAGGCCAAAAAGTTCGCCGTGGTGATGAAATCGCAAAATCGGGTATGTCGGGCAATGCATCGACACCGCGTGTCCACTTTGAAGTGCGCAAGAACTCAAGTCCTGTTAACCCGATCAAATATCTGGAAAACTGACAAAACCATCAATGAAAAAATTCTATAAATGAAGTTACTTAAAAAGCCGGTTTTGAACCGGCTTTTTTGTGATTTCCATAATGATGTTTTCAATCGAGTTTCTTGCCTAAACGACCGGCAAGGGCGAGAATAAATTGCCATGCGACACGCCCCGAACGGTTTCCACGCGTTGTTGCCCATTCAAGTGCGTCGTGGTGGACTTTATCCAGTGGTTCATCAAGCCCGTAATGACGGACATATCCGTCAATCATATCGAGATATTCATCCTGACCACATTTGTGGAAGCCGAGCCATAAACCGAATCGGTCCGAAAGCGAGACCTTTTCTTCAATCGCTTCCGATGGATTGACAGCCGTCGACGATTCATTGTCGATCATTTCGCGCGGCATCAAATGACGACGGTTCGAGGTTGCATAAAAAAGAACATTTTCCGGACGCCCTTCAACACCGCCATCGAGAGCGGCTTTGAGCGACTTGTAAGAGGTATCATCCTGATCGAACGACAGATCATCACAGAAAATAATGGATCTATAGGGTGTTTTTCTGAGTTCACTTAACAATACGGGAAGTGTTCCTATATCCTCGCGATGGATTTCAATCAGTTTTAGGGGACGTTTGTCTTTATTTTGCTGGTTAATTTTTGCCTGAACGGATTTTACCAGTGAAGATTTTCCCATGCCACGCGCGCCCCAAAGAAGAACGTTGTTAGCGGGCAAGCCGTTGGCAAATTGGCGCGTATTTTCAATGAGCGCATCACGTGCCTGATCGACGCCTTTGATAAGATCAATATCGACCCTGTTTACATGTTTGACCGGATTGAGCGTCAATTTTTCAGGGTTCCAGACAAAGCAGTCGCATTGATCCATATCAAGGGGAGTAACTTCAGGCGGTGCCATGCGCGACAATATTGCAATCAATTGATCGAGTTTACGGTTTAATGTTTCATCAGTCATTTGAATCTTCCGCCAATTGTTTTACGTATGTCATTATCACGTGTGAGAATAAAACCAAAATTTTTCTTCTTGAAAGCTTTGTCGGTTGCGTTATCAAGGGCAAAGCTTTAATGCCTAGGATTGAATGGTGACCGCTTGAAGCGGTTGATCGAGCTTCGACCATGTAAATCGTGAAGTTCGACTTATCGATTGAACGAATATGTCCAAAACGGATATGTCCAAAACGGGTGATGCCCGCTACCAAAGCTAGGAGATAGTTAATGTTTATTACCAACGCTTATGCACAGGCCGCTGGTGGTTCGACGGGGGAAGTGTCAACTTTGATGACGTTTGCACCTTTTATTCTGATATTCGTCATCATGTATTTTCTCATTATACGGCCACAACGTAACCAGATGAAAAAGCGTCAGGAAATGCTTAATGCTATCCGTCGTGGTGATACAGTGGTGACTGAAGGTGGTCTTATCGGTCGCGTTACAAAAGTCATCGGCGATGCCACTGGCGAGTTAGAGGTGGAAATTGCTGAAAATACACGTGTTCGTGTCTTGCGGTCAAAAATTCTGACGGTCGAAGTCAAGGGTGAGCCTGTATCCGAGCCAAGGCAAAAACCGGCTTTGAAAGCGAAAAAGGGTAAAAAACAGCTTACCGATGCAGGCCGTCAGGACAATGTTCAGACTGAAGAAAAAACCGAAGACGAACAGGCAGACCAGAACGCCCACGAGGCTGAAACATCCGGAGCTCAAAAAAATACCGATACTTCGGAAAGTCACGAAAAGACCGGAGCGTGAGTAAAGTTAAAACGGCTATTTGACGTTTTTTTCAAGTTTGCTAAAGATGATTCCCGTTAAACGGGAATCGTTGATTCTCGGGAATGCAATCATTGTTGGCATTCCTCTGGAAACTGGCGGTTAAATCTTTTTAAAAAAAAGGTGGCCGCGCGCTTGTGTTACGTTTTCGGGTAGAAGCGTTATGATCGGGTGGTGATTTCAGTTTTCAAGGAAGTAAATTTCGAGGTAAATTCGGGAGCCTGCTTATGCTTTATTTTCCTCGCTGGAAACGGCTTCTGATCTGGGTGATCGTGCTGCTTGGTGTTGTTGTCGCATTACCAAATATTTTGCCTCGCACTGTTCTTGACCACCTGCCAAAATTTTATTCTACGCTTCATTTGCCGATGGGTGTCGATTTACAGGGCGGTTCACGCCTTGTGGTTCAATTACCAAAGAATGAACTTGATAAACGTGACGCTACGATAGATGTCATGAAAAGGCGGCTTGATATAGGGGCTGCCGGTTTCAAAGACTATTCCATTGCCAAGCAAAGCAGGGATAAAATCCGCATTGAAGTTCCAGGTCTCTTCGATGTCCAACTTCTCAAAGATATAGTCAGCGTTACTGCCCGTTTTTCGCTTTATGAAGAAGATACATCTGTTCCGGTCAATGAAGTTGTTATGGGTAAAATCGCTCGTCCTGAAGGGACGATCGTTACCTATTCGATGGATGATCCGCCGGTAAGCTATTTGTTGAAAGAGCCGCCATTTCTCACCAATGACAACATTGCCGGTGCTTATGCGGAAAAAAACAAAAACGGGTCATTGCTGACTGTTGCACTGGATAGTGAAGGGGAGCAGAAGCTTTCCGGATTTACCGGAAAAAATCCTGATAAGCGCCTCATCATTGTTTTCGACAATGAAGTTCTGGCCGCTATGAGATTTCCTGTCCCTATCAACGATGGTTATATTCGTGTGGGGCCATTGCCGGATGACGTTGCACACAATCTCGAAACGGTGCTCACAACAGGTCCTTTGCCGACAGATCTGACCTTCATTGAAGAACGGACTGTAGGGGGCGATCTCGGCACTGCCTACGCTAAAGCCGGTCTTCACGCGGCTTTCGGAGCTCTTGTCATTGTCGCCGTGTTCATGATCTTGTCCTACGGTTTACTCGGATTGACGGCAGATGTCGCACTGGCCGCCAATTTGATGATGCTGGTTGCAGTCTTGAGCATTATCGGCACTCCGCTAACGCTTGCCGGATTTGCCGGTCTTGTCCTGATAATCGGCGTTTCGGTTGACGCCAATATTTTGATTTATGAACGTATACGTGAAGCACGGCGCAACAATTATTCGGTTACGCAGGCGGTCGAAGCCGGATTTTCCGGTGCAATGAGCACGATAGTCGACGCCAATGTCACAACTTTCATCGCCGCCCTTGTGCTCTTTATGTTGGGAACAGGCCCGATTCACGGCTTTGCACTGACTGTTACGATCGGCATTCTGACATCACTCTTCACAACATTTACCTTCACACGGATGATGATAAGTTGGTGGATCAGGACATTTCATCCTCGCGAAATTCCGCAACGCATTATTCGCATTATCCCGCCGAATACCAGTATCCGCTTTATGAAACTGGGCAAAATAACACTCGCAGTATCGACTGTTCTGATTATTTTGACCGGCAGCCTTTATGTAACAGCAGGGGTCAATTACGGCATCGACTTTGCCGGTGGGTCGCTTGCAGTGCTGGAGGCAAAAAACGGTAAAGCCGATATTTATGACATTGCTGATCGCGTCTCCGACCTCAATATCGGCGGTGTCAATGTTTCGCCGACAAAAAAACCTTCGGAAGCGGAATTGACGATTGCCAGCCAAGGCAACGGCGAGGATGCAGAACAAACCGTTGCAGTAAAACTTCGGGGCGAATTCGGAAATGATTATACATTGCAGCGCCTTGATATAGTCGGGCCGACTGTTTCAACCGAGTTGAGCCGTGTCAGTGCGCTTGCCATTTTCGTATCTTTGCTGGCGATATTTATTTATGTTTTATTGCGTTTCCGCTGGCAATTTGCCGTTGGTGCGGTTTTGACGACGGTACACGATATTATTATTCTTGTTGGCATTTTTCTTTTGTTCCAATGGCAGTTCAATCTTTGGAGCATTGCAGCATTACTCGCTATCATCGGTTATTCGCTCAATGATACGATCGTCGTCTATGATCGGGTGCGTTCGCTTCTTAAAAAGCGCGGCGCGATAGATATGCGCAGTCTCGTTGATATTGCTATCAACCGTACATTATCGCGTACAATTTTGACATCGCTTGCGACTTTGGTTGCGCACCTTCCGCTTTATTATTTTGGCGGTGCAGACATGAAAGATTTTGCATCAGTGCTGCTCATTGGTATAATCATAGGTACGTATTCGTCTATATTTATAGCTGGTCCGCTGCTTGTACTTTTGAAAGTGAAGCCAAATCAGACTGGCGACAAAGGTTTGTAATGTCTGATGCAATCAAGATGAAGGAAGCGCATTTTCCAGGACGTGCGCCAATTGATGCTTATGGAAATGGCGGGTTCCGCTTTGCAGACATGTCCCATCGGGGTTCGATTGTTTGCGTTCCATCGGGCATATACGGGATTGAAATGAAAGCCCCCGTGCCGGAAATGGCTGATATGCAACATATTCTGGATGAAGCGGATAAAATTGAAGTGTTGCTTGTCGGAACAGGAGAAAACCTGTTGCGGCTACCGCAAAATTTGCGAACTTTATTGCATAACAAACATATCTCGGCTGACACAATGAGCACCGGTGCGGCAGTCCGCACATTCAACGTACTTCTCGCAGAAGATCGTGCGGTTGCTGCAATCTTCTATGCAGTTGAATGAACGAGGATATTTCCCATTGTTTCAGACTTTTAAAAGAGAGCGATAGAGATCGCTATCTTTCGATTTTATTCGCGCCGCAATGCCACCGCGAAGGCTTGGCGAGCCTTTTTGCTTTCAATGTAGAGATGAATCGCATTTCGGAAACTGTACGTGAACCGATGATCGGCGAAATTCGCTTACACTGGTGGCGTGATGCGATCGAAGCCGATAAAACGGGAGAGGGCAATCCTGTGTTAAGTGCATTGCTTTCCACTATCCATAAATACGAATTACCGAAAGCGGCCTTATTACGCTATTGTGACGCACGTGTGTTCGACTTTTATGACGACCAAATGCCCGACGTGACAAGCCTTGAAGGCTATTGTGGGGAAACAGCAAGTGCTCTTTTGGAGCTGGCATGTCGAATTCTTGATCGGAATGCTTCGTCGCAGACAGCGGACGCTTCGGGGCATGGCGGTGTCGCGGATGTCGTGTGTCGGCTCTTGCGTTCGCTTCCTTTGATAAAGGCACACGGAAAACAGTATTTTCCGAAGACTATGGTTGAACCGACTGCGGATGATTACCTCGTTTCAAAAACGACGCAAAAGCCCGTGGAACGGCAGGAAAAAATGTTGAGTGCCGCAATCGGGTTGGCTGAAAAACATTATCGGGAATTCTATCACCATTATCGGACACTCGATGCAGCCGTTAAACCGGCTTTTTTGCCTCTGGCAATTATACCGGAGGCATTGAAGAAGATTGAAAAGAAAGGTGCACTCGCATTCAAGGAATGTGTGACACCTTCGCCCCTTCGCCATTATCTGCTGATTACAAAAGCAGCTTTGAGTGGACGCATGCCGAAACTATAAAGCTATATTGGAAAACTATAAGCCTGCACCTTCGGGAATGAAAATACGGCAGGGTTCTCCAACCTGAAGGGGCGTTCCATTTTCCTCGCGGATGATGAGACAATCGGCATTGGCCATTAATCGTATCAACGACGAATCCTGACTGCGAACCGGTGTGACCCAGCGCTCGCCTTTTGAATTGACAGTCAGATTGGCACGGACAAAATGACGCCTTGGGCCGTTTTCGGGAAGCGGAACCGCAAGAAGCGCATCTTCAATATGCGGACGATAATTGCGTCCGGATAGTTTTTCCAATATCGGCACCAGAAAAATATGACCGCAAACCATGCTGGAGACCGGATTTCCGGGAAGCCCCAGTACCAACATTTTGTGATCGTCAGGCAAAACGCCGAACATTAACGGTTTTCCCGGCCTCATTGCCACTTTCCAGAAGTCGAGTTTCATACCTTCCGACTTCAATACCGTTTGCACGAGGTCATATTTACCAACCGAAACCCCGCCGCTCGTGACGAGGAGATCAACTTTTTCTTCCCTTGCACGTTCAATTTTTTCACGGATCGATTCTTCGTTATCGCGAGCAATGCCGAGATCGACGACATCACAATGATGCGCTCTGACAAGATAGGCAAGGCCGTAGGAATTCGAGCAAACAATCTGGTCTTTTCCCGGAATTTCGCCTGCCTCTACGAGTTCGTTTCCGGTTGCAAGTATTGCAATTTTAGGTCTTTTGACAACTTCGACCGCTCCATGCCCGGTCGAGGCACAAAGTGCCAAGGCCGACGGTGTCATAATCCGTCCTTTTTCAAGAACGCTGTCGCCTTTTTGAAAATTTCCCCCTCTGGGCCGGATATTGGCTCCCGCTTCGGGTGCTTTCGTAAAACTGACACGGTTGCCTTCAAGCTTTGCATCTTCTTGAATAATCACTGTGTCGGCATCATCGGGAACGGGAGCACCCGTAAATATGCGGACTGCTTCGTTTTTCCCGATTTTTCCGCTATAGCCTTTGCCAGCAGCTGATTCTCCTACGAGGTCGAATTCTCTGTTCTGTTCGTAATCTTGATAGCGTATGGCGTAACCATCCATCGCAGATGAACGAAAGGGCGGCTCTGTCAGTTCTGCAATGACATCTTGTGCAAGCACTTGTGCTTCACCGATTTCAGCAAGCGGCGTCAGCTCGCTTTCAAGTGTATGCGTTGCGGCTAATAAACGTTTTAAAGATTCGTCAACATTGATGAGAGGCATTTTTATCTTCTCGCTTCCACGTGCCAGATTTTCCTCCCCGCTTTTCCAGTAAACAGATATTGCTTATGACCATGCTTTTATCCAGAGCTTTTGCCATGTCATAAATGGTCAGACAAGTCACCGATACGGCAGTCAGTGCTTCCATTTCGACACCGGTCTTTCCATTAAGGCCAACGGTGGCTGTAATTTGATAACCGGGTAAATCGTGATCGGGTGTGATGTCGACAGATATTTTTGTGAGCATCAGCGGATGACATAGCGGAACGAGTTCCGATGTCTTTTTTGCTCCCATAATACCGGCAATTCTGGCCGTCGCCAGAACATCGCCTTTCGGGGCATTGCCATTCTCGATTGCTTCGAGTGTTTCTCTTGCCATCTTTATCGAACCATGTGCGATGGCTGTACGGTCAGTTTCCCTTTTACCTCCGACATCAACCATGTGTGCTTCACCTTTGACATTCACATGGGTCAGTTTATCTGTCATTTCATAGCCCTAACAAGGTTTTTGTGGCCTTTGCGACATCAGTCTGGCGCATCAAACTTTCCCCGATCAGAAAAGAACGAATGTTGCTTTTTTCCAATCTTTTCAGATTGTCATGGGTGAAAATTCCACTTTCACCGACCAATAATCGATCATCAGGGACCATATGGGAAAGCCTTTCCGAATTGGCAAGATCAACTTCAAAATTACGCAAATTGCGGTTATTCACTCCGATAAGAGGTGAACGAAGTTTCAACGCGCGTTCAACTTCATTTTCATTATGCGTTTCGATGAGCACATCCATACCAAGTTCAAAGGCGGTTTCTTCCAGTGCTTTTGCCAAATCGTCATCAACAGCGGCAAGTATGATAAGGATGCAATCCGCCCCCCATGCACGGGCTTCATAAACCTGATAGGTATCGAACAGAAAATCCTTCCTGAGGGCAGGAAGATTGCAGGCTCTGTGGGCAGAGCGCAAATATTCGGGCGAGCCTTGAAAAGAGGGCGCGTCGGTGAGAACAGAAAGACAGGCAGCTCCCCCTTCTTCATACGCTTTTGCAAGTGCCGGCGGGTCAAAATCTTCTCTGATGAGACCCTTTGAAGGACTGGCTTTTTTTATTTCGGCAATCAAACCGAAAAGACCTGCATCTTCTTTTGCTTTCAATGCACGATAAAAACCACGTGGTTGATCGGCTTCTGCGGCGAGGCTTTTGAGTTTTTCAAGTGGCAAGGCCTGTTTGGCCTTGCTGATTTCCTGCCGTTTATAGGATTCGATTTTCTTTAAAATATCACTCATTGACGTTATCCAAGGTCATTTGAAACCTTTATCAATTGCTCAAGCTTTTCTTTGGCTTTACCCTGATCGATACTCTGCTCGGCAATTTTGACACCCTCTTTTAATGTGTCGGCTTTTCCGGCGATGATAAAGGCGGCGGCAGCGTTCAAAAGAACAATATCACGATAAGCCCCTTTTGCCCCTTCAAGCACTGCACGCAGCGCACGTGCATTATATTGCGGGTCACCCCCTTTGAGGTCTGCCATGGTAACACGTTTCAAACCGGCGTCTTCGGGCGTGACGGTAAATGTTGTCAGGACTCCGTCTTTCAGGGCTGCGACTTCGGTTTCACCGGCGGTTGTCAATTCATCCATACCGCTACCATGCACAACCCAGAGCGATTTCGACCCAAGCCCCTGAAGAACTTTTGCAATCGGCACCACCCATTGCGGTGAAAAAACACCGATCAACTGGTTGGTAACACCTGCCGGATTTGAAAGAGGCCCAAGTATATTGAAGATTGTTCGTGTGCCAAGTTCGACCCGTGCAGGCCCGACATGGCGCATGGCCGAGTGATGTGTCGGGGCAAACATAAAACCAAGCCCCACTTCGCGGATGCAGCGTCCTATCATTTCGGGGGTTGCATCAATATTGACACCGAGTGCCGCCAAAGCGTCAGCCGCACCGGATTTTGACGAGAGTGCCCGATTGCCGTGTTTACCGACCGGTACACCGGCACCGGAAACAACAAAAGCTGTTGCCGTTGACACATTGTAAGAGCCGGATTGATCGCCTCCTGTACCAACAATATCGACAGCGCCTTCAACAGCATCTACCCGCAACATTTTTTTGCGCATGGATGCAACAGCGCCGGTAATCTCGTCTATTGTTTCACCACGTACCCTCAGCGACATTAAAAAACCGCCAATCTGGGCAGGTGTCGCCTGGCCGGACATCATGATCGTGAAGGCCTGTTCGGCTTCATCTTTTGTGAGTGAAGCGCCGGTTGCGACCTTGTTTATGAAAGGTTTTAGGTCACTCATGAGATCCTCATTGGAAAGTGTTGGTAATCGCTCTAAGGTTGTTTGTATTGGCTTTCACAGGTGCGATTTCATTGGCTATCTGCAACATTTCCATGCGCAGATCGGTTTCGATCATGGCATCGATGTTTTCTTTTATATTATCTTCGACAGATTTTTCGTCATTATTCAACGGTTCTACCACTTCTGTTACCTGATAAACGATGCGTTGGGTATGAATGGCAGCTTTTGAGATACCGCTGTGCCCCTTCGGTCCTGAAAACACGGCATTGACACCGTCGCTCCCCAGAACCTCGTCCGAACCGCCGCGCTTTAGCCCGCGGGCTGTTTTCTTTGTGACACCGAGTTGTTTTGCAAGATCGTCAATCGTTTTATGATCGGACAATTCTTTTTCCAGTTGCGAAGCTTTCTCGTCGAGCAATTTTTGAGTTTCGTCAGCTTTCCATCCGGTCACAACTTTGTCTTTTACTTCGTCAAGAGTTCTATCGCGGGCATTTATGACTTTGTCGATGCGATACCAGACATAACCGCCACCCTGAATTGCGATAGGGTCAAGGTCTGCGCCTTCAGCCGCCTGAAAGATTCCATCAACCAGAATGGATTGTTGTGGCAGGTTACCAACGGTTTGCCCTGCAGGTGTTTGTGCTTTGGAATCAATTGTTATTTTGCGTAAAACAAGTTTGTACTGGTTTGCGAGGTCATCAAGGGATACCCCCTCGAAACGGGCATTTTCTATCGCATCATGGTCTTCTCGCATGGCCTTGGCAGCATTGTTTTTTGCCAGAATGTTACGAATGTCCGGTTCTGCTTTTTCAAAAGGAATGGGACCCTGCGGCGTAATGTTTACGACACGCATGATGACCGGACCTTCAAGATCATTGATAACATCGCTGACTTTACCCTGTTCAAGACCAAAAATATCGGCAGAAATTGTCGAAGGGAAGCCGGTCTTTGAAGCAGGCCCTTTGGTTATATCAGCAAGCGTTTTGTGCTCGGATTTGACAAGATCATCGAAAGTCATCCCACCTCTAAGCTTTGCGGAAGCATCATCAGCTTCCGGTCTTGATTTGAAGCGCAATATTTGGACAGTACGTTCTTCAGGAGAGATAAAATGTGAACTATTTGCATTATAATATTCTTTAGCTTCATCCTCTGAAATGTCGGCCGGTTTTATCAAGCTTTCGGGAGTCATCTCCATAAGCGTGACCTGACGATATTCGGGGGCGTGAAATTCGCTCTTGTGAGCGTCAAACCATTTTTGCAGGTTGTCTTCTGTCGGCTCCTCAAGCTTGCCGGCTTCTTTGGGTGAAATAACCAGATAGTCTGCCGAGCGTGTTTCGCCGCGATAGTTCAGTAATGCCGAATAGAAAACGGCGGGTGCTTTCATGGAGCCGGTCGCCGAATAGATGAGCTGGTCACGTTTTTCTTTTGCCGCATAATAGTCGACAAAATCGCCTTCATGAGTGTTGAGTTGACGCAGATAACCGTTAAAGAGATTGCGATCGAAATGCCCATCCTGCTGGAAGAACCGGTCAGCTCCGATAGCACGCGCAATACCGTCTTTGGAGACACCGATTTTCATAAGCCGCGCCTGTTCGTCCAACAGAACATCCTGTTGAAGCTGAGCCAACACCAATTGCGGGATACCATATTGCTGTGCTTCACCTTCCGAAAGCAAACGCTGCATACGATTGGCAACTGAAAAACGCATTATCTGGTCGCGCAGTGCAAGCCTGTAAGCATCGGCTTTGATCGTTGATTTTCCGGAGATGAATAAATCGTGACCACTGGTTTTTCTTAATTCCGGTACCCCCCATAAAAGTACAAAGCATAGAACAAGTAAACCGAGAAAAACCTTGGCGACCCAAGAATTGACAGCACTTCGTATTGTATCAAGCATTGGCTAATTCCGTTTTAATTGGCTTCATTTCAGCAGAAAGCTCTGATAGGATGTGCAACAAAGACGCGCAATATGCAAGGTTTAAGACTTGCTTTAATGGTGCAATTTGTTAGTTAAGGCGATTAATGCGCCGTTTTAAGACTGTTATTGAGGTAAAATCATGACACCGAATGTTCGACCGCTTGTTGCAGGAAATTGGAAAATGAACGGAACCGGCGAATCTCTCGCCGAATTACGGGCTATATCCGCCGGTGTCAATTCGGATTTCGGCCGGCTGTTCGAGGCACTTATTTGTGTGCCCGCCACGTTATTGTCACGTGCGGCCGACAGCCTTGATGGCGAAAAGCTTCGTCTCGGCGGCGAGGATTGCCACACTGCAGACTTTGGTGCGCATACCGGCGATATTTCGGCTCCGATGCTCAAGGAAGCCGGTGCAAGTTATGTCATTGTCGGTCACTCGGAACGGCGCAATGACCATCACGAGACAGATGAACTCGTTCGTCAGAAAGCCGAAGCAGCTTGGCGTGCCGGAATGGTTGCCATCATCTGTGTCGGTGAAAAGCTGGAAGAACGTCAAAGTGGCAAAACACTCGATATTATCAAGAAACAATTGGCCGGTTCTGTTCCCGATGGTGCTACACCGCAAAATACTGTGATAGCCTATGAACCCGTTTGGGCAATCGGCACAGGTAAAACTCCAACAGCCGAAGATGTGGGTGAAGTCCACAAATTTATGCGTGATGAACTGGTGGCACGCTTTGGTCAGTCCGGACTGCTCTTCCGTCTCCTTTACGGCGGATCGGTAAAACCGTCCAATGCAGTCGAACTTTTAGGTGTTGAAAACGTGGACGGTGCGTTGATTGGCGGCGCAAGCTTGAAAGCGAGCGATTTTTTGGCAATTTGCAGTGCTTATCGTAAATTATAACTAAAGTTTTTCATTGCACCTCTTGGAATATGTGTAATTTGCGTGTAAAGAGCGGCGAACAGTAACATCAGAGCAGAGCTTATGCAGACAGTATTGATTGTCATCCACCTTTTAATTGTCATTGCACTTGTCGGCGTTGTGTTAATTCAACGTTCGGAGGGTGGTGGTCTCGGTATTGGTGGCGGTTCCGGTTTCATGACTGCACGCGGCACAAAAAATGCGTTGACGCGTTTAACTGCGATTCTGGCTATCTGCTTTTTTGCGACATCTATCGCGCTGGTGGTGCTGGATAGTGTCTCCAAACCTGGCGCCGATATTATCAACCGTATTCCGGTGAATGATGCAAAAACACCTGTAGAGAATGCACCGTCAACCGGAACCGGACAAGCACCTGCCGACAATTCAAAAGAACCGACGATTTTTGAACAGCTCGGCGGCAAGGATGGAAACAGCAGCGAGAACAGCTCGCAGCCTCAAAACAGCACAGGAACGCCGGCAGAACAGAATCCGGTTCCTCAACAACCGGAAAATCCCGTTCCGAATAATTGATGGCAGGAATATTTCTGTTTCCGGTTTTTCGTAAAAAATTCAAAAAGAGCGTTTTCGCTCTTTTTGCATAGTGGTGATTTTGTGCGGTACTGAATTTTTTTAAGGATTATGCCTTTTTACGAGGTTCGATTTTGAATATCCGGAGATAATCTTTCTGTTTGATCCCGAACCTTTAACAATCAAAACATTACTGCAATTGCCAAATCATATAAAATAAATCATATGGCAAATTGTGTTTCGGCTTGTATTCGTTCACTAATGCAGCAGATCGGCTAAATGTTATCATTAACCTATTCAAAAAGATTCTGTTAACGAGGTTCTGTGACAACAGGATTGGGCGCTCCTATTGAGGAGGTGCGGGGAAAACAATAGACATGTGTGAAACATGCCGGTTCAAAATAGAAGACTTTTAAAGTTGAAAACCGGAAAATAGGCAGCAAAAGAGGAGGGGGCGTGCAATATCAAGGTGAAAAAGTTCAAGAAATCAAGATGAAAAGGTTCGAGAAATTTCTTCCAAATGATTGAAATTGGTTGTTATTTTGTAACGATCAAGAAAATTCGTTGAAGTCTTTCACTATCGGCAAAATGTTTGTCAAAATAGAGCGCTCTATGCACGTTTTGAATCATTCTTAAAAATGTGTTGCATTGCTGCCATAGCAATTCATCATCTTTTATTTCACCACTTGAAAAAGATTGAGAAGATACGAAATTGGTCGTATGGAAAGGGCAATTGTATTGCAAAGCTTTTTGTATTGCAAAAGAACCTTTCAAATCTTCGTCGCGGAATTGAGCTTGAAATGAACCACCGTTTATTGATTGCCGGTTTGTCCGGCTTGTTTTTTTTGTCGGGCAATGTTGCCTTTTCAGAAGAAATCGCTGATAGCAATGATGCGGATAGCGCGCAAGTTGCTTCTATCGCTCCTGTCGGACATGTGCAGATACCATCTGTAAAAAGCTATAATGTTCCGGAAAAATATCGTCCGCAGACAGTATCATTTTCTGGCTATAAGCCCGGCACAATCGTAATTGATCCTAAAAACTATTTTCTTTACCTGATCGAAACGCCAACGACAGCAAGACGCTATGGAATTGCCGTCGGTAAAATTGGTCTACAGTTTAAAGG
The DNA here is from genome assembly GCF_048452985.1 of Bartonella sp. P0282. NCBI lineage: Bacteria > Pseudomonadati > Pseudomonadota > Alphaproteobacteria > Hyphomicrobiales > Bartonellaceae > Bartonella > Bartonella sp. P0282. The sequence goes on from NZ_WTFO01000002.1 coordinate 108,988, forward strand.
AACTGCAAATATACGTTTCAAACGGGAATGGCCACGCTGGATTCCGACAAAAGACATGGTGAAACGCAGTCCGGAACATTATGCAAAATTTGCCAATGGTATGGATGGTGGGCCAGGAAATCCGCTCGGCGCACGTGCTCTTTATCTTTGGCAGGGTGATAAAGACACCTATATCCGTATTCATGGAACAGTGCAGCCGTGGACAATCGGCTCCTCGGCGTCAAACGGTTGTTTCCGTATGATTAATGATGATGTCCTTGATCTTTATGATCGTGTCGATGTCGGCACAGAAGTCGTTGTGCTGTAACTTGACAGAATGAAAAAGTTCAAAGCCCCGTATATGACGGGGCTTTTTTATTGAATGAATACAATTGGTTGAAGTGAAAATATGAATCATTTCGTTAGCTTTTCTTCGACCGGTTGTTGAAGTTTGTCTTTTGGTTCTCATTATAAAATGCTTTAAGACGGAACTGTCAGGAACGCTATTTCAATCCTTTAAAGGGATTTGAAAACGAAATGCAAAAGACAGAAAATTTGCATAAAACCCAATTTTTTGCTGGAAGAATCATCAATGAACGGTTATCTCCATAAGCCCATGGCACGATATGTTTTTATTACTGGTGGCGTGGTTTCTTCCCTTGGAAAAGGCATTGCCGCAGCAGCTTTAGCTGCATTGTTACAGGCTCGCGGGTACCGTGTGAGGATTCGCAAGCTCGACCCTTATCTCAACGTTGATCCGGGCACGATGTCACCTTACCAACATGGTGAAGTCTTCGTGACAGATGACGGAGCCGAAACCGATCTTGATCTCGGACATTACGAGCGTTTTACCGGCCGTTCTGCCAATAAGCAGGACAATATCACGACCGGCCGGATTTATCGGAATATCATCGAACGCGAGCGGCGCGGCGACTATCTCGGTGCGACAGTTCAAGTCATTCCTCATGTTACCGATGAAATTAAAAATTTCATCATGGAAGGAAATGAAAATTACGATTTCGTTTTGTGCGAAATCGGCGGCACTGTCGGTGATATTGAAGCGATGCCGTTTCTGGAAGCAATCCGGCAGCTTCATAATGAATTGCCTCCCCATACAACGGTTTATATGCATCTTACATTGATGCCCTATATTCCTGCTGCCGGTGAATTGAAAACCAAACCGACACAACATTCGGTAAGGGAATTGCAATCGGTTGGTATCGCACCGGATATTTTGTTGGTTCGTGCCGATCGTCCTATTCCGGAATCGGAGCGTCGCAAGCTTTCACTCTTTTGCAATGTCCGTCCTTCGGCAGTTATTCAGGCACTTGATGTCGATACGATTTACGATGTCCCGATCGCCTATCATCGCGAGGGGCTTGACTCGGAAGTGCTTGCTGCCTTCGGAATTGATCCTGCGCCTGAACCGAAAATGGATCAGTGGGTTGAAATCAACCGTCGGCTTCATAATCCGGAAGGTGAAGTGACGATTGCGGTTGTCGGTAAATATACCGGCTTGAAAGATGCCTATAAGTCGTTGAATGAAGCTTTGACGCATGGTGGCCTTGCCAATAAGGTCAAGGTCAATCTCGAATGGATAGAATCGGAAATTTTTGAAAAAGAAGATCCGGCTCCTTATTTGGAGAAAGTTCACGGCATTCTTGTTCCGGGTGCTTTCGGGGAACGTGGTGCCGAAGGCAAGATTATGGCAATCCGTTTTGCCCGCGAACGTAAAGTTCCATTCTTCGGTATATGTTTCGGTATGCAAATGGCCTGTATTGAAGCCGCGCGAAATCTTGTCGGCATCAAGAATGCGTCTTCCACCGAATTTGGTCCGACCGATGAACCGGTGGTCGGTCTGATGACAGAATGGCTTAAAGGAAATGATCTCGAAAAACGTGCCGAGTCTGGAAATCTTGGCGGCACGATGCGTCTGGGTGCTTATGAAGCCATTTTGAAGGAAGATAGTGCTATTGCAAAGATTTACGGCAAAACCGATATTTTCGAGCGTCATCGTCATCGCTACGAGGTCAATATAGACTATAAGGAAAGGCTCGAAAATTGCGGCCTGATTTTTTCCGGCATGTCACCGGATGGTGTCTTGCCGGAAACGATAGAATATCAAGATCATCCCTGGTTTATAGGCGTTCAGTATCATCCGGAATTGAAATCTCGTCCGTTTGAGCCACATCCGCTTTTTGCCTCCTTTATCAAGGCTGCAATGGTACAAAGCCGATTGGTATAACCGAAGCTTGTAGTTTCAAAAATTTCAGGCCTTGCAAATTGCACGGGATGCGCATTTGCAAGGCTTTTTGTTGCGCCGGCCTCAGGCTTCAGCCGATCAAAATAATCAAGATTTTCATAGTGTTCAAAAACTGTTTTTTGTATGGAAAATGCCGGTTCCGGGTTCGGCTTTATAACGGGTCATTCAGCAAGACGTTTTGAAAATTTAAAATTCGGGAAAGGTCCGATCGAACTGTCGCAATAATGGCTTTCAACCGGCACAAATTCCTACTGGCATAAATTCCTACCGGCATAAATTCCTACTGGCATAACTTCCAATTGGCATAACTCTCAAATCGTCATGGCCGATCAAATATTATTAATAGCCCCCGTTATCGGAGCTTCTCATAAATAAAAAAATTCATAAGGTTGAAACAGAATTTTTTGGGAAAGAGTTTTCAGCTTTTCAGGACTGTTCCGAAACAATGATATTGAACAGTTCGGGTTTTATAAGGTAAGGTCTGACAATCAGTAAAGATCATGTCAAAATGACTGGATTAGAGGATCAAATGACAAAACCGAATAGCACTGTCACCGTGGGTAATGTTAAATTTTCCAATAGTGCGCCCCTTTCAATTATTGCCGGCCCTTGCCAGATGGAAAGCCGCGAGCACGCTTTCGATATGGCAGGCAAGATCAAGGAGATTACAGAAAAACTGGGCATCGGTTTTGTATATAAATCAAGTTTTGACAAGGCCAATCGCACATCGCTCAATAGCAAGCGTGGTATTGGTCTTGAAAAGGCAATGGATATTTTTGACGATTTGAAGCGCGAGTTCAAAGTTCCGGTTTTGACCGATATTCATACCGAAGAACAATGTGCAATTGTTGCCCCTCATGTCGATGTGTTGCAAATCCCCGCTTTTCTTTGCAGACAAACCGACCTGTTGATTGCTGCTGCCAAAACAGGGCGCGTTATCAATGTCAAGAAAGGCCAGTTTCTCGCCCCGTGGGATATGAAAAATGTGCTGGCGAAAATTACCGAAAGCGGAAATCCGAATGTGATGGCTTGTGAAAGAGGTGTTTCTTTCGGTTATAACACATTGATCTCGGATATGCGTGCACTCCCGATCATGGCGCAATTCGGTTCTCCGGTCATTTTTGATGCGACGCATTCTGTCCAGCAACCGGGCGGGCAGGGCACATCTTCGGGAGGACAACGCGAATTTGTTGAAACACTTGCACGTGCAGCTGTCGCAGTCGGTGTAGCAGGTGTCTTTCTTGAAACGCATCAGGATCCCGACCATGCGCCGTCTGACGGACCGAATATGGTCAAGCTTGAAAACCTGCCACATCTGCTTGAAACATTAATGGCATTTGACCGGCTGGCAAAAAAACTTTAATCGATTTTATAAGGCAATGGGTATTCCCTCATAAAGAGAGTTTGTCTATTCATTGAAAAATAACGAACCCTGAACGGGAAGGAAACGTGAGATGACTGCAATTGTAGATATTGTTGGCCGTGAAATTCTGGATAGTCGTGGAAATCCGACTGTTGAAGTCGATGTTGTGTTGGAAGATGGTGCGTTTGGTCGGGCTGCTGTACCCTCAGGCGCATCGACCGGCGCCCATGAGGCTGTCGAATTGCGCGATGGTGGCTCTCGCTATCAAGGCAAAGGGGTTGAAAAAGCCGTAAGTGCAGTCAACGGTGAAATTCTTCAGGAACTCGGTGGTCTCGACGCAGAAGATCAAATTGCGCTTGATGAGGCGATGATTGCACTTGATGGTACGCCGAACAAGTCACGTCTTGGAGCGAATGCTATTCTCGGTGTGTCTTTGGCAGCGGCCAAAGCGGCAGCAAATTCTGCCGGTCTTCCGCTTTATCGCTATGTTGGCGGCACACAAGCCCATTTGATGCCGACACCGATGATGAATATTATTAATGGCGGCGTTCATGCCGATAACCCGATCGATTTTCAGGAATTCATGATTTTGCCGGTCGGTGCACCCACAATCAAGGAAGCAGTACGTTACGGGGCAGAAATCTTCCATACATTGAAAAAACGTTTGAAAGATGCAGGTCTTAACACCAATGTCGGTGACGAGGGCGGTTTTGCTCCCAATCTCAAGAGTGCAGAAGCAGCACTCGAATTTATTGTGGAATCGATCAAAGCTGCCGGTTACAAACCGGGTGAACAGGTTGCACTCGGTCTTGATTGTGCGTCATCGGAATTTTACAAAAACGGATCATATGTTTATTCGGGCGAAGGCAAAACACGCAATGCCGAACAACAGGCCGATTATCTCGAAAAGCTCATTTCCGATTTTCCGATTATTACAATCGAAGACGGTATGGCCGAAGACGACTGGGATGGCTGGAAAATTCTGACCGATCGCATCGGCAAAAAGTGCCAACTCGTTGGTGACGATTTGTTTGTGACCAATTCTGCACGTTTGCGCGACGGTATCAAAATGGGTGTTGCCAATTCTTTGCTCGTCAAAGTCAACCAGATTGGTACTTTGAGTGAAACGCTCGATGCTGTCGAAACCGCCCATAAGGCCGGCTATACGGCTATTATGTCTCACCGTTCGGGAGAGACCGAGGATTCGACCATAGCCGATCTTGCTGTTGCCACCAATTGCGGACAGATCAAGACAGGTTCTCTTGCCCGTTCCGACCGGCTTGCCAAATATAATCAATTGATAAGGATTGAAGAAGAGCTTGGTTCCCAGGCACGTTATGCCGGTATTTCGGCTTTTCGTATCTGATTGAAAAACGGCTTTACCAATTTTGATTTTCAAGAGCGGGCATGATGCCCGCTTTTTTTGCGTTTTTGAGACTCGTTTTTTCAAGTTTGTTACTTATTTAATCGGGTAATTCCAACTCATCGGATTTGAATTTAAAAAAGTGCAAAATTGATTGCCGATCAGATTGGTGATTTTGCAACTTGTCACGCAAAGATCAGGAGTTTTCATGCGCGGTTCGATTATAAGCTACAACAGGAACAAAGGTCTTATTTCGGGATTTGACGGCAACCGATATGAATTTTCGCGGCTTGACTGGCACGGCAAGGGGGAACCTTCCGAGGGACGGGAAGTCGATTTTGTTGCTGAAGGCGTTTTTGCAAAAAATATATTCCCGTTGCGAACCGACAGCAAGCATTCAAAAGTTGTTCTGGCAATCGTTTGCTGGTTTTTCGGGATTTTCGGTGTACATCGTTTTATGGTCGGAAAAATTGGTACAGGCGTGTTGATGCTTCTTCTCACAATCACGGTTTTCGGTTCGATCATCTCCCTGATCTGGACAATTATAGACTTTATCGTGATTCTTATGGGAAAATTCAAAGACAAAGATGGAAATCCGATTACGAGCGAATATCTTTAAGCCAATCATTTCCGATAAATGGATGAACGCCGGAAAGGGCAGGAATTTTTGTCATGATCGGATATAGCTCAGGGTTAATTTCGGCTTTTCATTCTCTGACCGGAAAATAGGAGAACATTGTTTCTTCGTGACCAAACATTCATTTATTGTGATCGGGTATTTGCCTGCTGGCAATTGTTTTGCGGTTTGATAATGGCAGGGGGCGCGCGATATTTCAGTTTGTTTTGTTTTTTCGGAATTTAGTCTTCCGGTAATCTATCTTTAATCAAAATCGTGCATGACTGATAGAAGCTCGACAGGAAAGAATATGATGTGGACAAAACAGAAACGCAGATCAATCAAGGGGCGATTTATATTGCCGCTTATGACAATTGGTGTGCTCAGCTATTTTGGCTACCACATTTATCACGGTGAATATGGATTATATTCGCGCGTCAAAGTAGAACAGCATATTGATAGTCTCAATAACGAGCTGAAATCTCTTGAAGAGCAACGTAAAGGAATTGAAAAAAAGGTTTCACTTTTAAAAGACGGGCATATCGAACGCGATATGCTTGATGAATATGCCCGTAAAAATTTAAATCTTTCCAAGCCGAATGAATTTGTTATCCTGACGGGTCAAGGTGATCTGTCAAAATAAAAAAATTCTGTTCATTTCTTAAAAAACAATCATATCAATATTTTACACCACGTTTTACAAACATTTATAGTGCTTGTATGTTCGGCGGGGAAAGCGTATTTTTTAAAACACCAATTAAGGGAGTTTAATATGGCAGCACGGGCTAAAAAAACTTCTGCGAAAAAGACGCAGACCGTATTAACCAATACCGCCAGATCACCTGAGCCGGCGGAATTTACCAAAGAAGAAGAACTTCAGTTTTATCACGATATGCTTTTAATCCGACGGTTTGAAGAAAAAGCCGGTCAGCTTTATGGCATGGGCGTTATCGGCGGCTTCTGCCATCTCTATATCGGGCAAGAAGCGGTGGTAACCGGCACAGTCAAAGCGATCAAGGAAGGCGATCAGGTTATTACTTCCTATCGCGATCATGGTCATATGCTGGCGACAGGCATGAACCCCCGCGGTGTTATGGCCGAGCTTGCCGGCCGCAAAGACGGCTTTTCCAAGGGAAAGGGCGGTTCGATGCATATGTTTTCCAAGGAGAAAAATTTCTTTGGCGGGCATGGCATTGTCGGAGCCCAAGTGCCGATCGGAACGGGTTTGGCGTTCTCCAACAAATATTTGGGACGCGACAATGTAACGCTTGTCTATTTCGGTGACGGTGCGGCCAATCAGGGGCAGGTCTATGAAAGCTTCAATATGGCTTCGCTTTGGAAACTTCCTGTCGTTTACGTGATTGAAAACAACCAATATGCAATGGGAACGGCAGTTTCTCGTGCTTCTGCCGAGACCGATTTTTCACGTCGTGGTTTGTCTTTTGAAATTCCCGGCTATGTTGTCGATGGTATGGACGTTTGCGCTGTAAAATCGGCAGCCGATGAGGCCGTCGCCTGGGCACGTTCAGGCAAAGGCCCGATTATTCTTGACATGCAAACATACCGTTATCGCGGCCACTCGATGTCGGATCCGGCAAAATACCGCACCAAGGAAGAAGTTGAAAAAGTCAAGACCGAACATGATCCGATCAATCAGGTGAAGAACCGTTGTATTAAAAAGGGTTGGGCAACCGAAGACGAACTGAAAGAGATTGACAAAAAGGTTCGTGCTGTTGTTGCCGATGCAGCAGACTTTGCGGAAAACGATCCTGAACCGGATGTTTCCGAACTCTATACCGATGTTCTTCTTTAATAGCGAGGAAAGCGACTATGTCTATTGATATCTTGATGCCGGCGCTTTCGCCCACAATGGAAGAAGGCAAAATTTCAAAATGGGTCAAAAAGGAAGGCGATAAAGTCGAAGCCGGTGATGTTATTGCCGAAATCGAGACCGATAAAGCAACGATGGAAGTCGATGCTGCCGATGAAGGAACAATCGGCAAGATTCTTGTTCCGGAAGGAACAGAGGGTGTGAAAGTCAATACGCCTATTGCTGTTCTGCTGGAAGATGGTGAAACAGTGGCAGACATTAAAAATGCGGTTAATCCTGCAAAAGAAGCGGCTCCCAAAGCACCGCAACCTGCTGCACCTGCTCAAGCTGCACCAGCCGCGTCTGTTGCTGCTGCGCCGAAACCTTCGCAACCTGTTGTCCAGTCCGATCCGGATATTCCGGCAGGAACAGAAATGGTCAAAATGACGGTTCGTGAAGCTTTGAATGAAGCTTTGGCAGAAGAAATGCGCCGTGATGACAAGGTTTTTCTGATTGGCGAAGAAGTTGCGCAATATCAGGGTGCTTATAAGGTCAGTCAGGGGCTGCTTGATGAATTCGGCGCACGACGTGTCATTGATACGCCAATTACCGAACAGGGATTTGCCGGTCTTGGCGTTGGGGCGGCTTTTGGTGGCTTGCGTCCGGTTGTTGAATTCATGACGTTCAATTTTGCGATGCAGGCAATCGACCAGATTATAAATTCGGCTGCCAAGACACATTATATGTCAGGCGGACAGATGCACGCACCGATGGTCTTCCGTGGTCCGAATGGAGCGGCTTCGCGCGTTGGTGCCCAGCATTCCCAGTGCTATGCTTCCTGGTACAGTCATGTGCCGGGCTTGAAGGTTATCATGCCTTATACTGCCGCAGATGCAAAAGGTCTTTTAAAAGCTGCAATCCGCGATGATAATCCGGTCATTTTCCTTGAAAACGAATTGCTTTACGGCCATCAGTTCGATGTACCGAAACTGGATGATTTTGTTTTGCCGATAGGAAAAGCCCGTATCCATAAGGCCGGTAACGATGTTACGATCGTCGGTATGGGCATGGGAATGAATTATGCAGTTGAAGCACTGCCTGAATTCGAGAAACTCGGAATTGATGTCGAGTTGATCGATTTGAGGACAGTTCGTCCTATGGATTTGCCGACAATTATCGAATCGGTGAAGAAAACAGGTCGTCTGGTAACCATCGAAGAAGGTTTCCCGCAATCATCTGTCGGAACTGAAATTGCTACCCGTGTGATGCAGCAGGCATTTGATTATCTTGATGCACCGATTGCCACAATTGCCGGCAAGGACGTTCCGATGCCTTATGCGGCGAATCTCGAAAAGCTTGCCTTGCCGAGCGTTGCCGAGGTCGTCGACGCTGTAAAATCTGTCACTTACAAAGCCTGAAGGAGACTGCACTATGGCTATTAAAATTACGATGCCGGCGCTTTCTCCGACTATGGAAGAAGGAACTTTGTCAAAGTGGGACATCAAAGTCGGAGATAAGGTTTCCCCCGGTGATACGGTTGCCGAAATCGAAACCGATAAAGCAACGATGGAAGTGGATGCGGCAGACGAGGGAACACTTGCAAAAATCGTTGTTCCTGCCGGCACACAAGGCGTGAAAGTCAATGCATTGATCGGTATTCTGGCGGAAGATGGTGAAAGTGCCGAGGATGCTATTAAAGCGATTGAAGACGAAGAAAAGAAACAGGCTTCACCTTCTCCGGCAACCGCGCAACCGGCTTCGCCTGCTGCTGCCCCGCAGAAAGCCGATGCGAGCGCGCCTGTTGCCGCAGCCGCCAGTCCAAATCCCGCTCCGGCAACTGCTGTGCCTCCGGCTTCCAAAGCTCCGGTGACAGACAAAGGAAACCGGATTTTCGCTTCCCCGTTGGCTCGCCGGCTTGCAAAACAAAACGGGCTTCAATTGGAGCTTATTTCAGGTACAGGACCACATGGACGCATCATCAAACGCGATATTGATGCGGCATTGGCAAATGGTACCGGTAAGGCTGCGCCTGCGACTGCACAGGCTGTCGAAACTCCCGCTTCGGCTGGTAGCTCGTCATCGGACGAACAGGTATTGAAGCTCTTCAATACCGATGAATACGAGATTGTTCCTCACGATGGTATGCGCAAAACCATTGCCAAACGTCTGGTTGAATCAAAACACACAGTTCCGCATTTTTATGTCACAATCGATTGCGAGCTTGATGCCTTGTTGAAATTGCGTGCCGAATTGAATGCGGCAGCTCCGATGGTTAAAACGAGTGCAGGCGAAAAACCGGCTTATAAACTTTCGGTCAATGATATGGTTATCAAAGCGACTGCTTTGGCACTTAAAGCCGTTCCGGATGCCAATGTTTCGTGGCTTGATAGCGGTATGATGCGCCATAAATTTGTGGATGTCGGGGTCGCCGTTTCCATTCCGAACGGCTTGATTACTCCGATCATCAAACATGCCGAGGAAAAATCGCTTTCGACGATTTCCAATGCAATGAAAGATCTGGCAAAACGGGCGCGCGAACGCAAGTTGAAACCCGAAGAATATCAGGGTGGAACAACTGCCGTTTCCAATATGGGTATGTATGGTGTCAAAGATTTCTGCGCCATTATCAACCCGCCACATGCAACGATCTTTGCGATCGGTGCCGGTGAACAGCGTGCTGTTGTCAAAAACGGTGCATTGGCTATTGCCACTGTGATGTCGGTTACATTATCAACCGACCACCGCGCAGTAGACGGTGCACTCGCAGCAGAACTCGCACAAGCCTTCAAAAAGTTCATTGAAAACCCGATGAGCATGTTGGTGTAATAATGAAAAAAACTGTTCCGGCTTATGGAGATACCCCGTCACGGGGATTAAATCCGATAAACCAAACACGTCACGCAAACGAAATTCGTTGGCCCCGTGTGCCGGAACAGCAATTTGAAGGCCCGGTTGAAGTTGTAGAGGCGGCATTGTGCAGATGCATGAACTGTTTCAACGATACAACTTCAATCGGAATTCGTGATGGTTCGACGAGATTTTCCAAGGTTTCAGGCTTTGGCTGGCCGTTTGATCTCGGAATGATTATGCTTGCAACAAATGACGTGAAAACATGTGTTGCAAGGAAAAGATTGGCAGCAAGTGAAGGAATGGAAAGACCGGCTGAAAACGTCCGCTCCCGTTCTCATCTACTGCAAAGCGAACCATCGGAAATTATTTTTGTTTCGCTGCCTCATGCGGCAGAAACAATCCATCCCTTGCGTAGCGGGCTTTTTAACGGCACTGTTGCCAAATCGGGAAAGCTCGCAAGTTTCTCACCGGATATTGCTGACGAGATGGAATGTGCCTTCTTCGACGCGGCGTCTGTCCCTCTTGTGTCACCACTTGATGGTGTGCATTGATGAAAACAACACAAAAGCAATTGGCAAAGGGCTTCAACCATTGGTGCATGTCGTTCCCGGCCTCTCGCTCTATCTTTCCCCATGGAGGAAAAATTGGCAAATTCGTATGATGTTATTGTTATAGGTTCTGGCCCCGGCGGATATGTGACCGCAATCCGTTCAGCACAATTAGGCTTTAAAACTGCAATTGTCGAACGCGAACACCTCGGAGGCATCTGTCTTAATTGGGGATGTATCCCGACAAAAGCACTGCTTAGAACAGCAGAAATCAAGCATTTTAGCGAACATGCCAAAGATTATGGTTTGAAACTCAATGGTTCGATCGAAGCGGATATAAAGGATGTTGTCCAGCGTTCCCGCAATGTTTCTGCCCGCCTTAACGCAGGTGTCGGCTATTTGATGAAGAAGAACAAGATTGATGTTATCTGGGGCGAAGCCAAGTTGACAAAGGCCGCGACAGACGGTGGACTTGGCGAAATCGTTGTCGGAAAAATAACCAAAAAAATTATGCAGCCGCAAAATCCCGTTCCCAAGGGCACATTGGGCGAGGGGACATATCAGGCCAAACATATTATTGTCGCAACCGGCGCGCGTCCGCGCACTTTGCCTGGTATCGAACCCGACGGCAAACTGGTTTGGACCTATTTTGAGGCGATGGTTCCGGCAACCATGCCGAAATCCATTGTCGTTATGGGCTCGGGCGCTATCGGAATCGAATTTGCCTCCTTTTATCGTGACATGGGGGCGGAAGTTACAGTTGTGGAAATGATGCCGCAAATCATGCCGGTTGAAGATGCGGAAATTTCCGCTTTCGCCCGCAAGCAGTTGGAGAAAAAGGGCATCCGGATTCTGACCGAAGCGAAAGTCTCGAAAATCGAGAAAACGTCCAATTCTGTGACAGCCCATATTGATATAAATGGCAAAACCGAGACAATCACTGCCGATCGTTTGATTTCTGCAGTCGGCGTGCAGGGCAATATAGAAAACATCGGCCTGGAAGCGTTAGGAGTAAAAACCGAACGCGGCTGTGTTGTGATTGATGAATGGGGACGCACCAATGTCGCCGGTATTTATGCTATCGGTGATGTTGCCGGGGCACCGATGCTTGCCCATAAGGCTGAAGAAGAAGGTGTGATCTGTGTCGAGCATATTGCAGGGCTTGAAACGGCCGAACCGTTGGACAAGAAAAAGATTCCCGGTTGCACCTATTGCACACCGCAAGTTGCCTCTGTCGGGCTTACGGAAGCAAAGGCCAAGGCCGCAGGCTACGAGATAAGGGTCGGGCATTTTTCGTTCTCGGCTAATGGCAAGGCAATTGCCATGGGCGAGGATCAGGGAATTGTCAAAACCATATTTGACAAGAAAACCGGCCAATTGCTTGGTGCACATATGGTTGGTGCAGAAGTAACAGAATTGATTGAAGGTTTTGTGGTTGCTATGAATCTTGAAACCACCGAAGAAGAATTGATGCATACAGTCTTCCCTCATCCCACACTTTCGGAAATGATGAAGGAAAGTGTTCTGGATGCATATGGTCAGGTGTTGAACGCCTGACAAACATCAAGAAGTGAATTGCAATCTTGATGCTTATACTCCATATGAAGTGGGAAAGAGCGTGAGGTACTAAATGGTAACCGTTGTTGACACTTTATCGCAGAAGCGGGTACGGCATCCGGAGAAAGCCAATCGTCCGGATTCAGAGGTTCTGAAAAAACCTGACTGGATCAGGGTGAAGGCGCCGTCGTTACGTGGGCAATATGCCGAAACCCGTCATATTGTTCGTGATAACAATCTGGTGACGGTTTGCGAAGAGGCCGGTTGTCCCAATGTGGGCGAATGCTGGACGCAGAGGCACGCAAGTTTCATGATTTTGGGTGCAATATGCACGCGCGCATGTGCTTTTTGTAATGTTGCAACCGGCATACCTCTTCCTGTTGACAAAGATGAACCGGAACGGGTTGCCGATGCAGTCAGACAAATGGCACTCAAACATGTGGTTATCACCTCTGTTGATCGCGATGACCTTCCCGATGGCGGAGCCCAGCATTATGCTGATGTCATTCATGCAATCAGAAGAAAGTCTCCTGGTACGACCATTGAAATTCTCACCCCTGATTTCCGTCATAAGGAAGGCGCACTTGAAACTGTGGTAGCGGCCAAGCCGGATGTGTTTAACCATAATCTTGAAACCGTGCCGTCAAAGTATCTGACGGTGCGTCCGGGTGCGCGCTATTTTCATTCGATCAGACTTTTACAACGTGTCAAAGAGCTTGACCCGTCGATCTTTACAAAGTCCGGTATTATGGTTGGACTTGGTGAAGAGCGGAATGAAGTCCTTCAATTGATGGATGATTTGCGCTCCGCCGATGTTGATTTCATGACCATTGGCCAATATTTGCAGCCCACGCGTAAACATCATCCTGTTATCCGTTTTGTTACGCCGGAAGAGTTCAAATCCTATGCTATTATCGGCAAAACCAAGGGATTTCTTCATATGTCGTCAAGCCCGCTAACCCGTTCGTCACATCATGCGGGTGAAGATTTTGAAGCACTCAGAAAAGCGCGGGCGGAAAAACTGGCTCAAAAACGCGGATAAAGAATGCCGAAATTCAATACCCACCGGCAAGTCAAACATACCGATCTGGAGATGTTCAATCTCGTTTCGGATATAGAGTGCTATCCGGAATTTTTACCTATGTGTGAATCCCTTAATATTCGCTCGCGTGAAGAACGAAGCGATAAAACATTGCTTACCGCCGATATGACTGTTGGCTATAAAATGATAAGGGAAACTTTTACCACTCAGGTTTTACTTAATCCCGCTGAAAGACGTATTGACGTACGTTATATTGATGGCCCCTTCCGTTATCTTGAAAACCGTTGGATATTCAAGTCGCTCGAAGACGGTAAATCATGCGATGTCGAATTCTATATCGATTACGAGTTCAAAAGCCGGATGCTTGGCGTGCTTATGGGCGCCATGTTCGATATTGCATTCAAACGCTTCACCGAAGCTTTTGAAGCGCGTGCCGATAAAATATATGGCTTGGCTCAAGCCTGATTATTTTATCAGCGCGGTTTTTCCCGCTTGTCATCCTGTTTTGAAAGCCGGTTGAAAAACACCCTTAAAAACTTGATAAAATAAATAAAGTTTAATGAAATCAATAGATTAAATAAGTTTAAGTTTACTTTTTGTGAGTTGGATTCTATTTTCTTGTAATGAAGAAAATGAGTTTTAGCTTATAATGAGAAACTTGAAGATTTCGTATTTTTTGATCGTCCTGATTTCTATTGCGGTGTGGTTGGCAACCGGTGAAATTTTTGGCATCACTCGCGGTTATTTTGCTTTCCGGTCCGAGGCCATTCAATTGACAGGACTTGTCGCTTTCGTGGCAATGAGCATTGATGTGGTGATTGCCTGTCGTCTTAAAGTGATAGATGATGCATTGGGCGGGTTGGACAAGGCCTATCGGCTCCATAAATGGCTTGGTATCACCGCACTTCTTACGGCCATCATGCATTTTCTCCTTGCCAAAGGAACAAAATGGGCCGTCGGCTGGGGGTGGTTGACAAGGCCTTCCCGCCATATTGATTTGGCTACAATGCCGGAAAAAGTCGGGCTTGAATATGTTTTCTCTGCATTCAGAAAAAATGCGGAAGTTTTCGGGGAATGGGCGTTTTATATAGCTGTAGTGCTTTGTCTTATCGCACTCATAAAACGTATTCCTTACCGTTTATTTGCGCATGTCCATACAATTTTCGCGGCGGTTTATCTCGTTCTGGTTTTTCATGCGGTTATTTTGACGAAATTTACCTATTGGAGCGAACCTTTCGGGCTTCTTGTATTCGGCTTGTCAATTTTCGGGTCTATTGCTGCCATCACAATATTGCTGAAAAGATCGGGCTTTGGACGTAAAATCATGGCGACAATCGTAGGCAACAGGATCGATACGTTAAATCATGTCATGCATCTGACGCTGAAAGTTTCCGATAAATGGTCGGGGCATAAAAGTGGCCAATTCGCCTTTGTGACATTGGATAAAGGAGAGGGAGCACATCCGTTCACGATTGCCTCTTCCTGGAATCCGGAAAACCGCTTGCTAACGTTCTTTGTCAAAGGACTTGGTGATTACACAGATAAACTTTTGAAACGAAATCTGCTTCATAAGAAAGTGCGTATTGAAGGTCCTTATGGCAAGTTCTGCTTTTCTGATGATAAATCGCATGACCAGATATGGATTGGCGCAGGAATTGGAATTACACCATTTTTAGCCAGACTTGACGAATTGGCCTCACGACAGGAAAACCGCAATTCTCAAATAAATTTTGTTTATATCGCTCAAGCACTTGATGATGATGACGAGAAAAAGCTTTCGCAATTGGCGCGGTCGGCGGGTGTCGTTCTAACGCTCTGGCTAACGCCGAAACAGGGAAGATTTAACGGAACTCTGTTGCGAAAAATGTTTGCGGATTGGAAACAATCATCAATCTGGTTTTGTGGTCCGAAAAATTTTGGTGAAACCTTGGAAAATGAAATGGTTCAATGCGGGTTTGACCGTCAGAAATTTCATCGCGAATTATTTGAATTGCGTTGAACAGGCGGTGGAACCAATTTTGTTTGTTACGACAAAATTTTAGAGCCAATAGCAGTTGAGATTGCCCGCTCCGGTAACACCCCGCTATAGTTCGTCAAACAATCTGTCAATTATCGGGCGAAGATCAATGAATGTGTTTTAATGGAAGAACAATTGGTTGAACCTTGCAAGCCATCTGGCGAGGAAAAAGGCGGTAAATAACTTCACTGTCAATGTCGTTCTGGCAATAAGCTTCCGGCGTTAACCCGAATTTCTTTTCGGCAATCGTTAATCGTTTAAATGCCGTTTTACCGGTTTTTCGTGCAAATGCGGATGCTGCTTGCAGACTATATTGAACCTCGATTGCAGACTATATATGAAAACTCTGTTGTTCGGCCGGACGATGGATTTAGTTGTTTTGCATATCGGGACGCAGGGTAAAATCGAATCCTCTACATTGCTAAAAGACGGAGACGGGCATCAGGCTTTTGCAACCGCTTCCAATAAAAGATCCAATGCCCGTTCAACGGTTGCGTGACGAACATTTTCGCGGCCAAGATCGCCAAAACGGGCTTCATAATGAAGTGTCGGCCTATTTGCCAAAGCAACCGCCATATGAACCAGACCGACCGGTTTTTCGGCACTCCCACCGCCGGGGCCGGCTATGCCTGTCACAGAAACGGCAATGTCGGCACGCGAATGTTTGATACCACCCTCGGCCATAGCAATAGCCACCGGCTTCGACACGGCGCCATAGCTTTCGATCATCGCAGAAGGAACACCGACCAGTGCAGTTTTCGCTTCGTTGGAATAGGTAATAAATCCACATTCAACCACATCCGAAGAGCCTGCTATGTCGGTAAGACTGCCGACAATCAGGCCACCTGTGCACGATTCAACGGTTGCAAGCTTCAAATGGTGCAAACGACAAGCGGCTAGAACTTTTTTTGCTTTGTCTTCAGCAATAAGTGTCATTCTGGAATACTCCCCGGATAAACAACTGTTGCGGTGGCAATAGCGGCAATACCTTCTTTACGCCCGACAAAACCCAATTTTTCATTGGTTGTGGCTTTGATAGAAATACGATCTGCAGAAATTCCAAGCATATCCATGAGTTTTTCGGTCATTGCTGCGCGGTGCGGCCCGATTTTCGGTGCTTCGGCAATTAACGTAATATCGGCGTTAGCAATCCGCCCGCCTGCATCTTTGATAATTGAAACAGCGTGGCGCACGAAAATATCCGATGAAGCACCTTTCCATTGTGGGTCGGAAGGGGGAAAATGTGTGCCAATATCTCCGGCTCCACGCGTCGCAAGAAGCGCATCGGTCAAGGCGTGAAGAGCGACATCCGCATCCGAATGACCACTCAACTTTTTTTCATAAGCGATTTTCACACCACACAGCGTAACACCGTCACCTGTCTCGAAGGGATGGACATCATATCCGTTGCCGGTCCGCACGTCCGGAAATTGTAAGGAAGAGGGGGCTTCGTTGATTTCGTTTGTCATGTTTTCTGTTTTCATGCGTAATTGCGCTAAAGCGAGGTCGGCAGGCCAGGTAATTTTGATATTGTCACTGCTGCCTTCTACAATCTTTATAGGAAGTCCAGCCGATTCCGCCAAGGCGCAATCGTCGGTAAAACCGGTTTGCCCAAGCTTATCAGCATTTTCATGCAATTCTAATATTTTGGAAAAGGGAAACGCTTGGGGCGTTTGCGCCCCGAAAAGATGATCGCGTTTGATCGTCCCGATAACCATGCCATTGTCATCAGCGCGTTTTAACGTGTCAGAGACAGCAACAGCAGGTAAAATTCCACAATCGGGAGCAAGCGCGTGTTGAATGCGTTCAAGAAGCGCTTCTGATACAAATGGTCGCGCGCCATCGTGAATATAAACATATTCAGGGTGTCTATCTTCCGGCATTGCGTTTAACGCACGCAGTCCGCAAAGCGTTGATATTTGCCGTGTACTTCCACCATGCACAATGGTAATTGCATCGCTTATGCCATCAATCGCCTTTTTGCATAATTGTTCATCGTCCTTATGAATGACGAGCACAATGTTTGAAAAAAGCCCGCTGTCAATAAAATGCTTTAGCGTGTGAAAAATAACAGCGCGACCGGCAATCATCCGATATTGTTTCGGTCCGTTTTCAGGTGAACCGATGCGTTCACCTCTACCGGCCGCTAATATAATGGCTGCATTGGATATGATAATCCCCTTCAGAAAAATTGGAATGCAAAAACATTTACCTTTTAATAGATATTAATTCAATGCTTTTACATGTTCTTCGCCTTCGGTGATACCGAGACGTTCTCTGAAATTGGGGCGTTGCAAATCGGCGATAGAAGTCGATTTCAGAACATCAAAAAAAGCGTTCAATGCCTTGCTCAATGTAGCATTGAGACCGCAAGAATTAACCAAAGGACATTCGATAGCGCCATTTTCAAAACACTCGGCCATGGCGAAATTTTCTTCGGTGACCTTTACCACATCGGAAACAAAAATTTCATCAGCAGGCTTGGCGAGTTTCACTCCGCCGTTGCGTCCACGCACTGTCTGCATCAAACCGGCTTCGACCAGCGGATGAAGTATTTTGAATAAGAATAGCTCGGAAACCGAATAAGCCTTGGCTATTTCAGGCACACGGCTCAACTCTCCCTCGTTGGCAGCGCAATACATTAACATCCGGATGGCATAATTCGTCTGTTTTGTGAGCCGCATTTCCAATCCTTTCTGTTTTCACATCATCTCTATATAATTTAGAACGATTCTTAAAAATGTGAAGATGTTTTCTTTACTTTTTTTAGAAGGTTTTACTAAAACATAGAGGGAGTGACTAATCCACCCCCACTTCGGAAAGATTCTAATAAAAACGGCTTTTCTGCCCAATGCACTCAATTTCTGCCTTTTTTCGGCGTTTAATTGTCAGTCTACCTATAGCGAGGCAAATTTTTGTTTTATGCCCCTTTGATTGTTCAGTGAGCGGGCACAACCAAAAATCAGCCCTAACAATAATTCAAAAATGAATCGAGGTTGATTTTGATACATTGTGCATGTGAAAGGTGTGATTGGTTCTTCAATGCGCCATTAAGTGGTTTTAACAAAGTGGAATGAAAATCTCTGTCCATGAAATTCTGTGTAAGCGGATTAACGTTTTTTATTCCATTATAAATGGCATATAGTCTTGAAAAACCTCATTCGGTTTAAAAAGTTCCATAATATAAGAACAAGGATTTAGGACATCATATGTTCCCGAATTCTCAAGACAGTTAGTCAAAATCCAATATCGTTCTTTTAATCAATCATTTTAGATAAGTTTGATAAACGTTATAAATGCTTGCATTGTCTTGGTGAGAGGTAGGAAAAACTTTCCATTGAGCAGGCGCGAGCGTAGAATAACGACCGGAAGGAACGTGCTATTCAAAAAGCGCTTTAGTGACTGACCGGGCTAAACGTGCTGGAGCAAACAAAAAGACAATCGGAATTTTGCATAATCGGTTTTATCCATCAGTTGCGTTAGCATCTGTGGATGAACTTGCGTAAGCGACCCGAAGGTCTGTAATCTGTAAAACCGACTTCCTTATTGAAAAATCTAACAGGATTTCAACGTTTATGCAGCCAATCTGTTT
The DNA here is from genome assembly GCF_048452985.1 of Bartonella sp. P0282. Taxonomy (NCBI): domain Bacteria; kingdom Pseudomonadati; phylum Pseudomonadota; class Alphaproteobacteria; order Hyphomicrobiales; family Bartonellaceae; genus Bartonella; species Bartonella sp. P0282. Next base: position 127,988 of record NZ_WTFO01000002.1, read on the forward strand.
TTAGCCAGTATACTCTTGTCATGACACTATGTGTGATTGAATGCGAACTGACAAGGGGGGCGCCTTTGACATCGCTTGAAGACATCAACATTGGCAAAACTTCAAATACGAATGGGAGCTGGCATAAAGGAAAAAGGCTCTTGAAGGTTAAGGAGCCACGGCACGCTACTCACCGACCTAATCATTACGGACGTAGATGGCATAAAGGTAATGCGCCGCCAGAGGTGTCGAGCGGCTAACGAATATCGAGAAAACATTAACCGAATTGTTGAATTCATTAATTCAGCGGTCGGAGAGTTATCAAGTACAAACAGGGCAATTGAATAGGCTATCGAACACGTTAAACCAATCGTAAAACAACACGGACAGGCCAGAGAACAAATCCGTTCAAAAAATTATTTGATAAAATGTAAAAAAAAAGACCTAAAAGGCTTAGTAGAAGGGTTCTTTTTTGTTCGCAAATTTTACACCTCTAAAAATCTTCATTTTTATTGCTTGCACCATTGCATTTCACGTGTGAAGTCGCCGTGCGTATTTGTGATTTAAAAGTTTTTAGAGGTTAAAAATAGTGAAATACGAAGTGGTTTAAGTTAATCTTCATATTTGGGTAAACTTGCCATTTTGAAACTTAACATTGAACCGTTTAGACAAACTTAAAGCCAAGTAGGAGCTCTAAATTAAGGGAAGGAAAACTTGATGAATTATTGGGCAATGCGTACTTCGCGAGATTCAGAAGAACATATTAATTTTGTAAGAAATGAATTGGAGAATAAAGGCATACTTCGGCAGGGGTGGGGCTATTGTGACGAACAAGATTTAAGAAAAATATATGATAAACTAAAAGCTTCTAATTTTAATCGGAAAGAATTTTCATCTCATGAAGAAGACGCATTATGGAACATAAAGATGCTTGGTAAATATTGTCAATATTCTAAGACTTATATTCAGGTAGGTGATATTATCCTCGTGCCAAATATGCCTAATAATAGCTCTTTTACTTTGTGTCGTGTCACTGGTGATTATTCTTATAGCGAGGATACAGACGTTCATGATTTGAGGCATATGCTTCCTGTTGAAGTTATCACAAAAGGTGGAGTTCCCTATTCTAATAAAAATGTTGATGCCGCATTGCGACAGTCTTTAAGATGTCGGGGAAGATTGTGGAATATTAATCCATACAAAGACTGTGTTGATAAGATTATTTCATTGGTGAATGATCGAAAAGAATATCTCTTGCGTGAAGGGAGTGATCATGTGGAGCGCGCTAAGGGCGTCGTGGACACGTTGATTACAACAAGTGTAGATAATTTATCAGAGACGATCTTCAAAAAATTACGTAGTGTTTTACAAGGAGCAGAGTGGGAACCTGTTTTGTGCTATGCTTTGGATCCATTAATGAAAAATATTCAGATTGAGCATACGGGCGGACCATCGGAATGTGGAGCTGATATTGTAATTAACATCCAAAATCCATTTGATGAACAATTTCCATGGATAATCGTTATTCAAGTAAAAAACTACAAGGGTGAAATAGGCGTTCAAGTGGCAGAACAATTGATTCAAGCAATTGATTTACGGAAAGATCAAGGACGAGTTATAGCTGCATATGTTTTAACAACAGCGGATACAATCAGTGAAGATCTTAAAAAAGCTATAGAGAACATAAAAAAAGAATACAAAATAGCAGCCGATTGTGTAAAATTATCTCAAATAAAACAAATAATAACAAAAGGTATGCTTCTCGCTTCTATATCTAATTAATCTGGGTGTAATTTATATAAAAATACTTTAGGATTGGAGGTCTTTTGTCCGTTAACGACCTAAAAGATATAATATCATATTCTGTTATATTATATCCCAATATAAATCGAAAAAAGTAGTTCATCACAGTGCTATTTTTTCCACCAAGGTCGAGATACATTTTGTGTTTGCGCTCGCCACGCATTACGGTCTTTTTTTAAAATATCAATGATGCTGGCAGCGGCTTTAAGTTCAGCCTCTAAAACCGCTAAACGCATGTGTATCACATGAATAGAGTGCGCAGGGATGATCGTTGCTTGGGCAATAGGTCAGGCAGGGTCACTGCGCACCCCCCCCAATGGGCAATATCTACGTCATCAGTTTACCATTGATTGCAATTGTCACGGATGGCGTGAAGTTTATGTGGTTCAATAGCCCACATAATGGTTCAGCGAGATATTCCAAATTTTTTCGCGGCTTGGTTGGGCGTTGAGGCGGGCATATAGTGATCTCCTACATGAGTACGGCCATTTGGCACTCAGTGAACAGCACGGGCAGAACCATTTAATCCTTGGTAAATCGAGTTGGCGTCGGATTTTTTATGGGTGCAGTGTTATGCATCGGGCTTTTAGTGGTTATTTATTTATCCTTTGGTGTTTTTCGATATTCACGCATAAAGGAAACTCGATCTCCCTTAAAAAAGAGCAGGATTTACCCAATATTGATTTGGAGATTCGGGATATAAAAACGCTTTTCTAATGAGCTCTTTTAGGCCACGTTGAAAAGATTTTTCAGACATATCATAGGAGCACCATTCAGCCATCACGCAAGAAAAAGAGGGTGATCGTATCACTGTAACCGCCTGTCATCTTTGATAATTGATAGTCTTGAAGATCGGTCGGAAATAAACGGTCTCCGGTCTTTGTCAAGTCAAATGCAGCTTTAACGCCATCAGTAAAAACTTTTACAAAATGTTCTCCATCAGGCTTTTCTGTAATCTGAATTATAGATGCCCCGACTACTTTGCCGGGTTCTACATCAATCAACTCGTTCGGCTTCAAGCATATCAGCACTTGTAGCCATTTCCCGCCTCATTTATTGGGACAGGTGGACGTGATTTGATTTTTTGGGTCAGGAAACAATCCCGATGATCGGGGAAACGACAAATAACGTCATTTAAAAATTCCGTTTTCACGCCGATTGCCGAATTTACCTATATTTGATCGTCATTTGATTGTTTCTGTTGCATTTTCGCCACAAAGTGTTGCATGATTGTGACGACAATTGCTGGAAATGGGAAGAATCGCAAATTGGCAAAGCCTGTAGAAAAAAGCATATATAGCGGCAAACTACGCAATATGCATGCCTTCTTTGGTATTATGGTCATTGCACTTGCATTGCTAACAGCAGTTGTTTCTTTCACAATCCTGTTAGGCTTCACGCCGATTATTCCAAGTACCTTTGTAACTCTGGTTCTTATCGGAGTTAATAGCGTTTGGGTGTTAGGGCTTATTGCTATCGCAGTTTATGAGCTTATGCCGATCATTCAGGCTTGGAAGGCGAGACGGGCTGCATCAAGGTTGCATGTCCGGATCATATCGCTTTTTGCGCTGGTTGCGACGCTTCCGGCGGTTGTTGTGGCAATTGTCGCCGGTGTTACTCTCAATCAGGGGCTTGACCGTTGGTTCGATACGACAACACGGCAGATCGTCGCTTCGTCGATAGATCTTGCCAATGGTTATGCAGATGAAACACTGCAAAATTTGAAAAATTCTTCTTATGCCATGGCATTGGCACTCGATAACAGGCAATTGTTGGCCTTGAATCCGACCGAATACCGGTTGCAACTCACCCGCCATGCAGCCGGCCGCGATTTGCGAGGCGCATTTTTGTTAAGCCCGAACGGGACTGTTTTTTTGCAAAGTAATCTCGGAGGAGAAGACAAACTCCCGATTCCGCCAGCGAACCTTATCGTGCAGGCAACAAAAGGTAGCCCTTTTACTTTTCAACCGGGTGAACACGACTATTTCGGAATTATACTGAAACTCAATGATATTCCGAATACGTTTCTTTATCTGGTACGCGATGTGGATCAACGCGTTCTGGCGGCCTTGCGTTTGACCGAGGCGAATACAGCTCGCTACCACGATCTGAACGAAAATCGTGTTCCGACACAAATTGCTTTTGCCGTTCTTTATTTTTGTCTTTTTCTAAGCCTGTTGATCTCTGCGATCTGGACGGGAATTGCGGTTGCCGATCGCTTGGTGCGGCCAATCCGTCTGCTGATAGGCGCAGCCGATGATGTGGCCTCCGGCAATATGGATGTTGTCGTCCCTGTGCGCGCCAAGGATGGCGACATCGGCCAGCTTTCCAGAACATTCAATTATATGGTGAGCGAACTTAAAAGTCAGCGCAACGAGTTGATTTCTGCACGTGACCAGATTGACGAGAGACGCCGTTTTTCGGAAGCAGTGCTTGCAGGTGTCAATGCCGGTGTGGCCGGAATTGATGAAAATGGTGATATTACAATTATCAATCGTTCCGCGCAGACAATGTTCGCTCTTGACCCGAAGGAAGTCATTGGAAAAAGTCTGATGTCGCTTAATCCGGAGATCGGGCAGGTGTTTGAGGTTGCACGGTCTTCGGGACGAAAAAATCATCGCGAACAAGTCACTCTCTCTCAGGACGGGCGTAACCGCGTTTATAATGTACAGGTTACCATGGAAGAAAATGATGGTCGCGGCCAATCGTGGGTATTGACAATTGATGATATTACCGATCTCGTTGAAGCACAAAGATCAAGTGCATGGGCCGATGTGGCAAGGCGTATTGCCCATGAGATCAAGAATCCGCTTACGCCTATCCAATTATCTGCCGAACGGATACGCCGCCGTTATGGCAAAGTCATTACTGATGATCGCGAGGTTTTCGACCAATGTATTGATACAATCATCAGGCAGGTCGGCGACATCGGCAGAATGGTGGATGAATTTTCTTCATTTGCCCGTATGCCGAAACCGGAAATGCGGCTTCTCGATATGCGTGAGCCATTAAGGGAGGCGTTTTTTCTTGTCGAGGTGTCCCGTCATGACATCAAATTCGAGCGCGATTTGGGAGATGAGCCGCTCATGGGAGAGTTTGATAGCCGTTTGATCGGACAGGCGTTCGGGAATGTTATTAAAAATGCGAGTGAAGCAATAGATGCGGTTGCCCTCGAAAAAAATATCGAGGGGCATATTCTTGTTCGTTCCTATCGTCAGGGTGATAAATTGGTCGCTGATGTCATAGATAATGGCAAAGGTTTGCCCAAGGAACAAAGACAAAAATTATTGGAACCCTATATAACAACCAGAGAGAAGGGGACAGGGCTTGGACTCGCGATAGTACGAAAAATAGTTGAAGACCACGGAGGTTACATGGAATTGCATGATGCACCGGTGAATTTTTACAATGGCCGTGGTGCCATGATCCGTATGGTCTTTCCGGCAGCAGATATTGGTGAATCTGATGTCGAAGAAGTAAATATCGAGAAATAGGACGGTTAAGTGAGATGGCTTCGGATATTTTGATTGTCGATGATGAAGCGGATATACGCGAACTGGTCGGCGGAATACTTGAGGACGAAGGGCATGAAACGCGCCTTGCGGCTAATTCCGACGAGGCTCTTCAGCAGATCGAGAATCGTGTACCGAGATTGATTTTTCTCGACATCTGGTTACAGGGTAGCCGCCTCGACGGCCTGGCATTGCTTGACAAGATCAAGACCCGTTATCCGGATTTGCCTGTCGTGATGATATCCGGTCACGGTAATATTGAAACCGCTGTTTCGGCTATTAAACGCGGTGCTTATGATTTTATCGAAAAACCCTTCAAAGCCGATCGTTTGATCTTGGTTGCCGAACGGGCGCTTGAAACATCCAAGTTGAAGCGTGAAGTCAACGAGTTGCGTAAACAATCAAGCGTGACACCGGAATTACTCGGCAAGTCGCTTGTTATGAACCATTTGCGCCAGACGATTGAAAAAGTAGCCCCCACCAATAGCCGTATCATGATTACAGGGCCTTCAGGGTCGGGTAAAGAAACAACAGCGCGTGCCATTCACGCATTGTCAAGTCGTGCCAATGGGCCTTTTGTGACGATCAATGCCGCTACAATTACACCTGAACGCATGGAAATCGAACTGTTCGGTACAGAAATGGATGGTGGAGAGCGTAAAGTCGGTGCTCTCGAAGAAGCCCATGGCGGTATCCTTTATATCGACGAAATAGCCGATATGCCGAGAGAGACACAAAACAAGATTTTGCGGGTTTTGACAGATCAGACATTCGAGCGCGTGGGGGGAAGTAAACGTGTTAAAGTCGATGTGAGGGTGATTTCATCAACAGCACAAAATCTTGAAGGGTTGATCGCCGAAGGGCGGTTTCGCGAAGATCTCTTCCATCGTCTGGCTGTTGTCCCGATAGCGGTTCCGCCACTCGCCAGTCACCGCGAGGACATTCCCGAACTCGTCCATTATTTTATTCACCAAATATCCGAACAGGCAGGCATAAAGCCGCGCGAGATCGGTGATGACACAATGGCAATTCTACAGGCTCATAGTTGGCCCGGTAATATCAGACAGTTGCGCAACAACATCGAACGTCTGTTAATTCTGGCACGTGGAGAAGGTGGAGACGGGCCGATTACGGCCGAACTTCTGCCTGCCGAAGTGGGCGATACATTGCCGCGCGCCCCGACAGATTCGGATTTACATATCATGGCATTGCCGTTGCGTGAGGCACGGGAGCTTTTTGAAAAAGAATACCTTGTTGCGCAGATCAACCGGTTCGGCGGCAATATTTCGCGTACTGCCGAATTTGTTGGTATGGAGCGGTCAGCATTGCATCGTAAACTCAAATCGCTTGGAGTTTCTTAAAATATGCGCGTCATCATTTGCGGTGCCGGTCAGGTGGGTTACGGGATAGCGGAGCGTTTGTCGAACGAACAGCACGATGTCACGGTTATTGATATCGAACCGAAGCTGATTGAAAAAATCCGCGATACTTTGGATGTCCGCGGAATAGTCGGACATGGTGCGCGTCCCGATGTGTTACGTGCAGCCGGAGCCGATGAAGCGGATATGCTTATCGCTGTGACACTTTCTGACGAAGTCAATATGGTAGCCTGTCAGGTTGCCCATGCACTTTTTAACGTGCCGACAAAAATTGCCCGCGTTCGCGACCAATCCTATCTCGACCCGCAATATCAGGGCCTATTCCAGCGTGATGCTTTGCCGATTGATGTGGTTATTTCGCCTGAAATCGAGGTTGGCGAAATGGTATTGCGCCGTATTGCATTGCCGGGTGCTTTGGATGTTCTTTATTTCAGCTATGACGATATTGTCGCTCTCGCGCTTGAATGTATGGAGGATTGTCCGGTTATCAATACGCCGCTCAGGCAGTTGACCGATCTCTTTCCCGATCTTTTGACGACTGTTACTGCGGTAAAAAGGGGAAAGAAACTCTTTATTGCCCATGCAGATACCGAATTGAAGGTGGGGGATATTACCTATCTCGTAGCATCACGCAGTCAAGTTCGTCGTGCCTTGGGATTGTTCGGGCATGATGAACAGGCGGCCAATCGCATCATTATCGCAGGCGGTGGTCATATCGGACTTTATGTCGCCCGTGCTATGGAAAAACGCCAACATAAAGCAAGGCTGCGTATTATTGAAGCCGATAAAGAACGGGCTTTGGCCATTACCGACCAGCTTGATCGTACGGTAGTTTTGAATGGCAGTGCGCTTGATCCGGCAATTTTACAGGAAGCGAATGTCGATCAGGCCGATTTGATCGTGACATTGACCAATCAGGATCAGGTCAATGTGCTAAGCGCTATCATGGCAAAAATGTTTGGCTGCAAGTCGAACATGGTACTCATCAATAATACGGCTTTTCAGGAATTTACCCGAAGTGTCGGCATTGATTCCCATCTTAATCCACGTAGTGTCACAATTTCCAAAGTGCTCCAGCAAATGCGTCGCGGTCGTATCCGCTCGGTCTATTCCGTTTTAAACGGCGAAGCTGAAATAATTGAAGCAGAAGCCATGCAAACTTCGCCGCTTGTGGGCAAACCTTTGTCCGAACTCGCACTGCCGGAGGGACTACGAATAGGAGCGATTTATCGTGACAACACGATGATAAGGCCAAAAGGCGATACGCGGGTTTTAGCCGGTGATATGGTGGTTATTTTTGCAATGGCCGATGCAGTGCGTGATGTCGAACAATTGTTTCGGGTCAGTCTGGAATATTTTTAAAAGGGGCATTCAATGGACATCTGCACTTTCTGGTATGGAGATCGTTTGCGACCCATTGATTGGCTATGCCTTTCTTCCATGGTCAAAACCGGACAGCATGTGAAACTCTATAGCCACGGGAATGTTGAAAATGTTCCGGAAGGGGTAGAGCTTCTGGAGGCAGAGCCGATATTGCCACTTTCAACGCTTTATCGGTTAGACCCCACTTTCCCCGACTTCAAACCCATTCGCACAATTGTCCAGCTTTCCGATTTGTTTCGTGTAAGGCTCATGAAAAATTCTGCCGGCGTATGGCTTGATACTGATGTTTATCTCGTCAAACAATTTCATCCGGAAGAGGGCAAAGTTTGGCTTGCGCGTGAAAATCGTTCACGTGTCGGTGTTTCGGCGCTTTATCTGCCTGCGGATAATCCGATAATCAAAGAGTTTGACGATTATCTCGAAAGTGGCCGAATGGTTCCGAACTGGCTGGGGTTTCACCGCGGTGTCTGGTTGCCATGGTGTCTCAAGAGGCAAAAATTACCGGTCGTTCCGGGGCGTTTGGGAATTACTGTCTTTGGCAATGATGGCATATCCCGCCTTGCCAAAAGATATGGCTTTTTTAAAGAAGCAAAGGAAAAAGAAACCTTTTATTATTGGACCGGACGCGACACCGAACGCATTTTCGATCCTGCTTACGGACTTGAGCCATTGAATGATCCCCGTTTTATCGGCTTTCATGTCCATAAGAAGGAAAGAACAAGAGATCCTATAAAAAGCGGGAGTTTTTACGATTGGGCCGTCAAACGGATTTCCGGCTTTGATAAAGTTCTGGAACAGGAAAAGAATAATTAAAACTGGCGAATTGCTGATATAGAGAGCTGGTAAATCAGCTATATAAATAGTTCGGCCGCATTGCGCCGGAGTGCTATCCCGTCGTACCTGATTTCGCGTTTGTGAGCATTTTGTCGACTTGGCATACTTTAATTTATGGGTTTGAATGTCCGGTCATTTTTCAAAAAAGCTGTGTTTATTGTTTTGTTATTTTGTTCCTCGCATCGGGGATTGAAATTACAGCGCCGATAACACATATAAGCCTGTCTCCCTTCATTTGAAGAAATCTGCAATTTTTCCGTTTTTCGGTATATCCGGTTATGCCGGTCGGTGTAGGTGCGGGTAAACAAGCGTTTCAAAAGGCAAAACAACAATCTATTGATCTTCTAATGGATTGATATTCTAGTTATAACGACATTTCAGGTCGTAAATGACGATTCGTATAATATGGAAGTGAAAATGAGTGATCCGATCCAGACTGCCCTCAATCTTGTTCCGATAGTTGTAGAACAGACAAATCGCGGCGAACGGTCCTATGATATTTTTTCCCGTTTGTTGAAGGAAAGAATTGTCTTTATAAATGGTCCTGTCGAAGACGGTATGGCTATGCTTGTCTGCGCCCAATTGCTGTTCCTTGAAGCGGAAAACCCGAAAAAAGAAATCAGCCTTTATATTAATTCGCCTGGTGGAGTTGTCACCTCCGGCATGGCTATTTATGACACAATGCAGTTCATCCGTCCTGCTGTTTCTACTCTTTGCATGGGGCAAGCAGCTTCAATGGGTTCGCTATTGCTGACTGCCGGTGCGAAAGGGCACCGTTTTGCTTTGCCGAATGCCCGCGTTATGGTGCACCAGCCGTCGGGTGGTTTTCAAGGGCAGGCTTCCGATATCGAGCGTCATGCGCAGGATATATTGAAAATGAAACGGCGTTTGAATGAAATCTATGTCCATCATACCGGACAGGATTATGAGACAATCGAACGCACACTTGATCGTGACCATTTTATGACGGCTGATGAAGCCAAAGAATTCGGCCTTATTGACGAGGTCATTCAATACCGCGCCGAAGCCGAAGAAGAAAAAAACGATCAAGCTTGAGACAAGCTTGAAATGGGATGATTGACGGCTAAGAACAAAGTAGGGGGCAACCCCTTCTTCAAATTGCTGTTTCCGGAATTTATGGAAAAATAACGTTTGGCATTTACCTATGACAGAGAAAACAGCGGCAAGTTATATGGTCGAACCTGATATTTGTTTTAGTTTGTTGGTGGAATGGTCTTGAAAAGTTTAACCGAAAAGGCAAAATATTTCATGCAATTCGGGCGAAAGGAAAAATGAAATGAGCAAAATTGGTAATAACGGGGGCGATTCAAAGAATACGCTTTATTGCTCATTCTGTGGCAAAAGCCAGCATGAGGTGCGTAAACTGATTGCCGGGCCGACAGTGTTCATTTGTGATGAATGTGTAGAGCTATGTATGGATATCATTCGTGAAGAGAACAAATCTTCAGGAGTGAAGGCTCGCGATGGCGTTCCGACACCGCAGGAAATCATGTCGGTTCTTGATGATTATGTTATCGGGCAAGCGCATGCAAAGCGTGTTCTGGCTGTTGCTGTCCATAACCATTACAAACGTCTGGCAAACCAGTCGAAAAGTAATGACATCGAGCTTTCAAAGTCCAATATTCTTCTGGTTGGGCCTACCGGTTGCGGTAAAACCTACCTTGCTCAAACGCTCGCGCGCATTATTGATGTGCCCTTTACTATGGCCGATGCAACAACATTGACAGAGGCCGGTTATGTCGGTGAGGATGTCGAAAATATTATTCTGAAACTGTTACAAGCCGCCGACTACAATGTAGAGCGTGCCCAACGCGGAATCGTTTATATCGACGAGGTTGATAAGATTTCACGCAAATCCGATAATCCTTCTATTACCCGTGATGTATCGGGCGAAGGTGTGCAACAGGCATTGTTGAAGATTATGGAAGGCACGGTTGCTTCGGTTCCGCCACAAGGTGGACGCAAACATCCGCAACAAGAATTTTTGCAAGTGGATACAACAAACATCCTGTTTATTTGCGGCGGTGCGTTTTCAGGCCTTGAAAAAATTATCTCCGCACGTGGAGAAAAGACATCCATCGGTTTCGGTGCCACGGTCAAAGCGCCTGATGAACGTCGTATAGGCGAGATTTTCCATGATCTTGAACCGGAAGATCTGTTAAAATTCGGTTTGATACCGGAATTTGTCGGACGTTTGCCGGTTATTGCCACATTGGAAGATCTTGATGTGGACGCATTGGTTCAGATTTTGTCGAAGCCGAAAAATGCTTTGGTTAAACAATATCAACGTCTGTTCGAGATGGAAGATGTCAAATTGACTTTTCATGATGATGCTTTGCGTGCAATTGCCAATAAAGCAATCGAACGCAAGACAGGCGCACGTGGTCTGCGTTCCATTATGGAAAAGATTTTGCTTGATACGATGTTTGAACTTCCAACCCTTGAAGGCGTTCAGGAAGTGGTTATTTCGAGTGATGTTGTCGAAGGCAAAGCGCGTCCGCTTTATATCTATGCCGAGAGAGACCATCCGAAAGAAAATGCCTCTGCCTGATTGAACGGTTATATCGGTTGGCAATTCAAAGTTTGAACGGTGTTGTGTTCCGGTTTCGCGTAGCTCTTGATTTATTGGTGGAAACACACCACCTAATCCCTTTGTGCGTGGGCATTTGCTTATTTTAAGGGGTGCCGACGTTGCAAACGAGCCTCAGGCTCCAGAAAGGAAATGTTATGCAACATGATTTAGAGAAGACGGCGGATGTCGGCGATAAGCTTTATGCTGTTTTGCCGCTTCGCGATATTGTTGTCTTCCCCCATATGATTGTGCCGCTTTTCGTTGGTCGCGAAAAATCCATACGTGCTCTTGAAGAGGCGATGGGTCAGGATAAGCAAATACTTCTGGCAACCCAGAAGAATGCCTCTGATGATGATCCGAAGGCCGACGATATATATGATGTCGGTACATTGGCAAATGTACTGCAATTGTTAAAGTTGCCGGACGGTACAGTAAAAGTTCTGGTTGAAGGTGTTAAGCGCGCCAAGATTAGCGGTTTTTCCGATAATCCGGACTATCATCAGGCTTATGCAACGCCTCTTGATGAACCGGAAGAAGATAAAGTCGAAATCGAGGCTTTGATGCGCTCGGTTGTTTCCGACTTTGAAAATTACGTGAAATTGAACAAAAAGATTTCACCGGAAGTCATCGGTGCTGTCAGCCAGATAGACGACGCAACAAAACTTGCCGATACGGTCGCTTCACATCTGGCAATCAAGCTTTCCGAAAAACAGGAAATGCTTGCATTGTTATCTGTCCGTGAAAGGCTCGAAAAAGCGCTTGCCTTTATGGAAGGCGAGATTTCTGTCTTGCAAGTTGAAAAACGGATACGTTCGCGGGTTAAACGCCAGATGGAGAAAACCCAGCGCGAATATTATCTCAATGAGCAGATGAAAGCTATCCAGAAAGAATTGGGTGATGGCGAAGACGGCCATGACGAGATTTCCGAACTGGAAGAGCGTATCAAAAAAACCAAATTGTCGAAGGAAGCCCGCGAAAAGGCAGAAGGTGAAGTCAAGAAACTTCGCAATATGTCACCAATGTCGGCTGAAGCGACAGTTATCCGCAATTATCTTGATTGGCTCCTTGGTATCCCTTGGGGCAAAAAATCCAAGATCAAGAATGATCTCGACTATGCTGAAAATGTCATGGATGAAGAACATTTCGGTCTTGAGAAGGTCAAAGAACGTATTGTCGAATATCTGGCTGTGCAGAGCCGTGCAGCAAAGGTAAAAGGGCCGATTATCTGTCTTGTCGGACCGCCCGGAGTTGGTAAGACATCGCTTGCCCGTTCGATTGCCAAAGCAACAGGGCGCGAATATGTCCGTATGTCATTGGGTGGTGTACGTGATGAAGCGGAAATTCGCGGTCACCGTCGTACCTATATCGGGTCCATGCCTGGCAAGATCATCCAGTCGATGAAAAAGGCGAAGAAGAACAATCCGCTTTTCCTTCTCGACGAGATTGACAAGATGGGGCAGGATTTCAGAGGTGATCCTTCATCGGCTTTACTGGAAGTTCTTGATCCTGAGCAGAACAACACGTTTATGGACCATTATCTCGAAGTCGAATATGATCTTTCGGATGTGATGTTTGTGACGACTGCCAATACGCTGAATATTCCCGAACCGTTAATGGATCGTATGGAAATCATCCGTATTGCCGGTTACACGGAAGAAGAAAAAATGGAGATTGCCAAACGCCATCTTCTGCCGAAAGTCATGAAGGAACATTCTCTTTCCAAGAAAGAGTTTGTCGTGACTGACGAGGCAATCCGTTCGATCATACAATACTACACGCGCGAAGCGGGTGTGCGTAGCCTTGAACGCGAATTGATGAAGCTTGCACGTAAGGCAGTGACAGAGATCGTCAAAAAAGAAAAGAAGGCGGTCAAGGTCGATGATAACAACATTGACGAGTTCCTCGGTGTCAAACGGTTCCGTTATGGACAGATTGAAGGCGAGGATCAGGTCGGGGTTGTTACAGGACTTGCGTGGACGGAAGTCGGTGGCGAGCTTTTGACCATCGAAGGCGTCATGATGCCGGGTAAAGGCAAGATGACAGTCACCGGTAATCTGCGTGATGTTATGAAGGAGTCAATTTCGGCTGCTGCGTCATACGTCCGCTCGCGTGCTGTCGATTTCGGTATAGAGCCGCCATTGTTCGAGCGTCGTGATATTCACGTTCACGTACCCGAAGGGGCAACCCCGAAGGACGGTCCTTCGGCAGGTGTTGCTATGGTAACAGCCATTGTGTCTGTTCTCACCGGCATACCTGTTCACAAAGATATTGCGATGACTGGTGAAATTACCTTACGCGGCAGGATTTTGCCAATCGGTGGTTTGAAAGAAAAATTGCTTGCGGCGTTACGCGGCGGTATCAAGAAGGTGCTCATTCCGGAAGAGAATGCCAAAGACCTTGTCGATATTCCCGATAACGTTAAAAACAATATGGAAATTGTTCCGGTAAGTTTTGCAAGTGAAGTTCTCGATCACGCTCTGGTTCGCCGGCCTGAACCGATCGAATGGGTAGAGCCGACAACCCCCGCTGTTGGCGGCAATATTACAGGTGATGAAGACGGTGTTGCTTCGATTGCACACTGAATCACTAGTCGATTAAATGGTTAAACAAACGTCGGAAAAGGCAGCTTTCTGCTGCCTTTTCTTTTTAACCTTGTTTTACAAGTGTTAAATGCGGTATTTTTTCCGTGAATAACTGTGATTTTCCCGTTAATTCGGGCTTTTTTTGTCGAAATTGGCTTCTGTTTGCCATAGTTTTCAATAAACTCGCACCCAACCGGTTGAATCAATATTGTCCGGTCATAGAAAGAAAGGAATTATCCAATGAATAAGAACGAATTGGTCAGCTCTGTAGCTGAAAAAGCCGGCATAACAAAAACGCAAGCTGCTTCGGCTGTGGACGCCTTCATTGCTTCCGTTACCGATGCTTTGAAAGATGGCGGTGACGTTCGTCTTCCCGGATTCGGTTCATTTGAAGTTTCCCACCGTGCGGCTACAAAAGGACGCAATCCTTCTACTGGCGCAGAAATCAACATTCCTGCCCGCAACGTTCCGAAGTTCTCTGCCGGTAAAGGCTTGAAGGACGCCGTCAACAGTAAATAATAAAAAATCATTTTAAAAGCCCGACCTTTATTCCAAGTGTCGGGCTTTTTATTGTCTAGATCGAATTATTCTACAGATTTTTCAAATCCATATATTGCTTCAGTTCGTCGATAAATTCCTGAAGTTCATGAACATTCTTGGCACGGTTATATTTCTGGCAGCACTTGCGTAGCGATATGATCCCCGTTTCACCAATTCCGTCGACCAATACAAGGGTAGGGCTGCCGTTCCTTGAACTTAAGAGTATATTGTCGAATTTCAGGTCGTAACAAATGATGCGGGTTGTCTTTACCCAGTCAATAAAATCCGCGATTTCATTGCGATAATGTGGAATTTCGGCTTTGTGCGCGCCAAACGGTTTGGCATAGTTTCCCGACAAATCCCGTTCAGCTTTAACAAGCAATCCCCAACCGATGTCTGTGGAAACAATACCTGCTATTTGCATCAGATGTTTTTCATTCTGTGCTTTTTCGGGATCGGGAAAATGACGCATATATTCGCGGATTTCACGTGTGTTCGGCGTGTTTATATCAACGGCTTTTCGCATTTGACGCAATGGTGAAAATCCGGCAATTTTTTCCCGCCATGCTTTAGACGGAATTTTTATCAGATAATCGGGATCACTCTCGTTGACATAGACCGAGCGCGTTAGCCCTTCAAATAACGGCTTTTTATCCGATAAAGTAAGGATATAATCCATTTTGACGTGATCTCGCTGTCGTAAAATCCGGAAAATATAGCCTTCCTGTCGCCTGGAATGTCAGCCAAGACACTTGGCAACAAGTTGCGGTGTCAATTCATTGAAATGACTTATTATTTTCGTCGGATTAAATGCGCTGACAGGTTTGTCTGTATAGCCGAAATCGACCGCGATCACCGGAATATCGGCACTTTGAGCGGCAAGAATATCTGCCTGACTATCGCCGACCATCAGAGCTTTTTCAGGACTGCAACCGGCACGCTCGATGGTGGAGAGGATATGGCGTGCATCCGGTTTATGATAGGTAAATGTGTCTCCGCCAACAATGGTTGCAAAACGGCCTGCTTCCCCCATTCCCTCTAGCAGACGACGTGCCAGTTTTTCATGTTTGTTGGTACAGACAGCAAGTTTGTAACCTGTTTTGGAAAGCGCGTCGAGTGACGCATCTGCGCCAGCAAAGAATTGCGTTTTACCGGGCATATTTTCAGCATAATGACGCAGGAAAGTTGCAAGTAACTGCTCGACATGGTTCTCATCCGGTTTGATGTTCTGGAATGCGAGTGCACGCTCGATCATAATCCGTCCACCCATGCCGACGAGACGGCGAATATCATCGGGTGCGAAAGTCTTCAGCCCTTCTTGGCTAAGACAGAAATTGAGACTGTCAAGCAAATCCGGTGCTGAATCAACAAGTGTTCCGTCAAGATCGAAGACAATTATGGGCGAGATACTCATTGGATTTTCCCCTCGTTCAACCATGTTTTGCAATCAGCGAGTGCGCGTGCTGTCAAAGCGCGTTTTTTCGCCAGAATTTTTTCTTTTCCACGTAAACGTATACCATCCTGTTTTTCAACCTCTACCGGTGGAAACAGTCCGAAATTGATATTCATCGGTTGAAACGATTGTTTGCCGGTGTCTTCTGTCGGAAGATGCCCACGGGTTATGTGATTAAGCAATGCACCGAACGCCGTCGTGACCGGCGGCAGTTTCGGTTTCACGCCATTATAATCGGCAATTGCAAAGCGTCCGGCAACAAGCCCCATTGCTGCCGATTCCACATAGCCTTCACACCCCGTCATTTGACCGGCAAAGCGCAACCGTTCAAGCTTTTTCAGCCTTAAAGTTTCGTCGAGCAGAACAGGCGAGTTGAGATAGGTGTTGCGATGGATACCGCCAAGACGTGCAAATTCTGCATTTTCAAGTCCGGGTATAGAGCGGAAAATGCGCGTTTGTTCCCCATATTTGAGCTTGGTTTGAAATCCGACCATATTGTAAAGCGTTCCCAAGGCATTGTCCTGTCGCAACTGGACAATGGCATAAGCTTTTACAGTCGGGTTATGCGCATTGGTAAGTCCCATCGGTTTCATCGGGCCATGGCGTAAAGTCTCGCTCCCGCGCTCGGCCATGACTTCGATTGGCAGGCAACCATCGAAATAGGGCACTTTTTCAAAATCATGAAATTCGGCTTTTTCGCCTTCCATCAACGCTTTCACGAAGTTTTCATATTGTTCTTTGTCGAGCGGGCAATTGATATAATCCTTGCCTGTACCCCCTGGTCCAACTTTGTCATAACGGGACTGGTACCAACAAATATCCATATCAATCGTATCTTTATATACGATCGGAGCAATAGCATCGTAAAAGGAAAGGGCATCGGCGCCGGTAACAGTGGAAATAGCCTCTGCAAGACGGGGAGAGGTTAGCGGGCCGGTTGCAATAATAACGTTACCCCATTCTTCCGGAGGAAGTGTTGCAAGCTCTCCCCGATCAATGTCAATGAGCGGGTGGTTTTCTATTTTCTCTGTTATTGTTCGGGAAAAAATGTCGCGATCCACCGCAAGGGCACTTCCGGCAGGAACCTGATGATCGTCGGCAACTTTCATGACAAGCGAATGGGCAAGCCGCATTTCGGCATGAAGCAAACCGACCGCATTGGTGGCAGCGTCATCCGAGCGAAGTGAATTGGAACACACAAGTTCGGCAAGCCCCGCGGTTTTGTGTGCCGGTGTTTGTTTGACCGGTCGCATCTCATGCAAAACCACCGGAATACCGGCTTCTGCTATCTGCCAGGCAGCTTCCGAACCTGATAAACCGCCGCCGATAACATGGATCGGCTTGTTGGAAAAATTCGACATTGGCATTCTTTGCGTTAAATTATAAAAATCAGGGTGTTAAATTATAAAATCCGGCGCTACCCTATAAAAATCCGGATATAAGCCGGTCAATATCATCTTATGGCAGAAAAAGCACGGATATAATGAGAGCCTTTCAGCTCGTATAGGCAATAGGTTCAATGCCGATATTCAGGCCTATCAAGGGAAAACGGTAGCGACAAAAATTCTCGAATTTTTGACTATGTGAGGCCGCAGGATGTAATTGATTACTAATCGTTCTTCAGCCGTTATTTAATGAATGTAACCGGAAAATTCTTATAAAATGGCCTGACATAGCATGGATTATCGCCGGACTTTTGGACGTGAACAAAAATTGGACTAAGTCGATCAATCGGCTTTTCAACAACCGAATTTCTAACGCTCGCGAATCAATCATTCATATCGGTTTTCAAGGAAACGGGGCAATGAAAAGTCCGGTTGGTCTGGATGGGGAGGTTGCCGACCGATGTTTATCGGAAATATTTTTTCGTTGTTTATAGGTAACCCAAAAAACTCCAAACGGGATGCGCAACGAGTGCATTTCAAATTTTTGTTCGTCGCAGTCGACTGGTCTATCGACGATCGCATCTCATCGAAAAAATAAACAGACGCTGACTTCTTTCTAAAGCTGAACGGATGATTGTTCGACTTTTATTCAGGCTTTTACGGAGCAAACCCGAAATTTCGATGAAGACAGAAGATTTACGTGTTTTACAGATCTTCAAAGCGGCATTTTGTTGAAATGGTTTTCCGATTATCGTTTGTTAACAAACCGGATTGTGTGATTTTGATCTATCTTCTACGCCAAATAAGCGTTAAAAAACGCAAGAGTCGGCTTTTTTCCTTTGATTGATAGAAATTGAATGATATAGAGACGCCGCTTGCCTATGGTTTGTTGCAAACCTGATTGTCAGGATTTGCGGATGTGGCGAAATTGGTAGACGCACCAGATTTAGGTTCTGGCGGGTAACCGTGGGGGTTCGAGTCCCTTCATCCGCACCACAGCAACAACCTTGAATGCAAAGAGAATTTTTGCGGGGTTACGCTTGAGGCGGAAGCCCGCTTCATGGTATTCTGACGCTTTAGTGTTGGAGCAGAATTGGTATCGGACAGGGCTTAAGCACTTGTCCTTAGAAAAATGAAGGTTGTTCGATGCAAGTTACCGAGACGCTTAATAAGGGATTGGAGCGCGAGATCAAGGTAGTGATCCCGGCTAAAGATCTGGAAGCAAAATTAAATGAACGTCTTGACGACGCTAAAGACAAGGTCAAGCTGAACGGCTTCCGCCCTGGTAAAGTGCCTGTCAGCCATTTGAAAAAGATGTATGGCAAGTCTTTCATGGCTGACGTCATCAACGAAATTTTGAAGGACACACCCCGTTCAATTCTTTCGGATCGTAATGAACGTTCGGCTACCCAGCCGGAAATAGATATGAGCGAAGATGAAAAAGAAGCCGAAAAGGTTTTGAACGGAGACGCCGATTTCGTCTTTACGTTGAAATATGAAGTTTTGCCGAAATTCGATCTCAAGGATGTTTCCGGTATTGCTGTTACCCGTGAAGTTGTTGAAGTTCCTGAAACCGACATTGATAAACAGGTCGAGCGCGTTCTTTCTTCAACCCGTACTTATACGGAAAAGAAAGGTAAAGCCGAAGAGGGTGATCGGGTAACGATCGATTATCTTGGCAAGCTTGACGGAACACCGTTCGAGGGTGGTGCAGACAATGATGCCCAACTCGTTCTTGGTTCAAAACAGTTTATACCCGGTTTTGAAGAACAGCTTATCGGCGTAAAAGCCGGAGATAAAAAGGTCATCACGGTAAAATTCCCTGATAATTACAATGCAAAACATCTTGCCGGTAAGGAAGCAACTTTCGACATTACTGTAAAGGAAGTTTCAAAACCGGACGAGCTCAAGATCGACGATGAGGCCGCCAAAAAGCTTGGTCTCGAATCACTGCAAAAGCTTCGCGATGTCATTCGTGAGCAGATTGAAAATCAATATGGTACAATTACCCGCCAAAAGGTAAAACGCCAGATTCTTGATGCTCTTGACAATGATTATGATTTCGAGACACCTGAACGCTTGGTCAATGTGGAATTCAATAATATCTGGGCACAGATTACCAATGAATTGAAGCAGGCCGGTCGCACTTTCGAGGATGAGGAGACAACAGAAGAAGCAGCTCGTGATGAATATCGCAAGCTTGCCGAACGCCGTGTCCGCCTTGGTCTTGTTTTGTCCGAAATCGGTGAAAAGGCCGGAATCAACGTTTCGGAAGATGAGTTGCAACGTGCGGTTTACGATCAGGTTCGTCAGTATCCCGGACAAGAAAAGCAGATTATCGAATTTTTCCGTCGCACTCCCGATGCAGTTGCCAATTTGCGTGCACCGATCTTTGAAGAAAAGGTTGTCGATCATCTCTTGGGCAAAGTCAAAGTTACTGACAAGAAAGTAACGGCTGAAGAACTGCTGAAAGAGGACGAAGACGAAACGTCGCCGAAGAAATCCGGCTCCAAGAAGAAGGCTGAAAGCAAGAAGTCCGACGACAAAAAGTCGGATGAAAAGAAAGCTGCTTCAAAATCTCAGGGTGAAGAAAAAGCTCCGGCCAAAAAGCCGGCTGCCAAGAAAACAGCCAAAAAAGATTGATTTGCTTTTGAAAGCGAATTTATGGCTCGGTTTTTCCGGGCCTTTTTTATAAGCCCGACACTCTTTACTTGCACTTGGCGCTTGTTTGGACTAGCCATTAGAGACAATTTTATTTTGAAATAACTATGATGGATTTCTGATGACAATCGTTGATGCCCGCACAGCTGACCCGAAACGTTTCATTTCTGGAGCTACCGGTGACTGGGAAGTCATTATCGGGTTGGAAGTACATGCACAGGTAACCTCCAATTCCAAACTTTTTTCCGGTGCTTCTACAAAATTCGGAGCCGAACCCAATGCGCATGTGTCACTCGTCGACGCGGCGATGCCGGGAATGCTACCTGTCATTAATCTCGAATGCGTAAAACAGGCTGTACGAACCGGATTAGGACTTAATGCCAAAATCAATTTGAAGTCGGTGTTCGATCGCAAAAATTATTTTTATCCCGATTTACCCCAAGGCTATCAGATTTCACAGTTTGAGCAGCCGATTGTCGGCGAGGGAAAAATCACCATTTCGGTGGGGCCGGACAAGAAAGGTGAGTTCGAGGATGTAGAAATCGGTATCGAACGTCTCCATCTCGAACAAGATGCAGGAAAGTCTATTCACGACCAACACCCGACAATGTCATTCGTTGACCTTAACCGCTCTGGCGTTGCCCTGATGGAGATTGTTTCCAAGCCGGATTTGCGTTCATCGGATGAAGCAAAAGCCTATGTGACCAAGTTGCGTACCATTGTGCGCTATCTTGGCACATGCGACGGCAATATGGATGAAGGCGCAATGCGTGCCGATGTTAATGTCTCGGTGCGTCGTCCGGGAGAGGATTTCGGCACAAGGTGCGAAATCAAAAACGTCAATTCGATCCGTTTTATCGGGCAGGCAATCGATTACGAAGCACGTCGACAGATAGCGGTTCTTGAGGACGGCGGTACAATCGATCAGGAAACAAGGCTGTTTGATTCCGCCAAAGGTGAAACACGGCCGATGCGTTCCAAAGAAGAAGCGCATGACTATCGTTATTTTCCTGATCCCGATTTGCTGCCTTTGGTTTTCGACCAGAAATTTGTCGACGACCTGAAAGCCGGATTGCCGGCCTTGCCGGACGAAATCAAATCAAGTTTCATTAATGAAATGGGTTTGAGTGCCTATGATGCCTCTATTCTTGTAAGCGAAAAGGCGATTGCGGATTTCTTTCAGTCCGTTGCCGAAGGTCGTGATGGCAAACTTGCCGCCAATTGGGTGATTAACGATTTGCTCGGCGCTTTGAACAAGGCAAGTCTTGATATTTCGCAATCTCCAATGAGTGCAGATCAACTTGGCGGAATTATCGACCTTATCAAAGAGGGTACGATTTCAGGTAAAATCGCAAAAGATCTCTTTGAAATTGTTTGGAATGAAGGCGGAAATCCTGCGAAAATCGTTGAAGAACGTGGAATGAAACAGGTGACCGACACCGGAGCTATCGAAAAGGCTGTCGATGAAATCATTGCTGCCAATCCGGATAAGGTTGCACAAGCCAAAGAAAAACCAACTCTGGCAGGCTGGTTTGTTGGTCAGGTTATGAAAAAGACCGGTGGCAAGGCAAACCCGCAAGTGGTGAACAAATTGATAAAGGCAAAACTTGGGATTGAATAACGATCATGTGGATTCGCACTGCATCCAAGGATGATATCAATGCTATTCATGATCTTTTGATCGAAACATGGCATGCTGTATTTGATGATCTCGTCGGACGTGAAGAGGTAGACCGTAGAATCTCCCATGATTATACGCCCGACATATTGAAGAAAATGCTCAGCCGTCCCGCATCCGAATTTATCGTTGCAGATGATGGCGAACTGCTTCACGGGGTGGCTTATGCAGCGCAGGGTGCTGTCAAGGGTGATTCGGAAATAGCTCTTGTGTTTCATTTATGTGTAAAGCCGGAAAGTCAGGGGCAGGGGATCGGTCAACGTTTGTTGATAGAACTTGAAGAAGCCTTTCCTGCTGCGCGGAAAATTCGTATCTCGCTCAATAAAAAAGACGAGCGGGCGCAAAAATTCTTTGAAGAACAAGGCTATAAAAGACTGGGGAAAAATAGCGACAATGTCTCGAACGACGATATTGTGTTCGAGAAAACGCTATTTTGACAATGTGAATAATAACTTGCTTTTAATGCTGTCGGGCTGCATAACATTTAAAGTTTGTTATTCGTTTGAAGCTTATGGGCTGGACTGAAGGAGCTCGCACTGAAATGGCTGGTATCTGGAAACAGGTTTTTACGTGGTGGAATGGTAACACCATCAATACGCGGTTTTTTACGTGGCTACATGGTAAGCGCGTCGGCGAGGACGAATTCGGAAATATCTATTATGAAGGTGGCCTTCATAAAGACGGTTATCCACGTCGCTGGGTCATTTATAAGAATTATTCCGAAGCTTCGACAATTCCCGCCGGTTGGCATGGCTGGATCCATCATCGGACAAATACACCACCAAGCGCTGAAAATTATCACGCACGTGAATGGGAAAAGCCGCATCACCCAAATCTCACCGGCACAAGTCAGGCCTATACGCCAAAAGGCTCGATTACACATCATGGTGAGCGGCCACATGTGACCGGCGATTATGATGCCTGGACACCGGGTAAATAATTAAACAGTGGCGGACAAACCGAAGGTTTCCGCCATATTGCCATAATTGGCAGATAAGCTTCGGGCTTTAATTGAAGTTGTTGATGCGGTGCTATGAAATTTTTTAAACCGTTTCCAAAAAGTTGCTTATTTGCCGTGATTGGCGTTGCCGGTATCCTAGCTGGCACCACGTCGGTATTTTCTCAGGAAACAACACGTTTAAGCAATCCGGTTGCCGTCTTTTCGGGGCTGGATAAAATAACCGGCCGTATTACAACATTCGATGTCTATATCGGCGAGACATATCAATTTGGTGCGTTGCAAGTAACCCCGCGTGTCTGTTACTCGAACTCGGCAGATGAGGCTACACGTACCGATGGATTTGTTGAAGTCAATGAAATCACGTTGGACAAAAAAATAAAACGCATTTTCACGGGGTGGATGTTTGCCGACAGCCCTGGTCTTAATGCTGTCGAGCACCCGATTTATGATGTTTGGCTGAAAGACTGCAAACAAAAATCGAAAGTTCCCGCACCTCAGTGATCTTTCTGAATTGGCATTTATTATTCATTTCATCCGGTTCATGTAATGGGCGGGCAATCGCCGTGCTATTTCCCCCCCATAACAATGCGAATGTTGTCTGAAATCGGTATTAACCGGTTGGAAGCTGTCATTTTCCGGAAATCTCTTGGTTGAAATCAGCACTTTACGCAGGATAGCCGTTTGTTTTTTCAAAACTTCAGGCAAAAGCATCGATCATCTGAAAAGGTTTGAATCCGGAATGTTCCGAGAGGAATTTGCTTTTGGTGCAAGGTTATCCCGAAAGGAAATCTATTTTTCACCCAAAGGCCGCTTAATCCGGTTTTATATGAAATGGATATTAAAAATTATAAAAAGCTTGGCCCCGTCAATAATTGTGACTTCAAGTCTTCAAGCAGTTTGAATTACACATTGCGAAGTTGAAAAGTTAATATTCGGGCGTGATGTTCGTTGTTTTCAGAAGCGGATTGCCTTTATTTTCGATTTATTTGCGTTTTTATATCTCAAACAACAAGGCTTAAGCTTGGCGTAAGCGTCGCGCATTAATCTTTCAATCGGAAAATCGCAGTGTTTCAGAAGGCGCAACATGCTGTCAATTCGTTTTGTGAAAAAGAGTCTTGCTTATCTGATTTTGGCTTGTTGTCTCACCGCCTGCCAGTGGACGACAGAACCTTCAACAACACATGATTATTATACGCGTGTTACGGAACTTAGCTCCAAAAGTTTCTATTTTACGAACAATCCTTTGATACAACTGGAAATGCAGGCAAAATGGATAAGCAATCAAGGTTACGTCATTGATACGATCGCAACGTCTACAAACAGCAACGATCTTGATATTAGTCTGGCATGGTCGCAGAAACGAAACTATCGTTATGTTGCACGGGAAAAACTGAATATAGTTTGTACGATCGGATGTACAAATTCGGAAAAAGGTCGCATTTTTATTCCTGAAGATGAATTTCGCCAATATGCTGTCAGCGGATTTATTTTTAAACTTGTCGGGCGCGGGAATTATGTTGACGGATTTCTTGATAAAAGAGCTTTTCAGCAAGTTCTTGACCAGATGCAATCCATGCCGAAATATTGAATATCAAAATCAATTTATCAGGTAAAAATTCAACGATTTTTTATTTTTTTCATTTCCTTTAGTTTTTTAGCGTTTTACGCTGGGCTATGAATTTTTTGAAAGTAAAGTGGGGTGGGGATGCAATGCGTTGGAAAATATCTGCTGTTTTTATGGGAGTGTTGGTACCGTCATTTTTTTTGACAGATTTTGCTTTGGCAGACGACCTATTGGCGTTGGTGAATGTATCGGAACAAACAATGGTCGTTAAAAAAAACGGCAAGACACTTTATCATTGGAAAGTATCGACAGGCCGTAAAGGTTATACGACGCCAAGCGGAACTTTCAGACCCGTCAGAATGCATAAAATGTGGCGGAGCAGAAAATATGACAACGCGCCTATGCCTTATGCGATTTTCTATAACGAAGGCTATGCAATCCACGGAACTTCATATGTAAGCAGGTTAGGTAGCCCTGCAAGCCATGGCTGCATACGCCTGAATACGGCAAATGCGCAGATACTCTATAAAATGCTGCAAGAAGCGGGGCCGGAAAATTTGAAAATTGTGATTAAATAATGGTTTGTAATCACCGGAACTGGCCAGCATTTTTTGAACATTATCAAATATGGTTTTATTGCGTAGCAATCGTTATAGGGCTCGTTACCGGATGCTTTTCGCCAATATCAGGGTTTGCCAATCGAGCATTACAAGTGATCTTACCTCTATTGCTGCTTGTCACATTTTTGCAGGTTCCGTGCGCAGCAATTGTCAATAGTTTCAGTGACAAACGTTTTATTGCGGGGTTAATCGTCGGAAATTTCCTGTTTATTCCGGCTCTCGTGTTTTTATTATTATGGTCGGGGCTGTCGTGGCTGGATTTTCCGGATAAACAGCTTTCTTTTTCGACATTAACATCCGGCAACAATCCTTATCTTTACTTTTCCCTATTTGGGGCAATCCTGCTTTGCGCACCTTGTGTGGATTATGTTGTGTCTTTTTGCCGTATGGCAAAAGGTGATGCCACAGCTCTGACTGCGATGCTTCCGGTTTTATTGATCGTCCAACTGTGCTTTTTGTTTCTTTGGGGGGGAATGGGCTTCGGGAATACTGAAAGTCTTGCAGATGAACGGCAAAAAATCGGTGAATTTTTGTTTTCGGTTGTCTCGGTTCTGGTTTTACCGTTATGTATTGCCTGGCTTCTTCAGGGAATATCCTGTCATAACAAATTCATTTCCACTTCGACTTCGGTCATGGAAAAAAGTGTCGTTCCTGTTACCGCACTCACATTGATGGCTATCGCTACTTATGCCAGTTCGGAAATTTTTTCGACATTCAAAAATTGCTGTTCTGCTGCGGAAAATACGAGTTTATTTGGCCTGAATAATCGGCTATCGGGCGAAAATTTACCTATGCTCGATAATGCTGAACCCGTTTCTTGTTGTGATAAAAAGCAATTATCCGGTGCATTTTTATACGGGGTTTTATTTTATGCACTATATGCCTTTCTTGCGCCATTTATCGGTTTTTTAACTGCAAAATTAATGAGGCTTGGCAGGAAAAAGGCAATTGCTCTGAGTTTTAGTGTTTCCACGCGAAATTCTCTGGTTTTGTTGCCACTTTTGCTATCTATAGCACCCTCTGGTGGACGCGCTCTGATTACCGGCGTTGTTTTGACACAAACCTGCGTCGAACTTGTTGCCGAAATTATATATGTACGTTTGATACCGCGTTACGCACAAAAACATTTCCGATGTCAGGAGACTGAATGTGAACAACGACTATAACGACCACGCTTTTAACCGAAGGCAACATACACCGCTGTTCAATATACCAACCATCATCGTTATCATCGTTGCGGTATGTGCTTTCAGTTTTTTAATTCCGGAATATTTCTTTTCACCCCGAAACTACGATATATTTTATACCTATCTCGCTTTTATTCCCGATTTCTTCAGTCACGCTTTCCTGAAATTCTGGTATACACCGGTCAGCTATTCATTTTTGCATGCAAGCCTCATGCATGTTGGCGTCAATATGATGTGGCTTGTGATATTCGGCTCGCCGCTTGCCAACCGGATAGGCAGTTTGAGGTTTATTGTCTTCTGGTGTGTATGTTCGGCTGCCGCCGCGTTTGCGCATTTATACATTTATCCCGATAGTTATGTGCCGATGGTTGGTGCGTCAGGTGCCATATCCGGTATGATGGGAGCTGCTGCACGCTACGGTTTTAGGCAGGTGCAAAATCAAGGATATAGACAAAGGTCGGAATTTGCCGGACCGATTTTATCCATAGGTCAATCACTGGTCTCGAAGAATGTCGTCGTTTTTATCGGTACATGGATCATCATCGACATCATTACCGGCATTGCGACACCATCTATCGGGGGGGAAGAAACTTCAATCGCCTGGGTGGCACATATTGGCGGGCTGTTAGCCGGTTTCTTTCTCATAGGAATATTTGACAAACGCAGAAATCAGGAACTTTAGCAGCCACCTGATTCCGGTCGACATGGTGTTTTCTCAATTTGATGAAAAAACCGGCTTGATATATCCGGCGTTGAAAAAATCCGGAATGAAATCCGGATTATTTTTTTGTGAGATAATTGCGTGCAGCATAAAGCGAAATGGCTGCGGCATTGGATACATTCAGGGATTTTATCGCCCCCGGCATATCAAGGCGGGCAAGCACAGAAACAGTTTCGCGTGTTTTTTGTCGTAAGCCTTTTCCTTCAGCTCCAAGAACGAGGGCAATATGACCGCCTTTCAAACTTGGTTCGAGAGGAAGTGGTCCTTCCGAATCAAGTCCGAAACTCGTGAAACCGGCTTTGTGTAGTTCTTCGAGTGCGTCTGCGAGATTGCGCACGGCAATGTGGTCTATAAGTTCCAAAGCACCGGAGGCTGCTTTTGCAAGGACTCCGGTTTCCTGTGCCGAATGCCTGTTCGTTGTAATAAGAGCACCGGCATTGAATGCAACAGCCGAACGCATAATAGCGCCGACATTGTGCGGGTCGGTGACCTGATCGAGCACGATAACAAGATCGGTATCGGAGAGTTCGTCAAGCGAGCGTGGTTTCAAAGGTTCTGTTTCGAGAACGACACCTTGGTGTACCGCCTCGCTACCGACAAGCGAATCAAGCACTTTCGGTGCAACCACTTCCACCGGACAATTTAATTCTGATTCGTCGAGACCAAGACGGTCAAACGCATTTTTTGTGACAGAAAGTTTCTTGAGTTTGCGCTTTTTATTGCGAAGGGCGGCAGCAACCGTATGGAGGCCATAAAGCCGGAGTTCTCCGTCATTAAAGGGTGACGGTTCAATTTTCGGGCGGTTGTTTTTTTCACCCCTTAAGCCCGAACGGTCACGATATTGGCGGCGTAGTCGGGCGTAATGGGAATCTTTTGGAGTTTTTTCGTTCATGGTTTTCTATAGCCGATTGCTTGTCCTATCCGATACTAAAAAATGTGAAAAAAGAATTTTTTGATATTAAAATGAAAAGAACGGAATTTAACCTGTTGACAGAGGCAATGCTAAACGGCATAACGCCCCACACAAACAGAACGAGTTCTTTATGTATTTGGTCTGGTTGTATATGCCTTATCGCGCAACTCCGCTAGGTATTTAATGGAGGGGTGCCCGAGTGGTTAAAGGGGACGGACTGTAAATCCGTTGCTTTATGCTACGTTGGTTCGAATCCAACCCCCTCCACCATTTACCGGAGCCGGAGTCAACGTGCGGGTATAGCTCAATGGTAGAGCAGCAGCCTTCCAAGCTGAATACGCGGGTTCGATTCCCGCTACCCGCTCCAAGCGTTCGTTAGCGATAAAGCAATAAAATATTGGGGTAAAACTCCATTGTGACCAGACGGAAGTTTCCGTTTATTAGATGTAAGCCGGTTTGAAGTTTTAATCCGGTAATGTTCGGTTCTGAAACCCTGTAAGGGTGTTAACAAGACGAGAGATCGACGGCGATGGCAAAGAGCAAATATGAACGTACGAAGCCGCATGTAAATATCGGCACGATTGGTCACGTTGACCATGGTAAAACAACGTTGACGGCAGCGATTACAAAGTATTTTGGCGAGTTCAAGGCGTATGACCAGATTGATGCTGCGCCGGAAGAACGCGCTCGTGGTATCACGATTTCTACAGCACACGTAGAATACGAGACAGAGAAGCGTCACTACGCCCACGTTGATTGCCCCGGACACGCTGACTATGTCAAGAACATGATTACCGGTGCTGCCCAGATGGACGGTGCAATTCTTGTTGTTTCTGCTGCTGATGGCCCGATGCCCCAGACACGCGAACACATTCTTCTTGCCCGTCAGGTTGGCGTTCCTGCTATTGTTGTTTTCCTGAATAAAGTCGATCAGGTAGACGATGAAGAGCTGTTGGAACTGGTTGAACTTGAAGTTCGCGAACTTCTTTCAAAATATGATTTCCCCGGCGACGAGATTCCGATTGTCAAGGGTTCTGCATTGGCTGCTCTTGAAGGCACCAACAAGGAAATCGGTGAAGATGCTGTTCGTCTTTTGATGCATGAAGTTGATGAATATATCCCGACTCCGAAGCGTCCGATCGACCAGCCTTTCCTGATGCCGATTGAAGACGTGTTCTCGATTTCCGGTCGTGGTACAGTTGTGACCGGCCGTGTTGAAC
Source organism: Bartonella sp. P0282 (assembly GCF_048452985.1). Lineage (NCBI taxonomy): Bacteria > Pseudomonadati > Pseudomonadota > Alphaproteobacteria > Hyphomicrobiales > Bartonellaceae > Bartonella > Bartonella sp. P0282. The sequence goes on from NZ_WTFO01000002.1 coordinate 156,956, forward strand.
GCGGTATTGTCAAGGTTGGTGACGAAGTAGAAATCGTTGGTATTCGCCCGACAACAAAGACCACAGTGACCGGCGTTGAAATGTTCCGCAAGCTTCTTGATGAAGGTGAAGCAGGCGACAATATCGGTGCTCTTCTTCGTGGTATTGAACGTGAAGGTGTCGAACGCGGACAGGTATTGGCAAAGCCCGGTACTGTTACACCGCACACCAAGTTCAAGGCAGAAGCCTATATTTTGACAAAGGATGAAGGTGGTCGTCACACACCATTTTTCACCAATTACCGTCCGCAGTTCTATTTCCGTACAACAGACGTTACCGGTATTGTAACATTGCCGGAAGGTACAGAAATGGTTATGCCGGGTGATAACGTTACGATGGATGTTACACTGATTGTTCCGGTTGCTATGGAAGAGAAGCTCCGCTTCGCTATCCGTGAAGGTGGCCACACAGTTGGTGCCGGTATCGTTTCCAAAATCATTGAATAGTCAAGAGAAAGACAGACATGCAGTTTGGTATGTCTGTCTTGACCTGAAGGGGTATAGCTCAGTTGGTAGAGCGGCGGTCTCCAAAACCGCAGGTCGTGGGTTCGAACCCTACTGCCCCTGCCATTTTTTCCAATTAATACCGGATAGATGTATGGGTGTGGTTTTTTTATAAAACCTGCTTATGCATTTTTGTTTTTTATAGACAGGTGTTTTTGAAAAAAGTCGGCAAAAGGGTCGCAACTGTCGTTGCTATTCGCCACCGGTTTGTTGCTAAACGAATAATCACTGTTTGCCGTGATTCATTTTTCGGTCAATTCCGGTTATTACCGGTTCCGGTTATTAATTGTACGAAGTTTTGGCTTGTAATTTTATGAATAACGCTTTATTTAGTGTTAATAAGGAAATCGCGTGAGGCTGGGTGATTGGCCTTTCGCGGTTTTGGCATGTTTAAAGTAGATTTTGTGATTCGCGATATAATCAGGAAAACATAGGGAAAGTGATGGCTGCCAAGACAAACCCCATTACCTTTATCAAACAGGTTCGTGCCGAGACTGCAAAAGTAACCTGGCCGACACGTCGCGAAACAACAATTTCGACAGTTATGGTTGTTTTGATGGCAGCTTTTGCGGCTGCGTTCTTTTTCATTGCAGACCAGATTATGAATTTTGGCGTTTGGGAGAGTATTGATCTTCTAAAACGTCTTTTCAGCTAATAGTTCAAGGAAAGTAACCGTGGCTGCTCGTTGGTATATTGTTCAGGCCTACTCGAACTTTGAAAAAAAGGTTGCAGAGGCTATTGAAAAGGAAGCAAAGCTGAAAGGCTTGGATCATCTGTTCGAGAAAATTCTTGTTCCGACGGAAAAAGTTGTAGAAGTCCGTCGTGGGCGCAAAGTTGATTCGGAACGGAAATTTTTCCCCGGCTATGTTCTTGTTCGTGCGGATTTGACGGATGATGTTTATCATCTTATAAAAAACACGCCGAAGGTAACAGGTTTTTTAGGGTCTGACTCCAAGCCTGTTCCGATTACCGATCGGGAAGCGGATCAGATTCTTAATCAGGTTCAGCAAGGGATCGAACGTCCGAAGTCTTCTGTTTCGTTTGAAGTCGGCGAACAGGTTCGTGTTGCTGATGGTCCATTTGCTTCATTCAATGGAATCGTTCAGGAAGTCGAGGATGAAAGATCCCGCCTGAAGGTGGAGGTTTCGATTTTCGGACGTGCTACTCCGGTCGATCTCGACTTTGGTCAGGTCGAAAAGCTCTGATTGATTTTTCAAAGAACACCCGTCGGAAGTGGGGTGTTTTTGAAATTGGATTGTGGAAGGTGACTATAACTTTAGCCGGTTATATGAGCCAGACCACAAAACTGCAAAACCGGTTATCCGGTTATATAAACCGCCGATTTTCGGCATAGTTAAAAAGGCAGATTATTATGGCTAAAAAAATTGCAGGCCAGCTTAAGCTGCAGGTACCGGCAGGGGCCGCCAACCCGTCTCCGCCAATTGGACCTGCTCTTGGTCAGCGCGGCATTAATATTATGGAATTCTGTAAAGCATTCAATGCTGCTTCTCAGGAAATGGAGAAGAATTCTCCGATACCGGTCGTTATTACCTATTATCAGGACAAGTCTTTCACTTTTTCGATGAAGACGCCTCCGGTTTCCTATTTCTTGAAAAAAGAAGCAAATTTGAAATCGGGTTCAAAGGAACCGGGCAAGACAGTTGCCGGCACGATTTCCCGTGACAAGGTTCGCAAAATTGCGCAAGCCAAGATGAAAGATCTTAACGCCAATGACGTTGAGGCTGCTATGCGTATGATTGAAGGTTCAGCCCGCTCGATGGGTCTACAGGTGGTGGGCTAAGATTATGGCGAAGATAGCAAAAAGACTTAAAAAAATCCGTGAAGGTGTAGACTTCAACAAGTTGTATCCTCTGGATGAAGCGGTCAAGATGGTGAAAGACCGTGCGATCGCCAAATTCGACGAAACCATTGAAATCACCATGAATCTGGGTGTTGATCCTCGCTATGCAGACCAGATGGTTCGCGGCGTTGTCAACCTTCCGAATGGGACAGGTCGTCACGTACGCGTTGCAGTTTTTGCTCGTGGTGATAAAGCTGAAGAGGCAAAAGCAGCCGGTGCCGATATTGTTGGGGCCGAGGATTTGTTCGAGACCGTAAACGGCGGTACAATCGAATTCGATCGTTGTATTGCTACACCGGATATGATGCCGTTGGTTGGTCGTTTGGGTAAAATTCTTGGACCGCGTAGTTTGATGCCGAACCCGAAAGTGGGTACGGTTACACCTGATGTTGCGGCTGCAGTAAAGGCTTCCAAAGGCGGCGCGGTAGAGTTCCGTGTTGAAAAAGCCGGTATTGTACATGCCGGTGTTGGTAAAGCTTCCTTTAGTGCCGAGCAGATTGCCCAGAATGCGAAAGCATTTGCCGATGCAGTTTTGAAAGCCAAGCCAACAGGCGCCAAGGGTGATTATCTGAAGCGCGTCGGTCTTTCTTCAACTATGGGTGTTGGTGTCAAGATCGATTTGGCAACGGTTCGTCCGGAGCAATAAGAATTCAGCCAGTTTTGTTACTGGCGTACTAATCCGGGCTTTTCAGGAAGTCCGGGTCATACCGGGGAAACCCGGAATGTCCTGTCCGAGATTGTGGGTGACACATTAAGTGTCTTAATAGAATTTGAACCTGCATGAGACTGGGGTAATGACCTTGATGTTTTCGAGACTAAAAGGTTTGAACCAGCGTTGCCTTTGAGTGCTTTTCAAAAAAAGCGTGAAAAAGGGGACAGGATCCTCACTGATAACAGAAATGGTTTCTGTTATCTCAAGGCAACCCGACAGGTTTTTGATAGAACCTGTTAAATGGAGAGAGACAGTGGATAGAGCGGAAAAACGCGAATTTGTCACATGGCTCAATGGGACTTTGAAAGAGTCCGGTTCGGTCGTTGTGGCTCACTATTCCGGTCTGACAGTTTCACAAATGAACGAACTTCGTTCCAAAATGAGTGAAGCTGGCGGCGCCGTTAAAGTCGCAAAAAACCGCCTTGCCAAGATCGCTCTTAAGGGCACGGATTCGGAGTCGATTTCAGATCTGTTCACCGGACAGACACTGATCGCCTATTCTTCGGACCCGGTGACAGCACCGAAAATTGCTGTCGAATTTTCTAAAGCTAATGACAAGCTTGTCATTCTTGGTGGCGCTATGGGTGCTACGAACTTGAACGCAGACGCTGTGAAGTCTTTGGCTTCATTGCCGTCTCTGGACGAGTTGCGTGCGAAACTGGTTGGAATGATTTCCACACCGGCTACCCGTATTGCTCAAGTTGTCAAGGCACCTGCCGGTCAGGTTGCACGTGTTATTGGCGCATATGCCCGCAAGAACGAAGCGGCTTAAGGCTGTTTCGCAAGCCGGCTATAGACGCTTAAAACAAGTCTTTTTAGTCGGTTCGCTGTTAAACAATTGGTTAAACCTTTTATTTGAAGGAATATAAAAATGGCTGATCTCGCAAAGATCGTTGAAGACCTTTCCAACCTCACCGTTTTGGAAGCCGCAGAGCTTTCCAAAATGCTCGAAGAAAAATGGGGCGTTTCGGCTGCTGCACCGGTAGCTGTTGCTGCTGTTGCTGGCGCTGCTGCTCCGGCTGCTGAAGAAAAAACCGAATTTGACGTTATCCTCGTTTCTGGCGGTGCCCAGAAGATCAACGTCATCAAGGAAGTTCGCGGCATTACAGGTCTTGGCCTTAAAGAAGCCAAGGATTTGGTTGAAGGTGCTCCGAAGCCCGTTAAAGAGGGCGTTTCCAAGGACGAAGCCGAGAAACTTAAAGAACAGCTTGAAAAAGCTGGTGCAAAGGTTGAACTTAAATAAGTTCGCAAAACCGGTGGGCTTTCGCTCACCGGTTCCACATCCGCAAGGATGGAAACGAGCTTTGGATTGAACCCTTTTCCTGACAGTTCGGTGGCTGTCAGGAAACGGGTTTAAACCGTTCAAGGACATGACATTAGAATCAACGATTGGATGGTTGGTCGTCGGTCTTTGAGAAAACAAGGCGCTCCGGTTGCATGGGGGTTGCCAATCAACATCCGGTTCCGGATGTCTGATGTAAAACGAGTAAAGTGTAGATCGCTATGATCTACTTGAACTGGTTCGCTTTAAGCGAATTAATGATGTATTGTTCTTAAGGAGTGAAAGCTCCTGAAAGGCACAAATCGAGGAGCGACGATGGCTCAGACCCTTTCATTTAATGGTCGCAGGCGCGTGCGCAAGGTATTCGGAAAGATTCCCGAAGTGGCCAAGATGCCGAACCTTATTGAGGTTCAAAAGGCTTCTTATGACCAATTCCTGATGGTTGATGAACCAAAAGGGGGAAGAAAAGACGAAGGCTTGCAAGCAGTATTCAAGTCGGTATTTCCGATAACGGATTTTTCGGGTGCATCCATGCTCGAATTCGTCCGTTACGAATTTGATCCACCAAAGTTCGACGTTGAAGAATGTCGGCAGCGCGATCTTACATATGCGGCACCTCTCAAGGTAACGCTGCGTTTGATCGTATTTGATATTGATGAAGATACCGGTTCCAAAGATATTAAAGATATCAAGGAGCAAGATGTCTATATGGGCGATATGCCCCTTATGACAGATAACGGTACGTTTATCGTCAACGGTACGGAACGTGTTATCGTATCCCAGATGCACCGCTCACCGGGTGTATTCTTCGATCACGATAAGGGAAAATCCCATTCTTCCGGCAAACTGTTGTTTGCTGCTCGTATCATTCCATATCGTGGTTCATGGCTCGATATTGAATTCGATGCCAAGGATATTGTTTACGCACGTATTGATCGGCGCCGCAAGATACCTGTCACAAGTATTCTGATGGCGCTCGGAATGGATGGACAGGAAATCCTGTCGACATTCTATAATACGGTTACTTTCAAGCGTGCCAAAGATGGTTGGCGCATTCCTTATTCGGCTGAACGCTATAAGGGAATGAAGTTGCTGGCTGATCTTGTTGATGCCGATACGGGTGAAGTTGTAGCACAGGCAGGCAAAAAGCTCACAGCTCGTGCGGCAAAGCAACTTGTCGAAAAAGGGTTGAAAGAGATCAAGGCAACAGAAGACGATCTTTATGGCTCCTATCTGGCCGAAGATATTGTCAATTACGAAACCGGTGAAATCTATCTTGAAGCCGGTGACGAGATTGACGAAAAGACTCTTCAGATTTTGCTTGACCAGAATGTTGACGAAATCAATGTTCTCGATATCGACCATGTCAATATCGGCGCATATATTCGCAACACACTCGCGGCTGACAAAAATCAGAGCCGGCAGGATGCATTGTTCGATATTTATCGTGTTATGCGCCCTGGTGAACCGCCCACACTTGAAACAGCCGAAGCGATGTTCAATTCGCTGTTCTTTGATCCGGAACGCTATGATCTTTCGGCCGTCGGTCGTGTCAAGATGAATATGCGTCTTGATCTTGATTGTCCGGATACGATCCGCATTTTGCGCAAAGAAGATATTCTGGCAGTTGTCAAGACACTTGTCGAACTGCGTGATGGTCGTGGTGAAATCGACGATATTGATAACCTCGGTAACCGTCGCGTCCGCGCTGTCGGCGAATTGATGGAAAACCAGTATCGTATCGGTCTGTTGAGGATGGAACGCGCCATCAAGGAGCGTATGTCTTCAATCGAGATCGACACGGTTATGCCGCAAGATCTTATCAATGCAAAACCGGCTGCTGCTGCTGTGCGTGAATTCTTCGGTTCGTCGCAGTTGTCGCAATTTATGGATCAGACCAATCCGCTTTCGGAAATTACCCATAAGCGGCGTCTGTCGGCATTGGGACCGGGTGGCCTTACCCGCGAGCGTGCCGGTTTCGAGGTTCGCGACGTGCACCCGACCCACTATGGTCGTATCTGCCCGATCGAAACACCGGAAGGTCCGAATATCGGTCTTATCAACTCGCTTGCAACATTTGCCCGTGTCAACAAATATGGATTTATTGAAAGTCCGTATCGCAAGATCATTGATGGCAAGGTTACACGCGAAGTCGTTTATCTTTCGGCTATGGAAGAGTCCAAGCACTATGTGGCACAGGCAAATTCCAACCTGTCGGATGACGGCAAATTTGTTGATGAATTCGTCGTTTGTCGTCATGCCAACGAAGTGTTGATGGCACCGCGCGAGAATATCGACCTCATGGACGTTTCGCCGAAGCAGTTGGTTTCTGTTGCTGCAGCGCTTATTCCGTTCCTCGAAAACGACGACGCGAACCGCGCTTTGATGGGCTCCAACATGCAACGTCAGGCTGTGCCTCTGGTTCGCGCCGAAGCACCGTTTGTCGGAACCGGTATGGAACCGATCGTTGCTCGTGACTCCGGTGCAGCCATTGCAGCCAAACGTGGTGGCATTGTCGATCAGGTTGACGCAACGCGTATTGTTATTCGTGCAACACAGGATCTCGACCCGACCAAATCGGGTGTGGATATTTATCGTTTGCACAAATTCCAGCGCTCCAACCAGTCGACCTGTATCAACCAGCGTCCTTTGGTTCGCGTTGGCGACCATATCGAGAAGGGCGATATCATTGCTGATGGTCCGTCGACCGATCTCGGTGATCTGGCTCTTGGTCGTAACGTTCTCGTCGCGTTTATGCCATGGAACGGCTATAACTACGAAGATGCTGTTCTATTGTCCGAACGGATGGTTGCAGAAGATGTATTCACCTCGATCCATATCGAGGAATACGAAGTCTCTGCCCGTGATACGAAACTTGGACCGGAAGAGATCACACGTGATATTCCGAATGTTTCGGAAGAAGCTCTGAAAAACCTCGATGAAGCCGGCATTGTTTATATCGGTGCCGAAGTTCAACCTGGTGATATTCTCGTTGGCAAGATCACACCGAAGGGTGAAAGCCCGATGACACCGGAAGAGAAGCTCTTGCGAGCCATCTTCGGTGAAAAGGCTTCCGATGTTCGTGATACGTCAATGCGTATGCCTCCGGGGGCATTCGGTACAGTCGTTGAAGTTCGTGTTTTCAATCGCCACGGCGTTGAAAAGGACGAACGTGCAATGGCTATCGAACGCGAAGAAATCGAGCGTTTGGCGAAAGACCGTGATGACGAACAGTCCATTCTGGACCGCAGCGTTTATGCACGCCTTGTCGATATGCTGAATGGAAAAACAGCTATTGAAGGGCCTAAGGGCTTCAAGAAAGGCACAAGCCTTACTGAAGCCGTCATGAAAGAGTTTCCGCGTTCACAGTGGTGGCAATTCGCCGTTGAGGATGAAAAGCTTCAGGGTGAAATCGAAGCATTGCGCAAGCAATACGACGAATCCAAGGATGCTCTCCAGCGTCGCTTCATGGACAAGGTTGAAAAAGTCCAGCGTGGTGACGAAATGCCTCCGGGCGTCATGAAGATGGTCAAGGTTTTTGTTGCTGTTAAGCGCAAAATCCAGCCGGGTGACAAGATGGCCGGTCGCCATGGTAACAAGGGTGTTGTTTCGCGCATTCTGCCGATTGAAGACATGCCGTTCCTTGCAGATGGTACACATGCCGATATCGTGTTGAACCCTCTGGGCGTTCCGAGCCGAATGAATGTCGGGCAAATTCTCGAAACCCACCTTGGTTGGGCTTGTGCCGGTATTGGCAAGCAGATAGGCGATTTGTTGGAAGCTTATCGCAAAGGCGGAGACATCAAGCCGTTACGTCAACGGATCGAGGATATTATTCCCGATAATGACCGTAACGAGCCGATCCGCGAATACGATGATCCAAGCATTGTTCGCCTTGCCGACCAGATGAGCCATGGTGTGTCGATTTCGACACCGGTTTTCGATGGTGCACATGATGCCGACATCAACGAGATGTTGAAAGAAGCAGGACTTGCAACATCGGGTCAGGTTCAACTGTTTGATGGCCGTACCGGTGAACCTTTCGATCGTCAGGTGACAGTGGGCTATATTTACATGCTCAAACTGCACCATCTGGTTGATGACAAGATTCACGCCCGTTCGATCGGACCTTACTCGCTTGTTACCCAGCAACCGTTGGGTGGTAAAGCACAGTTCGGTGGTCAACGTTTCGGCGAGATGGAGGTCTGGGCACTTGAAGCTTATGGTGCCGCTTACACCTTGCAGGAAATGCTGACAGTGAAGTCTGACGACGTTGCCGGACGTACCAAAGTTTACGAAGCTATTGTTCGTGGCGATGATACGTTTGAAGCCGGCATACCGGAAAGCTTCAACGTTCTGGTTAAGGAAATGCGGTCTCTTGGGCTTAATGTCGAGCTTGATGATACGCGTGAATTATTGGCTCAGCAGCAAAACTTGCCGGATGCAGCCGAGTAATCGGAAAGGTGCGCCCAAGAGGGCGCACCTCCATTGGCTTTTGTTAAGTCGAACAAATAGATTTCTACTGAGATAGGTTTTTGTTTATCAATGGACAAAAATGACTATCGCAACGGGTTTTAGATAAAACCCCTGAAGGAGAACGGCATGAACCAAGAGGTCATGAATCTTTTCAATCCTCAGGCGCCTACACAGACGTTTGATTCCATCAGGATATCAATCGCCAGCCCTGAGAAGATTCTGTCCTGGTCTTATGGCGAAATCAAAAAGCCTGAGACCATTAACTACCGTACGTTCAAGCCAGAACGTGACGGGCTTTTCTGCGCACGTATTTTCGGGCCGATCAAAGATTATGAATGTCTGTGCGGCAAATACAAGCGCATGAAATATAAAGGCATTATTTGCGAAAAATGCGGTGTTGAAGTTACTCTTTCACGTGTTCGCCGCGAGCGTATGGGGCATATCGAACTTGCTGCTCCAGTCGCACATATATGGTTTTTGAAATCACTGCCGAGCCGTATCGGTACACTTCTTGATATGACTCTCAAGGATATTGAGCGTGTTCTTTATTTCGAGAACTACATTGTTACCGAACCCGGATTGACTTCGCTCAAAATGCATCAGCTTCTTTCCGAAGAAGAATATATGATGGCGGTTGACGAATTCGGGCCGGACCAGTTTACCGCTCTGATCGGTGCAGAAGCGATCTACGAGCTGCTCGCAGCAATGGATTTGCAGAAAATAGCTGCCGATCTGCGTGCGGAACTTGCAGAGACGACATCGGATTTGAAAATCAAGAAATTGATGAAACGTCTGAAAATCGTCGAGAATTTCATCGAGTCCGGAAATCGTCCGGAATGGATGATTATGAAGGTTATTCCGGTTATTCCGCCGGATTTACGCCCGCTGGTTCCACTTGATGGTGGCCGTTTTGCGACATCCGACCTTAACGACCTCTATCGTCGCGTTATCAACCGTAACAACCGTTTGAAACGTTTGATCGAACTTCGCGCACCCGGCATTATCGTACGCAATGAAAAGCGTATGTTGCAGGAAGCTGTCGATGCTCTGTTCGATAATGGTCGTCGTGGACGTGTCATTACCGGTGCCAATAAGCGGCCGCTGAAATCGCTTTCGGATATGCTGAAAGGCAAGCAGGGACGTTTCCGTCAAAACCTGCTTGGTAAGCGCGTCGATTATTCCGGTCGTTCGGTTATCGTCACAGGTCCTGAACTGAAGTTGCATCAATGCGGCTTGCCGAAAAAAATGGCTTTGGAACTGTTCAAGCCGTTTATTTACGCACGCCTCGATGCAAAAGGTTTTTCTTCAACCGTAAAACAAGCCAAGAAGCTCGTTGAAAAAGAACGTCCGGAAGTTTGGGATATTCTCGAAGAGGTTATCCGTGAACACCCCGTTCTTTTGAACCGCGCTCCGACGTTGCACCGTTTGGGTATTCAGGCTTTTGAACCGACCCTGATCGAAGGTAAAGCCATCCAGCTTCATCCGCTGGTTTGTACCGCTTTCAACGCGGATTTCGATGGCGACCAAATGGCTGTCCACGTACCGCTGTCGCTTGAAGCCCAGCTTGAAGCCCGCGTCCTGATGATGTCGACGAACAATATTCTGCATCCTGCCAATGGCGCGCCGATTATTGTTCCCTCGCAAGATATGGTGCTCGGCCTTTATTACCTGTCGATTGTTTGCGAACATGAACCGGGTGAGGGCATGGCGTTTGGTGATATGGGTGAATTGCAACATGCGTTGGATAGCAAAGTTGTAACGCTTCACACAAAGATCAAAGGCCGCGTTAAAAGTGTTGACGCCGATGGCAATATTGTCTCGAAAATTTACGACACAACACCGGGACGGCTTATCATCGGTGAAACATTGCCGAAAAATCCAAACATCAAGTTCGATATCGTCAATCAGGAAATGACCAAAAAGAACATTTCCAAGATGATCGACCATGTTTACCGTCACTGCGGGCAAAAAGAAACAGTGATGTTCTGCGACCGCATCATGTCTTTGGGCTTTGCCAATGCTTGCCGTGCCGGCATTTCGTTCGGTAAGGACGATATGGTTATACCGGAAAGCAAAGCAAGACTGGTTCAGGAAACCGAGGCTTTGGCCAAGGAATATGAACAGCAATATAATGACGGTCTTATTACACAGGGCGAAAAGTACAACAAGGTTGTCGACGCTTGGGGTAAATGTACCGATCGTGTTGCCGACGAGATGATGAAACGTATTCAGGCGGTTGAATTCGATCCCGTAACAGGACGTCAAAAACCGATGAATTCGATTTACATGATGTCCCACTCCGGTGCTCGTGGATCGCCGAACCAGATGAAGCAGTTGGGCGGTATGCGCGGCTTGATGGCTAAACCTTCGGGCGAAATCATCGAAACGCCGATTATCTCCAACTTCAAAGAAGGCCTGACTGTGAACGAGTACTTCAACTCGACACACGGTGCCCGTAAGGGTCTTGCCGATACAGCCTTGAAGACTGCGAACTCCGGTTATTTGACGCGCCGTCTTGTTGACGTTGCTCAGGATGCTATCATTTCCGAGGTTGATTGCGGAACGGATAAGGGCCTGACAATGCAGGCGATCGTCGATGCCGGTCAGGTTGTTGCCTCTCTCGGCCAACGTATTCTTGGTCGTACCGCACTTCATGATATTATTCATCCGACTACGGGTGAAGTTATCGTTGAAGGCGGCCGCATGATCGAGGAAGCAGACGTTGCCAAGATTGAAGCTGCCGGTATCCAGTCTGTCCAGATCCGTTCGGCACTGACTTGCGAAACCCGCGTCGGGGTTTGCGCCAAGTGCTATGGTCGTGATCTCGCACGTGGTACACCTGTCAATCAGGGTGAAGCAGTGGGTGTTATTGCCGCACAGTCTATCGGCGAACCCGGTACACAGTTGACAATGCGTACATTCCACTTGGGTGGTACCGCACAGGTTGTTGATACTTCATATCTGGAAGCATCCTATGAAGGTAAGGTTGAACTGCGCAATCGTAAGGTTGTTCGCAATTCTGAAGGCCATCTGGTCGTTATGGGCCGTAATATGGCTATCCTTATCAAGGATGAAAATGGCAAGGAACGTGCTTCCCACCGTATTACCTACGGTGCCCGCATCTTCGTCGATGATGGCGATGTGGTTAAACGCGGCCAACGTATTGCTGAATGGGATCCGTATACCCGTCCGATCATGACTGAAGTCGAGGGCTATGTCGGGTTCGAGGATATGCTTGACGGTCTGTCTGTTACAGAGACAACCGATGAATCAACCGGTATCACCAAACGTCAGGTTATTGACTGGCGCGCCAACCCCCGTGGTGCAGAACTCAAACCTGCCATTGTTATCTATGCGGATAAGAAGGGCAGCAAGATTGCCAAGCTCTCGAAGGGCGGTGATGCGCGTTACATGATGTCGGTGGAAACCATTCTTTCGGTTGAACCCGGTGCTCATGTCAAAGCCGGTGACGTGATCGGACGTCTGCCGATGGAAAGCGCCAAGACCAAGGATATTACCGGTGGTCTTCCGCGTGTTGCCGAGCTTTTTGAAGCCCGTCGTCCAAAGGATCATGCCATTATTGCTGAAATTGATGGTACAATCCGCTTTGGACGCGACTACAAGAACAAACGGCGTATCACGATCGAACCGAATGATGACACGGTCGAGCCTGTCGAATATCTTATTCCGAAGGGCAAGCCGTTCCATCTGCAGGATGGTGACCAGATAGAAAAGGGTGATTACATCCTTGACGGTAATCCGGCACCGCATGATATTCTGGCAATCAAGGGCGTGGAAGCATTGGCTTCCTATCTCGTCAACGAGATCCAGTCGGTTTATCGTCTTCAGGGTGTTGTGATTAACGATAAGCATATCGAAGTCATTGTTCGCCAGATGCTGCAAAAAGTCGAAATTACCGATTCCGGTGATTCTGGCTATATTCCGGGTGACAATGTCGACCGGATCGAGCTTCAGGAAGTCAATGATCGGCTCATCGAAGAAGGTAAGAAACCGGCAAGCGGTAATCCTGTCTTGTTGGGTATTACAAAAGCTTCGTTGCAAACGCCGTCGTTTATTTCGGCTGCTTCCTTCCAGGAGACAACACGCGTGCTTACAGAAGCTGCGGTTGCCGGAAAGATGGATACCTTGCAGGGCTTGAAGGAAAACGTTATCGTTGGTCGTCTTATCCCTGCCGGTACAGGTGGCACAATTGCCCAAATCCGTCGTATTGCCACAGCTCGTGACGATTTGATCGTTGACGAACATCGCAAGGCAAATGGCGGCGATAAAGCAAATGCGATGTTGTCGGATATGACACATACGGCTGCTGAATAAGCCCACTATTTGGCTGGTTTTGGAAAAAAGAAAAGCCCGACTTAACGGTCGGGCTTTTCTGTATATTAATGTTTAAATCGGTCTATTAATGTTTAAAAAAATTCGGGCTTGAAAGAGGAAAGCCGGTTTTTAGAAAGAAATTGTCCGATCAGTTATCATTTCAGATATTCGGAAATCTCGATGAGATTCAAATCTGGGTCACGTATGTAAACGGAAAGGATTTTCCCGTTCGCTCCGGTGCGCTCGACAGGACCTTCAACAATAGGACAGTTGCTCTTTTTCAGTTGAGTAATGACCATGTCTAGCGGAAGTTTTGATATGAAACAGAGATCGAGACTACCCGGAACGGGTAGGTGAGCTTTCGGTTCATATTCCTTGCCATATTGATGGAGATTGATCTTCTGATTGCCGAAGCGGAGTGCAAAACGGTTTTCTCCGAAAACTTCGAGTTTCAGTTGCAAAACGTCGGTATAAAAGCGTTTGGTCGCTTCCAAATCGATACAGGTCATAACAATATGGTCAATGTGGTCTATAAACATAGAGAGTCTCCGGAATAGTTTGTTTCTTGATGATTGTTCGGAATATAGGCAGAAATCGTTCCCGATAAAGTGGATGACATCATTTCATTATGATGAATATTTATCTCTTCGTTATCTATTCCAATATAGGGATGCGAATTTTTTAAAATAATGTTTGATGGTTGTCTAAGAGAAAATAGCGACATCATTTTTGAAATGGTTTTTAAGTAATTTTTATTTGTTTTTATGTATTATTGTTCAAAAAAATATGAAATCACTGAAAAAACAGGAATAAAACCGGTTTTAACTTTGAAAATTTTTAGCAATAGCAATGTCATTATTTTTTTATGAAACAGTAATGCTTTTATTGGAGGTATTTTTGCCTCTCCAGCGATTGTAAAAGAGGCCATACGCCGTAACCGAAAAATTGTGATGACAAATGGCAAATTTTTTAAATCCGTTTTTATAGATACTGGTCATGTGTCCGGTGCATTTCAGCTTGTTGGAAAAGAGCGAGCAAAAGCGAGAAGCGTTAATGAACGAGGGAGGCGATAAAGTCGGTAAAGCCGCGCTACAAAATCCGGAACGTTCGACAAATCGGGGCTTTGATTTATCAATGTCCCCGTTGATGTTGGCAAAATCATTCACCTGAAGGATCATCGCCGTCTGGAAAGGATCAATGGTCCTCTTCATCGTGATGGTGGTCGCCGATTTCGATATTTGCATCGTCGAGAGTAAGCTCGTGACGCTCGCATGTCTGGTACATCCAATTGGTAAATTTTACTTTCAAACCATTCAGAGAATAAAGATCCGTGTAATAGATACGGTTGGTGGCCATACACCAGGGAACGTCTTTTTCTTCAATGCCCGATTGTTTGTGGAGAAGTTCGGTAACGTATTGAATTCCTTCCTCGCAATCAGGCGTTCTGCAATAATTTTTGTCCTGTGCAAACGCATATAGTTCGGAACGTCCGAGCCGGTCGACGAGGTAGTTGAATGACAAGGGAATGGCGACAATGACGAGTACAATAAAGCCGATGATCCATTTTTTTTTCTTCATGATGGCATACTTCAGAAGGAGTACTCTTGAACGATAAAGATTGGTCGGTTTCTATCATAAACGGGTTTTGCAGGTTCATATAGAGCATAATTGCATCACTGTTTTAAAAAATACTGCATGAATCGGGTTGGCTTTGTTTTGAAACGCTATATAGGGTTGATCTATTTTCAGTGTTCCGCTTAATGATTTTATTAACTGTTGACGGGGAAGGCCGGTTTCGCAACCGGTTATTTATGTTAAACGGGTTTGCAAGTTTCTGGCGAAAGTTTTCATTATCGGTTGTTTTGCCCGCTATGTTAAACATATAATTGATTTCAACAATATTTGTTTTGCAGCTATCCGCTATTGCACCATCGGTTTGCAAAACTATTGTGGAAAACAAAGAGGGATAGATGAGGGTTCGTGAGGTTTTTGATCGTACCCTGTTTAGTTGACTTATGCATGAATATTATTCAATCGGTGAACTGACAAGGGAATTCGGTGTAACGACGCGAACATTGCGCTATTATGAAGATCAGGGGCTTATTGTTCCGATGCGTCGGGGGCGTACACGGCTTTACACCGAGCTTGATCGCCATCGTCTTCAACAAATATTCAGAGCCAAGCGGCTCAATTTTTCGCTTGCCGAAATCGCCTCGCTCTTGACAGTTACAACAGCTCCACTTGATGAGGCAATAAAGGTCGAGAATGTCTTGCACGATATCAAGGAAAAACGCGAAGATCTCAAACAGATGCGTCGGGACATTGATGAATCATTACACGAGCTTGAGCGTATTGAGGAAATATGTTTCGAGCGTTTGGCCGAACGCGATGTCAATCGTTAGAAGTCCGGCAACCGGTTGTCTTCCCCATGGTTTTAGCGTGCCATCTAATCAAGTTTATTTACAATTCCTGCCCAACATTCATTGACCGGTTTTTGTAGCCTTTCATCTGTTTCTGTTATTTCTCCTTTAGACAATGGAGAAATCAGTTTTCCTGCTTCGATTTTGTCAAACACACAAGTGCAAAAATCGGAACATAAGTGGCCGTTTGGTTGACTTTGACGACATTCGCTGACGCAAGCTTTCTCCATTGGTGCCCTTAAGGCTTCGGGGGAAGGGGGAAAAACAGAAGAGATACAATAGAGGATAGCTAACAGAACAGGTTGGTGAACCAGATAAAATATGAGGCTGTGGCGCCCGATGAGCTGCAAGAATTTGTTGAGCCATTGTGGGCGGATGCCGTTTTGTAAATATGGCAATAGTTGAAAATTGTCGCAGATGCGGGCTGTTGTAAGCCCTAAAAGAGCTGCGCCAAACCACGGAAAAACCGGAACATAATCAAATGAGGGTCGGGGATAGCTCGAAAATCCGGTCCATAACAGATAAGGTGCGTTGAAAACATCGGATTTCAGTATGAACGGCAGTAGAACGAAAATAAAAATAGCCAAAAAATTCAACACAAGCGGCGTATGCAAAAATAGCAAGCCGATGACCGTCGCCACAGCTATTTCATGTAATATTCCGAAATAGATGAAGCCTTGCGGCATGATAAAATAGGTAACGATAGAAACAACAAAAGCAGCCAGTACGATGATCGACAAGCGTCGGAAATAGGTTGAAACGTGGAGTTGTTTTCCCTGTGCAAGAAAGAGACTGAAACCGGAAATAAACAGGAAGCAAAACGCGACAATACGCGCCAGAACGCGCAAACTGCCTTCCGCCGGAACTTGTGGGGCAATATAGGAAAAATAGCTCAAATCCCAACTGAAATGGTAAACCACCATGCCAATGAGTGCGAGCCCACGAATAAGATCAACCTTTTGTAATCGTATTTTAATGGTTTCAGGCTGGTTCATATCGGTATCCTTTGCTATCTATCTATCACAAAGTTTTTGCTTTGCTTGGGTAAATTAGCCTGTGTGTTCATTTTTCCTGTGGGTGGAACATAAAAAATGACCAGAATTGAAAAATTTTGCGACGTCGTAAAAAGCCGAAAATCAATTCGCGCTTATCTGGAAAAGGATGTCGACCGGAAGCTGGTGGAAGACATATTACAACTGGCTTCGCGCGCGCCTTCGGGAGCGAATATACAGGCCTGGCAAGTGATTGTCGTTCATAATGGAGCATTGAAAAAACTTGGCCGGAAACTTTTCGACATGTCGGTTTCCGGCATAAAAGAAGAATGTGAATATCAATTCTATCCCCGTTCGTGGCGTGAGCCTTATCTCGCGCGACGGCGTAAAGTCGGTTGGGACCTTTATCGGGCGCTTGGAATTGCACGTTCGGAAAGAAGCAAAATCGAACGCCAGCAGGCGAAAAATTTCATGTTTTTTGGAGCGCCTGTCGGTCTTATTTTCACAATGGATCGGGATATGGAACTTGGCAGTTGGCTGGATTTGGGAGGTTTTATCCAGACAATTGCATTGGTGGCGCGCAGTTTCGGCCTTGATAGCTGTATTCAGGCGGCCTTTTCCGAATATCATAACACAATATCGCAAGAACTGGATATTCCTCCCGAACGACAGGTCATTTGCGGACTTGCTCTCGGCTATCGTGATGAAAACGCGCCTGAAAATAATTTCCCGACCGAACGTGTGCCACTCGAAGAGTTTGTACGTTTTGTCGAGTGATGCCGGATTGTGTGTAAAGCGGGATATTTTGAGTTCCTGATGTTGGAACGCGCTCAAAAATTTTGTTGAAAATTATTTTTTTTAGTTTTTTTTTAATGTTGTCTATTTGCTGTTTCACCATTATAGCTTGAGACAATTCAGTTACAGGTTGATTGTTTTGTTATTTTATAGGTGCTTTATGGATGAAATCATTGAGAAATCTTGTTGGAGCATCGCTATAAAAGCAACGATAGCGCTTGTTGCTGTTATTTCCCTTATTTACCTTACAGTGGGTTTTTAAGCTTTATGTAGGGGAATTCCTGATTGTTGGACATTGACGTGTTCGATTAATTCCATGTTTCTTTCGGTCTTTGAACTCTTTAAAATCGGAATTGGTCCGTCGAGCTCGCACACAATGGGCCCGATGACTGCGGCCAATATGTTTCTTGAAGAGATATTGTCGGGTAATTGGCCAAAGCCGAGCCACTCGTCAATTGTGCATTTGCGAGCCTTTCTACATGGGTCGCTGGCTTTTACCGGCGTAGGCCATGCGACTGACAGAGCGGTCATTCTCGGCTTGTCGGGAGAGGCGCCGGCAACTGTCGATCCCGACGCGATGGATAGTATTGTTCGTCGTGTATACGAAAGCGGAGAGGTTCATCCGCATGGACATCCTGCATATCGTTTTTCTCCTGAAACGGATCTGATATTCGATTACAAGACGCCGTTGCCGGCGCATACCAATGGTCTGGTTTTTGAAGGCCTCGACGAGATGCAAAATGTGCTGTTGCGTCGCGTTTATTATTCTATCGGCGGCGGTTTCGTGGTGACAGAAGACGAAATAAACCGGATCGAGCACAACAGCAGTAACGATAGCTCTTCAGTGCCTTTTCCTTTCGCCACTGCGAAAGACATGCTTGATATGGCAACCCGATCAGGTTTGACAATCGCCGAAATGAAACGCGCCAATGAAGAAACACGTATGACGCGCAGCGATCTGGATGAGGGGCTCGACAAAATATTCCTCGTAATGAAAAGCTGTGTTGAACGCGGACTTGGTCATGAGGGAGAATTGCCCGGAGGTCTCCACATTAAACGTCGGGCAAAAAAGCTTTACGAGAAACTGATCGGTGACAGCAAAAAGAATCAGTTGAGCCCGTTGTCGGCAAATGATTGGCTGTCGACATATGCTATTGCTGTTAACGAAGAGAATGCAGCAGGAGGGCGCGTTGTTACAGCGCCCACCAATGGCGCGGCGGGCGTTATTCCGGCAGTGATCAGCTATTATTTGCGCTTTTGTGCCGATGCCAGTAAGAGCGGGGTTCGTGATTTTCTGCTCACCGCTGCAGCAATCGGCGGAATTATCAAATCCAACGCGTCGATTTCGGGTGCTGAAGTCGGGTGTCAGGGGGAGGTGGGTTCTGCTTCTTCTATGGCAGCCGCAGGCTTGACAGCCGTTTTGGGAGGTTCGCCCAAGCAGATCGAGAACGCGGCCGAGATTGCACTTGAACATCATCTCGGAATGACGTGTGATCCGGTTGCCGGTCTCGTTCAGGTTCCGTGCATCGAAAGAAATGCGATGGGAGCCGTCAAAGCTGTAACGGCTGCTTCATTGGCACTTCATGGTGACGGTCACCACTTTGTGTCACTTGATGCTTGCATAAAGACAATGAGGGAAACCGGACACGATATGAGCGATAGATATAAGGAAACCAGCAAAGGTGGCCTTGCAGTTAATGTGACGGATTGCTAAATCTTCAATTATGACGCTTCACATGGTAAAATTATGCGTTGGTTGTTCCTCGATTGAAGACCTCGCAGCCTGGGTTGATTTTCGGCTTGCCGAATTACGTTTGGCGGGAGAAAAGCCGGAACAGTATCATATTACCCGCATGGTTCCCAAAAAAAATGATGAACTCCTCGACGGGGGGTCGCTTTATTGGGTTATGAAAGGTAATATCCAGTGTCGACAAAAATTTCTGGACATCCGCCCGTTTACCGACGAGGAGGGAATTCATCGTTGTAAGCTTGTCCTTGATGACAAGATTATTCCGACAGAATGGCAGCCAAGACGTGCCTTTCAAGGGTGGCGTTATCTCAAGATAGATGAAGCACCCAAGGATGATTTGAACGGAAGCAAAAACCGCTTACCTCCTGCGTTGAGGCAGGAACTTGCAGATCTGGGGCTGTTATAATCTTTCGATGGAATGCGCAATCACACACCCGGTTTTTAACTGTTGGTTGAACCGAGGCGAAGTTTTACGCCGAACGACCCCCGCGGGCTTGCAACGCGCAAATGAACGCGAACCGGCGGCAAAGCCATGCGGCGGTTACGTTGCGTTTGGCAAATCAACAGACCGAGCAGGGACCGTGTGCCCAAGCCATTGGGCGTGGCTTTCAAACCGTGCAATTTCAAGGCTGCTTGCTGAAGCGACCGCAAAGTGAGTAACGGGTTCTCGAAATTGTGAGAACGGGCTTTTAACACCATATCAGTTGCATTTTCCATGGCTCAATTACCTTTTACGCAAAACTCGAAAATTGTTCTTGATTATTGTGTTATCGCATAGCAGTTAAAATTTGCTTTCTTTAAAACCGAACATGCGTCCCAGGCAGCTTTTTTTGAATTAAATCCGACGAACCGTGCGCGATAATAACGTTGGCCGTCTTTATCAAACACTTGAGTATAGGGTTTTGCGTTTGAAAGAGCGGAACGGGCGGCGTCGGAGGCATTGGAAAGCATGTCTGTTGCCTGTTGTTGATTGGGCAGGGAGCCAATCTGGATGGCCCAGCCATTTTGACCGGCATTCGCGGGAGCTGATGCGGTGATAACAGGATCAATAGCACCGGACCGGGCAGTTCCGGCTTGTGGTTTTGAAATGACCGCTTCGGTTGCTTCTTTTACGGCAGGTGCATTGGATTGGGATGTGCTCGCAAGTGCTGTCAAAACATCCGAAGCATTATCCGGTTTTTTGGCGGTTGGTGCGTCGGCGACTGCTGTACTTGTGTCGGCTGCGACATTTGTGACATCCGCTTTTGCAATAACCGCGATTTTATCGGCTTTGACATTCGGCATATTTGCTTTTGTTACCGGAATGGGAGCGTTATTGACTTCCGGTAAATCGTATTGGGTGGCAGCCATGAGCGGAGCGCGTGTTTTACCACGACTGGCTTCCGGCAGATAACGGCGTAAGAGTTCCGCCATATGCACATCACGCAATGCCGAGGAACGTCCTCCCATCACGACCGCAACAATGGAACGACCGTCGAGGCGCATGGACGTTGCCAGATTTGAACCCGACATACGGGTATAACCGGTTTTAATACCGTCAACGCCTTTCATATCGCGGACAAGGCGGTTATGACCGTTGATTGTTTGGCCGCGGAATTGAAAACTCGTTGTCTTGAACCAGTCATATTGCTTCGGGAAATGTTCACGCAAAGCGAGTGAAAGAATGGCGAGGTCACGGGCAGTCGAATAGTTTTGTTCGTCCGGTAAACCGGATGCATTGGCAAAATTGGTATTCATCATACCGAGCCTTCTTGCCTTTGCTGTCATAATCTGGGCAAAACGGGGTTCCGAACCGCCAAGATATTCACCGATAGCGGTTGCGACATCATTTGCCGATTTGGTTATCAAAGCTTTTGCGGCAAGTTCGGCAGGAATTGTCTGGCCGGCGCGAAAGCCGATTTTTGTGGGCGGACGCGAAGCAGCATAGGCCGAAACCGGAATTGGTGTGTTTGGCGTAACCCTTCCGGATTGCATAGCCTCGAAAAGCAGATAAAGCGTCATCATTTTTGTAAGGGAGGCCGGATAACGACGTGCATTTCCGTTTGCCTCGAACAAGGTTCTTCCGGTATTGGCATCAATCACTATTGCTGCATATTTATCGGCATAAGCACTCTGGGGAGCGGCTTTTGCACAAGTGATAGAAACAGAAAATACGAGTGTTGCAATGGCGGCTGTTCTGAAAAAATTAGCTACTTTTTGGTAGGCTTTTTGCACTTTGAATTACCCTTGATTTCGCCAAACAGAATGAGCGTCAGAGTAGGCTCTGCCGCTTCGGTTGCAGGAAGACTAATCCGACAGCGTTACCAATTTATTTATAAGGGCAAAATTTTTCTTGAATCTAAATAGTCGAAGCGGAACCTAAATGGTGGAAAATGATATAAAACTGTTATCAAACCCGCTATCCGAGGCCTTATAATCTGATAAAAATACATTACATAAATTGCATTCGATAGAGAAAGAAACGCAACAGTGATACAAAGCAAGTTTGAAAGATTAAGCGGCCATAATGATGAAAGAGCTGGCGATAATCCGGAAAATTTTGAAACCGGTATCGCTACCAAAACGCTTCCCAAGGTTAAAAAGCCGGACTTTTATCGCGTCCTTCTTTTGAATGATGATTATACGCCGATGGATTTTGTTATATTTGTTTTACAGAAGTTTTTCCGTAAAAATCGTGAAGACGCAACGCGTATTATGTTGAATGTTCATCACACCGGCGTTGGCGAATGCGGTGTTTATTCTTATGAAGTGGCAGAAACAAAGGTTGCACAGGTTATGGATTGTGCCCGCGAAAACCAGCATCCTTTACAATGCGTAATGGAAAGAAAGTGATCCCCCATGCCATCTTTCACAACCAGCCTTGAAAAGACACTCCATAGAGCACTCATGATAGCGAGCGACGCACATCAGGAATATGCGACGCTCGAACATCTTTTGCTGGCATTGCTTGATGATGTCGATGCTAAAGCAGTTATTCAGGCTTGCAATGTCGATATTGAACAATTGCGCTCGCGATTGACACAATATGTCGAGTCGGAACTTGATGCACAAATTGGCGACGACGAGGATACCAAGCCGACAAATTCGTTCCAACGTGTTATTCAACGTGCCGTAATTCATGTTCAATCGGCAGGGCGTGATATTGTTACCGGAGCAAATGTGCTTGTAGCGATTTTTGCCGAAAGGGAAAGTTTTGCCGCCTATTTTATGCAAGAACTCGGAATGACCCGTTATGACGCCGTGAACTTTATTTCTCATGGTATAGCGTCTGAAAATGGCGCCGCGAGTTTTCCGCTCGGTGGTGCCGATGACGAACTGCCCGGTAGTGAACAAGCAGCCGCAAAAGAAACAGATGCGTTATCGGCATATTGTATCAATCTTAATGAACGTGCCCGTCAGGGAAGAATTGATACGCTCATCGGTCGCAATAAAGAAATTGCGCGGACAATCCAGATTTTGTGTCGTCGTTCAAAAAACAATCCGCTTCTCGTCGGTGATCCCGGCGTTGGCAAGACGGCAATTGCCGAAGGCTTGGCAAAACGCATTGTTGATGGTGAAGTGCCTGAAGTTTTGAACGATGCAACGATTTTTTCCCTTGATATGGGAATGCTGGTCGCCGGTACCCGTTATCGCGGTGATTTTGAAGAACGTCTCAAACAGGTCGTTAAGGAGCTTGAAAACTATAAGGGTGCTATTCTTTTTATCGACGAAATCCACACCCTTATCGGAGCAGGGGCAACGTCGGGCGGTAGTATGGACGCTGCCAATTTGTTAAAACCGGCACTTTCTTCGGGGCTTATCCGTTGCATCGGTTCGACCACCTATAAGGAATATCGCCAAATATTTGAGAAAGACCGTGCATTGGCGCGCCGCTTCCAAAAGATAGATGTCAACGAGCCTTCGATTGATGATGCGATCGAAATATTGAAGGGTTTGAAGCCATATTTCGAGAACTTCCATAAGATCAAATACACCGATGAAGCGATGAAAGCATCTGTCGAACTTTCTTCGCGTTATATGTCTGACAGAAGATTGCCCGATAAGGCTATTGATGTGGTCGACGAAACCGGTGCTGCGCAAATGCTTTTGCCGAAAGATAAGCGGAAAAAAACCATTGGCGTCAAGGAAATAGAGGAAACAGTCGCAACAATGGCGCGCATTCCTCAAAAGACTGTATCGCGTGATGACCGCAAGACGCTGGCAAATCTCGAAAAAGAGCTGAAAAGTGTCGTTTACGGGCAGGATAAGGCAATTTCAGCTCTTGCAGCCTCTATCAAGCTCGCCCGTGCCGGTCTTAGAGAGCCTGACAAGCCGATTGGCAGCTATCTGTTTTCCGGTCCTACAGGGGTTGGAAAAACCGAGGTTGCAAAACAGCTTGCGGCTTCACTCGGAATCGAATTGTTACGCTTTGACATGTCGGAATATATGGAACGGCACACTGTTTCACGGCTGATTGGCGCACCGCCCGGATATGTCGGTTTCGATCAGGGCGGGTTGTTGACCGATGCCGTCGACCAAAATCCTCATGCTGTGCTTTTGCTTGACGAGATAGAGAAAGCCCATCCCGATCTTTATAATATTCTGTTACAGGTCATGGATCATGGCAGGCTCACCGACCATAATGGCAAAGAGATTGATTTTCGCAACATCATTCTCATCATGACAACCAATGCCGGTGCTGCGAATATGGCAAAATCCGCAATCGGCTTCGGAAAAACAGAACGCGAGGGCGATGATGTCGAAGCAATCAACCAGCTTTTTCCGCCCGAATTTCGTAATCGTCTTGATGCTATTATTCCGTTTGCACCGTTGTCGGAACCGATTATCCATCAGGTTGTGCAGAAGTTTATTTTGCAACTCGAAGCACAGCTTGCCGACCGCGATATTACGTTTGAACTAAGTGCGGCTGCCACAAAATGGTTGGCCAATAAGGGGTATGACTCACATATGGGAGCGCGCCCGTTATCGCGTGTCATTCAGGAATATATCAAGAAACCTCTTGCTGAAGAAATACTATTCGGCAAGCTGCGTCACGGTGGAACAGTCAAAGTAATGACTGATGAAAACGATAAGAACAAGCTTGCCTTGAAGATAATCAGCAACGAAACACAGGCAAATAAAAAACAGACCCGATCAATAAAAACGGATAAGCGACGGGTTAAAAAAACGACACCAGCCGATTAAGAAAAACCTGACCGACTGTTTGAATGATCGGTCAGGTTTTTTAGAATAATTTCAACTATTAGCCAGGTAAAAGAGAACCCGAAAAAACAGCTTTTTATAAGGCTGCACGGATTTTTGCTGCCGATTGTTCCAGTGTTTTGGCGTCAACCGGTTCACCACTGTGGGGTTTTAGCGGCACATTTTCAAAACGTGGAATGACATGAAAGTGAAGATGGAAAACTGTTTGGCCGCTCGCCGGTTCATTGAACTGCATAACTGTAACGCCATCCGCATTGAAGGCCTTTTTTACGGCCTTGGCAATTTTTTGCACGACCTTGATGACTTTGGAGAGCGTTTCGGGATCGGCATCCAAGAGATTGCGTGAACCTTTACGCGGGACGATAAGAGTATGTCCCTTTCCCTGCGGCATCACATCCATGAAGGCGACAACATCATTATCTTCATAGACCCGTATCGAAGGAATATCCCCACGAATCAATTTTGCGAAAATATTATTTTCGTCATAGACCTGTTGCATTTTTTCCTCGTTCGATAGATTAACAGTTGTATTTAACCAATTGAAAAAACGATTTAATTAATTCCAGTTGGCTTAAACCCTTCAAAGATCATCTGATCGGCATTAATGCGTGCTCTTTCCCATTCTTCCGCGTTATGGATTGTCCATGCAAGAACCGGCATTGCCAGTTTTTCGCGGGCAAACCTTACAAACGGATTTGCCAATTGGCGAAAATTATAAGCAACGAACTCCATATCATGAGCCAGCATTGCAAAATGTTCTTCTATCTCTGAACGCCGATTTCCTTCGGCTTTTATCCCGTGTGGTATCGCATGATCGGCAAAACGTACACGACGTAAAATGTGTACATCTTGCGACATGATTGCCGAGCTGTTGGGATAAGAAATCAGCAATTCGGTCACTCGCGAGATCAGTCCTGCATCTTCACCGTCGTTCCCTTCAAGATTTACCAGAATCGGCACTTTTCCACCAATGTTGTGAAGAAGAGTCTCGAACGGGAGAATACGCGGCTTGCCGTCATCCGAGCGAATTTTTTCGATTTCGGATGACCGTAAGTCGATAATACGCAAGTTTTTTCCGGTTACCTGTTCCAGCGAAGCGCCGTGAAAAACCATAGGCACTCCGTCGTGAGACAATTGAACGTCGCAACAAATCGTATAATTCTCAAGGGCTGCCAGCTCGAATGCAGGGAGTGTATTTTCCAGAACCGTTTTGTCACAACCATGAAGACCACAATTGGCAATGGGCCGTTTTGTTAACCAGTCAAGCCGCATCGCTCAAATTTCCAGAATAGCTTCCACTTCTACAGGTACGTCCATGGGCAGTGTCGCAACTCCGACGGCTGAACGTGCGTGTTTTCCTTTGTCTCCCAAAACATTGACAAACAAATCCGATGCACCATTAGCCACTTGCGGAATATCGGTAAAATTGGGATCGGCGGCGACAAAGGCAGTGACTTTAACAACCTGTTTTATTTTACCCAAATCACCAAGAGCAGCTTGTGCTTGCGCCAGAATATTGATTGCACAGGCTTCTGCCGATTTTTTTGCCTGTTCGGCATTCACTGTTCTGCCGACTTTTCCGATAGCGACAGGTTTGCCATCGCGCAGCGGAAGCTGGCCTGAGATATAGAGTTGATTACCAGAACGTCTGGCGGTCACATAGTTTGCTACAGGTTGTACAGCAGCGGGGATTTTGATGCCTAGTTTTTCTAAACGGCTTTCAATCGTGTCGGACATTTTCTACCTCTTTATCCCGTCATTTCATATTCGCTTGATTTATATTCGCTCAATAACGCATTTCTTTTTATATGGAAATGCGAAGTTTAAAAAAAGAAATTTACTCGCTTTGTATCTAGCATATATGATAACGCCAAGCTCAGTTAAAAACAGGAATATGTGGATGCCAAGGATTCTCGTTACCATTGCTTTTTTTATTCTGGGTCTTGGCGTAGCGCAGGCCGAAGATAAAATTGTCATGGTTCCCCATACGGCAATCTATGATCTACAGCTCGAAACTGCATCGGATAAATCCGGTATTTCGGGTCTCGTCGGCCGTATGGCCTATGAATTCAACGGTTCATCATGCGAAGGTTATACAACCCGTTTTCGATTTGTCACACGGATTGATATGACTGATTCACCGGCACGGCTTACCGACCAGCAAATGACAAGCTTCGAGACGGCAAATGGCAAAGAGTTTCGTTTTGTCAGCAAAACCATCATAGATCAGGAAGTGACCAGCGAAACAGATGGCGTTGCCAAAATTGCCAAAGGCGAAATGGTTGTCAATCTGAAGAAGCCCAAAGAAAAAGAAGTCAAACTGAAATCGGCTGCATTTCCTACAATTCAAACGATAGAAGTTATCCGTCAGGCAAAAGCAGGTCGCCACTTCTACCGGACCACGCTTTTTGACGGTTCGGACGATGCCGACCGCTTGACGGACGCGACAGTGGTGATAGGTGATAGGGTGGAAGCCAAAGCTGACAATGAAACCAAAGTCATGGGAAAGCTCGGTAACGAACCCTATTGGCCGGTAACGATTTCCTATTTCAATGATGACGAAAATCAGGATGGCTTACCTGTTTATCGCACGAGTTTTCTGTTGTATGAAAACGGCGTGACCCGCGACCTTGTGATGGATTACGGGAATTTTTCAGTACGCGGAAAATTGCAGACATTCAAATTGTTCGACGTACAACCAGCAAAAGAAACCTGTAAAGAATAGCCGGTTGGTCAAAACCTGCTTGTTGAATTTCCGATTTTTCGTTAGAATATTATGAGTGATGTCAAAAACACTTGAAAGTTTTTTCAACTTCACTTAATTAACCCGACATTCCACACACGGAAATAGGGGAGTTGCGGGAGAAATCCGCAATTTTCCGCCGGTGGCAGTTTTTCTGCCTCTTTCCGTGGAGGTTCAACCGGAAAGGATAAAAAAATGGCATTGCCAGATTTCACTATGCGCCAGCTTCTGGAAGCCGGCGTTCACTTTGGTCACCAGACACATCGCTGGAACCCGAAAATGGCTCCCTATATCTATGGGCAGCGCAATAATATTCACATTATCGATCTCGCACAGACTGTTCCATTGCTTCATAATGCATTGAAGGTGGTTTCGGATACTGTTGCCCGTGGCGGCCGTGTGCTTTTTGTTGGCACAAAACGTCAGGCTTCCGACATTATTGCAGAAGCTGCAAACCGTTCGGCTCAATATTATGTCAATGCTCGCTGGCTTGGCGGTATGTTGACAAACTGGAAAACAATTTCCAATTCGATTCAACGTCTGCGCAAGCTTGATGGAATTCTTGCCAATGAGGCACAAGGTTTTACCAAAAAAGAACGTTTGAATCTTGAACATGACCGCGAGAAACTCAATCGTGCACTCGGCGGTATCAAGGATATGGGATCGGTTCCCGATCTTCTGTTCATTATTGACACAAACAAAGAAAAAATTGCAATCGACGAAGCCAAGCGTCTTGGTATTCCGGTGGTCGCTGTGATTGATACAAACTGCGATCCGGATAATATCAACTACCCGATTCCCGGTAACGACGATGCATCACGCGCCATTGCGCTTTATTGTGATCTCGTAGCCAAAGCAGCATTGGACGGTATTGCCCGTCAGCAGGGCGCTATGGGTGTTGATCTTGGTGCACAGGCCGAAGCACCGGCCGAACCTGCATTGGAAAATGAAGCAACTCCTGCCGCAGAATAATGAATAGATTGGCACCCCCTTTTGAACGAGAGGGTGCCAAAATCAAGGATATAGGATCGCGGGCGTGCCGAGGGATAATCCTTGCACGCTTTCGCCGTTATTAAGATTAAGAGGTAAATATGAGCATTACCGCAGCACAGGTGAAAGAACTTCGCGAATTGTCAGGCGCCGGTATGATGGACTGCAAGGCAGCGCTTGCAGAAACAAATGGCGATATGGAAGCAGCCGTTGACTGGTTGCGCAAAAAAGGCATTGCCAAGGCCGATAAGAAGGCAGGGCGTACGGCTGCCGAAGGTCTTGTCGGCGTTGCTTCGGACGGCAAAAAGGCTGTTCTTGTTGAAGTAAATTCCGAAACCGATTTTGTCGCCCGTAACGATGCGTTTCAGGATATTGTTCGCAATATTGCCAAGGCCGCTTTGGGTACTGACGGTACATTGGAAAAAATTTCGGTTTCGGTTTATCCGGGATCGGATAAGACTGTTGCCGAAACTCTCAAAGATGCAATCGGTAAGATCGGCGAAAACATGACATTCCGTCGTTCTGCCGAACTTTCGGTCGATAATGGTGTTATTGCTACATATATTCACAACGGCATCGGCGACGGATTAGGAAAAATCGGTGTTCTTGTTGCTATCGAAACCAATGGTGACAAAGATGCAGCCGAACATTTCGGTCGTCAGGTTGCTATGCATGTTGCGGCAACCAATCCGTTGGCTCTCACCGCCGAAGAGGTTGATCCGGCTGCTGTCGAACGTGAAAAGGCAATTTATTCCGAACAGGCCAACCAGTCGGGTAAACCTGCCAATATCGTCGAGAAGATGGTAGAAGGCCGTATGCGCAAGTTTTTCGAGGAAGTTGTGCTTCTCTCGCAGGCTTTTGTCATCAATCCTGATCAGACTGTAAGTCAGGCCTTAAAGGAAGCCGAAAAAGAAATCGGTGCTCCGGCAAAAATCACAGGCTTTGTCCGCTTCGCTCTGGGCGAGGGGATTGAAAAGGCCGAAAGTGATTTTGCAGCGGAAGTTGCAGCGGCAGTAAAAGGCTAATTTCTGACAAAATTCGGTTTATTTGCTTGAAAGCGATGCTTTTAGCATTGTGAGAAGCAAAAAAAACGTTGTAGAGAGGGCATCGCGTGACAATGCGATGCCCTTCGTGTATCGAAGGCACAGTCAAATTTTGCATTCGGAGACTACAGATGACAAATAAGCCCCTCTATAAACGGATTTTATTGAAAGCTTCTGGTGAGGCTTTGATGGGGGGGCAAAGTTTTGGTATCGACGTTTCGGTGGTGGATCGTATCGCTAAAGATATTGCCGATGCTCATGAAATGGGCGTCGAAGTCGGTGTTGTTATCGGTGGCGGAAATATTTTTCGGGGCGTTGCGGTCGCGTCGAGAGGTGGCGATCGGGTTACCGGCGATCATATGGGGATGCTGGCAACGGCAATCAATTCGCTTGCGCTGCGCACATCGCTGACCAAATTGGGCGTGGATGTGGTCGTTCTATCTGCCATTGCCATGCCGCAAATTTGTGAAAGTTTTTCGCAACGAAAGGCTGTCGGCTATATCAGTCAGGGTAAAGTCGTCATCTTCGCAGGTGGCACAGGAAATCCCTTTTTTACCACCGATTCGGCTGCCGCCCTCAGAGCTGCGGAAATTGGTGCGAATGTGTTATTGAAAGCTACACAGGTTGACGGAATTTATTCTGCCGATCCGAAAAAGGATCCGAATGCAACCCGTTATGACCGCTTGACACATGAAGAAGTTATCAGAAAAGGACTTGCAGTTATGGATACAACTGCAATTACTTTGGCTCGTGAAAATCATATTCCCATCATTGTCTATTCCATCGGCGAAAAGGGTGGATTGGCAAATGTGCTGAATGGTACCGGACGATACACAGTTGTATCCGAATAATATCAAACGAATTGAAGGAGAATTAGCATGAGTGACGCTACAAATATCGACGATCTCAAGCGCCGTATGGATGGCGCCATTTCATCATTCAAGCATGAGCTTACCGGTTTGCGGACAGGGCGGGCGTCTGTAAGCCTGCTGGAGCCGATTACAGTCGAGGCCTATGGCTCGACTGTTCCCCTTAATCAGGTTGCCAATATTGCTGTACCGGAGCCGCGTATGTTGTCGGTTTCGGTCTGGGATAAGTCGATGGTAAACGCTGTCGATAAAGCGATCAGAGAATCTTCTTTGGGTCTTAACCCGATTACAGACGGTACAACATTGCGTATACCTTTGCCGGAACTAAACGAAGAACGTCGCAAGGAGCTTGTTAAAATCGCTCACCAATATGCCGAGCAGGCTCGTGTCGCAGTTCGCCATGTCCGTCGTGACGGAATGGAAGGTTTGAAAAAAGCTGAAAAAGACAGCGAAATCAGTCAGGATGAAAGCCGGATTGCTTCCGACAAAATTCAAAAATTGACCGATACGACAATCAGTGAAATTGACAAGATTCTTGCAGCCAAACAAGCAGAAATCATGCAAGTTTGAAGATTATCACTGCAACAGGTTGAAACAATGCTTTATCCACGTCACATCGCGATCATAATGGATGGAAATGGCCGTTGGGCGCGGACACGTGGATTGCCCCGTATTGCCGGTCATAA
The DNA here is from genome assembly GCF_048452985.1 of Bartonella sp. P0282. NCBI lineage: Bacteria > Pseudomonadati > Pseudomonadota > Alphaproteobacteria > Hyphomicrobiales > Bartonellaceae > Bartonella > Bartonella sp. P0282. Next base: position 187,654 of record NZ_WTFO01000002.1, read on the forward strand.
GGTCGGCATGGAAGCACTTCACCGGATTGTCCGCCATGCCAGTCGTAACGGTCTCGAGTGGTTGACCGTATTTGCGTTTTCATCGGAAAATTGGTCTCGTCCGGATGAAGAAGTCAATCACCTGATGGGGCTATTGAAGCTGTTCATAAAACGTGACTTGAAAGAGCTTCGCGAAAACAATGTCCGTATACGTGTCATCGGTGAGCGTGAAGGGGTTCCTGGCGAAATTGCGAAATTGCTTCAGGAAGCGGAAACGACAACAAAAGAGAATGATGGCCTTAATCTTGTTGTTGCGTTCAATTATGGCGGTCGCGCTGAAATTGTCCGCTCGGCCAAGAAAATGATAAAAGCAGTGGCCGAGGGGCGTATCAATGTAGATGACATTGACGAGAAGGTTTTTTCAAGCTGTCTCGACACATATGATATGCCGGATCCCGACCTCATTATCCGCACCAGCGGCGAACAGCGTTTATCAAACTTTTTGCTTTGGCAATCTGCTTATAGCGAGCTTTATTTTGCTTCCTGCTATTGGCCGGAGTTCAACGAGGAACAGCTCGATATTGCGGTATCGGATTATTGGTTGCGTGAACGCCGTTTCGGACGGGTTTATGAAAAAGACAAAGAAAAAGAAGAATTGCCATGACATTGTTCCGGATGATGAAAAATGCGGGGTGCAGGGCTTTGGTTCCTCATGAATTCTTTTATGGAGCGGAATAACAATGTCTAATCTTCTCATGAGAATTCTGACGGCTGTTATTTTTGCAGTTGTGGCACTTTTTCTGACATGGGAAGGTGGAGCGGCTTTCGCCTTGTTTGCCTGGTGTGTTGGCGGTTTCGTGCTCTTCGAGTGGCGTGGAATCACAAAGAGCCGTTGGCAAAAAGTCGATGATATTCTTGCAAGCGTGTTTTATGTCGTATTTGGTGTTCTGCTTGTTCTTGATTATTCGGCTCCGCTTGTATTCGTTACAATTGCTGTGGGGGCGATTATCCTTGCACTAAGGTCGCTTGGCAATGCAGGCTGGGTAGCAGGTGGATATCTTTACGCCACCTTGCCGGTGGCTTCACTCACTTATCTAAGAGGCGAAGAACCGTTCGGGTTCGGCGCAATTATTTTTCTTTTTGCGATTGTTTGGGGAACCGATATTGCTGCCTATTTTAATGGCCGCTCGTTGGGAGGGCCGAAACTTGCGCCGAAGTTTTCTCCCAATAAGACGTGGAGTGGTGCGATCGGAGGCGCTCTTGCCGGTACAGCAGGCGGCTGTCTTGTTGCGTTTCTTGCAGCGGATACAACACCTGCCAATCTGTTTATTCCTGTTCTTGCTTTTGCTCTTTCGGTTGTGTCCCAAATTGGAGACATCTCGGAATCATGGGTGAAACGAAAATTCAATGTCAAAGATTCAGGGCATTTTCTACCCGGGCATGGCGGGTTTATGGATCGCGTTGACGGATTGGTATTTGCCGCCATTCTGCTCTATCTTGTCGGTGCAATTTTTGCAGATATGACTGTCCCTTCCAATATGTTTAACCTGATCTGAATGACGGAGCCTTTCTTGGAAACGATGAGTTTTATTACCGGTGTCGGAGCGCCGGTATTACGTGTTATCGGAGTGATATGTGTCATCATGGTCATTATTTTTGTCCATGAAATGGGGCATTATCTCGTCGGGCGCTGGTGTGGTATCGGCGCGAGCACTTTTTCACTGGGGTTCGGACCGGAAATTTGTGCTTTAACGGATAAACGCGGAACACGTTGGCGTATCGCACTCATACCGCTTGGCGGCTATGTGAAATTTATCGGTGATGAAGATGCCGCCGGAATGACATCGAAATCGGACGCGGCAGCACTTCCCGGCTCCTTTGCATCGGCCGGTGCATGGGCGAGGGCTGCAACCGTATTTGCGGGGCCCTTTACTAACGCAATTTTCACGGTAGTCGTTTTGTCGTTTTTCTTTTTTTCGTACGGAAGAATAACGGTAGAACCGGTTATCGGCTCATTGGTTGAAGGTGCACCGGCAATGTCGGCCGGATTGAAAACGGGCGACCGTTTCATAACCATGGACGGGCAAAAGGTCGAAAGTTTCGATGATCTCATCTCCTATGTCTCTCTTCATGGAGATGATCCGGTCAATTTCGGTATGGAGCGCGCCGGTGCACCCTTTTCAGTCACGATAACGCCCAAACCTACCGAGCGGGATGACGGCTTCGGCAATAAAGTGCGTGTCGGCATGATCGGGGCCGGTGCGCCGGTTGATCCGAATAATCCGCAAAGATTAGATCCCGCTTATGAACGACATATTGATTACGGTTTGTTTGGTGCAATTGGCGAGGCTACGGATAAGTCGGCATTTATTGTTGTGCAAACTGTGCGTTTTCTCGGCCGCTTGATTGCCGGAAGAGAGGATCGTTGCCAATTGAGCGGACCGTCAAAAACCGCGACAATCGCCTGGCAGGTAAGCGAAACGGGATTTATGTCGCTGCTCAATTTTACGGCATTTCTTTCGATAGGAATCGGCCTCATTAATCTTTTTCCACTGCCTCCGCTTGATGGCGGGCATCTGGTTTTTTACGTCATTGAAGGCATTATCGGGCGTCCGGTTCCAAAACGTATTCAGGAATCGATATTCACAATCGGCTTTATTGCGGTAATGGCTTTTATGTTATTTGCAATATCCAATGATTATTTATGCTGGTTCGGTTGATTAAGCTGTGTTAACAGTTTATCAAGTTCTACGGTAATTCTGATTGAAAATGGTGTAAACTGTTTACCATATTTATGAAATGCCGTGGCATACATGCCACGGTTTATAAAGAAGTAGGCAGAATTTAACGGAAGGCCTTGCTTGTATAAAAAAACCCGTTATTAGGGGTATATAAGCATTTTTGGACGCAATGTGTCCGGAAACAAATAAACAAGGGTAAAGAAGCCAATGACGGCGAATTCGAAATTTCTTAGCGCAGCATCTGCACTGGCACTTACAGTAGCAATGGCCGTTCCGGCAACTGTAGCTGTCTCGGTCTTGGGGATGGGGGTTGCACAGGCGGCTGTCGTTCGCTCCATCGAGGTTCATGGCAATCAGCGTGTTGACGCACAGACGATTCGTGATAACACGGGTATCAAAGTCGGGAAGAATTTTTCCAATACCGATATTGATGAAGGTTTGAAACGGCTCTTTGCAATGGGGCTGTTCTCCGACGTCAAGATGAATCAAGTCGGGAGCACGCTCGTCGTAACCGTTAAGGAATACGAAGTCGTCAATCAGGTGCTTTTCCAGGGCAATAAAAAGGTCAAGGATCCGGATTTGCAGCGTGTTATCTCGCTTAAACCACGCGAAGCCTTTGATCCGGCCAAGCTTGCATCGGACGAGCAGGCTATCCGTGATGCCTATCGTTATGTAGGTCGTAATGACGCCGCCGTTTCTGCCCAGACTGTTGATTTGGGGCAAGGGCGTGTCAATGTTGTCTTCAAAATCACAGAAGGCAAGAAGACCAAGATTGATGATATTACATTCGAAGGCAACAAGGCTTTTGGTAACCGCCGTTTACGTGATGTTATCGCTACCAAGCGCTCGAACTTCCTTTCATGGCTGACACGTGGCGACGTTTACAGTGATGATCGTCTTCAGGCCGATCAGGAAGCTCTTCGCCGTTTTTATTTCAATCACGGCTATGCCGATTTCCAGATTGTTTCGGCTGATGCGACCTTTGATGAAGCAAGCAATTCTTATAAAATCAAGTTTGTTGTTGATGAAGGCGCCCGCTACAAATTAGGTGACGTTCAGGTTGATAGCACGATCGAGGGTGTTGATACCCAATCAATGCAGAAAGTGCTCAAGACCCATGAGGGTGATGTTTATTCGGCCAAGCGCATTGAAGATTCGGTTTTGGCAATCAACGACAAGGTCGCTGATTCCGGTTACGCTTTTGCCAAAGTCGAACCACGCGGTGACCGTGATTTCAACAATCATACAATTTCCATTGTTTATAATATCGATCAGGGGCCGCGCGCTTACGTCGAACGTATCGAAATCCGTGGAAACGACAAAACTCGCGACTATGTTATCCGTCGCGAACTCGATTTGAACGAAGGTGACGCTTATAACCAGACAATGGTTCAGCGCGCCAAGCGTCGTCTTGAGGGGCTTGGTTTCTTCCAGACGGTCAATGTTTCGACTGCTCCGGGCTCTGAACCCGATCAAGTTATCCTTGTCGTTGATGTAACTGAAAAATCAACCGGTGAATTTTCTATCGGTGGCGGTTATACAACCGGCGGTGATTCGCCGGGGGCTTCGGTTGAAGCTTCTATCACGGAGCGTAACTTCCTGGGACGTGGCCAATATGTTCGTATTGGTGCCGGTGCCGGTGAGGATGACGCACGTAATTACAATTTGTCGTTTACCGAACCTTATTTCCTCGGTTATCGCTTGTCGGCAGGATTTGATATTTTCCGTCGTACATATCGTATGAATGACGATTATGATGTTAAACAAACTGGTGGTTCAATTCGTTTCGGTGTTCCGATTACCGAACAGTTGACCGGTAGTATCGCCTATAACTACGTTCAGGAAGAATATAATCTCGACCATAAGGGGCACTATAGGAAACTTGCAGCGCAAAACGGTACAACTAAAGAACAAGAGGAAATGAAAGATTATTCCGGTGCCATTATCGAGGCTTCCGAGAATAGTCCGTGGACCCGTTCTTCAGTTAGTTATGGTTTGACCTATAACACGATTGATGACATGAAAAATCCACATGATGGTCTCTTCATTCGCGGTATTCAGGAATATGCCGGTATCGGTGGCGACGCCAACTTCCTGAAGACAACCGGTAAGGCTATGATGTACAAGACGATTTCTGAAACATATGATCTCGTCGGGCTGTTGTCTGTCGGTGGCGGTTATATTCACGAAATCGGTGACGATGGTGTTCGTATCTTCGATATGTTCAAGAGCAATTCGGACATGATTCGCGGTTTCAAATATAACGGTATCGGTGCACGCCAACGGTCTTCGGATGGGGATAAATACTTCCTCGGTGGTACGACCTATATGAATGCTACAGCGGAAATCCAGTTCCCGATGCCGGTTGTGCCGGATAGTCTGGGTATGCGTGGCGCGTTCTTTGCCGATACCGCGACATTATATGGCAATAATTATGAGCCGAGTATTCCCAATGAAAATCCGGTTACGGGTGATGATAGCGCATGGCGTGCATCGGCCGGTGTCAGCTTGATGTGGGCTTCTCCATTTGGCCCGTTGCGTTTTGACTATGCTTGGCCTGTTGCTAAAGAGAGTGGTGATCGGACACAGAACTTCAACTTTGGTGTCTCAACCAAGTTCTAATTTTTCCTTTCTCCCGACCGGACAGGGTCGGGAGAGAAAGTGTTCTGATGGCGGATTCATTATTTTTTACGCCGTCCCGACAGTTGACTGTTGGCGAGGCGGCAGCTTTGACAGGTGCCGCTTTACGCAATCCTGAACAGAGTGCTTTGGTTATAGAGCATCTTTCTTCGCTTGATAATGCGGAGCCGGGCTCGCTGGTTTTTGTTGAAAACAGAAAATTTGCAAAAGCTTTGCGTGATAGTCGGGCACTTGCAGTTTTTTGTTCGGAAGACGTTGCTTCCAAAGTTCCTGATAATATTGCTACACTGGTAACGCCGTCGCCTCATCGCGATTTTGCGATGATCGGGCGTATTTTGTTTCCCACTGCTGCAAAGCCGGCACCATGGTTCGGCGAATATGGTATTTCCCCGCAAGCTTTTATTCATCCCGAAGCAAAGCTCGAAGAAGGTGTTACGGTAGAAGCCGGTGCCGTTATCGGGAGAGGCGCTGAAGTGGGGAGCGGCACACTTGTTTCTTCAACTGCTGTGATTGGTGAAAATTGCCGCGTGGGGAGAGAATGCTATATCGCACCTTCGGTTTCAATCCAGTATAGTTTCATAGGCAATCGTGTCCATCTTTATCCGGGTGTCAGGGTCGGGCAGGATGGATTCGGGTATGTTGGTGGTCCGGGCGGAATTGAAAAAATACCGCAACTTGGTCGGGTTATCATTCAGGATGACGTGGAAATAGGTGCCAATACAACGATTGATCGTGGCGCACTGAAAGATACGGTGATCGGTGAAGGTACAAAGATTGATAATCTTGTACAAATTGCCCACAATGTCCAGATCGGTCGCTATTGTCTTATTGCAGCGCATTGCGGAATTGCCGGCAGTTCCACGATAGGTGACATGACGCAGCTTGGCGGCAGTGTCGGTCTGGCAGATCATGTCAAGGTCGGGTCACATGTTCAGATTGCTGCTGCAAGCGGCGTTATGAATGATATACCCGATGGAGAAAAGTGGGGAGGAAGTCCCGCTCGACCTATTAAACAATGGTTCCGTGAAGTTGCAGCTCTTAGAAATATGACAAAGTTCAATAAGGAGAAATGACGAGATGAATGCTGCTGTCGAGAAAAACAGTTTGGAAGCAGTTGATATACGCAAGCTCTTGTCTATCTTGCCTCACCGCTATCCATTTCTCCTCATTGATCGCATTGTTGATATTGACGGCGATCGTTCGGCAACCGGTATCAAAAATGTTACGGTGAATGAACCACATTTTACCGGCCATTTTCCGGAAAATCCGATTATGCCGGGGGTGCTCATTATTGAAGCCATGGCCCAGACAGCAGGGGCAATTTCTTTGCTTGTGCAGGGAGATGAAAAACCCGGTGTTGTTTATCTCATGACGGTTGATAAAGCAAAATTCCGTAAACCGGTTGTCCCTGGCGATCAGTTAAAGCTTCATGTCAAGAAATTGAAACAACATGGTGGAATTAGGCGCTTTTCCTGTGTTGCAGAAGTTGACGGAAACCGTGTGGCGGAAGCGGAAGTCGCAGCTATGATTGCTGTTGGCGATAATAAAGAAGAATAGGATAAAAGAATGGCCGGTGTTGAAATTCATCCAACTGCGATTGTCGAAAAAGGTGCGGAGCTTGGAACCGATGTCAGAATAGGGCCATTCTGTCACATTAGCAGCGACGCCGTCATTGGCGACAATTCTCGGCTACTTAGTCATGTCGTTATTATGGGACCTACTACATTGGGTGCAAATGGTCTTGTCTATCCGAATGCGGTACTGGGCGGTGATCCGCAAAACAACAAACACAAAGGTGGGCGCACCACTTTGGTTATCGGAAAAAATTGTATCATTCGTGAAGGTGTCACGATGCACCGCGGGTCTGATACAAGTCGCGGAACAACGACCGTTGGCGATGATTGCGAATTTTTGGCTTATGCGCACGTTGCACATGATTGCGCTTTGGGAAATCATGTCACTTTTTCCAACAATGTGATGATCGGCGGACATGTTGTCATCGGTGACTATGTGATTATCGGTGGAGGCGGCGCGGTTCATCAATTTGTTCGTGTTGGCCATCATGCTTTTGTTGGCGGCTTGGCCGCATTGGTTGGCGATCTCATTCCCTATGGTTCTGCCATCGGTGTCCATGCATGGCTCGGAGGCTTGAATATTATCGGTATGAAAAGGTCGGGATTGCCGCATAAGGAAATTCATGCGGTGCGCCATGCTGTTCCCATGCTCTTTGACAGAACCAAACCGGTCAAGGAAAGAGCCATTGATGTGCGCAATGCTTATCCCGATTCAAAAGCAGTCATCGACATTATCGATTTTATTGAAGCCGATCACAAACGCGCTTTTTGCACGCCAAAACTTCAACATACCATTAGCAGCGACGACACTGGATATTGAATATGGGGAAGGGCGACACAAAACGTAGCCTTTCCGGTCGTACTGCTATCATTGCAGGTAATGGTGTATTACCTTTGGCTGTGGCCAAAGCCATTCAGGAAAGAGGCGAAAAACCGTTTCTGGTTCCCTTGAAAGGCGAGGCCGATTCGAGCCTTTATAATTTCGATCATTGCGAAATATCGGTCGTGCAACTGGCAAAATTGATAAAGGCTTTGAAAAAAGCCGACGTCAAGAACGTTATATTGGCTGGCGGCGTAAAAAGCAGACCGAATTTGACAGATTTGCGTCCGGATTGGACAACGATCTCGGCTTTGCCAAAATTATTCCGGGCGTTGGGGCAGGGTGATGATGCATTATTGAAAGCATTCATCAGTGTTGTGGAAAAATATGGATTTCATGTTGTTGGAGCGCATGAGGTTGTTCCGCAATTATTGGCACCGATAGGCTTTAACCTGACAAAAAAACGCGCCAATGATAAAAATTGGCGCGACATCATGTTGGCAGCAAAGGCTGCGGCGATATTGGGAAAACTTGATATCGGACAGGGAGCAGTCGCAGTCAGGGGGCGTGTCGTGGCTGTCGAAGGGGCGGAGGGAACCGATAATATGTTACGTCGTATCAAGGAAATGCGTGAGGAAAAACGTATTCCGCCAATTGGCGGGGTGCTTGTGAAACGTACGAAGGCGCAACAGGATGAACGGGCCGATCTACCGACAATCGGTCCCGAAACGATTATCCGCGCCAACGAATGTCTATTGGAGGGCGTTGCAGTCGAAGCCGGACGAACTTTCATTGTTTCATTGAAAGAAACGGTCGAGCAAGCCGACAAATCTTCGATGTTTATCGAAACTTTCGGAAAAAACGATTATGTCTGACGGTCGTTTGAAAATTGCTATCGTGGCGGGTGAAGAATCCGGCGATCTTCTCGGTGCTGATCTTGTTTCGTCACTGGCGCGAAAGACGGGGCGAAATATCAAGCTGATCGGAGTTGGCGGCAGCCACCTTGAAGCACTTGGGCTAAAAAGCGTCTTTAATGTCGACGATATAGCGTTAATGGGACTTGGAGCAGTCTTGAAAAAACTGCCGAAACTGATCCTCCATATTCATCGTTTGGCGCATTTTATTGCCGATGAAAAGCCCGATTGCCTCATTATCATTGACAGTCCCGATTTCACGCACCGTGTAGCAAAAAAAGTAAGGAAGCTTTCGCCGGAAATTCCGATTATAAAATATATTGCTCCATCTGTCTGGGCATGGCGACCCGAACGGGCGAAAGCAATGTGTCCCTATATTGACCATGTCCTTGTCGTTTTGCCGTTTGAAAAACAGGTTATGCGCGATTTGCAAGGCCCGCCTGCAACTTATGTCGGACATCGTCTGTTGACTTATCCGCCACTGGTAGCGATTGAAAAGTTGAGATCTTCTCGCATCGAGGAAGTGAAGCACGCACCGACAGTTGTCGTTTTACCGGGGTCGAGACATTTTGAAATTCGCGGTTTGATGCCGATATTCGGGCAAGCTTTGGAAATATTGAAAAAGCGCCGGCCGGATATAGAATTTGTTTTGCCTACATTGCCGCGTCTTGCCGATCAGGTACGAAAATTTGCAAGCGAATGGACGGTTAAAGTCAATATTGTTACCGGTGAGGATGAAAAATGGGCGGCATTTGCCAAGGCCGACGCTGCTTTGGCTGCTTCAGGTACAGTATCGCTTGAATTGGCATTGGCCGATGTGCCAATGGTGCTCGGTTATAAAGCGGATCTGTTTTCAAAAACTTTTATTTTGCCCAGAGTGAAAGTGTGGAGTGCAGCTTTGCCCAATATCATCGCCGATCGACCGGTTGTGCCGGAATATTTTAACGAATTTTTGCGTCCGGGTATGCTTGCAAGACAAATTGAACAATTGGTTGCTGCCGGACCGGTGCGTCAGGCTCAACTTGACGGATTTTCTCTCATTAGGAAAACTATGGCAACCACCTTGCCATCAGGTGAAATCGCTTCACAAGCCATTCTTAAATATCTGAAACAGAATTAATTATCTTACTGACATTATCGCCAAAACAACATTCGGGGCGCGTGTGGGACAAGTCATTCAACGCCCGCACCAACACAATCTTGCCGAATGAGCACGTCTATTCTGACAAAACCGGAATGATTATTTGTTAAAATTGTTTCATGGCAGCATTGAAGCGGGTTTAAAGGCGAGATTTGAGTGTAGGGATAGCCTGAAATGCCGCTTCAACCAATGTGGCTGAAGCTTGGCTCAGGTTGGGACCAAGAGTTCTCACCTGTAAACAGCTCAATGTTTGATTTTTGCCAGAAATTCCTTAGCTCGTTGATTATCAGGATTGGTGAAAAATTTATCGGGCGTTGTGTCTTCGATGATTTTACCATTTTCCAGAAACAGTACGCGTTCCGAAACTTCACGGGCAAAACCCATCTCGTGTGTTACACAAAGCATAGTCATGCCGGTGTCGGCAAGCTTGACGATAACATCGAGAACTTCGCCAACCATTTCCGGATCAAGAGCAGAGGTCGGTTCGTCAAATAACATAACTTTCGGTTCCATACAGAGCGCACGTGCAATGGCAACGCGTTGCTGTTGTCCACCCGACAATTGCGAGGGATATTTTTCGCTGTGCGTTTCGATACCCACTTTGCTCAGGTAAGTCATGGCACGTTCTTTTGCCTGTTCTTTTGTAAGCCCCTGAACGGTCATTGGCGCAAGAATGCAATTTTGCATGACTGTCATATGCGGAAATAAATTGAAGTGCTGAAATACCATGCCCACTTCGCGAAGAACTTTTTTCTGTTCCGGCTGAGGGGCACTCATTATATCGACGCCATAAATGCCGATGCTGCCTTGTTCGGGGATTTCAAGCTGGTTTATGCAGCGTATAAGTGTCGATTTGCCGGAACCGGACGGCCCACATAGAACAATTCGTTCTCCAGCTTTAACATCAAGCGAAATATCGTAAAGTGCCTGAAATTCGCCGTACCATTTGTTCAATCCTTCAATGACGATAACATGTTCACCTTCTGTGTTTGTGTCGTTCGTTTGCTGAACTGCCGTCATTGCAGTTGTTCTCCGTTTCTATCTTGTAAAACGTGTTAGACTGAATAGATCGGGTGATGTCAATGGTTGTTCGCCCGTCATCATTCCGGCGAGCAATTTTCCACTGACAGGCCCCAGCGTCAATCCATGATGTGCGTGACCGAAATTGAGCCAAAGCCCATGATGTTTCGGAGCTTTTCCGATCACCGGCCGCATATCGGAAAGGCAAGGGCGTTCACCCAGCCATGGTCGGGCTTCGATAGTCTCGCCGAGCGGAAAAATGCTTTTGGCAATTTTTTCCACTCGTTTTATCTGTGTCCAATAGGCCGGCGCTTCCGGATTTGCAAATTCGATTCCTGTGGTCAAGCGAATTCCCTGACGCATCGGTGCAAGAACAAAGCCTGAAACCGGATCACAGATGGAATGGGCAAGAGACGTGTTTTGATCGACCTTCCGGTAATGGATGTGATAACCGCGCTTGATAGCGAAGGGAATATGATGATAACCGAAGCGGTTCAGAAAACGAACCGACTGTGCACCGAGTGCAACAACAATATCGGGCGCAGAAACAGAGTGTCCCTGATCTTCGATCTGCCATCTGCCGTCGTTGTTTTTTGTTTTGAATGCATCGAGTTTTAAAAAAGATCCGCCCTGTTTTATAAAATAATTTGCATAAGCGGCAGTAAGACCCCCCGGATCATTGACGGTTTTCGGGTCAAGCCAATGAATAGCACCGATCATTGCCGAACTGATGAATGGCACTCTTTCCTGCAATTTTTGCCGGTCGAGAATATCATAGGCAAGATGAAAACGTTGAAGTGTCAGAAGATGTTTTTTCGCTTCATCAAACGCTTTCTCCGTATGGTAAATTTCCAACCAGCCTTTCGATTCGATGAAAGACGTTGCTCCTGCTTTGGCTGCAAGAAAGTCATGTTCTTTGACACTATTTTCTATGAGTGGCAACATAGCCTGAGTGGCAATTTCAAGGTTCTTCTGTGACGATTGTTGCCAGAACCTGAAAAGCCAGGGAGCTATTTTAGGTAAATAGGTCCAGTCAAATCGGACATCCGGTTGCCGGTTCAAGGCATAGGCAAGAAGGCGGGAAAATTCTCTTGGGAAATGATAGGGGATGACGCTGGAGCGTTCAATCAGTCCCGCATTGCCGTAACTTGTTCCTTGTCCCGGTTCTTTTTTATCGACGAGACAGACATTATACCCTTTGAATTGAAGATGTAGAGCCGTGCATACGCCGACAATTCCCGCACCAAGTACGATAACATCAAATTTTTCCATTCAAACTACGTCCCGCAAGTCTCTTTTCAAAAAAAACGGAATCTAACGTAAATGCCGTGTCAGTCGACGTTCCGTTATGCCGATTGCGCGTCGAACCACTTCGACAATGAGCAGATAGAGCACCGCTGCCCAGATATAGACCTGAAAATCGAATGTGCGTGAATATGCGAGTTTGGCTACTCCCATGATGTCGTAAACAGTCACAAGAGATGCGACAGCGCTGGCTTTGACCATAAGGATGAATTCGTTTCCGAGCGGGCGCAATGCCATAATCATGGATTGCGGCAAGATGACACGGATAAATGTGGTTCTTCCGTCAAGTCCCAAAGCTTTTGCCGCTTCATATTGACCGGTTGGTACAGATTGCATACTGCCACGGAAGATTTCTGCCTGATAGCCAGCCGTGTTGAGTGCAAAAATCAATAAACAACACCACCACGAACTTTGGAAAAACCACCACAACCCGACGCTTTTCCATAGTTCGGTAAAAGACCCGATTCCATAGTAAAACAAAAACAACTGGGCAAGTAACGGCGAACCACGAAAAAACAGAATGTAAATTCGCGCAGGGATACGCAATGCCGAATATTTAGAGCGGACGGCGAGCGTTATGAAAATGCTCAAGAAAAAACCGGCGGTGTAGGAAAGTGCTACAAGCTTGATTGTGACAAAAAAACCGTCGACAAATTTCCAACCATAACGGGTTAATATATCCGGATTGACAAGAAAATGTAAAAAGTCGGGTATCATCATGCCGAAACCTTTTCATAACAGGCATTGGCACGCTTTTCCATAAAACGGATAATGAAAGAAGAGATTGCCGAAAAGATAAGATAAATGACACAGGCTGTCGAATAAAAGAACATCGGCTGTTTTGTTGCGGCCACTGCCAGATTGGTCTGACGCATAATATCGACAAGAGTAATGGTTGAAACCAGCGACGTATCTTTGAGAAGTGTCAGCCAATTGTTGGAAAGACCGGGCAGGGCATTGCGCGCCAACTGCGGTAAAATCACGCGAAAAAATGTTGTCGCGCGTGAAAGGCTCAGCGCTTTTGCCGCTTCATATTGGCCGCTATCCAGTACTTTGAAAGCACCAAGCCAGACTTCACAGGAAAAAGCTGCAAATACTGTTCCAAGTGCCAAAACGCCGGCAAAAAAGGCATTGACTGAAAATTCGGCATTTATATTGAAATGCGCCATGAGGGTTTGCACCAAGGTTTGTAATCCGTAATAGACCAGAAACAATGTGAGCAATTCCGGCAAGCCGCGGAATATTGCCGAAAAAACAGTGGCAACAAGCTGAAAAATCTTCACATCCGACTGAATCATCATGGCACAGACAAGGCCAAGGGGAAGACCAAGCGGCAGGCAGCAAAGCGCGAGCGACAATGTTACCCCCGCACCGGACAACATAACGATTCCCCAACCGCCACTGCCAAAAGAAAGCAATGACAAATATTCGATCATGAAAAGGCTCCGGCTATTTGTGGACAGCAGTCGATTGGGTCGTTCACTATACTAAGACAATGCACGATTAATAGACATCGAACTGAAAATATTTTTTGGCTATTTTTTCGTAAGTCCCATCGGCTCTGATTTCGTCAATAGCTTTATTCAAGCGTGCTTTCAATTCATCCGAATTTTTCCGGATAGCAATGGCAACCGGTTCATTCGTTCCATCAAGCTCGCCCAAGACTTTACAGCAATCTTTCCCTTCGTTTTCCAACCAGCTCATCAACGGGTATTTGTCATGGACAATGCCGTCGAGACGATTATTGAGCAAATCGCTATTCGCATCGTCGGCGGTTGGATAGAGTTTTATTTCAGCACCGGCAGGGCCATAGTTATCTTCTGCGTAATTGGCCTGGGCTGTACCGGCCTGTGCGCCGATCGTTTTACCCTTCATAGACTGGGGTTCGACATCCTTGATGTCGGAATCCTTGCGAACCGCGACTGCAAGTTTTGTGGTGTAATACCGGTTTGTAAAATCGACCTTTTGCCTGCGTTCTTCCGTGGGAATCATGGAAGCAATGATGCCGTCATATTTTTTTGCAAGCAGCCCCGGAATGATGCCGTCCCAATCTTGTGCGGTGACAATGCATTCAACTTTCATTTTGTCGCATAGTGCATAAGCAATATCGATGTCAAAGCCATGAAGCTTGTTGTCGGAATCAACATAATTGAATGGCGGATAGGCACCTTCACTTGCCAATCGCAAACTTTCTGCCTGTGCAGAGAAGCTGATAAAAAGGCTACCCAATATGAGTCCGGCTGCTAGAACTTTCATGTCTCGCTCCTATTTTGTTCTGCTTGAAACGGTTCCACATTCGTTAGTCTTAACGCGATCTTTTTGTGAAGGGCAACGGAAAAACGTTAATCCACTGATATATCAGGTAGAAAAGCGGGTTTTCCCAAGCCCAGTTGCAAACTTTTGCTAAAAAGAAGAAATTTTGCGAAAAATCTTTATTAAAGGCAGAAACAATTCATAGCAGCAATCTATGACCCGCATTGATGACGCGGACTGCAACGATAGATCCGCGACACATAGTATCGGCATTTGAAAACAGCGGGATTGGCGTAGAAAGCGGCAAGAAAGAATGGCTTGAAAAATTGCCGGTAGCCTATGCCAAAGAGAACATGCATTACCTGACCGGATCTGACAAAACATTATAAAGCCGGTTATAACAGACAATGCAATGTTGAATAAATAACGCATAAATAAAACGGGTAATGAAACAATGGATAACTCTGAAACCGAACGCTATTGAAAGTCTAGTTTCTCCCCGTCAGCATTGTTGTTTATGAATGTTGATAACATTTTGTTATGGTGTCATGCGACGGGAAGGGGATTGAGGCTTTGACGTTCTTTAACGAAGTCTATCAATAATTGCAGAGCTTCCTTACGTACGGGTTTTCGGTAAACGAGCTCGAAATCATATTCCCCTGAAAGCAATGGATGTGCGTCAAGCTTGATTCCGGAGGGGCAATTATAACGTGATATGCTGGAGATAAATGTGTAGCCTAGGCCGCTTAATACCATTCCGAGACATGAATTGAAATCTGTCGCACAGGTGACAATGTCGGGACTGAAATTGGCTTTCCTGCACTCGACAAACAGGAAATCATAAAATTCGGGCGACATTTCACGCGGAAAAAACAGACATTTTTCGTTTTCGAGTGATTTGAGTGCTTTATTGTTTTTAAAAATTCTACTTTCTGAATGACTGGCAATCAGAAGTTTGCAACGGGCAAGCAAAATGCCTGCTTTTGTTGTGTCGGCTTTCAACCGCCATGCCATAAAACCGGCATCAAGCGTTCCTTTGGTGAGCCGCTCCGATTGACCGACGGCGAGCGTCGGTTCGAGTGAAAGGTTTATATCGGGATAGCACTTACAAAAATCTTTGATAATTCCTACAACCAAAGGGTTCCACGTATATGTCGGGGCAATGCCGATATGGAGTGTTTCCCTGACACCACTTGCCCTTCTGACGTTTGTAACCGCTAGATTGAGCGCTTGCATGATAGTCGAACTATCCTGCAATAATTGTTCTCCGGCTTTGGTCAGCTCGATACCCTTTTGTCGGCGGATAAAGAGTTTTGCGCCGAGGTTTCTTTCCAGTTCCTTGATCTGGCGACTTAATGCCGGTTGCACAATAAAAAGACGCCTTGCAGCTTCGGAAATGCTGCCATATTGCGCAATAGCTTGAAAATAGCGGATCTGCTTTATATCCAATATTGACCAATCCCTTACATGAAACACTTTTACCCAATGACTCTGCAAAAAGTAAAAGTCCATACTTTTTTGTTATGGCTTTTATTATGAAATAACAATCGAGAATTGGTTATGTTTCCTGTATTTTATCGCATGAGCCAGTTTGTAAGGAGAATTTATGCAAGACGCCCAAGCCCGAATGAAAAATCCGAACGAAGTGGAAAACCCGACAGTTTCCAGAAAAGTAATCATTGCTGCGGTGATGGGGGGAATGCTGGAATGGTATGATTTCGGGGCTTATGCACTTTTTGCCTATGTCATTTCCGACCAGTTTTTCCCGACGGGGAATCCGACCGTATCCATGTTATTGACATTTATTACATTTGCTATCGGCTTTTTAACGCGTCCGCTTGGAGCCGTTGTGCTTGGCATTTATTCCGATCGCGTCGGGAGAAAATCCGCACTTTCTCTAACGATGATTCTGATGGCTGTCGGCATGGGTATCATTGCGATATGTCCGACTTATGAACATATCGGCATTCTGGCGCCGATTATTATTGTGATTGCCCGACTGATACAGGGTATTTCGGCAGGTGGTGAAATCGGTTCGGCTTTGTCAATCTTGGTGGAAACCGCTCCGGCTAATAAGCGCGGTCAATTTGCCGCCTGGCAGCAGGTCAGCCAAACCGGTGCTTTTCTTGTGGCTGGTATCATCGGTTGGGGTATTACCGCATTTCTGCCACGGGAAGACGTTGCTCTTTGGGGATGGCGCGTCGCTTTCGCTTTCGGGATGCTGGTTGCGCCTGTCGGCTTTTACGTTCGCCGCCAGATTGACGAATCTCCGGCATTTCTGGCCGAACGGGAAAAAACAGTTAAAGAGCATGTGCCTTTTACGATTCTGCTCAAGAACAGTTGGAAACCGTTATTGATCGGTATCGGCATTGTTATGATCTGGACAGTGACGAGCAAAACAGCAAGCTCCTTTATGGCAACTTACGCCATTAATAATCTGCATATGGCTTTGACTTCGCCTTATCTCGGCATGATAGTGGTGGGCGTAGTGTTATTATTCTGTCCGATTGTCGGTGCCTGGTCCGATGTTGTCGGCAGGCGTCCGATTATGATTGGCGCAGCAATAGCCATTCTTGTTTTTGCCTATCCGTCATTCTGGATATTATCGGCTTATCCGAATTTATGGGTGCTTATCGGCCAGCAATTCTTTTATGCTGTTTTGATGGTACTTTATACAGCACCCGCTTCTGCAGCTTTATCCGAACTCTTTCCGACAGCCTTTCGCTCGTCCGGTATTGCGCTTTCCTATAATATAGCGGTCACAATTTTCGGTGGCTTTTCTGCGGCAATATCTACCGCTCTTATCGGTATAACCGGAGACAATAGAGCAATCGCCTATTATATCATGTTCGCCGCTTTTGTGAGTATTATTGCGCTTTTCTATGCTGGTAAAATATTGAAAATGAAATAGGAGAAAAATCTGTTACGTCTTTTCATAAGGCGCAACAGATATAATCGAAAATGATAGAAGATAGTCGTGAAGTCGCCCATGCCATCAAGGCGTATTTGCCGGAAATGACCGAGTTGCGACATCAAATCCATTCTAACCCTGAAACAGGTTTTGAGGAAAAGGCTACATCGGCCATTGTCGGTAAATTGCTTCGGGAATGGGGCTATGAATTGTCGCACCTTGCCGGAACCGGCATTGTTGCGACTTTGAAAGCAGGCGAGGGGAAAAAAACGCTCGGTCTTCGTGCCGATATGGATGCTCTACCGGTCAATGAACAGACAGGATTGCCCTATGCCAGCAAAAATGCCGGAAAAATGCATGCATGCGGCCACGACGGGCATACGTCCAGCCTGTTGACGGCAGCGCGCTATCTTGCGCGCACAAAACAGTTTTCCGGAACGCTTCATCTTATTTTTCAACCGGCAGAAGAAGGCCTTGGCGGCGCGCGGCGCATGGTTGATGAAGGAATTTTCGACAAATTCCCGTGTGATGCCATATTCGGCTATCATAATGTGCCTGGTATTCCAGCGGGTAATTTTTGTTTTATACCGGGGGCTGCAACCGCAGCTTCCGACCGTGCAAGAATTATCATCAAAGGAAAAAGCGGACATGGAGCCCAACCCGAAACGGCAATTGATCCTATTGTTGTCGGTGCGGCTATTGTCAGTTCATTGCAAACCATTGTCTCGCGCAACGTCTCGCCGTTGCAATCTGCCGTTGTGACTGTTGCAAGTTTTCATGCCGGTGAAGCCTATAACATTATTCCGGCAACGGCCGAATTGAAACTTACAATCCGCAGCTATGATGAAAAAATACGCAATCTTTTAGAAAAACGCATTAGGGAAATTGTCGAATTTCAGGCCAATGTGTTCGGTGCAAAATGCGAAATTGATTATTTTCGTCTCAATCCGGCATGCGAGAATGATAAAGCTTTAACAGAATTTGCACGCCGCGTTGCTGAAGAAGCATTCGGTAAGGAGGCTATAGAAGAACGTTCACAACCCTTTACGTTTAGCGAAGATTTTTCCTACATGCTTCAGAAAAAACAGGGCTGCTATCTCTTTATCGGCAACGGGAACACAGCAAATCTGCATAGCGACCATTATAATTTCAACGATGAATTGTTATTGCGGGCAAGCACTTACTGGGTTCGACTTGTGGAAAGTTATCTCTGTTGAGAAATTTCATTATCCATTAGCGGTTCTATCGCCGGTTTCAGAAATAGAGTTCCAATCTCATTCAATGACAGAACGGCAGAAGGGTGTTCATTCGGTTATTCCGGTATTTTTAATCTCGAATGCCGGAATAATCGATTTTCTGTCAATCGAATAGATGCAACAACATACAGTGTTTTTTCAGCCGACTTATAGCGCTTTATTCCTGTCAGCATCGAAAGACTTCCCAACAATGAATATCCGGTCTTGATTTTTTGAAGCGTATTTTCTTGACGATAAACGATAGCGTTTCTGCTTCAATAAATTGAAAAATCAAAGAAATAGGCACGCAAAGCCCGTGAAAAATCGTGAACCGGCAAAATTTCCTTCCGGAATTTTCGATTAGGAATAATAGCTTTTAAAGCGTTATTTATTGTTGAAACCGTGTTTCAAAGGCGCGGGATGTCTATTCCCTTGAGCGACAAGAATCTGTTATCAAAGCTTTATGAAAAACTATCTCGACCTTCTGTCTTATGTTCTCGCCAACGGTATTGACCGTTCCGATCGGACCGGAACCGGTACGCGTTCTGTATTCGGTTACCAGATGCGATTTAATCTTGCCGACGGCTTTCCGCTGCTGACAACCAAAAAGCTTCATGTCCGCTCGATTATCTATGAGTTGTTGTGGTTTTTGCGGGGTGATACCAATATCAAATGGCTGAACGAACACGGCGTATCCATCTGGAATGAATGGGCGGATGAAAATGGTGATCTTGGGCCGGTTTACGGATATCAATGGCGGTCATGGCCGTGCCCCGATGGTCGTCATATTGACCAGATAGCCAAGCTTGTCGATATGATTATCAAGACACCTTATTCGCGCCGGTTGATTGTTTCAGCCTGGAATCCTGCGCTGGTCGACGAGATGGCTTTGCCTCCTTGCCATTGTATGTTCCAGTTTTATGTTGCGGACGGAAAATTGTCTTGCCAACTCTATCAACGTTCGGCCGATATATTTCTTGGAGTACCTTTCAATATTGCTTCATACGCCTTGCTAACAATGATGATTGCCCACGTCACCGGTCTGAAAGCAGGAGATTTCGTCCACACATTCGGCGACGCCCATCTTTATTCCAACCATTTCGAGCAAGCAAAGCTGCAACTCACACGAAAACCCTTGCCATTGCCAACCATGAAACTCAATCCCGATGTCAAAGATCTCTTCAAATTTCAATATGAGGATTTTTCACTCGAAAACTATGTTGCCGCACCACATATCAAAGCACCGGTGGCCGTGTAATGGCGAAGATCAGTCTTATTGTTGCTGTTGCGGAAAATGGCGTGATTGGTCGTGATGGAACAATGCCATGGCGCTTGTCGACGGATTTGAAGAGATTTAAAGCACTCACCATCGGTCATCCGGTGGTTATGGGGCGTAAAACATGGGATTCTCTAAAAAAGCCACTGCCTGAGCGCGCCAATATTGTTATCACCCGCGATAAATCTTTTGCCGGAAATGGCGCAATTGTGACGCATTCTTTTTCCGAAGCCCGCCAAATAGCCGAAGCGGAAGCGGATAAAACAAAGACAGACGAAATTTTTATCATCGGAGGAGGGGCAATCTTCAAGGAATTTTTGCCCTTTGCCGATCGCATGTATATCACGGAAATACTTGCGGCTGTCGAGGGAGATACATTTTTTCCGACTTTTGATCCGCAAAATTGGCGCGCTTTGTCGAGTGAAATGGTACCGGAAGGGTCGAAAGACACATTTCCTACCAGATTTGTTGTCTATGAACGCCAATAAGTTTTAAAAAAAGGACAATTGGTCGATCATTGCGTTGAAACGTGATGTCGACATCCCTATAACAGTGGAACGATAAATATTGCGCAAATGTTGCGCTGAGCAAGAGGTGATTATGCCCTGGAGCAATCAGAATGGCGGCGGCCCCTGGGGAGGCGGCGGAAATAATGGTGGAAGCCCGTGGAGTGGCGGCGGAAACGACAATGGCAGCAATAAAAACCCGTGGGGGAAAAAGCCGCTCGGTTCGGGTGGCAATGGCGGCGGAAATAATGGCGGCAACGGTCCCGATATTGACGATATTTTACGCAAAGGTCAGGATACGCTCAAGCAATTCGGCGGTGGTGCTATTGTCCTTGTCATAATCGTCGTTGCAATCATATTCTGGCTTTTTCAATGTTTCTATATTGTCCAGCAGAATGAGCAAGCAGTCGAATTGCGGTTCGGAGTGCCGAAGCCCGGCATTATCAATGACGGCCTTCACTTCCATTTCTGGCCAATCGAAAATTATTTGAAGGTGCCGCTCACTGAAAAGTCGATCGCAATAGGTGGCAAACCCGGCCAACCCCAGCAGAGCGACGGGCTGATGCTATCAAGCGACCAGAATATCGTTTATGTAAATTTTTCAGTATATTATCGCATTTCGGAACCTGATAGATACCTCTTCAATGTCAACGAGCAGGAAGGAACCGTTCGTCAGGTTGCTGAAAGTGCCATGCGCGAAGTTATCGGTCGGCGTCCTGTTGATGATGTTTTGCGCGATAAGAAGGAAGAGGTCGCGGATAATGTGAAAAAAATTATCCAGTCGACTGTTGATAAGTATCAGCTGGGTGTTCAAATCAATCGTGTTTCGATCAGTGAGGCAGCTCCGCCTACGAAAGTTGCTGCTGCGTTCAATTCTGTTCAGCAAGCCGAACAGGAACGGGGGCGCATGATTGAAGAAGGTAATCGGGTGCGTTTCCAGAAATTGGGACAAGCCAATGGTGAGGCTTCAAAAGCGCGCGAGGTTGCGAAAGGTGAAAAGGCGCAGACTGTGGAAGAGGCCAAAGGTCGTGCAGAACGATTTGAAGCGATTTCCCATGAAGCCGCGGTTTCACCGGACGCAAGTCGTTATCGTCTCTATATGGAAACAATCGGAAATATTCTGAATGCGCCGAATAAACTTGTAATCGATCAAAAAAATGGTGGTCCTGTGTCTTATCTGCCTTTGAATGAATTGATGTCGGGGCAAAACAAATCGCCGGCAACTTCTAGCGCAACAAAGTCTTCCGCTTCCGACTCTGATAAGACAGGAGGTCAGCAATAATGCAACAAAACCGTTTGTTCATTGGCCTTGGTGTCATTATCGTCGTATTGTTGGCAATCTGGATGTCGGTGTTTATCGTCTATCCACGTCAACAGATTGCCGTCAAACGTTTCGGACAGATCGTAAGAGTTGAACAGGAACCGGGGCTATATTTCAAAACGCCCTTTATCGACCAGACAGTGATTATCGATAATCGTCTGTTGCGGTATGATGTCCCGACACAGTCTGTTCAGGTTCGTGGCGGTGCTTATTATGAAGTCGACGCCTTCTTCATCTATCGCATCACCGATCCCAAACTGTTCTTGCAACGCATCAGCTCCGGCCGTCCGCAAGTCGCAGCCGAAGAAAACCTTGCACCGCGTTTTATAGATGCACTACGTGCAGTTTACGGAAAACGTGAGTTCAAAGCGGCTCTTTCGGATGAACGCGGAGCCATGATGGAAGAAGTCCAACAACAATTTTCCGCTGATGCCGGTTCACTCGGTATTACAATTGTTGATGTGAGAATTCGCAAGACCGATTTGACAGATGCCGTATCGGAAGATGTCTATCGCCAAATGGCGGCTGAACGCGAGGCTGCAGCGGAAAATATTCGCGCACGCGGCCAGCAGGAACGCGATCGCATTGTCGCGGAAGCCAATCGCGAATATGAAGAAATCGTTGCTGCTGCCAAGCGTGATGCCGAAATCACCCGCGGTGAAGGGCAGGCGGAAAGTATCCGTTTGTTACTGGAAGCAAGGAAAACCAATCCGTCATTTTATGATTTCTGGTTGGCAATGGAAAATTATAAGAAGTTGAAAACCACTCCGATGGTGATTTCGCCTAACGAGGATTTCTTCTATTATTTCCACAATCCGTTGGCTACCGGTAAAATTAATTCACCGGCAAACAACTAATGAACTTGTTGGTTACGGCTTTCGGGCTTGTTCTGTTTATCGAGGGGCTTGTTTATGCAGGCTTTCCGGGACTTGTAAAAAAGATGGCGTCACAAATACATGTGACGCCTGAACATATTTTACGGATAAGCGGTTTTTGCGCGATGCTTATCGGTTTAATTATTGTATGGCTTTCGCGATCGTAAATGATAGGATAAAAGCCAAACATTATTAAAAGGGATAAAGGTTGTTTTAGGTAAAATTCGGTCTTTCCCCTTAGCTTGAAAATGTTTTAAACGGTTTGAGCCTCGTTGTTTGGGGCGCTCTCGGATGGGATGCTAATATGTTGTTAAAGCGCTTTATGCTAGCTGTCGTTCTTTGTTCGGCATTCGGGTTTTCTCATTCCGAAAGTTTTGCAGAAGTCGCGCTTGAACATAAAGCACCGGAATCGGTAGCAAATCTTGCTTCCGGATTACTTGATGCAGTTGTCAATATTTCTACATCGCAGACGGTGAAAGGCACCGAGCAGGGTGACAAGACGGCTTTGCCCAAAGTGGAAGAGGGGGCACCGTTTCAGGAATATTTCAACGACTTTTTTTCACCCAAAAATGACAAGAGCGAGTTGAACCAATCAAGGAAAGTTCAATCGCTCGGCTCAGGTTTTGTTATTGATGCCGAAAAAGGGCTCATCGTTACCAATAATCACGTTATCGCCGATGCCGATGAAATCGAGGTCAATTTCACTGACGGCTCCAAGCTCAAAGCCAAACTCTTAGGCAAGGATGCCAAGACCGATCTTGCTCTCTTGCAAGTCGATCCAAAGGCAAAAAAGCTTACTGCGGTTTCGTTCGGTGACTCGGATAATGCGCGTATTGGCGATTGGGTAATGGCCATAGGTAACCCGTTCGGTCTTGGTGGAACAGTCACCGTGGGTATTATTTCCGCACGAAATCGCGATATTAGCGCTGGCCCCTATGATGATTTTATCCAGACGGATGCGGCCATAAATCGCGGCAATTCCGGCGGGCCACTATTTGATATGAATGGCAAGGTTATCGGCATCAATACGGCGATCATATCACCATCCGGCGGTTCGATCGGTATCGGTTTTGCTATTCCCTCCGATATGGCGACCAGTGTCCTTGACCAATTGAAAGAGTTTGGCGAAACAAGGCGCGGTTCGCTTGCGATAAGAATACAACCGGTAACACAGGAAATTGCTGATAGTCTTAAATTGCCGAAAGCCCAGGGCGCGCTGGTCGCCGGAAAAATCGACGACAAAACAGTCGATAACTCCCAGTTAAAAGATGGCGATGTTATTATCCGCTTTGGTAACCACGCTATCAAAGACGCCCGTGAACTGCCACGGATTGTTGCAGAAAGCCCTGTGGGCAAGATTGTTGATGTGACAATTCTTCGTAATGGTCAGGAAAAAAGTGTGAAAGTCAAGCTCGGTCGTTTGAAGGAAAAAGAAGTAGAAAGCGACTCGTCCGCAGACAACGACCATGAAGGCGGCAATAAGAAGGCCGATGAGGCGGATACCATCCATGCAATGGGCATGACATTGTCGGAAATAACGGACGAATTGCGTAAACGCTACCATATCAAGGATGGTGTTAATGGCGTACTTGTCACGGCGGTTTCGCCGAATAGTGCCGCCGATGAAAAGCGTATCCGTGCAGGTGAGGTTATTGTAGACATTAACCAGCAGCTTGTTAAAACGCCAGAAGATGTTTCCAAGCAATTGGAGCAATTGCGCGCCAATGGTCGTAAAAACGCCTTGTTAATGGTTGCGGGTGAAGATGGTGAATTGCGTTTTGTGACCTTGCGGCTTGATTGAAAATCCGCTCTTGAGCAGAAATATCGGCAATTTGCATCACAATCGGTAAGCAACTGACCGCGACTTGGTCATCGCTTTGACCGCTAGAATGATTGATAACGACCGGATTATAAAAATGGCTATACGGAGTTTCTTTTTCGGAAACTTCTAAACGTAAAACCCTGTTCGTATAGGGTTAGATCAATATTTTGGAATTCAACAACACAAGTTCCGATAGGGTATATTTTGATTTATCGACAAAAAAGATGTTTTTGTCCCGCGTGCCTTACAAAAATTCTGTCCGGTTTTGTTGCGTAAATTCAACGTGTTTTGGCAATATTTTACCAGATTAGATGAGGGGCGAGTTCAGTAAACACCCTAGCTGTTTTCAGTTGCCCGTTTTATCGAATAATGTCCAAAACATCGGATAAGCGATAATTCAGGTTGCTTTCATTCGACAAAGTCCGATTTACGATAACCTTGCAAATAAAGAAGGGCCGTCAAATCACCGTAATCAATGCGAATGGAGGCAGCTTCTGCAACAATCGGTTTCGCATGAAGAGCAACGCCGGAGCCTGCGCGTTTGAGCATTGCAAGGTCATTGGCACCATCTCCGACCGCCATCGCATCGTTGGGCGAGATGTGTAACCGTTCACAGAGTTCTTCCAATTTTTCAAGTTTTGCTTGTTTGCCTAAAATAGGTTCGTTCACCCGTCCTGCGAGATGATCTCCTTCGACGACGAGTTCATTGGCATTATGTTCGTCAAAACCGATGGCACTTGCAATTTTCGAGGTAAAAAGTGTAAAGCCACCGGAAACAAGTGCTGTATAGGCGCCATTTTTACGCATGGTGGCAATCAGTGCTTTGCCGCCATTTGCCAGTGTGATGCGCTTTTCAATCACATCGTCTATGATCGACAATGGCAGCCCTTTTAATAAAGCGACACGTTCACGAAGCGCCGGTTCAAACGCAATTTCACCATTCATTGCACGTTTCGTTATGTCGGAAATATAGTCGCGCAAGCCCGCAACATCGGCTAGCTCGTCGATGCATTCCTGACCGATCATGGTTGAGTCCATATCGGCGATCAGAAGTTTCTTTCGCCTGTTGTCTTGTCGTTGAACAGCAACATCCACAGCTTCGCCGTGAAGGGTGTTTCGTAAAGTGGCTTGTGCTTCATCCGGCGCGATATTGTTATTCAGCGGGATGTCGCAGGCTATTCCATCACAAAGCCAATAGACATTGCTTGCATTAATGCTATCAGTGGCTTTATCAACGAGCTGTGGTGTCAATACCGGTTTTTCCGGATTGGCGATCAACGTGGCTACAAGTAACTCGCTATGGGACATGGAAAACTCCGTTCATGAAGAAAAGAACAATTACTTTGATAGCGGGGCCTACGGCAAGCGGCAAGTCGGATTTTGCGCTGAAATTGGCACAAGAAAATGAAGCGGTGATTGTGAATGCCGATTCGATGCAAGTCTATAGCGTTCTGGACATTATTACAGCACGACCAAGCCGTGAAGATATGGCACTTATACCACATTATCTCTATGGTTATATCGCACCCGACGAACACTATTCGACCGGCAAATGGCTGAAGGATACTATTGCGATTCTTGAAAATATCGAGCTTCCGCTCATTTTTGTAGGGGGTACAGGGCTTTACTTTAAAGCTTTGACAGAAGGTTTGGCAGAAATTCCCGATATTCCTGATTGCACACGCGAGAAATGGCGTGACAAATTGAAAAATGAAGGCTCGCTAACCCTCTATAAGATGCTTGAGACGATTGACGAGCCGGTAGCTCGCAGGTTGAGCGATCGTGATGGGCAAAGAATTATTCGTGCCTTGGAAGTTTATGAAGCAACGGGAAAAACCTTGAGTTACTGGCAAAGTCGGAAGACCAGACCCGCACTCGAAAATGAAAATGTTGAAAAGTTGCTGTTACTTCCCGATCGCAACGTGGTTTATGAGCGTATCGAAAAACGTTTCGATAAAATGGTTGAAAATGGTGCTTTGAACGAAGCGCGGGCGTTGGATAAATTGGGTTTAGCCCCGTCAATGCCTGCAATGAAAGCGATCGGTATTCCGGAATTTATTGATGTTCTGAAAGGCCGAAAGACAATTCAGGCTGCAATCGAAGAAGCCAAAACCAATACACGCCGTTACGCAAAACGCCAAATGACATGGTTTAGACACCAATTAGGGGATGATTGGAAAAAAGTCCGGTAACTTTATGGAAATGACTGGTACATCTTTCTTGCAAGGGATTGGAAACTCTTTCTTGCAACAGAAATGACATTCATTTTCGGGACATGATAGAACGGTCAAAACCCCAGAGTTTTATTGGTAAGCGGCGACCAGAACAATCAATCGGATGCAATATTTTACCTCAGTGAGGAGAGGCATTTATATAGAATTTGGCGGGTTCAGGCTTTGTTTTTGTCCTAATTTTTATTCCGTATTTTGAATTCACCGCTTGATGAAACGGTTTTATTTATCAATGCTTCACGGCATTTAAAAAAACGGCTCCTGAAAGGAGCCGCTTAAAAGATCAAATGACGTATAAAACGGTCAACTGCATCCGCTTGTTGCACCACAAGTGTCGCATTTCAGGCAAGTGCCGTTACGCACCATTGTAAAATTCTGACATTCCGAACACATGTCGCCGGTATAGCCTTGCATCATCGCTTGTTTTCTACGGTCGGAGGCAAGCTTTTTTGCTTCAGCCACTTCATTGGCCATTTCTTCGGCCTTGGCTTCATCCGAAGTGTCGGCATCGAACAAATTATTTATCTTGTTCTCTTCCTCGGACAAGTCGGGTTTCAAAGCCGTAGCACCATGTGTTTCCAGCGAGGGTGAAGCCTTTGCCTGAACTGACGCTGCTGTCTTCAATGTCGTAACATTCGACTTTGCAGAAGGTGTCGCAGAAGGCGTTGCAATTTTGGCAACCGGCCCTTTGGTTTCGGTAAGCTTCAACTTGTACCCGCGTGTCCAACCTGTTGAAATAAGGTTGGTTTTTCCTTCCTTTACACCTTTGCCCAAGGCCGTATTTGAAAAATCCGACATATCGACATGGGCAAGATCATAACGTCCAAGATAAGAAACCGCGAGTTCACGGAATACATAGTCAAGAATTGATGTCGCGTTTTTGATTGCATCATTTCCTTGAACCATTCCTGCCGGTTCAAATTTGGTGAATGTAAATGCATCGACATATTCTTCCAACGGTACGCCATATTGCAGCCCAAGCGAAATAGCGATGGCAAAATTGTTCATCATAGCGCGGAAAGCAGCGCCTTCTTTATGCATATCAATGAAGATTTCGCCCAAACGGCCGTCGCCGAATTCACCCGTTCTAAGATAAACTTTATGCCCGCCAACAATTGCCTTTTGCGTGTAACCTTGCCGACGGTTGGGGAGTTTTTCACGTTCATGAATATATTTCTCGACAACCTTTTCGACGATCTTCTCGGTAACCTTCGCAGTACGGGCAGCCGCCGGTTGTTCAATCAGATTATCGACAGCATCTTCATCATCGTCATCGGCAATCAGCGATGCATTCAAAGGCTGCGACAATTTCGAGCCATCTCGATAAAGCGCATTGGCTTTCAATGCCAGTTTCCATGACAACATGTAAGCATTGGCGCAATCTTCTACAGTTGCATCATTCGGCATATTGATCGTTTTGGAAATAGCCCCTGAAATGAAAGGCTGAGCTGCCGCCATCATGCGGATATGACTTTCAACCGAAAGATAGCGCTTGCCAATCTTTCCGCAAGCATTGGCGCAATCAAATACCGGATAATGCTCTTGTTTGAGATGGGGAGCACCTTCCAGTGTCATCGCACCGCAAACATGGAGATTGGCTGCCTCGATGTCTTTTTTCGAGAAACCGAGCGCCGGTAACATCTCAAAAGAAACATCATCAAGTTGCTCTTCGGTAAAGTTCAAGACATTTTTGCAGAAATCTTCACCAAGCGTCCATTTGTTGAAGACAAACTTGATGTCGAAGGCACTTTTCATTGCCTCGTTCAAAACTTCTATCTTTTCGTCGGAAAAGCCTTTTGCTTTTAATGTCGTAGGATTGATCGCAGGAGCCTGATTGATATTTCCGTGGCCTACCGCATAAGCTTCGATTTCGGCGATCTGGCTTTCCGAATAGCCTAAAGTGCGCAAAGCTTCGGGAACAGCACGGTTGATAATCTTGAAATATCCGCCGCCAGCAAGCTTTTTGAACTTGACCAAAGCAAAATCAGGCTCGATTCCTGTCGTATCGCAATCCATAACCAGACCGATTGTTCCGGTCGGAGCGACAACTGTGGCCTGCGCATTGCGATAGCCATAGAGCTTGCCGAGTTCCAACGCTTTGTCCCAAGCCTTACGGGCGCGTTCGATCATCTTATGATCTGGACAATCTTTTTCGAGTAATGCGACCGGATTGACCGACAATCCTTCATAGCCGGTCGTTTCACCATAGGCAGCGCGGCGATGGTTGCGGATAACCCGCAACATATTTTCCTTATTCGGCTTATATCCTTTGAATGCACCAAGTTCCTTGGCCATTTCGGCAGATGTCGCATAGGCAACGCCGGTCATGATCGCTGTAAGTGCTCCACAAATTGCGCGCCCTTTGTCGGAATCATAAGGAATGCCGGATGTCATCAACAGGCCGCCAATATTTGCATAGCCCAGACCGAGTGTGCGATATTCGTAGGAACGTTTGGCAATTTCTTTTGACGGGAATTGTGCCATCATGACCGATATTTCAAGAACAATCGTCCATAGGCGAACGCTATGTTCATAAGCATCAAGATCATAGGAGCCATCATGGTTCCGATAGGTCAACAGATTGATGGATGCAAGATTACAGGCTGTATCGTCGAGGAACATATATTCGGAACACGGGTTCGACGCGCGAATCGGCCCCTCAGCCGGCGACGTATGCCAATCATTCATTGTTGTGTTGAAGTGAACTCCGGGATCGGCCGAAGCCCATGCTGCGTAGGAAATACGATCCCACAAGTCACGGGCGCGCACTGTTTTGTGCACCTTTCCGTCTGTGCGGCGAATAAGGTTCCAATCGCTATCATTTTCGACAGCACGCAAGAACTCGTCCTTCAAGGAAACCGAATTATTGGAGTTCTGGCCTGATACTGTGAGATAGGCTTCCGAATCCCAGTCTGTATCATATGTGTCAAATTCCATATCCCGAAAGCCTTGGCGGGCAAACTGGATCACGCGCTGGATGTAGTTTTCGGGAACCTGATCTTTTTTGGCTGCACGGATTTCACGCTTCAAAGCCGGATTTTTATTAGGATCAAAACAATCTCCATTATCGGCCTCGCAATTGATGCAGGCTTTCATAATGGCCGTAAGATGTTTTTTGACAATCTTGGAACCGGTAACCAGAGCAGCAACTTTTTGTTCTTCATGCACTTTCCAGTCGATATAGGCTTCAATATCGGGATGGTCGATATCGACAACAACCATCTTGGCGGCGCGCCGTGTCGTACCTCCGGATTTGATTGCACCGGCTGCCCGATCTCCGATTTTCAGAAAGCTCATCAAGCCGGAAGATTTTCCACCGCCGGAAAGCTTTTCTCCCTGACCGCGTAATTGCGAAAAGTTTGAGCCGGTTCCTGAGCCATATTTGAATAGACGGGCTTCACGCACCCACAAATCCATAATGCCACCTTCATTGACAAGGTCGTCGGCAACCGACTGGATGAAGCAAGCGTGAGGTTGCGGATGTTCATAGGACGATTTGGACCGTGTCAGCTCGCCGGTTTTCCAATCGACGTAAAAATGCCCCTGACTTGGGCCATCAATGCCATAAGCCCAGAACAGTCCGGTATTGAACCATTGCGGACTGTTAGGTGCTACACGCTGGGTCGCCAGCATATAAGCAAGTTCATCGTGAAAAGCGAGAGCATCACTTTCAGTATCGAAATATTTGCCTTTCCACCCCCAATATGTCCATGTTCCTGCCAGACGATCGAAAACCTGACGCGCATCCATTTCCGAACCATAGCGACGGTCTTCTGCCAGCTTTGCAAGTTCTTTTTCATCGGCAACCGAGCGCCAAAGCCACGAAGGAACACCGTTTTCCTCGACTTTTTTCAGAACCGCCGGAACACCCGCTTTGCGGAAATATTTTTGTGCCAGAATATCGGCCGCTACCTGACTGAACTGGCTTGGAACATCAATATTTTCGAGCCGGAAAACAATCGAACCATTCGGATTTTTTATTTCACTTGTCGCTTTATGGAATTCAATTCCTGAATAGGGAGATTGTCCCTCCTTGGTGAAATGGCGCGCGATTTTCATAGCCTGTCCTTATTCAATATGTTGTGTTTGTAACTGGTCGGCAAAATCCGCCCGATACAAATCTCTCCAAAACCTCTCCCATCACAAAACCGGATGGCAGAGACTAACCCCCAATTTCAACAACCGGTATGAGATAATGGCAAACAGAAACACTGTTCTGCCCATATCCGATACCTGTCAAACATCTCGTATAAAAAAGATGCATGCACTACATTCTGTGGTGCTAACGGATAACTAACACAAAATATAGTAAATTTTTCATAAATTTTTAAGTTTTACACAACGCTTAGTGAACCTTTTTATGTGCACACAACAACAAAAATGCGAGCTATTCCTGCTCGCAATTACAACCTTTTGACTGCACACAAAACTACGCATGATTACAGATTTGAAACGTCCTCCATTTTTCAATGCAGGAGCAATTATGCATAAAAGAGCAAAACGCCATTGCCGTCAAGGAGTCGTTTGTTCAAATCACCAAACAACTAGATATGGTATGTTTCACAGTGGAAAAATGATGTGAATAACGGGGACGATATAATTCAACGCTTTATTTTTTTTCAAACAGCGTGACTCTATTCCGTATTAAAAATATGAACGCGATAGGAACATAATTTTAAAAAACGCTGATAAAATGGTGACATAGGGAAATTCCCGAAACCGAATCAGCATGATTGATCGAATCACCATGATTGACCGGATGAATGCGCCGGATTGATTGCTTGACAGCTTCACCGATGAGTCCCGAGAAATTGGGGTGGGGCAGGGCATTTCAAATTTGCCTTCACCAGTGCAGACAATATAGTGGGGTAACAACATTTATCAACGGGACCGGTATTATCAACGTGGGCGGTGTTATCTACGCGGACGGCGTTATCAACGGGGGCGGTAATCCAATAACAGTTTTTTTCAGTTGTGGTTCTCCGACTCGGGTTGCGGTCTCTTCGGGCGTAACCCGTTCAAGAATATGCAGACGGTGTTTTCAACGGGGGCGGTAATCCAATAACAGTTTTTGAGTTGTGGTTCTCCGACTCGGGTTGCAGTTTCTTCGGGAGTAACCCGTTCAAGAATACGCGGGCGGTGTTATCAACGCGGGCGGTAATCGAATAACAGTTTTTTTGAGTTGTTTTTCCACGACCCGCTTTGCTGCTTCTTCGGGAGTAACCCGTTCAAGAATACGCAGACGGTGTTATCAACGGGGGCGGTAATCCAATAACAGTTTTTTTGAGTTGTTTTTCCACAACCCGCTTTGCTGCTTCTTCGGGCGTAACCCGTTCAAGAATAGGCGGACGGTGTTATCAACGAGGCCGGTAATCCAATAACAGTTTTTTTCAGTTGTGGTTCCACAACCCGCTTTGCTGCTTCTTCGGGAGTAACCCGTTCAAGAATAGGCGGACGGCGTTATCAACGGGGGCGGTAATCCAATAACAGTTTTTTCAGTTGTGGTTCCACAACCCGCTTTGCTGCTTCTTCGGGAGTAACCCATTCAAAAATACGCTGCCCCCGTTCCGGCCATTTTTTTTCTTGATGGGAATAAAGAACGGCAAATACGTCGACACTGAAATTCCCGTTTTCGCCTCCCGGCATGTCATTCTTGGTGTATTGATAGGAACCTATTGATGCGATTTCCGCAATGCCGCGCACACCCGCTTCTTCATATGCTTCCTGAAGGGCTGCCTGGGACAAAGTGCGGCCCGGCATGGGCCAGCCTTTCGGTATAATCCAGCGGCCGGTACCTCTACTGGTAATGAGCAGAAATTCGACAGCCCCTTTTTGCAGGCGATAAACCAGTGCACCAACTTGCAAAAAATTGTTGCCGTCGACCACTATCTTCTTATCGGCAGCAACCAGATCACCATTGATACCGGCAGATTGAACCATGTGAAACCTTTTTCGCAATGAGCATTTTGAAAGCAATCAAAATAATTTTCGTATTGTGACAGAGAAAGTTATTTATTTTCTGTCACTCATAGTACCTCTTGAAGTGTAACACAAAAACTTTTGATATTTTATTACAAAATCTATTTGGGAGACGGGCAAAAAGTCTTGACGATCGCGCGAATACCATTTCCCGGATACATTCCCTCACGCATAAAAATATTTCTGAGCGGTGCAAAATTTCTCAACAATTCGAGGCCGAGACTTCTGACCAGTTGTGCAGGCAACATATCGGAAAGAAGTGCTTTGTTGAGAGCATGGACAGAACCGGTACGAACCCAAATATCGGTTTTTCGATATTTATTGTAGTTTTCCATAACCCGATCACTCCCCGGATCGCTCACGTCGCTCTCTATGGCTTTGACCATATTGATGGCATCGCGAACGCCGAGATTGAGCCCTTGCGCACCGATTGGCGGAAATACATGGGCTGCCTCGCCAACAAGAATTGTTCGTTTTGTCGCAAAGGATTTCGGCACAATACCGGATAATGGCCACGCCTGAGCCGGCGTTATCACGGTCACTTTTCCAAGCATTGCCTGCATACGCTCTTCGATTGCACGGGCAAGTCCTTCCGGCCCAAGACCAAGAATTTTATTGGCGCGTTCGGGATTGAGAACCCAAACCAGACTCGATTTGTTGCCTGGCAACGGAACTTGTGTAAACGGCCCGTCTTCCGTATGGAATTCGGTCGATATATTATTGTGTGGAAATTCATGCGAAAAGCTCAGAATAACCGCAGTTTGAGGATAGTTCCATTGGCGACAATCAATTCCGGCAGCAATACGTGCTTTTGAATTTCTTCCGTCGGCCGCAACGACAAGACCAACGTCCAATGTGGTATCGTCGTCAAGAGTGATCGTTATGTGGTCGTTAGAATGCACAACCGATTTTGCGGAAAGTTCCAATCTTTCGACGAGTTCACAGTCAAGAACGGCCTTATTGATTGCGCTGTTCAAGGCCACATTCGGCATGTTGTAACCGAATGCGATTTCGCCGATTTCCGATGAACGGAAGCTCACGACCGGACTGCGGATGAGCCTTTTTGTCCCGTCAACGATTCGCATGGTTGAAAGTGCTGCCGCTTCATCTTGCAAATTTTTCCAGATATTAAGAGAATCGAGAATTTTGATAGCCGGCATCATCAAGGCAGTGGTACGTAAATCATTGGCATTTGTATCAGGGCCGATCAAAAACGATCGAAAACCTTTTTGCGCTGCTGCAAGCGCAGAAATCATGCCCGCCGGCCCCGCGCCGATGATTGCTATTGCCTTCTTGTTTTTATCTGCCGGAGCTGCCATTGCCAAGCCTTTCTGCTGGATTATGTTCGGGAACAATCACTTATCAGTGTTAACACAATATGTGGATCAATCCAGTAATTACAATCAATTGTTTCAATTTTTGTGATCGGTGATACAAAGAGCATAAAAATTCATGCAGGAATGTGATAATCACATTTGACAAGAGGGACTATACTGCTTTGAAAAACAAACTTGCCGGCAAAATAAAGAGTGGTGCTGAGAAGTTACGTCATAAAAAAGTAACAATGCCACAAGCACGGGCATTTTCTGTTCATCTTCTTACTGCATCGGGATCGTTTCTGGCTTTCCTGTCATTGGTTGCCGCTTCCGAGAAAGAATGGACAGCGATGTTCGGTTGGCTCGGTCTTGCGCTGTTGGTAGACGGCATTGACGGACCCATCGCCAGAAAACTGCAAGTCAAATATGTTCTTCCGACATGGTCGGGCGAGCTGCTCGACAATATTATCGACTATGTTACTTACGTCCTCATTCCTGCATTTGCACTTTATCAAAGCGGTTTTATGGGCGAAGGATTGTCGTTTCTTTCAGGCGCAATCATAGTCGTCTCTTCCGCGATTTATTACGCCGACACAGGTATGAAAACCAAGGAGAACTTTTTTAAAGGTTTTCCGGTTGTCTGGAACATGTTGATTTTCACTTTGTTTATTGTCAAACCCGGCGAATGGGCAGCGTTCAGCATCGTGGTCATATCGGCGATTATCTCATTTCTCCCGATCTATTTTCTGCATCCCGTCAGGGTGGTGCGTTTGCGCCCGCTTAACCTCACTATTTTTCTGATCTGGTGTGCGCTTGGTATTATCGGCATTTGTTATCGGCTCGATGCTCCCGAATGGGTGAAAATCGGCATGACAATTTCCGGTTTGTATATTTATCTTATCGGTGCGGTCATGCAATTGTTTCCAGGCTTGGGGGCGCGTAGAGCTTAAGCGCCAAAATTTACCAAAAATTAATTTTTGTCGTTTGCGTGCGTTCGGAACTGCCAAGGTCGATTGATTTTGATGTGCATAATGATTTAAATAGCGAAAGCCTTTCAGTTTTCCTAAGGAGTTTTGGGCGATGCAACTTGATTTTGGTGGCGGGAACGAGGTCACGTTTTTGAAAGAAGGTCGCGCCGGAATCATTCGGCTCACACGCCCCGAATCGTTGAATGCATTAAGTTTAAACATGGTGCTTGCTATTGAAAAAGCGTTGCGCAGTTGGGAAACCGATGATGACGTATTGTGCGTGATGGTCGAGGGAGAGGGGCGAGCATTCTGTTCCGGTGGCGATGTTGTCTCGGCCTATAAAGAAGGCAAGGCAGGGCGTCCGGCATACAATTATTTTTCTTCCGAATATAAGCTTGACGGTTATATCGGACGTTTTCCGAAGCCGTATATTGCGATACTCGACGGGATTTGTATGGGGGGTGGCGCAGGTATTTCGGTTCACGGTTCTCATCGCATCGTTACCGAAAACACACTTTTCGCTATGCCGGAAAGTGCTATCGGTTTTTTTCCGGATGTCGGCGCCGGTGATTTTCTTTCACGCTTGGGCGGAAATTTCGGTATGTATTTGGCGCTGACCGGTGCCAGATGCAAATGGGGCGACTGTTTGCAAACAGGGTTGGCCACCCATGCTGTATCGCAAGAAAATCTGGAAGATTTGCGAGCCAGTATTATCGAACAAGGCAATCCACGTCCGGCTCTGGAAAAATATTCTGTCGAGGTCAATTTTGAAACCGGCGCCGAAACAAGATCGTTAATCGGTGAATGTTTCGGTACGGACTCACTTGAAGAATGTATCAACATATTAAAACAGAAAGCAGGCGAGGGGAACGAGTTTGCAAAAACAACGCTTGAAACTCTCTTGAAACGCTCGCCGACCAGTCTGGCTGTCATTTGGCGGTCGATGACGCAATGTAAGCCGCTGGGACTTAATGATTGCTTGAAAGTTGAAAACAGAATTGCCCATCATATGATGGACAACCATGATTTTTATGAAGGTGTGCGTGCAGTATTGATTGACAAGGACAATGATCCGCATTGGCAACCGGATAGTTTAGCCGGAGTAAGCGATGAAATTGTCGATTCCTATTTTCAGCCGATCGAGAAAGAATTGGAGATTTGATGGATAACCAGTTGCGTCAAGTGGTTAAACCAAATCTGGTATTATCGGCTTATTCAATTTTTCTTCGCTGTATTGCTGTTATTGCTCTTTTATTTGCAATTTTTTATTGGATCCGACTTGTTGGCGTATTTCCCGGTGAATTGTGGCGTATCGACCGGATGCCGTGGCTTTGGCAGGTTTTGACCGTTGTTTTGTCGGTGATTTACCCGATTGCGGCTCTCGGACTATGGATGGGGTCGCTCTGGGGAATTATTTTATGGTTTTTTGCCGCACTGACGGAATCATTGGCATTTACTCTCTATAGCGCGAACTTTGTTTTCTTTCCCTCACTTGCGGTATTCCATTTCCTGATTCTGTTGCTATTTATTATGATGCAAGTTTTGCTCCACCTCAAAACTAACAAAAAGTTACTCTAGTTACCTATTTTTAACGGGAAGCTGTCTATATCATCGAAATGTTCAAGGTGTACTTTTCGTTAGACATGATAAAGACACAAAAATGTATCAAGCAAAGAAAACGCAACAATACTTCCATTAAATATTTTTTAGCATGGGTGTCGATATTTATCGGCAATGGTGTGCTTGGAAAAATCGGGAATGACACATAAAAATATGACATCTGCCAAAAACTCTCTTATCGGGCGAAGACTTTTTCTGAAATCTCTGGTCACTTTAACGGCTTTGTCCTGTGCACCGACAATTGCTCAGGCGAACAATATGTTGTTTGCCCAATCCGGACGCGCACGTTGGGACGACCAGTTTGACGCGGCCCCTTCCGCCGGAGCAAGAGTTGCTTCAAACCAGCCGGTGTTGAGTTCTGCAACTGTTGAATACACACAAAGGGCAATAGCGCAATATGAAGAGATCGTGAGCCGCGGTGGTTGGCAAAGAGTGCCGACAGAACAGGGGAAATTGCGAATTGGTGTAACACATCCTGCAGTTATTGCACTGCGTCAGCGCCTTGCTGCTTCCGGTGATCTTCAAAGCGGCATCGGGATGTCTCAATCTTTCGATACTTATGTCGATGCTGCCGTTAAACGCTTTCAAGCCCGTCATGGTTTACCGGCAGATGGTGTGACCGGTGAATCAACATATAAATCGTTGAATGTTGATGCCCAGACGCGGCTGAACCAGCTCCACATCAATGTCGAGCGTTTGAAGCCGAAAGTCGAGATGACATCGAAAGAACAACGTTTTGTTATGGTCAATATACCCGCCGCTCAAATCGAAGCGGTTGAAAATGGCGTTGTCGTTCAACGTCATACGGCTGTCGTCGGCAAGATTGACCGGCAAACACCATTGTTGGACTCAAAAATCAGTCAGGTTATTCTTAATCCGTTCTGGACTGTACCAAAGTCCATTATCCGGAAAGATATTATTCCGTTAATGCAGAAAAACCCATCCTATCTTTCCGACAACAACATCCACGTCTTCAACAGTCGTGGTGAAGAGGTGTCGCCCGAAAGCATTGACTGGCATAGCGATGAAGCTGTCGGCATGATGTTCAGGCAGGATCCCGGCAAAATCAATGCGATGTCTTCGACGAAAATCAATTTTGCCAATCCTTATTCGGTTTACATGCATGACACGCCAATCCAGACGCTGTTTAACAGTCTGATGCGCTTTGATTCGTCAGGTTGTATCCGCATCCAGAACATTCGCGATCTCAATGTATGGATTTTGAAAAATACGCCGGGTTGGGACAGAGAACGTATGGAGGCGGTGATTTCTTCCCGCCAGAATACGCCGATTAACATTCCGGATCCTATTCCGCTTCATTTTGTCTATATTTCGGCATGGTCGACAGGCGAAGGCGTGGTCCAGTTCCGTGACGACATCTATCACCTTGACGGATCGTCACAATTGGCTCTTGATACAGCCGGTTGAGCAAAATTGATAACAAAAACATCAAAAACCGCCTTCAAGGCGGTTTTATTTTGTTTTTTTAAGGGGATAGTTACTCCTTCTGGTCTATCTGGAGCATAACAGCCTTTGTACCAGTTGAACGGGAATGACCAGAAAAGCCGGATCGGATAATTACTTCAAGCAATTTACGCCACAAAACATTGTCATGGTTTTGTTGGCTACAGTCGTTTGTTTTGTTATTGCTCTTCTTTACTGCCTGTCAAAGCCGGAAATCTATGATGCAAAAGCCGAATTTTCAATCCGGCAAAAAGCCGGTTTCATGACATCCGATGGCATAAAAGAAAATGTGCCGCCAGTTTTGCCATCCGACACCGTTTATCAAAAAATGGCTCGTTTTTTTAAGGATGCAGCCGTTGGAAATGATCTGACAGCTTTCTATCATTCGCTTTCTATCAAAGAATATCCCGATCATATCGAATTGGTTTTTTCTGATGAAAGTGGAACACGTGCCCGCTTGATGTTGCAAAATGTTTTGAACGTTTTGACAAAAGACTTTTTAAACAGCGATCAGCGCGGGAACGGGAACGAGCTTTCCAAAATACGCGAGGAGCGCAACAAACATCTTGAATCTGCTCTCGAAAATTTCAAAAACAATTGGAAAACGGACGATTATAAAGCTGGTAACGCAGAACTTTATGGCGCGCTGATTTCCGCAGTCGATAATCGCATTGCTTATATGGCTTCCATCGAAGTTCTGGGAAACTTGCTTGAGACCGGAAAATCGCCGCTCGATCTCGACTTTATTGCAAGAGATCCGGCTGTTCAAAATACAAGGGCAAATTTGAATAAATTGGCAACAGAAATAGCCCATATGGAAACGCAGTTGGGCAGCACGCACCCGCAAATCGAAGCGATGATGAGCGAACAAAATGCGTTAAAGCAGGAACTCGATCGCCATATAAATCTCGCTATTGAACGCCTTTATACCGAAGCCGATCTCTGTGTGAAGGTCGAGAACGGTTTGCGTGACGAGCTTATTAAAGCCGGTGACATAAATAATCAATCGGGTAAACAAGCCCTCGATCAACTGGAAGAAAAGTTGAAGTCTATATGGGCGGATTATGATAAAAAAACAGATGATAGAGGCTTGGCGGACAACCAAAATATCGAAGTCAGTCCGATAAGCGTTGAAAAACGCTCTCTCTTGTCCCGTTTTGGGTGGCCACTTTCAATCTTTACACTTGTCATTTTTTTAGTTCTTCTTGTCGCTAGCCTTTTTTTAGCAAAGTGTTGGAAGAAAGAAAGAAAACACGTCTCCGGACAGGAAAAATCGCAAACTTCAAAAAATAGTGTCGATATTTCTAGCGCGCCGGTAAAAGCACCTGAACAATTAAAACTGGACTTTGCCGGATTGGTTGACGAGATCCGAAAGTTCAATCTGAGGATTGTCACGGTTGTCGGGAAAGACGCGGCCCAAGCCTCGGCACGTTTGTCAATGAAGTTAAGGAGCGTGGAAAAATCCGTTTTGCTTGTTGATATTTCAACCAATGAAATCGGGAATTTGATTGGTCCGCACCGCGGTTTTACCGATGTGCTTACGGGAGATGCGAAGATTTCCGAAGTTATTTATAGCGATTATGACACCGGTGTCGATATTTTACCGAGGGGGATTGCAAGTCTTCTTAGAGCGAAAGATTTTGCAAGCGATATACCGACACTCATTGACGCACTGAAAGAACAATATGCGGTTATTCTGATTGCAATGTCAGAGGTGTCCGAATTCGGTGTCGAAGAGATATTCAAACAAAGCAATTGCCTCGTTATTTCCTGTCATGATTTGAACGATCAGGATAGCTGGCGCAATTTGTTTTCAAAATATTCGGATCAACCGCTGTTCACGCTTATCGACAGTTGATAAACTCGCCGGACGCGACGGCTTGTCGCGGATTATACCCTTGTTTTCTTGAGAACATTGCTGCACCAATAGGAAAAAGAACCGGATAATTCCGGCGCATATTATCAAGTGAAAGCGTCTGATGATGACTATGACCGCAATTGATGAAACCGTGCCGAATGCCAGACAGGCACGCAATCGCAAGATGATACAGCTTTGGCTTTATGCGGTTTTAATTCTGTGTTTGGCAATAGTCATTGTTGGCGGTGCCACGCGTTTGACCGGATCGGGATTGTCGATCACCGAATGGAAGCCGGTTCACGGTGTCATCCCGCCAATTGGTGAAGCCGAATGGCAGGACGAATTCGAGAAATATCAACAGATAGCCCAATATAAAGTCGTCAATCAGGGAATGACACTTTCTCAATTCAAGGGAATATTCTGGTGGGAATGGGCGCATCGCCTGTTGGCACGTCTTGTCGGCGTTATTGCTTTATTCGGGCTTATCTGGTTCTGGGCAACGAAGCGGATAGAGAAAACCTTTCTTCCGCAATTGATAGCCGTTCCGGTGATTATTGCCGTTCAGGGTGCAATTGGCTGGTGGATGGTTGCTTCCGGTCTCGGTGCCAGTGATTTGACGAGCGTCAGTCAATATCGTCTCGCAATCCATCTTGTCACGGCTTGTATTGTGGTGATTTTTGTCACATATGTTTCACGCGGACTTGCCGACTATAGCGACAAGCCTGCCAATCGCAGCATACAGAAATTTGCCGGTTGGCTGGTGTTGATGGTGCTTGTACAAATTTACCTTGGTGCGCTTGTCGCAGGATTGCATGCCGGCAAGGTCTATAATACCTGGCCTTTGATGGATGGGCAGTTGGTGCCGGAAGGCTTGCTTGCCGATCAACCGACGTGGCGGAACTTTTTCGAGAACAGACTGACTGTGCAATTTGTTCACCGTTGTTTTGCCTATCTTCTGTTGTTGGCAGCGCTTGTCCATGCTTTGAAGGTTGAAAAGCTCGCTTCGGGAACAACACATGCAAGGCGTGCAATGCTGCTGCTTGTAGCAATCATTGTGCAGGCTGTTTTCGGCATCATCACCTTGTTGCTCGAAGCTCCGATCAGTTGGGGATTGATCCATCAGGGCGTAGCGTTACTGGTTCTTGTATTCGCTGTTGCCCATTGGCGTGCGACCAAAGGTGCCTATCCGGCGGAAACAAGCGTAAATAAAGCGAGAGAGTTAAGCGCGTAACCGGAACCATGGCTATTGGAATTGACCGGAAACGCTGTTTTTCTAGTCCGCTGGAAAGCCAAAGAGTGAATTCTTAAATAAAAGGCCGGCTAAAGAAATAGCCGACCTTTATTTTTACATTTTAATTTTTAGATTTTGGTGATGTTACGGCGTCAAGATTTTCCGATCATCAGATCAAGATTCTGCACAGCAGCACCGGAAGCCCCTTTACCCAAATTATCAAGTACCGCCGAAATATTGTAAATTCCGGCAGCATCATCGCCGAATACAAATATTTTCAGCTTGTCGGTGTTAGCAAGCAGCTCGGCATCAAGGCGTACCAAACGGTTATTTTCTTCTTCTGTCGCGACGCTGATAAGTTTGCTATGACGATAATGGTCATTGAAAATTGTTCTTAGATCATTGCCGGTGACGTGTTTTTTCAAAAGCGAGTTGTGAAGAGGTATATTCACAATCATACCTTGAGGAAACCGTCCGACACTGGGCACAAAAAGCGGTGTTTTTGCCAGTTTCCCATGAACCCGAATTTCCGGCACATGCTTGTGTCGGAGATTGAGTCCATAAAGGAAATAATTGGCAGTAATCCTGTCATCGCTATTCTGATTTTCCATCCGGTTTATCATTTTTTTCCCGCCGCCGGTATAGCCCGACA
This sequence comes from Bartonella sp. P0282, assembly GCF_048452985.1. Taxonomy (NCBI): domain Bacteria; kingdom Pseudomonadati; phylum Pseudomonadota; class Alphaproteobacteria; order Hyphomicrobiales; family Bartonellaceae; genus Bartonella; species Bartonella sp. P0282. The sequence goes on from NZ_WTFO01000002.1 coordinate 229,306, forward strand.
CCGCATTGATGGAGACCGGAAAATTCTCGTCTATAAGATTCGCTTCGCGCAATGGCCGGATGATACTGAGCGCTCCGGTTGGATAACAGCCGGGATTGGCGACGAATCGTGCGGAACCAATCCGCTCTGCTTGCCCTTCGGTAAGTTCGGCAAAACCATAGACCCATTGTGGCGAAATACGGTGAGCGGTCGAACTGTCAATAATGCGTAATTTGTGGTTTTCAGCAACGGCATTGACTGTTGCAATCGCCGCATCGTCGGGAAGACATAAAATGGCAATATCGGCTTCGTTCAAACGCTCGAAACGCGCAGCATCATTGTGCCGGTCTTCCAAAGGGATGGAAAGAATTTCGAGATCATCACGTGATGCCAACCGCTTCCTGATTTGTAAGCCCGTTGTACCATGTTCACCATCAATAAAAACTTTTGTCCGCATTGTTTTGTACCTGAGCGTCTTGGCGATATGTTCAAAATGATTGACCGGATTGAAGTAAACCGGATTTTGGAAATTTGGAAGAACATATAACCTATGAACATTGCCATTATGGAGAAAGCCAATATACCTGCTTCAGGGAATAAAAAAACAATTCTTTTTTCAATATTTGCGCGTTTTTCAATATTTGTGCGTTTATATCAACAGGACTGCTAACAGGGGTGTGAAAACCGCAAAAAGATGATTGCCAAATAAAATTGGTAAAAACCGGCCATTTTTGTGAAGAATTTTTGCTAAATATTGGCTATTGGCTGTGAAAGCGTATAACATATTGTAACGCTGTGATAATTATTGAGCGGCTATTTTTCATTGTTAGGAATATTTCCCATGAGCGACCAAGTGGATGTGGCGCAAAAGCGCTTTTTTAATGACGATCTTCAAACAACTGATTCCGAGATCTATGATGCCATTCGCGGCGAGCTTTCCCGTCAGCGCGATGAAATCGAGTTGATTGCATCGGAAAACATCGTATCGCGTGCTGTACTTGAAGCACAAGGTTCGGTTCTTACCAATAAATATGCCGAAGGTTATCCTGGCAAACGTTATTATGGCGGCTGCCAATATGTTGATGTGGTTGAAAATCTTGCAATAGAACGGGCAAAAAAGCTGTTTGGCGCAGCCTTTGCAAATGTGCAGCCGAACTCCGGTAGCCAGATGAATCAGGCGGTCTTTTTCGCGCTTCTGAAACCGGGCGATACATTTATGGGTCTTGATCTCAATTCCGGCGGGCATTTGACCCACGGTTCACCGGTCAACATGTCAGGCAAATGGTTTAACGTGGTTTCCTATGGTGTGAGACGCGACGACCAGAAAATAGACATGGACGAAGTCGCCCGTATCGCCCGCGAAAATAAGCCCAAGCTTATACTTGCTGGCGGCACGGCCTATTCCCGCTTTTGGGATTGGAAGCGCTTTCGTGAAATTGCCGATGAAGTCGGCGCTTATTTGATGGTCGATATGGCACATATTGCGGGCTTGGTTGCAGGCGGTGTCCATCCTTCACCGGTACCTTTCGCCCATGTTGTAACCTCGACAACACATAAATCCTTGCGTGGACCGCGTGGCGGCATGATTTTGACCAATGATGAAGCGATAGCCAAAAAGATCAACTCGGCTGTGTTCCCCGGTATTCAGGGCGGGCCGCTCATGCATGTTATTGCTGCGAAGGCTGTTGCATTCGGTGAAGCATTGCGCCCCTCTTTCAAAACTTATGCGAAAAATGTTGTTGCCAATGCGAAAACATTATCAGCCCGCTTGATTAAAAATGGCCTTGATATTGTATCGGGTGGCACTGATAACCATTTGATGCTGGTTGATTTGCGGCCGAAAAACGCTACAGGTAAGCGTGCGGAAAGTGCTTTGAGCAGGGCGCATATCACTTGCAACAAAAACGGCATTCCTTTTGATCCCGAAAAACCGTTCGTTACATCGGGTGTAAGACTTGGTACACCGGCTGGAACAACACGCGGTTTCGGTGAAAAAGAGTTTGATGAGATAGGCGAGCTGATTTCGGAAGTTCTGGATGGCCTCAAAGCTGCAAATTCGGACGAAGGCAATGCTGCTGTTGAAGCGCATGTACGCGAAAAAGTTCATGCATTGACTGAACGTTTTCCGCTATATCCTTATCTTGGTTAATGATTTGAACGGAGTAAAAAATGCGGTGTCCTTACTGTCAATCGGAAGATACCCAGGTAAAGGACTCGCGTCCGGCCGAAGATGGCTCGGTTATCCGCCGCCGTCGCATATGTCCTGTATGCGGCGGGCGGTTTACCACATTCGAGCGTGTGCAATTGCGCGAATTGATGGTGACAAAGAAAAGTGGACGACACGTCCCCTTTGATCGAGACAAGTTGATGCGGTCTGTCGAAGTTGCGTTGCGCAAGAGGAATGTTGATCCCGAACGGGTTGAACGGGCAATATCCGGTATAGTTCGCCAGCTTGAAAGTTCCGGAGAACCGGAAATATCGACCGAACAGATCGGTCACCTTGTCATGGAAGCTTTGAAGGGCATTGATGACATTGCCTATATCCGTTTTGCTTCGGTCTATCGCAATTTTCGCAATGCCAGTGATTTTCACGACGTAATTGATGAGCTGTCGGATCGTGACGGAGATAAAGACAACATTAAAAATGGCAGATAGAGCTGACGATTATCGTTTTATGGCGGCTGCCATTCGTCTGGCGCGTCGGCATCTTGGCGAAACGGCTGAAAATCCTTCTGTGGGTGCTATTATTGTCGGGACTGATGGCACAACGATTGTCGGCCATGGCGTAACGGAAACCGGTGGACGACCACATGCGGAAACACAAGCGTTAAAAATGGCCGGTGAAAATGCGCGTGGCGGCACAGCTTATGTAACGCTTGAGCCTTGTTCACATTACGGGAAAACGCCGCCATGTGCGAATGCATTGATAAATGCAGGAATAAAACGTGTCGTCATATCCATTCGCGACCCGGATAAAAGAGTTTCCGGACGCGGGATAAGAATGTTGGAAGATGCTGGGATTGTTGTTGAAACCGGCATATTGGCAAATCAGACCTATGAAGGACTGAGTGCATATCTTGTAACAAGACAATTGGCCCGTCCCGAAGTCACTTTGAAGATGGCTATTTCGGCAGATAACGGTATCGGTGTGGAAGGCGAGCGAAATGTTCAGATCAGCAATGGAATATCGCATTCCATAAGCCACATAATGCGCGCTGAAAATGCTGCAATCGCAGTCGGAATAAGGACTGTTTTTGCCGACAATCCCGAACTTACCTGTCGTTTGCCGGGGTTGGAAGAACGCTCGCCAATACGCGTTGTGATTGATCGCAAGCTTTCGATTGGTGAGAATTGCCGCTTGGTCGAGACGGCAAAGCATGTACCAACCTGGATTATCGCAGGCAAAAATGTGGATCCCAAGAAAAAGGCTGGCCTTGAAAAGCGTGGAATCGATATTTTTGAACTTGATGATACGGATGGTGAATTTGCACCGCGAGATATTCTTAACACATTGTATCAAAAAGGTATTTCAAGCCTTTTGCTGGAAGGGGGAAGGGCAACAGCATGTTCTTTTCTCGATCATGGGCTGGTTGACAGGATTGCACTCTTCCGTTCAAAACTTATATTGGGAAAAAAAGAAATAGCTGCTCCCGATTTCAGCAAGTACCTTGTGAACTTCAACAAGGTCAATGAGGCCAATTTTGGCGAGGATAGTTACAGTGAATGGAGATGTCGTCGCGAATGTTTACCGGAATAGTAACGGATATAGGCGAAATAGCCGATTTAGAGCCTCTCAATGAGGGACTGCGGATCAAAATCCGCAATCATTATGATGTAAAGACAATCGATATTGGTGCGTCGATTGCCTGTTCCGGTATTTGCCTGACGGTGGTCGATAAATCCGGAGATCATGCGCCAGAATCGTCATTCACTGTTGAAGCATGGGAAGAAGCTTTGCGCCTTACCAACATTTCAAGCTGGAAGGTTGGAAGTCATGTCAATCTTGAACGTTCATTGAAGCTTGGCGATGAAATGGGTGGGCATCTTGTTTCCGGCCATGTTGATGGTTTGGCTGAAATTGTTGAAACTTCGGAAGAAGGCGACGCCAGAAGGTTTCAACTAAAAGCACCGGACGAATTGGCCCGTTTTATTGCCCGTAAAGGTTCTGTTGCCTTGAATGGCACATCTTTGACAGTCAATGCTGTCAAAGACAATTTGTTCGATGTATTGATTATTCGTCATACGCTGAATGTAACGACCTGGGGCGAGCGGAAAACGGGTGATCTCGTCAATCTGGAAATAGACCAGTTAGCGCGTTACGCCGCGCGACTTTCCGAATTTGTCAGGTAACCGGTTACTACACAGTCCGATATTCATTTGTATCCATTTACCCTTAGTCCTTAAATATCCTTTTCGTTGGAAGCAATTTAAGAAAAGCAGCTTTCGCATTTTCAAAAACTGTTCTAAATGAAGGGATATTGGCTCAACCTCATTGTTGTGATGGGCTTTGAGGGACGTAAAGTGCCAACCCGATTGTTGAGTTATAGGATCAGATTATGACAAAGAAAAACGTAAAAAAGGCTCATCTCCTTATTGTAGAAGCCCGGTTTTATGAAGAAATTTCGGACGCCTTGCTGAAAGGCGCAACAGAAACACTTGAACAGGCTAACGCAGATTTTGATGTTGTAACTGTTCCGGGAGCTTTGGAGATTCCGGCAGCGATTGCATTTGCCGAAAAGGGTGAAAAAAAATACGACGGTTATGTCGCATTGGGATGTGTTATCAGGGGTGAGACATACCATTTTGAAATCGTTTCTAACGAATCATGTCGGGGCATTGCAGATTTGAGCGTTCGCAAACGATTGGCTATCGGCAACGGTATTATCACAGTCGAAAATGAAAAACAGGCATGGGCTCGCGCTTTGCCGGATAAGAAGAACAAGGGTGGCTTTGCCGCCGAAGCCGCATTGCATATGATCGCACTGAAAGACAAATTCGGAGCAAATCGTTGAGTAACACTTATGCCAATAATCGTAATGGGTCGCGCCGTGCAAATAAACGCGGCGCGGCACGTTTGGCTGCTGTCCAGGCTCTCTATCAGATGGATGTTGCCGGTACCGGTATTCTTGAAATAACCTCGGAATATGAAACTTATCGGTTGGGACAGGAAGTCGATGGCGAACAATATCTTGAAGCCGACCCGCAATGGTTCCGTGCTATTATTGCCGGTGTGGTGGAAGAGCAACGCCAACTTGATCCTATGATTCGTCAACATTTGCCTGAAGACTGGCCGCTGTCACGTATTGATTCAACTTTACGTGCGATATTGCGGGCCGGTGCCTGGGAAATAAAAAACCGTAAAGATGTACCGGTTGCTGTCGCAATCAGCGAATATGTCGATATTGCCAAAGCATTTTTTGATGGTGATGAACCGAGGATGGTCAATGCCGTGCTTGATAGAATGGCAAAAGAATTGCGCAACCCATAAAGTTGCAAAAGCTGAAATTGCATTCAATATTTAAAAAAAGCTCTATCGGAAGATAGAGCTTTTATTTTTGTCTGCCGGTTTTTCGTTTTCAGTAAACGGGATGAAAGCCTTAATTTACTGTCGAAATCGGCTTTGCGGGCAGAAAAATTTACCTGCCCGTTTGTGGTAATTGGGGAACGCCCTTCGAGCCTTTAATCAATTGCGACAGGAACGACTGGTCATGACCACCTGTTGGCGTAGTCTGGGTGATCGTATCGATAACTTTTCCGTCTTGCAGGCCATAATTCGCTATCCGTTCAACCTGACCGTTCTTGTTGAAATAGATAGCCAGAATTTTACGATCAACAATCTTGGGCTTCATGAATTGTGCACCGCGATAGCGCGTTTGCGAGATGTAATAGAAGACCTCGTTATCATACATTGCAGTCATTGAAGGTGAACCGAGGGCGAGCAAAACCTGATCGCGGCTTGAACCCACCGGCACAGAAGCAAGTGCCGACTCGTCGAGCACATAACCTTCATTGTAAGTTTGGCTTGTCTTGAGGAAATCATGGGATTTGCAGCCACTCAATGTGATTGCCGTAGCAGCGATTAAACCGATAAGTAACCCATGCTTAGCTTGGGTTTTAATGCGGATCGTGTGAAACAATGACATCTCCATCTAACGCATGGCGGGGGAAAAACTATTCTTCAATCTTTTTGCCTAAACCACCTTAAAGCCGTTTGCAATAGATTGCATCGTTGCCGACTTCTATTTATTAACAATGAGTATGGAAAACAGGAAACATTTTACGTCGTTTTATACACCTCATCTTGCCTGTGCAGAAAAAGATGCATGTATCAAACACAGTTTTAAAGTTGAACACTGGAATGAGGCCCATTATGCACAATAATGACCACACAAACGAAAACGATTGCCACCTCATGAGTTTTGCAATCCATTATCCGGTCAATGTTCGTTCATTGCCGGTGAAAGGTGTGCGAATAAAAATTGATGCAGACGAAAAAGAACGCCAAAAACTCAAGGAAAACCATGGTCTTTTAAGCGTCGATTCATTTCATGCGGATGTCCATGTTTCGCCGTGGAAAAAACGGGGCGTTCGTATCAAGGGAAAGTTTGAAGCAGACATTGTCCAGGCCTGTGTCGTTACATTGGAACCAATTCCCGAACATGTTGAAGAGGAAGTTCAATCGGTTTTTATTCCCGAAGACTCCAAGCTTGTGAAATATGAAGAGCTGGATCATACGGGTGAAGTCTTCATTGATGCGGAAGGGCCTGATACGCCGGAAGTATTTCATGGCGATAGCATAGATGTCGGTGCTTTTCTGGAGGAATTCTTCGAGCTTTCTTTAAATCCCTATCCGCGAAAGGAAGGGGTTGATGGCAACTATATTGAAGACACCGGAAATGAAGAAAAAGAACCTTCCCCTTTTGCTGTTTTGAAACAACTGAAATCGTAATGGTCGTCGAAAAAACAAATTTTATAGTTGTATAATGGCTTAAAACCGGTATTTTCGGCTTAAAGTTTCATGCGCCATCGCAACCAAGTGACGCAGCCTTATATAGAATTAGAAACTAATAGGACATTTGAGAGTGATCAGAATTTCTGTGGATGCAATGGGCGGCGATTTCGGCCCTGAGATCACAATTGCCGGTGCTGCAATTGCGCAGAAGCGTTTTCCTGAAATACGTTTTATTTTTTATGGTGTGGCAAGTGCGGTAGAACCGGTTTTGAAACGTTATCCGGAGCTTGGTTCTTCTTCGACATTCATTGCAACCGAAACCTACACACGGATGGATGAAAAACCCAGTCAGGCTTTGCGTAACGGCCGTGGCAAATCATCCATGTGGGCAGCAATCGAAGCGGTTAAAAAAGGCGAGGCGGATGCTTGTGTGTCGGCCGGTAATACCGGCGCGTTAATGGCAATGTCCTATTTTTGTCTAAGAATGATGGAGGAAGCCGATCGGCCGGGTATTGCGGGCGTGTGGCCGACTTTGCGCGGTGAAAGCATTGTGCTCGATATTGGTGCGACGATCGGTGCTTCCTCCGATCAGCTCGTTGATCTGGCAGTGATGGGGGCAGGTATGTTCCGCGCACTTTATAATGTCAAACGGCCAACGGTAGGCTTACTCAATATTGGTGTCGAGGAAGTCAAAGGTCTGGATGAAATCAAACAAGCCGGTATGATGTTACGCGAGATTGGTCTTGATGGACTGGAATATAAGGGCTTTGTCGAAGGAAACGATATAGGTAAGGGAACAGTCGACGTTGTGGTGACAGAAGGTTTTTCCGGAAATATCGCATTGAAAGCTGCTGAAGGAACAGCGCGGCAAATGGCAAAAATTTTGCGGGAAGCCATGTCCGGTTCATTGTTGACAAAGATCGGCTATCTTTTATCAATTAGTGCTTTTCGTAAACTCAAACAGAAAATGGATCCTGGCCGCGTGAATGGCGGTGTATTACTGGGACTTAACGGAGTTGTTATCAAAAGTCATGGCGGAACCGATGCAGATGGGTTTGCTTCTGCTTTGCGTGTAGGCTATGAAATGGTTAACAACAAGCTTTTGGAGAAAATTGCAGCGGATTTGAGGCATTTTCACGATAAAAAACCGGAACTTCTCGACCATGGTGACCACACGGTACATGATTGAAAACATAAACAAACGTATTGATAACTGAACATTGATTCGCTGGTTAAGGATAGAACTGAATGATTCGATCTGCCATATGCGGCATAGGCAGTGCGCTGCCAAAAAAGAAGATGTTGAACAGCGAGCTTGAGGGGATTGTCGAGACATCCGACGCATGGATCGTTCAACGAACAGGAATCCGCCAGCGCTATATAGCCGGTGAAGGCGAGACAACGGTCTCTCTGGGGACTGCCGCCGCAAAGGCCGCTCTTGATAATGCAGGGCTTACAGTTGCCGATATTGACTGTATAATCCTTGCCACGGCTACGCCAAACCACACATTTCCTGCGTCTGCTGTCGAAATCCAGAACGCCTTGGGGATGTCACACGGTTTTGCTTTTGACGTGCAGGCTGTCTGTTCGGGTTTCATTTTCGCGCTCACAACTGCCGACCTTTATTTAAAAGGCGGCATGGCAAAGCGGATATTGGTTATCGGTGCGGAGACATTTTCCCGCATTCTTGATTGGAATGATCGTTCGACCTGCGTGCTTTTCGGTGATGGCGCCGGTGCTGTTATCCTTGAAGCAATCGAAAGCGGAAATGGCGATAATAGTGACCGGGGTATTCTTGTTTGTAAACAGCGCTCTGACGGTGCATTTGTTGACAAGCTCTATGTTGACGGGGGGCCGTCAACAACGCAAACAACCGGTCATTTGCGAATGGAGGGGCGCGAAGTCTTCAAACATGCGGTCGGAATGATTACCGACGTTGTGGACGATTGTTTTTCGGCAACCGGCATTTCTCCATCGGAACTTGACTGGTTTGTTCCGCATCAGGCTAACAAACGTATTATTGATGCTTCGGCTAAAAAACTCGGCATTGCCGACGAAAAAGTTGTTATCACTGTCGACCAACACGGGAATACTTCTGCTGCGTCGGTTCCCCTGGCACTTGCAGTCGCTGTTAATGATGGTAGAATTAAAAAAGGTGATCTTGTCATGTTGGAGGCGATGGGTGGCGGATTCACATGGGGAGCAATTCTTATCCGCTGGTAACCGCAAGACGGGTTGACCGATCATAAATATAACGTATATGTTTTTTGTACTTCAATTTAAAGAAGGCGATAGTTATGTCTGGTACTACAGTGACGCGCGCAGATTTGGCGGATGCAGTTTGCAGAAGAGTTGGCCTGTCACGTACAGAGTCGGCTTCGTTGGTTGAAATGATCCTTGACGAAGTTTGCGATGCAATCGTTAAGGGTGAAACTGTCAAATTATCTTCATTTGCAACTTTTCATGTTCGCAATAAAACCGAACGCATTGGCCGTAATCCGAAAACCGGTGAAGAAGTTCCGATTTCACCGCGTCGCGTCATGACATTCAAAGCATCCAATGTTTTGAAGAAAAAAATTCTGGATGGCCATCGTTCAAAAAAATCCTAGATCGGCATAACAGTTTCAGTTTTGCTAAAGTTCGTGTTATTGATAGCTATTGTGATAATTATCTATCAATGAAGCTGCAAGACTTTCACATAGGCTTGAAAGGCTGAAAGCGTTTGAAGACGCCGGAACTTAATATCAGGCCAAACATCAAGTTGCAGTCGGCAAAGGGCAAAAAATGGATAAAAGTCCGGATGCTTTCCGTACCATCAGCGAAGTTGCTGAAGCGTTGGATCTCCCCCAACATGTTTTGAGATTTTGGGAAACACGTTTTTCACAGATAAAACCGTTAAAGCGCGGTGGTGGCCGTCGTTATTATCGTCCGGCCGATGTTGATTTACTGAAAGGCATTCGCCAACTCTTATATGAACAGGGCTATACCATTAAAGGCGCGCAACGTCTGTTAAAGGACAATGGTATCGCTTTTGTTGTCGCCTTGGGTAACGGTGATATTGCGGCGATTGATGCGATTACGCAAAAAAAGAAAGCCGAGGAAGAGGCTGAAAATACCCCGATTCCAGCCAAACCGCAGCAATCCAAAGGCTTATTCAGCTTCATGAAGTCCGATTCGGATGCGGAAGTGGGGGGCAGCAATATCGGAAAAGGCAAAGATAACAAAACGCTACTGCAAGAAGCGCTGTTTGAATTGATTGAATGCAAAAGAGTGCTTGACCGCGCCCGTTAAATGAGGGCAGGGGCGAGAAACCTCCAGCTAAACGGTTTCCTGTTATTGAAATCTCCCCCTTTTGCATTGAAAGGCTGCTTTCGTTCTGAATTCACGGTTTTTGCAAGCAGCCGCCACCGTTCTTTAAAATTAATTTTTCCGAACAGTCGCTACAGTCTCGGCAATGAATAATTCAGTTCTGTCATTCATGAAACAGTTTCAATAACAATATATTTTAATAGCATTATAGGCGCAGGATTTAAGCAGGCATTATCCATTTCAATTAGAGGTTATTGTTTAAAAAATACCATTATAAAACATGTATAATAAAAAATAATATAATTTATTTTATATTGTGTTATTAAGTATTTATAATGTAAATTTATAAAATTGTTGTTTATATTGAAAAATGTATTTTTATTTACTGGTAAGCGTTTAAAAGTTTTTAAAATATGCACCTTATGAAATAAACCGGACAAAAACGTAATAACAGCCATCCGGTTCGATTTGGCCGCAAGTAAGCGGGTGAAAAAGTCATTTACTTGTTCTGACAACTATCAGCGGATCAAAACCGGTTCCGATATTCTTTCTATTGAAAATTATTTTAGTCCTGTCACAGCGGTGAAAACTCGGTGATTTTTGCAATCAAGCATTCTGAAGGCTCATTCTTTATATAAACGTTACCTCTCACCAATTTTTGTATTCGTCGTTGTCTTGCTCGTTATCGTTCCGACCGGCTGATATTTTGCGAAAAAACCGGTGGTAGCTTTGAGAAAAAGTTGAAAATTTATCAGCAATCTTATTCCGTGATAATCCGATATGTCTTTAAGTTCGACCGTTCTTCATCGGCAAGAATCGTTACTGATTTCGGGAGCACAGTCGCAGTTTTAATGCGACTTTTTAATGTCGAGAGACTGAATTTTAAAATTGTTGGAATTGCCTCGTTAGCAATTGAAGAGGGGGTTTCAAAAAAAGCTTTTAAAGTCGGGAAGCAATAGAACCGATAATCGGGATGGTGTCGAAACACAATCGGAAAAACGGATAAATGGAAAACAGATGGTGGGCGTGACAGGGATTGAACCTGTGACCCCTACAATGTCAATGTAGTGCTCTCCCTCTGAGCTACACGCCCATCTGATGTTGGTGCATACACCATATCAATTCAGTCAGGTCAATGCCTTTTTAAAAAAAATAGTTCATAATCCGGAAAAAGTGGAAATTTAAAACCTGTTTCCTAGGCTGCTATCAACATTTTTTCGACTTCCGAGACGAGTTCTCGCAAATGAAACGGTTTTGATAGTACTTTTGCGTCGCGTGGTGTGTTGCTATCGGAATTGAGTGCGACCGCTGCAAATCCGGTAATGAACATGACTCGTAAATCCGGATCTATTTCGGTTGCGCGGCGCGCCAGTTCGATGCCATCCATTTCCGGCATAACAATATCGGTCAGGAGCAGCGAAAAGGGTTCTTCCTGTAGGCGTTCATAAGCGCTTGCACCGTTATCGAAATCGGTAACTTCGTAACCGGCCCGTTCCAGGGCTTTTGCTAAAAATCGACGCATATCGTTATCGTCTTCGGCAAGCAAAATTCGTTTCATTATAGTGTCCAGCAGTTGTTTATTTGAATTGGATGCTTATCTCTTTCGTATTCATACAATAAATTAGGTTCGTAAAAAAAGCGATAAAGGCTGTCGGTGCAACTTTGTTTTTCATAATGGTTAATTCGCGGTTGCGAATGAAGGTGCATTCGGTTTACGGTTTTTATTGAAAAAGACATTGATTGCAGGTTTTGGAAATGGATTTAGATGGTGTTGCAGCGTTCCAATATTTTGAACCGGCTGAACTCAGAGTTCCGTTTCTCTTCAACTCGCCCCATTCGGGGCGTGTTTACCCCAAGAGCTTTTTAAAGCAGTCGAGTCTGGACAATTTTACAATACGCATATCGGAAGATTGTTTTGTCGATCTTCTCTTCCGCAATGTCGTCGAGCTTGGTGCAGCTCTCATGGCGGCAAATTTCCCGCGCTCCTTTCTGGATGTCAATCGCGAGCGCGATGAACTTGATGGCGACATGTTTTTCGAGCCATTGCCGGAAGATGTTCCGAAGCCTTCGACACGTGTTCTTGCGGGCTTGGGAATCATACCGAGGATTGTTGCAACAGGCGTTCCGATTTATGACGGGCGTATTCACTTGAGCGATGCTTTGGAACGTATCAACGGGCTTTATGTACCTTATCATGAACATCTCGCAAGGAAACTCGATGAGATGCGAGAACGTTTCGGATTTGCAGTTCTTATCGACTGCCATTCGATGCCGGGAAAACTGAGATTTTTTAATGGCGGCCAACAACCCGATTTTATTCTGGGCGATCAATATGGCCAATCCTGTGCGAATGCTTTCGTTGAATATGTAACCGATAGATTGGAGCAAAAGGGTTATAATGTCGCTCTCAATCGGCCTTATTCCGGAGGTTTCATTACCGCAAATTACGGTCGACCTTGCGAAAATATTCATGCTCTTCAAATAGAAATTAATAGAAGCCTTTATCTGGATGAAATTACGTTGGAACCCAATCATAATTTTCCGGTCCTGCAAAATGACCTTACGGGGCTTGCTTCGGATATTATGGCCTTTCCCGAAGGTCATTTCATGACCACGAAAGTGGCGGCAGAATAATTATTTTTTAAATTTGAGACAGATTTTCAAATCGATCGAGCGGTTGAATAATATGGCAAATTGTCGGGATAAGAATATTGCAGGTGGAAATTCACGTGCAATCGGAAATGTAATGCCCGACATTGAGTTTTCCGACAAAGCCGGTTAAAACTTTTTGTCTAATCCGTGCCGTAATGACCGTAATACAAGTGATCGGGAGCAGATGATGACCAATCTTCCAGGATTTGATTTCTTTGAAAAACTTGCGCAAATCGCTGCTGATACATCGCTTCCCTTTTTTCGGCATTCGCTGTCGATAGACAATAAGGATAAAGAGGGTTTTGATCCGGTTACAATTGCCGATCGCAAAACCGAAATCGCTTTACGGGAATTTATTCATCAGGAACGTCCGGATGATGGAATATTGGGAGAGGAATTTCCCACCTTGAAAGGACTGAATGATAATGTCTGGGTCATTGATCCGATTGACGGAACGCGCTCTTTTATTACCGGAATGCCAATTTGGGGAAGTCTCGTCGGCCTCATGAAAAGTGGAAAAGCTGTTGCCGGCATGATGGCTCAACCTTTCACCCGTGAAATATATTATAGCTGTGGCAAGGGAGCTTATCTGAATACGCTGCTTGATGGTAGCCATCGTAAACTGGCCGTCAGTGATTGTAAAATACTTGATAAAGCCACAATGTTTACAACCGCTCCGGAGCTGTTTGAAGGTGAAGCAAAGACACGTTTTGAAAAGCTGGTGAAGAAAGTCCGCTTAACGCGTTACAGTTCGGATTGTTATGCCTTTGCTATGCTTGCTTGCGGTTTTGTCGATCTGGTAGTGGAAACAGGGCTGGAGCCATATGACATTATGGCGCTCATACCTATTGTCGAGCAGGCAGGCGGCGTTATCAGGCAGTGGAACGGTGGTGGTGCGGAAGAGGCCGGAAATATTATTGCAGCTTCAACGCCGGAATTGTTCGATGCAGCGTCATCTATCCTCAACGGTTAATATCGTAAGCATTGGTGCCCGGTATAAAGGCATCGAATAAAGCCCAGAATTGTTTTTTGTGCCAATCACTTGCGTGAAATAGGTCGTGGCTTGCTCCCGATAGTGTGATTGTATCTGCAAGCCTGACATCATGACAAAATCTGCGCACCTCAGATGCGCTAGCCAGGCTGTCATTATGGCTGGTCACAAACAATGCCGGAAAGCGCTGGTCGTTTTTTTGTAAACGTTGTTTCGCGTAAGCAGCCGTTTCAAAGATGTCTGCCAGCCAGTGCCTGTCAAGCAGCGGGAGCTGTTTTTGTTCATTATGATCCGATCCAGCGGTTAAAGGGGAACAGGATTTACGAACCAGACATGCGCTTTGTTTCAATTTCATCCTGCCCAAACCGAAATCGCTCAGTGTTTTGTTGATTTTGTAATGAATGCCGCCGATTCTATAGCCTAACGGGCTAAAAAGGGGTGAAATACCGATGAGGCGGTCGCATTGATTGTTAATGACATCTATCGCCGAGATAGCGATGAGACATCCCGTTTCATAGCAGAGAAAATAATAAGGAGGCGGGCAGTCGGTATAAACAATTCGATGGAGGAATTCATCAAGGTCACCTATATGCCGGTTAATGTCGAATCTGTGTCGGAAATTTTCGTGTTTGCCTTTATTCGGCGGCAGAGAACCGCCTTGCCCGTACCAGTCTAATGATGCATAGGAAAAACCACGCTCGCCAAGCTTTGAAAACAGTTCTTTATATCTTGCAATATTGTCGGCTACACCTTGCAGGAAAATAACCGTACCTTTTTGATAGCCGGATTTTCTTGTATATTTGATAACTCGTAATTGTCTGTTATCCGACGTCTCAAGCATAGAAGTATGCAGGAGCGGCAACGGCATTTCATCTTTCAAAAGGCAGGCAGGCAATTATCGCATCTTTCTTTGCTGGTCATTGACGAACAACAATTATCTATTCCGCAAAATTTAAAAAAGCATTTCTTGTTTGCCGGAAATATCCGGTTGCCGTTGCAATTGCCTGCCGAAGACGTGGGCCGAATACGTGGATTGACGTGCGGAATTTGAAGCTCCATGAACCCGCACTTCGATAAGCCCGACCTGATCGCAGAATTTTGCGGTAACAGCTTATAGTTACAAGATTTTTTCAACATTTTCTCTGAAAAAAATTAACAGGACAAATAATGGCTCTTGAAAGTCGGCTAACGGATAACCACATCATTAATGCGATCGCCGATACGGGGTCGCTGGTTATATTGATCTGCCTTTTTGGAGATCGTGATAACCAAACAAATCGTCGCTCTGAAGGAGGGCAATTATTATGCGTCAAGTAGACTTTTCACCATTATATCGTTCAACTGTCGGTTTTGATCGTTTGTTCAATATGTTTGATACAATGACCCAGCCGGAAAGCGTTCAGACTTATCCGCCTTATAATATTGAACGGTTGAGCGAGAATTCTTATCGGATTTCTATGGCTGTTGCCGGTTTCTCCGAAGATGAAATTGATATTGAAGCACAAAGTCATCAACTCACTGTCAAGGGCGAGAAATCGCATGAGGAAGAAAATGACGAAGGCGATTTCCTCTATCGCGGAATTGCATCGCGGTCCTTTGAACGGCGTTTCCAATTGGCCGATCATGTTGAAGTGGTTGGTGCGCAACTTCAAAACGGTTTGCTTCATATCGAATTGAAACGGGAAATTCCCGAAGAGATGAAGCCACGTAAAATTACGGTTGAAACTCCGAAAGCTTCCAATAGCAATAAACGTGCACAAAAACACGATATTCAAGTTGAAGCTGCTGAATAATTATTCTTGAACTTTGTTCTTTAAGGGCGTGTCCCATGTGTTTAACATGGGGCACGCCTTTTTTATTTCTGCCATTCTGGGAGGACAGTTAGAAAATGTCCCGAACAATCTCCGAAACAGATTTATCGGGTATTAGGATGTGTATAGTGTCTCTTCATGTATCGGCCCGTTGCAACACCATGCCGGAAGAGAAGGAGTCCGGATAAAACCGGGGCGAACTTCCAGAATTTTGTTATTATCACCGTCTAAAAAACGCGTTAAAAAAATAATATGAATTAAAAATCAATTTTAAAACAATAAAAATAAAAAATAATTAAAATTATTGAAATAAAATTTCAATTTTAACATTTGCCAGTTGAAAACTTAGAACCTTTCTGACATAGCTTAAAAAAAGAGAGATTATGCAGTGCCATTCACAGTTTTTGCAGAATGGATCAGCAATTTTCTGTCATAATTTCTGGATCGGTTTTCGTAAAAAGGGCTTTCTAAATGTCGGATAGCGTTACTTCAGGTAATAATATTACTCAAAAGGGGTCGATAACGTCATCATTATCGAGTGGGGGTGCTACGGCCGCTTATGGACTTCCTGCTGCGCAGGGGTTGTATAATTCCCGCAATGAGCATGATGCCTGTGGCGTTGGATTTATTGCCCAGTTAAAAAATGTAAAGTCGCATAAAATCATCGAAGACGGGCTTTTCATGCTCGAAAATCTGACCCATCGCGGCGCTGTCGGGGCTGATCCGCTAGTCGGCGATGGTGCCGGTATATTGGTGCAGATACCGGATCGTTTTTTTCGCGAAGTTATGGCTGAACAGGGTGTAGAATTACCGAAGGCCGGCCAATATGCTGTCGGACATATTTTTATGCCACGTGACGAAGCCATGCGCGCCCATATCGAACAGATCGTCAAGGAAGTGATTGCTTCCGAAGGGCAGCATTTCATAGCGTTTCGCGATGTGCCGGTTGATAATTCTTCGCTTTCCAAGGCTCCGGCTATTGTTGCAACCGAACCTGTTCACCGGCAGGTCTTTATTGCTCGTGATCCGTCGATCAAGTCGGATGATGATTTTGAGCGTCGTCTTTTTGTATTACGTAAAGTCATATCAAACCGCATTTTCCATGAAACCGGTGGCAGGGATAACGGCTTTTATGTTGTTTGTTTGTCATCGCGCACGGTTATCTATAAAGGCATGTTTCTGGCTTTTCAGGTCGGTGCTTATTATAAAGACTTGCAGGACGAGCGTTTTGAAAGTGCTTTGGCGCTTGTTCACCAACGCTTTTCAACCAACACGTTTCCATCATGGAAGCTTGCCCACCCTTACCGTATGATTGCCCATAACGGTGAAATCAATACGTTGAGGGGAAATGTGAACTGGATGGCTGCCCGTCAGGCTTCCGTCGACTCGGAGCTTTTCGGTAACGATATTTCCAAGCTCTGGCCTATCTCTTATGAAGGCCAGTCGGATACTGCGTGTTTCGACAATGCTTTGGAATTTCTCTGTCAGGGTGGATATTCGCTTCCACATGCAATGATGATGCTTATTCCGGAAGCATGGGCGGGCAATAGTCTGATGAGTGTCGAAAGACGCTCGTTTTACGAATATCATGCAGCGCTGATGGAACCATGGGATGGACCTGCCGCAATAGCATTCACAGATGGCCGCCAGATTGGTGCTACCCTTGACCGTAACGGTTTGCGTCCTGCACGTTATATTGTCACAGATGATGATTATGTCATTATGGCTTCCGAAGCCGGTGTTATTCCGGTGGAGGAAAAGCACATTGTTCGCAAATGGCGTTTGCAGCCGGGAAAAATGCTGCTTATCAACCTCGAAGAAGGGCGCATTGTTTCCGATGAAGAAATAAAGTCGGAAATTGCTTCCAAACATCCTTATCGCAAATGGCTTGATAATACCCAACTTATTCTGGAAGATCTGGCTCCGGTCGAACCTAGATCACTGCGTAAGGATGTTTCGCTCCTCGACCGTCAGCAGGCATTCGGTTATACGCAGGAAGACAAGAAATTTTTGCTTTCTCCCATGGCAACAACCGGACAGGAGCCGGTTGGTTCGATGGGCGTTGATACGCCGATTTCGGCAATGTCCGACAAGTCGAAATTGCTTTATACCTATTTCAAGCAGAATTTCGCGCAGGTAACGAACCCCCCGATTGACCCGATACGTGAAGAACTGGTGATGAGTTTGGTTTCATTTATCGGTCCGCGGCCGAATATATTCGATTTGATCGGAACATCCCGTAGGAAGAGACTGGAAGTTCGCCAACCGATTTTGACCAATGGTGATCTTGAGAAAATCAGAGCGATTGGCCAGACGGAAGATCATTTTGATACCAAGACAATCGATATTACCTATTCTGTACAGGAAGGCGCAGCCGGTCTTGAAGGTGCGGTCGAGCGGCTTTGCGAGCGCGCCGAGGCTGCAGTTCACGGCGGTTACAATATTATCATCCTCTCCGATCGCCAGATTGGACCGGATCGCATACCGATTCCTGCATTGCTTGCAACGGCTGCCGTACACCATCACTTGATTAGAAAAGGGTTGCGCACTTCTGTCGGCTTGGTTGTCGAAACCGGTGAGCCGCGTGAAATCCACCATTTTTGTTGTCTTGCCGGTTATGGCGCGGAAGCAATCAATCCCTATCTCGCATTTGATACTTTGATTGATATGTTCGAGCGCGGCGAGTTTCCGAAGGAAGTGGAAGAGCATGAAGTTATCTATCGTTACATCAAGTCGATCGGTAAAGGCATGCTCAAGGTTATGTCCAAAATGGGCATTTCGACTTATCAGTCCTATTGTGGAGCGCAAATTTTCGATGCGGTCGGTCTGAAGCAGTCTTTTGTAGACCGTTTCTTTACGGGAACAGCCACAACAATTGAAGGTGTTGATCTCGATCAGATTGCAACCGAAACGGTAAGACGGCATACGTCGGCGTTCAGCAATGATCCTGTTCTTCTCAACTCTCTGGATGTCGGTGGTGAATATGCCTATCGTATCCGCGGTGAAACACATATCTGGACACCGGATGCGGTTGCAAGCTTACAGCATTCTGTTCGCACATCCAATCCGGCACTGTTTACGGCTTATTCACAACGTATCAATGGTGAAACAGCGCGTGCCAAGACGATACGTGGTCTCTTCAAGATCAAAAGTGCCGAGGAACGTGGTGCTAAACCGGTTGCTATCGAGGATGTCGAACCGGCATCTGAAATTGTAAAGCGTTTTTCAACGGGCGCTATGTCTTTTGGCTCTATCTCTCGTGAAGCTCATACCACATTGGCTCGCGCCATGAATAAAATTGGCGGAAAATCCAATACCGGTGAAGGTGGAGAGGAACCCGATCGCCTCTATCCCTTGCCTGATGGCACACAAAATCCCGAGCGTTCGTCTATCAAACAGGTAGCGTCGGGGCGTTTCGGTGTTACTGCCGAATATCTGGTGAATGCAGATGTCATCCAGATTAAAGTGGCTCAGGGAGCAAAGCCCGGAGAAGGCGGACAATTGCCGGGACATAAAGTTGATGCAACAATTGCCAAGACCCGTCACTCGACGCAAGGTGTCGGCCTGATTTCACCGCCCCCTCACCATGACATTTACTCGATTGAAGATCTGGCACAACTGATTTTCGATTTGAAAAATGTTAATGAATACGCTGACATTTCTGTCAAACTCGTCTCCGAGGTTGGTGTTGGAACAGTCGCTGCTGGCGTTGCAAAAGCACGTGCGGATCATATCACCATATCGGGTTATGATGGCGGTACAGGGGCAGCTCCCTTGACATCGGTCAGAAATGCCGGTTCTTCTTGGGAAATGGGGCTCGCCGAAACCCAGCAAACCTTGGTACTTAACGGTTTGCGTTCGCGTGTGGCATTGCAGGTCGATGGCGGTTTGCGCACCGGTCGGGACGTTATTGTCGGCGCACTTCTGGGGGCAGATGAATTCGGCTTTGCTACAGCTCCGCTGATTGCGGCAGGCTGTGTCATGATGCGGAAATGCCATCTTAACACATGCCCGACCGGCGTTGCGACGCAGGATCCTGTATTGCGCAAGCGTTTCAAAGGAACGCCTGAACACGTTATCAACTTCTTCTTCTATCTTGCCGAGGAAGTGCGCGCTATTCTGGCACATATGGGCTTCAAAAAGCTTGATGATATTATCGGTCAGTCGGATTTGTTGGATAAACAGCCGGCAATCGATCATTGGAAGGCAAAGGGGCTCGATTTCAGCCGGATATTCTATAAACCGGATGCCGAGAAGAAGCAGATAAGGCATACCGAACGTCAACATCATCCGATCGAGGATATTCTCGATCGCAAGCTTATCGAGAAAGCACAGGCCGCTTTGAATGATAAAAAGCCTGTCGAATTCGAGACATTGGTACGCAATGTTGACAGATCGGTTGGTGCCATGTTGTCGGGAGAAGTTGTGCGGCATTTCCGCCATAAAGGTTTGCCCGATAATACAATCAACATCCACTTCAAAGGCACAGCCGGTCAATCTTTCGGTGCGTTTCTTGCCAAGGGGATAACCTTCGATCTCATTGGTGATGGTAACGATTATGTCGGCAAGGGGCTTTCTGGCGGCAGGATAATTGTTCGTCCTCCGGAAGATAGCAATGTTGTCGCCGAAGATTCGATCATCGTTGGTAACACCGTACTTTATGGCGGCATTGAAGGTGAATGCTATTTCCGTGGCGTTGCGGGAGAGCGTTTTGCTGTACGCAATTCCGGTGTGGCTGCGGTTGTTGAAGGTGTCGGCGACCACGGTTGTGAATATATGACCGGTGGCATTGTTGTGGTGATCGGCAAAACCGGACGCAACTTTGCAGCAGGTATGTCGGGCGGTGTTGCCTATGTGCTTGATGAGGCAGGCGATTTTGCACAAAGATGCAATATGGCTATGGTCGAACTTGAGCCGGTTCCCGAAGAAGACGATATGCTTGAAAAACTTCACCATCATGGTGGTGACCTTATGCATAAAGGCCGTGTCGACGTATCGGCCAATATGACCCACCACGATGAAGAACGGCTGGCGCAGATGATTGCCAATCATCTTCACTATACAGGCTCTGAAAGGGCAAAAGAGATCCTTGATAATTGGGATCAATATCGCCCGAAATTCGTCAAAATCATGCCGGTCGAATATCGCCGCGCTTTGGAAGAAATGGAACAGATGCGTATGGAAACGGCTGCCGAATAATCGGCAGCCAGATACATCGTTCAAAAGTCAGATACGGAAACAACAAATGGGTAAAGTAACCGGTTTTCTTGAAATAGATCGCCAATCGCAGAAGTATCAACCAGCTTCTGATCGCATCCGCCATTTTCGTGAATTTACAATTCCGATGTCCGAGGCAGAGGTGCAAAAACAGGCTGCACGTTGTATGGATTGCGGAATTCCTTATTGCCACGGTTCGACAGGGTGTCCGGTCAATAACCAGATACCCGATTGGAACGACCTCGTTTATAAGGGGAATTGGAAAGAAGCGATCAGCAATCTTTTGTCCACCAACAATTTTCCTGAATTTACAGGTCGCGTTTGTCCGGCACCTTGTGAGGAAGCATGCACGCTCAACCTTGAGGATATGCCGGTCACCATCAAAACAATCGAGCAAACACTTGCTGACAAAGCTTTTGCACTCGGTTTTTTTGCGCCCCGACCCAATGAATCAAAAACGGGAAAGAGGGTTGCGATTATCGGATCGGGACCATCAGGTTTGGCTGCTGCACAACAACTTGCCCGTGCCGGCCATATGGTCGACGTTTACGAAAGGGAAAGCCGCCCCGGTGGGCTGTTGCGTTACGGTATTCCCGATTTCAAGTTGGAAAAACATCACATCGACCGCCGTGTCGAGCAATTGGAAGGTGAGGGTGTCACTTTTTACTGCGGTGTCAATATTGGCGTGGATAAGGCTGTCGACGATCTGTTGAACGAATATGATGCCGTGCTTTATTGCGGGGGTTCCGAAACTCCGCGCAAAATTGACATACCCGGCGTTCATTTTCATGGTGTACATGATGCTATGTGCTATCTTGTGCAGCAAAATAAACGGGTCGGTCGTGAAAATATTGAATCGGTCGGTTGGCCTTCACCGTCTATTACTGCCGACGGAAAGCATGTCGTTGTTGTTGGCGGTGGTGACACGGCATCCGATTGTGTGGGCACTGCCTTCCGTCAGGGGGCGGTTAAAGTAACCCAGCTTGATATTCGCCCGCAACCTCCGGAAAAAGAAGACAAGCTCAGTGTTTGGCCATATTGGGCAACAAAAATGCGTACATCGACAAGTCAGGCAGAAGGTGCCGAGCGCGAGTTTCAGATTGCTACGCTTGAATTTATTGCCGAAAACGGCGAGTTGACCCATGTAAAATGCTGTCATGTCGACGAGCACCGCAAGCCGATAGCCGGTACCGAATTTTTTATTCGTGCCGATCTTGCATTTATTGCTATCGGTTTTGCCGGACCGTTTGAAGCAGGCGTCTGCAGTGAATTGGGAGACCGTTTGAAGCTGAAAGTCGACCGTCGGGGTGCGCACTCTGTTCTGGCTGATACGAATAATTATAAAACCAGTATCGATAAATTTTTTGCCGCCGGCGATGTCAGACGTGGCCAGTCACTTGTTGTCTGGGCGATCAGGGAAGGGCGTCAGGCTGCCCGTGCCATTGATGAATTCCTGATGGGCGAGACGTTGCTGCCTCGTTAAATCGACGATAACAAGCGGGCTAGCCGCGATATATCTAGTGCTTCGAGGCTCCGGAATTTCCGGAGCCTTTTTATATTGAAAATTTTTAATGGAAGTTTTTGTTTACTTGACTACGCCGGAGCCACGGGATTGACCTGACCGCAGTTATATGTGGTCGGCCAAGCGGATGCTACAATTGTTTCATGCGCATATCAGAAACTGATTGAAATAAAGAAAGAATAATGAATTTTGCGTCTGCAGCACCGTTTTACCGCTGGTAATCGAAAACGATTCTATCTGTCAGAACAACGACTAATATCTTGGAAGAAGAATGGTCGGAGCGGCGGGATTCGAACCCACGACCCCTTGACCCCCAGTCAAGTGCGCTACCGGACTGCGCTACGCTCCGAGCCGTGAAGATGGCCTAAAATACTAGCGTTACAAAGGCAAGTGAAAAATTCTTAAAAAATATCAAAATCGGGAAAAACACGATCCCAATTCATTATTGAGGGTTAAATTGGCCGCAAAACTGGCCGGAACACGAGCTATCGAGCCTGTGGAATTTTATGATTGAAAGCTCTCGGCTTGCGAACGCGCGCTTGCCGTTAACTTCGTTGATCGCATTATTGGAGCTCTGTCGGTGATATAGTGTTTTTGGCAACGGGGGGGGCGGCAAGCGAGGCTGCCAGACGTGTTGCCGACAACGGGGAGTTCCGACAAAATGGGGACACCAAACAGGTTTCTGACAAAGGGGAGTTCTGGCAAAATGGGACGCTGCTAAAAAAAGGGGGCAAAAGGGAGTTTCAGTAAAGGGAAATTTTTAAAATTTTGAATTAGCACTTCAAAAAGTCTAATCCCTATAATACCAGTTCCGGTTTGTTGGCCGGAAGCCGTATAAAATTTTGATAAACAGGGGATTTTCCGGTTGAAAAGTCAGTTTGGCTACTCTGTTTTTGCTGGTCGAATGGTTCTTTAGCTTTAAGTGACGGTTGCCCGATTTTTCGTAAGCGACTTTCCGTAACCTACTGAACAGCTATTCCATTATACCGGATTTTCGTCACGTTCCTTATTTTTCATTTTGACGCGGCAAAACAGATTCGAGATATGCGATAAGGTCATCAATATCCGAATCATCATTGAGACGGATTGACGCCATGCGGGTTCCCTTCACCATTCCTTGCGGATTATGAAGATAGGTTATGAGTGTTTCTCTATTCCAGACAAGACCATTCCGGCCGGCATTTATCATTGCGGGAGAATAACGGTAACCGTCCAGCGATCCCGCTTTGCGGCCTATGATGCCTTGCAGCGTCGGACCAATACGATTATCGGGTTTGTCGGCATTATGACAGGCGGCACATCGTTTAAAAACAATTTTGCCGTTTTCTATGTCGGCAGCATGTGTTCCCGTAATGATGTTGGCAAAAGCAATAATTGTGAAACAGAAAATAGTAAAATGACGCATCGGAATAATCAGATTTCAGCTGAAGCAATTTGAACCCATTAGTGATTAGCACCAATTTCGGTTTTTTGGTATTCTAACATTCGTTCAGTTTCGCATCAAAGTAGAACTGTACCTTGACGGAAAACGTTTAAGACACCAGATTAGCAGCAAGGATTTTAAAGGAGTTATCCATTCTATGGCCGGATTTTCAGTAATCACCATGACTGATGCTGCCAAGGAGCGCATCAAAGATATTATGCATGACAATAATGCATATGGAATTGTCGTCGGCGTAAAAAAAGGTGGTTGTGCGGGCATGGAATACACCGTGGATCTTGCCGAATCGGCTGTTGAAAATGCCGATCTCGCAGAGGATGATGGTGCTCGTGTTTTTGTATCCCGCGAAGCGACGCTGTTTCTTCTTGGAACACAGATAGATTTCGAGAAAACGACTTTGCACACGGGTTTTGTTTTCAATAACCCCAATCAGACATCTGCTTGCGGTTGCGGGCTATCAGTGGAAATTCGGCCTGTCGCCCAAGCCGATCTGGAGATGGCGCAGAAATAACCCGAATAATAACAACCTGAATTATCAGGTGTTATTCGGTTATCACCGTCGCCAAGTGGTGTCGTTGTTCAAGCTTGTTTTGCCGGTTGACGGTTCTAATTCCTTCAGTTTCGCCGCCAAAGGTGTTCTTTTTCCGATCACACAATCAGGCGTTCACCGCTTTACAAGTTTGGCTTCGTTCCAAAAATTCTCCATCTCTTCGAGGTTCGCGTCTGACAAGGTTTTATTTTGTTTTGCCAATGCGTTTTCAATAAAATTGAAACGATAACGGAATTTTTTGTTGGCTTTTTTCAAAGCATTTTCCGGTGAAATGTCGAGCGTTCGTGCCAGATTGAGAACGGTAAAATAGACATCACCAAATTCGTCTTCGATATTTTTTTTCTCGCCCGTTTGCAGCGCTTCTTCGAGTTCTGATAATTCCTCGTCAATTTTTTCAAAAACAGGCTCCGGTCTTACCCAGTCAAATCCGGTTTGTGCTGCTCTTTCTTGTAAAGCAATGGCTTCCTTTTCCGGCGGTTGAGCTGTTTTTACGGTTGCGAGGTAGCCTTTTTTAGTGTCATCGGGAAGACCTGCCTTGTTGCGCTTCTCCAGTCTTTCGGCTTTTTCTTCTTTTTTTATACGTTCCCATTCGCCTTTGATAAGTCCGCGCTCTTTTTGTTCGGCTGTTCCGAAAACGTGCGGGTGACGGCGTATCATCTTTTTTGTGATTGCGTAAACGACATCACCAAAGTCGAAACTTCCTTCTTCTTCCGCTATTCGGGCATAATAAACGACCTGCAAAAGCAGATCGCCCAATTCCTCGCAAAGATCATATTTATCGTCGCGTTCAATAGCGTCAGCGACCTCGTAAACTTCCTCGATTGTATAAGGAACGATAGTTTTCAAGTTCTGTTCTTTGTCCCAAGGACAACCGGTTTCAGGATCACGTAAAGACTTCATGATTTCGATGAGCCGGTTTATATTTTTGGAAGGTTCCATTTTATTATCCTTCGGAAGTTAAAAAGCGTTCTAAAATATTCCTTGTTGCGGCTTGTCAGTGATAGAGAATTCTTTCATAAAAGTCACATCTGTTGTGTTTTACGGGTTTTATTATGAATATTCTGGTAACTGGTGGAGCGGGTTACATTGGGTCGCATTGTTGTGTCGCACTTATGAAGGCCGGCTATCGCGTCGTTATTCTAGATAATTTCGGCAACAGTCATCCTGAAGTATTGCGCAGGATAGAAAAAATTACCGGACGTGCTCCGATCAATGAGTCTGGCGATATAAGGGATCGAAGCTTTGTTGAATATGTTCTGGAGCATCATAAGTGTGATGCTGTTATGCATTTCGCGGGGCTAAAATCGGTTGCCGAATCGGAAAAAAAACCTGACCTCTATTACGATTGCAATGTTGTTGGCAGTTTAAGGCTATTGCAAGCCATGAAATCAACCGGCGTCAAGAAATTGGTTTTTTCTTCAACTGCTACTGTTTATGGTGTTCCGAAATATCTCCCTTACGATGAAAAACATCCCCTCAATCCTGTAAGCGTTTATGGTCGCACGAAATTGACAGTCGAGAATATGTTGCGTGACTTTTACGCGAGTGATCCGACATGGGCATTTTCGATTCTGCGTTATTTTAATCCCGTCGGCGCCGACGAGAGCGGATTGATTGGTGAAGATCCTAAAGGAACACCCAATAATCTTATGCCGATTATTGCTCAGGCTGCATCCGGAAGACGCGATAAAGTGATGATCTGGGGGAATGATTATGATACCGAAGATGGAACCGGAGTGCGTGATTATATTCATGTGAGTGACTTGGCAGAGGGGCATTTACGAGCCTTGAAAACCTTGGAACATCCCGGTTGCGATGTCATCAACCTTGGGCGTGGGCGCGGCTATAGCGTGATGGATGTTATCAAGGCATTTGAACATATATCCAACAGGAAAATAAAATATGAAGTCGGGCCAAGACGCCCCGGTGATATTGGGGAATTTTTTGCCAATCCATCAACCGCATTTGAAAAGCTTCATTGGCGTGCCGAAAAAGATTTGGAAAAAATGTGCACCGATATGTGGAATTTTCAGGTCAAGAACCCAGATGGTTATAAATAGGGTTTTATTAAGAAGGAAATATCATGAAAATTAGTGCACGTAATATATTGAAGGGTAAGATTGTAGCCATCAAAAAGGGTGCTACAACCGCCCATGTCCAGATTGATATTGGTGGCGCAATTGTAACAGCCTCCATCACCAACGAAGCGGTTGATGATCTACAGTTGAAGGAAGGTGAACAAGCCGCTGCTGTTATAAAATCTTCCGATGTCATGGTCGCTGTTGCTGACTGAGCCGGTTTATTTTCACTCGTCAGCCCGTCACATGTAACGCTCCCGGCTCGCCCGTTTTACTTTAAAAAAGTTTCCGGTTATCAGCTTTCATCCGGAAAATCGGGCGGGTTTCATAGCGGGCAAATGGCTGTGTTTGCCCGCAGTGAAGCTGTCATCGGCCTTGTCTTCTGACAAGCGGTTTTGTCTTCTGACAAGCGGTTTCGTCTCACGACAACCGGTTTTGTTTCCGGATAAGGGGTTTTGTAACCAGACAAAAGACCAAGCTTTCTTGCCGGAGCTTGGCTATTCTTTATGTTCCGGCACGCTGTTGAGCCGGTGTGTTTGAATTGCAGTCGGAACGACGAAAAAGCACAGCACGATATAACAAAAACGAAGCACGATAAAATGTCAGGTCATCATTGAACATTCTGATGGTGTGTTTGCGGGAAATTACAAAAATTATTAAATCCGCCTGAGTGAAATTTATTAGTCACCATAAAGGATTTCGGGTTTTGTGAAATAGCAGCAATATCCGGATGGTTAAAGGCGGCTTTCCGACACGACAATAAAAAACCAAAGGAAAGGCGATATATCGCTTATCCCTGACGGCTTTAATCGTCCCAGCGTTTATGAAACCACATCCATTGTCCGGGATATTCACGCACCCAGGTTTCGACAATATCATTGAGTTTCTGGGCGGCTTTGACCTCGTCAATATTACCGTCATCATCCTTGGGTAAGTCGAAACGCTCATAAAGCTCAAGGCGATAACGCCCTCCGGGTAGCCGGATAGAGCGGGCAGGGTAGACATCGCAATCATACTGGCGCGCAAGCTTAATCAATAGCGGATTTGTTCTGACAGGTCTGCCGAAAAATGTCCCTTTTATACCGCGCCGAAATTTCTGGTCGACCAGCATACCGACATCTTCACCTTCGGCAAGTTTGCCCGCAAGCGCCCAGGCCGCACCGGCTTTCGAGGGAACGAGATGCCCCATTGCAGTCCGTCTCGCTTTTAAAACGCGTTTGGCAATATAGGGATTGTTGGGGGGGCGAAAAAGCGCAGTAACATTGAGATCGAAAGTTGCGGCACAAATGGGTAAAAGCTCGAAATTGCCGGTATGTGCTGTGAAAAATATGTGCGGCTTTTTTTCGTCCCGAAGCCGGACAAAAATATCAATTCCATCAACTTCAACGAGGCCCGGTTTTTCATCATTCGGATTGAAGTCAAAAATTTTGTCAAGAAACACATATTCGGCAAATAACCGCCCCATATTTTCCCACATTTCAAGGGCGGTTTTGCGGATCCATTGCGGATCTTTTTCAGGATATGCCTTGCGCAGATTTTCCAGCGCTATTTTGTGGCGCGGCAGTAACGGCCCGACAGTGCGGGCAAACCACGCGAAAAAGCCGATGCCGGCCTTTGCAGGCAGGTGGCTGACAAGCGCCATCAATCCGGAAACAAAATGGGCCCAAGACCAGTCCCACCAGTCTTTCAGCTTTGCCCGCAAACGAAAAAGGATAAGCTTTAAACGCAATTTCTGCATCAATTGATTTTCAGGATGATTTTACCGAACACTTCACGACTTTCCATCCGTTCCAGTGCTTTTTCAATATCGTCAAAATTAACAATTGTATCGATAACGGGGTGGACAATACCTTGCGCCATTTTTTGCATGGCATTGGCCATATTTTCCATGCGACAGCCAAAAGAACCGAAAATCTTCAATTGTTGTTGGAAGAGCTGCATCAGGTTCATTTGTGTGGAGACGCCGGAAGTCGAACCACAGGTGACAAGACGACCGCCCCGTTTCAGACTAAGCATGGAACCGGCCCAGGTATCGGCACCGACATGTTCAAAGACCACGTCAACACCTTTTTTCTTGGTCAATTTCCGCACAACATGTTCAAAACGATCATCGCGATAATTGATGACAACGTCTGCGCCAAGAGCTTTTGCTTTTTCCATTTTGCTGTCGGAGCCGACCGTCGTATAGACGGTGCAGCCCATGCGCTTTGCCAACTGGATCGCCGCAGAACCGATACCGGAGCCGCCAGCATGGACAAGAACGGTTTCACCGGGTTGAAGTTTGGCATTGTCGAACAACATATGTTCGACTGTACCGAATGTGATGGGAGCAACGGCTGCGTCAATTTCGTCGCAATCAAGTGGTGCCGGTACCAATAAACGAGCAGGCAAATTCACCGCTTCGCAGGCAAAACCGTCAATATGAAAGCCGTGAACACCACTTACATGCGTGCAAAGATTATCACGTCCTTCACGACAAGCTTTACAAAGTCCACAAGTTTTTGCCCCGTAAATGGAAACGAGCTGGCCAACCTGAAGATTGCCGACGCCCGAACCGACTGACCGGATAATTCCGGAAGCTTCAGCACCGATCGTCAGTGGTAACTTACGCTTTGCAAAGGCCATTCCGCGCCAGCCCCAAACATCAATATGATTGAGTGCTACCGCTTTTATCTCGACCGTAACTTCACCATTACCAGGAGCCGGAGGTGGTGCTATTTCGGTTAATTCAAGACGTTTGTCGTCAAGCAATTGCAATGCGCGCATGACCAATCCTTCTTAAAATAATTTGCCAGAGAAGAAAACTAAACGGTGAGTTACCCGTTATAGCCTCTGATGACAAGACTTTCGTTTTGACCACCAAACCCGAAAGAATTTGAAAGAACAGATGTCACCTTCGCCTTGCGGCATTTGTTTGGAACAACATCAAGCTGAATTGCCGGATCAGGTTCATCATAATTGATGGTCGGTGGCATAATTCCTGTCCGGATGGTCAAAAGCGAAAAAACAGCCTCTATAGCGCCGGCCGCGGTCAATGTGTGGCCGATCATGGACTTGTTCGATGACACCGGAACCTTATGGATATGTTCGCCAAATACATTCGACAAAGCCAGATATTCCATTTTTTCATTTTCCGGCGTGGAAGTCCCATGGGCGTTGATATAATCAATATCATCAATGCCGATGCCTGCATCTTCCAATGCTTTGCGCATTGAACCGGTTGCGGGCGAAGCGTCGGGTTTGGAACGGGTGCGATGAAAATCGTCAGCCGTTTCACCGCATCCGGCAAGCAGCCCCAGAACTTTCGCGCCGCGTTTTAATGCGCTTTCGAGAGATTCAAGAACAAGTGCTCCCGCACCTTCAGCCATGACAAAACCGTCACGGCCTTTGCTGAAAGGTTTTGAAGCCTTTTCAGGTATCTGGTTCTGGGTTGATAAAGCCGATAGCAAAGAAAAGCGTATCAACGCTTCGGCAGACACCGAACCGTCGGTACCGATAGTCAAAGCACGATCGGTTTCGCCGCGTCTTATCGCTTCAACACCAAGTTGAATTGCTGTTGCTCCGGACGCACAGGCGGTCGATAAGGTGATTGGCAAACCAATTGTTCCAAACCGGTCTTTCAATCGTTCGGCTATATATCCGAATTGGGTTGTCTCGAAGAAACTGTGATGGGGATTTTTGGCACAAACTTCCAAAATAGCCTGATAGGAGGGAGCTTTTTCGTGATCGACTTCAGCATCAAGTGCAAAACGTGATTTCCAATCCAGTTCTACCGGCGGAGCAGCCAGAAACAATGGACCGTTAAATGCAGCTTCATCAAGCCCTGCTTCGTTGATTGCTTCGCTTGCTGCAATAGTTGCCAGTTTTTCCGATAAAGCGGAAGCACCGACATGGCTTTCTTCAAGAAAATCGACAGTGCCGGCTATTTGTGTTGTCAATCCGTCAACCGGAAAACGTGTTATCCGGTGGATACCGCTGACACCATTGATAAGCTTTTGCCAATTTTCTTCTTTACCTTGGCCTAAAGAGCTGATGACTCCAGCCCCTGTAATTGCGACAAGTGGCCGCCCCAGATGATCGGTATATTTGTCCATTACAAATCCTTTAGCCAGCTATAAGCCGTGCCATACCTTCGGCTCTCGTTGTGCCAACTGTTGAAACAATGACGCTTTCAAGATTACCGTCGAACGGTTTTTCATCTTCACTCAAGGCTTTGAACGCTTGTTTTTTCTTTATCGCTATAGCACCTAGAGCCAAAGCCAGAGGAAACTGGGCTTCACGCCAATGACCGAACAAAGTGGAAACGCCACGATAAGGAAGTCCGCTTTTATCCCATAAAGCTTTTTCGGTTCCGGTGATGCCTTTCACACCTGACGCACCCGATACAACCAGATCATTTTGTCCTGACCCGCCGGTTCCTTTGACATGTTCAAACATTCTCTCCAATGTTTTATCAAGGGAAGCGGTTTTTCGGTTTGTTTGATCGGTCACAAAGTCGGAAACAGTGGCGTAAATCTTTGCACCGCGTTTTTTGGCATATTCCAAACTTTCAAGAACGAGGAAAACACCGCCTGAGCCGGTAACAAGCCCGCCGCCTTGGGAATTTTCCCGCTGCCAGACCGGAGACCACCCGTCCCGTTTCAAAAGTTGTCCCAGTTCCTGTCCCAAAAGCATATCATAATGTTGGGAATTATAAGACCCTCCAACAAGAGCATGGGTGCTCTGGCCGGATCGAATTCTTGCAGTTGCAACCATAAAAGCCGCAAGACCGCTTGCCTCTTCCCCCATGAAACTACGGGAAGAACCGATAACCTTGTGAACAATAGAGATATTACCAGCCAAAAGATTGGATAATTGCGCCAAAAAAAGAGTTGGCCGTAATTCGGTTGAAAGCGTTTCATTCAACATGACACCACGGTTTGTTGATGTCCTGCCTTTGTTGAGAATTTCAACATCGACATTGATGTCGCGCTCGCCGCCACCGGCAGCAACAATCATATCCATGGTCGAAGTTACCGGAAGGTCATCTTTGACACCGGCATCTTCCAATGCAAGACCGGCTGCATAAGTGCCCAATCTCTGCCATGTTTCCATCTGTCGCTGATCGCTGCGCTTGGGAATTTGCAGGCTCCAGTCAACTTCACCAAGAGCGTGAACTGTATAAGGAGCAAAGCTTTCCTGATCGAGGTGTGGTGCGAGCGGAGACGCATTCAACATCTCCCAATGTTTCTCGACACCCTCTCCAAGGGAGCTTATCAGACCTATACCGGTAATGACGACAGAATGGTTGTTTGGCATTATATAAGATTATCCGGCGTTTTTCTTGGCTTCAACGAGTTCGTCAATCTTCTTGCAAAGATTTTCCAGAACAAAATATTCATCAGTTCCGACTTTGCCTTCATTAACATCCTGCGTCCATTTTTCCAGCGGTATTTTGATACCGAAATCTTTGTCTATAGCAAAAACAATATCCAGAAAGTCAAGACTATCAATGCCCAGATCGTCGATGGCATGGCTATCCGGCTTAATCGTATTGCGATCGATCTCGCTTGTTTCAGCGATGATGTCGGCAACTCTGTCAAACGTAGAGGTCAATGTGCAATTCCTTTTAATTGTTATGGCTGTCAACCAGCCTCTTAGCGAATCTTTCTAGCGTCTTTCTCGATTAAAAAAAAGACTGAAAGCAGAATTAACATTTCTTATTGCTTCACGGAAACAATATTCCGCCTCTTCCACTATAAAGCCCGTTCCAATTAGGCTTTTTTATGAAAAAAGAGACGGAATACGGTTTACAAAGACAAGTCGGGTAAAAAATGAACAGGATGAAACCTATCCGTTTTGTTTTTGATTCCTTTTTGTATTTGCTTCAAGGACAGCCAATGCAGTCATATTGACAACGCCGCGCGAGGTAACCGAGGTTGTTAAAATATGGGCCGGTCGTGCCGTACCTAACAGAATTGGCCCTACATGCAGGGCATCTGTCAGATTTTTCACGACGTTGAGCGTGATATTGGCAGCGTCAAGATTTGGAAAAACAAGAAGATTTGCTTCCCCCTTCAGTCGGGAACCGGGAAAAACACGATCACGCAATATTTGTGAGAGAGCAGCATCACCATGCATTTCACCATCCGATTCAAGATCGGGAAAACGTTCGGCGAGAA
This sequence comes from Bartonella sp. P0282, assembly GCF_048452985.1. Taxonomy (NCBI): domain Bacteria; kingdom Pseudomonadati; phylum Pseudomonadota; class Alphaproteobacteria; order Hyphomicrobiales; family Bartonellaceae; genus Bartonella; species Bartonella sp. P0282. Next base: position 261,969 of record NZ_WTFO01000002.1, read on the forward strand.
TTTCCGAAGCTTTACGCATCTTTTTCGCAGAATCTGTATCCTTGGAACCGAAATTGGAATGTGAAAGCAGTGCGACTTTCGGCTCTATACCAAAGCCGCGAACCTCTTCGGCAGCAAGCGCGGCCATTTCGACAATTTGTTCTGCCGTCGGATCGGTATTCACATAAGTATCGGTAAGAAACAGCGTTCCGCGCTGTGAAATTAACAAGCTCAAGGCAGAAAATTGCCCGACTTTGTTTTCAAGGCCGATAATCTGGTCCACAAGCTGGAGATTTCGGCTGAAACGCCCGCCAAGGCCGCAAATCATCGCGTCTGCTTCGTCACGCATGACTGCCAGCGCGGCAATAGCGGTTGTAGATGTCCGGACAATGGTTTTAGCTGCTTCCGGTGTGACACCACGCCGCCCTGTGTAATGGAGAAGCAGATCAACGTAATCGCGGTAGCGCGGGTCGTTTTGCGGGTTAATCAGCTCGAAATCTTTGCCAGGCCTAATTCTTAAGCCAAAACGTTTCAATCGTGCTTCGACAACTTCCGGACGACCGATCAGAATCGGAACAGCAGTCTGGTCTTCAAGAACAATTTGGGCGGCACGAAGTACACGCTCGTCTTCACCGTCAGCATAAATAACGCGCTTATGTTGGGCAGATTTGGCAGCAGCAAAAACCGGCTTCATGATAAGTCCGGAGCGGAAAACAAAGCGGTTCAGCTTGTCTATATAAGCATTCATATCCGTGATCGGTCGTGTCGCGACACCCGATTCCATCGCTGCTTTTGCAACGGCTGGCGAGATGCGCAGAATAAGCCGGGGGTCAAAAGGCGAGGGGATCAGATAATTCGGACCAAAGTTCAAGGCCTCGCCCGAATAGGCGCGAGCTGCCACATCGGAAGGTTCTTCTTTGGCGAGAGCTGCAATTGCATAGACAGCCGCCGCTTTCATCTCCTCGTTGATTGCCGTTGCCCCGACATCAAGTGCACCACGGAAAATATAAGGAAAGCACAAAACATTATTGACCTGATTGGGGTAGTCTGAACGACCGGTACATATCATTGCATCGGGGCGTACTTTCCGCGCTTCTTCCGGCATAATTTCAGGTGTCGGATTGGCAAGAGCAAGAATGAGTGGCGTTTTAGCCATCTTTGCTACCATTTCAGGTTTTAAAACATTACCGGCAGAAACGCCCAAAAAAATGTCGGCATCCCCGATGATGTCGTCAAGCTTGCGCGCATCGGTTTTCTGCGCATAGACGCTTTTCCAGCGATCCATCAAAGCTTCACGCCCTTCATAAACAACGCCTTCAAGATCGCTCACCCAGATATTTTCTTTTTTTGCTCCGAGGCGAACCAATAGATTGAGGCAGGCAAGGGCGGCCGCTCCGGCTCCGGAAGCGACAATTTTTACATCTTTGATGTTCTTGTGAGCGAGTTCAAGTCCGTTAATAACGGCCGCGCCAACGATAATGGCAGTACCGTGCTGGTCGTCGTGAAATACCGGAATATTCATCCGCTCCCTGAGTTGCTCTTCAACTTCAAAACATTCGGGTGCTTTTATGTCTTCGAGATTGATACCGCCGAAAGTCGGCTCCAATGCTGCAACAGTATCAACAATATGGGGAATGTCATTGGCATCTATTTCAATGTCAAATACATCAATATTGGCAAATTTTTTGAAGAGTACAGCCTTGCCTTCCATAACCGGCTTGGCTGCGAGCGGTCCGATATTGCCGAGGCCGAGGACTGCCGTACCGTTAGAGACCACAGCAACCAGATTTGAGCGTGCAGTATATTCGGCGGCGGTTTTCGGATCATCGTGGATAGCCTCGCAAGGGGCAGCTACACCGGGAGAATAGGCAAGCGCCAAATCGCGCTGGTTTCCCAAAGGTGTGGTCGGATGTATTTCAAGTTTTCCGGGGTTCGGATAACGGTGATAAAAGAGAGCTGCTTGTTCGAGTTCTACTTGACGGGGGGATTTGTTTTTTTGTGACATCGGGTTAATCCAAATTTAAAAAGCACTTAAATAAGCGCCGCCATCAATGATAAGGTTTTGGCCGGTTATAAAACCGGATTTTGTCGAGCATAAGAACGCACAAGCATGCCCGAATTCTTCCGGATTTCCGAAACGTTTAGCCGGATTCTGATTTTGCCTTTTCGCTACGATTTCATGAACCGGAATTCCGGTCTTTTCCGATGCTGCGGCAAAACTTTGTTTTAAACGGTCAGTCAAGAACGGACCGGGCAAAAGATTATTGATCGTGACATTGTCTGCAACGACTGTACGCGCAATTCCGGCAAGAAAAGATGTTAAACCGGCGCGGGCTCCGGATGAAAGATCGAGACCGGCAATAGGAGCATAGACCGATGTCGATGTTATATTGACAATGCGGCCGAATTTTTTGGCAACCATTTTATCAATGACCGCTTTTATCAATTCGATAGGTGTGACCATATTTTGCGTTACACCATCAATAATTGTGTTGCGATCAAGCTCCCGGAAATCACGAAAGGCAGGACCGTGATTATTTGTGACAAGAATATCGGGATCCGGACATGCTTTGAAGAGATCTCTCTGTCCTTCTTGAGTTGCAACGTCGCCAACCACTTCGATCACAGTTGCACCAGTAAGCGATTTGATTTCTTTCGCTGTCTCGTGAAGACTTTCGCCATGTCGTCCGTTAATGACGACTTCACATCCTTCTTTAGCCAAAGCGATTGCACAAGCTTTGCCTAATCCTTTACTTGACGCGCATATAATCGCTTTACGTGTTGTTAAACCCAAATCCATAGTATTTTTCTTTCAATCCACCTTTTATAATATAAGAACGCGATTATGTCGGCTTTTTTAAGTGGATGCCGCTGTTTTTCATTTTTAGTTGTTGAGATATAGTCTAACTATCCGCAACTGTCATGAGCTACAGGAATGTGTAGCTTACACGAATGTGTTATGTCCAGAAAAACATAGTTAATTGGAGATTAATCTTTCTCGATGATATTTAGGAATGTATTGAGAAGAATCGACATTTCAGGGGGAAATGAACAGGTTGAATGAGTGATCGTATGAAGTCGGCACAACAGAAATTAAATAAACCGGCAATGGTTAGACATGATATAGAGGACGGAGTTCTGTCTGTTTCGTGTCTTGGCTATTGGAATACGCATACGGTATATCTTATCGACGATGAATTACGCAAACTCGAACACGCCGAGTGCAAAAAAGCTGTATTGGATGCTTCCGGTCTCGAAACTCTGGATACAGCCGGTGCATGGGTGCTCGAACGCCTTTATGTCAAGCTCAAAGAACGCAACATAGAGGTCGAGCTGACGGGAACCAAGCATTCGTGGCATTCGCTTCTCATTACTGTCGGTAAAAGTTTTTCCAATAAAGATGATACACTGAACGAACCCAAGCTACCTGCTTATATCCGCTTTTTTTCCGCCCTGGGTGAAAGGGTCATTAACAGCTACCACGATTTTTTATTGGCAATGGATATATTGGGTGCGACGATTCGCGGTTCCCAGATGAAAAAAGGGCGAGGGTCCGGGGTAAGCCTGCCTGCTGTTGTGACACAGATCGACCGGATGGGGGTAGGGGCCGTTCCGATTATCATTCTTATGTCATTTATTGTGGGAGCGATTATTGCCCAGCAAGGTGCATTCCAGTTGCGGCTTTTCGGTGCAGAAATTTTTGTTGTCGATCTGGTTGGTATCCTTGTTTTTCGTGAACTCGGTGTGCTTTTAACGGCGATTATGATTGCCGGACGATCGGGAAGTGCGATCACCGCAGAAATCGGCTCTATGAAAATGCGCGAAGAAACCGACGCATTAAAAGTTATGGGGCTTAACCCGATAGGTGTTCTGATTTTTCCGCGACTCGTCGCTTTGGCGATTATTTTGCCACTCCTGACAGTTATTTCCGATCTTGCAGCATTGATCGGCGCAGGCGTTGTTGCAAACCTTTATTCCAATATTTCGTATGCGGCCTTTATTACCCGTCTGAATGACGCTGTCTATACGACAACCTACTTTGCCGGTCTTATCAAGGCTCCTTTCATGGCACTGATTATCGGAATCATTGCTTCGGTCGAGGGGATGAAGGTTGGTGGCAGTGCAGAATCATTGGGGCAACGCGTAACATCTTCGGTCGTCAAGTCCATTTTTGTTGTTATCGTCATCGACGGTTTTTTTGCAATCTTCTATGCTGCGATCAATTTTTAAGAGGTTTTAAGGTGAAAAGAGCCAAACGAAACCATTCGACACTGGATCTCACAACCGATGAAATCATTTCGGTTCGTGATGTTACAGTGCAGTTCGGCAGCAAGAAAGTTCTCGATGGGCTTAATCTCGATATTCACCGTGGGGAGATTCTCGGGTTCATAGGACCATCGGGTGCCGGAAAATCCGTGTTAATGAGAACAATTCTGGGGCTTAATAAAAAAGTATCCGGACATATCAAAATTCTGGGACAGGATATTGATGAAATTTCAGACAATGAAAAAGTCGAGATTGATATGCGTATGGGCGTATTATTCCAACATGGCGCTTTGTTTTCGGCATTGAATGTCTTGGAAAATATACAGGTTCCCATGCGCGAATATCTGGATTTATCGCCGAAATTGATGGACGAACTTGCCAGATTGAAAATTTCTCTGGTCGGTCTGGAGGCCGATACGGCCGAAAAATATCCTTCCGAGCTTTCAGGTGGTATGATTAAACGTGCAGCACTTGCGCGCGCTTTGGCACTCGACCCGCATATTGTGTTTCTTGATGAACCGACATCCGGCCTTGACCCGATCGGTGCGGCAGATTTCGATCTTCTTATTGAAGATTTACGCGACACTATGGGATTAACTGTATATATGGTAACACACGACCTTGATAGCCTCTACGCTGTTTGTGACAGAATAGCGGTTCTCGGTCATAAAAAGGTTATGGTTGAAGGTACGATAGAGGATATGTTGAAGTTTGACGATCCATGGGTTCAATCGTATTTTCGTGGAAAACGGGCAAGGCAGATTGTTCCGCATAAACGCCACCCTGAACCTGAAATAAAAGAGACGGCAGAGTAAGATGGAAACCAGAGCAGATTATGTGACAGTCGGTATCTTCACTGTGGTGACGCTTATCGCTGCTTTTATGATTGTTTATTTTATTGCCCGAATGGGTGATTCCCACCAGCTCGAACCTTTGGATGTCCGCATTCCCGGCTCTGTTACCGGATTGGGCGAAAGCAGTCAGGTATTCTTTAACGGTATACGGGTTGGTACCGTGCGCCGCCTTGTTCTCGATGACACCAACCCCAATATGGTTATCGCAAAAACAGAGATTAACGGCACAACGCCGATAACCCGCTCGACAGTTGCAACATTGGGATTTCAGGGGTTGACGGGACTTGCTTTTATCGAACTTAAAGGTGGTAGCCTGAAAGAACCGAACCTTCTCGAAGAGGCAAAGAAAGAAGATACAGTTGCACGTATTGATGCCGATCCTTCAACATTCAACAATCTTCTGGCAACCGCACAAGATATTTTTGCCCGTGCAAATTCGACATTGGGCGAAATGGAACGATTTATGAAGGATTCACGCGAGCCGCTTACAGAAACGATAAAAAATACCCGCAATTTCTCTGCGACGTTGAACAACAACACCGACAATGTTCAAAAAATTCTTGATGATACCAGACAGATGATGGCGCGACTGAATACCGCCTCGGAAAAAGCCGATTCCATTATGGCCAAGCTTGACAATATGCTCTCGCCGGATAACCGGAACAGTGTCATTGTTCAGGCTCAACAAACCTTGGCCTCTATTCAAAAGGCGGCCGATACTATAAACGAACATATAGGACCTATCGCCAATAATCTGGAACGTTTTTCGGGGCAGGGGTTACGAAATGTCGAGGCTCTTGTCAGTGATAGCCGTCGTTCGGTTGACCGGATAGAAAGAGCCATTTCGGATTTGGAACGTGATCCACAACGCGTGTTATTCGGCGGGACGGGGACTGTTCCACAATATGACGGGAGAACACGTCGATGATAACAGAACGGAAAAAAGTCAGCCGGTTTCTCTCGGTTTCTCTGGGAATCATGTTTACTGCATCGGTTCTTTCCGGCTGTGGTACACCTTCACGCGACACTTATGATCTATCAATCGGCAATGCCACGCTTGAGGGCGCGCAAAAACATCCGAAAATACAAATTCTGGTTGAACAACCGGATGCTGTTAAAGCGCTTGACGGACAGGACATTGTTGTCAAACAGGGCGGTTCTATTTCCTATCTGAAACGGGCCCAATGGAGCGACCGTCTTCCCGATCTTGTTCAGGCACGTCTCATTCAAGCTTATGACAATAGCAATCATTTCGGTGGTGTCGGGCGTCCGGGAGACGGCTTGGCTATCAATTATCGAATCCTCTCGGACATTCGTTCATTTGACGTCAATGTTATGAATGGGCATAATGTGGCGACCCTTGAGATTGCCGTAAAAATTATGGATGACAGAAACGGTAATATAAAAGCGCAGAAAGTTTTCACAGCCAATTCACCTGTTTCGGGTACAAACAACAATCAATATGCTGCCGCTCTGGATAATGCTTTCAAAAAAATTACCAATGATATTGTCAACTGGACAGTTTCGTCTATTTAGCCAAGGGTTTTTAGCCGGTTTCGCAAATCATAATGCTGCAAGCCACTCGCTCAACGAGCTTGCGCCTGCTTTTTCGTGATATGGCTGAAAATCCGGTAAAAAGAGATTTTGCTGTGGCAGCGTGGCGTAATGCATATTGTTAGATATTGTTAGAATAGGCGAATACCACGCTTACGCAGGCGGATTTCCGCTATTATAAAGCCGCAGTTTTCTTAACATCTCTACAAAATACGGATAGTGGCGGGGTAGATGATGAAGCCATCACTCACGGATTAAAGACTGTTGAATTGCCTTTTGGAGAATAAATATTCATCCTTCCTGAAAACCGGCGGGAATACCGGTTTCAAACAAAATATTTCATTTCGGAGACTTCGATTTTTCAGGTATTTTTGTGCATTTCCAAAAAACAGATTTCCGGTGCGCTGGAGCCGAACGGCTGCACAATTTGCTAGCCAAAAACCAGAGAGCTTGATTATCTCGTTAAAAAACAACTAGCTTGAAGATTTTCAAGAGCGCAAAAAAGCGGTATATCGTGCCGAATTAATAAAGATTCCGGTTCTCGGCTTCAAGAATAACGTTCAAGCGATATTTTTAACCGGATCAGCCTAAGATAAAAAAGGGAGCCGAAGGCTCCCCTCTTTTCAACTTACTGGATGCGTCCACTTGCATGGGCAAGCATTGTATAAACCTTGCCTGTATCCGAAGTCAGATATTTACGTATCGTTTCACGATCACCGGTTTCTCTCGAAACATCACGTAACAATTTTTCAAAATCGGCAATATATTGATTGACCGAACGGCGGAACTCACTGTCAACGAGATATTTTTGGCGAATTTTCTCGAATGTCTTCTGACCACTTAAAGTGTAGAGACGTTGTGTATAGATGTTCCGTTGACCGCGACGATAATGATCCCAAAGCTGAACTGCTGCATTATGATCTATCGCGCGGACAATATCGACAGAAAGCGAATTCAGCGATTCAATCACATGATCGGCAGGGCGGGGCTGCTCGACTTTGGTCAGTGTTGCGACATCGGGTTCATCTCCACGTGATGCGCGAGCCAGCAGGTTTGAAACCCACCCATCTCTCGCCGGAGGTGTTGTCGTTACCTTTGCAGCAGCAGGAGCCGGCTTTGCAGCGAAATTCTGCTTGAACATCGGCATTGTACGAGGCTTTTCGTCAAAAGACGGAGCCGCAGTCCTTAAATTCGCGCTGGAAGAGGCAGGGCGCGAAAAATTATTGCTTTGTGCAGTTTGCTGCATCAATACCGAAAGTTCTTGCAACGCATTGATCTGGTCGGTTACCGCGTGACGCATCTGGTCTGCAGATTCCCTCGTTTGTACCGGCAGTTGGCGAATCGTGTTATTCAAACTGTCGCTTGTTTTTTCAAGTTCGTCCTTGATTGATTGGGTAGCGTGACGAATTTCATCAGTCGCATTGGAGAATTTTGAAGAAGCAACGACCACCATTTCATTGAGACTCTGTTGCAGTCTGAATGCTGAATCGCGTGTGCTTTGGTCGGTTTCTTTCAATGCTGCCCCGATTGCTTCTTCATAATGGGCGATAACTTGACTGATTTCTTCCGACTTTGCCATCAAGGCATTGCTCAATTGAGCCAAAGCATTCTGCTTCTCTTCAACTGTGCCGCTGAACGACGACTGGGATTGTTCAAGCATTTGAACTGCCTGACTGAGAACACCCGCATGTTGATCGATATTCTGCGACATCTGGTTGATTTGTTCGAGAGTATTGCCTGACAAACCTTGTAGAAGCTCGAAATTATTGCTGAGCATCTGGCTGGAATTGTTGATATTCTCGGCAATCTGGTTGCTGTTTTGATAGAACGCATTTGCCGTTTCACTGAGTTGACCGTCAATGTTCTGGATTGAAGCGATCAACGAATTGGCATTGGCACCGATATTCTGCGCAGATTGATCCATTTGCGCCAGTAGACCGGATACATTGCCAAGGAAGTCATCTTTTGCACCCGAAACAGCCTGTAGCGTTTCCGACGTACGTTGTGCCAGTGCATTCAGTAATGCGTCGTTCTGCGCCTGCATGCGTTGCTCGGTTTCTTGTGTCGCCGAGCTGAGTTGGTCGTTAAACTGCGTGGCCATATTACCGATTGATTGTGTGGCTTGCTGAGCTGTCTGACCGAGATTTTCTGCAACGCTTGCCAGTTGCTGAACATTACCGGCAATTTGGCTCGAAGCATTGGCGAATACATTGTTGACGTTTTCGCCAACGCTATTCAATTGATAACCGATATTATTCTGCAATTGCTGCATCGTTTCGTTCAGCAGATTAGAACGTTCCGACAACGACTGTTCGATGGACTGGGCTGAAGCTTCGACGACAGAGTTAAAACGCTCGGCTTGCTGGTTGATAATCCCTTCAGCGCGAGACATTTCCGTATCTAAAGTTGTTGTCAATGTCTGTCCGGCTTCGTTGAAACGGCTTGCTGCTTCATTAATTCTGGAATCGAGTGAAGAGAGAATATTATCTCCGGCTTCGGCAAGTGCCTTGCCAACATTATCCGACTGTTCTGTAAGACTGGTTACAGCACGTTGCCCTGAAGCCGTGAGAACGCCCTCGGCTTTTACTGCAACATCGGCAAAGGACGAGACAAATTCCTGACTTATGTCGGAAATTCTCGAATGAACCTTATCTGTCTCGCTATTCAATGTCGAAAGAATACCATCACTCATATTGGTAAGTGTCGATTGGAGTTTTGCCGCTTCGTCATTGAAAGAGGAAAGTACCTGATTACCCGATTGGGAGAGCATGGCAGAAGCCTTGTCTGTCACTTCGGTGAGTGAAACCTTTAATGTTTCATTTGAATTTTCGATGGCGTTGCGGGTTTTTTCAGTTTCTTCGGCGATTGACGTTGTCAATCCGTTACCGGCCGCCGAAAGAACGTCTGAAGCTTTTTGTGTTGCCTCTCCAAGGCTATTGACAAGTTTGTCATTGGCCTCTGTCAGCAAGGAATGTGCCTTGTCTGTTTGGCTCGACAAATTCGTAACGAGACTACCGCTCGACTGGGAAATCAACTCGGCGGTCTTTTTAGCTTCATTACTGAAAACTTCCGATGCGGCCGCTATATTGTCACGCAAATCTCCCGCGAGAGAGACAGCAGAATCTTCCAAAGTTGTTTTGACATTATGAACGCCGACTTCCAATGCTTTTTGCATGGTCTGGGTGCGTTCGTCGAGGATCGCCGTCTGTTCAGAGAATGAACGTGTAATGCCTTCATTGTTCTCCGTCACAATGTTTTTCAGTTCATCGGACCTTTGCCCCAGCAAATTGCTTTGGACTTCCAACGAACGGGTGACTTCGCCCAAGGTCGTGGTAAGGCTGTTTTCCAACTCTCTGGCGCGTTCGGTTATCGTATTGGAGCTGGTTGTCAGGCTTTTATTCATAGAACCGATACGCTCGTCGACGGATGCCAACAATGAATCATTGGAAACAGCCAATGCTTTTTCGAGCATTTCGGTGTGATTTTTCAAAGTATCCAGATGGTTTGTGAACGTAGATTTCAACGATTCACTATTGCTGCTAATAGCATCCTGAACTTTCAAAACCTGATTACCGACGGTTTCGTTAAAAGTTGCATCACCTTTTGCAATGACATCCTTGATGTAATCAATGCGTTCCTCAAGTACACGCGCTTGATCGGCCAGAACTTCATTGAGCGCAGAGCTGTTGACGGTGAGGGAATCCCTCAAAGCATCAGCTCTGGTGTCGATATTGCGCGTTTGCGTATCCAGCAATTCGTTGGCTGTCTCAAAACTTTTTTCGATAGCCGCTTGTAGTGCTCCGGTGCGTTGTTCAATACCCTCGACATAGCCTTGCGAACGTTTGTCGAGCATTTCAACATTTTTAACCATAACTTCTTCAATACCGGTTACATGTTGTGAAAGCACGTCGATCTGGCCTTTTACAATCGCAGAAAGCTTATCTGTCTCGCCACCCAGCATTTCGGTGATGAGTTCACGACCTTCGGCGATCTGTGATTTGAACGCTTCGGCGCGGTTCTTGAGCATATCGCCAAGCGAAATGTCCAAACCGGCTATCTGGTCGGCAAGTATTTTTTTACCGTCATCAACAGTCGTGAGAAAATCATTACGACCGGATGTGAACGCATTGGCAATATCAATGGCACGGGCTTTAAGTGTCTCATTTATTTCTGACGCACGTGAATCGAGTACTCCGCCAAGCTTCTCGGTGTTTTCTTCAAGTTCTTGAGCGCGTTTAATAAATGAATCGATTATCGTGTTGCCTCGTTCGTCCAACGATTTGTCGACGTCGGACAAGCGTTTTTCAAATGCTGCGATAGCTGCTGTTGTTGCATTGTCAAATTCGGCCGACAATGTGTTTGCATGGCTGCCCAGCTTGGATATTCTTTCGTCGAACGTGGATAATACGCGTTCGGTTGCAGCTTGCATCCGCTGTCCGAGTTCTTCGGCTCGCTGTTCTGCTTGCTCGGCTCCCTGATTGAAACTTGACGATATTTTCGCACTGTTGGATTCAAGCCGTTCGGTTGCGTTATTCACGCTTTGCTCTAAATTATTGTAGAGTTCGGAATTCTGTTTTTGCAATTCCTCGGCAGTCTGACGGAACTTTTCGGCAAGTTCACCACTGACACCTTCGCCGACTTCGGCAAGGCGTGCAACGAGATCTTCTCCCTGTTGCTGGAGTGATTTTGTCAGTGTTTTTGTGACGTTTTCAACATTGGCGGAAATGTTGGAGGTAATGAGGCTAAATTCCTTGCCTAGCTCGTTTTGCGTTCCGCGAATGGTTGATTGTACACGATCGGCATGGCCAAGAATCGCCTCGCGTTCTGTGCTCAATTCGCTGATAAGATTATGAATGCGTGATTCGTTTTCTGTATAAGCGCGTTCAAGGTTTTGTACTTCACCCTGAATAAGTGCTTCAAGTTCTACCGCACGCGACAACGTCCGTTCGATGCCTTCGTTCATAGCGGCGACTTCCTGACGGATCGTCTTGCCTAACGAAACAGCGTGTTCCTCTGTCGATTGCGGATGGCTTAGTCGTAATGCAGCATCGCTGACCGCGGCCGCGATATTCTTGAGTTCGCTCGAACGTTTCGATAATTGTGCAAATCCCCAGAACATCAAAATAGGCACTGCCGTTCCCGCAGCCACCGCAAGACCGACAGGAGTGGTAGCAAATGCGGCAAGTCCTGCCGGTGCCAATGTATTTGCAACGTAAGCACCACCGGCTGCCCAAAGTGCACTTAAAGCTGTTGTGCTCCAATAAATGCGCGATGGTTTGTTGGTATAGGTTCCACGAACGGCAACAAGATTGAGGTCGTCATTGGCAGGGCGAGGCTGATTGGCGATCAGTGTGTCGTGAACCGTACCACCAGTTGATTCGCGCACCGGTTTTTTACCGAAAAGGCTTTCTGCCACAGATTCGTCAACAGCCGGTCCCGCCGGACCGTTGCGTTTCGCAGACGGTGCACTTTCGGCGGCAAGTTCTTCTGTCGCTTGCGCTATCTGCTCGGCAAGGTCATCAAGATCTATGAGCCCGTTGTTTGATTGGGCAGCATTGTCTTTTGTCGGGGCATTATCGAAGTTGAAGTCTAAAGCCTGTTCAAGTGCTTCTTCTACTTCGACATCAATCTTTTCTGCCTTGGTTCTGCGTGCCATCTTAGCCTCTTTACTCTATACACATTGAAAGACGGTGGTACTTTCAATAAAGCTTGCCTATCCTAACCTTTAAGGAATTAGAAAGGAATACGTTCTTGGCTAAAGTTTGAAAAGTTTTAAGATAAAGTTAACGGAACTTCGTCAAGACTCGAAAATTCGGTAAAAAAATCCGAAGAAACAATGAGATAGGGTGATTGGTTTGGTACAGATATGTTTCGTAAACACGCGTGAACAACAGCAATTTGTTGTGGATAGCCCGTCAGGTTTGACGTTGATGGAGGCAGCATTGGGAAATAATGTTCCCGGAATCGTTGCTGAATGTGGCGGAGCGTGTTCATGTGCAACATGCCACGTTTATATAGATGAGAACTGGTTGTCACGCGTCGGAGACCCGAACCCGATGGAAGATGATATGCTCGATTTTGCTTATGACAGACGTGAAAATTCCAGACTTTCATGCCAAATAACTCTTGACGAAAGTCTGGACGGTCTTGTTGTTTATATTCCGGAACGACAGGGGTGAGAATTATCTTTGCGATTGTTCGAGTTTCTGCAACCTTGCAACGAGCAAATTTATGAAACGATGTTCAAAGTTTACTGCTTCAGCCCGATCAAATTCCTTTTGCGCATTTTCGTGGCTTGCCAATATTTTATAGGTTGTTTTTTCAATGTCGTCTTTCAAGAGATTGCAATCGGGTCTGTAGGGTAAACTTTTTACCGCTCTTTCGATTTGCGAGGCATGGGCTCGCGCAATGACAATGTGGCTTTCTTCATGACGCTGAATATCGCGGGACAAAGTGTCCCAGACGAGTGCCATTTCGATTGACTTGGTGGTTCTGCGTTGCTTCCAGCGTGGCAGAGACATTTTTGCGTGCACATCGACACTGACAGAAGCAACCTTGCAATAACGCCCCTCTTGAACCAGTTTCAAGCGTGGATCAAACGAAATTGTCGTAGCACCGGGATGATGGCTGCCTGTGCTTTTCAGATAGGGGCCTTTATGTGCCAGTCCTTTATCCAATTGTTCAGGGGTTGTGCCCGATAAAGTGTAGTAGCTGACAGTTTTATAAATTCTGGCCGCATTGGCCGTCAAACAGGACGGTATCAAGAAAATACATGTAGCAGTTAAAATACCAAAAGTTTTTTTGAACATTTTAATCTCTGTCGTTAAATGTCGTAAGTTATTCTAGACATTTACATGAATATGCTAAAAAAGCATCTACAAAATCGGATAAATTTAAAGCAAGCAAAATACGACATGCAAAGTAGCTGGTCTATTGGACATAATAAAACTATTTTCCTTGGTACAAAATCTGTATTGATGGGGATTTTGAATGTAACGCCGGATTCATTTTCGGATGGTGGCGAACACAATTCGTTTGAAGATGCTATTCGTCACGCTGATAAAATGTTGCATGACGGAGCCATGATTATAGATGTCGGGGGGGAATCCACCCGACCGGGATTTGGCGAGATAGGCTGCGATGATGAACAGAGACGTGTTTTACCTGTTGTAGAGAGTTTGAGCGGGCAGGGTAAAGGGCTGTTGTCAATCGATACCTATCACGCCGAAACGGCGCGCCTTGCCTTGAAAGCGGGAGCACATATAATCAACGATATATGGGGGTTGCAGAAAGATCCGGAGATGGCAGAAATAATTGCCGAAGAGCAGGCCGGTATCATCATCATGCACAATTCGCGCGAACGCGTTCCGCTTCCCGATATGATCGAAGACCAGAAATTCTTTTTCGATAAATCATTGGAAATAGCCACAAAGGCCGGAATTCCGGACAATTCGATCGTGCTTGATCCGGGATTTGGCTTCGGTAAGAATTATCACGATAATCTCGCTTTACTTCAGCGCGCCGCCGAACTCCGGATGTTCGGTTTTCCGTTATTGGCGGCTACTTCCCGAAAAAGGTTTCTCGGAACAATAACAGGCTACGAAAATCCGAAAATGCGCGACATTGCAACCGCTGCAACTTCGGTTCTGTTAAGGAAAGCCGGTTTTTCACTTTTCCGGGTGCATAATGTGACAGATAATAAGGATGCATTGGCAATTGTTGATGCATTATTGAATATTGAAGAGAGTGATTAACGCTGATGAACAAGCCGAAAGCGGAAGAGCTTCGAGATAACGGTTGGAAGAGGGCGTGGCTCGGACTTGGCGGTAATATCGGAGATGTTATCAAAACACTTGGCAATGCCCTGGAAGATATGGCGCATGCACCGGCTATCCGGTTGAAAGCGGTTTCTTCCTATTACCGCACGCCTCCTTGGGGAAAAACCGACCAGAATCAATTCGTCAATGTCTGTTGCGTGATCGCGACCGGCCTCTCTCCAGAAGAGCTTTTGCAATTTTGTCTGAATCTTGAAAAAAAATATGGACGGCTAAGAGAAGTCAAATGGGGTCCGAGAACGCTCGATATTGACGTGCTCGCATATGAAAATATCGACCATTATCACTCTGAAACTCTGGATATTCCCCATCCGTTGATGACGAAAAGGGCATTTGTGTTGGAGCCGTTAAATGAAATAGCTCCGGATCTCGTTATTAACGGGCGCGAAGTCAAAGCGTGGAAAAACGAATGTCAGAATGAAGGTATTGTGGTACTTCCGACACACTTCACAATCAGATGACAATGGTTTTTCATTATAGTGGTGACGCGGGCAGAAAAAATCGTTAAAGGGCATTATAATTCGATAACTTTGCGAGCGTTGTCGATTGGTCAAGCTGAAGTGTTCGCAAGCTGAGGTGTTCGTATGTCAAGCGTTTTCCCGAAATCATTTCTTATTGTTGCCGGTTTAGCAATTGCTGTATCGGGATGTACTACAACCTCGACGACAAAATCGACGGCTTCAACAAATGCTTTGGTTACCCCTATAGCAAGCAATCCGGCGCCGAAATTTCCGTCATTCACCTCGTCGGCACGGAGCGTTGCACCCGATCTTGCACAAGCATGTATCAACAGCGCGGCAAATAAATACTTTTTACCGACACGGGTTATCAAAGCGGTTGATTCTCGCAAACCCGGCGATGGCTCGACACAAGTAATCTTGAAAGTCGATTTACGTGACGCGGTCTGCACTGTCAGCGCAGGAGGTGTTGTGAAATCGGTTATAGATACATCTCCGAAAAGTGCTGACCAGATAGCAGCAGAAGCACAAGCAGCATCAGCCAAGACAGTTTCACCTAGTCGTACCGAAAACACGGTTGTTAAAACTACGCGGAAAGCCACTTCTGCAACCAACGTGTCGTCCGGTAATAAAAAGCGGTCGCAAGCAACAGCCTCTTCAGGACAATCGCTCTACTAAAATTAAGCCTGTTTATTCCTTCGGGATGGGATATGACCGTGGAGTATAGCTCCACGTCTTACCGGATTGTGTAAATTTTCGTGTCTGACTTGAACCGATAATGACAACAGAACGGCTTGTTATATCTTGAACGTTTACATTGGCGAGCGTCGTAATCAACGTTTGCTCGCCAGTTCGGCCAATATCGGTGCCAATCATGATTAATCTTTCCGCCCCGCAATGTGCTTTAAGCATGTCGATGACATCCATTATTTTTGTAGGGCGCGCCCGCGAGACAGGATTATAAAGAGCAAGAACCAGATCGGCTTCTATTGCTGAAATAATCCGTTTTTCTATAATCTTCCATGGCTTGAGATTATCCGACAACGAAATAACCGCAAAATCATGTCCAAGTGGTGCTCCAAAACGTGCTGCAGCGGATTGTGCGGCTGTAATGCCCGGTTCTACTCTCACGTCGACATTATTCCAGAGCGGTGAATAATGTTGATCCAATGTTTCAAAAACGGCAGCAGCCATTGCAAATATTCCGGGGTCTCCCGATGAGATCATCGCAATTTTTTTGCCTGTTGCTGCAAGATCAAGTGCGGCTTTTGCCCGTACCAATTCCTCGCGGTTGTCGCTTGGGTGGACAATCTGGTTTGTTAGAAACGGAGCGGCCAATTTTAAATAATATTCATAGCCGAACACGTCTGTCGCTTCTTTCAACGCATTCCGTGCAGAAAGAGTTATGCCTTCGGGGCTTCCCGATCCAAGGCCGATGATTGTAAGCAGTCCACGCTCTTGCGCTGGTAAAGAGACATGTTCTTCCCGTTTCCGGTAAACCAATTTTGTCGGGGAGCCATTCTGTTCTTTATTCACGTCATCAATGACGATTTTTAATGGTGCATCATTGACCAGAGGCAGCGAACCGGTATGAAACCATTGATGGTCCCCGACCAAGGCGACTTTTTGTCCGTTTAAAAGCGATGAAATGAAACTTGCAGCATCTTCTTTATTGACAAGTTCGAGATCGGCAGGAGGCAAAAGCAGATTTAACCCGAAACGCAAATATCCACTTGTGGTAATTGCCGCGTGTCCGTGAAGAATATCAGCCAATTCACCGGCGAGTTCGTTGGCTCCGGCGTTCCCTCCCAAAAGCGGTACAATGGACGAACCATCCTCGGCAATACACAAAACCGGTGGCTCATCGAATTTGTCTTTCAATAGCGGGGCGAGAATGCGGATAACGATTCCGCAGGCACAGAATGCGACAATCGGCCGACCGGACTTGAACGCGTCCCTGATTTTATCGGAGATATTTTCTGTAAGCACAAATCCGCTATGTTTAACGCGACTTGTCCGATAAATTGTGGCGTTCCTGAAACCTTCGCCTATCGCCATTGCGTGTCGAGAAGAGAAGTCAGAAAAAACAAATATCGCAATATGTTGGGAAGAATCGTTAAACAATAATATCAACCTTTTTTCTGATGCGATTGCCCCGGTATCAAGATAAGCGAAAAATATGGCGCCTGTTCACTATCAACTTCCTTAAGCGGAACGATTTTTTGTTCCTCCATCGTAGCCCGTTCAATGTATAGAGCACGTTCGATCAGTCCCGTTTCTGCGAGCGCTTGTCGAATTTTTTCGACATTGCGACCGACTTTCAGAATGGCAAAAGCATCGCCGTTTTTGAGGCGCTCAATAAGCTGTTGTTTTTCGAGAACACCGGACAAGACGGTGAAACTTTGATTGCGGTAGCATAATGGTACCTGAAGAACCGATGCTGCACCGAAAACAGACGAAATACCCGCAATGATTTCTGTTTTATAGCTTTTCCCAAGCCGGTCATAAATATACATGAAAGAGCTATAAAAAAGTGGGTCGCCTTCGGCTAAAACAACAACGAATTTTCCATTTTTTAAAAATGTTTCAATAAGTTGTTCGGATTTTTTATAAAAATCATTTAGCTTTTCCTTATAGTCATCAGAATTGCTATCCGATTGTACGGTTACCGGATAAGTCAGGGGTTGAAGGATTGCCGAGGGAGAAATCCAGCGACTAGCTATTTTGAGTGCGTTGCTATTATGCGAATCTGTTTCGTGATAGACGATGACATCGGCCGACTGTATGGCCTTCACACCTTTGACAGTGATAAGTTCAGGATCGCCGGGACCAACGCCAACACCGACAAGCTTTGCTTTTTGATCGCTCATTCGCGTTCACTCGCCAAAGCATTGATTGCAGCCGCAGCCATAGCACTACCGCCGCGCCTTCCATGGACAACAATATAGGGAATAGAAAATTTGTTCGTCGACAATGCTATTTTCGATTCTTTTGCACCTACAAACCCTACTGGACAACCAATAATTAACTTCGGTTTATCAAAGCCTTGTTCAATCAAGTTAAGAAGATGGAAGAGCGCGGTCGGTGCGTTTCCTATAACCACCACAGCATTTGACAGATAAGGTTTCCAAAGCTCGACGGCAGCGGCCGAGCGCGTATTGTGAATTTCTTTCGCGTGAGCAGGCACAGTCTCGTCGTCAAGTGTGCAGATCACACGATTATTCGCCGGCAAGCGTTTTCTTGTAACGCCTTCGGCAACCATTTTTGCATCACATAATATTGCAGCACCACCATCAAGTGCTGTTCTGCCGACAATGCCGGCATGGTCTGAAAATGCTATATCCTTGATAATATCAATCATGCCGCAGGCATGGATGACGCGGACAACCACTTTTTCAAGATCGGCCGGTACAGTGCTAAGATCCGCTTCCGAACGGATCGTTGCAAAAGAACGATTATATATTTCCTGACCGTCTTTGATGTAATCAAGCATTCACCTGCGCCTTTTTATTTTGTGTTTCGTTTTTCGATTGTTCTATATAGCGCACAATATCGGATATGCCCGCATTCTCGAATAAAAGTTTTCCGAATTTGGTTTTCTCATCCGAATCTGCCCGATAGAGATTGTAAACGCCATCTTTGACAGCCAGTAACGTAAAGGGAAAAGCGACCGTTGCTACGCATGATTTCGGGCACGCGGTTAAATGTATAGAAGCGTTTTGCGAAGATGAGAGATGATCGACAAGGTATTTTCCGTCGCGCTGAACGTCTGACAGTGCGGAACGGCAAAATGGCGCACCGGCGCAACAATAAACATAGAGTGCCGGACTGTTTTCATCCGTCGCAAGGCCTATTCGCGAAAGTTCATTTTTTACAGATTCGGCTTCCGTCTTGGAACAATCGGATATGATTATTCCCTGATGGTGGGTAAGGCGCACCGGCGTGGCGATATTCCGTTTTTCGCCAAGTTTAGCAATTTCGCGCAATGCGCCAGATGTCAGGCGGCCAAGTTCCGGCCGCGCTCCGACGTAAAAACGTCCTTCCTGCTTTTGGGGGAAAATTCCGGCGAGTGTTGATTTGGCGTTGTTTCTGTTGATTGAAAACACAGGTTTGGAAATTTCACCGCCGAAGCGATTGGACAGATCGGTTAAAAACGCCTTGAATGTGGAACCGGAACAGAGATGTTTCATCCGGCTGATTGACGGATTGGCTCTGGCCACGGCAATGAATGCTTCGAGTGCAGAGCGGATAAATTCCAAAGCGTGACAAGCGCTGATATTTCCAACGGCATTGGAATTCTGTTTTTGATTATCAAGAGCAGATGAAGCAAAACCGAAATTATAAGTTTTACCATCGGGTAGGGCAGAGAGCCATATATCGGCAATGTGGTCGAGAACGCGGGTGGTTTCTCCGCCATTAATCAGAAAAGAAAATTTGGGAGACAGAACCGCAAACTCTTTTTCAAGTTGCAACATTTCCAGAAGTTCTTTTCCCAATTTTGTTGTGTCGCATGACATATCCACATCTATACCGGCAGTTGGTGCAACCATGACATTGCGAATATCATCTCCTTCCGGCGTTAAGGGACCAAGGCCGAGCTTTAGAAGTTTGTCGATCAGCTTTTGTTCATTATTTTTTTCAATAGCCCGAATTTGAAGATTTGCTCTCGTCGTAAGCTCGATAAAACCGGTTGAAAACGCATCTACAGCATCAGCCAAACCATTCAATTGGTCGCTTGTCACACAACCGAGTGGAAGCTTTATCCGGCAAATGCCGCCGTCATTGGCTAAGGGCATGCGAAACAATCCCGGACAGGCATATCTCCTGTCTTGAACGGCTTTAATTTTGTTTTCAATCTCGGTGGCGGGGGAATTCATCATTTTGCTTGCTCTTCAACCGTGCGGAATCTAATAAAACTAAATAGGAACAAATAGCTGACCGATCAACGTGAATGAACAAAAAACCTTGGCTTAAAATTATAGGTATCGGTGATGATGGTTGGGATGGTCTCACTCACCGCCAACAAGAAATCATCATTGGCGCTACGCATATTTTTGGTGGCAAGCGACATCTCGATTTTTTACCGGACAATCTGCAAGCGGAGTTGAAAGTCTGGCCGACTCCTTTTTTGAAAGGGATAGACGAGATACTTTCGCTCAAAGGGAAAAATATTGTCGTATTGGCTAGCGGAGACCCCATGTTTTTCGGGGTAGGTGCTACTCTTTTACGTTATCTACCCGTTGACGAGGTTCTGGTTTTGCCTCATCCGTCATCATTTTCTTTGGCTGCTGCGCATCTTGGCTGGGCATTACAGGATGTCATTTGCCTTTCGGTTAACGGTCGTCCTATTCGCTCGATTGTGTCACATTTACAGCCTCACAGCCGGTTTATCATCCTTTCCGAAAATGGCGAAAGTCCTTCAGCACTTGCGAAAATATTAACTGAACAAGGTTTTGGTGCGAGCACCATGGTGGTTATGGAACATCTCGCGGGAACAAAACAGCGTATCCGTTCGCAAAAAGCCGATACGTTCAGTCTCGAAGACTGCGAAAATCTCAACCTTGTGGCGGTTGATTGCAAAGCGGATAATGCCGATGCAGGATATTCGTGCTGTTCCGGCTTGGCAGATAGTGCGTTTTTTAATGACGGGCAATTAACGAAACAGGACATTCGTGCGGTCACCATGGCACATCTTGCGCCAAGGTGGGGGGAAGTTCTCTGGGATGTCGGGGCGGGAAGCGGCTCTATTTCAATCGAATGGCTGCGTGGCACAAAAGGTGCCCGTGCCTATGCAATCGAAAGAAATGCCAGACGGCAGGATATTATTTTAAAAAACGCCGATCACTTTGGTGTTATCGGGCTTCATTTGATAAAAGGCGAAGCGCCGTTTTGTTTTGATGGACTTGAACACCCTGATGCCATTTTTATCGGTGGCGGTTTTACCCATCCCGATCTGTTCAGTCGATGCTGGCAGAATTTGAAAAAGGGCGGTCGGATGGTGGTCAATGCTGTCACCCTTGAAACCGCTGCAATTCTTGCCGCCGAGGCGCCGAAATTGAATGCGCGACTTATTCATTTGGCACTTTCGGAAGCGGCTCCTTTAGGTCATTTCCATGTCTGGCGTAACGCTCTTCCTATTACCATGATGATAGCCCGGAAACCGTGAACGGCTTGATACGGCGTTCTACTTAAAGCTGTGGGAGCGGTTGTAGTTTCACATTGACAATCGATGGTTTTTTGTTCGATATGAACAGAACAGAATTTTTGCGGTTCGAAATATAGGTATAAGAACAATGACGGAACGATCGCAGCACCTGCAGGATCTATTTTTGAATGCAGTGCGTAAACAGAAGATTTCTCTCACAATCTTTTTGGTTAATGGGGTCAAGCTTACAGGTATAGTAACATCATTCGACAATTTTTGTGTGTTGCTTCGACGTGACGGACATTCACAGCTGGTTTATAAACATGCCATATCCACGATTATGCCCAGCCAGCCGGTGCAAATGTTTGATGACGAAGAAGACATCGAATAAGCTACATTTATTCCGGTCGGGAAGGTGTTTTGTTTGAAAAACTGTATAGGCTTGAAAAGATGGGGCATTGCCGTTTTCCGGCCTGTCAATCGGTTGACGCGTCATGACGGATGATGACAAGGCTCATAAGCTTATTTCGAGACAAACTGTAGCAACGCGGGCAATTGTCATTGTTCCCGTGATTTATGAACGGGAAAATGCCCAAAAAACCTATGAAGCTTCAACACGTTCGCGCATTGACGAAGCCGTAGGGCTTGCCGAAGCTATCCGGTTACAAGTGGTTGAAAAACTTTCTGTAAATATTGATAAACCGCGTCCGGCAACTCTTTTGGGACAAGGAAAAGTCGCCGAAATCGGAAAAATCATTGCGGAAAAAGATGTTGAATTAGCCATTATTGATTCCTCCCTGACGCCGATCCAGCAACGTAACCTCGAAAAAGAGTGGAGTTGCAAAGTAATCGATCGTACCGCACTCATTCTTGAGATATTCGGTGACAGGGCAAGAACCAAAGAAGGCGTTCTTCAGGTGGAACTTGCCCACCTCAATTACCAGAAAGGTCGATTGGTCAGAAGCTGGACGCACCTTGAAAGGCAACGCGGTGGTAGCGGCTTTCTGGGCGGACCGGGCGAAACGCAAATTGAATCGGATAGGCGTATCCTGCAGAGTAAAATTGTACGCATAAAGCGCGAGCTTGATACGGTTGTCAGAACGCGCGCGCTTCATCGTGCGAAAAGAAAAAAAGTGCCTTATCCTGTTGTCGCTCTTGTCGGTTATACAAATGCCGGCAAATCGACTCTGTTCAATCGTTTGACGGGTGCCGATGTGCTCGCAAAAGACATGTTATTTGCGACACTCGATCCGACATTGCGCAAAATCATTCTGCCACATGAACAGACAGTGATGTTGTCCGATACGGTCGGTTTCATCTCTGACTTGCCGACCCATCTGGTTGCAGCATTCAGAGCAACATTGGAAGAGGTCGTTGAAGCCGATCTTATTCTTCATGTAAGAGATATGTCGGACGTTGATAACCACGCCCATGCTCAGGATGTGTTGAACATTCTTTCAAGCCTCGGCGTCAATATCGACAATCCTGACCATATCATAGAAGTCTGGAATAAAGTAGATTTACTGGATGACGTTTCGCGGGCTGCGCTTGAGGATTCAGCACGCGCTTCTCTTAATCCGGTTGTAACGGTCTCTGCTTTGACCGGAGCAGGCATTGACAGACTTCTCGGCATGATTGAAAAACAGATTTCGGGTGAAATGGTCAAACGCCGGATCGTCCTCAAACCGGCCGAATATGGTTTGCTCGATTGGCTTTACAATAATGGTGAAGTCCTTGAAAAAAAGCCGGAAGACGATGGATCGCTTATTGTTACGGCAAATTTAACTGTTCAGGCGAATGATCGGCTGAATAATATGATAAAAACAAAACCTTCAGATTAATAATATTTACCTGTGAAGGGGAACGCAAATGGCTTTCTATCGGCTTGATGGCATTGATCCTGTAATTGAAGACACGGGCGCAACCTGGGTTGCGAAAAGTGCCGAAGTTATCGGAAAAGTCACATTAAAACCGCGCTCAAGTGTCTGGTTTGGCAGTGTTTTGAGGGGGGACAACGACGTGATAATAATCGGCGAGGGAACCAATATACAGGATTTGTCAGTTATCCATACGGACGCGGGAATTCCTGTTTCAATCGGCAAGAATTGTACGATCGGCCATAAAGCCCTTCTTCATGGTTGCACCATCGGTGACGGAAGTCTGATCGGGATGGGGGCAATCATCATGAACCGCGCCATTATTGGGGAAGAGTCAATTGTTGGCGCCGGTGCACTCGTTACCGAAGGAAAACAGTTTCCACCTCGATCACTTATTCTCGGCAATCCGGCACGTGTTGTGAGAAACCTGACGGATAAGGAAATCGAGGGCATAAAAGCATCCGCCTCCCATTATTATGACAATGCTCAAAGGTTCAAAAATAATCTTGTTCCTTTGTCTTTGCCTGAACAACTATAGAAGCCAGATAGGGATGGCGCTATTTTCCCGATTTTGTGCCTTCGTTTTTCAAGAAGAATAACGACAATGAAGTTTTTGCCCGACAAATTTTTAAGCGCACTTATTCTGGCCATTATTATTGCCAGCATTGCACCTGTTTCAGGCAAAGCCGCAGAGTGGTTTTCGTTGCTGACGCAGTTTTTTGTGGGCTTGTTATTCTTCTTGCATGGCGCGAAATTGCCATGGCACGCAGTTCTCGCAGGTATTGTTCATTGGCGGCTTCATCTGACGGTCTTCCTTGCAACCTTTGTTCTTTTTCCCGTTCTGGGTATCGTTGCAGGGGCAATTGTTCCGGGACTGAAAGAATCGGCTTTCTATGCCGGTATCCTTTATTTATGTGTGTTACCTTCCACGGTGCAATCATCAATCGCTTTTACATCTATTGCGGGTGGCAACATCCCCGCCGCAATTGTTTCTGCTTCGGCATCCAATATCTTCGGCATGTTTTTGACACCACTTCTCGTCGGTTTGTTGTTTTTTGCGGGCGGTGGTAAAGCTGCAATATCGGCAACTGCTTTTGAAAGTATTATGGTACAATTGCTTATTCCATTTGTGCTTGGGCAAATTTGCCAAAAGTGGATAGGCAATTTTATTATCCGGCACAAATCTTTGACTTCGCTTGTCGATAGAGGGTCGATCATTCTGGTTGTTTATCTTGCATTTAGCGAGGCTACAACAAGCGGATTGTGGCATACGACAAGTTGGCATGACCTTATCGTGATGGTGGTTATCGACGTGGTTTTGCTTGCTATCGTGCTTGCGATAACCTGGTATGGCTCCAAACTTTTAGGCTTTAACGAGAAAGACTGTATTACAATTACGTTTTGTGGGTCGAAAAAAAGTTTGGCAAGTGGCGCACCTATGGCAAACGCTATTTTTGCGGGGTCGGGCGGAGCAATCGGAGCTATTGTTTTACCGCTTATGTTGTTCCATCAGATACAGTTGATGGTTTGTACCATTATTGCCCGTCATTTATCGGAAAGAAGAAAAGAAATTGGACAAGACGAATAAATCCGGATTGGAACATTTTTATAATTTGGGATTATCGCTTGAAAAACAGGGTGATTTCGATAAAGCGGCCGAAGCTTACAAAAAGGCGCTCGAAGCGGATCCGGAAGATCATGGTGGAATAAGAGTAAGGCTTGCTTCTATCAACCGCGGCGAAACACCGAAAACAGCTCCCAAGGCTTATGTTGCAACTCTGTTCGATCAGAATGCCGATATGTTCGATTATATTCTTGTCGACCAATTGGGTTACGATGTTCCGCTGCAATTGCGCGAACAATTGATAAAAAACTTTCCCGACGTGAAATATGAAAAAATGCTTGATCTCGGTTGTGGAACAGGACTTTCTGCCGATGCGCTTGATGATCTGGCAAATGAAAAAACCGGTGTTGATCTTTCGGAAAACATGATTGAAATAGCCCACGAAAAGGGTGATTACCAACATTTGTTTGTGGGAGATGTAGTGGAATTTGTGAGCCGTTCGTCCGGTCAATGGGATTTGATTGTAGCCACCGATGTCCTCCCTTATATGGGAGACATTGATATATTCTTTGACAAAGTTGCTTGCCGACTCTCCAAAAACGGCGTTTTCGGATTTTCAACTGAAACTCTTGCCCAAAACGAGTTTAATGGTCTCGACTATAAAGTCGGTTCCCATCAACGCTTTGCGCATGATGTATCCTATATCAGCAAGGAGCTGAAAAAATACGGCATGAATTGTGTGAGTATCAATAACATCATTGTGCGTGCCGAGCAGGGCGAACCTGTAAAAGGGCATTTGTTTATTGCTCGCAAGCAATCCTGAGTTTTATTGAAAAAGCGGTTTTCCAAGCTATAAAAATTCGTTTTATGATTATTGTTTAATGGGCAAAAATCCGGATTTCCGATTTCGTCACTATCGGGAATGTCGAGGCCTTGTACAGGGTTAAGACGAAGAGGGCTTGAAACTTCCGATCCTCTCTTAGCGGTAATGTTGCCCATAGCAGTCATTTGAAATCAATCGGAATTGAAAAAATATAAACCCGTGTGGAGTAGACGGTTCAAGATCGGGATAAAATTTTTAAAATCTGCCGACGTCAACCAATTCCGTCATTTCAAGGCCAAAACGACACGTGAAAGCAAACTTGTGTTTCCGGTTCAATTTGCCGTCAAACTTCAACAATTTTTACTTTTCACTGAAACTGTCTGATAGGCTCAATTTTATGAGCTTTCAAGTTCAGCTTCATAAACTTCCTGTTTTGCTTAAAAAATTGAAATTTTTGGATTGACGAGCTGTTTTCTCCATAATAATGTTTCACCCATGAAACAGATTATTCTAGTAGTGCGAACGCGTATGGGGCAAATGGTGTAACCATTCGGCTTATAGCCACTCATACGCGAAACAGGCTCCCTTGGGGGCCTTTTTTATTACCTCAATGAATTCAGTTGGCGAGTAGGAAAAATGACAGAAGAACCAAAACCAAAAGACAGTTTCGATGGAAAAACAATGTCTGGTGCGGAAATGGTCGTGCAGGCACTTATCGACCAAGGGGTGGAGCGTGTTTTTGGTTATCCGGGGGGAGCGGTGCTCCCGATTTTTGACGAGATTTATCAACAGAATTCATTCGAGCATATACTCGTTCGGCATGAACAAGCGGCCGGACATGCAGCGGAAGGTTATGCCCGCAGCACCGGTAAAGTCGGTGTTATGTTGGTCACGTCAGGGCCGGGTGCTACGAATACAGTGACTGCACTTCAGGACGCGTTGATGGATTCGATTCCGCTTGTATGTTTTTCAGGTCAGGTTCCGACAACCTTGATCGGTACAGACGGTTTTCAGGAAGCCGATACTGTCGGAATTACCCGCCCGTGTACAAAGCATAATTGGCTGGTCAAGGATGTAAATGACCTGTCTCGCATTATTCATGAAGCTTTCTATATTGCGCAGACGGGGCGTCCGGGTCCTGTTCTCATTGATATTCCGAAGGATGTTCAATTTGCCTCCGGAGTTTATACCGCACCCCGATCAATGCCGCGTCAAAGTTATCGACCGCAATTGGATGGCAACAGCAAAGCAATCGAATATGCAGTCAGAATGCTTGCGGAAGCCAAAAAACCGGTTATTTATACGGGCGGCGGGGTAATATCTTCCGGAAGCGACGCCGTGCGCCTGTTGCGCGAGCTTGTTGCGCTCGGAGATTTTCCGATCACTTCGACGCTTATGGGGCTTGGAGCCTATCCGGCATCAGGGAAAAACTGGTTGGGTATGCTCGGAATGCATGGCACTTATGAGGCCAATATGACGATGCATGAGTGCGACGTTATGTTGGCAATCGGTGCGCGCTTTGATGATCGTATTACAGGGCGGCTTGACGCTTTTGCACCCAATGCGCGTAAAATCCATGTTGATATAGACCCCTCTTCAATCAACAAGATTGTCAAAGTCGAAGTGCCGATTGTTGGCGACGTTGCCCACGTTCTGGAAAATATGACACGGAATTTGCGTGCTCTGAAGCCGGTTCCTGATAAAGAAACAAGAAAGACCTGGTGGGATCAGATCAATCATTGGAGAGCACGCAACTCGCTTGCCTATAAACACAGATCCGATGTCATTATGCCGCAATATGCAATAAAGCGGCTATACGAGCTGACGAAAGAAAAGAACGCCTATATCACGACCGAAGTCGGTCAACACCAGATGTGGACGGCGCAATATTATGGTTTCGAGGAGCCGCGCCACTTCATGACATCCGGCGGATTGGGCACAATGGGCTATGGTTTCCCCGCGTCGATTGGCGTTCAGATTGCCCATCCCGATGCACTTGTTATATGTGTGGCCGGTGATGCATCCATTCAAATGAATATTCAGGAATTGGCAACGGCTATGCAACACAAGACGCCGGTCAAGGTGTTTATTTTGAACAACCATTACATGGGAATGGTTCGTCAGTGGCAACAATTGCTTCATGGAAACAGGCTCTCCAATTCCTATACAGATGCTATGCCCGATTTTGTAAAACTTGCCGAAGCTTATGGAGCTGTCGGGATCAGATGTTCCAAACCTGAGGAACTCGATGATAAAATCGTTGAAATGCTTGAATGCGACAAACCGGTTTTGTTTGATTGCATTGTTGCCAAACTGGAAAATTGTTTCCCGATGATACCTTCCGGTCGTGCTCATAACGATATGCTGCTTCCCGATGAAGCAAATGATGAAGCAGTCCGCAACGCCATAGATGCAAAAGGTCGCTCGCTCGTATAAGGAATAGGATGATGAATGCACAGAATTTAAGTTTTGGCTCAGCTTATTTTATCGAGCCGGATAATGACCCGATGGAAACCCATATGCTTGCGGTTCTGGTTGACAACGAACCGGGTGTGCTTGCCCGTGTTATCGGATTGTTTTCAGGGCGCGGTTATAATATTGAAAGTTTGACGGTTTCCGAAACAGAACATGAGCAGCGGTTATCCCGCATTACCGTTGTAACAAGGGCAACCCCTCAGGTGCTCGATCAGATTCGCCACCAGTTGGAGCGCATTGTCCCTGTTCACAGAGTGGTCGACCTCACACTTCGCGCTCGCGAGCAGGGTCAGGATGCTCCGATTGAACGGGAACTCGCACTTATCAAAGTCGCTGGTGAAGGCGCTGATCGGGTTGAAGCCTTACGTTTGGCAGACGCTTTCCATGCCAAAGTGATTGACGCCACAGTTGAACATTTCATTTTTGAAATTACCGGACGCACTGCGAAAGTCGATCAATTCATCGCAATTATGGGGCCATTGGGATTGGTTGAAATTTGCCGGACAGGTGTTTCCGCCATGAACCGAGGGCCGGACGGTATGTAATGAGGCTCGATAGAAGGCCACCGGTAAAATGCCGGTGGCTTTTTTATTAAACCGGATTTTTATTCAGCAGATTGTATTGCCTGATAATATTCTTTTTTTAGACAATCAACGAGTTCGCCTGCGTCCATCGGGCGTGAAAACGGGGCACCTTGTCCGGCCCAATAAGCACCAAATTGAAAGTTCTGTTTATCTGCCGCAAGTTTTGCAAGTTGCTTTGCTGCATCATAGGCAAAAGGATAGGGGGGAACCTCCTTATTCGGAACGTTTCGGGTAAATTCAACAAAAGCATTATCAAGTGCACGCGCCGGTCTTCCGGAAAATGTGCGGGTCATTACCGTATGATAGGCCGAGTTGCTTGCGAGAGTTTGTCGATAGCCGCTGTCGGCTTGCGATTGCGGACAGCCGATGAAGGCCGTACCCATTTGTACGGCACTGGCCCCGAGTTTTATAAAGGCTGCGATGTCACGCCCGTCCATGATGCCTCCGGCGGCAATGACCGGAATAGAAACATTTTTACGAATGATCTTTAAAAGTGGTGCAAGCGAAAGGCATTGATCGACAGAGTTTTCATCAAATATTCCGCGATGGCCACCGGCCTCGTAACCTTGGGCGATAATCGCATTGAAACCGGCATGTTCGATTGCCAAAGCCTCGTCAAGGTTGGTGGCGGTTGCAAGCAAAAAGATTCCGGCACTTTTCATAGCATTGATTTTTTCCGGTTCCGGTAGACCGAAATGAAAACTTACAATTGCCGGCTTTTCTTTCATAACGAGTTTGAAAAGTTCATCATTGGAATAAAAACTTGTATAGATTTCTCGCAGGCTCGCGGGCTGTTGGCCGTTGAATTTTTGAAACAGAGGGCTCAAACGTTGTAGCCAGTTTTCTTCAACTTGTTTTGCGATCAACGCAGGCTTATGGCAGAAAAAATTGACATTGAAAGGCCGCGTTGTCGCTTTTTTCAAGCTTTCGATTGCTTTATAGGCGATTTCAGCAGATGACGCCCCCAAACCGAGTGAACCGATTGCGCCGCTATTACAGATTTTCGCTGCCAATTCGGGCGTTGAAACGCCGGCCATCGGAGCTTGAATAAGCGGAATATCTATTTTGAAACGATCGCAAAAACCGGTATGCGGCATGTGTACCTCCCGTAAAAACACGAATATTCTATGGTAACAGGACTATAATTAACTTGCCCTTGATCGTCGAATCCTGTTTGGTTAAATCATGCAATTCTCACCTGAACAGGATAAAGCGCTTACAAAAGTATCGGCTTGGCTCAAGAATGGTCAGTCGCAGCTTTTTCGTTTGTTCGGATATGCGGGAACAGGCAAAACAACGCTCGCCCGCTATTTTGCCGAAAGTGTTGATGGTACGGTTCAATTTGCTGCCTTTACAGGTAAAGCGGCGCAAGTTTTGCGCTCGAAGGGTGCAACGAATGCGCGAACCATCCATTCTTTGATATATCGTCCACGCGGTGAAGAAGAAGTGGCAGACGAAACCACCGGAAAAACTTCGATGGCTCCGATGTTTTCGCTCAATCGGCAGAGTCCCATTGCTCAAGCCAAGCTCGTTGTCATTGACGAATGTTCGATGGTCGATGAACAATTGGGGCGTGATCTGATGAGCTTTGGAACGCCTATCCTCGTATTGGGTGACCCCGGTCAATTGCCGCCAATATCGGGTGGCGGTTTTTTTACCGAGCACGAGCCGGATTTTCTATTGACGGAAATACACCGTCAGGCGCGGGATAATCCGATTATCCGTCTGGCTATGGATGTTCGGGAAGGCCGCAATATTGATTATGGTGATTACGGTAGTGCCAAGGTAATTACCAGAAAGCAAGTGGATCAGCAATTGGTTCTTGAAGCCGATCAGGTGCTGGTTGGTATTAACCGGACGCGACGGCTTTATAATAAACGGTTGCGGGAGCTTAAAGGTTTTTCGGCCGATTACCCGCAGGCAGGTGATAAACTTGTTTGCTTGCGCAATGATCCCGCAAAGGGGCTGTTGAATGGCTCGTTATGGAAAGTCATGACAGCCTCGAAGGAAACAATCAAACCCGGTATCAGTTTGCTTATTACACCGGAAGATGACGATCGCGGTGTTGCAAAAATAAAATTATTGAAAGCAGTTTTTGACGATCCGGAAAGCGAGATTTCCTGGCAAATGAAGCGCCGTTATGACGATTTCGATTACGGCTATGCGTTGACCGTCCATAAAGCCCAAGGCTCGCAATGGGATAATGTTGTATTGTTTGATGAAAGTTTTGCATTTCGCGATACGCGCGAACGCTGGCTTTATACAGCAATTACACGTGCCGCAGAACGGTTGACAATTGTAAGATAATCATTTCATCTGATACCGATATGTGATTGCTATTAAAATGTAATAGCAAGAAAATATAGGCATGAGGAGAATTTATTATGCGGGTGAAAGATAAAGTAGCGATCGTTACCGGTGGCGCAAAAGGTTTGGGCGAGGCGACGTCACGTCTTCTGGCGAAAGAAGGTGCAAAAGTCGTTTTGACCGATCTTGATGAAGTCCAAGGCAAGAAAGTCGAAGCAGAAATTAACAAAGCCGGCGGCATTGCGAAATATATGAAACACGACGTTGCCAATGAACAGCAATGGAAAAAAGTCGTCGACGACACTGTCAAGCTATTCGGGAAACTGGATATTCTGGTCAATAATGCGGGTGTCGGACACTCGGCTTCTGCAGAAGACGAAACGTTGGAAAAATGGCGCTTTCTGCAATCGATCAACCTTGATGCCGTATTTCTGGGTACAAGAGAAGCGATCCGTGTCATGAAAAACCAGAAGAGCGGTTCGATCATCAACCTTTCGTCCATTGAGGGATTGGTTGGAGATCCAACGCTTGCTGCTTATAACGCAAGTAAGGGCGGGGTTCGTCTATTCACCAAGTCTGCCGCATTGCATTGCGCAAAATCGGGCTATGGAATTCGTGTGAATTCGGTTCATCCGGGCTATATCTGGACACCTATGGTTGAAGAAAGTGCCAAAGAAAGCGGCGATGTCGAGGAAAGAAAAGCAGCCTTAACAGCTCTACACCCGATTGGAAAATTAGGTGTACCGGACGATATTGCTTATGGCATTCTCTATCTTGCTTCCGATGAATCCGGTTTTGTCACCGGTTCGGAACTGGTTATTGATGGCGGTTATACCGCTCAATAGAAGATTTAGTAAATGCACCGTGTAATTGTTAAACCTAAATATTGGTTAAAGGGCGGCTATTTTTGCCGCTCTTAACAATTATTGAATGCAAACCGATAAGTTATGGGAATTCATGACATTAAATTGAATAACAAGTTAATATAGATTTTTGCATTTAGATATAGAACTTTTTTGAACTTCAGTTTTGATTTTGTTGATATATCGGTTTTAGTGGAAGTGCATCTAATGGTTGTTTTCTTTTTTGTTGAGAATAGAACATATGGGGCGAATGTCGTCCTTTGTCACGCTGTCTTATGACATTGTCCATATTCATGACCAATGAATTTTCAGCCAGTTCGTTTATGTCATCAAACATGGCTTCTAATTGGCGAATGATCTTTTCGGCTGTGAGCAGCATAAAATAGTTTATCGCCGCTTGACATGCTCGAACCGGATGGATGAACCGTATCTTTGCAATTTTAGCTGAACTGATCTCATGTTCTCAACGGGTTGACCAATGTAACAAACTTTGAATTGCATTGTTCAGTAATATGTCTGTAAAAAAACACATATTCCTCTAGCACTATCCGTGTCACGAAAGGTGGATTGAAGTTAAAACTGCATATCTCCTCTAATCAAAATAGAAGCGATATGCCGATTTATATCAACAGGACTGATAGTGGCGCCCACCAAGAAGGTGGGGCTGTTGTCGGTTTTGTCGGATACATGGGAGCTCATTTACCGACAGGAGTTCTGAATAAGACTGGTTCCGATAGGTCCCTATCGGAGCAAAATATAATGGCTTGCACGCCAACTCAAAAGGGCAGAACAAGTGAATTTACTCTTTTACAAACAAACTTACCGGCACTGTCTTAAAATCATGAATGTGATCGCTAAAATTTATGATTGGCGAGGTAAAGCTGGACTTTACGACTGATGCGCACATATATTTGTCTCCGCAATCTTGCCGTTATCATCTATGTTAATTAATGAGTCTATGGCCTACAAATCTCCCCAAAAATAACGATAAGTTCAATCGAATCAGTACGACTAATATAATTAAATGTAATGGCGGTTTAATACTATGATGTTAATCCATAAAAATATTACAAACAAATATAATGAATATAATATAAAAATATATAATTATAAATAAATATAATTAATTTTCCATTTTTAATAAATTTTAAATCATAATTCATGTAAATAAGTATTTTTCAATACACAATATTTTCTGTAAAAATAAAAAATGTACTTACATTATAATTTTATTTCATTATTTTTGTATCCAAAACGTTAATAAAACATATTTTAAGTATCTTCTACAAAACATCCAACTGCTGATTCTGCATTGCTATCCTAACTCAACCGCCTTCATGTCGTTCTGATACTCAAATCATCTGGTTCTCACCAAATCGGGTCTTTTTAGCGCCGATCAACTACCAGAGCCGAAAATGGACTGTGTTAGAAATGAATGTAACTCGTAAGCTAACGTCGATATGTGGGAAAGGATATAATAGATTTTGTTACAATTCTAGAAAAATAATGAAAACATTATTATAAAATAATTCCGAATCGCGCCATTTACTTATAAAATTGAAAATGATTCTTTACGAAATTGGAGTTATAAAATGGAACTTGGAATTTCATTTACTGGAGATATCGCAAATAAAAATAAACTACCAGCTTACGAAGGAATTAAATCAGTTGAGCATATATCGTGTTCATTGTTAATTATTTCGAGTTTTTTGGTTGAAGGCCGAATTCGCCGAAAAAAATTTCAAGCTCTGCCTATTGAATTTAATCTTGTGGCACAGAGAAAAGGTAGCTTCGAATTTTTGTATGAAGTTATCTTGCCAACTTCAGCAAGTATTGCAATAGAGTTGGGCGAAACGATCACAGCTGAATTTATGATTGATTTCTTGAAGTATATATACCAACGACTTTTAGGAAAAAAAGAAACTGTAGAAAACAAAGAGATATCTAAACTTGAAGAACGACACTCGGGAGATGTTAACGCAATTGTAGATGCGGTTGAATCATCTATACGACAAGCCCATAACATCGTCAACAATGGTGTGCTCAATATTCAAATTTTTAGTGGAGATTCCCCACGCGATAATATCATTAATTTCGATTCTCGGTCGAAAGCATATCTTAATGACTATATTGAAGATAAATCACCGAGAGTAAAACTTTTTAGTATTAGCAGTTTCAATGCTAATGAAGGAACTGGACGAGCATTCGATCTTCAGGAAAAAAGGACAATTCCATTTAATGTTAGTAATGATTTTGATGAAAAATCTATTAATTTCTTAATTCATAGCATGCACGAATATACAAAGAAAAGACGTTTAAACCAAATAGTGAATTCGTCTATAGCTCTAAAATATACCTGTATAATGGATAGAGCCGGGAGAGTTAAGAAATTAACTATTCAAAAAGCTCGAAAAGAACTAAATGATTTGGTTTGAAATAAAATTTAACAACATGAAAAAATATTTGAACGCATTTTAAAAGTCGATGTTTATTGTTTTTGCTTAGAGTATTTAATAAGATCGTAATTTAAATCAAACATGGTAACAAAAATTGTATGTATTAAGGTTTCCGAAACAAAAAATAAATTATTTATATCCTGCTTAGAAAATTAGAAGTTTCCTTTAAAAGGCTTCATGTATCATCTGCACCTTGAAATATGTTAGGCATAACATTTCTGTCGAGAGAGGTTCAGTCTGTTTGGAGATGACCGAAAAACTGAAGTTCGGTGTTATTGATACATTGTTAGTCTATGTGAGTTCTCTCCTTGGTTGGGATATGATTGAATTTGTCACGTTGATATGAGAGCGGAATAGGCTAATCATTATGCAAAAACGTCACCAGTTTGGTGATATCAATCCCCAAAAAAAATTTTGGTGAACTGACTTGTGGTGTCCTGACATTAGTTGCAAATTCTAAGCGCAAACCAATTGGCAAGCCAACTAAATAACATATAGCTGTCAGTGCTAAACGAAAGTAATTGTTCTTCCTATGGTTCGGAACGATAAAATGAATCAAAAATCCACAATTATTTTGGAAAAAATGAATTTTTTTCAGAAGATCAATGAAAATATCTTTTAACTGTGATCGCTTAAGAGTGCATAAGAGGTTAGCATAAGTATTAATTAAGGCACAAAATGTTTGATACGCAAGTTGCTTAAAGCATAGGACATCATAGATTTTGCATCTTTGTGCAATTGCGTATTTCATCGCAAAAATGAATAATTAACCAATCTGATTTGTTGAGGCAACATACGTCTAATCAAGACGTGGCCTTATATTTTTGGTTTTTTCAGGTCGAAAAATTAAACGAGAAATTTTATATAAGTTTGTGATCGTTGGCGAATACATTACCAGTATTAAAAATATTTACCGGATAAGCACATATCAAGCTAAATTTCTTAACATTTTGTACTCAACGGTAGATTGTCACGCTATCGGCTTACGTGTTACTATTTTTGTATTCCAAGAACATTCCAATTCAAATTAATCAAAAGAATGACTATATTTCGTTTCACTTTATTTAATTTATATTACCTATTTTCATAATGCACTAGTCGTATAATCATTGCTGAGATACAGCTTTATTTTTTTCCGAGTTCAGGACTTATTACTTTTATGAAACTCAGTTTTAACCGGTTAGTTATTCGCTGATTTTTAATGTGGGTGACACCAATAAATTGGTTGTTTTTCCGAGCGAGGAAGGAGTGATGCGAATATTTCGTTGTTTTTCACTGTCTCAAATCGTTGTCTGTATAAAGACCAGCATGTTCTCATCAGTATTGGTTGTTTCAGCAAGAGCAGACATTGGTTGGATGAGAGTTAGCTGCGATAAATGCTTTAAAACTGCTTCATATGCAGGAGCCGGACTGGCGTGTTTGACGACAGCTTTTTTGCCTTTATCCGAAAAGCTAAGGACTTCAATGAATTATGGACCTATGCACCCCCCCCAAGGTGCATCATAAGCTAAGATGTATATTGAAAACGGCAATATACCTCGACCGTTTCGGCTGCAAAAGACCTCTTTAATTCAATCCTGCATATGGTCGTTCGCCAAGATGAAAAGTTGATATGCCTGTTTTTGCAAAAATCGAGGGTGAGTAGTTATAGAGGACCGATTCTCCTGTTCTGCCGGTTTTTCCAGATCACTGCAATTCTTTGCGTACAGTGGGGTATCGGTTGTTTTCGCTAGGCGTTGTTTTGGCAGCAACATTAAGACTTGCATTTCACACTTAAAGGGCAGGGCAAATTGGAATTCGTTTTCACAATCAAACTTACCGATGGCGACTTGAGACCAAGAATCTGTTCGACGAGTTCAAGAACTGGCAGCTTAGAGTTATATGGCATGACTGTGCAAGTTTGTCTCAGCTTAACTTATCGTCAGCTTCTAAATTAACGTGTCCCGAACCTAAATTAAAGAGATTGGATATTCCGCTGTAAGTTAAAAATAACCCCGCCATAAAATTTGTGACGGGGTTTTAATTTTTGTTTTTCCGGAAATTGAATATTTCCGAAGCAAATTATTTGCGTTTGTCCAGCGGTACATATTCGCGGCGTGCTGCACCGGTATAGAGCTGACGCGGACGACCAATTTTCTGTGCCGGATCTTCAATCATTTCTTTCCATTGAGCAACCCAGCCGACACAACGTGCCAAAGCAAACAGAACTGTGAACATATCGGTCGGGAAGCCCAAGGCTTTCAAAGTAATGCCGGAATAAAAATCAACATTCGGGTAAAGCTTCTTCTCGATGAAATACTCGTCATGGAGAGCGATATGTTCGAGTTCCATAGCAATGTCGAGAAGCGGATCGTCTTTAATGCCGAGTTCCGTCAACACTTCATGACATGTCTTTTGCATGATTTTTGCACGCGGGTCATAATTTTTATAGACGCGGTGACCAAATCCCATAAGTCTGAACGGATCGTTTTTATCTTTCGCACGTGCGATAAATTCAGGAATTCTTTCAACTGATCCGATTTCCTGAAGCATTTTCAAACATGCTTCGTTAGCTCCGCCGTGGGCAGGACCCCACAAGCAAGCGACGCCGGCAGCAATACAAGCAAACGGGTTGGCTCCCGAAGAACCGGCCAAACGGACAGTCGATGTTGAAGCGTTCTGCTCGTGATCGGCATGAAGGATGAAAATACGATCCATTGCCCGTGCCAATACCGGATTGACTTTGTATTCCTCACAAGGCACAGCAAAACACATTTTCAGGAAATTCGCGGCGTAACCCAAGTTGTTACTTGGATATACGAACGGTTGGCCGATTGAATATTTGTAGGCCATAGCGGCAAGTGTCGGCACTTTTGAAATAAGCCGGATGGACGCGATCATCCTTTGACGCGGGTCGGCAATATCAAGTGAATCATGATAGAAAGCCGACATTGCTCCAAGGCAGGCTACCATCACAGCCATCGGGTGTGAGTCACGACGGAAGCCATGGAAGAATCGCGAGAACTGTTCGTGAACCATGGTGTGCTCGCGCACAGTCCGGTCAAAATCTTCTTTTTGTTTTTTGCTGGGGAGTTCTCCATAAAGCAGCAAATAACAAGTTTCCATGAAGTCACCTTGCTCGGCAAGCTGATCTATCGAATAGCCGCGGTAGAGCAATACACCGGCATCTCCGTCAATATAGGTAATCTTGGATTCGCAAGAAGCCGTTGATGTAAAACCGGGGTCGTAAGTAAACGTTCCCGTTTGCTTATAAAGCGGTGCAATCTCGATAACGTCCGGGCCCATTGTGCCTTTGCGTACCGGAAGTTCAATGCTTTTACCGTCAACGGTTATATGTGCTTTATTGTCTATCATGTATCTTCCCTTTCAGACCCTCCACCCCAAAAAGATGAGGTGCCGCGTTCACACTACAGGTAATAATTGCGGCTCATGTCTAATGCCTGTGTTACTTTCCAGATTATCCAAAAAGCGCCGGCTTGCAATCTCTAAGTTGTGTATTTTTATGTTACCGGTGTCAATCTTGTGTGATTCAAGCACAGGAAAATGCGCGTATCAAAGATCGGCATTGCCCGCGGTCGCAAAATGTCCAAACTAATTTGATAAAAAATGCCACAGCGCTTTGAAAGGAGCTGTGGCACAATAATAAAAATCAAGATACCGGCTAATACGGCGTGAAGTCTCAGGCGATCTGGTCTCTTATCCGACCCAGCGACTCTTCGCGTCCCAAAATAACGAGCACATCAAAAACACCGGGTGAAACCGCCCGACCGGTTAATGCTGCCCGCAAGGGCTGTGCAACTTTACCGAGCTTTAATTGGGCACCTTCCGCATATTGCCTGATGATGTGGTCAAGTTGTTCCTTGTTCCAGTCGGTGCAAGCTTCAAGAGCCGGATAGACAGCTCTCAAAATCGCCTTTCCTTCCTCATTCAAAAGGTTGGTAGCCTTTTCATCAAGTTTCAAAGGCCTATCGGCAAAGATAAAAGCGGCATTGTCAATCAGTTCTACAAGCGTTTTGGCGCGTTCTTTCAATTCCGGCATTGCTTTTAGAAATTCAGCCCGGTTTTTATCATCGAGCTTCGTTTGAAGTTCCTTACCGCCTTCGATTTCCGGTAGAATGGAAAGCGCGGCATCAAACAGTTCTTTGTCATTGCTCATGCGCATATATTGGCCGTTGATCGCC
Source organism: Bartonella sp. P0282 (assembly GCF_048452985.1). Lineage (NCBI taxonomy): Bacteria > Pseudomonadati > Pseudomonadota > Alphaproteobacteria > Hyphomicrobiales > Bartonellaceae > Bartonella > Bartonella sp. P0282. The sequence goes on from NZ_WTFO01000002.1 coordinate 300,190, forward strand.
TCAAGTTTCTTGAAGTCGAAGCGGGCAGCACCTTTGTTGATGTCATCAATATCAAACCAAGAAATCATATCTTCAGTCGACATAATCTCGTCATCGCCATGGCTCCAGCCAAGACGTACAAGATAGTTGCGCAAGGCTATCGGCAGGTAACCCATTGCGCGATAGGCATCAACGCCGAGGGCGCCATGGCGCTTTGACAGTTTTGCACCGTCAGCTCCGTGAATGAGTGGAATATGAGCCATTACCGGAACATCCCACCCCATGGCATTAAAAAGAATTGTCTGGCGTGCAGCATTGGTCAGATGGTCATCGCCACGGATAACATGGGTTACTCCCATGTCGTGGTCATCAACCACCACCGCCAACATATAAGTAGGTGTTCCGTCCGAACGCAAAATAATAAAATCATCAAGATCCTTGTTGGGGAAATGTACATCCCCTTGTACACGATCGTGCACGATTGTTTCGCCCTGAAGGGGTGCTTTTATGCGGATAACCGGTTTTACTCCTTTCGGAGCCTCGGAAGGATCGCGATCGCGCCAGATGCCGTTATAACGCGGGGGTTTTCCTTCTGCTCGTGCTTTTTCACGCATTTCTGTCAATTCTTCCGGTGTGGCGTAGCAATAATAAGCTTGCCCTTTTTTGACGAGTTCTTCGGCAACTTCACGGTGACGGTCAACACGTGAGAATTGCGAAATAGGCTCGCCATCCCATGTCAATCCCAACCACTTCAATCCGTCAATAATTGCATCGACCGCTGCTTTGGTGGAGCGTTCCCGATCGGTGTCTTCGATACGAAGCAGCATTTTGCCACCGGTGTGCTTGGCGTAAAGCCAGTTGAACAGGGCGGTACGCGCTCCCCCGATGTGAAGAAAACCGGTGGGTGAAGGGGCAAAACGTGTAACTACAGGCGTGGACATAAATGTCTCCAGATTTCTACGAGTATTCCATTGTCAGTATGGTGTCGAACCATTAGCATAGACTCACTCACGTGTGCCAGTCATACCAACGGGGACAGATAGAATTATAAAGCAGAGAAATGCACCAGAAAGCAAATCAAATGCGCAAGGATTGAACAGGCAATCCGGAAAGAAGAGGATGGCGTCTGCTGCGCAGCTTTACAGCCCGGTCGAGCGGCATGTTGTGAGTCTGCCCGATGATATACCATTTATCAATCCACATAAAACAGGGATAAATTCGCTCTCTAAAAAGCTCAAGGATGCGCTTTTGTGGGTCTATCACTCGTTTGTTCATGAATTTGAGCAAGGGTTAGCGTTTCTGTTGATTCCGGTGTTCATGGCTGTCGGTGCGATAATCTATTTTACACTTCCATATGAACCCGACGGTTCAAAACTTGCAGCTTATTGCGCTTTGGCGATCGGGTTTTTTATCCTGTCCCGTCATTATCGGCCGGCCTTTTTTGTTGCCGGTTTTGCGACATGTATTGTTGTCGGAGCATTTTGTTCCAAAATAGAGGCGTGGCGTATAGCGACACCAATGCTTGGAAGCGATATTTCGACAACAATAAGGGGGAGAGTTATTGCAGTCGAAAAGGCAACAAATGCAAAATCGCGTTTGGTTGTGGATATATTGGCGACGAATAATCCCCATCTCCATTACGCTCCCGAAAGAGTAAAGTTATCCGCTTCGACGAGCAATATGGAAATCGAGCCGGGCGACGGGGTCGAGGGACGGGTGAAATTACGGGCAAGTTCCGGACCAATCAGGCCAAACAGCTATGACTTCGGATTTTCCAATTATTTCCAGTCTATCGGTGGTCAAGGCTATTTTGTAGGCAAGCCCAAGAAAATTATTGTCGAACCGCCGGACTCGTTGGTCGAGCGGGTTTCTCTGGGAATTTCGCGTTTACGTGTGGCAATGACAGTAAGGATCATAAAGGCGATCGGCGGGGAAACCGGTAGCATAGCGGCAGCATTGATTACCGGCCAAAGAGGCGGCATCTCGCAGACAACCAATGATGCTTTACGGGTTGCAGGACTTTCGCATATTTTGTCAATTTCCGGTTTGCATATGGCGATGGTCGCCGGCATGGTTCTGATTATTGTCAGGACATTACTTGCAATATTTCCCGGCTTTGCCTCGCGCTATCAATCAAAAAAGATTGCCGCCGCAGCGGCATTATTGGCATCCGCCTTCTATCTCGTCTTGTCCGGTTCCGATGTCGCGGCGCAGCGCAGTTTCGTAATGGTTGCAGTTATGCTTATCGCGATAATTTTTGATCGTTCCGCGATAACAATGCGCAATCTCGCTATTGCCGCCATTATGACTTTGCTTGTTGTCCCGCATGAAGTGCTGGGACCGAGCTTTCAAATGTCGTTTTCGGCAACAGCCGCATTGGTGGCTGTGTTCGGTTGGTGGAGCAGAAGACCGAAATCATATTATCAGACGACACCGATGTTCGTGGGAGCCGGTATAATGCGCATTGTTCTTTTTCCGGTTCTTTCGACGGCAATCGCTTCACTTGTGGCCGGTCTTGCAAGCGGAATTTTTTCTGCATACCATTTTTCCAATACAGCGCCCCTTGGAATTATCAGCAATGCTTTGGCATTTCCTGTAATGTCGATCATTGTCATGCCTTTTGCACTTGTTGCAGCGCTGGTTATGCCATTCGGTCTTGAATGGCTGCCGTTGCAAGTCATGGGAGGAGGCGTGAAACTTGTTGAAAAAATTGCCTACAGTGTTGCGGCAATCTCGCCGGATATCAATCCGGGTGTCATCCCTCCGGTTGCATTGGTTTTTCTGTCTTCCGGCCTCATTATACTTTTAATTTTAAAAACGAGGCTTTGCCTCTTTTCAGTTCTATGGTTTTTGGTTGGCGTTTTTTTTGTTGTTCTACAAAAACCGCCTTTATTGCTTGTGTCGGAGGATAAAGGTGCTGTCGGCCTCATCGACAATCGAAATCTTTATATTACCGATAAAAAGCCGACGAAATTTGTCACAGAAGTTTGGCAACGGTCGTATAAATTGAACACAGTTGTAGGCCCCGCGAACGCTGAACAGCGGGAAGGAGCGCAATTTATTTGTAATGAAGGAACTTGTCGAACACAAAAAGATGGCGGTTTAAAAATAGCAGTAATCGAAGAGCAATATAATAGCGACATGACATGCCCTGATGCGGATATTCTGGTTGTTTATCAAAATATCCATTTATTGAAATGTGTCTCAGGGCAAAAAATTATTACTGCAACTTCATTGATGTTATACGGAACTATGTTGGTTACCGATAAAGGTAAAATAATATCCTCTATTAAGGGAGGGCCGACACGACCTTGGAACGAATATCGAAAATATTTGCAAGCCTCAAACCGGTCATTTTGAATGAAATGACAGTTAAAGACTATCAGGATTCTTGAATTTCAATTCTTCGATTTCGGCTTGTCTTCTGCTCATCTTTTTTCACTTGTTTTTCGAGATTAACAACTGACATCGTTTGGACGTTCGCCGGAAGCGTCAATAATGAACGAAAGTGGCGACCAACGAAAGAAAATGTCGCGCAGTTTAAGGCTTTCGGTTTCACGGAAGCTTTGAAAAGTTATCGAGCCAGTTAAATATAATAGAGGCAGAACCTGAAAATGCCTGCAAGATTTCTTATTCTCATGGATAAATCGACGAGATTTCTAGTTCCATGGATGCGGCTCCCAAAATCCGCTAGTCTTTCTGAAATGAGCGGTGGTGTTGTGACAACTGCGACATACCGGAACGTCGGTTTAAGGAGCAATGAGGGCGAAAACCAAAACAAGGTGTAAGCGGATAAATAGCTATTTCAAAATAAATATGTGAATTTGAAAAACGGCTTCAGGTAAAATAAACCGGCCAGAACAACACCATTGGTGGTTCTGGCCGGTTCAATTTCGATAGTTATTTTTTATTCTTTGGCTTCGGCATGTTCAGCTGAACCTGCATTCAACTGGCCATATTTTTCTTCGCCAATCTTGTTAAGAAGTGCAAGTTGTGTTTCCAGAAAGTCGATATGACCTTCTTCATCTTCCAACAATTCATCGAATAATTTTTTTGAGATATGGTCGGACAATTCGGCGCACAGCTCACGTGCAACGCGATAAGCTTCTCTTGCCTCATATTCTCCGGCCAAATCACATTCCAGAACTTCCTTGATATTCTGGCCAATGCGAAGAGGGGCGAGGGTTTGCAAATTGGGATGCCCCTCCAGAAAAACAATACGTTTGACCAGCTTGTCAACGTGCCCCATTTCTTCAATGGATTCCTCACGTTCCTTATTGGCAAGCTTTGTGTAACCCCAATCTTCAGTCAAGCGGTAGTGAATCCAATATTGGTTGACCGCCCCAAGTTCAAGAAAGAGCGCCTGGTTAAGCCGCTCGATGACCTTTTCGTGACCTTTCATGTTGACCTATTCTCCTATATTTCAATCGCAATGCGCGCACACGATCAAGATAGGAGATAATCTCAGCCTCGTCCCGATTATGTAGGCGATGATAATTTTCCGATACTCGAATAATGGTTTCGAGTATATTCGGAAAGCAACAGCAACACTTGCCGCGCTTCGCCAATACTTTATAAATTTTTCCGGGAACAATCAATTGCCAACAATCCTCTTCCAACAGAGAATTGATAACATCTTCGATCTCTGATTGACTTATTACGTTACACGAACAAACAATCATTATCGATAACCAATTACAATGAAACCTATCAGACTCACTAAAACATGACAAACATATGAAACATTAAGTCGGGAATCAACCCCTAAAGTGGATTTTTTTTATCAACTATAAAATCAGGGTATAAAAGGGCAAATTTTGGTAAAAATATCGGGTTTCTGGTGTCGGGAGATTGCTTTTTTTTCGGCGATCCGTAAGAGATGAAACACTTGTTAGGAAAAGCGAATGGCTATGAATGCTCTGGAACTGAAAAAAGCAGCCGCCGCAAAAGCGGTTGAATTTGTCCAAGACGGGATGAAACTTGGAATTGGAACCGGCTCTACAGCAAATGAATTTATTCGTGTATTGGCGGAGCGTGTCAGAGACGGTTTAAGCGTTGTGGGCGTTGCTACATCGGTGCGTTCGGAACAGCTATGCCGTGAACTCGGAATTCCGGTAGCAAGTCTCGATGATGTTCCCGCTCTTGATCTTGATGTTGACGGTGCTGATGAAATTGGTCCGCATATGGCTTTGATAAAGGGGGGCGGTGGTGCATTATTGCGCGAAAAGATCGTCGCTTTTGCTTCGTCCCGCATGTTGGTGATTGCTGACTCTTCCAAACTGGTTAACGCGCTTGGTGCATTTCCTTTGCCTATTGAAGTCAATCCGTTCGGTTTGGCAGCAACAAAACTTGCAATTGTCGAAGTAACAAAGAGCCTTGGCCTTTCTGGCAACATTTCATTAAGGCAAGAGAATAATAAACCTTTTGTTACTGATGGTGGACATTTTATTCTTGATGCATCATTTGGCCGTATTTCTGATCCAGAAGCTCTATCCGAAGCACTTTTTTCGATCCCGGGCGTTGTCGAACACGGTTTATTTTTGAATTTGGCAAAGAAATCGGTGGTTGCAATGACCAATGGTGAAATAAAAGTTTTGGATGAGGCGGATTTTTAGAGTAAATGTCTTTCCATCGGTTTTTTTTGACGAAAAAGATGGCTAAAAGTTTTTGACGATAATTATGGAGTAACCACTGAATGAACACGGCATTTTCCATCCGACGCCTTGCTGCAACGCTGGGAACAGTCGCAATTCTTGGTATGGGCGTTAATTTCACCTATGCTGACGATATTAGCGAAGCACAGTTGCAATCGGCACAAAAAGCAATTGCTGCAATCCATGCTACAGACCAATTTGATGAATTTCTCCCAAGCACCGCTCGTGATCTGAAAGACGAGTTGATGCGTAAAGACCCCAATCTCGCAAATATTATTTCCGATACGGTTGATGAACAGGCGATGGCACTTGCCAAACGTCGCGCCGATTTGGAAAAAGAGGCCGCCCGTGCCTATGCCAAGCATTTTTCACAAGCCGAGCTTGACCAGATTACTGCCTTTTATACATCGGACACAGGTAAAAAATTGTTGACAGAAGGTCCTGTTGCCGTTCGCGACATCCTTTCGGCTTATGACGTATGGCGTCAAGGTGTAGCTCAGGATCTGGCTGCAAATGTCGGAAAAGCAATGGCTCAAAAGCTTGGTACACAAAAACGTGCAGCACCCAATCCACCGGCAGCCGCACAGAGTGCAAAGCCCAAGGCTCCCGCACCTGCACAATAATCGGCTTTCATCAAGTTTTGAAAATGGCGGCATTATTGTCGCCATTTTTTTTGCCAAAAATTAAAAATACAGCTATTTCAGAAATCGGTTAAAGCAAATAACATTGTATTGGCTTATAATTCAGGCACTCCGGTACCATATTAAAAGTTCCAACAATTGAAGTGAAAGGAAGTCCCCGTGTCATCATATGATTTTGATCTGTTTGTAATAGGTGGTGGTTCGGGCGGTGTGCGTGCTGCACGTTTGGCCGGTGCACTCGGAAAAAAAGTTGGCATTGCAGAAGAATATCGCATGGGCGGAACCTGCGTTATCCGCGGTTGTGTGCCGAAAAAGCTTTTTGTCTATGCCTCGCAATATTCACAGGAGTTCAAGGATAGTCATGGCTTTGGCTGGACTCTGGATGATTACAAATTCGATTGGACGCGGCTTCTTGAAGCTAAAAACAAAGAGATTGCCAGACTCGAAGGGCTTTATCGCAAAGGACTTGATAACAACCATGTCAAGATCTTTGAAAGCCGTGCCGTTTTTGTCGATGCTCACACATTGGAAATTAAAACAACCGGCGAACGGGTAACTGCCGAGAAAATTCTGATTGCAACAGGCGGTCATGTTTCCCGCCATCCGGAAATTATCGGAAACGAATTGTGTATCAGCTCGAATGAGGCTTTCAATCTGGACAAATTGCCTCAATCCATCGTGATAGCAGGCGGTGGCTATATTGCAGTAGAATTTGCAAACATTTTTCACGGGCTGGGTGTGAAAACAACACTCGTTTACCGCGGTGATCTGATATTGCGCAAATTCGATTCCGATCTACGGCAACTGTTAAACGATGCCATGCAAGAAAAAGGTATTCGCATTTTATATAACGCAACGATCGAACAGGTTGAGAAAAATTCTGAAAACTTCAACGTAAAGCTTTCGACAGGCGAAACATTGACAACGGGTAAAGTCATGCTGGCTCTTGGACGTTCGCCCAACACCGACGGATTGAATTTGGATAAAGCCGGCGTTGAATGTAATTCCCGTCATGCTATCATTGTCGACGACTATATGAAGACAAGTGCTGATAATATTTGGGCTGTGGGTGATGTTACCGACAGGATACAGCTAACACCTGTCGCAATCCATGAAGCAATGTGTTTTATTGAAACCGCTTTCAAAAACAATCCGACAAAGCCGGATCATGAACTTATTGCAACGGCAGTATTTTCACAGCCCGAGATTGGCACAGTAGGGCTGACAGAAGAAGAGGCGGTGAAGAAGTTCCTGCGTGTCGAGGTTTATCGTGCTCTGTTCCGTCCGATGCGTAATACACTTTCGGGAAATACAGAAAAAATGCTCACCAAACTGGTTGTTGATGGAACGTCAAAACGGGTGGTGGGAGCCCATATACTGGGTCATGATGCAGCCGAGATGGCACAACTTCTCGGTGTTTCTCTCAAAGGCCAATTGACGAAAGATGTGTTTGATAGAACCATGGCGCTTCATCCGACGGCCTCTGAAGAATTGGTTACAATGTATCAACCCACTTATGTTTACGAGAACGGAAAGAAGCTGAATTGAATAGAATGTGTTCAGTCGAACGGATGTTGTTAAATTGTAGTAAAAAAAGCGGAATTACACTTTTAGAGAGACCATGGACTTGGCTTTAAACAACAATTCTGTTTATATCATAAAGTAGGTAGGTGCACCTGATCCCGGATATTTTTAAATCCCGATAAAAGAACACCGGAACTATATTTTATACCGTAAAGTGAGATAATGATGACTAAAAATTGGACGCCTGCATCTTGGAGATCAAAACCGATTAAGCAGGTACCGACTTATCCTGATCCTGTAGCATTGGCTCATGTAGAAAGTGAATTGCGCCGTTATCCACCTTTGGTATTTGCCGGTGAAGCACGCAATTTGAAGCATGAACTTTCATTGGTTGCAGAAGGAAAGGCTTTCCTGTTGCAAGGCGGTGATTGTGCAGAAAGTTTCGCCGAGCATGAAGCTGATAATATCCGCGATTTTTTCCGCGTATTTTTACAGATGGCGATTGCATTGACTTTCGGCGCTTCAAAGCCGGTGGTAAAAGTCGGCCGCATTGCCGGACAATTTGCAAAACCGAGATCTTCCGACACCGAGACCAAGGATGGTGTTACCTTGCCATCCTATCGCGGTGACATCATTAACGGGATAGAGTTCGATAAAGCTTCACGTACACCCGATCCACAGCGTATGTCGGAAGTTTACCGGCAATCGGCAGCAACTTTGAATTTGTTGCGTGCCTTTGCTCAAGGTGGCTATGCCAATCTGGATAATGTCCATAAATGGATGTTGGGGTTTATTGCCAACAGCCCGCAGGGCGAACGTTATAGCAAGCTTGCACAACGCATTTCAGAAACAATGGATTTTATGCGGGCAATCGGTATAACAGCCAATACAAATTCGTCATTGCGTGAAACGTCATTTTATACAAGCCATGAAGGGCTTCTCCTCGGTTATGAAGAAGCGCTAACGCGCGTAGATTCTACATCGGGTGACTGGTATGCGACATCGGGGCATATGCTCTGGATCGGAGATCGTACACGTCAGTCCGATCATGCGCATGTCGAATATTGTCGCGGTATCAAAAACCCGATCGGCCTTAAATGCGGTCCGTCACTTGAACCTGATGATTTGTTGAGACTGATTGATATTCTCAATCCCGAAAACGAGGCGGGAAGACTGACACTGATTGCCCGTTTCGGTTACGACAAAGTAGGAGATCACCTTCCGCAACTCATTCGTGCTGTTGAACGCGAAGGCAAAAAGGTTGTTTGGTCTTGTGATCCGATGCATGGCAATACCATTACGGCCAACGGTTATAAAACCCGCCCGTTTGAACGGATTTTGAAAGAGGTGGAAAACTTCTTCGCTGTCCATCATGCGGAAGGAACTTATCCCGGTGGTATCCATATCGAAATGACCGGACGTGATGTCACTGAATGTACGGGTGGCGCCCATGCCATTTCGGCAGAACATCTTTCCGATCGGTATCACACCCATTGTGATCCGCGGCTGAACGCCGATCAGGCACTTGAATTGGCGTTTCTTGTTGCAGAGCTTTTGAAAAAACAACGGGATGCCGAGACAACACAGGCAACTGCCCGCTAGAGAAATTAAAACACGATTTTTGACATCGGATGAAAAACGCATGGAGAGATTATTCAAAGCATTTTTGAATTCCCTCCGTGCGGTCAAATATTTGTTGACTCACGAAAAGGCTGTTATTCAAGAGACAATTCTTTTCGTGATTTCTCTGCCTGTAGCCTTCTTTTTGACCGATAATTGGCAAAGCTTTTTATTGCTTTGCGGTTCTATAGTTTTTGTCATTATTGTCGAGGTATTGAATACCGCTATCGAAGCGACCTGCAACGCCATCACCCGCGAATATCGTGAAGATATAAAAATTGCCAAGGATGCGGGTTCTCTAGCGGTTCTTCTTTCTATTCTCTTAACGATATGTATATGGATTTCGGTCATTTTAAAAACGTTGTTTTTCGTTTAACATATGCCGTTGCAAGGGCAACGATGACAGGCTAAATCAAGACCATGACCAAAAAGCTGATAGAAAATGATCTGACGCTCGCTGTTGCACAATTCAATCCGGTTGTTGGCGACATTGAAGGCAATTTGAATCTTGCCTTGAAAGCCCATAACGAGGCGAGTGAAGCCGGTGCCGATCTTCTACTGTTTACCGAGCTTTTTATCAGCGGTTATCCACCAGAAGATCTTGTGCTGAAACCCTCTTTCATTGAAACTTGTGAAAAAGCGTTGTCGAAACTTGCGTCGGCAACGGCTACGGGTGCCGGTATTATCGTCGGTGTTCCGATACGTCGAAAAGGCCACGTCTATAACGCCGCTGTCGTTCTTGACGGGGGAAAGGTCGTTGCCGAATGCCTGAAATTCGACCTGCCGAATTATAGCGAGTTTGACGAAAAACGGGTTTTTTCTGCCGGACCATGTCCGCAGCCGGTAGAATTCCGCGGCATGAAGATCGGTTTGCCAATCTGTGAAGATATCTGGAATGATGATGAAGTCGCAGCCCGACTTGCCGAAGCGGGCGCGGAAATCATACTCGTTCCCAATGGCTCTCCTTATAATCGTGAAAAACCGGAATTACGCTATGAAGTCGTTAAAAAACAGGTATTGAAATCTTCTCTGCCAATTGTTTATGCGAATGAAGTCGGCGGTCAGGATGAACTTGTTTTCGATGGTGGATCGTTTGCGGTCAATGCAAATGGAACGCTTGCCTTTCAAATGAAGCATTTTCAAAGCGAGCTTGCATATAGTCGCTGGCAAAAACAGAATGGTAAATGGTCGTGTGTTTCGGGACCTCAGGAAAAAATGCTTCATGATGCAGCAGCCGATTATCAGGCTTGCGTTCTAGGCTTTGGCGATTATGTCAATAAAAACCGGTTCAAGAGCGTTGTATTGGGGCTTTCGGGTGGTATCGATTCAGCCTTATGTGCGGCCATTGCAACCGATGCACTTGGAGCCGAACGTGTTCACGCTATTATGCTTCCCTATAACTATACCTCTTCGGAATCGATAAGGGATGCGGAAGAATGTGCGAAAATGCTGGGCTGCCGGTATGACACAGTACCGATTGCCAAACCGGTCGAAGGATTTGAACAGGCTCTAAAACCACTTTTCCAAGGCACAAAGGCCGATATTACCGAGGAAAATTTACAAAGCCGGACACGTGGCACAATTTTGATGGCCATATCGAACAAGTTTGGCTCAATGGTTGTAACCACCGGAAACAAATCTGAAATGTCGGTTGGTTACGCTACGCTTTATGGCGATATGAATGGCGGCTTTAATCCGATAAAAGACATTTATAAAATGCAGGTTTATGCACTTTCAAACTGGCGCAATAACCATTTTCCAATGAACGGCTTGGGACCAAAAGCCGCGGTCATTCCGCAAAATATTATTGATAAGGCACCATCGGCCGAACTGCGTGAAAACCAGAAAGACGAGGATTCGCTTCCTCCATATCCGGTACTTGATGATGTTTTGCGTTGCCTCGTCGATGAAGAAATGAGTGTTTCCCAAATAGTCGAACGTGGACATCCAAGAGATTTGGTCGAAAGGATCGAGCATTTGCTCTATATATCCGAATATAAAAGACGCCAATCGGCCCCCGGCGTAAAAATAAGCCATAAAAATTTCGGTCGTGATCGTCGCTACCCCATTACCAATCGTTTCCGCGATAAAAATTGAGTTGTTTTATGATAAAAGTTCGTTTTGCACCCTCGCCAACCGGTTATATTCACATCGGTAATACCAGAATTGCTTTGTTTAATTGGCTGTTTGCCAAGGCCGAACAGGGTAAATATGTTTTACGTTTCGATGATACAGACATCGAACGCTCCAAACAGGAATATATTGATGGAATCGGTATTGACCTCGACTGGCTCGGTATCAAACCGGATGAAATCTATTATCAGTCCAAGCGATTTGACCGCTATAATGATGTCGTTGAAAAGTTGAAACAGCAAGGTCTTCTTTATCCCTGTTATGAAACACAGGAAGAGCTTGAAAGACGGCGTAAAATTCGTTTGTCTCGCAAACTTCCGCCAATCTATGGACGTGAATCTTTAAAACTTGAGCCGGAAGAAATAAAAGCATTTGAGGCCGAAGGTCGCAAACCTCATTGGCGCTTCAAACTGCCCAATTTCGATTCCGACCCGTTCAAGACGAGACGCACCGATGTCCATTGGGATGATGTTGTGCGTGGACCGCAAACAATTGATCTTGCCTCTATGTCGGATCCGATCCTCATTCGCGAGGATGGAAGTTATCTTTATACCCTGCCTTCTGTCGTAGATGATATTGACATGGGTATAACCCATATTATTCGCGGCGATGACCATGTTACAAATACCGGCGTTCAAATAGCAATTTTTGAGGCACTTGGTGCTCATGCACCGACATTCGGCCATATCAATCTGCTTACGACCATTTCGGGTGAAGGTCTTTCTAAACGTAAAGGTGACCTGTCAATCCGTTCATTACGGGAAGAAGGTTTTGAACCTATGGCTGTCGAGTCATTGGCGGTTCTGATTGGAACTTCCGAAAATGTAACAGCATGCAGAACACAGGAAGAGTTGCTGGAACACTTCGATCTGGCATCTGCATCAAAGTCTTCGGCAAAATTTGATCCGGCCGATTTGTTAACGCTTAACAAGCATATTGTGCATTTGCTGGAATTTGATGAAGTCAAGGCACGTCTGGAGAAATTGGGTATAGCCGGAAAAGATGCTTCACCCTTCTGGTATGCAGTACGCGGCAATATTGACAAGGTAAACGAAGCCAAATTCTGGTGGGAAAGATTGGAGAAAAACGGTTCTTTTAACGCTGTTTCAGCGGAAGATCGTGATTATGTTCACCAATCTGTTTCCTATTTACCGGAAGGCGAATTTAACGAAACAAGCTGGAAAAGCTGGACGGAAGCATTAAAAAAAGCAACAGGCCGAAAGGGCAGGGCACTTTTTATGCCATTGCGGCAGGCGCTCACCGGCCTCGATCATGGACCGGAAATGGCAGCATTATTACCGCTATTGGGAAAAACCAAAACTCTTGAGCGTTTAAAAGCTTGAACTTGATGTTTAAAGAAACACCAATAGAGGCAGATTAGCAGATGTTGATCTGCCTTTTCTTTAATCAAAGATTTTCTATTTGGCAAAAAGCTAGCGATACGTAAGGCTGCTATTTTTATTTGATAAAATCTATATTGGCAGCGAAATACCGCTTCAAACCGCCGAATTTTCCGCTCTATAACAATGCCGGATGAAACGAACGGAGAAACGGTTAAATCAACTCTTATACGGCTAAATCAGCCCAGCCCACGGCTAAATCAGCCCTTGTACGGCTAAATCAATCCCGCGTACCGTTAAATCAATCCCGCGTACGGCTAAATCAGCCTTGCGTACGACAAATAATCAGCCCCGCGTACCATTAAATCACCCCGCTTACGGCTAAATCAGCCCCGCGTATCAATCAGCATAAAAGCAGGAATATCGTTCCCGAACCCTTTCGGAGAGGCGGGTTCTTTTGATAATTTACCGGCGTAATTTTTTGAAGAGTCGTTGGAGCGAACATCCGTTGCAGAAGCATGCTTCAGGCTTGGCTCAGCATCTTTTGTTTTTTCAATTTTTTCGACAGGCAGCTTTTCACGGCTTTTGCTTTCCTGCTTTTGCTCGGCCTTGTCTGTTCGTTTTTTCGCGTTTCTTCCGGTTTTCGATTCTGCCGATTTGGAGCGTTTGTCGTTACGGTTTGGCTCTTCCTCGCCCGTATCCTGTTTCAGCGAAGCGAGATCGCCATTATACCACTCGATTTTTTGATCGCTCATCTTTTCGATTGCGTCGACGTATTTTTTATCTGCCGTTGTAACGATAGTGAAAGCTTTTCCCGATTTTCCGGCTCGACCGGTTCGTCCGATACGGTGAACATAATCTTCTGCATGGGTTGGAACATCGTAGTTAAAGACGTGACTTACATCCGGAATATCAAGACCTCTGGCAGCAACGTCGGAAGCAACCAGCAAAGCAATTTTTCCTTCCTTGAAATTCGCCAGCATAGTCATGCGCGAACGTTGATCCATATCGCCATGAAGTGCACCGACGCTGAAGTTATGGCGTACGAGCGAACGAAACAGCTCCGATATATCTTTTTTCCGATTACAAAAGATAATTGCGTTTTTTAATTCATTTCCTTCATTATGAATGAGGTCGCGTAAGACCGCACGCTTTTCCCAGGATTTGCGGCCGGAAGCGACGAGCTTTTGCGTAATTGTGGTGGCGGTTGACGAGGCTTTCGCGATTTCAATCCTGACCGGATTATGCAGGAATTGCTCGGTCAATTTGGTAATTTCGGGTGCCATGGTTGCCGAAAAAAACAACGTCTGGCGGGTAAACGGAATGAGTTTACAAATACGTTCAATATCGGGAATAAATCCCATATCAAGCATACGATCTGCTTCATCGATAACCAGAATTTCAACGCCGGTTAACAACAATTTGCCCCGCTCGAAATGATCGAGGAGTCGTCCCGGAGTAGCAATCAGAACATCCGCTCCACGGTCAAGCTTGCGATCCTGATCGTCAAATGACACGCCGCCAATGAGAAGTGCCACACTCAAGTGATGATTGGCGCCATATTGATCGAAATTCTCTTTCACTTGCGCAGCAAGTTCACGTGTCGGCTCAAGAATGAGGGTGCGGGGCATTCGTGCCCTTGCGCGCCCTTTTTCGAGAAGCGTCAACATTGGAAGTACAAAGGAAGCAGTTTTCCCCGTACCGGTTTGGGCAATGCCCAACACATCCTCATGCTTCAGGACATGAGGAATGGCTCCAAGTTGTATTGGCGTCGGTTCTTCATATCCAACGGATTTTACTGCTTCGAGAACCTTTTCAGAAAGGCCCAAATCACTGAAACTGGTCAAAGGCGCTATCACTCTTTCTCTTTTTCGCCCAACTTTTATGACTATGGTCAGGACAAGTCAGCCAACTTACACCCCTTACAAAGGCGTTAAGGTGCAATCATAAAAAAGTCAACAAAAACCCTTGTTCGCCACGCGTTTTAACGTGTATTCTTCTTAATAACGGAATTGTTCGGATAATATACGCTCATCCCATGAATGGTTAGAATCAAATAAAATAGAGGCCTTAACGCCCTTTGCTAATGAAATAATTACCGAACTCACGGATTTTACTTCGACATTGTCTGCGGCAGCATTAACAGGCCGCTTATCCAATTCCAGCATATCAAAACGGACAGTCACAGAATTGGGCAACAGCGCACCATGCCAACGCCTTGGCCGGAACGGGCTAACCGGCGTGAGAGCCAGTAGCGGGGCAAGTAAAGGTAATATCGGCCCTTGTGCCGAAAGGTTATAAGCAGTCGAACCAGCCGGAGTTGCAACCATGACCCCGTCACAATTCAGTTCATCCATACGCACTTTGTCGTCAATACTGATTTTGATTTTGGCCGCCTGATATGATTGCCGGAACAGCGAGACTTCATTGATCGCCAATGCCTCGACATGGCCTTCACAGATCGAATCCGCTATCATTCTGAGAGGTTTTATATCTTCTTTGTGCGCTTTGGCGATGCGTTGCGGCAGATTTGCTATTCTATATTCGTTCATAAGAAAGCCGACCGACCCGCGATTCATTCCGTAAATGGGCTTTCCCGAATTCATGAAGTTACGTAAAACTTCCAGCATTGTTCCATCGCCACCCAATACAACAATGACATCGGCTTCATCCACTGCCGATTGGCCATAACGGTCAGTCAGGGCTTGCATCGAACTTTTTGCCTGTTCGGTTCTGGATGCAATAAAATGAAACCGCTCTATAGATTTATCCATAAAATTATTCCGCTTTTCCGGGAGCCTGGTCTCAGAAGAGTTTGAATTTGCAGGCCGCACATTGGGATTCAATATAAAAACAAAACATTGGATACTTAATCTGTAAAAACAGTTTTTTCAATCATTGACAATTTCTGCTGCCTTAGTTCATGAATAATGGCAAGTTCCTGTCATTCGTTCAGCAAATAATTGAAACGCAAGCCGAAAAGAAACGGTTACCCAAAAAGGTGAAGTGATGAAAACGAGACTTTGTTTGATTATACCTGTCGCACTTTTTTCTTTTTCTTATGCCTATGGAGAACCGGCTCTGAAAGGTTGTGCTGCAAAAAAACACAGCATCGAAACACAACTCCAACATGCACGACAATATAACAATAAACATCAAATAAAGGGGTTGGAAAAAGCCCTTGAAGATAATATCGAAAATTGTGACGATAAGAAGCTGGCGGCTGAACGCAAACAAAAAATAACAGAAAAAATGAACAAGGTTTCTGAAAGAGAAGCCGAACTGAATGAGGCGAAAGCACGCGGTGACGCGAAAAAAATATCCCGTAAAGCTGAAAAACTTGAAAAGGCAAAACAAGAGCTGAAAGCTGCGCAGGAAGAACTCGATCGTTAAAAAGGGTATTGTTCTCCCGATTTTGGTGTTTTGCGTTTTGTTATAGCGACATTTATCAAATTACAGGTGATCGTTCTGATGAGCGGGTAAAAAGGGCGGGCGAGTCCAAAAACACCACCAGAATAGTTTTCAAGGGTGTGCTTTAACTGCTGTTATGGTTGCTTATTTTGAAAATGCGGAATGTTGGTAGTTTGTCGTTCAAAACCAACTATTCGCCAGAATTTCGTTTGGTATTCGCTAAAATTCGGTTTGGTGGACCTTTTCAGCCTGAAAAAACGACCGCATCCAAAGAAAATTTATCAAAAAGGTTTCAGCGTTTAGATTGTTCTATTGTGCAATTGATTGATATTCGATCCAAATATGTTTCGGCGGCTTGATTGCTGCCGACAATTGCGACGCATGGTTATTCTCTCATTTGCAAAATTAAAATAGAAATGTGTTTGCGGCAAAAAACTGTCATCACATTTTGAACAGGCATGGCACCACATGATCTATGAGATGTGTTAATTGGAACGCGTTTTCTGGAATGGTGCGATGACGGTCTAAAGCATCTGTCGCACTACAAATAATATACCCTAAGGCGAAGCGAAAAATATTTTCAGTTTTTGATTTTTTTCACGTTATTAATACAAAAAGCATTTTCACCATTGAACCAATCATTCTGATCGGCTAGAAAACCTCAAAACAAACCGGGTTCTTGCAATCCGGATTTGCACCCGTAGCTCAGCTGGATAGAGCGCTGCCCTCCGAAGGCAGAGGTCAAGAGTTCGAATCTCTTCGGGTGCGCCAATATGGTATCTATTTCTTGAAAATATTCGATAAGCAGAGAGACGTTCGTTTAGCGCGAACCAATTTCCGGTTGTTCCCGATATGTGAAATCAATCCGGAATTTTATAAAACTGCTTCTGATGTCACGATGATTTTTCAATGTTCGTGACAAGCAAATCGGCAATACGATTTGCTGCAACATTCAGGACTTTTACGGTCTTGCAACTCTATCCAATAATATGGAAAAGGGAGGGAAGCCGAAAGAATTGCGTGAAAATTAAAAAAGAGTGGGCGCAAGACAGAAGATTTTATGTCTTCCCATAACCTTTCCAAAAATAACGATAAAAATTGCTGATAAAATAAAAGTCGGTTGTGCAGTAAAGACTTTCGCGTTGATATTTTGTCAACAGCAGGATTGTAGAGAAAATTTTGGTTAACTTTTACAACAACAAAAAAGCCTCACAACGCCGTTATATTCCGGACTTTGTGAGGCTTGTTCTTGAGCGATGAAATAAGTATTTTCAAGTGAAACGCTTAGAAAAATCCTTTTCTTTGCCACCAGCCAACGCGTTTTGGCTTGTCTTCTTCATTTTCGTCAGAGGAGGTTACAACCGGTTCACTGGAAACCGTTTTTTCATTCTCGTCGGTTTTATTTTTTGATCGCGTTGTTTTGCGTCGAGATTTCTTGGCAGATTTTTCCGCCTCAAGCGTTTCGGTTTCTGACGCTGTTCCGTCTGATTGTTCCTCGACTTTCGCTTTACGTGACCGTCTGGTTGTCTTCTTTGCAGGTTTTTCGACTTCTTCCGGCGGCACCTGTTCTTTCGTCGTCTCTACAGGGGTTGTCGCGTCGTCATTTGAAACAGCCTCAACAGTTTCAGCCGTTTTTGTTTTACGTTTGCGACCACGCGACGAGCGTTTTGGTGTTTCATCCGCTTCGTTAGTCTGAGAGTTTGTCTCGCTATTTTTCTCTGCTGCAGTTTCTCCGGCTTCAACAGGCGTTTTCTTTGTCCGTCTCTTGCGGGGTTTTGCGGTTTCTTCCTGGTCTTTCTGGTCTTTATTGTCCTTCTGATCTATTTTCGGTTGTTCAGCAGGAATTTCGGGAACACTTTGTTCTTTTGCAACTACAGGTGTCACCTTGATTGCAATTTCTGTTGCAGAGAAGCCGACCGGTTCGGCAGCCGGTACACGACGTTGCCGTCTGGCGGCAATAACTTCGGCGAGCGCGCGTTCAGCAAATTCGCCAACCGGTTCCGCATAAGGAATTCTGCGACGTTCAAAATCGCCATCACGATAACGGCGGCCGCCACGGCGTCCACGACGACGGCGACGCCTGTTGTCGTCGTCGCTGCGTACTACGTCATCCTCATTACGGGTACGCTGGGCTTTCTCTTCATTGCGGTCATTCGATTTGCCGCGGTTACGACGTTTGCGCCTCTGATTATTGTCGTTATTATTATCATCTTTTGTTTCATTATCGATTTCCGAAGTGTCTTCTTCGACAATGATTTCATCTTCGCTATCATCAACCGGTGGCAATTGCGGAATAACCGCAGGTGTCCCTTCGGCGGCTGTTCCTTTATAAATCGCCAGATTTTGTGCACCGACTTCGTCATCAGCCTCGATATTGATTGTAAGACCGAACCGATGTTCCAAATCCGACAAAGCTTGCCGTTTGTGATTGAGCACATAGAGTGCCGTTGCAACCGATGTCCGAACAGTAATATTGAAATGCGGGTTACGTAACAGATATTCTTCTATTGACCGCAATACGTGGAGAGCCAATGACGAGTCGGAACGGATATAGCCTGTTCCATTGCAATGTGGACAGGGCTGCATTGTGCTTTCAAGAACAGAAGCACGAATGCGTTGGCGGCTCATTTCCATAAGTCCGAAATGCGAAATGCGCCCGACCTGAATGCGTGCCCGATCATCTTTCAGACAATCTTTGAGTTTTTTCTCGACCAACCGGTTATTGCGCTTTTCTTCCATGTCAATGAAATCAATGACAACAAGTCCCGCAAGATCGCGAAGTCGCAATTGTCGCGCCACTTCTTCGGCTGCTTCAAGGTTTGTTTGACAGGCGGTCTCTTCAATAGAATGTTCTTTGGTCGACCGACCGGAGTTTACGTCGATTGCAACAAGAGCTTCGGTCTGGTTGATAACAAGATAGCCGCCGGATTTAAGCGTTACTTCAGGCTGCAACATGGCATCAAGTTGCGCCTCGATACCATTATGGGCAAAAATCGGTAATTGTTCGCGATAAGGTTGAACGACTTTCGCATGGCTGGGCATCAACATGCGCATAAAGTCTTTGGCTTCTCTATAGCCATGCTCGCCTGAAACAAGAATTTCGCTGATGTCTTTGTTATAAAGATCGCGGATCGAACGTTTGATAAGGCTACCTTCCTCGTAAACAAGGCAGGGTGCAACCGATTCAAGCGTCAGCGCGCGAACATTTTCCCAAAGACGCATCAAATATTCATAATCGCGCTTGATTTCTGCCTTTGTGCGGTTGGCTCCGGCAGTGCGCAAAATAACCCCCATACCTTTTGGTACGTGAAGGTCTTTGACGACATCTTTAAGACGTTTACGATCTTGAACATTTGTGATTTTGCGCGAAATGCCGCCACCGCGAGCAGTATTCGGCATAAGCACAGAATAACGACCCGCCAAGGACAAGTAGGTTGTCATGGCCGCACCTTTGTTGCCACGCTCTTCTTTCACAACCTGAACCAACAAAATCTGACGACGTTTAATAACTTCCTGAATTTTATATTGGCGACGGGGAGCACGCTCGCGAGCGGGAACCTCTTCCAACGCGTCTTCAGCACCGACAAGCTCGACACTGTCTTCGGCATCTTCCCCCGCTGCCTGTTCAATGTCGTCAATCTCATCACCTGAATCGGCGACTATATCGCTCTCAATTTCAGCTTCAGCCGGTTTGACTTTCTTTCTGCGGTTATTTCTGGAAGTTTTTTCGTTTTCCTGTTCGTCTTCATCGTCGACAAGAGCTGCTTTTTCTTCTTCCTCTAATAAAGCTTGCCGGTCAGCAACGGGAATTTGATAATAATCGGGATGAATTTCGGAAAACGCAAGAAAACCATGGCGATTACCGCCATATTCAACGAAAGCAGCTTGTAAAGACGGCTCTACCCGCGTTACACGGGCTAGATAAATGTTTCCTTTGAGAAGTTTTTTGTGTTCGGATTCAAAATCGAATTCTTCAATACGATTGCCACGAACAACAACAACGCGAGTTTCCTCCGGGTGGGAGGCATCGATAAGCATTTTGTTTGACATTATAGAAAATCCTGCAGGCGACACGTATAATAGAGCCGATGAGAGACCTTGAAAGTCTCTTGGGAGGCAAAAAATACTGTCTGCCGATGAATAGAAGCTTTGCCAACGAACTATAGTAAGAGTGGGCGCGCATATTCCAGCTTGCATGTGCCGCTATTGAAATAACTTCCACTATCAGTTTTGTTTGACTCATATCCAGCGAGTCTCCGGCAAAACGTTTTTGAAATAGTCCGGATAACCGAACCAGCGAAACTTAACTGTTACAAGCCCGTTTCCAATACATTCAGTCTATGACAAAATGATATAGAACGCCCGGCGCTTATAGACTTCTTGGAAGGAAAATTATTTGCATGAACTGACTAAAAGAACGTTCATCCATTTTTTCCTGACCATTCAAGACATTTACGCTTTTAAGTCGATATTGTGTCCAACACAAGTAACTTTATAGGGACACATAACTTATCCCTTGAAAAACATGATTTTGGCGGTTTATGTGCATCTTTTGCAAACAATAGTGGCACGATCTTAAAATTGCCAAATAGCCGCATTACTGTTCGACCCGTTTTTGGGGCAAAAGCGAAAAGAAACGAGGATTGTTTGGCAATGAATCAACAAAGACAGCGATCGGGGTTCATTGCTGTAAGCGGAAATGCGAGAGGGGTTCTTTTTCTTATCGCCTTGTTGATGTGTTTTTCCGGTTTTATCAATTCCGGTATTGCTGCACCGGCAAAACTGGAGCTTATCAACATAAGGGCGATCGGCGACAATACACGCACACGCCTCATTGCGGTATTCTCTGCCAATCCTGCCTATTCGCTCCAATTTCTCGACCATCCGAACCGTCTTGTAATCAACCTTCCGGTTGTCGATTTTTCTTCACAGAAACAAAAGCCTTTAAACTTCGGTATGGTTTCCGATTTGCGCTACGGCTCGTCCGGTCCGGTATCTTCGAGAATTATCCTGACCACAACAGCACCATTTTCTGTCGAAAAAAACAGCATTGAACAGCTCGATAGCGGACTTTGGCAACTTGTTATCGATCTTGTCAAAGATAACGAGCAAAATTTCAAAAAGCTGGTGAATAGCGGGATTGCTGAAAATGCACAGACAGCCGGAAACAGGCCAGTCGCACAAAAACCTTTCCGCATTGTGATTGATGCCGGACATGGCGGAATTGATAGTGGTGCGGAGAGCATTTCGGGGGTGTTGGAAAAAAATGTGACTTTGGCATTTGCCAGATCGTTACGTGATGAACTTGAAAAAAATGTCAATCTTGAAGTTTTTTTGACGCGTGATTCCGACGTTTTTCTCAGACTGAATGAACGTGTGCAAAAAGCGCGAAGTTATGGAGCAGATCTTTTTGTTTCTATCCATGCAGACACAATCAACATGACGGCAATGCGCGGTGCAACAGTCTATACGATTTCCGATCAGGCTTCGGACGATATCGCTAAAGCTTTAGCCGATCGTGAAAACAAAGCCGATCTTGTGGACGGATTGCCACCCGATGAATCGCCAGAAGTTACGGATATTCTGATTGATCTGGCGCGCAGAGAAACGCTTTCGTTTTCGGTAAACTTCGCCGACAGGGTTATTTCATGCCTTGAGCAAAATAATATAAATCTCATCAAAAATCCGCATCGCTATGCCGGTTTTCAGGTTTTGAAAGCACCCGATATTCCTTCGGTTCTCGTAGAAATCGGATATTTGTCGAACAGGGAAGATGAAAAGCTGATTACCGATCCGCTTTGGCGCAGACGCGCTGCAACCGCGATTGCAAATGCAGTGCAACAATTTGCCAATTATCGCAACCGCAACGGAAATAATCCACAACCATGAGAAAAATGCTTGAGAAAAACTGCTACGATAGTCTTAACTTTGACATTAAAATACTAAATATTGCAATTTAGCCTTGTTTCTATCGCAATTCCGGTGCACACGCAACGAGGCTCAGCAGTGAATGTCTCGCATTGTGCGAGTTCGGGAGAAAGCGACATCCGGGTATTATGATGAAGTTTTTTAATTTTTTTCTTGCCGCCGGAGTTGCTTGCGGCATGGGTATAACCTTGATCGGGTCGGCAGCCGCTGTGAACCAACAGCAAGATGATGAACTTCCTGATTATCAGGTGCTTGCCGATTATGAACCTCCGGTGATGACACGCATTCACGCCGCCGATGGTGGCCTTATGGCCGAGTTTGCAACCAATCGCCGTCTTTATTTGCCAATCCAGTCTGTTCCCGATCTGGTCAAATCGGCATTTATTTCGGCAGAAGACAAAAACTTCTATACCCACTTCGGACTTGATCCGGAAGGACTTGCCCGCGCAATGGTGAGCAATTTCAAAAATATCGGCTCCGGACGCAGACCGGAGGGGGCATCAACCATCACGCAACAGGTGGCAAAGAATTTTTTATTGAGTTCCGACGCGACGATGGAACGCAAAATCAAAGAAGCAATTCTGGCTATGCGTATCGAGCGCGCCTATTCCAAGGATCGCATCCTCGAACTCTATCTGAATGAAATCTATCTGGGGCGGGGCGCCTACGGGATTGCTGCTGCGGCTTTAACATATTTCAATAAGTCCGTGAATGAATTGACCTTGGAGGAATGCGCCTATCTTGCATCTCTTCCGAAGGGGCCAAGCAACTATGATCCATTCAAACATACCCAACGCGCGCTTGATCGGCGTAACTGGGTGATCGACCGGATGGTCGAAAATAGCTATGCAACGCAAATGCAGGGTGAACAAGCGAAATTGAAGCCGCTCGGAGTTACTCTGCGGGGCGACGACACCTATATTTTTGCCGCTGACTATTTTACCGAAGAAGTTCGCCGCCAATTGATAAATCGCTATGGGTCGAAGGCACTTTACGAGGGTGGATTATCGGTTCGCACAACACTTGATCCGAATTTACAAGTTATGGCGCGTCGTGCTTTGCAGGATGGTCTTGTCAAATATGACCAGAATCACGGTTGGCGCGGTGCTTATAAACATATTGATATTTCGGACGATTGGGGTGTTGCACTGGGCGAGGTGAGTGGTTTTAGCGACGTTCCGGAATGGCGTTTGGCTGTCGTCTTGGCTGTGTCTTCTGACAAAGTAAAAATCGGTTTACAGCCGAAACGTGAAGTTTCGGGTGCACTTTCGGCGGAGCGTGACGTTGCCACAATCAACGCCAGCGATATGCGTTGGGCTTATCGCATGGTCGGTAGGAATGACCGCCGTTCATCTGCTTCAAGCCCGTCAGGGGTTTTGCAAGCGGGTGATGTCGTCTTTGTCGAGAAAAAAGCGGGAAACGATGGCAGCTATTTGTTACGCCAACCGCCTAAAATCGAAGGGGCTATGGTGGTCATGGAACCACGCACCGGCCGCGTTCTTGCTATGGTCGGCGGGTTTTCATTTGCTGAATCGGAATTCAACCGTGCAACACAAGCTTACAGGCAACCCGGCTCCTCGTTCAAACCGTTTGTATACGCGGCGGCACTGGATAATGGCTATACGCCTGCTTCTGTTGTTCTTGACGGCCCTGTCGAGATCAAGCAGCCGAATGGTGAAGTTTGGCGACCGAAAAACTATGGCGGTACTTTTGCCGGACCTTCCACATTGCGCTATGGCATCGAACATTCGCGTAATTTGATGACTGTACGATTGGCAAATGATCTTGGAATGCCGATTGTCTCGGAATATGCGGAACGTTTCGGCATTTATGACAAATTGCAACCTTACCTGCCAATGGCCTTGGGAGCGGGTGAAACGACAGTTTTGCGTATGGTGACGGCCTATTCGGTTATTGCAAATGGCGGACGTTCGATTTCGCCTTCTTTGATAGACCGGATTCAAGACCGTTACGGTAAAACGATTTACCGGCACGATCAGCGTAAATGTGAAGGCTGCAATGTCAGGGCATGGGATAACCAACCCGAACCGACGCTCGTCGACGAACGCGATCAGGTTCTCGATCCGATGACCGCCTATCAGATTACATCTATGATGGAAGGCGTTGTGCAACGCGGTACGGCTGCACGTCTTGCTTATCTCAACCGGCATATCGCCGGTAAAACAGGGACAACCAATGACTCGAAAGATGCCTGGTTTATGGGCTTTACACCCAATATCGTAGTTGGTGTTTTTATCGGATATGACCAGCCTGCAACCTTGGGATATGGCGGTACAGGTAGTTCTCTCGCGGTTCCGGTCTTTGGAGAATTCATGGAAAATGCCATGAAGGGTGTACCGGATGTCGATTTCAAGATACCCGACGGGATGACGCAGATTGCAATAGATCGAAAGACCGGCATGCGTGCAGAACCGGGAAACAGCAATGTTATCGTTGAAGCTTTCAAGCCCGGAACCGGACCGGCCGACGTTTATCAGGTTATTGGCGGGTCAACTTCGTTCAAGGAAGGAGTGCCGGTAGCACCAACTTCACCGCAAGTGAATAAAGCAATCCAGAGTGGTGCCGGCGGTCTCTATTGATCTTCGGTTTTTGACAAAAACTCGCGATGTGAATATTGCAACAGAATTGCCAGTTGATAAAAGGCCTTTTGACAGATCACTTCAAATTTGCCAAAAGCGTGAAAAACGATCATTTCAACAAACATAAAAGACGAAAAAATCGGGAAAAATAAATCATTATGCGTGCAGAAATCGAAACTTTGGTCGAAGAAATCAAGCAGGCTATAGGCCTGCTGAGGAGGCATCTTTGACTGGGATCAGTCAGTAAAACGTTTGGAATACCTCAATGAAAAAGCCGAAGATCCGAGCCTTTGGGATGATGCAGCCAAAGCACAAGAAATGATGCGCGAGCGTCAGCGGCTGGATGATGGAATCAGCAACATTAAACATCTGACGCAGACACTCGATGATAGTGTCGAACTCATTGCAATGGGTGAAGAAGAAGGTGATGAAGACATTATCCGGGATGCCGAAGCGTCAATTCATGCATTGAAAAGCGAGCTTGATAAACGGCAGATTGAAATGCTCTTATCAGGCGAGGTTGATGGCAACGACACTTATCTTGAAATTCACGCCGGAGCTGGTGGTACTGAAAGTCAGGACTGGGCTTCAATGCTGCTTCGCATGTATACGAGATGGGCTGAAAAACATTCCATGAAAGTCGAGGTGCTTGAAGTCCATGATGGCGAAGAAGCAGGCATAAAATCAGCGACAATACTTGTGAAGGGACATAATGCCTATGGCATGTTGAAGACCGAGTCGGGTGTGCATCGTCTGGTGCGTATTTCCCCTTACGACTCGAATGCAAGACGCCATACATCTTTTGCCAGTGTTTGGGTCTATCCGGTTATTGATGACAATATTGAAGTGGATGTATCGGAAGCGGATGTGCGAATTGATACCTATCGGGCATCGGGCGCAGGCGGACAGCATATCAATACCACCGACTCTGCGGTGAGAATTACGCACTTGAAAACCGGTATTGTTGTTCAATGTCAGGCGGAACGGTCGCAGCATAAAAACCGCGCTACAGCTTGGGCAATGTTGAGAGCGCGTTTATATGAAGAGGAGCTGAAACGCAGAGAAGACGAAGTGAATGCTTTGGAAGCGTCCAAAACAGAAATCGGTTGGGGACACCAAATCCGTTCTTACGTCTTGCAGCCTTACCAGTTGGTCAAAGATCTGCGCACCGGTGTTGAAAACACTGACCCGCAAGCGGTACTTGACGGTGATCTCGACGAATTTATGGAAGCAGCGCTTGCCCAAAAGATCAAGGGCGGTGTCGAACATGTGGAAGACGTCACCTGACGTCTTCTCTTTCTATGCTGAATTTGGTGGAAAATCTGTAATCCCCGAAATCGTGACGATGCCTATCGGGGAAAATCAGGATTTGCCCTTAACACTTGGGTTTACAGGCAATGGGGAGGGGGGCAAAACTTCAAATTGCTTACGTTGTTCAAAACTGAACGGCCGACAATGTTTTTTTGGGCTATTAACTGCGAGGGCCGGTAATGATCGGGTCAATACCCGCATCCGGTTTGAACACAATGTTCTCGGTTTTTGGTGCCGACATTTTCGGTAATGCGGGAAGCGTTTGATGAATAGCCGGTCCCGAACCTATGTTTACATTTGTGGTGTCTTTGGCAATCGTAGCGGATACAATCCCTGTAACGAAAACTGATGATAAAACCAGAATTTTTGTCAGATATTTCATTTTGCCATATGCCCTTTATGGCAACTATTTGCGCACCAAAAAGTTAACAAATCCCTAACAGGCAAATTCATGCGTTAGCTTTGGCACTTTCAAGAACAGCTTTTGCGTGACCGGGAACTTTTACCTTTCGCCAGATTTCAACAATCTTGCCGTTTTTATCAATGAGAAAAGTGCTTCTCTCAACTCCCATATATTTCCGTCCATACATCGACTTTTCCACCCATACGCCATAGGCGTTAAGCGTTGTTTTTTCTTCGTCGGATACCAGAATAAGGTCGAGATCGTGTTTCGATTTGAATTTATCGTGTTTTTCAGGTTTATCGGGCGACATTCCGATAATCGTAACGCCGATTTTGTCAAATTCGGGTTTCAACTCTGTAAAATCATGTGCTTCCAACGTGCAGCCGCTTGTGTCATCTTTAGGATAAAAATACAGAACAACAGGATGTCCGCTAAGACCGGACAGTGTTTGTATCTTTCCGCTATCGCGCGGCAACTTGAAATCGGGGGCAATATCGCCTTTTTCCAACGTGGTCATTCTATAACCTTTCTTCATAGAAGCTTTCTTCTGGGAGAAGATGTAAAATTACATTATAAAACTCATGAATCAACATTAATCGGTGCTATAACGAGTCACAGATTATTCATTCTACACCGTTCAATGTAGCGAGCGAAAAACAGGATTGGTTGTGATTTGACAGGTCCACATGAAGAGATTCGCTTTAAAAAAAGCGAGATAAAAAGCCTCGACCAGTTTCCTTCGTCTCGCCATGGAGACGGAGTGAAAGTTGATACCCCACGCCAACGTAAAAAATTATTGAAACGCTGCTTTCACATCATCCTATGGGCGGCTTTTATAGTCATCGTAATGCTGGGCTTGATATTCTCGCTTTTGAAAGTTGGCATTAGCGGCCAATATCTGACACAAAAAATGCAGGCGACATTGTCCCAGCAACTGGGTGATTATGCGCATGTCAAAATAAATGATGCACGACTATCTTTGGATGAAGATTATCATCTGGCACTTGAGACACAGAATGTTATGCTGGACGATATAAAGGATGGCGTAAAGGTAGACCAGATCGGAGTGTTTCGCGTCGGTTTTTCATCCTGGGGATTGCTCCTGGGCAAGCTACAGATAGCACAGATCGAACTACATGATGCGAATGTGCTGTTGCCGCAGTCACAAGGGCCGGGTTTTTTGGCACAGTTACCGAAAGATTCCTATGGTCGGGTTGATCCTGATGCAACCGCCAATATTCTATTTCCCGCTTTTGACGCGAGCGCCAATAAATTACGGTCAATGTCAATCAATGTTCTGGTATTGAAAAATATTTCTCTGCGTATGCCGGGAACAGATGGCACTATTTTGGGAATAAAAAATCTCGATTTGCGCATGAGGTGGAAAACGGCCACGCTGTTGTCGGCCTTGACGTGGAATGATCAGGAAATAGATCTTGAAGCAAATGCAAATTATATCGACCGACATGCACGGGATATTACACTTGACGTTAAATCACTTCCGCTACATTTGGGGGTTGCCGACGATGTTTCACCATTCTTACCAAATGGCCATACGAATAACGGGCATTTCAGATTAAAAGGTAAAGCAGATCTGACAGTCGAGGCTCATCGCACCAGTATCGACGAGGAACCGGTTGTGCGCACGCAACTTGCCATGTCCGAAGGGGTTATGGATTTCGGCACCGAACAGAATATTCCATCGAAGTTCAATCTCAACCTGCTGCACATGCCCCATAGCAACAAGATCGAATTCGAGCCGTCACTGCTACAGATTGGTGGATTGGTCATTCCCTTTAACGGAGCTATCGGGCTAACACAGGCCAATGCCGAAACGGATAGACCGGTGAATGATTACCGTTTTGAAATTGTAGCACAACACGCGGTTAGTGCTTCAAACGAGGTGCCGGATATAGCACTCCGCTTTGAAATGAAGCTTGCAGGCCAATTCAACAGTGCCGATAAAAAAGCCATTATGGATGAAATTACCATCAACACTCCGCATGGTAATTTGATGGGGCAGGGCAGCCTGAAATTCGGTACAGGGTCTCCGGAAACGATTTTTGTTCTCCATGTTCCACAAATGGACGTTGCAGAAGCCAAACAATTGTGGCCGGTCAATATTTCTCCGGGTGCGAGAAGATGGGTTGTGTCGCATATTTTTGGTGGTCAATTAAAAAATGGTTCGATTGAAATAGCCTTACCGCAAGGTTATTTCCAATCGGGTATTCCGGCAGGCACACTTTCCGGCAATGAAGTCAAAATCAGAACCGATATTGTCAATACGCGTTCGGATCTCGTTGGTGATTTGCCTGCTTTACGCGATGCTTCCGGCAATGTTGCGGTTGACGGTATGACGACGACAATAACGCTTGATAGCGGTGCCAGTTATCTTTCCGAAGGTCGTAAGATCGAAGCTGTCGAAGGAACTATGGTAATACCATGGGGGCCACAGCGGCCGGTTTTTGCCGATATGGACTTGACTGCACGGGGTGAGATAAATGCTGCCGGAGAGATGATCGGATATTCGCCTATAAATGCCCGTCATCGTCTGCCTTTCAATTCCGATCATGCGCAAGGTAATGTCGAGGCGGAAATCAAGCTCAGATTTCCGGTAACACGAGACAATCCGCGTGGAGAAATAACTTACAATGCACATGTCAACTTCAGTGATTTTTCCGTTCCTGATCCTATCGAAAACAACTCCGTCAGCAATGCGTCAGGTACTGCCGATGTCGATAAATCGGGAATTGTTCTGGAAGCTAACGGCTTACTGAACGAGTTTCCTGCGCAAATAAAGCTTGTTCAACCTTTCGAGAATTCCGTCTTGCAAAAAAGTGAGAAAATCACGCTTAATATCGACGATACAATTCGGGCGAAACACTTTGCTTTTCTCAATAACTTCCTTTCAGGCCCTGTGGCTGTCGAAATTGGACAGGATAATAATGGAAAGCGTCATTTTAACGCCGATCTGACAAATGCCGATCTTGAATTTTCGTGGGCAGGCTGGAAAAAAGGGAAAGGCATGGCGGCTCATGCGCAATTTGATATGCCTTCAAACATAAAAGATAAACCGGATTACTCGATTGAAAACTTTGCTTTGTCGGGGCAAAATCTCGATGTAGCGGGTCAAATCCATATCAAGGATAAGCAATTTTTCGGTGCGGAATTTTCCAAAGCCAATTTAAGCCGGAATGACGATTTGGCATTGAAAGTGATAAGTTCCGGAAAATCCTATCATATCGAGGCTACAGGCAAGAGCTTTGACGGACGCGCACTCATTCAACAACTTGGAAAAACAACAAAAAACAATGCAAATGATAAAACCGCAATTTCCTTGCATGCCTCTATCGGAAATCTTGCAGGTTTTTATGGTGAAGAGCTGACAAATGTAAATGCAACTTACGAGATAACACAACAGAAAGCTGTGCAATTTTCACTAAGCGGTTCAACTCATAGTCGCCAGTCAATCAATGTAGAGACACAAAAGAGTCAAGGTCGCCAGACTGTCAGCGCAAGAAGCAACGATGCGGGCGCACTCATGCGGTTCATGAATTATTACGACAAAATTCGCGGCGGTGTCTTGAAAGCCGATTTGAATTCATCATCCGGTCAACCGCTGTCAGGCCGCGTTAGTATAAGAAATTTCGAGGTTGTTGATGAACCGCGGCTTGCGACGATTGTTTCATCTCGTCCAAGTGGAGGTGGAAAAAGCTTGAACGAAGCCGTGAGGGGTAAAATTAACAGCTCAAGCGTCGGTTTTGATCTGGCCTATGCCCATATCGGGAAAGGTGATAATTATCTTGTACTTGATCGGGGTGTTTTGCGCGGACCGACAGTCGGGGCAACATTTCAGGGTGTTCTTTATGATGTTTCGGGAAATATGTCGATTACCGGAACTTTCATGCCTGCCTATGGTTTGAACCGCCTCTTCGGTGATTTGCCAATCATAGGACAAGTTTTGGGGAACGGGCGCGATCGTGGCTTGATAGGGATTACATTTAAAATCGAGGGCAACGCAAAACACCCGCAAGTCATGGTTAATCCGATTTCGGTTATTGCTCCGGGTATCTTCCGGTCAATCTTCGAGTTTCAATAAACCTGCTATATGAAAGCCACAATCGACAAAGATAGGGTTGGTTTTCATTCACTTGCCGATGAGCTGATGTTCAAGGGTTTCCGTGCGACGCCAGTTTCTTCCAGTTTGCGTTTCATTTGATAAACTCAACTCGGCTGAGTAACCGAAAATAATTTATCTATGCATGCGAGAAGGCGCGTTTGTCTGTGAGATAAACGCGAAGGGGCGATCTATCGTCAGCTTTCGGGAAAAGTTTTTGCCAATATCACGGGATTGTTATGACCGACATCCATTTGTTGCAAAGCCGGATTTGCAACAAATGGAGGTAATCTGAAATTTTCTGCACAAAGCCCGTAAACGGAAGCAGTTTATATTTTGTTCGGGGTTACGATGGTGTCACGAGGACGTGTTTCTTTTTTCCGAAAGACAATTTTATAACGCCGTCGGCATTAACATCATTTTCGGTTATGGAACGCTTCTCATCCTCGACCGGTACGTCGTTGACACGTATGCCACCACCTTGCACGTGACGCCGCGCCTCACCGTTCGATTTGGCAAAGCCTGCTTTAACCAACAATGTCAAAAGGCCCACTCCGCCTTTAAGTTCGTCCGATGAAACCTTGATTTTTGGAAGGTCGTGACTGACCTCACCTTCTTCAAAAGTTTTGCGTGCTGTTTCGGCGGCCTTTTCTGCTGCTTCGCGGCCATGCAGCATGGCCGTGATTTCTGTTGCCAGAATTTTTTTCACATCGTTGATTTCCGAACCTTGTAGCGCCGAAAGGCGATTTATTTCGTCCATAGGCAAGGTCGTGTAGAGCTTCAGAAAACGTGAAACATCGGCGTCTTCTGTATTGCGCCAATATTGCCAGAAGTCGTAAGGAGAAAGCATTTCCGCATTGAGCCAAAGAGCACCGTTCAGCGATTTTCCCATTTTTGCGCCGGAGGCTGTTGTCAATAATGGTGACGTCAACGCAAAAAGCTGTGGTGTGTCCATACGGTGTCCGAGATCAATACCGTTGACGATGTTTCCCCACTGATCCGAACCGCCCATCTGCATGCGCAAGCCGAACCGTTTATTGAGTTCGACAAAATCATAGGCTTGCAAGATCATATAATTGAATTCGAGAAATGAAAGGGAATGCTCTCTATCCATCCGCAATTTGACCGAATCAAAGGAAAGCATTTTGTTGACCGAGAAAAAACGGCCGACATCGCGCAAAAATTCTATATAGTTCAAATCCCTCAGCCAATCGGCATTGTTGACCATGATTGCATCTGTGGCGCCATCACCGAATTTTATATAATTCGAGAAAACTTTTTTGATACCCGCGATATTGGAGTCAATTTTATCAACCGTGAGTAATTTGCGCGCCTCGTCTTTGAAAGACGGGTCTCCGATCATTCCAGTTCCCCCTCCCATCAGGGCTATGGGGCGATGGCCTGTTTGTTGCAACCAGTGGAGCATCATAATCTGGATCAGGCTGCCCGCATGGAGACTTGCGGCTGTTGGATCAAATCCGATATAACCGGTTACAACTTCTTTCGACAACAGGTCGTCGAGACCTTTTTCGTCGGACATTTGGTGAATAAAACCACGCTCGCTCATAACATTGAGGAAATCGGATTTAAAAGCGGACATCAGATTTTTTCCTAAAAAAGTCATGCATAGAAAACAATATTCAACTGTTTTGAGGGCTTTATCATAAAATAGATGTGATTCACAAGGAAACACGCTACGGGAAACTTAATATGCGCGCGACAAAAACGGCCATTGGCCTTATGAGCGGAACGTCG
This sequence comes from Bartonella sp. P0282, assembly GCF_048452985.1. Classification (NCBI taxonomy): domain Bacteria; kingdom Pseudomonadati; phylum Pseudomonadota; class Alphaproteobacteria; order Hyphomicrobiales; family Bartonellaceae; genus Bartonella; species Bartonella sp. P0282. Next base: position 332,606 of record NZ_WTFO01000002.1, read on the forward strand.
ATGGATGGAATTGATGCGGCTGTGCTTGTAAGCGATGGCGAAAACGAAATAAAAATTATCGGCCATTTGTCGAGTCAATATGACACAAATTTTCGCAAACGGTTGAAAGATATACTGGATGATGTAACCGAAGTGAAGAGCCGGGACGAACTCCCTGTAACTGCTTTGACTATCGAGCGCGAACTGACACTGAGACATGCAGATATTGTCAAAAAATTACTCAAGAAATATGGAATGCTGCCAGCCGATGTAAATCTTGTCGGTTTTCACGGACAAACTATTCTTCATAAGCCGGAAAGCGGACTGACTATCCAATTGGGTGATGGAAAACTTCTTGCTCAAAAATGCGGTATTGACGTGATTTTCGATCTCCGCTCGAATGATATGAAGCATGGCGGGCAAGGAGCACCGCTTGTGCCGGTTTACCATCGTGCTTTGATAAACAAAATGAAAGATAAGATCGATTTTCCGGTAGCATTCGTCAATATTGGCGGAATTTCCAACCTGACTTTCATAGGCAAAAATGACGAACTTTATGCTTTTGATTGCGGGCCGGGAAATGTTTTGATTGACCAGTGGATGTCTTTGAGGAGAGATAAACCATACGATCGTAATGGCGAAGCCGGACTTCACGGAACGATAATCGAACCGATCGTCGAATCATATCGTCATCACCCGTTTTTCAATGAAAAAAAGTCCGGTTCTCTTGATTGGCGCAGTTTTGAACCCTTGTCGGACAAAACAATATCTGTCGAAGATGGTGCGGCAACACTGAGTTTCATTACAGCTTATGGAATTGTCAATTCATTCAGGCATCTCCCTATATTGCCGAAAACACTCCTGGTGTCGGGTGGCGGTGCATATAACCGTGCTATTATGGCGTCATTGGAAAAGCTCGCTAAAGAATACGACATTGTCACATTAACTGCGCAATCATTAAATCTATCTTCGGATTTTATCGAAGCGGAAGCGTGGGCTTATCTTGCAATCAGATCGAGTTACGGTTTGCCGATTACTTTTCCGACGACAACAGGATGCTCGTCACCACAGTCGGGTGGTGTGTTGGCAAAGCACGGGTTTTGATTGTGACGGGAAAACAAAAGGTAAAGTCAATTCATAGAAATAATCAACGAAGCGACAATTTCTATCATTGAATAGCTGAAACGCCATTTTCATTAATCAAAATTTTTCTCGCCGTTTTCGGTATATTGTAAATGCGTTTTCAGGTGTATTGTTTGGTTCGTTTTGGACCCGTCTATTTTTCAAATTCTGAAAACAAAAAATAAAAATAAACCCTTGCGAGTGTTTCGCAAGGGCCGCTACCTTCAAGGTTTCAACAAACTTTCTGAAATGCAAAGTTTTAACGCAGGCGCTTCATACGTGGTTCGGACAATTCACCATTAAGACGACGGTCGAGGTAGTTGGCGCAATCGTCGATAAGCTCGTCAACCTGACCGGCAAAAAAGTGGTTTGCACCTTCAATAATCTGCTGGGTAATTGTAATGCCTTTTTGTGTTTTGAGCTTGTCGACAAGCCCTTGAACATCTTTAGCTGGCGCTACCCGATCAGCATCTCCATGAATGATAAGGCCTGACGACGGGCAGGGGGCAAGAAACGAAAAGTCATAAATATTCGGTTGTGGCGCAACCGATATAAAACCTTCAATTTCCGGTCGACGCATCAAAAGTTGCATCCCGATCCATGCACCGAATGAATAACCCGCTACCCAGCAATTCTTTGAATCCGGATGCAAGGCTTGCACCCAATCCAACGCGGCAGCCGCATCGGATAATTCCCCCGCACCATGGTCGAACTCACCTTGGCTGCGACCGATACTGCGGAAATTGAAACGCAATGTGGTAAAACCGCGTTGTTGGAACATATAAAACAAGTCGTAAACGATCTTGTTATTCATTGTTCCGCCGAACTGTGGATGTGGATGAAGAACAATAGCTATAGGAGCATTTTTTTCCGGTGAGGGTTGATAACGACCTTCAAGGCGACCCGCGGGACCATTGAAAATGACTTCAGGCATCAAGCACTCCTTATTATACCGGTTGGAAAGCCCATCATTAGACAAATTGATATAATCAGCTTCCAACCGTTTTGAATGTTAAAAAAATATCTGAAGATTAGATAGTCTGTTATGGGTGCACTTTTCAAGGAAATTGCGCTAATGATGCATTTGAAAGAATAAATTTTGCGAGGCTTTTTATGTCATCTTCAAGATGCTATCTCGATTATAATGCAACAACTCCATTATCAGATGCGGCGCGCAATGCGCTTGTCGACGCTCTGGATGTTTATGGCAATCCGTCATCAGTCCATCAGGAAGGACGTGCTGCAAAGGCTTTGTTGGAAAAGGCACGCAGGCAGGTAGCCAAACGTCTTCATACCGAAGCAGATCACGTTGTGTTTACTTCAGGTGCAACCGAGGCAGCCATGACGCTGCTTACACCCCATTATAAAATGGGTCGTTCGGATGTCTCTTTTTCCAAAGTTTACATAGGAGCAACCGAACATCCCTGTATCGGCAAAGGCGGCCGTTTTGATAAAGACCGGCAAGACCATATCGAAGTTGACGAAAACGGTATTATCAATATTAAGGAGCTTGAACAAAAACTCGCCCGACATGATAAATCCCAAGGTTTGCCAATGGTTGCCATTCAAGCGGCGAATGGCGAAACCGGTGTCATCCAGCCGATCGGAAAAATTGCCGATGTCGTCAAACAATCGGGTGGCGTGCTTATTGTCGACATAGTCCAGTATATCGGTAAACTTCCTGTCAATATCGAGAGTTTCGGAGGGGATTTCTTTATTGTTGCTGCTCATAAGATCGGGGGCCCGAAAGGAGTGGGTGCATTTGTTGCAACCGGCAGCGCACTGATGCCCGAAGCGATGATTCTTGGAGGAGGGCAAGAGAAGGGCTTCCGTTCAGGAACCGAGTCCATTCCTTTGATCGCATCTTTCGGAGCAGCAATGGAGCAAAAGCCTACAACGCAGGATCTTGACCACTCCAAAGCACTTCAAATGCGTTTGGAAAACGGTTTGCGTCAATTAAGCAACAAACTTGTGATTTACGGAGAACATGCGCCCCGCCTTCCAAACACGACCTATTTTGCAATAGAAGGCTTGAAGGCCGAAACAGTGCAAATAGGCCTTGATCTGGCGGGGTTTGCGGTTTCGGCAGGTTCTGCCTGTTCTTCAGGAAAAGTCAAACAAAGCGGCGTTCTCGAAGCGATGGGCTACCACGTTCCCGACGGGGCAATTCGTGTCTCTACGGGCACACGAACCAGCCTCAAAAACATTGACGATTTTCTGGCTGCTTTTCAAAAAATCATCCAAAATTCAAAAATTTGAAAAACAGTACTTGCAATCCACTTTAGAACCGTTTTAAACAAAGTCAAATAAGCTTGACTGGATTTATCATGTTTTTTCATTGAAGTCTGGTGAATGAAACCCTAAATCAGGTTATGCTTATTTTGGTATAATCGACAACTGCCGGTTTTTGACCCGGCCAGGAGGGAGAAGCCCATGCCTGCAGTGCAGGAAACTATAAGTCAGGTCCGTGAAATTGACGTGGACCAATATAAATATGGTTTTGAAACCAAGATCGAGGCGGATAAAGCCCCGTTAGGGCTTAATGAAGATATTATTCGTTTAATATCCGCGAAGAAACAAGAACCCGAATGGATGTTGGAATTGCGGCTTAAAGCATTTCGCCATTGGTTGACAATGGAGGAACCGCACTGGGCCAGATTGGATATTCCACCGATAGATTTTCAGGCTATTTCATATTATTCGGCTCCTAAAAGCCAGAATGCACCGAAATCTCTTGATGAAGTTGACCCGGCTCTTCTCAATACGTACGAAAAGCTTGGTATACCACTGAAAGAACAGGAAATTCTTGCCGGCGTTCGCAAACAGCAAGAACCGTCGCAGCTTGACGATAATGTCTACGCTTCAGGGCGCGTTGCTGTTGACGCAGTTTTTGATTCTGTATCTGTGGTTACGACATTCAAAAAAGAGCTGATACGTTCGGGCGTTATATTTTGCTCGATTTCCGAAGCAATACGCGAGCATCCGGAGCTGATAAAACAATATCTCGGCTCGGTTGTGCCAGCTGGTGACAACTTTTATGCAGCGCTCAATGCAGCAGTGTTCACCGACGGTTCGTTTATTTATGTCCCCAAAGGCGTTCATTGCCCGATGGAGTTGTCTACATATTTCCGTATTAACGAGCGCAATACCGGACAATTCGAGCGTACATTAATTATTGCCGATGAAGGTGCTTACGTTTCCTACCTCGAAGGGTGCACAGCTCCGCAACGTGATGAAAACCAGCTCCATGCGGCCGTGGTCGAGCTTATTGCGCAAAAAGACGCGGAGATAAAATATTCGACGGTTCAGAATTGGTATCCGGGTGATAAAGACGGTAAAGGTGGCATTTTCAATTTCGTCACCAAGCGCGGTGACTGTCGCGGTGACAATTCCAAAATATCCTGGACACAGGTGGAAACCGGTTCGGCTATTACGTGGAAATACCCGTCTTGTTTGTTGCGCGGTGATAATACCCGTGGCGAGTTTTATTCGATTGCCGTTTCCAACGGGCATCAACAAATCGATTCCGGTACGAAAATGATCCACTTGGGAAAAAACACGTCCAGTCGTGTTATATCCAAAGGTATTTCAGCCGGATTTTCCAACAATACCTATCGCGGGCAAATATCGGCGCATCGTAAAGCTGCCAATGCCCGTAACTTCACGCAATGCGATAGCCTGCTAATCGGCAACAATTGTGGTGCTCATACGGCTCCTTATATTGAAGCTAAAAATGCGACCGCAAAGTTTGAACATGAAGCTACAACGTCCAAAATATCTGAAGACCAATTGTTTTACGTTATGCAACGCGGCATTCCGGAAGAAGAAGCAATTGCGCTCATTGTCAACGGCTTCGTCAAGGAAGTTATCCAGGAATTGCCAATGGAATTTGCTGTAGAAGCGCAAAAGCTCATTGGGATCAGTCTGGAAGGTAGTGTCGGTTGACAGAAGTTATAGTTTTTATGCGGTAGTCCGATTAGCGTCCGCAAAATAGGATTTAAAAATGTTAGAAATCAAAAATCTTCATGCACGTATCGCCGAAACCAAGACCGAAATTCTGCATGGTCTGGATTTGACAATTCACGACGGTGAAGTCGCTGCTATCATGGGGCCGAACGGTTCGGGTAAATCGACACTTTCCTACATTCTGGCAGGTCGTGATGACTATGAAGTGACAGAAGGTGAAATTCTGTTCAATGGCAAGCCGCTTCTTGAAATGGATCCGGCCGAACGCGCGGCAGCCGGTATTTTCTTGGCCTTTCAATATCCAATGGAAATACCTGGCGTTGCAACGATGGAATTCTTGAAAGTTGCAATGAATTGTCAAAGAAAAGCTCGCGGTGAAGAAGAGCTGAAAGTACCCGAATTTCTCAAGAAAGTGAAGGCAGGTGTTGCCGAACTTGAAATGGATATGGGAATGCTCAAGCGGCCACTCAATGTCGGTTTTTCAGGTGGTGAAAAAAAGCGTGCAGAAATCCTCCAGATGTTATTGTTGGAGCCCAAACTCTGCATTCTTGACGAGACCGATTCCGGGCTTGATATCGACGCGTTGAAAATTGTGGCAAATGGCGTGAATGCTTTACGTTCGCCCGAACGTTCATTCATGGTGATCACCCACTATCAACGATTGCTCGATTACATTGTGCCTGACACGGTCCATGTTCTTTATAAGGGAAGAATAATCAAAACCGGTGATAAAACATTGGCGATGCAGCTCGAAGAAACCGGTTATGCCGATATTATTGATAAAGCAGAATCGGGGGAAGAACATGAGTGAAACCTCGAAATCTGATAAAAAGCCGGAAATGACGGCTGCTGAAACAGCAATTGTCGATATTTTTGGACAAAAATTGGGTGATTTTCCCGGTAATAGCGAGGTCATGTCAACGCGTGACAGTGTGGTCGAACAATTCAAACGGGTAGGGGTTCCTTCGAGAAAACGCGAATATTGGCATTATACCGATTTGCGTACATTGCTGAAGACTGTTCCGAATTTCAGCGACGAGGGCGACGGGTTGGCACGTGCTCCACTTTTAGCTAAAAACTCTGTATTGGCTATTTTTAACGGAAAGACGCTGAGCGCGCCGGAAATAAAATCCATAACGGTCAAACGTGTAGCCGACGAGCTTGCGAACGAGCATTTCACCCTTAAGCCTGATATTGCCGATGATGATTTTGTTGGACAAATCAATACCGCTTTTATGACTGATGGCTGGCTTCTTGAAGTAGAAGAGGGGGCAAAAATTGAAGAACCGGTCGAATTGCAAATGGTTAATCCGGCTGGGCAAGCTCACGCGTTTTCCAATATAAAAGTCGGAGCCAATTCTTCGGTTACGTTTATTGAAAGACAGTTGGGTGGCGAAAAACCGGTATTTGTTACTGCCGTTCAAAATCTCGAAGTGGGCGAGGGCGCGGATGTCAAGTGGATCATCATCCGTGATCGCGGGTTTGACGCGACACAATTTTCAAAATTCCGCGCAACTCTTGCGGAAAATGCCAAACTAACCCTTTATATCGTCAATATTGCAAGCCAGTTGAACCGGCAGGAAATTGATGTCGAAATGCCTGGTGAAGGCGGTAATTTCCAGCTCAGAACGATTAATTTGCTGGCCGGAGCAAGCCATAGCGACGTTACGATGTTCGTTCGTCATATTGCGGAAAGTACAACGTCGACTGAAATTGTACGCAATGTTGTGACAGACAATGCACGCGGCGCATTTCAGGGCATGATAAAGGTTGCGCGGGAAGCGCAGAAGACTGATGCGCGCATGGCATGCAATAGTCTTATTTTATCGGATGATGCCGAGTTTGATTCAAAACCGGAACTTGAAATTTTTGCCGATGATGTTGCTTGCGGGCACGGTTCGACTGTCGCGGAAATTGATCGCGACCAACTATTTTATCTTATGGCTCGTGGTGTCGAAAAATCGGTCGCACGCGGCTTGCTGGTGAAAGCGTTTGTTTCGCAGTTGATAGACGATGTCAATAATGAACAGATGCAGGATGTCATTGTCGAAATCATCAATCAATGGTTGGAAAAGCACCTTTAAAGGGATTTATTATGTCAACTCTTCCGCCTTCTCCTTTCGATATTGAGAAAATCCGGCGCGATTTTCCAATTCTTGATCGGAAAGTATATGGCAAACGTTTGGCCTACCTTGATAATGCCGCTTCGGCGCAAAAGCCCCGTCAAGTGCTTGATGTAATGGATGAGGTTTACAAGACAAGTTATGCCAATGTGCATCGTGGTCTGCATTTTTTGTCAAATACAGCAACCGATCTTTATGAAAAAGCCAGAGAAAGCGTTCGTAAGTTCATCAATGCATCGTCTCATGAGGAAATTGTTTTCACCAAAAATGCAACCGAAGCAATCAATACTGTTGCCTATGGATATGCGATGCCGCGTTTTGCAGAAGGTGATGAAATTGTTCTGACGATTATGGAACACCATTCAAATATTGTTCCCTGGCATTTTATTCGGGAAACCAAGGGAGCAAAGCTGGTTTTTGTGCCGGTCGACGAGGATGGTGTTCTACATCTCGATGATTTCAATAAGGCTTTGACTGAAAAGACAAAACTCGTTGCAATCACGCATATGTCCAATACGCTCGGTACAGTTCCACCGGTCAAAGAGATGATAAAGGCAGCCCATGACCGTAATATTCCTGTTCTGGTTGATGGCGCACAAGGATCTGTTCACCTCACCGTCGACGTTCAGGATCTTGATTGTGACTGGTATGTGATGACCGGCCATAAACTTTATGGCCCAACGGGAATTGGTGTTCTCTATGGAAAAAAAGATCGGCTGCAAGAAATGCATCCCTTTCAGGGCGGCGGCGAGATGATTGACGATGTGAGCATCGACAAGATCACCTATAATGAACCGCCGCATCGCTTTGAAGCAGGTACACCGCCAATCGTTCAGGCTATAGGGCTTGGTGCTGCACTTGAATACATCATGTCGAAAGACAGAAAAGCGCTTGAAGCACATGAGAAGGCTTTGACGGCCTATGCCCATGAACGACTTGAAGCGATCAATTCATTACGAATTTTCGGTCATGCACCTGATAAAGGCGGTATTATCTCTTTCGAGCTTGAGGGAATCCATCCCCATGACGTGTCGATGTATATTGATCGCCAGGGAGTAGCGGTGCGAGCCGGAACGCATTGTGCCCAGCCGCTATTGAATCGCTTTCACGTGACATCGACATGTCGGGCATCTTTTGCAATGTATAATGACCGCGATGATGTCGATCAGCTTGCCGAAGCGTTGGAAAAGGCAAGGAGGTTTTTTAATGAGTGACTCCGCCAACGAAATTCATGCGGCAGAACCGGTAGGCGAATGGGACAATGATATTGTTACATCACATGGTTCAGCGATTCCTGCCGATGAACTTGACCGCATGACAGACGATATTATCAATGCGTTGAAGACGGTATTCGATCCCGAAATTCCGGCTGACATTTATGAGCTGGGTCTCGTTTATAAAATTGATATAGAAGATGACCGTACGGTAAAAATTGACATGACATTGACAGCGCCGGGTTGTCCGGTGGCGGGCGATATGCCGACCTGGGTTGAAAACGCGGTAGGAGCAGTGGAGGGGGTATCGCATGTTGAAGTCAATATGACATTCGATCCACCCTGGACACCTGACAGAATGTCCGAGGAAGCTCAAATAGCTCTTGGTTGGTATTGAGCGTCGGTTCAGCGGAGCTCGGGTTTCATGAAGCGAGCGGGCTCCTCGAATATCGTTTGGGTAAGTCAAATATCGTTTGAACAGAAAGTCGTTTTTCTGGTTAAGTGAAGAACGACACGCCAATGGCGTGTGTCGCCCATGTCTCGAAAAATTGCAGAAATCGGGCAAGTGGCATTCTGTTGGCGGAATTGTTCTTGACGGTTCCGGATGCAATGCGGAACTTAAAATGCAAATTTCCGGTCGAAAACATTTTCGGCCAACATATAGCGAATTATCCGTTTGTTGAAATGGAAAAATTTTCGAGCGGCAGCGCCTATAATCGGGATTTCTTAAAATTTATCATCGTGCTTTTTTGGCAAGGAAATATTTTTTCCGAAGGTGTAGCCGGTTTCAATAGTCTTATTGCCGAACTTGGCACGGAGTTTATCCATTGCGGTTTCTGCGACAGCCCGCTTGTGAGAATAAGGATCCAGAAAATCGCCATCGTATAGACCCGCTGCTTTTGACAATTGCTGAACGCCAATTCCCAGAAGACGGAATTTCGTTCCATCAAGTTCTTTTTGAAGCAATCTTAATCCGGTACGAAAAATACGATCGGCAGTTTGTGTCGGGTCATCGAGACCGACATTCCGCGTTCGTGTTTTAAAATCTTTTGTCTTCAACTTGAGAACGACTGTTTGGCCTGCAATATCGCTTGCTTTCAATCTCGCTGATACTTTTTCCGATAGCATGCGTAAAACGGGTATCAAATCCTCGCTATTCGACAGATCATTCATAAAAGTTGTTTCCGAGGAAATGCTTTTAGCTTCACGTTCGGGTTCAACCTGTCTTTTATCCTGTCCGCGCGATAGTCGATAAAGGCGTTGTCCCATTTGTCCATAGCGTTTAATGAGCAATGCTTCATCGAGATGCTGGAGTTCTCCCACCATAGTAATTCCGTCATGTGATAATTTTTGCGCCAGTGCCGAGCCAACCCCCCATATTTTCGTAACTGGCTGTTTTGCTAGAAATGGTAGTGCTTCATGTTCACCGATAATGGAAAAACCACGCGGTTTATCGAGATCGGAAGCGATTTTTGCCAAAAATTTGCAATAAGATAATCCGATTGATACGCTAACCCCGATTTCATTTTCAACACGCTTGGCAAAACGCGCCAGAGTAAAGGAAGCCGGCGCTTTATGCAGTTTCTCTGTGCCGCTCATGTCTAGAAACGCCTCATCAATGGAAATTGGTTCGACGAGCGGTGTCAATTCCAGCATGAGTTGGCGAATTTCCCGACCGATACGTGCATATTTGGTTATATCCGGAGGAATGACGATGGCTTCCGGACAAAGTTCCAATGCCTTGAACATAGGCATTGCCGAATGTACACCGGAAATCCGGGCGATATAACAAGCGGTCGAAACGACACCTCTTTTACCGCCACCGACGATAACCGGTTTGTTGCGCAGTTCGGGATGATCGCGTTTTTCCACGGAAGCGTAAAAAGCGTCACAATCGATATGTGCTAATGAAAGTGAATAGAGCTCCGGATGACGTATGAGACGAGGCGAGCCACATTTTTCGCAACGTTTATTGAATGTATGTTGAATGGATAAACAATCCCGACAAAAACCAAAATCAGGTTGGTCAAACGGGTTTATAGCCATACAGGTTGTTCTCCACCGGGAAGAAAGTTTATCGCTTCGCCGATTGACTGTGGCGGGTAACCCGATTGTTCAGCAAAACTCATCAATGTGGGTTCATGCGCCAATATGAATTGTAATACGCCCGCAAGAAAACCGTTGGAGGCCGCAGCTTGACGAATATCGGAAGCGTTAATACCGGTAATGTTCAGGAAACGCGGCATAAGCTCAGGATCGTTGGCAATAAACAATAATGCGTCGACTGCCAATTGTTCGGCTTCTTCACGGTTGGTTATTTGTTTTTTCATATCATTTTAGCCAAGTGGTAACCATAAGTAGTTTACTCTTGTCAGCGCAAAGCTGGAAGAGCGGAGATTGTAGAATGGCAAAAAAAGTTATGATTGTGGAAGATAACGAGCTGAATATGAAATTGTTCCGCGATCTTGTCGAAGCAAGTGGCTATGAAACAGTGGAGACGCGCAGCGGTTTGGCTGCTTTGGATTTGGCGCGGAAAAGCAATCCCGGACTCATTCTGATGGATATTCAATTGCCGGAAGTTTCAGGAATTGACGTGATAAAACAGTTGAAAGCCGATGAGAAATTGAAATCGATTCCTGTTGTGGCAGTTACAGCTTTTGCAATGAAAGGCGATGAAGAAAGGATAAGGGCAAGCGGTTGTGAGGATTACATGTCCAAGCCAATATCGGTCGTCAATTTCATGTCTATGGTCAAACGCTTTCTGGGTTAAAAAGCAAGTTCCCGAATTGGAAATCGAAGAGCAATAAAAAAGCCCCGTAAAACGGGGCTTTTCCATGAAAAATGAAAATGCTGAAACTTAACGTTTCGAGAACTGGAACGAACGGCGAGCTTTTGCTTTACCGTATTTCTTACGTTCTACAACGCGGCTATCACGTGTAAGGAAGCCACCTTTTTTCAATACGGAACGTAAACCCGGCTCGAAATATGTCAAAGCTTTTGAAATGCCATGACGAACAGCACCGGCCTGACCGGAAAGACCACCGCCGGCAACAGATGCAACAATGTCAAACTGGCCGTCGCGATTGGCCGCAAGGATCGGCTGACGCAAAATCATTTGCAAAACAGGACGTGCAAAATATTTGTCGAAATCTTTACCGTTAACAACAATTTTGCCGCTACCCGGTTTGATCCATACACGTGCAATGGCATCTTTACGTTTACCAGTTGCGTAAGAACGTCCTTGCGCATCAAGTTTACGTTCATGGACTGGTGCTGCTGGTGCTGCAGGAGCTACAACCGTTTCGGTCACTGCACCAAGTTCAGAAAAAGAACTAATCTCGGCCATAATTAAGCAATCCTTTTATTTTTACGGTTGAGTGCGCCAACATTGATAACTTCAGGTTGCTGGGCTTCATGAGGATGTGTTGTTCCGGCATAAACGCGCAAATTCTTCATCTGCCGACGACCAAGAGGACCACGCGGAATCATACGTTCAACAGCTTTTTCGATAACACGTTCAGGAAAACGACCTTCGAGGATTTGACGGGCGGTACGTTCTTTCACGCTGCCAATATAACCGGTATGCCAGTAATATTTTTTATTGTGAAATTTTTTGCCGGTTAGAACAACTTTATCGGCATTGATGACAATAACATTATCACCGTCGTCGACATGAGGTGTATATGTTGGTTTATGTTTACCGCGTAACCGGTTGGCTACCAATGTGGCAAGACGACCTAAAACAAGGTTCTCTGCGTCAATAATGACCCATTTCTTGGCCACTTCAGCGGGCTTTTGTGAAAAAGTTGCCATTGAAGCTTTCCTTTTTTAAATCCCTCGTTAAACAAGGGCGTTTTTTGTTGCTTTGCGTTGTGACATCGTATCACAACAATTTATGCCGAATGCGACATGTGCGAACTTCTTATAAGCTCTCAATCATAACGTCAATTGAAAAATAATCCAATATTTCCAATATTTTGCAATAGCGGTATTATAATACCGCTTAAAATAGATTGTTATTGTTGCTAACAGAAGCGGGAATCTGTTTTCGTTCTTAGAACTTCATCTTGAAAAACTGAAATTTCATAAGGTTAGCCTCAAAAAATTACAAAATAAAGCGCAACTATCGAATAAAACACGACAATGCAGCAAAGCGCGATAATGGAAGCAGCTTTTGACAAACGATAAAACAACGGTTGAATAATTTGTTCTGTCCGGAATTGGCCGGACTGCGGTTCAGGAAGAACGCAAAAATAGTTCTCCAATCAATATTTCCGGACGTGTTTTGATACTCGTTATTTTATATTGCTTGAATCAAAATATAAAAAACAATGTGTAACATATTATTATAATTGCATAAATGATAAATATATTTTGAGTAAATATCCCGATATAAAGCTCGAAAGCTTTCATCATTTATTCGGAATGATCGGGATAGTTCCGACAAAATTCCAACGCGTCAACATTTAATATTCCGGCAATGAAGATAGCCGGCCTAAGCTATGAATAGGCAATCAATAGCTATGAATAGCCAATCAATCGGGGGCCATTTTCGGGGAGCCGGAATTTTCTGAACAACTCGAACGCCCGCTACCTAAGAGATTATTACCGGACGGATAGAAATGCATCAGGCTATCGTTGTACGAATTTTTTTGATCGTGGCGTTTTTCTGCTGTGGAGCTTTTGTTTTTTCCCTTCTTTTTCTTCAACCTTAGCGGGAAACCAATTTTCGGGAAAATAAATATCAAAAATTTCGGTGATTTGAGAGAGAAATAGTAACAATTCAGGGATTTGAGAAATTGTTTTCTTGTGACTTGTCTCTGCGTCAACTAGCCTCAAACAAAATGCAATGTTGAGAGATGCTTGATGGAGAAGCAAATGACAAAAACGACACCCGGAATAGAAACATTGGCAGTCCATGCGGGCACTGCGCCCGATCCGACGACCGGAGCAAGAATTACACCGATTTATCAAACCACCGCTTATGTGTTCAAGGACGCAGATCAGGCGGCAAATCGTTTTGCCTTGGCGGAGCCGGGGAATATTTATGGACGCATCACAAATCCGACACAGGCGGTACTTGAAGAAAAAGTGGCAGCACTCGAAGGCGGCACGGCTGCTTTGGCAACGGCATCCGGTCATGCTGCCGAATTTTTGACGTTTCATACTTTGATGGAACCGGGTGAAAATTTTGTTGCCGGCCGACAGCTTTATGGTGGTTCGATTAACCAGTTTTCCAATGCTTTCAAATCTTTTGATTGGCAAGTGCGTTGGGCTGATAGCGAAGATCCACAGTCATTTGAAAAGCAGATTGACGACAAGACAAGGGCAATTTTTATTGAAAGTTTTGCCAATCCCGGTGGAATTGTGGTCGATATTGAAGCCATTGCGAAAATAGCTCATGCACATGGTGTTCCTGTGATTGTCGATAACACACTTGCGACACCTTATCTCTTACGCCCTATCGAATATGGAGCCGACATCGTCATTCATTCACTAACGAAGTTTATTGGTGGTCATGGCAATTCGATGGGCGGTCTTCTCGTTGACGGTGGCACTTTCGATTGGGGCAAGTCAGGGCATTATAAAAAATTGACCGAACCACGTCCCGATTATGCCGGTCTTGTCATTTACGAAGCAACTGGTAATGCGGCTTTTGCCACGGCGGCGCGCGTGCTGGGAATGCGCGACTTCGGTCCGACCATTTCGCCGTTTAACGCCTTTCTCATTTTGACAGGGGCTGAAACCTTGCCGTTACGTATGCAAAAGCATAGCGATAATGCATTGGCAGTTGCCCAATATCTGGAAAAACACGAAAAAGTTTCATGGGTTAATTATGCCGGTTTGCCGGACAACAAATACCACAAGCTTCAGCAGCGTTATGCACCGAAGGGGGCGGGTTCTGTCTTCACTTTTGGTGTTAAAGGCGGCTATGAAGCAGGCGTCAAATTCGCTTCTTCATTGAAATTATTTTCGCTTCTTGCCAATATCGGCGATACACGGTCGCTTGTTATCCATCCGGCTTCAACCACCCATCGCCAGTTGACAGACAGTCAAAAAATTGCCGCCGGTGCAGGTCCGGACGTTGTGCGTCTGTCGATCGGTATAGAAGATATTAAAGATATTATCGGCGACATTGAACAGGCATTGAACCAAATTTGATAATAAAACAAATTATCATTTATTAATGACAAACAGATCTTTCAGGCGTGCAAAAACCAGTCACGTCTGAAAGTTCAAACTATAGAATTTCCGAATTGTTTGATTTTGGTGACAAAGGTTGATCCGGACATATATCAATTTGTCATTCGCTTTCGACGGTGTTTTGTTGTATCAAATCCGATATGATACAGCGTAAACAAAATTTTTTGGGAGTAACCCGCTCCGCAGTCGGTCGAAGCTGGACGGAAAGTCTCGACCGAGAAGGGGTGAATAATGCTCGCTCCCTATCACAAAAATTCGGAATTGCAGAACCTTTGGCGCGTGTTCTTGCAGCCCGTTCGGTTTCCGAAGACGAAGTCTTGAATTATCTCGAACCGACTTTGAAAACGTTGACGCCCGATCCCACGACTTTTATTGATATGGAAAAAGCAACGGATCGTATTTTGCAGGCGATCGACCGGAAGGAAAAGGTCACTATTTTCGGTGATTATGATGTCGACGGTGCTTGTTCTTCTGCCATTCTCTATCAATTTTTGACGTTTTTCGGTCTTGATGTTCATATCTACATACCCGATCGCCTTGTTGAAGGATATGGGCCAAACCCGCAGGCTATGAGAATGCTGGCAGATGAAGGCTCCAGTCTGATTGTAACAGTCGATTGCGGTGCAAATAGCCCCGAAGCTATAAAAGCTGCCCGTGAAAAAGGTGTGGATGTGGTGGTGCTTGACCATCACCAGATGGGGGAAGTCGACCCTGCGGCCAACGCTCTTGTCAATCCAAACCGTCCGGATGATCGGTCGGGGCAGGGCTATCTTTGCGCCGCAGGCCTTGTGTTTATTGCGGTGGCGTGGACACTGAAAAAAATTCGGGCTGAAGGAAAACATAAAACCCTTCCGGATATTCTTCGTTATCTTGATCTTGTGGCGCTTGCGACAGTGTGCGATGTTGTGCCTCTCGTCGGCGTCAATCGGGCTTTCGTTATCAAGGGGCTTAAAGTGGCGCGAATGATGTCCAATCCGGGCATTGCCGCACTTTCACGGGTTGCCGGAATTGGTGAGCCGCTCAATGTGTTTCACCTCGGTTTTCTGCTCGGACCACGCATAAATGCAGGTGGACGGATTGGCGATCAGGCACTGGGAGCGCGTTTGCTGACGACACAGACAGAAAGCGATGCCGAGTCCATTGCGGAAGAGCTCAATGCTTTAAATCAGGAAAGACAAAATATTGAAGCAAAGCAACTCCTTGAAGCCGAAGTCGGCTTACAATCATTGACACTTGACGAAACCCCGAGTGTTATTGTGGTTGCCCATGAAGGATGGCACCCCGGAATTGTTGGTATTCTTGCCGCCAGACTGAAAGAAAAATTCAGATGTCCGGCTTTTGCGATAGCAATCAAGAATGACGGCACGGCTACGGGATCGGGTCGTTCGATAGCCGGTGTCAATCTCGGAGAGCTTGTCCGTGAAGCCGTTCAATCGGGGTTGCTTGAAAAAGGCGGAGGCCATGCAATGGCCGCCGGTGTGACGATTTCAAGCGGTAAAATTGACGAATTCAGAAAATGGCTTAACGAGAAATTGTCTTCAAAGGTAAACGACTTGCATGATCGGGAAACCTTGTTGGTTGATGGTGTCCTTTCGGCTTCCGGAGCCACGCGGGAACTCTATGAAATGCTTGAAAAAGCAGGTCCTTTCGGGTCGGGAAATCCATTGCCGGTGTTCGTGTTGCCGTCGCACCGTTTGGCCGATGTCCGTGAGGTGGGTAAAGGCCACCTGATGATGTCTATTTCTAATACTGAAGGCAAAAGATTGAAGGCTATTGCATTTCGTGCAGTTGGCACAGATTTGGGTGACTTCCTGATGACCCATTTGGGGAAAAACATCCATGTTGCGGGCAATCTCAACCTTAACTATTGGAATGGACAAGCTTCGCCACAATTTCGCGTTATTGACGCTGCCGAGCCGGAATAAATTTCTATTAGCCGCTCGAAAAATAACCCGGCATAATTTCATCCAGCGGACATGTGTTTTATAAAGTATAAAAGCCGATTTATGTCTGTTTATTGTTAATGTATTATCCGGTTAAAAATAATATCAATGACAGGATTATATCCTGCTTTGTATAATTGTAAGCAGGATTACAAAAAGAATAGACTGTTTGACAAATCAAGTTCTAAAAGTTTGTTCAATTCCAACTTCTATAATGATGAATGACAGAGTTACACAAATAAACTTTTTCAAGAAAGGTATCAGAAATAAAGAGATCGAATTTACGGCAATCGTATTTTATATCATAATTGCAATTTGGGACTTGCCACAACGACGAAACAGCCTTACGCGGATTTCAAAATTATAAAAAGAATATCCGGCAGAATGTACTGGATTGCCCGTCGTAACTGCACATTGTATAAACGGTCAAAACATTTTTAAAAAATGAATTATACCATCACAATCTAATAGTTATTTCAGTTTCGCTGATACTTCATCAAATATCGAGGTTTTCGGCAAATTCCGCATTATCCTGTATAAAATGGAACCGTGCTTCAGGTTTTGATCCCATAAGATCATCGACAACTTTTTTAGTTTCCTGGTCGCTGTCGTTCGCAATATCGACCCGCAACAAAGTCCGGTTTTTAGGATCCATAGTCGTTTCTTTCAATTGGTCAGAGCGCATTTCTCCCAAACCTTTGAAACGCCCGATTTCAATTTTTCCACGGCCGGTAAACTTCGTTTTTAACAGCTCGTCTTTATGGGCATCATCACGCGCATAGGCGACAACGCCACCTTGAGAAATGCGATATAAAGGCGGGACTGCGAGGAAAAGATGCCCTTTCTTTATAAGTTCAGGCATTTCCTGATAGAAAAAAGTAATCAATAATGAAGCAATATGTGCGCCATCCACATCGGCATCTGTCATGATGATAATGCGATCATATCGCAAATCACTTTCTTTATATTTTGAATGGGTCCCACATCCGAGCGCCAATATAAGATCGGAGATAATCTGGTTATTGCTGAGCTTGTCCCTGCCTGCACTTGCAACGTTGAGGATTTTCCCACGTAAAGGCAAAACCGCTTGAGTTGCACGATTTCGCGCCTGCTTGGCAGATCCACCGGCCGAGTCTCCCTCGACGAGAAACAGTTCGGCACCTGCGGCAGAATTATGGGTACAATCGGCAAGTTTTCCCGGCAAACGCAATTTACGCACGGCAGTTTTGCGACTGACTTCTTTCTCCTGACGTCTTTTTAATCGCTCTTCGGCTCTGTCAACCACCCACTCAAGAAGTTTGGTTGCTTCTTGCGGAGAATTGGCAAGCCAATGATCGAAGGGGTCACGAATAGCGTTTTCTACTATCCGTTGTGCTTCCACAGTTGCCAGACGGTCTTTGGTCTGCCCCACGAATTCAGGTTCGCGGATAAATACCGAAAGCATAACTGCGGCCGAGATCATCACGTCGTCTGTGGTGATAACAGATGCCCGTTTATTTCCGGTCAATTCCGCGTAGGCCTTCAGCCCGCGAAGAAGAGCCTGACGCAAACCTGCTTCATGCGTGCCGCCTTCACCGGTCGGGATTGTATTGCAGTAGGAATGGATAAAACCGTCGCCGCCATACCAGGTGATTGCCCATTCAACAGAACCATGACCGCCACGTTGTTCGGTTTTACCTGCAAAAATATCCGACGTAACCTGATATTCGCCATTCAAGGACGAACTTAAAAAATCTTTCAATCCACCCGGAAAATGGAAAACAGCTTTCTCCGGTATATCTTCTTTTCCGACTAGCTTTGCAGGATCACAACTCCAGCGAATTTCAACACCACCGAAAAGATAGGCTTTGGAACGCGCCATTTTATAAATCTGTTCGGGGTTAAAAGCCGCTTTGGCACCGAATATTTGTGGGTCAGGATGAAAACGTACACGTGTGCCGCGACGGTTATGAATTTCGCCCAAATCCTCAAGACCGGATTGGGGGATGCCGCGGGAAAATCGCTGCCGATAAAGCCTGCGGCCGCGCGCAACTTCCACTTCCATATCGTCTGATAAAGCGTTGACGACCGATATTCCCACACCATGAAGCCCACCGGAAGTTTCATATGCCTTCCCGTCGAATTTTCCGCCGGAATGCAGTTCCGTCATGATGACTTCAAGGGTCGATTTGTCCGGCATTTGGGGATGGTTCTCGACCGGTATGCCGCGCCCGTTATCCGTGACGGTCAAATATCCCTCGGCATCGAGCGACACTTCAATAAAATTGGCATAACCGGCAACGGCCTCATCCATCGAATTATCAATAACTTCTGCGAAAAGATGGTGGAGTGCTTTACTGTCGGTACCGCCGATATACATTCCCGGACGTAAACGTACCGGCTCCAATCCTTCCAGAACACGGATGGAGGACGCATCATAGCTATCTTCGGCATCCGTTGTTACATTCAAGGATTTCTGCGTCTGCTTATCTTTTTTTTCCAAATTTGCTTTTTTCGACGTTACATTGGAAAGATCTCGTGTCGTTTCGATATTGCTTTGCAAATTTCCAAAAAGATCGTTATGTTTCTCGTCCATCACTGCCGATTATCTATCTAAAATTTATTTGACGTTCCATTAATACGAATCGAATTATTTTTCCACATATTTGCATAGATAGGATGAAAAAGCGAGAATGTTCTTGTTCTGTTCGCAAGGCTTTCTTTTAAAATAAATTCATGTAAAAGACTTATAGCAAGAGTTTTATTTGCGGAATGCAAAGATGACAACAGTTTCAATCATTAGCCCGGTATACAATGAAGGAAATGGCATTTCCAATTTTGTTGAAGAAGTGGTACGTGTATTCTCCCGATTACACTATGAGTTGACAATTATACTGGTAGATGACGGGTCAACGGATAATAGCTGGTCGAACGTCAGAAGTATTGTTCCTGAAAAATTCAAGCTGATTGGAATTAAACTTGCTAAAAATTTTGGCAAGGAGGCGGCAATTGCGGCCGGTCTTTCTTTAGCTGATAGCGATGTTGTCATAACGATTGATTGTGATTTGCAGCATCCACCCGAATTGATGTCCACAATGCTCGGATTATGGGAAAAGGGTGCAGAAATTGTTTTGGCGGTAAAAGAAGAGCGGCAACAGGAATCGACCTTAAATCGTCTGGCAGCAAAAGGATTTTATAAAGTTTTTCATTGGGTAACCGAAAATGACATCGGTGGCACAAGTGATTTTATTTTGCTTGATCGGAAAGTAGCCGACGCGCTCAAATCACTACCGGAAAAGCTTTTCTTTTACCGCGGTGTTGTTCAGTGGCTTGGTTTCAAACAGCAAAGTGTTTCATTTATTCCCAACAATCGGGAAAACGGAAAAAGCGGTTGGTCGTTTTGGAAAAAACTTCGTCTCGCGATTGATTCATTAACAGGCTTTTCTGCAAAACCGCTTATTTTTATCTGGTTTTTGACATTTCTGTTTCTGGTGTTCTCGCTATTGGTCGGTGGAGATGCGATCATTTCTAAAATTATGGGCAGGTCAATAGGCGGTTTTTCGACGCTCATTCTGGTTATTCTGATTACAGGCGCTGCGATCCTTTCTTGTTTCTGCATTCTGTCGGCTTACATTCGCCAGATATTTTATGAAGTCAAAAGTCGTCCGCGTTTTCTCGTCAGTCAACACATTGAACTGGAAGAGGGGAGCGAGCCAATAAACAGGACAGCTCGTAAATGACCCTTTTCTGCTTGTTCAATGCCGATGATTTTGCTCTTGATCTGGCGTGTTCAAATGCTGTGATTAAGGGCGTGGAAAGAGGCCGCTTACAGGCGACAAGCGTTCTGGCCGGTGGAGAAGATCAGGCGAGCTTTGGACAATTGGATAAAACCGGATGCAAATTCATAAACGTGCATCTTAACCTTCTTGAAGGTAAAGCACTCACCAAGGGTGGGAGCGAATTCGGATTGACAGGAAATGATGACTTTTTTCATTTGTCCCTTGGGGAATTGATAACAAAATTATATCTTTCTCCCCAAAAAAAACGCTTACGAGAGTGGATTTTTAAAGAATTTTGCCAACAAATAGAATTTGTTTATGACCATTTTCCCGAAAGACAAATGAGGCTTGACGGCCATCTTCACATTCACATACTGCCACCGTTGAGAACAGTCATTGAAAAGCTTCTCATCAAATATCCAATTCGTTATATCCGCACTCCATCCGAACGCGGATATAGCAGGCAAGCTCCCTTTATTAGCAATATGAAGGGCTGTTTGCGCCGGCAATTGTTAGGCTTTTGGGCCAAAGATATAGGAAAGTTGGCCAGGCGCTATCAAGTGGCGACTTCCGACTTTTTTCTGGGAACCGCTGCGAGCTGCAATCTCACTCTCGACGATATTGATAGAGGATTGTCGGTTATATCGCGGGCAGCAGGCAATTGTGACGCACAAATAGAGATAATGGTGCACCCGCTTGGTAATGATATTTCGGATAGCCATTTTTATAAAGATAGCCGCTATGGCTTCGCTCACGCAACGCCGGAACGACGCAATGAACTGACACTGTTATTATCCGACGATCTTATAAATATTATGAAAAAATATAATGCTGTTTTTGAAAAATAGAATAATCCGAATGGTGCGTTTTATGCTTTTTTGAAAAACACAAAATGGTTCAAAAAATAATTGGCAAACAATCCGGCGAGCGATCCGGCGGCTATAGCGAGAAATAAAGTTATTGGCGTCACTGTGGTGACGCTTTTTAAAACTGCCATACTCGCACAATAATTGAGCACACCGCCAATAGCTGCCAGTCCCATATAGCTTCCCCAGCCTTTCAAGTTCTTGAAACGGGCTTCTCTACCGCGAAATGATATTCGGCTATTAAAAATCCACGTAAAAGTGGCTGCTACAATAAATGCGATTGCTCGCGCAACCCAAAGATTGAGGCCGATTGTTTGCAATAACCAAAGTGTAAAAAAGTCAATCCAGAAAGCTATGGCGCCGGAACACAAAAACAGCACCAATGATCTATGTTTGGTGTAAAAATGAGAACCGGCTTTAAAAAAATCCGAATGCGAAATCATTTTTTTCCAAGCTCGACAGTTTTGTTATAATCGCTCAGGCACATGCTTTTGCGGCCAAGTGAAATAAATAGAAAATCACCTAAATCGAATATCCGGTAATTCATCGTTTTTATGTCGGGAACTTTGTTTGTGCTACATAATTGCCTAACAAGTTCATGCGCTTTCGGGGTATTCGCGAGATTAGTGATATTCGTATACCCGAACTCTTTCAATTGTGATGAAAAGAGCCAATCGCTTCCATGAGGTATCATGACCGCCATGAGACGCATTCGTTGCACGGTGTCTTTTAAATAAATCGATGTACCCAAACCACCTAGAATGTAAGCGGGCTTTTCGGGGGGGTACTTTTCCAAAGAGGTAGCGAGGCGATGCAAATAATATCGGTTGAGTTCATTTTGAATTCGGACCGCGCTATTAAGAATATAACTGAATACAAGCGGAAATAGCAGGAAAAAAACGATTAACCCCCAAGTGATTTTTGTGCTCGCAAACGTCAAAGGCCCGATTGTTTGCCTGGAATTTTGAAAACGCGTAACAAACTGGATAATGAGAAAAATAATACAAACCGAAAAGAAGATAGACTGCGGCATGAGTCTTGGCGGAATGCCGTTGTCTCCTACGATTCCATATATTACACCCAAAGAAATAGGCAGCATGAATAAAAATGCTATTGAACAAATGGTTGCTCTCAAAACAGGTTTTTCAAACTGCGTATCGCGATAAAAATGAAGTTGAATTTGTGTGAAAGCAACGCAAATTGCCATTCCATATAAAACTTTTCCGGTTGTTGATAAAAAACCAAAATAGCGTGAAAACGCATTTTCTGTTGTAACTGCAATATGGTGCCAAGGTCCTTTGGGACTCTGGAAAATAAATTGGCTTTTTGCCGTTGCATATTCCAGAATGAATAATTTCGCAAAAAAATAAAAGATTATTGTTATAATTGCAGCAAAAATAATTGCTTTAAAAAGATATTTTATTGCAGCACCAATTTTACCACCATTATAAATTTTAAATAATGCTTCAATTAATATAAGAACAATAAACATATTTATATAGGACTGATAAAATCCCATACAGACAAAACAAAAAATAGCCGATTTGAGTTTTGAACCTGGATAGTAGGCCCAACCTAATAAACTACAAGTCAGCCCCATCGCCATTAACACACAATCGTAACGGTAGAGATAAGCAGAAAGCAAAAACGGATTGAAAAGAAAGGCTACAAGTAGAACTGCTGTAATAGAGTTGAACGGAATTGATCGGATATTCAAGCTAACGCAAGCTGAAACGACGGTTAAAAACAAGGCTACCAGAAGAAAAAAAGGCGCAGAATCCGGCAACCATTGCCAATCACCCGAAAGGAAGAGGGTGAGAACGTCTGCAAAAGGCCTTCCATATTCACTCCAACCCGGAGTTTGGGTATAAAGACGTATATAATCGTCACGATAATAATAATTATTTAAAATCAACGGGAAATAGAATAGAAACGTGGCGATTGATGCCGTGATACAGAAATTCTTCTGGTCGGTGTTTTTGAAGATCATTATCTTGAACCTAAATTCCAACAGATACGGTAGGGCCAAATATTCTTTCAAATGTTTGTCTTAGAACAACGTCAACATCGGCCATAGTAACCGGTAAACCGAGGTCAACAAAACTGGTGACGCCATGATCCGATATTCCGCAGGGAACAATTCCGGTATAATGTGACAAATCCGGTTCAACGTTTAACGCGATGCCATGAAAACTGACCCATTTACGTAAACGGATTCCAATTGCTGCAATTTTATCTTCTGCCGGCTCATTTTTAATTGTGGAAGGTCGATCGGGGCGAACGACCCAAACTCCCACGCGATCTTCGCGGCGTTCACCCTTGATATTGAACGCTGCCAAAGTTTGAATGACCCATTCTTCCAATGCTCCTATGAAAGCGCGGACATCTTCTTTGCGCCGCTTCAGGTCAAGCATAATGTAAATCACTCTTTGTCCGGGACCATGGTAGGTAAATTCGCCGCCACGACCAGTCTGATAAACAGGAAACCGCCCGGGTGTTAACAGGTCGCTTTGTTTGGCACTCGTTCCGGCGGTATATATGGGGGGATGTTCTAATAACCAAATCCGTTCATCAGCTTCTCCGGAAGCTATTTCGGCAATTCTTTTTTCCATTTGTTCAAGGGCGAACGGATAAGGAACCAGCTCTTCACTCACGACCCATTCAACCGGTCGGGATGGAACTTTAGGTAAAAAAGAATGATCGAGATTTTGTCGAATTGTATTATTCATCATATCCTGTGGGAAAGTTTGCAATTGAAGGCAATCTATTAGCCTCTGACTGTTAAATCAAGGAACTAGACAAGCCAAGATTAATTTAACGAAACGATATGTCGGAATCGAAGATCGGTTGAACCGGATTTACTATTGTTGGGAATTTTTTTACAAAAATCTGTTTCAACTCGGAGCACTCCTTGAAACAGGTGTTTATTTTCATGTTTACAACTTTATTTCACCGAGTGCCGATGCACCCTCGAAAGGACATCGGGAGAGATTTCAGCATGGATTTAAATATTTTAATTTTGAATAATACAATCTATAATATATAAATGGACGTGAAAATTTCATCCTTTAACATTCACGTAATATAATATTATTATTTATAATTAACAAAAATATCGCGAATACAACGATAATATAAAATATTATTCTTCATTTCAGTCGTATTCATCTTTTTTAATCGGATCAACCGAACGGTTTATGGTTCATGATAGATATAAAATCGTTACAACAAACAGAATAAGAGTCAGATTACAACAATACGATCAGGAAGTTCGTTATCTATGTGGCTGTTTCGAGGGAAAAATTGTGTCAATATTTCACCGGATTTTTGTATGGATTCGATAAATGCACCGTTAATGTCTCCATCACGCGCTTTTTTCACCATTCCGTTTATAATTCTTTTCCATGTTTCCGGTGGGACTTTTTCCGCAATTTTCACGTCAGCTATAATCTCTGCGTAATGTTCAGCTTGCGAAATGAAGAGAAGAATTCCGGTTCGCTTCGTCGTCCTGTTAATGTTTTGTGCAAGGAATTGACGTGCGGCGTTCGCGTGGCAAATACGGTTTTTGATTGCACCCGGTGTAATGAGCAGTCTCAATGCTGGGATGATGGACAGGTAAAACAATCCCAAAAGATGAACGGAAAGAACTACCGTAGCGAAATAGTGCAGGGGAATATCATGCCACCCCCAATGCAACATATATGCGCCAATGATTGAAACGAAAAATATAGTGACCGTCCAGATGAAAAACGAAATAAAGAAATAGCTATCGCTTTCTTTCGCAAAAACTGCGTAAATTTCGCCGTCTGTTGTCGCTTCGGCAGAACGAATAGCTGCGCTGATTTCGTCGTGTTGAATGACATCTAATGAAACAGGTTTATTTGTCTGCATTACCATCTCCCCGACGCGCCGCCACCGCCGGACGATCCTCCGCCACCGCCAAATCCTCCACCGAAACCGCCACCAAATCCGCCGGAACCACCACCAAAGCCTCCACCGAAACCGCCACCTCGACCTGATCCGAGGAACCACAACACAAATACAATGCCAAGCCAGCGATAGCGCCGCGGACCAACTTTGGTTCCGAAAATAGAGGCGAGTATCGGAAGTACGACAAATATAAAAAAGATGGCAAAGGTTACAAAATTGGCAAGAAGTTCCTGTTTTCTCTGTTCCTCGATCTTTTGCTGTTCAATTTGTTGATAGGCTTTTATACGCGACTCAAAATCCGCTTTATTGCCCGTTAAAACCTCTTCGATCGCAGTGACGCCATCTTTTATTCCTTTATCAAAATTTTCTTCGCGAAAATTCGGCAAAATTATAGCATTGATAATAGTCGCCGAGAGTGCGTCCGTCAGAACACCTTCAAGTCCGTATCCGACCTCGATTCTCACCGCACGTTCATTCGGCGCCACGAGGAGCATTACACCATTGTTAATTTGTTTTTGGCCTAATGCCCAATGTCTGAACAAACTGTTTGCATAGGTTTCGATATCGTAGCCGGAGAGGCTCGATAAAGTCACCACAACTATCTGATCGCCGGTTTTTTCCTCAAGAGAGGCAAGTTCTGTTGTGATTGATTGTTGAGTCTCGCCGGAAAGCAAGTTCGCATTATCGACAATCCGTCCTGTCAGGCGGGGAAAATTGTCCAAACCGCCAGCCAAAGCAACGGATAACGTGCAAACCGTGCTCAGGGCCAATCCCACAAAGAAAAATATCCTTATAAAAATTGGCCAACGAATGTGAATCATTTACCGAACTCGACCTTCGGGGCTTGTTGTGCAGCTTCGTCTATCGAGAATGTCGGCATCGGTTTAGCATTACGATACCATATCCATGTCCATATCATTGTGGGCATCGTCCTGATTGCAGTATTATAAACGCGAACCGCTTCGATATAGTCGCGCCGTGCAACTGCAATGCGGTTTTCGGTTCCTTCTAGTTGCGATTGAAGTGCAAGAAAATTCTGATTTGCCTTTAAGTCGGGATAGTTTTCGGCAACGGCCATCAAGCGTGAAAGCGCACCTGTCAAATTGGATTGATTATTGATGAATTGTTGCATGGCTTCAGGGTTGTTGAGCATATCGGCGTTGATATTTGTTTGCGTTGCCTTTGCACGCGCTTCAACAACACCGGTCAAAACGGCCTGTTCATGTTGTGCATATCCTTTAACAGTTTCAACGAGATTCGGTATTAAATCGGAACGGCGTTGATACTGATTCAATACCTCGCTCCAGGCAGCGTGAGCTTTCTCTTCATTGGTCGGGATTGTATTGAAACCGCATCCTGTCAATGCTGGCAACAAAAATGAAAGTAGCAGCAAAATAAGAGGAAATTTTAACGAATGAAGTTGGTATTTCAAATGGACTGCTTGCATAAAATTATCTCCGGGTAATAAAGCCTTACAGTAGGAAATAGGAAAAATTCTTCCATTGAAAAGATCCAGCTTGTGCTTTTAATTTGTTTTGGAAGATTTACCAATCGAATCTATCATAATAAGCGTCGTCGTTATCAATCATTTTCGCCAGAGACCAGCCGGTAGCGATATTTACACGCACGACCTTTTGGTAAGCCGAAAATTTCGCCGTCGATGATATGAATATCTTGCTTCATACCGTTCAAAACATTTTTTCAAGAAGCCGCCGTCGCATATGACAATCCGCGCAAACAGCGCAGAAAACACATATCTGGCTGAAGTCCGGTGTCAGTTCAAAAGCGAATAAAAGAACATCTCGTAAAAATCTTCGCGCGCCACACATAAAAGCCACTGAACACCTTGGTTGGAGACTGTGGAATCGCAAGGATATAGAAGGGATAAGGATATAGACAGGATGAAGCAGTTTATCTAATTCCCGCCTTTTTCAAACTTTTCCTCATTTGAAAAAGATCAAAACAGAATTACAAATTTCGGGAAAAATAAAGTGGTAGGCGATGAGAGACTCGAACTCCCGACATCCTCGGTGTAAACGAGGCGCTCTACCAGCTGAGCTAATCGCCCGCCGTTACCTTGAAGCGGTAACAACTGGAGCTCTCTTTAGGCAAAACTTTTCGCAAACGCAAGAGAAAGATTGCAAAGAAATCGTTTTTTTTATCTGAAATTTTTTTAAAGCCGGTTTTCTGGTCTTTTTTCAGGAAAAAACATTTTTTATGAAAAAACTCTACGCTTGTCGCTTGACAGATGCAAACGAACACCTTAAACGACCGCACACAGTCACAATGACTGAACTGAAAAGTGCGCGGGTGTAGCTCAGTTGGTTAGAGCGCCGGCCTGTCACGCCGGAGGTCGCGGGTTCGAGTCCCGTCACTCGCGCCATTTTTCATTTAGCTTAATCGCTAATGAAAATTGGCTTTTAGTCTTATATCTTTCCTCAACGATTGTAGTTTCTTAATGTGAAGACGGATGTCTTCAAATGTAAAGACAG
This sequence comes from Bartonella sp. P0282, assembly GCF_048452985.1. Lineage (NCBI taxonomy): Bacteria > Pseudomonadati > Pseudomonadota > Alphaproteobacteria > Hyphomicrobiales > Bartonellaceae > Bartonella > Bartonella sp. P0282. Next base: position 360,203 of record NZ_WTFO01000002.1, read on the forward strand.
AATGTCACCGGTCTTTTGGCCGTTGATATGTGATTCATCTGATTTCGATAAAATTATCGGATGATAAAACAGCTGGTCTGTTCCTTTTTGAGCCAGAGGCGAGGCAAAGATTTTTGCTCGCCAAAACGTGACCAAGTGACTAAATCGGGAAATATTCATTTTTCAAATAGTGACAGAATTTGGCGAAAATGAACCAATGCATTGTTTTTGCAGGAATTTTTAAAAACAAAAATCTGTTTTACCTAAATAAGCTTACCTATTTCCCGTTCCGATTTTGCACAGCTTGTGGTTTTATGCTAGTGTTAGCTATTGCGTAACGGCGTTCGGTGGGGTAACGCTTAGCATAGATTTGTCGCACGGCATGCCCTTTAAGCTGCACGGGCGGGATTAACTTAGGAATCGACAAAATCGCTGTAATAGTGGATGTTGGTTCTGTTAGTTCGGCACCTTTAAAAGGCAGAAGTGAACCATGGCTGATCTTATAAGTTCTTATTTGCCCGTATTGATATTTATCATTGTATCGGCATTAATAGCCGGCGTACTGCTGATAATGCCATATATCGTGGCTTATCGTTCTCCGGATCCGGAAAAATTATCTGCATATGAATGCGGTTTTAATTCGTTTGATGATGCACGTATGAAATTCGATATCAGATTTTATCTGGTTTCGATTCTGTTCATTATTTTCGATCTGGAAGTTGCGTTTCTTTTCCCTTGGGCAGTGTCATTTGATGCGGTGGGCTTGTTCGGCTTTCTTTCGATGATGGTATTTCTCGCTGTGCTGACTGTCGGTTTTATTTATGAATGGAGAAAAGGAGCACTTGAATGGGATTGATTCATGACAATTCGGCATTGGTTGCTCCAAAACCGAAGGGTATTATTGACCCGAATACCGGAAAACTGATTGGTTCGGACGACGAATTTTTCAAAAATATAAGCGGCGAACTTTCCGATAAAGGGTTTTTGGTGACATCGGTTGATGCGCTTGTAACTTGGGCGCGTACCGGTTCTCTTATGTGGATGAGTTTCGGTCTCGCATGTTGCGCAATCGAATTGATGCAATGTTCAATGCCTCATTATGATAACGAACGTTTCGGCTATGCGCCGCGTGCTTCACCGCGCCAATCGGATGTTATGATGGTGGCTGGTACCTTGACGAACAAAATGGCGCCTGCGCTAAGGAAAGTTTACGATCAGATGCCGGAACCGCGTTATGTGATCTCGATGGGATCCTGTGCAAATGGCGGCGGATATTATCACTATTCCTACTCCGTTGTTCGTGGATGCGATCGTATTGTACCGGTTGATATATATATTCCCGGATGTCCTCCGACGGCAGAAGCCCTGCTTTATGGTGTGCTTTTGTTACAGAAGAAGATACGTCGCACCGGCTCGATAGAACGGTGATGAGGAGAGCACTCAATGAGTACTGAAGCGCTAAAAGAATTACAATCGTATCTCTCCGAACGCTTGGGGGATGTAATCGAGGATTCTGTTTTTGCTTATAATGAACTGACAATCATTTCCAAACTTGAAGCGATTGTTGATGTGCTGTCGTTTTTGAAAGATGATTCTCATTGTCAATTCGTCGGGATGATCGACATTTGTGGTGTGGATTATCCTGAACGTGAAAAGCGTTTCGATGTTGTCTATCATCTGCTTTCTCCACGCCATAATTTGCGTTTGCGTGTAAAAGTGCGCACCGACGAAGATACGGCTGTTCCTTCGGCTTGCAGTGTCTATCCGGGAGCGGAATGGTACGAGCGTGAAGCCTACGATATGTATGGTATTTTGTTCTCCGGTCATCCGGATTTGCGCCGTATTTTGACGGATTACGGATTTGAGGGACATCCGTTGCGCAAAGATTTTCCGACATCGGGATTTGTTGAATGCAGATATGATAATGAAGTAAAACGGGTTATTTATGAACCGGTTGTTCTTCGTCAGGAAATGCGCAATTTCGACTTCATGTCACCCTGGGAAGGTACGGAATATGTATTGCCCGGTGACGAGAAGGCAGGGGGTGCCAAATGAACGGAAAAATGACGTTTTTCAACATTGGCGATTGCAATTTTTGCGCGGGCTTGTTGAAAAAACCGGCTTTCGTCGAGTTCGATAGTTTTATGCCATTTCAAAACAGAGGAGTTGATCGTGGCTGAGGTCAATGTCCGTAATTTCAATATCAACTTTGGTCCGCAACATCCTGCTGCTCACGGTGTTTTGCGTATGGTGCTCGAACTTGATGGCGAGGTCGTAGAGCGTGTCGATCCGCATATCGGGCTACTGCATCGCGGCACTGAAAAGCTGATGGAAACCAAAACATATTTGCAAGCGACACCTTATCTTGATCGGCTTGATTATGTTGCACCTATGAATCAGGAACATGCATTTGTTCTTGCTGTCGAACGGTTGTTGGGAATCGAGGTTCCAAAGCGTGGCCAACTTATCCGCGTTCTGTTTTCTGAAATCGGACGCATACTCAATCACCTCTTGAATGTTACAACGCAGGCTATGGATGTTGGCGCTCTCACTCCGCCATTATGGGGATTTGAGCAACGCGAAAAACTAATGATCTTTTATGAACGTGCCTGCGGTGCGCGTCTTCATGCAAATTATTTTCGTCCGGGCGGTGTCCATCAGGATTTGCCTGAGGAATTGGTGGAAGATATTGGCAAGTTCATTGATCCGTTTTTGGTGGCACTTGATAAGCTTGATGCACTCGTCACGCCAAACCGAATTTTCAAACAACGTAATGTCGATATCGGTGTTGTGAAAATTGAAGATGCTTGGGTGCGCGGATTTTCGGGAGTTATGATTCGTGGTGCCGGTGTTCCTTGGGATTTGCGCAAAAGCCAGCCATATGAATGTTACGATGAGATGGATTTCGATATTCCTGTCGGGAAGAATGGCGACTGTTACGATCGTTATCTTATCCGTATGGAAGAAATGCGTCAGTCGGCACGTATTATGCGTCAATGTGTGGAACGTCTGTTAAGCACTGAAAAAGACGGTCCGGTTCTGGCTGTGGATCATAAGGTTACTCCGCCCAGAAGAGCTGCAATGAAAAGTTCTATGGAGTCGCTTATTCACCATTTCAAATTATATTCGGAAGGCTTCCACGTTCCCGCTGGCGAAGTTTATGCGGCTGTCGAAGCTCCTAAGGGCGAATTTGGTGTCTATCTGGTTTCGGAGGGTAAAAACAAACCCTACCGCGTAAAGTTGCGTGCACCCGGTTATGCGCATTTGCAAGCTATGGACTTTCTGGCGAGAGGGCACTTGCTTGCAGATGTTACCGCGATATTGGGTTCTATTGATATTGTTTTTGGAGAGGTCGATCGCTGATGTCTGTGCGCCGTCTTGCCAATGAAGCTATACAGCCTAGCTCATTTTCTTTTAATAAAGAGAATTTGAAGTGGGCAGAGAAGACTATTGCAAAATATCCGGAAGGCCGCCAAAGATCAGCAGTCATTCCATTGCTTATGCGTGCGCAAGAGCAGGAGGGGTGGGTCACCCGCGCGGCTATTGAATATGTCGCGGATATGCTTTCCATGGCCTATATTCGGGTTTTGGAAATAGCAACTTTCTATACGCAGTTTCAACTGAAACCTGTTGGTACAAAAGCGCATGTACAGGTCTGCGGAACCACTCCGTGTATGTTAAGGGGTGCCGGAGAGCTTATCAAAGTTTGTAAAAACAAGATCAATAATGCACCGTTCGAGACCAATAAAGACGGCACACTTTCATGGGAAGAGGTGGAGTGTCTTGGTGCTTGTGCAAATGCGCCCATGGTTATGATCTTCAAAGATACTTATGAAGATTTGACACCTGAAAGGTTGGAAGAAATCATTGATGCATTTGAAGCAGGGAAGGGGAGTTCTGTTCCCGTCGGTCCGCAAAACGGCAGGAAAACGTCTGAACCGGTTACCGGTTTAACGTCGTTGACTGACGGTGATGGAAATTCAACCAAGAAAAAATCTTCTACGAAGAAAGTAGAGGAATGAAATAACGCATGATTTTGAACTGACTGATAAACGGTTGGGTAACAACAATTAAAACAGTTTGAATGAAGCCGAATAACGTGTTGGAAAAAAGGAAAAGGTGAGAAATGCTGGCTGATAGTGATCGCATCTTCACCAATATATACGGGTTAAAAGACAAGTCTCTGAAAGGCGCGATGTCGCGTGGCTGCTGGGACGGAACCAAGGCTATCCTCGAAAAGGGGCGTGACTGGATCATCAACGAGATGAAAGCGTCCGGACTGCGCGGAAGAGGTGGCGCCGGTTTTCCAACGGGCATGAAGTGGTCTTTTATGCCCAAGCAAAATGACGGGCGGCCACATTATCTGGTTGTTAATGCTGATGAATCAGAACCTGGAACGTGTAAAGATCGCGAGATATTGCGTCATGATCCGCACACTTTGATTGAAGGGTGTGTCATTGCGACCTTCGCTATGGGGGCTCACACCGCTTTTATTTACGTCCGGGGCGAATATATTCGTGAACGTGAAGCCCTGCAGGCGGCCATTGATGAATGTTATGATGCCGGCCTTCTCGGTAAGAAAACTGTACACGGCCACGCTTGCGATATTATCGTTCATCACGGTGCTGGCGCTTATATTTGTGGTGAGGAGACAGCGCTTCTCGAAAGTCTGGAAGGTAAAAAGGGTCAACCGCGATTAAAACCGCCTTTCCCCGCCAATATGGGTGTTTACGGTTGTCCGACAACGGTTAACAACGTGGAATCGATTGCTGTTTCACCGACAATTTTGCGGCGTGGAGCTGCGTGGTTTTCGTCATTCGGAAGACCGAACAATGTTGGAACCAAGCTGTTTATGTTCTCCGGTCATGTCAATACGCCGTGTGTTGTCGAGGAAAGCTTGGGGCTGACATTCCGCGAATTGATCGAAAAACATGCAGGCGGCGTTCGTGGCGGTTGGGATAATCTCCTTGCGGTTATTCCGGGTGGTGCTTCCTGTCCGGTTGTGCCGGGTGAAAAAATGCCTGATGCGATTATGGATTTTGACGGCATGAAAGCAATTGGTTCGTCGTTCGGTACAGGCGGCGCAATTGTGATGGATAAAACGACCGATATTATCAAAGCAATTTGGAGAATTTCTGCGTTTTTCAAGCATGAGAGTTGCGGTCAGTGCACTCCATGTCGGGAAGGCACAGGCTGGATGATGCGCCTTTTGGGACGCATGGTCGAAGGAAGAGCACAAAAGCGTGAAATTGACCTTTTGTTCGAGGTTTCAAAGCAAGTGGAAGGACATACAATTTGCGCGTTGGGGGATGCAGCAGCTTGGCCTGTTCAAGCTTTGATAAGAAACTTCCGTCCTGAAATTGAAAAACGGATTGATGATTATACACGTAACGCTGTCCAGAGTAAGAACATTGCTTTGGAAGCAGCTGAATAAAGTCGGTAGTGTTTGAGGAAATAAAGTTTAAAGGTTAAGCGGGTTGTCCGCGGACTGGAATAACAATGGCGAAGATCAAAATTAACGGAAAAGAGATCGAAGTACCGGATCACTATACGCTTCTTCAGGCTGCCGAGGCAGCCGGAGCGGAAGTGCCGCGTTTCTGCTTTCACGAGAGGCTTTCGGTCGCGGGAAACTGTCGCATGTGTCTTGTCGAGGTTAAGGGTGGTCCGCCCAAGCCGACAGCCTCTTGCGCAATGGGTGTTCGTGATCTGCGTCCGGGGCCGAACGGTGAGCCTCCGGAGATGTTCACCAATACCCCTATGGTCAAAAAAGCTCGTGAAGGGGTGATGGAATTTCTTCTTATCAATCACCCGCTTGATTGCCCGATTTGCGATCAGGGCGGCGAATGTGATTTGCAAGATCAGGCTATGGCTTATGGCCATGATTTTTCACGTTACACGGAAGATAAGCGCGCGGTCGAGAACAAATATATCGGACCGTTGGTAAAGACGGTAATGACACGTTGTATCCATTGCACAAGATGTGTGCGTTTCACAACGGAAGTTGCCGGAATATCGGAGCTTGGGTTAATCGGTCGTGGTGAAGATGCAGAGATTACTACTTATCTTCAGCAGGCTATGACATCCGAATTGCAGGGAAATGTCATTGATCTCTGCCCTGTCGGTGCTTTAACCTCCCGTCCTTACGCGTTCCATGCTCGTCCGTGGGAATTGACCAAGACCGAGACCATCGACGTTATGGATGGTATGGGGTGTGCCATTAGAGTTGATACGCGTGGACGCGAAGTCATGCGTATTATGCCTCGTGTTAATGACGATATTAACGAAGAGTGGATTTCGGATAAAACCCGTTTCATTTGGGACGGGCTCCGCACCCAGAGGCTTGATCGGCCTTATGTTCGCAAAAACGGAAAACTGGTGGAAGCCGGTTGGTCTGAAGCTTTTGCAGCGATAAAATCGGCTGTCGAGCTTGCATCGTCCGATAAAATCGGTGCAGTTGCCGGCGATTTTGCAACTGTGGAAGAGATGTATGCACTGAAAATGTTGCTTCAGTCTCTTGGTTCTACAGCTGTCGATTGTCGGCAGGATGGAAGTGCTCCTTCAAACGAGACGGGACGCGCTTCATATATCTTCAATCCGACGATTGCGGGGATTGAAGCCGCTGATGCATTATTGATTATCGGCTCGAACCCGCGGTTTGAAGCTGCTGTGATGAATGCGAGATTCCGCAAGCGTGAACGGCAGAACAACTTCCCGATCGGTCTGATCGGCGAGCAAGTGGATTTGCGTTATCCTTATACCTATCTTGGTGCGGGGGCAGATACTCTTGCCCAGCTTATTGACGGCAAGAACGAGTTTTTCGAGGTTTTGAAAAAAGCTGAAAAACCGTTGATCCTTGTTGGGCAATCAGCATTGACCGGAGAGAATGGCGAAGCAACTTTGAAGGCGATAGCCAAGCTTTGTGATGAAGTCGGCGCGTTTTCGGAAAATTGGAACGGTTTTGCTGTTCTGCAGACGGCTGCTTCCCGTGTTGGTGGATTGGATATCGGTTTCTCCTCGCCATTTGGTGCGGAAAATATCGTAAAATCATCCGACGTATTGTTCCTTCTCGGTGCTGATGAAATCAACCTCGATCAGAAAAAAGGGTTTACGGTTTATATCGGAAGTCATGGTGATAACGGAGCGCAGAACGCAGATGTTGTTTTACCGGCTTCTGCGTATACCGAGAAATCCGGTATCTATGTCAATACAGAGGGACGGGTGCAAATGACTGCCCGTGCAGCATTTGCTCCAGGTGAAGCGAAAGAAGATTGGGCAATTATAAGAGCTCTATCCGAAGTTCTCGGTCACAAATTGCCGTTTGATTCACTTGCTGAATTGCGAAAGAACCTGTTCGGTAATTTCCCTCATATGGCGAATGTGAACGCCATTAAGACCGGTGACAGTAAAGAGTTGATAAAACTCGGCTCACATCCGGTGAAACTTGGCAAACAAACATTTTCGTCTTTGATAAAAGACTTCTATTTGACGAACCCGATTGCCCGTGCGTCGGCTGTGATGGCTGAATGTTCAGCTCTCGCCAAAGCCCGACTGACAGAAGCGGCAGAATGAAGGTAGAGAGGAAAAATAAAGACAATGGCTGATTTCTTTATGACCTGGCTGCTTCCCCTGCTGATAATTGTCGGCAAAGCGGTACTGCTTTTGGTAGTTTTGTTGGTTATTATCGCTTACCTTCTTTATGCCGATAGAAAGATTTGGGCGGCAGTCCAGTTGCGCCGCGGGCCCAATGTGGTGGGGCCTTGGGGTTTGTTTCAATCTTTTGCGGATTTGATCAAATTTGTTGTCAAAGAGCCGATTATTCCTGCAGGTGCAAATAAGGGTGTGTTTTTGCTCGCACCATTTATTTCCTCGACATTGGCATTATCGGCATGGGCTGTCGTTCCGGTTAACGAAGGTTGGGCGGTAGCCAGTATCAATATCGGTCTTCTCTATATTCTCGCTATATCTTCTCTTGAAGTTTACGGCGTTATTATGGGAGGATGGGCTTCGAACTCGAAATATCCTTTTCTGGGTGCTTTGCGTTCCACCGCCCAAATGGTTTCCTATGAAGTTTCAATAGGCTTTGTTCTGGTAACCGTTATTCTGGTGAGCGGTTCACTTGATCTGACAACGATTGTTAATGGACAGAAAGCAGGACTTGGTACAAATATCGGGTTACCATTCAATACATTCCTTGACTGGAACTGGTTGGCACTATTTCCGATGTTTATCATCTTTTTCATTTCGGCTTTGGCCGAAACGAACCGCCCGCCATTCGATTTGGTTGAAGCGGAGTCGGAACTGGTTGCCGGACATATGATCGAATATTCTTCGACACCCTATATGCTGTTCTTCCTTGGAGAATATGTTGCAATCGTTTTGATGTGCGCGTTGACAACTATTCTTTTCTTAGGCGGGTGGCTGCCTCCACTTGATGTCTGGTGGCTCAATTGGGTTCCCGGAATTATCTGGTTTGTCTTGAAAGTTTGCTTTGTTTTCTTCTGGTTTGCCATGGTGAAAGCATTCGTTCCCCGTTACCGTTATGACCAATTGATGAGATTGGGGTGGAAAGTGTTCCTGCCTATTTCACTTGCAATGGTCGTTATTACGGCAGCCTATTTGAAATTTGTAAGTTTTAGTTGAGGGTGAAGGATATGTCTGGTCTTTTTCGAGCTGCCAAGTCACTTCTTCTGATAGAATTCTGGAGTGCATTCTGGCTATCCATGCGCCAGTTTGTCGCTCCGAAACCGACGATCAACTATCCTTACGAGAAGGGGTATGTGTCACCACGTTTTCGCGGTGAACACGCCTTGCGGCGTTACCCCAATGGTGAGGAACGGTGTATTGCTTGCAAATTATGCGAGGCCATTTGTCCGGCACAAGCTATCACAATTGAAGCTGGTCCGAGACGAAATGACGGAACCCGTCGCACAGTTCGTTACGACATCGATATGGTTAAATGTATCTATTGCGGTTTTTGTCAGGAAGCTTGCCCCGTGGAAGCCATTGTTGAAGGTCCCAACTTTGAGTTCGCCACTGAAACCAGGGAGGAGCTTTATTATGACAAAGAAAAACTGCTTTCAAACGGTGACCGGTGGGAGCGTGAAATAGCAAGAAATATTGCTATGGATGCACCTTATCGGTGAAGTGGGAAAATCGCGTGGTCGCGTTTATTGACGCGGCAAAATATAAATCGGCGTAATTATTTGCGTCAACGTTTTGGTTTAACTTAGGGGAAACCAATGTTAACAGGTATAGCAGCGGCATTCTTTTATTTGTTCGCTTTCATTATGCTGGCAAGCGCAGTTCTGGTTGTTGCCGCGCGTAATCCGGTGCATTCGGTATTGTTTCTAATACTTGCGTTTTTCAACGCGGCCGCGTTGTTCATTTTAACAGGAGCCGAATTTCTCGGTCTTATTCTGCTTGTTGTGTATGTGGGTGCGGTCGCTGTTCTGTTCTTGTTCGTCGTTATGATGCTCGATGTCGATTTCGCAGAGCTGAAAAGTGGCGCATTGAAATATGCTCCGATCGGCGCACTGGTCGGTATTATTATAGCAGTCGAACTGATTGTGGTGTTCGCAAGTTCGCATTTTTCGCCAACATTGGCAGAACATGTGACCGAACCGATGCCAAGTTTGACAGAGCGAACCAATACTCAGGCTTTAGGCGACATTCTCTATACGGATTATGTTTTCTATTTCCAACTTGCCGGTCTTGTTTTGCTTGTTGCAATGATTGGTGCGATTGTTTTGACCTTGCATCATCGTTCAGGCGTGAAAAGGCAATCAATTTCCAAACAGGTTGCACGCATGCCTGAAGACACGCTTGAAATTAAAAAAGTTGAATCTGGTAAAGGTATTTAACGGGAAGAATAATATGCACATTGAAATTGCTCACTATCTGACCGTTTCTGCATTGTTGTTCACAATTGGTGTCTTTGGCATTTTTCTGAACAGAAAAAACGTCATTATTATTCTGATGTCGATTGAGCTCATATTGCTTTCAGTCAATTTAAATTTTGTGGCCTTTTCTTCGGTTCTGCACGATCTTGTGGGGCAAGTATTTGCGCTCTTTGTGTTGACCGTTGCTGCAGCAGAAGCTGCAATCGGCTTGGCTATTCTGGTTGTATTCTATCGTAATCGCGGTTCGATTGCGGTCGAAGATGTTAACGTGATGAAAGGCTGACGCGTTATGTTTTACGCTATTGTCTTCCTACCTCTTTTAGGCTTTTTTATCGCCGGATTAGGTGGAAAAACGCTGGGAGCCCGCGCCGCCGAACTCGTAACATGTACCTTCATGGTTATCGTTGCGGTTCTTTCATGGATAGCATTTTTCGATATTGCTATGGGAAGCGGGCAAACTGTTGATGTTCCAATATTCCATTGGATATTGGTTGGCGGTTTACAGTTCGATTGGGCTTTGCATATCGACGCACTCACGGCTGTAATGTTAATTGTTGTCAATACAGTGTCTGCATTGGTTCATATCTATTCGATAGGATATATGCATACTGACCCGTCGCGGCCAAGGTTCTTTGCCTATCTGTCATTTTTCACATTTATGATGTTGATGCTCGTTACGTCGAACAATCTTGTCCAACTCTTCTTTGGATGGGAAGGTGTCGGTCTCGCATCTTATCTGTTGATCGGATTTTGGTATCAGCGCCCCTCCGCATCAGCTGCTGCTATCAAAGCATTTGTTGTGAACAGGGTCGGGGATTTCGGATTTCTTGTAGGCGTGTTCAGTGTTTTTGCTCTGTTCAAATCAGTCAATTTCAATACGATTTTTTCAAGAGCTGCAGATCCCGGTTTTGTTGAACATATGACCTTCCTCAGTTGGCAAGTGGATGGCAACAAGGCAATAACTGTTGCATGTTTCTTCCTTTTCATCGGGGCAATGGCTAAATCGGCGCAGTTTTTTCTACACACGTGGTTGCCAGATGCCATGGAAGGTCCGACGCCTGTTTCGGCTCTCATCCACGCTGCAACGATGGTTACTGCCGGCGTATTCATGGTTACGCGCATGTCACCGATTTTCGAGCTTGCTCCAACTGCTCAGACAGTTATTGTGGTTATTGGCGCGACAACAGCATTTTTTGCAGCAACCGTGGGGCTGGTGCAAAACGATATCAAGCGCGTTATCGCCTATTCGACATGTTCGCAGCTTGGTTACATGTTCGTAGCGCTCGGTGTTGGCGCATATAGCGCGGGCGTTTTCCATCTTTTTACCCACGCATTTTTCAAAGCTTTGTTGTTCCTTGGTGCGGGTTCGGTTATCCATGCCGTTTCGGACGAACAAGATATGCGCAAGATGGGTGGTTTGCGCAAATACATTCCAACCACATACTGGATGATGGTTATCGGCACGCTCGCACTAACCGGCGTAGGTATTCCGGAAACTGTATTCGGTACGGCGGGCTTTTTCTCGAAAGACGGCATTATTGAATCGGCGTTTGCTTCCCATAATGTCGCTAGCGGCTATGCCTTCTGGTTGCTTGTTATTGCTGCATTGTTTACGAGCTTTTATTCGTGGCGTCTGATTTTCCTGACATTCCACGGCAAACCGCGGGCAACAGCAGATATAATGCACCATGTCCATGAATCCGGAGCAGTCATGATTGTGCCGTTGATTATTTTGGCAATCGGTGCAGTTTTTGCCGGTGTTATTTTCCAGCCATATTTTTCCGGCGGATTATACGATGCTTTCTGGAAAGGCGCGATATTTACCGGAGCTGAAAACCATATCCTTCATGATGCTCATGGCGTTCCGGTATGGGTAAAATGGTCGCCATTCGTAGTAATGGTTGTCGGGTTTGTATTGGCTTATCTTTTTTACATTGTCGCAACTGCCATTCCAAAGGCATTGGCCAACGCATTTCCCTTCCTTTACCGTTTTCTACTCAACAAATGGTATTTTGATGAACTTTATGACGTCGTGTTTGTCCGCTCGGCTTTTGTAATTGGCCGCTTCTTCTGGAAAGTGGGAGACGGAAAGATTATTGATGGCCTTGGCCCGAATGGAGTAGCGGCCCGCGTCGTAGACATAACCAATAAGGTGGTTCGTATGCAGACTGGGTATCTGTATCATTACGCATTCGCGATGCTGATCGGTATCGCTGCGCTCATCACCTGGATGATGATCGGGAGCTTAAACTGATGACCGACTGGCCTATTCTTTCTACGGTCACATTTTTGCCGCTTGTTGGCGTTGTTCTGATCCTTTTGATTAAGGACGATGGCGAGGCAGCAAAGCGCAATATTCGCAATGTGGCACTTTTTACGACTTTATTCGTATTTGTATTATCCCTCATTATCTGGGCAGGATTTGATAACAGCAATTCCGGTTTCCAGATGGAAGAGAAGATCAGTTGGCTCGGTGGCGGCATTAATTACCATATGGGCGTTGATGGGATTTCGGTTTTATTCGTTGTTCTATCCGGCTTCCTGATGCCGTTCTGTGTTTTAGCTAGCTGGGAAACAGTGAAAGACCGGTTGAAAGCCTATATGATAGCTTTCCTTCTTCTTGAAGTTGCAGTTGTCGGTGTATTTTGTGCTCTCGATGCGGTTTTGTTCTATGTCTTCTTCGAGGGAAGCTTGATACCGATGTTCATTATTATCGGTGTCTGGGGTGGTCCAAGACGTGTTTATGCAAGCTTGAAATTCTTCCTCTACACGTTTCTGGGTTCGGTTCTGATGTTGGTTGCCATTATGGTTATGTATTGGCAATCCGGCACTCTCGATATTCCGACGCTTCTCCACTATAAGTTTCCGGCTCACATGCAGTTCTGGCTGTGGTTTGCGTTTTTTGCGTCTTTTGCAGTCAAAATGCCGATGTGGCCTGTTCATACATGGTTGCCTGATGCCCACGTTGAAGCGCCGACAGCCGGTTCGGTGATCTTGGCCGGCATTCTTCTGAAACTCGGCGGTTACGGCTTTATCCGTTTTTCATTGCCGATGTTTCCGGTTGCTTCAGCAGATCTGGCGCCGTTTGTGTTCACCCTTTCGCTGATCGCAATTATCTACACGTCACTTGTTGCACTCGTTCAGGAAGATATGAAAAAGCTGATTGCTTATTCGTCTGTTGCGCATATGGGCTATGTGACGATGGGTATTTTTGCGGCGAATGAACTCAGTATTCAGGGTGCTATCTACCAGATGCTTTCCCATGGTATCGTGTCGGCTGCACTTTTCCTTTGTGTCGGTGTTATTTACGACCGGTTGCATACGAGGGAAATTGCCGCTTTTGGGGGACTAGCCAACAACATGCCCAAATATGCTGTTGCCTTCATGGTCTTCACAATGGCGAATATCGCTCTTCCTGGTACGTCCGGCTTCCTTGGTGAATTTCTCACCTTGATCGGCGTATTCCAGGTCAATAGCTGGGTTGCTGTCATTGGTACAACCGGCGTTATTCTGTCAGCGTCTTATGCACTTTACCTTTATCGTCGCGTTATCTTCGGAAAACTCGACAAAGAAAGCCTGAAGACTCTTCTTGATTTGTCACCACGGGAGAAATTCATTCTATATCCGATGATTGCTCTTACCGTATTTTTCGGTTTCTATCCGACGCCGGTTCTCAACACAACGGCTGCGGCAGTAGAAGCTCTTGTTAACCAGCTGCACTGAAGAGGCGAATGTCCATGCATACTGATTTAATGGCTCAATTGCCGCTGATATTTCCTGAACTCCTTGTTGCCTTAGGAGCTTTGGTGCTGTTACTGATCGGGGTGTTTTCCGGTGCGCGTTCCTATGTAACGATAACCGGGTTATCCATTGCGCTGTTGGTAGCGACGATTTTTGTTGTCGTTTTATCGGCAAATGATAGCGCGTTTGCCGTAAACGCTCTGATTGTCGATAATTTTGCCCGCTACATGAAAGTGCTTATGCTGGTCGGTGCAATATTCACATTGATAATGTCGGTTGGATTTGCGCGGTCGGATAAGCTTGCGAAATTTGAATATCCAATTCTGATGCTGTTTGCTGTTCTCGGTATGATGTTGATGATATCAGCCGGAAATATGCTGACGCTTTATATGGGGTTGGAACTTCACTCATTGGCTCTTTATGTACTGGCAGCTTTCAATCGCGATAACGTAAAATCTTCCGAAGCCGGTTTGAAATATTTTGTCCTCGGTGCTTTGTCTTCGGGCATGCTTCTTTATGGTATAACTTTGATTTATGGCTTTACCGGACAAATCGGTTTTCGTGAGCTGGCAACGATTCTCAACGGTCAGATACCGCAGCTCGGCGTTATTTTTGGTATCGTTTTCATCCTTGCCGGCCTTGCCTTCAAGATTTCGGTTGTTCCCTTCCATATGTGGACACCTGATGTCTATGAAGGTGCTCCGACACCGATTACTGCCTTTTTTGCCAGTGCACCGAAGGTTGCGGCTATGGCACTTATCATTCGTGTCATTGTTGAAGGATTTCTTCCGCTTTCCGGCGTCCACGGCGCTTTGGCTGCGTGGCAACAAATCCTCGTATTCATGTCGATAGCCTCTATGGCTTTGGGAGCGTTTGCCGCAATAGGGCAGGCCAATATCAAACGCCTTATGGCTTATTCTTCGATAAGCCATATGGGTTATGCACTCGTCGGTCTTTCTGCCGGCACAGCATTCGGTATTGAAGGCGTAATCCTTTATATGACAGTTTACGTTGCGATGATTTTAGGCTCGTTTGCCTTTATTTTAGGTATGCGGACGCGTGATGGTAACGTTGAAAGCATATATGATCTTGCAGGATTGGCGAAAAATAGTCCGTTTATGGCATCGGTTATGACGATCATGCTGTTTTCGTTGGCAAGTGTTCCGCCAATGGCTGGTTTCTTCGTGAAGTGGTATACATTTTCAGCCGCTGTTTATGCCGGATTGATACCGCTTGTTGTCATTGGTATGATCGCATCTGTCATCAGTGCGTTCTATTACTTACGTGTTATCAAGATCATGTGGTTTGACGAGGCACAGCAGTCATCTAGCTTCTTGCCTTTAACAGGCGAGCTTAAATTTGTTCTCACGATAACCGGTATATTTGTGCTGTTTTATATTTTCTTCGGCATTTATCTTTCGCCATTGGCACAGAACGCTGCTGCATCACTTTTCTAAGCAAGATGGAATTTACACTTTCGGATCTTGCCCGGCGACATGGTTATAAAGTGGAGTCCTACGAAAGTGTGGACTCCACTAATCGTGTTGCTTTGGCCAAAGCGCATGAAGATGAAGATCGTCTTTGGGTTGTTTCCGATGAACAAACATCGGGAAGGGCACGCAGAGGTCGGCAATGGAATAGTCCCAAAGGTGATCTTTATGCCAGTCTTCTGCTGAGCCGCGATATTAATCCGGTCAACGCTGCACAATTGGGGTTTGTTGCAGGTGTTTCTCTTGCAGATGCAATTGCAGCACTTTTGCAAAAAGAGGGAATTTCGAGCGACGTTTTAGGTCTCAAATGGCCTAATGATATGTTATTGAAAGACGCAAAAGCGTCCGGAATATTGCTGGAGCTTGAACGGCTCGATGAAACGCGTTTTGCACTGGTCATAGGGATTGGCGTCAACATAATCCATAAATATGAAGACGCCCCTTATCCGACCGAAGCATTAAAAAACATAATACCGAACGCTGATAGCGCCACTCTTTTCAAGTTGCTTGGCGATTATTGGGCGATAAATTATGACATATTTCTTGCATCCGACGGAACAGAAATAATCAGAAAAAAATGGCTCGAACACGCTGCCCATCTCGGTCAGGAATTGACGATTACCGGCAACAATAAAGTCATTCGCGGGATTTTTTCGGGTCTTGATGAAAACTATAATTGCATCGTTACCGATGATGACGGGCATGAAATAAAAGTGTCGGCTGGTGATGTCCATTTCGGTAATATTGCATCTTCGGTTGCTGGCCGATAATAAGAAGAGAAGATAAGTCGGGTAAGCGCTGTCCGGAAGTCGTATATCAGGGAGTCCCTAATGGCATCACGCAAAAATAATGAGTTGGTTTTTCTACCACTTGGGGGCGTAGGCGAGATCGGTATGAATCTCGGCGTTTATGGGTACGGTCCTGAAGATAACCGGAAATGGCTGATCGTTGATCTCGGTGTCAGTTTTGCAGGTCCCGAGTTACCGGGTGTCGACCTTGTCATGCCGGATATACGTTTTCTGGAAAACGAACGCACGAATATATTAGGGTTGGTCGTAACGCACGCCCATGAAGACCATTTCGGCGCGATATTGGATTTGTGGCCGAAATTGAAGATACCTGTTTACTGTACCGCATTTACCGCAGGCTTGTTGGAAACAAAGCGCGAAATTGATTACAATTCTTATGATGTGCCGGTTACTCTGTTCAAAGCCGGAGATCGTTTTGAACTGGGGCCGTTTTCAATCGAAGCAATAGCCGTTGCCCACTCTATTCCCGAACCGGTAGCATTGGCAATTAAAACGCCGCTCGGAACGGTTGTTCACACCGGCGATTGGAAAATTGATCTTGAACCGTCACTTGGCGCGTTAACTGATGAGAAGCGGTTTAGAGAATTGGGCAAAGATGGCGTACTTGCACTCGTCTGCGACTCGACAAATTCGATGCGGGACGGTGTATCACCGACAGAACATGATGTTTTTAAAAGCTTGACCGAAATAATTTCAGGTGAAAAAGGTCGCGTCGCGATTACAACTTTTTCATCCAATGTCGGGAGGATTATTTCAATAGCAAAGGCGGCAAAGGAAGCTGGTCGACAGGTTTTACTGGTAGGCCGCTCGATAAAACGGAGTGTCAATGTTGCCGAAGAACTCGGCTATCTTGAAGGCATTGATCCGTTTCTGAGTGAGGAAGACTATCCTTATATTCCGCGCGATAAAATTGTTATGGTTTTGACGGGAAGTCAAGGAGAGCAAAGAGCAGCACTTGCCAAATTGTCTCGTGATGAAATGCGTTCGCTTGCGTTAACGGCTGGCGATACGGTTATTTACTCTTCGCGCAGTATTCCCGGAAATGAAAGAGCTATTATCGATACGCAAAACCGCCTGACTGACATGGGTGTGAAGATTATCACCGATCATGACGCACTTGTTCATGTTTCCGGACATCCACGTCGTAACGACCTGAAGAAAATGTATGAGTGGGTAAAACCGCAGATTTTGGTTCCGGTTCATGGTGAGGCTCTTCATCTGGCAGCACAAACGGCTTTGGGGCGTCAGGCGGGTATCAAACAAGTGGCAGAAATACGCAATGGCGATATGTTGAAGCTTGCACCGGAACCTGCCGAAATTGTTGATGAAGTTCCGGTTGGGCAAATTTATAAAGACGGAAATCTCATTGGCAATGAAGAAGAATTGGGGATTAGTCAAAGGCGAAAATTAAGCTATGTAGGGCAGGTATCAGCGTCATTCCTGTTGGACAAGCACCACAATCTCGTCGATGTGCCTGAAGTTGTCTGTTTCGGTTTGCCGGAAACAGATGACGAGGGGAATCTTTTTGATGACATTATTACAGACGCAATCGAAACGACGATTGAAAGTATTCCCCGTGTAAAGCGTAAAGATGATGATATGGTTCGGGAAGCTGTTCGACGGGCTGTCAGAGCATCTGTTAACGAAATATGGGGCAAAAAACCTGTTTGCACAATTTTCTCCCACAGGTTGAGATAAAGCAACGACTTGAACTTTATAATCTTGTTGTCGATTGCATAAAAATGTTGGTGCGAAAACGCATAAATCAGGGGTATTGTTTTATTTGGCAAGCTTAGAAATTGTTTGAAAACAATCGTTTTTATGTTTCGGTTTCTATCTGTTTCTTATGTTCCTGAAGGACAATTTTTATAAAAAGCTTTCGATCTTCGATTGTTTCTATTTTCAAGCGTTACGTTAGCCGCTATGGTTAACAAATACTGATAAATCTGCTCCGATTCGAGGAGCTTAGCTGGAATTTTAATAGTCGATGCGTCTATCTCGTTATTTTTTACCCATATTGAAAGAAAATCCGAAGGAAGCAGAAATTGCTTCCCACCGCCTCATGTTACGTGCCGGAATGATACGCCAACAGGCAGCCGGCATATATGCCTGGCTACCGCTCGGCAAAAAGGTGCTGGATAAAGTTTGCAACATTATCCGCGAAGAGCAAAATCGCGCAGGCGCTCTCGAAATATGGATGCCAACCATACAATCAGCGGATTTGTGGCGGGAAAGCGGCCGTTACGATGCGTATGGGCAGGAAATGCTGCGCATTAAAGACCGGCAGGAACGTGAACTTCTTTATGGTCCGACCAACGAGGAAGTCATTACCGATATTTTTAGAGCCCATATCAAGTCTTACAAAAATCTCCCGCTTAATCTTTATCATATTCAATGGAAATTCCGCGATGAAATTCGCCCGCGCTTCGGCGTTATGCGCTCACGCGAGTTTTTGATGAAGGACGGGTATTCTTTCGACATTGATTATGAGGGAGCGAAGGCGGCTTATAACCGTGTATTTGTTTCATATTTACGGACATTTGCAAGAACAGGTCTTAAAGCAATTCCGATGCGCGCGGATACCGGTCCGATCGGTGGAAATTTGAGCCACGAATTTATTATTCTTGCCGATACCGGCGAGAGCGCGGTCTACTGCGACAAGCATTTTCTGGACATGACCATTCCTCCGGCCGATGTCGATTTTTCTGATGATGCGGCAATCGCCGATATAGTCAAGGAATGGACAACACCCTATGCTGCAACCGACGAAATGCACGATGAAGCGCTTTGGGCGAAAGTTCCGCAATCCGACCAGATAGCGGCAAGGGGTATTGAAGTCGGTCACATCTTCCATTTCGGTACCAAATATTCGCTTCCGATGCATGCCACTGTCATGGGGTCCGACGGTCAGGAACATCCGGTTTCGATGGGTTCTTACGGCATTGGTCCGTCACGTCTGGTGGCTGCGGCTATTGAAGCTTCGCATGATGAAAACGGCATTATCTGGCCGCGTGCTATGTCGCCATTTGATTTTGGTATCATCAATATGAAACCGGGTGATCCAAAGTGCGACGCATTGAGTGAAAGGGTCTACCAATCATTAATCAATGCAGGTTTTGATCCTTTGCTTGATGATACACAGGAACGTGCTGGTTCCAAATTCGCAACGATGGATCTTATCGGACTTCCTACGCAAATTGTTATTGGTCCGAAAAATGCCGCTCAAAACGAAGTCGAAATAAAAGATCGTAAAACCGGTCATAAAGAAATACTTCCATTCGATGCGGCTTTGAGGCGACTAACGGAGGCTTGATGAGTACGAGAGCCAGAAGCGGTAGCCGGTCAGGATTTTCATCCTATGAATGGATGATTGCATTTCGCTATATGCTTCCGAACCGGAAACAGATGTTCACGTCGATCATATCGATTATATCGCTGATCGGTATCATGCTTGGTGTTTTCGCTTTGATCGTTGTCATGGCCGTTATGAACGGTTTCAGAACAGAATTGCTTGATCGCATCCTCGGCATGAACGGTCATCTCGTTATTCAGGCAATTGATAGCGATTTTACCGATTACAACAGTTTGATACCGCGTATAGAATCCGTCGACGGTGTCAAGTTTGCGCTTCCCGTTGTCGAGGGGCAGGCTCTAGCCCAAGGCGATGCAACCGGCGGAACCGGAGCATTGGTTCGCGGAGTGCGCGAAACGGATCTCGATAAACTTACGACTGTCACAAAAAATATAAAATTTGGCAGCCTTGAAAATTTTGACAAGCAGGACGGCGTTGCAATTGGCAGCGGCATGGCAGAAAAACTGGGACTATCGGTGGGAAGCGACATCCGGATTATCACACCGGATGGCGATGTTACGCCTTTTGGTGTCAATCCTCGTGTTAAAGCTTATAAAGTTACGGCTATTTTCACCGTCGGTATGTCGGAATATGATACGATTTTCGTTTTCATGCCGTTAAAAGAAGCGCAGGCTTTCTTTAATTTGGGCAATAAAGTTCAATCACTGGAAATCTTTTTGAATAATCCCGATGCCGTATCGTCAATGACTCCGGAAGTTGAAAAAGCGGTCGGCAGACAGGTATATTCGATTGATTGGCGGTCTCGAAATCAGGCTTTCTTTTCAGCACTGCAAGTCGAGCGCAATGTGATGTTTTTCATATTATCGCTGATTGTTCTGGTCGCAGCTTTGAATATCATTTCCGGTTTAATCATGTTGGTTAAAGACAAGGGGCATGATATTGCGATTTTGCGAACTATGGGGGCAAAACAAAGTGCTGTTATGCGTATATTCATCATGACAGGCATGGTCATCGGCGTGATAGGAACGATCTTCGGACTTTTGTTGGGTGTGTTGACATGCGAAAATATCGGCCACATTCAGGACTTTGTGTCATGGCTGTTTAATGTCGATGTTTTCAACCCGCAGCTTTATTTCCTGACAAAATTACCAGCGCGTCTGGAATGGGGACAAACGTTGATGGTTGTCTTTATGGCGCTTTTTCTTTCCTTCCTTGCAACGCTCATACCGGCGTGGCGCGCTGCAAAGCTCGATCCGGTTCAAGCCTTGAGGTATGAATAATGGCGTCGTTGTTGCAACTCGTAAACATTGACCGGCGCTATCTGGACAGTGACAAGCCTCTTGTTATTCTTGATAAAGCCAATTTTTCTCTTGAACAGGGGCAGACTGTTGCCCTTGTGGCGCCGTCCGGTGCCGGTAAATCGACACTTTTACATATTGCCGGTCTTCTTGAGCGCCCCAATGGCGGAGATGTCGTTTTGCGCGGGCATTCCTGTTCCAATTTATCGGATAATGACCGCACAGCTATTCGTCGTAACGACATCGGTTTTGTCTACCAATTTCACCATTTGCTGCCTGAATTTACAGCCTTGGAAAATGTGATGATACCGCAAATGATTGCCGGTCTTAAGCGTTCCGAAGCGGCTGACCGCGGATTGAAACTGCTGACTTACCTGCGCGTAGGCCATCGCGCCAAACACCGGCCATCCGAACTTTCCGGCGGCGAACAGCAACGTGTGGCGATTGCCCGTGCCGTTGCCAATGCTCCGTCAATTTTGCTGGCAGATGAACCGACAGGTAATCTTGACCCTGTGACCTCCGCTTATGTTTTTCAGGCACTCGCTGCTTTGGTTCGTCAATCGGGGCTTTCTGCTCTTATTGCGACACACAATCTTTCGCTTGCCAAACAGATGGATCGGCGCATAACGCTGAAAAGCGGAAAAATTATCGAGCTTCCTTGAAGAGGAAATAGTGCAGAACTCTGGATGGTTGATATAATCGATATATTATTCAGGCAAAATCCGGTGCTAGATATTCTGGAATAGCAGATAGCCTAATATGCTGACAATGACGGTCACGAACAGGCTTCGCGTTGCCATGCCGGCAATGAGAGAAACAATTGTGCTTAGTAAAGCCACTGAAATACCGAAACTGGTTGTTTGAGGTTTTTCAAGGATTTCGGCGACAATAATTGCAGAAAGCACTGCAGCCGGTACAAAGTTCAGCCAATAGCGGAAAAGTTTGGGAAATGGACGGTGTGCCAGCGTCATGACAGGGACGATTTTAATCAATCCGGTGACAACCGCTGCAATTGCTATACCCAATCCGACATGTTCCATCATTATATTTTGCTACTCCCCGACTTGAGAAGCATAAACATGCCAATTGTTGCGGCGATCAAAGTGGCGATGATTGACGATGCATTTGCGGCAATAATACCATGTGAAAAGGTAACAATAGCCATAGCGACAACAATCACAACAATATCTATTTTTTTAGTCTGGCTTGCATACCAACCGAGCAATAATAGCCCGATAAACATACCGACAAGACTGAAACTCAAGCTATCCTTTAGCCAATCGGGGAGCGATGTTGCAAAAACGCTGCCGACGAGTGTTGCAAAAATCCAGCTGAACCAAGCTGTTAAATTCAATCCTAACAGCCATGAAAATGGCAGAATATTATTATGCAAACGGGCATATTGCGAAGCCACGCCGAATGTTTCATCGGTCATCAGAAAGCCGCCGACGAGTTTTTCAAACCGGTTGGCGTGAGAAAAAAACTGCGCCATATAGGTGTTGATTAAAAGATAGCGCATATTGATAAAGAGGACGCCCAGAGCGATTTGCATCAGTCCGGCTCCTGTCGAGGCCATTGAATAAAACAGGAATTGTGCTGAACCGGCGTAAACAAATGTGCTTAGACAAAAAATCTGCAAAACAGAAAATCCGGATACCGAGCCGATTGCACCGCAGGCGAAACCGATTGCCCAATATCCTAACAATGTCGGGATGCAGGCGACGATCCCCTGTTTGAACAGATGCCAATGATTTTTCTGTATCATTCAAAGACTCAAATTTGCGTTCAACGCCTTTTGGAACGACGTCCTGATATACATGTTTATATATTTGGACTATTGTCAAACAACGAATTATTGAAACATAGTCGAGAGCGTAATATAGGACGAAGTCCCATATCGTGTTGAATTGGAGGATAGGATGACAGGCTCAAGAGTCGATAATAGTAAGCTGAATGTAAGGCAACGCCGACTTGTCTTTCGTGCCTGGCATCGGGGGATCCGTGAAATGGATCTGGTTTTCGGACAATATGTTGACGCGCATATCATGAATCTTGATGAAAAGGCCATGGACGAGCTTGAATATATTATGTCTTTTGAAGATAGAGATTTATTGACGTGGGTTACCGGCGAAGTCAAAGTACCTTATGACGTGGATACGCCGCTTTTTCGCGACATTCTCGATTACCGTACACGCATGGATTTTAACGCTTAAGTTATGTCGATATTCAAAAAAAATTTCAGTCCGGAGAAATTGCCTCGATATGTCAGCTTTGACGGCATCGTTTCCGGTTATGAACCGTTTGCAATTTATAAAATAGCGGCTGAAATCGGCAATAAAGGACCAATTCTTTATATTGCTCGTGATGGACAAAAACTTGATGATCTGACACACGCACTCGCTTTTATAGAAGCGCAGATGCCGGTTGTGCAATTGCCGTCATGGGATTGCCTCCCTTACGATCGGGTCTCGCCCAATCCGGCGATTTCGGCCAAGCGTATGTCGGCACTTGCGAATATTTACAGTCTTTTAGAGAATCCGCATCCGGCAATTATTCTTACAACGGCAAATGCTGTGATGCAAAAATTGCCACCCCGTGCGGCCGTTGCAGGACAATCGATTACTGCAAAGCCAGGGCAGAGCCTCGATATGGACAAGCTTATCCATCATCTTGAGCACAATGGCTTCGAGCGGGTTTCGACAGTCCGTGAAGTCGGTGATTTCGCTGTTCGCGGCGGAATTGTCGATTTGTTTGCACCAGGAAGCGATGCACCTGTAAGACTGGATTTTTTTGGCGATAGTCTTGAAACAGTACGTGCTTTTGACCCGGCCAGCCAACGAACAGTGAAAACGCTTCAAGAATTTTCGTTGGAACCGATGAGCGAGATAACGCTGACACCGGAATCGATAAGCAAATTCAGAACGAATTACATCCGCTCTTTCGGTGCAGCCAAACCGAATGACGCACTCTACGAAGCGATTTCGGAAGGCCGGCGTTTTTCCGGAATGGAACATTGGCTACCACTTTTTTACGACAAGCTTGATACCATTTTTGATTATATTGGCGATATTCCGGTTGTGTTCGATCATCTTGTGGAAGAGGCAATGATCGAGCGCAATAAACTTATTGAAGATTATTATCAGGCGCGTTTGGAAAATCATGATCCAAAGGACTCTTCAACCCCCTATAATCCTGTAAAACCGGCGGCACTTTATCTCACTCCACAAGATATTGTTGCGCTCTCGGAAAAAGCCACCCACAGAATCGACTTCACGCCTTTTGCCGAGCCGGAAACATCCGGTCACTATGTGCTTCACAGCAATGTCACAACCGGTCGGGATTTTGTCGAGGAACGGACCTCGGAAAACAAGAATTTGTTTGAAAGTGTTGTCGAGCATGTTGCTCA
This sequence comes from Bartonella sp. P0282, assembly GCF_048452985.1. Lineage (NCBI taxonomy): Bacteria > Pseudomonadati > Pseudomonadota > Alphaproteobacteria > Hyphomicrobiales > Bartonellaceae > Bartonella > Bartonella sp. P0282. The sequence goes on from NZ_WTFO01000002.1 coordinate 384,138, forward strand.
ACTCCGTTCCCGTGGAAACAAGGTTTTGCTTACCGGCTGGAGTGAAGGCTCGTTAGAACGTCTGGTGCAGGTGCTTGACGAACATGGCCTTAAAAAAATTGAAAAAGTTGGTTCTCTCAATACGGTAAAGGCCACACCACGCGATCACATTACTGCTGCAGTCGTCACTATCGAACATGGATTTGTTGCCGAAGATCTGGTCGTTGTTGCCGAACAGGATATATTGGGCGACCGGTTGGTAAGGTCTGCGCGCCGACGCAAGCGCAACGCCGATTTTATATCCGATATGACAACATTGAACAGCGGAGATATTGTCGTTCACGTCGATCACGGTATCGGCCGGTTTGTCGGTTTGAAGACGATTGTAGCTGCCGGCGTGCCAAGAGATTGTCTGGAAATACATTATGCAGATGAAGACCGGCTTTTCCTGCCTGTCGAAAATATCGAGTTGCTCTCGCGTTACGGCGGAGAGGGCACAAATGTTGTTCTCGATAAGCTTGGTGGTGTGGCGTGGCAGGCGAGAAAAGCAAAACTCAAAAAACGTTTGCTCGAAATTGCCGGACATCTCATTCATGTTGCTGCCGAGCGCGAAATGCGAAAAGCACCGGTTCTTGTTCCGCCGACCGGTAGCTATGATGAATTTGTTGCCCGTTTTCCATATGACGAGACAGACGACCAGTTGCGCGCCATTGATGCGGTCCTCGGCGACCTTGCTGCCGGAAAGCCGATGGATCGGTTGATTTGCGGTGATGTCGGGTTCGGAAAGACAGAAGTTGCAATCAGAGCTGCATTTGTTGCTGCATTAAATGGCTTTCAGGTTGCGGTCGTGGTGCCAACAACGCTTTTGGCACGTCAACATTATAAAACGTTTCAAGCGCGTTTTCAGGGCTTGCCGGTAAAAATCGGGCAAGCATCACGCCTTGTGGGCGCAAAAGAACTTGGCGCGGTTAAAAACGGGGTGCGCGACGGAACAATCGATATTGTCATCGGCACACATGCGCTTCTTGGATCAACAATGCAATTTTCACGGCTCGGCTTGTTGGTTGTTGATGAAGAACAGAATTTCGGTGTCAAACAGAAAGAACGTCTGAAGGAATTGAAGACCGACATTCACGTATTGACCCTGTCGGCAACTCCTATTCCGCGCACTCTACAACTGGCTTTGACCGGCGTCAGGGAGTTATCACTCATTACGACGCCACCGGTAGACCGTATGGCGGTGAGAACATTTGTCTCGCCGTTTGACCCTTTGATCGTGCGGGAAACGCTAATGCGTGAACATTATCGGGGTGGGCAAAGCTTCTATGTCTGCCCGCGAATTTCCGATTTGAAAGTTGTAGAGGAATTTCTTTCCAACCACGTTCCGGAACTGAAAGTCACCACCGCCCACGGGCAAATGCCGCCAGGCCAGCTTGATGATATTATGAATGCCTTTTATGACGGGCAATATGACGTGTTGCTTTCAACCAGTATCGTTGAATCGGGCCTTGATATTCCCTCCGCTAATACATTGATTGTCCATCGTGCAGATATGTTCGGTCTTGCGGCGCTTTATCAGTTACGCGGGCGGGTAGGGCGTTCCAAGCAGAGAGCCTATGCTTTGTTTACACTTCCCAACCAGAAGGTTTTGACACCGGGTGCAGATCGGCGGCTGAAAGTCTTGCAATCTCTTGATACTCTCGGAGCAGGATTTCAGCTCGCAAGTCACGATATGGATATAAGAGGAGCGGGTAACCTTCTCGGCGAGGAACAATCCGGACATATCAAAGAAGTCGGTTTCGAGCTTTATCAACAAATGTTGGAAGAAGCCGTTGCCGAATTGAAAGACGGAACAGCTATTAACGATAGTCAGTGGTCACCGCAAATCTCTGTAGGAACAGCCGTTATGATTCCGGATAACTATGTTCCCGATCTGCCTTTGCGCCTGTCGCTTTATAGACGGCTCGCCGAAATCGAAGAGCTTGGCGATATTGATGCATTCGGTGCCGAGCTGATTGATCGATTCGGTCCTTTACCGGTTCCGGTTCAGCATTTGCTCAAGGTTGTTTATATCAAATCGCTATGTCGGCAGGCGAATGTCGAGAAACTGGATGCCGGCCCCAAAGGTGTCGTTATCCAATTCAGGGAAAACAACTTTGCCAACGGTGTCGGTCTTGTCAAATGGATTGGCGAGCAGGGGAGCATGGCAAAAATACGCCCCGATCAAAGCGTGGTCTTTATCCGCGATTGGCCGAACGCCGATCAACGTCTGAATGGTGCAGCCACAGTCATGACGCAGCTCGTAAAATTGGCGAAAGAAGGCGCAAAGAAATAACCGTTGCGTCTTCGCTTTCGATCGATTTCAGGCGTTTATCAAATTCACGCATTTAACAAACATTTTTAAAGACGATGGCATTTTTAAAGACGATGGAAATCTGAAAACCGGCATTCTGTTTGTTTTCAGATCTGCGTTAACGATCTTCACTTGCTCCCGGTTCATAACCGTCAGCAATCTGTTCGATAGTGTCTATTAAAACCTCGGTAGGTTGTGCCCCCATGACAACATATTTCTTGTCGATAATAAAAGAAGGGACACCACGTACACCGATATAATATGAATGGGCGCTGTCCTGTTTGATCGTATCTTTATCAATGTCCGTCTCAAGCAATTTTTCCACAACATCAAAACGCATTCCGACACTTTTGGCTGCGTCAACGAGTATCGCATGATCGCCAATATTCTGTCCCTGCTCGAAAAAGCGGGAAAACAGTTCGGCGATAAGTTTGTCCTGCATTCCTTCTTTATCCTGAGATGCCCAGTAGACGACACGGTGGGCATCAAGCGAATTCGGCTCGGTTTTAATCGCAGCGAAATCGAATTCGATGTCTTCCTGTTTGCCAAGCTCGATCAACGTTCTTTCGGTTTCATCAATTGTATTCTGATTACCTGAAACTTTCTTCATATGGGTGGCATAAGGAATGCCTTCCGCTTTCATATTCGGATAGAGCTGGAAGGGCGTCCATGTGAGTTTGATGTCAATTTCGGGAAGCGATTTTATTGCTTTGAAAAGCCGTTTGCGACCGATAAAACACCATGGGCAAACAAGATCCGAAATCATATTGATATAAAGGTTCGTGCTCATCATTCTATCCTTTAGCGGTGCCACCAGGCCGGCAGGCGATATCCATAAAGCGGGGTATAGGCCGGATATTCTATGCGTGACCAACGTGCAACCCATTGATCGGGCAAATGATAGAGCGGAAGATAATAATTCCCTGAAATGAGAACACGGTCAAGCGCACGGACAGCGGCAGTAAAATCTTCATCGGAGCGGGCATCCAACAGTGCCGAAATCATGGCGTCGATTGCCGGATCGGCGGTTCCTGCAAAATTGAAACTGCCTTCGAGATTGCGCGAAGCAGAACCCCAACGATTGAGCTGTTCGTTGCCGGGCGATAAGGAAGCCTTGAGTTTTCCGATAATCATATCGTAATCAAATGAAGTCAGCCGATTTTGATATTGTGTATCGTCGACGGTTCGCACTTCCGCGTCAACACCGATTCGTGCAAGAGATCGCTGATAGGCGAGGGCAATTTTCTCTTCTTCCAAAGATTGTGTCATAATTTCAAAATGAAGTGGTTGCCCATCCGCCCCCACAGCCTGCCGGTTTTGAAGTCTATAACCGGCCTCGCGTAGTAACTGCCAAGCTTTTTCAGCTGCTGCACGGTCAATGCCTGATCCGTCGGTCTTTAAACTATGCCAGGTTCCATTCATCACGTCAGGTAAAACGGCGTCAGGATAAGGGCGTAAAAGTTGTTTTTCTTTTTCGGATGCGGGGCGGCCAACGGCCGAAAGCACAGAACCGCACCAATAACCTTCTGTCCGGCTATACACATCGTCAAACAGGTTGTGATTGACCCATTCAAAGTCGAAAACAAGCGAAAGTGCCTGCCTGACTTTCCGATCTTTGAAAACGGATTTTCTGGTGTTGAATACAAAGCCGATCATATCGGCAGGTGTTTCTTTTTTAAAACTTTCTTTGATAACCTCTCCTGCACGAACGGCAGGAAAATTATAGGATAGACGCCAGCGGTTCGGATTGGCGGGTTCTTCCAGAAAAACGTCAAGAATGCCTTTTTTGAATGCCTCGAACCGCGTATTATCATTGCGGAAGTATTCGATTTGTACAATGTCGAAGTTATTGAAACCGCGGTTGACCGGTAAATTTTTTCCCCAATAATCGGGATTGCGCGTGTAAATGACGCGTTCCCCCGGATCAACGCGCGAAATAATATAAGGTCCGCTTCCCGGAATTGGCGTCAGCCCATTGTTCTCGAAAATTGCAGGATTGATTGCATGCTTTGGAAGAACCGGCATACTACTTGCCAGAATGAAGGGAAATTCCCGATCTTTGGAATGTGGAAATTCCATTTTTATGGTGCGTTCATCAAGCTTTTCGATGTGTTCAATCCGCTTCATATAACGATCAAAGGGGGGACGCCCCTTGTCTTTCAACAAATTGACCGTGAATAATACATCATCGGCAGTAATTGCGACGCCATCCGAAAACTTTGCTTCAGGATTCAAATGGAAAACAATTTCAGTTCGATCGTCATTCAATGTCACATTATCGGCGATCAAACCGTAAAGTGTAAACGGCTCATCACGCGACCTTACCATCAAACTTTCGTAAACCAGACCACCAAATTGTTCGTCGGCAAATAGACCGCGCGCAGTCGTCCGGAAACTGCGAATAACAAAGGGATTGAGGCCATCGAATGTTCCAACGACGCCAAAAGTTATTTTACCACCTTTTGGCGCTTCAGGGTTGGCGTAGGGAAAATGGTCGAAACCGGGAGGCAGGGCAGGCATTCCATGCATTGCAATCCCGTTTTGAGCGGCCTGACAATAGTGTCCCGATTGTCCAAAACTCAAACAGAGAATCACAAAGAAAAAACCGAGTTTATAGACAATATTCATAAAAAGACCTTGGGTTCATAAAAAGACCGTGGGTTCATAAAAACCTTGGGATCATAATATTCCCGATTCGCCGCGTTTTAACCTATTTCATAGATTTTGAGGGATTTTTATCATTAATTACAGGAAAAAATACCATTTTCAACCGCGTCGCTATATATGGGATGTGATTTAAAAAGCACAAAGATCGGTGCAATTTATATTTTGTTTGCTACTAATGCTGGATTTTTTGATTAATCTTGTGTAAATGCGGCTCTAATGGAAGGAAACGTCATCCTATCGCCCTAATTGTAAGTAGAGCTATCCTCATAGAGGATGATATTTGCCTTTCGGGATTATTTTTTTGCGCATTGAAAGGATTTGCCTGATCATGTCCCATAAAAGAACCTACGCTGCTATTTCCGCATTGGCTGGTGCTGCTGCTCTACTCGTTGCGTCACATAGCACCGCCAATGCTCAGGGCATGCCTCAGGGGTGGTATAAGGTTTGCAGCAAGCAACAGGATGTTGATGTTTGTAACACAATGAATACCGTTGTTTCCAACACCGGACAACCGCTGACGGCTGTGAATTTGGTTGAAGTCAAAGGGAAACAGAACGAAAAACGCATCGGTATTCAGGTACCGACAGGTCGTTTTATTCCGGAAGGCGTTCATATTCAGGTCGGTGACGGCCCTGTGAAGAAGATTCCCTATGTCATCTGCAATGGCCCTAGCTGCATTGCCAATGATACATTTGATGACAAACTTATCAATGCTATGAAAACAGGACAGAAATTGGTGGTAACAACAATCAATTTCCGTGGCACACCAAATCCGATCGAAATTTCGCTTGACGGTTTCAGTGCTGCTTATACCGGTCCTGGCATGCAGGAGAAAGATTTTGAAGCCGAGCAAATGAAGCTTCAGAAAGCTGTTCAGGCCAAAGAAAAGCAGTTTGAAGACAAGATGCGCGCTGAACAGGAAAAAGCCAAGTCCGGCAATTGATGCGATGCTTCATTTATGACTATTCAAAAGGCCGCTTGCGGCCTTTTTATTTTGCCTAAAATATAGAATTTTTCGGTTATTTAATACATTCTTAACGAAAGAGACAAAGTCTCAAAGTCTCAAAGTCTCAAAGTCTCAAAGTCTCAAAGTCTCAAAGTCTCAAAGTCTCAAAGTCTCAAAGTCTCAAAGAC
>NZ_WTFO01000002.1:390363-859548 GCF_048452985.1 Bartonella sp. P0282
AGAGTCAAAGTCTCAAAGTCTCAAAGTCTCAAAGTCTCAAAGTCTCAAAGTCTCAAAGTCTCAAAGTCTCAAAGTCTCAAAGTCTCAAAGCCTCAAAGCCTCAAAGCCTCAAAGTTCTGTCATCCTGAGCAGCGAAACGCTGACCTCGTCGTTCCAGCCAAACCGCTGCAATGAAGAAATGCTGCGCCGACGATTGGAAAATATGTTATTAGTATGGTAAAACAATCTCTTATTATCGTTTTTTAATAATCCGGTTCATACGTCATGAATTCGATAACCGGAAAATCTGCTATAGCGAATCGGATTCCTGTGTCTGCAAGATAAATAAAAAGGCTCCAGAATGTCGACCATCATGGAGCCTGTTTTTTAATTCCTATTATCCGGATTGGGGATAAACGAAAACCGGATTAAAGAGTGAAATCAATCGATTCACAAATTAAACCATCAACCGGCATGTGAATCTGCAATCGGTTTTTGAAATGCATATCCCATATCCCACGGGAAATAGATCCAGGTGTCTTGGCTGACTTCTGTAACGAATGTGTCTATTAAAGCCCGCCCTTTCGGCTTTGCATACACTGTTGCGAAATGTGCTTTCGGAATCATACTGCGAACGATTTGAGCAGTTTTTCCGGTATCGGTGAGATCATCTACAACCAGAACGCCTTCACCATCATTCACTCTGACATTGTCGCTAATCCCTTTAAGAATTTCCATTTCCGACTGGTGGCGATAATCGTGATAAGAGGCAATACACACGGTTTCGATAAGCCGGATACCCAATTCACGACAAATAATTGCAGCGGGAACCAGTCCTCCGCGTGTGATAGCGACCATCGAACGCCATTCTTTTTTCTGGTCTGCAATGCGCCAAGCCAAAGCGCGGGCATCCCTGTGAAATTGATCCCAGCTTACGGGAAAAGCTTTATCCGGAAGCGACATACCAAGCTCCTAAAATTCTAAAAAACGATTTTGCCTTGTAATCCCATTTAATCCCCCATTTCAAGCGTAACGGCGTCATCTTTTATGACGAATCGGTATAAGGCGCCGCATTCCACTTGTTCATAGTTCTGATGGAAATCCTTTCCACATAACGATTCGCGATCGACCCGACAGCTATTTTCTATGTTACAAAGACATGGACATAATATCGAAGCCGAAAAGGCAGAATACCGGGAGACCGGCAATTTTTATATCTGGCGAAACATTTAAGAGACAAATGAATAAGCAATCATTTTGTTCCACCCAAAGAATGTGAGGCTTTCATTTATCTTTTTTGTAAAGCAGAACACATTTTTTAAAATGCTGTTTGAGAGGAATTGCAAGCAATAATAGCCGAACGCCGGTATTTTGCCCTGATAACGCCGATGGGATTGCCAAAACTAAAGATTTTTTCAAAACGAAAAAAATTTTTTGCTAAAAGGTGTTGACCTGAAGCGATCTCGCCCGTATGTTCCGCCCACTTTCATCAGGTAATCACCTTCATGAAAGAGCGCGTAGCTCAGCCGGTAGAGCAACTGACTTTTAATCAGTAGGTCCAGGGTTCGAATCCCTGCGCGCTCACCACTTTCCCAACAACAAACTCCTCCTGTTATTGTCGCGTTCCGCATTGTCTGCGATTAAAGTTGTCGGCAGTCAAAGCTTCAGTGTGCCTACCTGATTTTTAATGGTTACTGACAAGACCGTTTCATTTCTTACGACAATCTGCTCGGCTTACGACAATCCGCTTTTTCCAGAGCCATTATTTCCGGTGGCTCTCGTCAATCATGAAGGCGGTCAAATGATACCAACGTCGACTGACGATTGAGCCGCGTTAACGATGTTTTAATAAACAAGGCGAACTTGCGTATACGCTTCTTAAACAATTATTAAAGATGTGTTAATCGGACAACAGAAAACGTTTCCGCCAAGGCGGCGAAGTCAAAAACGGGTGTTGTTCATTCAAAATAACATCTTCCGATTTTGCTTCGTCACCGGTGGCATAACAGGACGGTGTAATTGATGTTGTCAGAAGCTAGAAAGAACGCACAGAAAAAAGGCGTTGTATTTGTTCGCGGAATTGTTGTTTCAATATCTACAATGATGCTTGCGGCTTGTGCCAATCATGCAAAAGATATAGCGGCTACAGCACCAACGAAGACCGGAAGCGAACAAGTCAAAGCCTATTCGGTTATACCTGCGACAAAGCCGGCAATTGCCCGTTTCAAGAAAACTGCAGAACGAGAGAACGGAATCCATAACAAGATCAAGGAAATAGGGGAGGTTGCCTATCTTTCTCCATCCGAAAGGGCCTATAAAAAGGTCGGGCGTGCTTCCTGGTATGGTGCGGCGTTCAATGGCCGTTTGACGGCAAATGGTGAAATTTACGATATGCACAATCTCACCGCTGCCCATCCGACAATGCCTTTACCAAGCTATGCGCGGGTAACAAATTTGGAAAATGGAGCTTCTCTCATTGTCCGTGTCAATGATAGAGGACCTTTCGCGGCCGATCGGGTGATTGATTTGTCAAAACAGGCTGCAACGATGCTTGATTATAAAGATGACGGTTTGGCAGATGTGAAAGTGGAATATGTCGGAAGGGCGCCGATTGAAGGAAATGATAATGAATTTCTGATGGCTTCCTATAAGCCTGGCAATATTACACCGGATACATTGCTTGCAATGGCGGGCGTAAATTTGAATTCACCGGTTGCCGACAGTGCTACACAGGCGATGGAAGGCTTTGCGCCTTTATCCGTTCAAAGCACGTACAGGCCGGAAATTATGCGTGTAACTTATCCGGAATTGCCAGAAATAGGTCCTCTTCCGGCATTCAAACCGGATAATTCGCAACTGTTGGCATTTGCTGATGAAACCTCGACCAATTCACGACAGGAGGTTTTCAACAGTGTTCTGAATTCCGCAGGCAATGATAAGCCTTCAGGAAATATCATGCCTTCCAAAACCGGCGCTTCGGCAAAAACGGCAAAGCCGGTTATGAAAGGCGAGATGAACGACCCGACCCATAAAACGATTGATGATGAGAATGTCGGGAACCCTGCAAAGTCTATGAGTGATGTGGCCGAAAATAGTGGCAAAAAAGCTGATCGGGCATTGGAACTTGCATGGGCGACAGGTGTGAGCGAAGCTTTCAGCATCGGTAGTGAACATTAGATACTTGAGTGAACCGTTGGTTTGTGCTGAAAACAAACCACGGAGACGATTTATGCGCGCAGTCATCATCTATTTGTTTGGATCCTTTTTGTTTGGTTCTATAGCAACGCAGTCATTTGCTCAAAATTTCCAGATTACTGCCACGCAAGCGATTATGGTTGATGGCGAGACCGGCTCGATATTATACCAGAAAAGTCCCCGAACCAGATTTGAACCGGCTTCCCTTGCGAAATTGATGACGGCCGAAGTTGTGTTTCATTTGCTTGAAAGTGGAGCATTACGTGAGGACCAACTTTTCCACATCAGCGTCAATGCCTGGCGAACAGGGGGAGCACCGTCGCGTACAAATACAATGTTTGCGCCGGTTAATAGTGACATAAGTGTGCTTGATCTTTTGCGCGGTATGATTATCGTCAACGGCAATGACGCAGCAATTGCTTTAGCCGAAGGCATTTCGGGAAGTGAAGAAAAATTTGCTGATTTGATGAATGAACGCGCCAAAGAATTGGGGCTTAATTCGAGTCATTTTGTCAATGCAACGGGCTTGCCGGAAAATGGGCAATATACAAATGTGAGTGATGTTATCCGCTTGTCACGTCATATTGCGCATAGTTATCCAAAATATTTCAAGATTTATTCGGAACCGGAAATAAGTTGGAGCAAAATTACCCAACGTAACAAAAATCCGCTTTTTGCTTTGAATATCGGAGCCGAAGGGTTTGCGAATGCGTTCAGCGAAAGTTCCGGATTTTCGACCTCTGCCGTTATTCAAAACAATAATCGACAACTGTTTCTGGTTTTGAATGGTATTAAAAAAGAAAAAGACAGACCGGCGGAAGCAGCAAAGCTCTTCAACTGGGGAATGACTGCATTTGAATTCAAGCAGGTTTTTCCGAAAGATGTCATTGTCGGATATGCACATGTATTCGGAGGTAAAAAACCGCTGGTACCGCTGTTAGTCAAGGAGCCTGTCGATATTCTGATGAATGTCGAGAAGAAGTCTGTTATATCTGCAAAAATTATCTATCATGGTCCGTTGGATGCTCCTGTAAAAGCCGACGTGGAAGTTGGAAAACTGCAAATATTGGCTGATAAAACCGTTTTATTGGAAAAGCCGGTCTTTACCGCTGATGAAGTCGCCGAGACAGGACTTGTCGGAAAAGCCAAAGATGCTTTATATGAACTGACATTAGGTTGGTTAAGAAAATATCTTTAATCGTTGTTTATGAAATCGGGATGTTATTGTGAGTGGTTATTTTTTCACATTCGAGGGCGGGGAGGGTGCTGGAAAATCCACTCAAATCAATATAGTGGGAGAATTTCTTAAACAAAAAGGTTATGAAGTTGTTGTCACTCGCGAACCCGGTGGTACGACGGGCAGCGAGGCGATAAGGTATGTTCTCCTTTCAGGGAATGCTCAAAAGATGGGAAGGTGTTTTGAAGCTGTGCTTTTTGCTGCAGCGCGCATCGACCATATTAATGAAGTGATTGCACCGGCCTTGAAACAGGGAAAAATCGTATTGTGCGACCGTTTTATTGATTCGACCCGCGTATATCAGGGTGATGAAAAGGACAATAATCGCTGTAAGCTTGAGCTGCTCGAAAAAACAGCCATTGTCGGTTATATGCCGGATATTACATTCATATTGGATTTACCGGCGAAAATCGGAATGGCAAGAGCGGATAAACGTCGGGAAAAAACGGTAACAGTCGACCGGTTTGAAAAAGACGATCTGGCAGTTCAGGAAGCGCGTAGGCAAGCATTTCTTGAAATAGCAGCAGCTGAACCGGAACGTTGTCGTGTTATTAACGCAAACCGTAATATTGACGAAATTGCCAAGGACATCGAACAAATTACTTTAAATTTTCTGAAAAGGAAAAATGATGCAGGAAATTGAGACGCCGCGCCAATATGATGATATTGATGGCGTTATCCGTCCTGCACAAAATACCTGTATTTTTGGTCATGAGGATGTCATCTCGTCAATTACCCGAATGCTTGAAGACGGACGCCTGCACCATGCACTATTGTTCGAGGGGCCACTTGGTATCGGGAAAGCAACGCTGGCCTATCATCTGGCCTGGAATATTCTGGTATCGTCTTCGGGCGAGTTCAAGTCACCTGATGAAACATCACCGGTCTGGCGCCAAATTGCACAAGGCAGCCATCCTTCAGTTACCCATATATCAAGGCGATTCGATAATAAAACCGAACGCTTCAATACGGGTATAACCATTGACGATATTAGAGAAATCAACCGTTTTCTGGCACAGACTTCCTATAATGGAGGCTGGCGCATTGTCATCATTGACACAGCCGATGACATGAACAGAGCAGCCGCCAACGGTATTTTAAAAACTCTTGAAGAGCCGCCTCAGAAAACGCTTTTTATTTTGGTCTCACATTCTTCGGGGCGTTTATTGCCCACAATTCGCTCACGTTGTCATCTCGTCAAATTTCGCCCGCTCGATTATGATAATATGCAAAAAGCGCTTCATCACGTGTTGGCAAATCAATTGCCGAAACCGGCGGAATTGGATGCAATTATCAGCGAGTCCGAAGGGAGTGTGCGCAAAGCGGCTTTATTGGTTTGTTATGGCGGGATGGAAATTATCCGTGTACAAAGAGAAATCTTGAATCAACCCGTTTTTGATGTCGTCAAAGCGCAGACAATTGCACAAGCTTTGTCCGGTCGCGACGCTATCATACAGTTTCACCAATTTTGTGATAATCTTCTTAATATCGTATCAGGAAAGGCGATGCGAGCAGCAATTGACGGGCGTTCTGCTTTGAGCAATCGCTACGCTGAAGCTTGGAAAAATATTGCTGAAGAGGTTGCGCAAACGGAAGCATTTAACCTCGATAAAAAACAATTTGTGATTAATGTTCTTTATAAACTTCATAAATTGATTGCGGAAAATACCTGAATAGTTGGTTTTTCCGTGACAACTGCTTCAACTACCGCTATGTCAGGTTGAAAGCTGATATTGATATAGTTGGGTATCCTATGCGTGAAAAATATTATATAACGACACCGATTTTTTATCCGAATGGTAATCCCCATATCGGCCATGCCTATAACGCTATCGCAACAGATGCGATGGCACGTTTCCAGCGGGCCAATGGTAAAGATGTTTTTTTTCTCTCCGGCACCGATGAACATGGATTGAAAATGCAGCAGACTGCCGAAAAACAGGGGTTAACGCCACTGGAATTGGCCGACATTAACAGTGCTGTTTTTCAAAAAATGTTGAAGACGCTGAATGTGTCGAATGATGACTTTATTCGCACCACTGAAAAACGCCATTACGAGGCCTGTCAGGCGATCTGGAAAATGATGGAAGACAATGGCGACATTTATCTTGATCGCTATTCCGGCTGGTATTCTGTGCGTCAGGAAGCTTACTATGACGAGAGCGATACTGAAGTAGGGGAAGATGGAATCCGGCGGGAAAAAGAAGTCGGTTCGCCAGTGGAATGGAATGAAGAAGAAAGCTATTTTTTCCGCCTTTCCAAATATGAAGACAGATTATTGGATTTTTATGAAAAAAATCCCGACTTCATCGGGCCTAACGAACGTCGCAACGAGATCATTAGCTTTGTGAAATCAGGCCTGAAAGACCTTTCAATATCGCGTACGACATTCGATTGGGGGATACCTGTTCCGGGCAATCCCAAACACGTCATGTATGTTTGGGTCGATGCATTGACCAACTATCTGACTGCCACCGGTTTTCCGAAGAAAAATACACCGAGATCGGATTTTTGGCCGGCAAATGTCCATGTCATCGGAAAGGATATTATCCGGTTCCATGCAATTTATTGGCCTGCATTTTTGATGTCTGCCGGTATCGCCTTGCCCAAACGCGTTTTTGCACACGGTTTTTTGTTGAACCGCGGTGAAAAAATGTCGAAGTCGGTAGGAAATGTTATTGATCCGTTCAAAATGGTCGAACATTACGGCCTCGATCAGGTGCGCTATTTCTTTCTGCGAGAAGTTCCATTCGGGCAGGACGGAAGCTATAGCCACGATGCAATCGTCAATCGGACAAATGCGGATCTTGCCAATGATCTCGGTAATCTCGCGCAACGCTCGCTTTCAATGATTATGAAAAATTGCGGCGGTCTCGTACCGAAGCCGGGCAAGTATCTCGATCAGGATAACGAGCTTTTGGAAAAATGCCGCAATGCGCTTCAAACTGCTCGTGAAACCATGGATAGACAGGCTCCCCATTTGGCATTATCGGCTATTTTTTCAGTAATTTCGGACGCAAACCGTTATTTCGCGACAGAAGAACCTTGGGCGCTGAAGAAGACAGATCCGGAGCGGTTTTCGACTGTTCTATATGTGACTGTTGAAGTGTTGAGGCGCGTTGGCATTATGCTTTGCCCCTTTATCCCGCAATCAGCGGCAAAATTGCTTGATTTGCTGGCAATCGATCAAAATGAACGTATGCTGGATGATATTGTCAATAAAAAGATCATGCCTGACACAAAATTGCCTACGCCTGAACCGGTTTTCCCTCGTTATATTCCTACGGAAGATGAAGACTGAGCATGCTTGTCGATACACATTGTCATCTGGATTTCGAGACTTTCAGCAATGAACTGGACGCGGTCGTCGAGCGCGCCCATCAAGCCGATGTCAAACGTATGGTGACTATTTCCACACTTGTTCGCGATATGGAGAAGTTGCTCGATATTACCCGACGGTTCGATGACGTTTATTGTTCGGTTGGAACCCACCCCAGTTCCTCGCATGAAGAGAATGACACAACTGCCGAAAAACTTCTACAATATGCAAAGAATCCGAAAGTTGTTGCGATAGGCGAGGTGGGGCTCGATTATCATTATGATGACGCGACTCCTCAGGAACAAAAACGTAATTTTCATGAACATATTGTCGCGGCTCGCGAAAGCGGTTTGCCACTGGTTATCCATACGCGCGATGCCGATATTGATACGAGCGATATTCTCGTCGAAGAAATGAAAAAAGGAAAGTTTTCTTTCATTCTTCATAGTTTTTCATCGGGCGAAGAGTTGGCAAAGACAGCTCTCGAAATTGGCGGATATATTTCGTTTTCCGGCATATTAACGTTCAAAAGTGCCGAAAATGTAAGAAATATTGCAAAAACGGTGCCCGTTGATCGCGTTCTGGTCGAGACAGATTCACCCTATCTTGCACCTGTTCCGTTCAGGGGCAAGACAAATGAACCTTCCTTTGTCAAACAGACTGCGTTAGTATTGGCAGAAGTCCTTGGCGTTCCATTTGAAAAGGTGGCCAAGCATACAACGGAAAATGCATTTCGTGTTTTCTCGAAGATGAAATAGGACAGGATTTATGCAAGATCGCTACAAGTTTACAATACTTGGTTGCGGCTCCTCGCCGGGTGTTCCCCGCGCTAACGGTGATTGGGGGGCTTGCAACCCCGATAATCCGAAAAACTATCGGTATCGCGCTTCAATATTGATTGAACGTATCAATGGCAATGGCGAACGAACAACAATCGTCGTTGATACCGGTCCGGATTTCCGATCGCAAATGATCGAGCAGGGGGTTCGTGAAATAACGTCTGTTGTTTATACCCATCCCCATGCCGATCACATCCACGGCATTGATGATTTAAGAACCTATGCAATAAGTCAACATAGGTTGATGGATATTTATGCAGACGATGAAACATTTCAAAGGTTGAACGAAGCTTTCGGTTATTGTTTCAAGACGCCTGAAGGTTCAAATTATCCGCCGATATTGAATCGGAAAAAAATCACACCTTATGAAAAATTCACAATAGACGGGAAGGGTGGGTCAATCACCTTAATGCCGGTTTTGCAAATTCATGGGGATATTCATTCCCTCGGTTTCCGGCTGGATAATGTGGCTTATTGTACCGATGTGAACGAATTTCCGACGAAAACACCTCCATATCTGGAAAACCTTGACGTTCTTATTATCGGCGCACTGCAATATCGCCCCCATCCGAGCCATTTTTCTGTCGATCAGGCAGTTGAATGGGGCAAAAAGCTCAATGCGAAACGGGTTATTCTGACACATATGCATATTCCTCTGGATTATGATGAAGTGATGAAATACACCCCGGACAACGTCGAACCGGCCTATCATGGTCTGACATTTGAAGTCGACGCAAAATAAAAGTACATTTGAAGATAAATGGTTGGCGAGGTTCCGGCTCTCTGCGCGAGTCCCTTGCCAACGGTTTTAAAAATTGATTGTCAATTGATTTACCGTCAGTCCTGCGAAATCATTCCGGTCAGAAACCGGAAAAGACAATTTTTTTATCAAACCGGTTCCGGATAATATCGATTTTATAAATAATTTTTATTGAAAATAATTGTCTATTGAAACAATCTTGTAATATTGAATTCGACATTATTTTTATATATAAAATGACATAAATTTCCAATTGAACGTCGTTTTAAATGGAAAGATTTATTTTTGAATGAAATTATAAATAATAGAGAATTTATAAAATAAATAAAATTCGTTTTCTCTATCATATTTATTATTCTCATCATTTAATTGATTGCTTAAAATAATTGATGAAAAGTTCACCCGATTTTTCTGCAAAGGTCGGCTGGGGTATATCGGGATGATGCAAAATCCCTTATTTTTTTGAGATTGCAAACTTGATTATTTTTATATAGTTTAAGCCCTAAAATTAAATCGAGGGTGCTATGAAACTGGATTTGCAGAATGTAAAAGCCGGATATGGCAAGTTGACGATCTTGCATGATATTTCCGTCAATTTCGTTCCCGGCGAGGTGACCGCCCTTATCGGACAAAATGGTTGCGGCAAATCCACCCTTCTCAAAACAATTATGGGGTTTCTCGATTTGCAAAGAGGCTCTATCACATTGGACGGTCGGGATATTCGGTCTTTTCATCGCAAAAAACTTGCCCAGCTCGTTTCTTATCTTCCTCAAGAGAGCTATTGTCCCGATTATTTGACATTAGGGCAACTTATCGAACTTTCATCTTATGCCAGAAATTCTCTATTTTCAGGACCTTCTGACGAAGATCGTCAATATTTTCATGAGGTTCTTGAAATTGTAGGGCTCGGAGACAAAGCACATTTGCCTGTTAATTCACTCTCTGGCGGGCAAAAACAAAGAGCCTGGCTTGCTTTGGTTCTCGCACAAAAGACCGATATGATTTTGCTTGATGAACCGGTTAACCATCTCGATGTCAAATATCAATATGCCATTTTGAAACTCGTTCGTGACTTGAGTTGCGAACTCAAAAAAACAATCATTGTTGTTCTGCACGACATCAATCTGGCTACCTATTTTGCCGATTATGTTGTTATGCTGAAAGCAGGTAAAATTCACGCTCACGGGCGAACGCAGGAAGTCGTAACCGAGACGAATTTGCAGCAGGTCTTCGGCATTCCGGCAGAATTATTTATCCATAACGGGCATATTATTTGCCAGCCTTATCCCGATTCAGCCCAATCCGTTCATCATATGGAAGAATAAGATGTATTTTTCCAAATTCTGGTTGAGCTGCATCATCATATTTCTTGTTGTTTTCTATCTCAGCATCGCGTGGGGCGGAACTTTTTCATCTCCTTCCGAAGTTTTTCGCGTTCTGATTTCGAGAAAGCCGGAAAGCTATGAACAGGCATCCATTCTTTATCAACGCTTTCCACGCGCAATGATTGCGATTTATGCCGGTCTCATCATGGCTAGCTCCGGACTGGTATTTCAAGGGCTCATACGCAATCCCCTTGCTTCTGCGTCATCACTCGGTGTCAACGCCGGTGCGACACTTTTTGTCGTCGGAAGTGCTCTGATATTCGAGGCGAATTTAGCAGAGCAGGGGAGCGCTGCGCTACTTGGCGGACTTTTTGGTTTTCTGCTTTGTACCACTATTGCAAGGATCGCGGGTGTCAGCGAAAAAACAACCGGACTTATGCTCATTTTATCAGGTTCGCTCACAACTATGCTGCTCATCGGTTTAAGCAATGCACTTCTGCTTTCTTATGCAGATAGAAGGAGCGAATTTCTTTCCTGGATAGCCGGTAATATCAACCATGCCTATATTGATCGCCTTTACGAATTCTGGTGGATTGGTCTGATCGCACTGTTTTTTGTTTTTCTACTATCGAAGCCGCTTACGCTTATTCTTCTTGGTAACGAGAAAGCCTCCTCTATGGGGGTAAGAACGGTAGCAATTTCACGTTTTGCAATGGCATGTGCGATTGTTGCATCTTGTTCGGCAACGGCTGTGTGTGGACCAATCAGTTTCATAGGTCTTATCGTTCCCCATATGGTCAAATCGCTTGTTGGGCAGGATTTCCGGCTGACATTACCGGCATCGGCATTGATAGGTGCTATATTATGCCTGTTGGCAAGCAGTGTTTCGCAAAATGCGTTTCAGCCTTATGTCGTCAATACCGGCATTATTCTGGATTTATTCGGTGGCATAGTTTTCATCCTTTTGATTCGGAAATTCTATGTTTCTCCCCAAAACAGGAGAGATATATGATGATGTCACGCACGCTTGACGGGCGGTTATCAATCCGCTTTTTTAACGGTAAAGAGCTTATCCTACGCAATCTCGTTACCGGATTGTTTCTCATAATTTCGATATTCATTCTCTTTCTCATATCGTTGAACCTTGGTACGATTGACACTGGCCTTCATGACTTCTGGAGGTTGATGAGAGGAGAGGAGATCGAACAGCAATCCTATTTTGCACTATGGGATGTGAGATTGCCACGTTTGGCATTGGCTTTCCTGATTGGTTGGTGTGTCGCTGTGTCAGGCGCTATACTACAACCGATTGCGCGCAATCCTTTGGCAGATCCCGGATTGTTCGGCATCAGCCATGGATCGCTGACAACGACCATTTTGTTACTGGCTTTTGTCCCCGCAGCCTCGCGCGTACTAATCGCATTTGCTTCACTGGCCGGAGGTTTGGGAACAGCAATACTGCTGATTGTTCTGGTCGGTAACCGTCATGCGGGAGGTTTGGTCATTCTGTTAATGGGAATTGCCGTTGCCACAGTCTTGGCATCGGTCAACTCTTTTCTTATTCTCTACCTGCCTACCGAAGCTTCTTATAATGCATCAAGCTGGATGGCGGGGTCGCTTTTTCAGGCAAACTGGCTGAGTGTTACGGCATTTATCCCCTTATTCCTGTTCAGCCTAGTTGCAATGCTGATAGCCGGTCATTCGCTTAACCGTTATGATTTGGGAAATGAATTGGCGTTGGCGCTCGGCGAACCGGTTATTGTTTCTCGTCCATTGTTACTTCTATTCGCGGTGCTCTTGAGTGCCGCTTCGGTGACAATTGTTGGCCCACTTGCTTTTCTCGGTATTCTTGCCCCCCAACTTGCCCAATTTTTGACAGGGGCAAATGGCAGCGGCCGACTTTATCTTTCTGGCCTTGTCGGCGCCAATCTTATCATCGGCGCCGATATTATTTCCAAAAACGCAACCACGATTTCAATGCCTCTGGGGCTAACGACCACCATTCTGGGCGTTCCGTTATTCATCGTGGTTTTGCGACTTAGAACTCTCCGGCAATATTTTCACAAATAGGGAAATATCTCATGCGTATCTTATCCTTTTTTATTTTCATGCTTGCTCTTCCATTGACAATACTTTGCAACACGGAGGCGCGGGAAGTTGTTGATACGATGGGGCGAACCGTCGATATTCCCGACAAGCCGGATAGGGTGGTGGTGATGAGCGAGCCGGCCATCGGTGTTCCGATGATTGAACTGGGCGTTAATCCCATCGGTAGTTTTGGTCGTGCTGATGATGGTACTTATCAAGTCGGTGCGGACTTCATTGATATTCTGTTCGGACCCGACCAGAAGAAACCCCAAGGCATAGGAAATAATCGTCAAGTTGATCTTGAAAAGCTTTACGCGATGAAGCCTGATCTTATTATCGGCACCGAGTTCGACGTTGACAAGCTCAAGCAGCTATCTTCGGTTGCTCCGGTCTATATGCAGCATTACACAACCGGACATCTGGACAATTTTGCGATCGAAGAAAATCTTGCGAAACTCTTCGGTAAGGAAAATGCTTTTCAAGCATTGAAAACCGATTACCAGCAAGATGTTGAAGAAACCAAAAAACAATTGCCGGAAAGTCTGGAAAACAAAACCTATCTACCCGTTATCATTATGGATCAGATCAATATTGTGGGTGAAGGAATCGGCGTTTCCCAGCCACTTAATGATCTCGGCATGAAACCGTTCGAGGTATCGAAAGATAAAACGCATTCGGATGGTTCTCCCAAAATTGTGCTGCCAATCAGCGCCGAAGCATTCGGCTCGCTCGATCCGGATATTCTCGTCGTTATCATTAATTGGGGAGCACCTGATAAAAGTGCTGAAGCCACACGCGAAGCTTTGAACAAACTGGTTCCGGGATGGGAAAATTATATGAAGCCGGCACGTGAAGGACGTGTCATTTATCTCGATGGATCGAAAGTTTTCACCCCCAGCTTCAAGAGTGCGCACTACACTTTAAGCGAGGTTAGAAACTGGGCAAAAACCAAATAGGGATAATTTATTTCACTATATAAAATTAATGTTGACTTAGTTTATATCATGAGTAATAAAGTCATATTTTCTTTGTTTGCCTAAAAAGGTTCCATCCGATGTCAAAAGTGTTATCGAAAACTAGGTTTCTTCTATCGTCAGCCCATTACCAACTTTTTTGCGGGGTTATACTGGTATCGTCTGCAATTCCCTGTGCTTTCGCTGAGGATGGCAATGAACAAAAACAAGATCAGTCCAACACAACTGTATTGCAAAAGGTCGTCATCAGCGGTGAAAAATCACTCCGCTCGCTTCAGCATACTGCCAGTTCGGTCAGTGTGCTTAGCAGCGAAACAGTTGCCGAAAGACCGGCGGTGACAACGCTGACAGATCTTTTAAAGGGTACACCGAACGTACTTTATACGAACGACAGCGATGCGCCGATTATCCGCGGTGTCGACGCCAAAGGCCCATTGGTTAAAGGCAATGCTTATCTGGCCAATCCTATACCTCGCGCCACGATCAGCGTTGACGGCCGCTATCTGAGTGCGGGCGAATTCGGAATTGGTGCAGCGCCAATTTGGGATGTCGAATCCGTCGAAGTATTCCGCGGCCCGCAGACCACAACACAAGGGGCAAACGCGATCGCCGGTGCCATTGTCATCAAGACGAAAGATCCGACATTTACGCCTGAAGCGGAAATACAAACTCTCTATGGCACCAGACAACAAAAACGTGGCTCTCTTATGGCATCAGGGCCGATTACCAAAGAACTTGCCGGACGTATCGCCCTTGATTATAGCGGCCGTGATACTTTCATAAAATATACCAATCCCTACTTTCTGGATTCGGAAATGGATAACGACCCTCGGAATGTCAACGGTCGTGTAAAATTGCTTTGGCAGCCTTCCGAAATACCGGGATTGGAAGGTAAGCTCACCTATTCACACATGGATTCACGGCGTCCGGCTTTCGAGATTGCCTCACACCCTTATGACCAACTTCATGATACACGTAATAGCACAGACAACATCCAGACAAAAACCGATGTCGGTGTTTTCGACGTGAAATATGATCTTGGAAACACGGTTATTCTTTTTAACGAGTTGCAATATTCCAACGGCACTTACGATTATAATTTCGGGCGATCCTTCAATGGTACCGCATCAAGAGATTATGACAATATATCGAACGAATTCCGTGTCAACTTTGGTGATGAAACAACGACTCTAAGCGGCCTTGGCGGCGTTTTTTATTCAAAAAGCAACAACGACAACCATATGTTACATGATTTTGCGTCGACTGACTTTACCGTCGATCAGGATAGTGTCGGTGTCTTCAGCGAGTTGACATACCGTTTTGCTGAAAAATGGGCTCTGACAGGTGGTCTACGGTATCAATATGACGGCATCCGACATGACGGTGTTGCAAGCTATGTTCCCGGTGTTCGCCATATTTATGACGAAAGTTTTGACGCTGTACTGCCGAAGATCTCGCTGTCCTATGATATTCGTGACGATATAACCGTCGGTGTTATGGCATCTCGCGGCTACCTTCCGGGTGGTACAGGTTTGAACTTCTCAGGCAAACGTTATTATAATTTCGACGCTGAAAAAGCCTGGAACTATGAAATTTTCTCCCGTATCACAGTGCTTGATAGCAAGCTTTCGTTTACGCCGAATATTTTCTACACGCGTTATACGGACTCGCAGCGTTCGGTTACCGATTATATGAACGGCAAACAATTCGGTTCCATCATTGTTAATGCCGATGAAGCAAAAACATATGGTGCAGAATTGGGGGCAGATTATCAGCTTCTCGATAACCTCCTATTGCGTGGTGGACTTGGGCTTCTCCACACAGACACCAGTGAATTCGGTGACACACGCGGCAATGTCTTTGACGGGAAAAAATTTGCAAAAGCTCCCGGTTACATGTTCAATGTCGGTGCCGATTGGGACATCATCGAAAATCTGCGCTTGAGCGGCGATGTCCGTTATACCGATGATTATTATTCAACGGACGATAACGATCCTGCTTTGCGCGTCGGTTCTTATGCAATTGCCAATATGCAGATTTCATATAAACCGAACGATCATATGGAGATTTTTGGCTATGCGAAGAATTTGTTTGACGAACGTGTACCAACGGAAAAAAACAGAGACCGTGTAGCCGGAATTCAGGCCTATATCACCGAACCGCGCGAATTTGGTGTCGGCCTCAAAATGAAGTTCTAATTTGAATCTGATTGGCCAGAACCAATCAAAAGCCAAGAAAGCCATACAGAACGCGAATTGTTGTATGGCTTTCTTGTTTTTATCCGGATTATCCGCCACTTCGTTAGAAGCTGAAAGTTGAATAGGGGGGAATAAAATATAAAACGGGGAGGAGGTGCGCATTGATGCCGGAACGCTCGAAAAAATCACAAACAATCGGCTAAAGTTATCATTCTGAAACTCAATCGGTATTTCCGGTTTATCAACTGTTTTGCTTGTCATAATAGAGATGATTTGCTTGTCACAATAGATAAAAGACTAATACCGCGTTCGATTTAACTTTTCCGCAAAAAGACAGCAAAATCTATTTCGCGCCATATGTTGGCCACCTTGTCACATAATAAATAAGCTGTATCAGTAAAGACAGAACGCTTTGTTGTACCGTTCAATTATCCGTGATACATTTCTCGCTCATTCATAACAAACTCAGAAAATTGCTATAATGACCCAATCGCCCAAAAAGCTCCCACGGGGGCGACCACCTACAATCAGTCGTGACAGGATAGTGGAGGCCGCTATTGAAATTGGCATCCCCAAGATCACCTTTGTGGGTGTCGCTGAAAAGTTGGGTGTAAGCCATATGGCGCTCTACAATCATGTTGACGGTCTCGAAGCTTTAAAGACCTTGGTTGCCGAAACAATTTTCTTGAAGTGGGAATTGCCTCATTGGACGCCCGAAATTGCGTTGCGCGACTATCTTGTAAAGCTCGCTTCGTCTATGTGGAAGCTCGTAGAAACCCATCAAGGAATCACGCCCTATCTCTTGCGCAGAGATATGATTACGCCGGCAATTGAAGAGCGGATTTCACATCATCAGCAAAGACTTGCAAAAGCCTACAATCTTTCTCTGATTCAAGCGCATTGGTTGGCATTCACTATTTCCTATCACACACTTTCAGTAGCCGATAGTGTTTTGCCGGATAATAGAGATGAAGCCGATTTAACACGTTATCAGTCCGATTTGGGTATTCCGGGGATTGATGACGAATACGCTATTGGTATACAAGCGCTCATTATTGGATGTCTTTCCGTTCTTGATACGATTTCCGAGAAAGAGCAGGGAACTCACGCTTAAATTGGGAGCGTTTAAAAGCCGATATTATCTTCAAAATTCGAGCAATTCTGAAAAGCAATAAAGGCGTGAAAAAACACTACCTGTTACCGGAATTCAAAACCGGATTGATAAGATTGCAAATGTCTTAGTGTTTCATTGATTGACAGCCGATGGTTATCGGAAAATCGAACGATCGTTTATCGGGTTTAACCTTTTGATAGGCCTTAGTGCTAACAAATGTTAATGACCAAGCACCAGATGTCGTATATTAAGACGCCTTCATAATATATTGAATAAATGGCACAATTTACCTTTTGACATTGATTTTGCAATATTGTGAAAAATTTCAAAGTTTTTTCGGATGGATTTTAAAATCGACAGCTCTTCAGAAAAATTTAAAGTCGCAATTCTATCGGAAGATGTTGAATGCAATTTGAAGATGCATGGTAAAATCCGGCAAGTGAAACAAGCCCAAACGTTCACCAGCATTCGTCATTGATATTCACGTGTTATCATTGATATTCACGTGCTTAATCAAAAATTGGAAATTGAAATAGCCGCGGAATGATACCAAAACATCATCAAAACAACATTCCGAACGACAATCGAAACAGCGTTCCGAACCATGACTGAAGCACTATGCCGAACTATCGTTAAGACTTTTTTGTGAAATCGGGTTTCTGGTGCAATTTAAAAGCCGAGGGAAGAGGTTTCACCAAAACTCGAAAGATATGGAAAAGAGGCGAAAATCCGTTTTCTCGCTGATCGATAAAAATTCTATACCGGTATTTGATAGCAGGATATGTCAGTCTAACTAACATTCTAACATTCTGGCATCTTGTCATTTTATCCGTTCTATCGTTCTGTATTTGGTCATTTGGTCATTCGCTTATTCTGGCTTTTTGGCGCTTTGTCATTTGGTCATTCGGGCTTTTTGCCGCTGGAGTTTTATTCTCGAATAATTGCATAAGATATATTATGGAACTTTTTTGTATAGGAGGGGCGAGAACCGTTAAAAAACAACAATTGTGCAACTATCACGTCAAGACGCTCAATTCCTTAAATCACATAGATGCCGTTTTCAAAATGACATGGCTGCTTTCTTTTTCTATAATAACATATGGCCATTCACTCGAACAATCCACAATGCCTTCTATGCCAATATTCACCCGACAACGTATCGGCATTTCCAATGAAAACTTCGTCCTTTTCAGCTATGGAATTTTCGTCTTTGCCAGATGATGTCTCATTGCCGATTTGAAATGTCGCAGGTCAATTTATGTTAAACCTGTTTTATGAGCGTTTATTGTATTCAAATTCGTCGGTTTTCATGGCTAGCCTATAAATACGCCGTTCCGCCTTGCTCAAACAATGTCGCACAGATGGACAAATTCTGACTGCATCCCTTGCCATATTTACGGCCATATCGCTTTGCACTCGTCCATGACCTGTCAAAAACCTAAATCGACTATCGGATCAGACAAGTTTTTGAAAATAGAAAATTCATGCTCTTTAATCTTTGAAGCCCTATAGAAGACAAATGTATTTCTCATAAAAGTCACGATTTTCAGGTCGTATCGGGATGAATTTTATGTTGCAGAACTTGTTAGAAATAATTTTACGTTCTGTTAGATTGGATATTTGAACATAAAAATAAAAACACGAACATAAAACGCAAAATAACTTGTGGAACAATACTAGAACATATAGTGTACGTTCTGGTTTTGTTTCTCGTTGATTCGCATCATTGGAGAGTTTTATGTTAACACGCAAGCAGTATGAGTTGCTTCTGTTTATTCATAACCGGCTAAAAGAAACCGGTATACCCCCCTCTTACGACGAGATGAAGGATGCTTTGGATCTCGCTTCGAAATCCGGCATTCATCGGTTGATAACGGCATTGGAAGAGCGTGGATTTATACGTCGCCTTCCCAATCGTGCGCGCGCTCTTGAAGTTTTGAAGCTGCCGGAAACAATGGCACCTGCGATAAATAGCGTAAGGAAGTTTTCACCCAGTGTTATAGATGGCCAGAAAAACAAGAATATGAAGAATGTTGTTCGCAGGGAACTGTCGAGTGGCGAAAGTGGGCAGGCAGCCAATGTGAATGTTCCAGTAATGGGACGAATTGCGGCCGGTGTTCCTATTTCGGCAATCCAGAACCAGACAAATATGCTTTCTCTACCATCCGATATGGTGGGCAGCGGTGAACATTATGCGCTCGAAGTCAAGGGCGATTCTATGATTAATGCCGGAATTTTCGATGGTGATACCGTTATAATCAGACGTGGAGATACAGCAAATCCCGGTGAAATTATTGTGGCACTTGTTGATGATGAAGAAGCAACCTTGAAACGTTATCGGCGAAAAGGTGCCTCTATTGCTTTGGAGGCTGCAAATCCTGCTTATGAAACAAGGATATTCGGTCCTAATCGTATCAAAATTCAAGGCAAGCTTGTCGGCTTGATACGCCGCTATTAAGCTCACGTCATTGAATGTTTTAAACGTTTATGGTGTAAAAAAATTCAATCATAATTGTCGGATAGTGTTTTTCAACGGGAATGACGGAAGTTCTATTAGAGCTGTTTTAACGAGTTCGGGAGAGAAGCGGCGTTTGAGGTTTTTCGGGCGTGATTATCGTCCGGATATAATGAAAATGCGAATAGATGGATATGTCCTCCGGCAGGACTGGCGAAATTTTTGCAAAACAGCCTTGTATTTTTAACAAACTTGTATTTTTAACAAAATAGATTAGGTCTCATCTGATCGTTTTTAGAAATTCGTGTCTTCTACAGGAAGTGATATGTCAGCTCCTCGCGTTAGTTTTGTTTCTTTAGGATGTCCTAAGGCACTTGTCGATTCCGAACGCATCATTACAAAATTGCGCTCTGAAGGATATGAAATAGCACCCAGACATGATGGTGCGGATCTTGTTATCGTCAATACATGTGCATTCATTGACTCGGCCCGCGATGAATCGCTGGCCAATATTGGCGACGCATTAAAGAAAAACGGTAAAGTCATTGTAACCGGTTGCCTTGGTGCAGAGCCGGAAGTGGTAACAAAAACTTATCCGAATGTATTGGCTGTTACAGGTCCTCAGGCGTATGAGAGTGTTATGGAGGCTGTTCATAAAGCTGCACCGCCTGTCCATGACCCGTTTGTTGATCTTGTTCCCCCTCAGGGAATACGTTTGACGCCTCGTCACTATGCTTATTTAAAAATTTCCGAAGGCTGTTCAAATCATTGCAGCTTTTGCATTATTCCACAATTACGGGGAAATCTGGTTTCCCGACCGGCATCCGATGTGCTGCGGGAGGCGGAAAGGCTTGTGAAAGCAGGCGTCAAAGAAATACTTGTCATTTCCCAAGACACCAGTGCATACGGGCTTGATCTTAAATATAGCGAAAGTCCATGGAAAGACCGTACGGTTCGCGCACGGTTCTATGATCTCGCCAAAGAATTGGGCGATATGGGTGTTTGGGTGCGGATGCATTATGTATATCCCTACCCGCATGTCGATGATGTCATCGAATTGATGGCCGATGGAAAAATTCTGCCCTATCTTGACATACCGTTCCAACATGCGTCCCCCAACGTGTTACGCAACATGAAGCGTCCTGCGCATTTGGAAAAAATTAATCAGCGCATCGAGAAATGGCGCAAAATCTGTCCTGATCTTGCTTTAAGATCAACGTTCATTGTCGGTTTTCCGGGAGAAACCGAAGAAGATTTCAAAATGCTTCTTGATTGGATGAGTGAAGTAAAGATAGATCGGGCTGGATGTTTTAAATATGAGGCTGTTGAGGGTGCATCGGCCAATGATATGGGGCTGGAAATAGTCCCTGATGATGTCAAGAAAAGCCGTTGGGACCGTTTTATGGTTCATCAAAAATCCATTTCGGCCAATTTGCTCAAGAAGAAAGTCGGCAAACGTTTGCAAATTCTCGTAGACGAGGCCAATGGACATACAGGCATTGGACGCACGAAATATGATGCTCCGGAGGTTGATGGTGTCGTGCATTTGACTTCACGTCGTCCCATACGGACAGGAGAACTCGTCACCGCAAAGATTGAACAGTCGGATGATTATGATCTCTATGGTATGATAGTTTAGGCGGTAGGATCGCTGTTTATTTAAAGATCATTCCTTGAAGGATCGGCGATTGCGCTATAGTTTCCTATGTAAATGTAAATTTGTTTCAACTTGACGGTATCTTTAAATGCGATAAGCATGACACACAGCGATAAAGATGAACCACAATTTTTCCTTACAGCTCCGGCGCCCTGCCCGTATCTCGCCGAGCATTGGGAGAGAAAAGTATTTACCTATCTCACCGGCCAATTCGCAAAAGATAAAAATACCGTTTTGACGCAATGCGGTTTTCGACGTTCGCAAAATATTGCTTATCGCCCTGTTTGCGACGGGTGCAATGCATGCGTATCGGTGCGCATTGTTGTGGATGATTTTGTTCCCGATCGAACAATGAAACGTATTATCAAAAAAAATGCCGATCTCGTCGGTGAAGTTTGCGGGAGTGACGCAACAGAAGAGCAATATTCGCTTTTTAAAAATTATCTCGGCGTTCGTCATGCCGGCGGTGGAATGAGCGATATGACATTTCAGGATTACCGGATGATGGTTGAAGATACCGAGGTTGAAACGTCATTAATCGAATATAGAAGAAAGCTATCCGGTGACGCGAATAAGAAAAATAATTTTTCGCTTGTTGCCGCCGCTCTTACCGATAAAGTTGATGATGGTCTTTCGATGGTCTATTCTTTTTATTCACCATTTGAAAAACACGCTTCACTTGGGGTGTTTATGATCTTGGATCACATCCGCAAAGCTCGTCAATTGGGGCTTCCCTATGTTTATTTGGGATATTGGGTCAAAGGTTCACCGAAAATGGACTATAAATCCCGTTATCGACCGCAAGAACATTTGACATCCAGCGGATGGACGTTAACAAAAGAATAAGACAGAGTTTATCTGCCGAGGAAATTGATATGTTGTCTAAAGAGATGATCGAGTTGAAGGGGTGCAAGCCTCGTTTCAAGGGAAATGCACGTCTGGTCTTCGTTCATCCCGACAACCCCGACTTATTGGTGAAAGTTCTGCGCCCTGAATGGATTGCTAAAACCAGACAAGTAGCCGAATGGAAAAAGCGTTTTAAGCCGTTGGGTGCCAATTCTGTCAATATGCACGAATTCTTCGAGATTGTCCGCGTCAATCCCCATGCTGAAACCTTGCTGCCGCACATGTTTTCGGTTGTCGGGCTTCAGCAAACCGATCTCGGTTGGGGACTTGTTGTTAGAGCCGAAAAGGATGAGAACAACAACTATGCGCAACCCGTGGCTGCCTTTGCCAAGGATGTAAGCCCCATTCGCGATGCACTTGATGAATTCGAGAATTGGGTTAAACAAACCGATGTTATTTTATATGACTTGAACCCTTGGAATTTGGTTCTTGCCCATCGCAATGGCAAACAGGAAATTGTGATTATTGATGGTATATCGGAAAAGTCCGCACTGAAATTCCGAACCTATTTTCCTTCGATCAATGCGAAGAAAAATCTTAAAGTTTATGCACGTTTCCAGCGCTTTATGGAGCGAATAAAAAACGGAAAGTAATGACAGGCTTTACAGCTATCAAAGCCTTTGATAGCTGTAAAAGATACCGGTCGCAGCCCACCCGGTTTTAAAAACAAGGGATAAAATGAAAACCTATCTTATCTGTTCAGGCGGACTTGATTCCGTCACCCTAGCCTATCGTCTGGCTCACGAGAAAAGCCTTCAAGGTATCATTTCTTTCGATTACGGTCAGCGGCATAAAAAAGAACTGTTTTTTGCGAAAGAATGTGCGCGTGCTCTTGGCGCGGACTATTATCCAATTGATATTTCGGCAATCGGAAAGAATCTCTCCGGATCATCACTCACCGATAATATTGATGTTCCCGATGGTTATTATGCCGAAGATAATATGAAATCCACGGTCGTTCCCAATCGGAATGCTGTCTTTCTTTCGATCGCTTTTGCTATTGCCTCGGCTAAACATGGCGATAGCGTTGCTATTGCAGTACACGGTGGAGATCATTTTATTTACGCCGATTGCCGTGAAAATTTTATCAATGCGTTCAACGCAATGGAACAATTATCACTGGAAGGGCAATGTCAGCTCGTTGCGCCCTATGTCACGTGCGACAAGTCGGACATTGTTAAAGATGGCGTAAAATACAACGTTCCTTTTACAGAGACTTGGTCTTGCTACAAAGGAGGAGAACATCATTGTGGGCGCTGCGGAACCTGCGTTGAACGGCGGGAAGCTTTCGCATTGGCCGGAGTGGATGATCCAACAATTTATGAAGATAATGAATTCTGGATTGAAGCTGTCAAGCGTAATAAAAATAGCAAGTTGTTAAAATAGCATTCTTGTTTGTTTCAATTTCTGTTCTCAAGGTTCTTGTCGATGACTTCAGACCATTCAATTTATGAAAATTTAAAACAATTAGGAAAGAAGACACCTTTTCCGGAGTCTCCTGAAGATGCCGTTCTGGAACGCGTTCCCAATCCGCAGGCGGATGTCGAATATTGTGTGCGCTTTACTGCGCCGGAGTTTACATCTTTATGTCCAATCACCAGTCAACCCGATTTTGCTTATCTGATGATTGATTATGTTCCCGACAAATGGCTTGTCGAGAGTAAGTCGCTGAAACTCTATTTGGGAGCATTCCGCAATCACGGCGCATTTCATGAAGATTGCACGGTCACGATAGCCCGTCGTTTGGTGGAATTATTGTCACCACATTGGCTACGCATCGGGGGGTATTGGTATCCTCGCGGGGGTATACCTATTGATGTCTTCTGGCAAACTGGAAAAAAGCCGGAAAACGTCTGGATTCCGGAACAAAATGTACCCAATTACCGTGGTCGTGGTTAATAGATAACTGTCAAATAACCACTATGACGATTAATTAAAGCAAGTTAAGTCCAACTATCGTTTACAGCGCGTAGACTTGTAAAAATTGTTTTGAATTAGCCTGAAAACTTTCCGGACCTTGGAAAACCTTTTGGTACCATCCGCCCTGCACTGCCGCGGGTTCCAAACCATTCAACGAGTTCGGCAGCACCACGGGTAAAGTTTCTTTCTGCTGCATCACGCCATGTAAGGCCTTCGGATAGATCGAAAGTAATAGCGTCGCTGACGCCACCGTCTTTATAACGTTGCAGGCGCACGCCTTTGCCACGGGTCATTTCGGAGATTTGGTCGAGTGGGAAAATGAGCATTTTTCTGTTTTCGCCAACGATCGCCAAATGATCGCCGGTAACCGGCAAACACAGTTTTGCTTCGTCAGGCTGTTTTACATTCATAACCTGCTTACCCTTGCGCGTCGTTCCAAGCACATCGTTTTCAGACACGATAAATCCGTTTGCATGGTAAGAGACAAGCAGCAACTTCCTGTCTTCCTCGTGGACGAAAGCGGTTAATATATCCTCATCATTATCCATATCGACGAGAATACGAATAGGTTCACCATGTCCCCTTCCGCCCGGCAATGCATTCGCTGCAATGGTAAAAAATTTACCACCGGTGCTCATAACAATGATCTTATCTGTTGTCATAGCCGGAAATGCGATTTTTAACCTGTCATCTTCCTTGAAGGTAAGGCCGGAATAATCACTCAAGTGCCCTTTAAGTGCTCTTAGCCAGCCCTTCTCTGAAATAACGATTGTTACCGGCTCTTTCTCGATCATCGCTTGTTCGATATCTTTAATATCGTGATCGGGAGCGTCTTCAAAACTCGTGCGTCGCCTGCCAAGCGGGCTATCCGGGCCGAAAACTTTTTTAACCTTGGCAATTTCGCTTGCAATTGCTTTCCACTGTTTTATGTCGGATTGCAAGAGCGCATCAAGTTCGGCTTCCTCTGCCTTTAAAGTGTCGAATTCTTTACGAATCTCGACTTCTTCCAGTTTTCGCAACGATCTCAATCTCATATTCAGAATTGCTTCTGCCTGATTTTCAGTAAGCGAAAAGCTTGTCATGAGTTGTTTTTTGGGGTCATCTTCTTCGCGAATAATTCGGATGACTTCGTCAAGATTGAGATAAGCAATAAGGTAACCGCCCAAAATTTCGAGACGGCGGGTAATTTCATGCAGTCTGAATTCGGAACGGCGGACAAGCACATCTTTGCGGTGATCGAGCCATTGTTGCAAAGCCTGACCGAGTGAAAGAACATTCGGTATTTTTCCAAGGGTAAGCACGTTCAGGTTGAGAGGGACACGGACTTCAAAATCTGTAAGCTTGAAGATTGATTCCATCAACAATTCCGGATCCACTGTACGTGTTTTCGGCTCCAGAACAATGCGTATATCTTTTGTCGATTCGTCGCGAATATCGTCGAGCATTGGCAGGCGACGGGCGAGCAACAACTCGGCCGTCTTTTCAATCAGTCGAGATTTTTGTACCTGATAAGGAATTTCTGTAACAACGATAGAATAGCTACCGCGACTTCCCTCTTCCTTATGCCAACGTGCACGAAGACGGAAGACACCACGTCCGGTTCTGTAGGATTCACGTATACTATCCGCCGGTTCCACCAACACACCGCCGGTGGGAAAATCGGGGCCTTTTACAAATTTTACCAGATCATCGTTGGTTGCGTCCGGATGGGCAATCAAAAATGTTGCGGCTTCGCAAAGCTCGGCTACATTATGGGGCGGAATTGACGTTGCCATACCGACAGCGATGCCGGAAGACCCGTTTGCCAAAAGATTAGGAAAGGCAGCCGGTAAAACAACCGGCTCTTCATCTTCCTCGTTGTAAGTAGGGCGAAAATCGACAGCATTTTCGTTGATGCCGTCAAGAAGCAACGTCGCCACTTCTGTCATTCGTGCTTCGGTATAACGCATTGCAGCAGCATTATCGCCGTCAATATTGCCGAAATTCCCCTGCCCGTCTACGAGCGGATAGCGAACAGCAAAATCCTGAGCCAACCGCACAAGTGCATCATAGATAGATGAATCGCCATGCGGGTGGAATTTTCCCATCACATCGCCGACGATACGAGCACATTTTGCATAAGCCTGATCGGGGTTCAATTTTAATAGGCGCATTGCGTGGAGGATGCGCCGATGAACCGGCTTCAATCCATCGCGGACATCGGGCAATGCACGATCCATAATCGTAGAAAGTGCATAAGCCAAATAACGTTCCTGCAATGCAGAACGCAATTCTATCGGCTCTATATGGTCTTTTTCGGATAAACGAATCACTTTATTTGACATAGGTATCGAATAGCAATTCGCAGAATCTACCGCAAGTCATGGACTTGTTTCCAGCCTTACTTAACTATGATAGGAATGACACCAAGACAGTTCTAATCTTCAAAGCGTCCGAAGAGAGAAGGTATCTTCCAATGAGACAATTCAAAAAAGCATTCTTACTAACAACTTGCACTTTTTTTGCTGCAACAACGGTTCACCTGAACTCATGGGCAGTTGATCCGAATGCATTCAATTCCCGCTTGCAAGAAACTATCAAAAATACTCAACTATCGATTGATTCATCGAATTGTGAAGCTGACGGCAACGATATTGTTTTGCGTGATGTAACTATAAAGCTTCAGGAGTTGCAAAATAGTGGAAAAGAAAATGATCAATCTTTACCGTCGGACAAACAATCGAAAGAACGGGATCAAAATGTGAGCACCGCCAAGGGCGTTATTTTTGATAAAATCGACAGCTTGCGCTTTAAAAATGTAACGGAAGGTCAGGATGGCACTTATTTTATAGAAAATGTTTCCATACCTCTGCTGAAGAGTACAAGTTCAGATGCTACAGGGAATTTGAAAGACATCTCTATAGATAAACTCAGGCTTACACCGAAAAAAGACGCCAATCCCTTATTTGTTCAATTCCCCTATGAGAGTGTAAAAGTAGCTCAGATTTATTTGGCACCGTCCGACCAGACAGTTTTTAATGCCGAAGATCTGAAGATAGCATATCTCTTCAAAAACGGTACGAAAGGTGTAGACATTACAGTCGGCATAAAATCTTTCAGTTACGAGCCAAACAAGACCGGCATTTCCGGGGCGTCTAAATGGCTAACGGATATTGGCTATGACAAGCTGTCGGGTTCTTTGAATGTTCATGCCAGTTGGGATATCGAAAGCGGCAAATATATTGGCGACCAGAACGAGATTACCATTGATAACGGCGGAAAACTGGCGATCACCACAAATGTTGAAGGACTTACAGAAGATTTTGTCAAAAATATCGGCGTTCTGAAGCAGTTAGAGAGATCGAATAACCCGGATGATACAACGGCCGAGATGTTGAGTGTTTTTGGAATTATCCAACAGCTAAAATTTGGCGATGTCTCTATACGTTATGATGATAATTCCCTTACCAATAGAATCCTCGACTATTATGCGAAAAAAAATGGTGTAACACGCGAAGATTTCATAAAGCAAACCAAGGCAATGTTGCCATTATTGGGGAGCCAGATTGATGATCCGGATTTCGTCAAAGCGACATCGGAACAAATCGGAAATTTTCTTGATAATCCGAAGTCACTTACCGTCAGTGCTACTCCCGACAAATCGGTTCCCTTGCCGGTGCTCTATGCTACCGGAAGTATCTCTATGGCTAAACTTATTGATTTGATAAAACTGAAGGTAGAAGCCAACAAATAGCCTACGCAATTACAAAATTGTTTCAATCATTAAAAAGCCCGGTAAAACCGGGCTTTTTTTGATTGGCACTTCTATTTATCAGTTATCTTTTTTCATCGGCGCAATACGCAGCGACAATTCGCTCAGTTGGGCTGCCGTCACTTCCGAAGGCGCCCCCATCAGAAGGTCAAGAGCCTGTTGATTCATCGGGAAAAGCGATATTTCACGCAGGTTTTTGACACCCAGAAGCAGCATAACCATACGATCAATTCCGCAGGCCATTCCGCCGTGCGGCGGGGCTCCATAATGGAAGGCGCGGTAAAGTGCTCCGAAACGCTCTTCAACTGTTTCTCGTGAAAGTCCGGCAATCTCGAATGCACGAACCATCGTTTCAGGTGAATGGTTACGTATACCGCCAGATCCTAGCTCGAAACCGTTGCAGACGACATCATATTGATAAGCCTTGATATTTAAAGGCTCTTCAGTATCCAATGCCTGTTTGCCACCCTGCGGCATAGAGAACGGGTTATGGGAAAACTCGATCCGCTTTTCGTCTTCGTTCCATTCATAGAAAGGAAAATCGACAATCCATGCCAGCGCGAATTGGTCACGGTCAATCAGACCAAGCTCTTCGCCCGCGCGTGTTCTTGCAGCTCCGGCAAATAAAGCAAACTTACGGGGATCGCCCGCTACAAAAAAGCATGCATCACCATCGGCAAGCTTAAGCTGATTGCGTATGGCTTCGGTGCGTTCCGGTCCGATATTTTTTGCAATCGGGCCAGCACCTTCAATTTTGTCACCCTCTTTACGCCAGAAAATGTAACCGAGCCCCGGTTGTCCCTCGCCCTGAGCCCAGGAATTCATGCGATCACAAAAAGCGCGGCTGCCACCTGTCTTGACTGGTATGCCCCAAACTTCGGCTTTATCGTCGCTTTCCAATATATGGGCAAATACTTTGAAACCGGATCCGCGGAAATGTTCGCTCACTTCTTCCATAACAATGGGATTGCGCAGGTCCGGTTTATCGGAACCGTATTTTCTCATTGCTTCATTATATGGAATACGTGGAAATTTCTGCGTGACGGGTTTACCATTGGAAAATTCCTCGAAAATGCCACGGATGATCGGTTCCATAACCTGCAGGATGTCTTCCTGCTCGACGAAACTCATTTCCATATCCAATTGGTAGAATTCACCAGGAAGGCGGTCGGCACGTGGATCTTCATCGCGAAAACATGGTGCGACCTGAAAATACCGGTCAAATCCCGACATCATTAAAAGTTGTTTATATTGCTGAGGCGCCTGTGGGAGAGCGTAGAATTTTCCCGGATGAATGCGACTCGGAACAAGAAAGTCGCGCGCACCTTCCGGTGATGACGCTGTCAAAATCGGCGTAGAAAACTCGGTAAAACTGGCTTCCTGCATACGCCGGCGAATGGCAGCGATTATTTTTGTTCTCTGCAAGATATTTTTATGCAATGTTTCGCGCCGCAAATCCAGAAAACGATATTTCAAGCGAATATCTTCGGGATAATCCGGTTCACCAAAAACAGGTAATGGCAATTCGTCCGATTTCGACAAAATCTCGATTTCGTTGGCAAATACTTCAACTTCACCCGTTGGTAGATTGCTATTTACCGTATCGTCGGAACGAGCGCGAACTTCTCCGTCAACACGCAAAACCCACTCGCTTCTAACCATTTCGGCAACTTTGAAGGCTGGCGAATCCGGATCAGCAACAATTTGCGTTATGCCGTAATTATCACGCAAATCGATAAACAATATTCCGCCATGGTCACGGACACGATTAACCCATCCTGAGAGACGAACTTTCGATTGAACATCGCTCTTACGAAGAGCGGCACAGTTATGACTGCGATACCGATGCATAGTCTTGCCTTTTTGTTACATGCATTCTGAAATAATAAACTTGTGCGAAAAAGCGCATTTTACCGCCCATTTGTCAAGCTATCGAAGGATTGTGTATGAAAAAATATAGCAAAAGACAAATACAATATAATGCGTTATAGCCGGAAATATGAAACTTGTTACTGATACACATACGCTCGAAGACGTTATATCGACACTGTCAAAATCCGATTTTGTGACGGTAGACACCGAATTTATTCGAGAATCCACCTATTGGCCGGAACTCTGTCTGATCCAGTTGGCCTCTCCCGATATTGCTGTGATCGTTGATCCGCTTTCACCTGAAATCGATTTGTCGCCATTGTTCAAATTAATGGCGAATACAAATGTGGTAAAAGTTTTCCATGCTGCGCGGCAGGATGTCGAAATCATATATAAACTCGGCAATATTATTCCTACACCGCTATTTGATACGCAGATTGCCGGTTCTGTTTGCGGATTCGGTGAAAGTGTCTCCTATGAACAAATTGTCGAACGCATAACCGGCGAACATATTGATAAATCCTCCCGCTATACCGACTGGAGTCGGCGTCCACTGAGCGATAAACAATTGTCTTACGCTTTGGCTGATGTAACCCATTTACGTGATGTCTATAAATATCTTAATGAAAAGCTTGAGAAAAACGGTCGAACACACTGGATTGACGACGAAATGTCGATCCTCACCTCTCCAAAAACCTACATTATGCCGAATGATGAAGCTTGGAAAAGAATAAAGGGTCGCATACGTAAACCGCGGGAGCTTGCTGTCCTTCAACAAGTGGCAGCCTGGCGTGAACAGGAAGCTAAAAATCGCAATGTTCCACGCGGACGTATTTTAAAAGACGAATGTCTTGTCGAGATCGCCATACAACACCCTAAAGACGAAACGGCTTTATCCAGATTGCGCAGCATCCCGAAAGGTTGGGAACATTCCGGTAGCGCTGCCGAATTGTTGAAAGCGGTACAAAAAGGTCATTCTGTTGATCTTGATAATTTGCCGGCGATACACAAACATGTGGCAACGGGAAATGGCACAGCCGCCGCAATCGAACTGTTGCGTGTTCTTTTAAAGCTCGTGGCCGATGAGGAAGATATAGCTCCGCGCATTATCGCAAATAATGACGAGCTGGAAAAAATAGCCAAACAAGACCACCTCGACACCTTATCCGCC
Source organism: Bartonella sp. P0282 (assembly GCF_048452985.1). Classification (NCBI taxonomy): domain Bacteria; kingdom Pseudomonadati; phylum Pseudomonadota; class Alphaproteobacteria; order Hyphomicrobiales; family Bartonellaceae; genus Bartonella; species Bartonella sp. P0282. The sequence continues at coordinate 421,124 of NZ_WTFO01000002.1, forward strand.
ATGCAAGGATGGCGGTATAATATTTTCGGAAAAAAGGCCGAAAAAATGTTGAATGGCCATTTGGGATTTTACTTTCATAACGGTAAAATATTGACAAAAGAACTTTAGCTGTAGAGAGATAATCAGACGAGCTTTATATACAGCTTTTTTAGTTCCGCAGAAAAGCGTGCTTTGTTTGCAGAGGCAGATAATGGAAAAAGTCCTGACAGTTACATTCAATCCTACCGTTGATGCAGCAAGTGAAGCTGAAGTGGTGCGCCCTACCCACAAGATCAGAACTTTTGACGAGAGTTTTCACCCCGGTGGTGGCGGTATCAATGTCGCACGGGTTATTCATCGTCTTGGTGGTGACGTGAAGGCACTTTATGCCAGCGGCGGAATTATGGGGAATGTATTGAATCATCTTTTGGAAGATCGCGGCATTCAATGCATTAAAATTTCTATTTCCGGAAATACACGCGTCAATAATGTCATTCATGAAAGAGCTTCCGGCATGGAATACCGCTTTGTAGCCGAAGGCCCTGTCATGGAAGAAGCTGAATGGAAAGCGGTAGTCGAAACAACCAAAGAGCTTGAATGGGACTGGATTGTCGTAAGCGGTAGTTTGCCACGTAATGTTCCAATTGATGTCTATGATATGCTGATAGACATTGCTCATAAGCGCAACGCCCGTATTGTTATTGATACGTCAGGAGATGCGCTTAAACACGTTCTTCAAAAAGGCGGTTTGACACTCGTAAAACCAAGTCAGGGCGAGTTTGAGGCGTGCACAGGAAAAACCTATAATTTGACTGATGATATTGCCAAAGCTGCTCAAGAATATTGTCTCAAAGGAGCTTCGGATATTATCACTGTGACACTCGGACATCAGGGAGCAGTGCTGGCGACAAAAGATAAGACACTTTATCTTCCCTCACCCCACGTTCGGGTTATCAGTGCTTCCGGCGCCGGAGACAGCTTTGTAGCCGGTATGGTTCATGGGCTGGCTGTTGGTTGGGAAGCGGAAGATGCTTTCCGGCTGGCTACCGCCTGCGGCACAGCAGCAGTGGCCGAAAAAGGCAATGGTCTTTGTCAATTACCCAACATCAAACGACTTTATAACTATCTTGCTCGTAAGGGTAAGAATGCGGGTTCTGCACCACTATCTCAAGAGTGAGCAAGTACGGTTAGACATGAGAAAACACGACAATTTCATTGTTAGACCGTTTTTGGTTAGCAGGATTTCCAGATATATTTTGCTGCGTAATTATAACTGCAAAATTTTGGAAAATTACGGTTTGAAGTGAATTTACGGGTGAAGTGAATAGCCGCTGAACAGTTTTACATGGCCCGATGTTTTTAACGCCTGATTGTGTCAGGTCAGGCTTATTTAAATTTAAAAAAATCTATCGACAACGGTTTTGTGCTTTTAGTGAAAACACTTCATTGCGCAAAATCCGGAGTAAACGGGTTCGATAGTCGATTGCATACTGCGGGATAGCCTCCCGAATTCCGGTGTCTGTTCCGGACGTATTACTTGATCTCGTTCTAAAAACAAAAGACGACCCCAATATTGCCTGGAAAACGGCAAGCTTGAAAAGAGAAAGTGTTCAACATCAGGCGGTGACTATAGTGGCAAGGAAGCTCGAACGAATGAAGCGGTAAATTGCCTCTCATGCTTTGAGTAAGGAGGTGCACTTCATCAAAACGGCTATGGCTTGTTCAAAAAAGGTCGTGAACTGAGTAAGTACCGGTTTATTAGACGATCTCCGGTTTATTGTCTGCTCGTAAAGGAACCTCAACCGGAATGGAATTTGTCTCATTATTCAACGTTTAAGACGCAATAAGCGAAACAAACTGGCCTTGCACCACAAGAGCAACTCTATACACGCTGATAACACATTTCATCTCCGGATAGATCAAAAGTGATTTCCGAATAGATCAAAAGTTGAAGAGCAGTAAGGCAATTTCTATCATTGATAAGCGAAGGTAACCGTTATACATTATTTATCAAAATCAACGCAGACCGACTTTCATCATGCGATTAACTTCATGATGTTTGTGGCGACCGAAACGGCAGATTCCCAATTTTTCGAGGTGGTTCGTTTCGTTCCGGTTTGGCTGTTATGTAAAGTTAAATCCGATTTTGGATTTACGAGTTGGCGGCTGCTTTTCTTTCGGAAAGTGGTTCTGAACCGCCACCTTTAAAATATAGAAATGGCGAGAGTTCAGTTTCCAGATATGTCAAACAACCAGATAGCTTAATTCTTTATTGGTTATTTTAGCAAGTTGTTGCAATCGCCCCAAAGGCCGTTCGGCGATCAGGTCGGCGTGTCGCTTCGGAATTGTCAGAACTATCTTCTTTTCTTGCGATTTCCATATCAAATCGGGCAAAATACCGGCGGTTGAAGCCGAAAACAGGTTCGCAACCCGCATAAGTCCGCCTAGAAAACGCGCTCTCTCTATCATTTCCTTATTTGCCAATTTTATGATTGCCGGTGCATCTTCATCCACGAAAAGACCTTCATTCCGGTAGAAAACCGACAAGGCCACATAGACACGTCCACGATGCGTAATTCCCGGATAAGGGCCGAATGCAACCTGATTGGCTGATTGATCGCCACGATAATCGGGATGAAAACGCCAACCAATATCGGCAAGCAAACAGGCCGCTTCGCGATAACGCCTTTGTTCTTCATTTTCCTCGACACCAAAAACTTCAAAAGCGTTTTTGGTAAAACCGATAAGATCATAAGCCTGCGCAGGAGAGCGGGCACGAAGTGTTGCCATTTCCTGACATGCCGCAATCAGCGGATCTTCACTCTGCACTTTTTGCGTCAACTGGGAAAACATAAACCCTTCCCTGACACCGGCACCGGAAAAAATAACTTTCTTTGGCGCCAGACACCGCAAAACTTCTGTCAGAACAGTTGCACCATAAGACAATAACTGGCGACGGTTCTTGGAGATAGCAGAAATGTTTTTTAGCTGTTCTATCTCGCCTTTGGTTACCCTATGAAGAAAAGAATCCATATCGGATGCTTCTACCTCATAAGCATGCATAACAGGTAAGGGATAACGTTTGACAGCAATATGGAGTTTGGCCAAATTGCGCCATGTACCGCCCACCGCGTAAAAATTACGCCCCTTGTTTTTTGACAGAATTTCACTGTTTTTCAGATATTTACGCGCAATTTTTGTCGCTTCTGAAAGGTTGTTATCCGACATATCCTGAAGGCGTAATCCACCAAGCGGCAAGGTAATGCCATCATCGCCAACTTTTGTTTCATGAATATCCACCAATTCGAGGCTACCGCCGCCCAAATCACCGGCAATGCCGTCGGGATGATGAAAAGTCGAAATAATTCCATAGGCAGAATAGGTTGCTTCTTCTTTTCCGGTTAGAACTTTTACGCGGTTTTGAAGTATCTTTTCTGCGTCTTCTATAAATGCAGGGCCATTCTTCGATTCGCGTGCAGCAGCCGTTGCCAATGTGTGAATTGCAGACACACCGATTTGCTCGCAAATTGCATGAAAGCGCCGCAATGTTCTTAACGCCATCTCGACAGATTCGGGTTCGAGACAACCGGTCTTTGCAACGCCTTTTCCCAAACCGCAAAGGATTTTTTCATTAAACAAAACAGTCGGGGAACGCACCAGACCTTCATAGACAACCAAACGAACAGAGTTCGATCCGATGTCTATGACGGCAACAGGTTTTCGACCTTTTAATCGGCCCTGAGCTACAGAATTATCCATTTATATTTCAGTCTTTATCCGTTGTTTCTGCACTTGACGCATCGGTTTGTTGGCGACGAAGAGCAATAATGCGCGGAGCAGAAGATCTCAGAGATTTTCCCCGTCCCGAAAGACTCGGATTGGTCATGAAATATTCCTGCGCATTAAATGGTTTCTCACCTTTAAGTGGCGTAATACGCCGGGATGTTCCATCGCTCAATATCTCGAAGCTCTGCTGATTGTCTATTATATTTGCCAACATAATTTGCGAGAGTATTTGCTGATGAACCGTTTTGTTGAATACCGGTACTAACGTTTCAACGCGTCTGTCAAGATTTCTGGTCATCATGTCGGCCGAACCAAAATAAACAATTGCATTTTCATTCGGTAAATCTTCACCGTTTCCAAAACAAAAAATGCGGCTATGTTCCAAAAACCGGCCGACGATCGACTTGGCACGAATATTTTCGGAAAAACCGGGTATTCCGGGACGCAAACAACAGATTCCGCGAACCACCAAATCAACTTGAACACCCGCTTGTCCGGCGCGATATAACGCATCTATAATTTGCGGATCGACGAGTGAATTCATTTTCATCCAGATTGCAGCAGGTTTGCCATCTCTTGCATGCGCAATTTCGTCTTCAATATGTCCTAAAATGCGACGACGTAACGTCAAAGGCGAAAAGGCAAGCTTCATAGGCTCGTCAGGTTGTGCATAGCCGGTGATGAAATTGAAAATCAACTGAACATCATGTCCTATGTCATCATCTGTGGTGAAGAAAGATAAATCGGTATAAATTTTGGCAGTTATCGGGTGATAATTACCGGTTCCCAGATGGACATAGGAACGCAACCGGTTTTCTTCGCGCCGTACGACAAGCGACATTTTGGCATGGGTTTTTAGTTCGATGAAACCGAAAACAACCTGTACGCCTGCGCGTTCCAGATCCCGCGCCCAACGAATATTGGCTTCCTCGTCAAAACGGGCTTTCAATTCAACCAGAGCTGTAACCGATTTACCTGCTTCCGAGGCGTCAATCAGTGCGCGCACAATCGGGCTGTCATTGGACGTGCGATAAAGAGTCTGCTTTATGGCAAGAACATCCGGATCTGCCGCTGCCTGACGCAAAAACTGTACAACAACATCAAACGATTCATAGGGATGATGAACAACAATATCTTTTTCTTTGATTGCGGCAAAACAATCTCCGGCATGTTCTCTTATACGTTCGGGAAAACGCGGATTATAAGGAACGAATTTCAGGTCTTCACGCGGAATAGAAACGATTTCCGAAATCATGTTGAGTGCAAGCAAACCGTCAAGAACACTGATACGGTTATCAGGAACGCCGAGTTCGGTCGTTACAAATTGGCGTAGATCATCGGGCATCTCCGCGTCGAATTCGATACGGATAACCTGTCCGCGGCGCCTGCGTTTCAATGCGCTCTCGAACAATCGGACAAGATCTTCGGCTTCTTCCTCAACCTCGATATCGCTATCGCGAATGACGCGAAATGTCCCTGCCCCGTTGACTTCATATCCGGGGAACAATTTGCCTATGAAAAGGCTCACAATATCTTCCAGCGAAATGAAACGGTAACCTTGTCCTTCATCAGGCAATAGTGTGAAGCGTTTCAAAGCCGTTGGCAGCCTCAAGAGTGCTGTCATCGGTTGATGGTCTGCACGACGCAACAAATGAAGCGCAATTGAAAAACCCAAATTGGGTATAAAGGGAAATGGATGGGCCGGATCAATTGAAAGGGGTGTAAGCACCGGAAATATGGTTTCCAGAAAATGGTTCTCAAGCCATGATTTTTCAGTCGCGGTCAGGCGGTCGGGACGAATAATAACAATTTTTTCTTGTTCAAGCTCATGACGCAAAGCCCGCAATTCCTGCTGCTGGTTAGCCTGTAAGCGGGCAACTTCGGCCAGCACAAAATCGAGTTGTTCTTGTGGCGTGCGGCCATCGGCACTACGAGTAACAATGCCTGCACGCACCTGACCGGCAAGGCCGGCAATACGCACCATAAAAAATTCATCGAGATTTGTTGCCGAAATCGATACAAAACGCAAGCGTTCCAAAAGAGGATGTTTTTTATTTGCTGCTTCCATCAATACGCGATTATTGAACTGTAGCCAGGAAAATTCCCGATTTACAAAGCGTTCCGGAGTTTCCATATTGATGGTTTCGGCATTTGGTTGCTTTATCTCTGAATTTGATGAGTTTTTTGTACGTAAAGCCATATGCTTTTCCCTTCAATCTGATGTTTTATGTTGCAACCGACTTGATTACATCAGCCCGCGTCAAACAAAAATATTTTGAATCATAAGGTCTTTATGACCCGCGAAAAAAGTTTACAACGCGCGCTCGTTAATGACAAATCCTATATCAACTTTTTGATATTAATATTGATCTTATCCAATGTTTCTATTGCGATCTTTCTCAATCGGCATAAATTTTTTGAATTTTAAAAATATTTGAACGAAACCAATTTTTATTAGCATATTAATTCCAAAAATTGATAAATTTCTTCAGTTTTTTATAAGAAAAAATATAAATAATTTTAGTTTTCGAGTTATAATTGAATTTTTATTTTTATAAATTTTTTAAATTTATATATAATAAAATTTTAATTAAAAAACGCATAAAATGTTATTGTTATTTATGTTTTTAATAATAAAATTATTTATTATTTTTTTATGACATTTATTATAAATGCTTTAAGTTCCGATCTTGGGCAATACGCCGGTAATCCGGTAAAACGACTTTTATGTATTTTTCTATGAGAGCTTAGGCTACAAAGTTTGGCAAACCTGCGTTACAAACTATTGGCTATCTCCTAACAATTAGGCTATAGAAAGAAACGTTATCAACGGCAGTGCGGTTTTGCACTTTCAATCCAATTGTTACATGGAGTTCTGACATGGCAGATCATCACATTCCACATTTCCAGAATGATGGCGGATATAAAATGATTGAAATCGGCGTAAAGAAATTCATGTGCGTGGGTGCCAACCCGCCTTTTGACCATCCACATGTCTTTATTGATATGGGAGCTGATGACGAAAAGATTTGCTCTTATTGTTCAACGCTCTACCGGTTTAATCCTTCTCTTGGAGAACTGGAAACAAAGCCGGCCAACTGCACTTTTGATCCGGAGCAAATTAACTATAAAAAAGCGGGATAATCGTTAAAATCACTATACAAGGAATAAGCTATGGATTGGCAAAACCAGGAAAAACCAATCATAGTGGGGGCAGGAATAGCCGGATTAAGTTCGGCGTTGGCATTGGCTGAAAAAGGAATAAGCTCTCTTGTTCTTGAAAGCCGCGATCACCTTGAAGAAGTCGGCGCCGGTATTCAACTGGCACCAAACGCTACCAGACTGTTAAAGAAATGGGATGTGCTGGACCAGTTGACGGATCTGGGTGTGAAAGCCCGCTTTCTCGAATTAAGAGATGGTCTTTCGGCTAAAACACTTCTTCAGGTGGATTTACAAGATGTGTCGGAACGCCGGTGGCACGGCTCATATATCACCATTCACCGCGCAGATCTCCAAAATGTGCTTTATCAAAAAGCAAAACAGAATTCTCTTATTGATATAAGATTATCGGAAAAAGTCACCGCAATATCCGAAGAAACACCGCAATTGGCGGAAATCCGGTCCGATCATCAGGGCGAAGATGACCGCTTTGTTACACCGTTGGTTATTGGTTGTGATGGCGTTTGGTCAAAAATGCGACAGTTCCCGCCGCTTGACGATCACGCAAGTTTTAGCGGTTTTATCGCATGGCGGGCAACAATCGATATAGATGCACTTCCCAAGGAATTTATCCGCTCATTTGCCGATGTAAAGACGGTCGTTGCATGGATGGGGCCTGATAATCACCTTGTCGGTTATCCTTTAAAGGCTGGTAAATCGTTCAATTTTGTTGCAATTACACGAGGAAATAATCCGGGTGAAAGCTGGTCACGTGAAGGCGACAAGAACGATTTGTTCAAACATTTCAATGATTGGCATCCCGAAATAAGAAATATTTTCAATCTTGTTGAAAAATGGACTTATTGGCCATTGTTCCAGATGCTTCCTCATCGGTTTTCCGACAATCGCTTTCGCGTTTTTGTCGGCGACGCATCGCACGGGTTTTTACCGTTTGCGGCGCAGGGAGCTGCTATGGCAATCGAGGATTCGGCAACTCTTGCCGAGTTGTTGTCAAACAAAAATTTGACACTTGCCGATGCGATGAGGCTTTACAGCACTATCCGCACACCGCGTGTTGCGGCGGTGAACAAACGGGGAGCATTTAACAGTTTCGTATATCATGCAACAGGACCGGTGGCTTTTGCTCGCAATGTTGTAATGAAATTCCGCTCTTCCGAAAGTTTTATGGCAAGTCTCGACTGGCTTTACGGATATGATGCAGAGAGCGCAGCCCGTAAGCTAACCGGTTCATAATATCTGGCTTAAAAATGCTTTGGCTCTTTCGTGCACCGGATGATCGAAAAACTCATCCGGTGGCGCAACTTCGAGAATTTGCCCCTCATCCATAAAAATGACACGGTCGGCCACCTGTCTTGCAAAGCCCATTTCATGGGTAACGCAAAGCATTGTCATGCCGTTTTCAGCCAAATCGATCATTGTATCGAGAACTTCTTTTATCATTTCCGGATCGAGAGCCGAAGTTGGTTCATCAAACAACATGACACGCGGTTCCATACAGAGCGAACGGGCGATTGCAACGCGCTGTTGCTGACCTCCGGACAGTTGCCCCGGATATTTGTTGGCCTGATCGGGTATTTTAACCCGTTCCAAATAATGCATCGCCTGCTCTTCGGCTTTGCGACGACCAACATGCTTGACCCAGATGGGCGCAAGCACACAATTTTCAAGCACCGTCAAATGTGGAAACAAGTTGAAATGTTGAAAAACCATTCCGACATTGCGTCGTATTTTATTAAGACTCCACATTCCATGTTTAAGCGGAATACCCGTTACCGTTATGTCGCCCTCTTCGGCGCGTTCAAGCCCGTTGATACACCGTATCAATGTGGATTTTCCGGAACCGGAAGGACCGGATATAATCACTCTTTCTTTCGGTTTGACTTCGAGATTAATGTTGCGCAAGACATGTAGCCGACCATACCATTTATTGACATGGTGCATGGATACTTCCAATTGCTTATCTTTTTCGTCGCGACTTTTCCGCAATGATCTATCCTTCCGCACCATTGACTTTAGGTGCATTCAAGCGCCTCTCGATAAAATGAGCATAACGCGACATGCCGAAACAAAATATCCAGAATACAAGACCGATAAAGACCATTCCCGTTAAAGGTGTTTGCGGAGTGCTCCATTGCGCCTGTTGAATGGCTTGTCGCACAATCCCCAAAAGATCGAACATACCAATAATATAAACGAGACTTGTTTCTTTAAACATGCCGATGAGCACATTGATAATGCCGGGTATCACAAGGCTATAAGCTTGTGGCAGAATAACAAGCAGCATTGTCTTGACGTAGCCAAGCCCCAATGCTTCCGCAGCTTCGTATTGACCGCGTGGTATGGCTTGCAAACCGCCACGCACAACTTCTGCAATATAGGCGGAAGTAAAGAGTGCAACGCCGATCAGGGCACGTAAAAATTTGTCGAACGTCATGTCTTGCGGCAAAAATAACGGTAACATAACGCTTGCAATAAACAGCACGGCAACCAATGGTATACCACGAACGGTTTCAATAAAAATGACCGAGATGAGGTGGACAACCGGCATTTTTGAACGTCGGCCAAGTGCGAGCAGGCTTCCCAATGGAAGCGAAATCGTAATACTGCAATAGGCAATTGTAAGGGTTACAAGCAAGCCGCCCCATAATTGCGTTTCCACTGTCGGCAAATTGAAGTGCCCACCAAAAAGTAGAAAATAGCCAATCACCGGAACAACAAAAAGTGACACAAGTGCGTTTGCTATTTTGAGCGGAACGGACGGTATAAGAAGCGGCAGGTTAATAATAATAACCACGAGCGCCGTGAGATTGACCCGCCAACGTTCACCATCCGGATACCGGCCATAAATAAACTGCCAGAAATTGGCTTTGACAAAGGCCCAACATGCCCCACTCCAACCATCCGGCATCAGCCCACCTTGTGTGACCGTGGTGCACGCCTGACGATCGGTACCAGTCCAGACTGCGTTGACAACCAACCAATTAATCAGCGGAACCATGATATAAGTGATTGCAAAAACAAGTCCTATGCTGATTACGCAGTTAAGCGGTGTGGAAAACAGATTTTTCCGCAGCCAATGCCAGATACCCCTGTCAAGAATAGGGGGAGGAGAAGCCGGAATAAATTCGGTTTGAACGTAACGCCCGACCATTTTAACGCTCCACCAGAGCCATATGACGGTTGAACCAGTTCATGAAGAGTGAAACAACGATGCTCAATCCCAGATAAACCTCGATCCATATCACCGCAAGCTCGACAGACTGTCCGGTTCGCTCCATTATTGTGCTTGAAACCATCATCAGTTCGGAATAACCGACTGCTGCGCCTAAAGAAGTATTTTTGACGAGGTTCATATATTGGCTTGCTAGCGGTGGAATAATAATGCGCAGTGCGAGTGGCAAAATAATCAAACGCATAATGAGACCGTTTGATAGCCCCAGCGAAGATCCCGCTTCGGACATGCCTTTATCAACGCCCTGAATGCCAGCCCTTATCGTCTCTGCAATAAGTGCTCCTGTATAGATTGATAAAGCAAGGTAAAGTGACAGGAACTCCGGCGAGATATAGTAACCGCCGTTAAAATTGAAACCTTTCAACGCCGGAATGTCCCATGAGGTGGGATACGCTAACAAGAAAAACAAAATGACTGGACATAAAACGCCGATAACGAAACCATACCACCATCGGATAGAGGTCAATCCCCTCTCCTTTATCATGTAGCGGGCACGAAAATGGAGTCCTAATGCAACCGCGATCAACAGAATTGAAATCACGATGAATAAGCCCGTATGCTCACCCCATACGGGACGGGGCAAATAAATCCCTCGTATATTGATTGCAATTGCACCCCAATGAAGGCTTTGTCTGGCGGGAGGTAAAATTTGCATTACCCCTATCGACCAGAAAAACAACAGTACCAGAGGCGGAATATTCCGGAAAAATTCGACGTAGCAGAGTGAAAGTTTGGCTATCAGCCAATTATTGGATAAGCGCCCGATGCCGATAAACAATCCGATAAATGTAGCGGTTATCAGGCTGATTGCGGAGATAAAAACCAGATTGACGAGGCTTGCTTCAATCACTTCGCCATTCGTTGCATTGTCGTCATATTGAATGATACTTGATGGTTGATTAAATCCCGCTCTTTTATCGAGAAAATCAAAACCCGAAGCAATATTCGAGGCACGCAAATTGACGATTGTATTATGTGTGATCCATCGAATAACGAGAAATAATGCAATAATGACCAGACACTGCACAGCAAATGATGAAAGTGAACGCACGTTTAAAAAGGCACCCAATTCCACCTTTAAAGAACGTCCAGACATCATTGTGCTGTGTTTTGGCATTGGCAATATTTAGAACAATAAATAATTATCAGCGTATCGGAAGGCCATATTGCAGCCCGCCTTTGGTCCACAGCGCGTTAATGCCGCGAGAGATCTTGAGCGGGGTGTTCTGCCCGATATTGCGTTCAAAAATTTCACCATAATTGCCTGTAGACTTGATGATTTTGACAACCCAATCGTTTTCCAGTCCCAGATCTTTGCCGATTGTATTGCCCTGCTCTACGCCCAACAAACGACGAATGTCCTGATTGTCGGATTTTAGCATATCGTCGACATTGGCCTGTGTAATACCGAATTCTTCGGCGTTCAAAAGTGCATTATGTGTCCAACGCACGACATCTGCCCATTGCGGGTCGCCTTGCCGTACAGCCGGACCAAACGGTTCTTTGGAAATAATCTGCGGCAAAACAACATGGTCTTCCGGATTTTTCAATTGCAGACGCAAACCGTAAAGAGAGGATTGATCGGTCGTATAAACGTCGCAACGTCCGGCATCATAAGCCTGATTGACTTCGGTAAACTTATCAAAAACAACCGGCGTATATTCCATTTTATTGTTGCGGAAATAGTCGGCCAGTGTGAGCTCAGTTGATGTGCCGGATTGTACGCAGATCGAAGCTCCCGACAATTGGAGTGCAGACGTTACACCTTCGAGATTTTTTTTATTAATCATGAAACCTTGGCCGTCATAATAATTGACGCCCACAAAATCCAGTCCCAAAGCAGTTTCGCGGTTGATCGTCCATGTCGTATTACGGATCAAAACGTCGATTTCGCCTGATTGAAGTGCCGTAAAACGTTCTTTGGAGCTCAAAGGTACAAACTTCACCTTGTCGCCACTACCGAAAACGGCCGCAGCTACTGCCCGACAATAGTCGACATCAAAACCTGTCCAATGACCTTTTTCATCGGGGATACTGAAACCGGCAAGTCCGGTGCTGACACCACATTGTAAATATCCCCTTGCCTTAACATCGTCCAATGTGCCGGCGGAGGCCGAAACGGTGCCGATGGCCGTGAGAGCAACGCCGATAGCGGCGATATAAGTATTGAAAAACATAACGTCTTCTCCTGCGTTTGCAAAAATCTGTCTTAACGGCTATCGAAAAGCATAATTATCCCAAGGTCAAGCAAATTGCATACTATCATTAAGGCTAAAAGCGAACAGATTTTGCTTGACCTTTATCATGAATTATCAAAGGTAAAATATAACGTGGTTTTAAAAATTGGAAAGTACAGTTGATGACCGTTAATAAAATATCCAACCCGTCTGGCATCAATACCAAACTCGCCCATTGCGGAAATAACCCCGCCGATTATTTCGGCTTTGTCAATCCACCCGTTGTTCATGCCTCGACGGTATTGTTTCCCGATGCTGCAACCTTGAAAACCGAGAATCAGCGATACACCTACGGCACACACGGAACGCCTACAACAGATGCGTTATGTGAAGCCGTCAATATGCTTGAAGGAGCAGTAAAAACAGTTTTAGTGCCTTCGGGTCTTGCTGCCATCACGGTTCCGCTGTTAGGAACGTTGGCACAGGGCGACCATGTACTTATTGCCGATTCCATTTACAGCCCGACACGTCGTTTTGCCAATAATATGCTTAAAAAAATGGGAATTGACGTTGAATATTATGACCCGACCATCGGTGCTGAAATCGAACAGTTGATGAAGCCTAACACAAAAGTCGTCTATACCGAATCGCCAGGGTCGAATACTTTCGAGATTCAGGATATACCGGCCATATCGGCGGTGGCACATGCCCATGATGCCATTGTTCTTATGGATAATACATGGGCTACGCCACTCAATTTCAAACCGCTTGAACACGGTGTCGATATTTCGATAACCGCAGGTACAAAATATCCCGTCGGCCACTCCGATATTCTCATCGGTTTTATATCGGCCAACGAGAGAACAAAAAAAATTGTCGAAGATACGCATAAATTTTTAGGAATGAGCGTTTCCGGAGATGACGCATATAATACGCTGCGGTCGATGCGAACCATGGGAATTCGACTTGCTCACCAGAGCAAAACAGCTTTTGACCTCGCCCGCTGGCTTGAAACCATGCCACAAATTGCGCAAGTCCTCCATCCCGCATTGGAAAGCCACAAAGGTCATGAATTATGGAAGCGGGATTTCAAAGGCGCTTCAGCACTGTTTTCAGTTGTGTTGAAGGGCGGTGGCGAGAAAGAAGCCCATGCTTTTCTTAATTCGCTCAAAATTTTCAAACTCGGATATTCCTGGGGAGGCTATGAAAGCCTTGCCGTTGAAGTTTATCTGGGCGACAGGACTGTCAAACACTCTTACATGGGGTCATTGTTACGTTTGCAGATAGGCCTTGAAGATTTTGAAGATTTGAAAGCCGATCTTGAACAGGCATTGGCAGCAACAGGGCTATAAACAAGGCCTGTCAAAAGCTGATAATTCTCCATCGGGCAGGCAATGAATTTGCCTGCCTATATGTTTTTTCATGTCGTATAATTAATGTTATTTAACTGTTATTTATTGTTATATGTTGAACCGGTTTTTTAACTCTAGACGAGTTCAACATCAACCACACCTTGAATGGCTTTCATGGCTCCGGCCACCTGCGGCGTTACCCGATATTTATGAGGTAGAGAAACCTCGATCTCGCGGGCTCCATTATCCTTGATAACAATAAATCCGACATCTCCATCTCCGCCACGTTCAAGGCTACTGCCGATCTCTTCAACCATTGCGGCATTACGCACAAATATGCGCATTGTTTTATGAATACGTTCGGCTTCATGTTCCAAAGATTGGACGGTTTCAATGCGTAAACTGATTCCTTCCGGCCGGTTTTCAGCGTTTACGGTTATGACAACCGATTGCCCCGGTTCCAACATATCTCCATAAGCGCTCAAACCTTCAGAAAAAAGGATTGCTTCAAATTGACCGGTAGGGTCTGAAAACTGGATAATACCCATTTTTTTACCGGACTTTGTTTTTCTCACCTGTTTTGCGCTGACGGTTCCGGCAAGCCGTCCGGCAGTCGAACCCCGACGAACGGCATTTGAAAAGTCGCTCCAGTTTTGTACGCGCAGCTTTTGCAAAACATCTTTATATTCATCAAGCGGATGGGCAGAGAGATAAAAACCGATCGCTTGAAATTCATGATGAAGTTTTTCCGCCGGTAGCCAAGGTTTGGCCTGCGGCAACATCAGCGGTTCTTTAGGACCGTCGCTCATACCGAAAATATCGGTTTGACCGCTCCGGTTATCATCAAGCACCCGCATCGAACGGGCATTTATCATATCAATACCGGCAATCAACACTTCACGCGAAATATGAAAACAGTCAAAGGCTCCCGCATGGATGAGACTTTCCATCACTCTTTTGTTTATGATGCGCGGATCAGTCCTTTCGCAAAAATCCTCCAAATCCTTGAACGGTTTATTGCCTCTTTTTTCAACAATATGGTTGACTGCCGGCTCCCCAACCCCCTTGATCGCTGCTAGCGAATAATAAATACGCTTTTCGCCAACTTCAAAGGCACGGTAGGATGTCTGAACCGAAGGCGGAACCACTTCAATACCAAGCCTGTTTGCCTCGCGCCGAAAATCATTGAGTTTTTCGGTGTTGTTCATATCATAGGTCATAGATGCAGCCAGAAACTCGACCGGATAATGCGCTTTCATATAAGCTGTCTGATAAGAAACAAATGCATAAGCGGCAGCGTGGGATTTATTGAAACCGTAATCGGCAAACTTTGCCAATAAATCGAAAATCGAATTTGCCTGATTTTTATCGACACCACGTTCAACAGCACCGGCAACAAAGTGTACGCGTTGACGTTCCATTTCTTCATGGATTTTTTTACCCATTGCGCGGCGTAAAAGATCAGCTTGTCCGAGAGAATAACCTGCAAGAACCTGTGCAATCTGCATCACTTGTTCCTGATAGATGATAACGCCCTGTGTTTCCTTCACGAGATAATCGATCTTCGGGTGAATGGAAGCGATTTCTTCTTCGCCGTGTTTACGGGCAATATAAGTCGGTATGTTCTCCATTGGTCCGGGGCGATAAAGCGCGACAAGGGCGGTAATATCCTCGATACGGTCCGGCTTCATGCCGATCAAAGCCTTCCGCATCCCCGCGCTTTCAACCTGAAATACTGCAACGGTTTCACCCCGTGTCAACATGTCGTATGTCAGTTTATCGTCCAGAGGGATATGGGACAGATCAATTTTTATTCCCTTGCGAGCCACAAAATCGACAGCTGTCTTCAACACAGTCAATGTTTTCAAACCAAGAAAGTCGAACTTGACCAAACCTGCTTTTTCAACAAATTTCATGTTGAACTGGGTAACCGGCATGTTCGAGCGCGGATCGCGATACATTGGCACCAATTGCCACAATGGACGATCACCGATAACAATACCGGCGGCATGTGTCGACGTGTGTCTATATAGCCCCTCAAGTTGCAAAGCTATGTCGAGAAGATGCCCTACCTGAGGATCTTTTTTCTTTTCTTCCTCGAATTTCGGCTCATCTTTGATAGCTTTTGCGAGTTCTACATTGTTGCCGGGGGTTTGCGGTACCAATTTGGAAAGATAGTCTACTTGCCGATAAGGCATTTCGAGAACGCGACCGACATCGCGAATAACAGCCCTTGCCTGAAGTTTACCCAGTGCAATAATTTGGGCAACCTGTTCACTCCCATATTTCGACTGGACGTAATGAATAACTTCTTCACGTCTATCCTGACAGAAATCCACGTCAAAGTCCGGCATGGAAACGCGTTCCGGATTAAGAAAACGTTCAAACAGCAATGAAAAACGCAATGGATCAATATCGGTAATGGTCAATGCATAGGCAACCAACGAACCGGCACCCGAACCGCGCCCCGGCCCGACCGGAATATCATGGGCTTTTGCCCATTTGATAAAGTCGGAAACGATAAGGAAATAGCCGGGAAATTGCATTTTTGTGATAATGGAAATTTCATATTCCAGCCGTTCTTCATAATCTTTGGCTGTATAACCTTCCGATGGTCCGGCTGTTTCGAGACGCATTTTCAGCCCTTCTCTTGCCTGCCGTATCATTTCGTCGGCTTCCGCTTTCACAGCCGCTTCGGGGTCATCGGATTGACCGGTGAAACGCGGCAATATCGGCTTCCTTGTCGGCGTATAGGCATGGCAGCGCAACGCAATTTCAACCGTATTGTCAACAGCTTCGGGAAGATCAGAAAATAGTTTGACCATCTCGTCCTGTGATTTGAGGTAATGGTCGGGCGTTACACGTCGTCTGTCCGGATTGGATACTATTTGTCCCTCGGCAATAGCCAATAGCGCATCATGCGCTTCGTAACCGCTTTTATCTTTAAAAAAGGCTTCATTTGTTGCAACAAGCGGGATTCCATATTTATAGGCAAGGTCGACTATTTCCGCCTCTGTTACATGGTCATAATTGCCATGGCGTTGCAATTCCATATAGAGACGGTCACCAAAGATTTTTTGAAGGCGTTGCAACCGTTCGACTGCACGTTCTTTTTTATCGGCTACAATTGCACTATTGATCGGCCCGTTTGGCCCGCCTGTAAGAGCAATAATCCCCTCACCCAGTTCCTCGACCCATTCTATTTTTGCATTGGCCGGATCGGTTTCGCTCTTATCAAGATAGGCACGGCTTACAAGATGAACCAGATTTTTATAACCTGTCTCGGTCGCCGCCAGCAAAACAATGGAGGTAAAATCGGAAGGATAACGCCATTTGGTAATTCGCGGATCATAGCCGACATCTTCAAAATCGATAGCCAACTGGCAGCCGATGATAGGCTGGATACCATCGGCAAAACAATATTGGGTAAATTCAAGCGCTCCGAATAGATTGTTGGTATCGGTCATTGCAATAGCCGGTGCCCCGTCATGAAGCGCGTATTTGATAACCTCCTTGACCTTCAATGCACCTTCCAACAATGAATAAGCCGAATGAACCCTTAAATGGATAAAACGCGGGCGCTCTATCGCCTCTTCTTTGTTGCTTTTGCTATCGTCTGACACGTTTATGCCT
Source organism: Bartonella sp. P0282 (assembly GCF_048452985.1). Classification (NCBI taxonomy): domain Bacteria; kingdom Pseudomonadati; phylum Pseudomonadota; class Alphaproteobacteria; order Hyphomicrobiales; family Bartonellaceae; genus Bartonella; species Bartonella sp. P0282. Next base: position 438,463 of record NZ_WTFO01000002.1, read on the forward strand.
TCTATTTTTCCCGATCATTGAATCCTGAATAGCCGGTTTTGTACAATCCGAACTTTATGCCCCCAATGGCGGCAGGCTTACCGTTATGGTTGGCATTATGCCCCAACCTGCCAACAGATTATCGCACAAAAGCCTTCCTTCAAACTAGAACGTTATCAACCAAATTCCCACGGTTGTCACGAACAAACTCACAGAAATGAAGGATAACACATCATATAGAATATCGGACATCATCTTTTCCTTTCATGTTATGTATCCTTTATGTTCGTGTTTTGTTCTTATTTCAAGTATCAATTTTCATGATTGACCTCATGCTTAACAAATCGTTAGCCTTCCGGTTTTTTCAGGTTTGCCGGCGATCGGGGTTTGTTGTTTTTTACGTTTCGGATAAAAGCAGAAATGATAGAACATGCTTTTAGTCATTCTGGCTGAAAAAAGATTTTTGCCTTTGAACTCGTTGATCGGCACAAAAGAAGGGAAATGATGAGCCATATATGAGCGGAGAAATAAACAGGCATCCGCCCTCCTCACATTACTTCTTCACTTTTTCACTCTTCTCGAATCTTGATCTTTTCCATTGGTTCTTGACGCAGAACCATTGAATAGCCACCGAGTTAGAACCGTTGCATCTGATATTAAATTGCGATTCAAACAAAAAAATAATTGTCGATACTGGTAAATATAACCAACTCCCGCTAGATTTATCCCCATGCGCCCGACAATATTAGATCCTTTTTTTGCGACAATACGAAGCCTTCCCGGCATAGGACCAAAAGTGAGCCTTTCAATATCCAAATTGCTTGGTATTGACGCGGCGCAAGATGAGCCACGGCTTATTGACCTCATTCAAATCATGCCTCATTCGGTGATTGATCGCAGACAACGGCCCGGCATCGCCAATGCGATAGATGGCGCTGTTACAACTGTTGAAATTGTCGTTGACTATCATCAGGAACCACCGAAATTCAACAAACGTTTGCCCTATCGGGTTATTGGACATGACGAAACGGGCGAGATCACTCTGGTTTTTTTCCATGCCCAGACAAGCTGGCTACAAAGCCAACTTCCGATCGGCGAAAAAGTGGTTGTTTCCGGAAAAGTTGAACGTTTTAACGGCCAGCTCTCAATGGTTCATCCGGATTATATTATTCCGGCATCCCGAAATGAAAAACTCCCGCTCATCGAACCGGTATATCCATTGACTGCGGGTTTGTCGGCAAAAACGTTGCAACGGGCAATCACAGAGGCTCTCGCAAGGTTGCCATTATTGCCGGAATGGATTGATCGAACGATGGTGAAGCAATTCGGTCTTCCTTCGTTCAACGTTGCTTTGCACAAAATTCACACACCGATTGATCCGGCTGATCTTCCGGTTGACAGTTTACCACGTAAGCGTCTCGCTTATGACGAATTTCTTGCCGGCCAATTGGCACTTGGGCTGGTTCGCCATAAAACAAAAAAACTCGCCGGAAAAGCCAATATTCTGAAGGGAACCTATACGCAAAAATTACGCGATGCCCTTCCCTTCACTTTGACCCAAGGCCAGAATCAAGCCTTTGCCGAAATATCGAAAGACCTCGCGTCGAATGAAGCGATGTTGCGGCTTTTACAAGGGGATGTCGGCTCCGGAAAAACCGTTGTTGCCTTTATGGCAATGGCTCAGGTTGCGGAAAACAATGGTCAATCGGCTTTGATGGCCCCTACTGAAGTTCTGGCCCAACAGCATTTTGCGACAATTGCGCCACTCGCAGAAATCATCGGACTTAAGACGGTTTTACTCACCGGCCGCGAAAAAGGTAAACTGCGCCAGCAAGTTCTGGACGATATAAAAGACGGCAAAACCGACATTATAATCGGTACACATGCGCTTATTCAGGAAAGCGTCGATTATCATCATTTGTCACTCGCCATTATCGACGAACAACACCGTTTCGGCGTACACCAACGTTTAAACCTGCTCGCAAAAGGTGTGCATCCGGATATGCTCGTTATGACTGCGACCCCCATTCCTCGCACTTTGGTAATGACGGCATTCGGTGACATGGACGTTTCGATATTGAAGGAAAAACCGGCGGGACGAAAAAATGTAATCACCGCTATATTACCGGAGGAGCGATTGGGAGAACTTCTCGATCGGGTGAATGTCGCGCTCCAAAGAGGAGACAAGATTTATTGGATCTGTCCCTTGGTAGAAGAATCCGAAAGTCTGGAGCTGACATCGGTAGAAAAACGTTTTGAATTTCTCCACCAACGTTTCGGTGACATTGTCGGCGTTGTACATGGGAAAATGACCGGTTCGGAAAAAGATCAGGCCATGCAAGACTTCAAGGAAGGAAAAACCCGTCTGCTTGTTGCCACAACTGTGGTTGAAGTGGGGGTAGACGTGCCGGATGCATCAATCATTATCATAGAACATGCCGAAAGATTCGGTCTTTCCCAGCTCCATCAATTACGAGGACGCGTAGGCAGAGGAGACAAGCAATCTTCCTGCATTTTGCTATACAAGGCTCCGATCGGGAAAATTGCCGAGGCGAGACTGAATGTTATGCGCGAGACTCAAGACGGTTTCCGCATTGCTGAAGAAGATTTGCGGCTTCGCGGCGAAGGCGAAGTTCTCGGAACCCGTCAATCAGGACTTCCGGAATTTCATATGGCAGACCTTGAAGTTCATAGCGATTTACTGACTATTGCCAGAAAAGATGCGCAGTTGATATTGGAAAAAGACCCGCATTTGATTTCCGAACGCGGTAAAGCGTTACGCCTTTTGCTTTATCTTTTTAGAAAGGATGGAGCAATCAGACTTCTGCGAGCCGGATAAAATATGAAAAAAAACCACATCATTACACCATTGTTGATTGCTTTAACGGGAATATTGGTGACTGTTGGAGGCTTTCTCTTTTTTAGACAACCTCCTTTGGTCGAGAAACCCGCGACGCCTCCTGACAGTTCGAGCAAATCATCAGTCGGTGGCGAGCAAAGCGAAAACAGAAATAAGACAGATGAAGACCGGCAGAATAGAACTCGACCGAATTTTTGTTTCCATCAAAAATTTGAAAACAAGTCTTATGTTGTATGTGAAGTCGATCCACGCAAAAACAACATTTCACTTTTTCTCAACAATCCGGATGGGCAACCATTCAAATATTTCCGCAACGTCGAAAAATACCTGAATGAACGCGGGCAAAGCATAGCTTTTGCGGTAAATGGCGGTATGTATCACAAAGATTTTTCGGCAGTTGGTTTATATATTGAAAATGGTAAAACACTTCAGTCCGTGTCAACCAGAGACGGGCCGGGAAATTTCCATATGAAGCCGAACGGAATTTTCTTTATTGCAAATAAAACCGCCGGCGTTATGGACACAGACAGTTTTTTGAAGTCAAAAATAAAACCCGATATTGCAACGCAATCGGGGCCTATGCTTGTCATAGACAACAAAATCCATCCCCGTTTTATCGTAAACTCCCCCTATCTTGAGTATCGTAACGGCGTCGGCGTTAAAGAAGACGGAACTGTGGTCTTTGTCAATTCGGAAGGACGAGTGAATTTTGATGAATTCGCGCGTTTTTTTCGTGACGAAATGAAAACGCCGAACGCGCTTTTCCTCGATGGTTCGATTTCAAGCCTCTATGCACCGGAATTGAAGCGTTATGATTGGTGGTATGGACTGGGGCCGATCATCGCTGTCACGATCCCGCTTGAGCCGGAGAGAACCGTTCCAAAATCCGGTCAATGAGATCATTCCTGCTTTTTGCAGGCCGGAATGATCTCTACCTGTTACATCCTGTTGATTTATTCAACTGTTACCGATTTTGCGAGGTTTCTTGGTTGGTCGACATCTGTACCCAGCAAGACAGCCGTATGATAGGCAATCAACTGAACCGGAACAGCATATACAATCGGTGCGATAAATTCGGGAACATCCGGCATAACAATTGTTGACAGACTATTTATTCCGGCCGCGTTCGCTCCCTCTTTATCGGTAATGAGAATAATACGCCCACCACGTGCCGCCACTTCCTGAAGATTGGAAACGGTCTTGTCAAACCATCTATCATGAGGGGCGACAACGATGACTGGCATGGTTTCATCTATCAGCGCAATCGGGCCGTGTTTCAGTTCTCCAGCAGCATAACCTTCCGCATGGATATAGGAAAGTTCCTTAAGCTTGAGTGCACCTTCCAATGCAATCGGATAAGATGTGCCACGACCGATATAAAGAATATTTTTTACAGTCATAAGATCTCTGCAAATTTCTTCAATATCGCTATCGAGCTTCAACACATCGGTAATAATTCGTGGCAATTCGGCAAGTTGGCGAACCAGTTTCGTTTCCATTGCGCGATCGAGTGTCCCGCGATGTTTTGCTGCAGTCAAAACAACCGAAGCCAGTGCAGATAACTGGCAGGTAAAAGCCTTGGTCGAGGCAACGCCGATTTCCGGTCCCGCGAGCGTGGGAAGTACGAAATCCGCTTCTCTTCCCATAGTCGATTCCAGAACATTGACAACTGTGGCGGTTTTCACCCCCTTTGCCCGACAATATCTCAAGGAAGCAAGCGTATCGGCTGTTTCGCCGGATTGCGAAACAAACATTGCCAAAGTTTTGTCTGTCATGGGTGGCTCACGATAGCGAAATTCCGAAGCAACGTCATTTTCGACGATCAACCCACATAATTTTTCAAACCAGTAACGTGCAACCAAAGTTGAATAATAGGCTGTACCGCAACTTGCAAAGCTTAAACGTTCAACGTTTTTCCAGTCGATAGGGTTTGCATTTTCATTTATTTTGTCGTTACCCAAATCAAGATAATGCGCAAGCGTATGCGAAATCACTTCCGGCTGTTCAAACATTTCCTTGTGCATGAAATGGCGATGATTGCTTTTTGAAACGAGAAACTCGTTGCCCGACGAGGTAGAAATGTCACGTTCAACGACGAGGTCATCGGAATTATAGATTGTCGCGCTATTATGGGTAAGTACCACCCAGTCGCCATCTTCGAGATAGCTTATTCTGTTGGTAAAAGGTGCAAGTGCTATCGCGTCTGATCCCACGAACATTTCACCTTTGCCATAGCCAATGGCAAGCGGCGGGCCGAAACGTGCGGCAATCATCAAATCTTCTTCACCTTCAAAAATCAGTGCAACGGCATATGCACCGCGCAACCGCTTCAAACTGACGCGCATTGCTTCCACCGGTGTCAACCCGCCCTTGATTTCTCTCGTGACGAGATGGGCGAGAACCTCGGTATCGGTATCCGATTCAAAAACACAGCCGTCAGCGATCAATTCGTCACGTAATTCGGCAAAATTTTCAATAATACCATTGTGAACAACCGCGACTTTATCAGTCATCTGGGGATGGGCGTTGCGCTCGATCGGAGCACCATGGGTCGCCCAACGCGTGTGACCAATCCCGACATTGCCTTTTAACGGCGTTTTCGCCAATTTTTCTTCTAAATGGACGAGTTTTCCAGGTGCACGCAACCGGCCAAGATGTTTCTGATAGACTGTTGCAACCCCTGCCGAGTCATAACCGCGATATTCAAGTCTTTTTAATCCGTCAAGCAGAAGAGGTGCAACGTCTTGCTTGCCCAGGATTCCAATTATTCCGCACATATATAACTCCGCTCCGGATCAAAAAATAAACCTGTTTTACAAAAACCACCCGATTAACTGTTTACCAGCTTCGTTTGTTCCGCGTGGCCTCTTTTAGAACATTTTTAACAAAAATAGAGAACTCGCCGAGGCTTTAAAACCTCAAAAATGGCATTTTTTCGCCATTAACCATCTTTATTCTTGATGGAAGAAAAACGCTCTCTCAATGTCGCGGCGTATCCTTCCTTGTTTGACTGACGTGCTCGCCCGAATGCCACACCATTAGCCGGTACCTTATCGGTTATCACACTGCCCGAAGCAACATAAGCACCGTCACCTATTTCAACCGGCGCAACCAAAGCGGAATTCGATCCTATGAATGCATTTTCGCCAATGATAGTCTTCCACTTGTTGAAGCCGTCATAATTACATGTAATTGTGCCTGCCCCGATATTGGTGTGTCGGCCAATTTCGGCATCACCGATATAGGTAAGGTGGTTGACTTTTGCACCCTCACCGATTTTTGCCTTTTTTATCTCGCAAAAATTGCCGACCTTGGCCGAATTTTCGACAATTGCCCCCGGACGCAAGCGCGCAAAAGGCCCGATTTCTGCTTGCGCTTCGACAATTGCACCTTCCAAATGACTAAACGCATGGATGATTGCACCTGTTTTCACTTTTACGTTTTGGCCGAAATAGACATTCGGCTCGATGACAACATCATTGGCAATTTCGGTATCATATGAAAAATAAACAGTCTCCGGCCGCAACAGTGTTACGCCCGACAACATAAGTTCATCGGCTTTGCGTTTTTGCCAGAGGGCTTCTGCCTGCGCCAGCTCAACGCGCGTATTAACACCGATAACATTCTCAAACGGTATAGAAATCGCTGTGACATCAAGCCCTTGAGCAACACCAATCGAAACAATATCGGTGAGATAATATTCTTTCTTGGCATTATCGTCTTTTACCTGTTCAAGCAAAGACAGCGCATATTTGCCGTTGATTGCCATAATGCCACCGTTACAGAATTTTATCTTTTTCTGGTCGGCGGTTGCATCTTTTTCCTCAACAATCGCTTTAAGTTTTCCACCCTCCTGGATTAAACGCCCATAGCCGGTAGGATTTTCCGTTTCAAATCCCAGAACAACAATATCGGCACCATCTTCCAGTTCTTGTCTGGCGCGTTTGAGAGAAGCAGTTTGAACAAGCGGCGTATCTCCAAAGACAACGAGCACATCATCATAATCTTTTTTCAATAATTCACGCGCTTTCAAGGCAGCATGCGCAGTGCCGAGCCGAAGATTTTGCGTAAAAAATTGCGCCCGCGCCGATACGTTTTTGACAGCAGAGGAAACTTCATCGGCACCGCGTCCGACGACAATGGCGATTTCGTCAACACCTGCCGACTGCACTTGTCGGACAACATGACAAACAAGAGGTAAACCGGCGATTTTATGCAACACTTTCGGCAATGCCGATTTCATTCGCGTGCCTTCACCGGCTGCTAAAATAATTGCAAGACAGCTTCGGTTCATTATTTTCCTCACGACCAATCAAAAAAGAGTCCGAAAAAATTCGACAATATCTGACCAGCTTAACCCTTCTATAGCGCTCAATGCCGGATATTTCTCAAGCAACCAGAATGACACGTTTTGCATATAACCTGTTAAAAAAAGGATACCAGCGACAATGAGTAATATACCGATAATTTTTTCCACTTTCCCCAAATGCATTTTGAAAGAGCTCAAAAACCACATAAAGAAGTTGGAAAATAGTGCCGCGAGAACGAAGGGAATCGCCAATCCCAATGAGTAGATGCCGAGCAAAAATGCGCCTTCACCAACTGATTCTTTAGTACCTGCAAAAGTAAGGATCGGTCCAAGAACCGGCCCCACACAAGGGGTCCAACCGAAAGCAAATGCGAGGCCTATAATGTAGGCTCCTAAAGGCCCTGCCGGTGTTTTTCTTGTCTGGAAGCGAACTTCACGCGCAAGAATACCAATTCTGAAAACGCCTAAAAAATTAAGCCCGAAGATGATGATAATAACTCCGGCAATCATTGCCAATATATCGCGATATTGACCTATAATGTGACCGATTGTACTGGCCGTTGCGCCGAGAGCGATAAAAACTGTTGAAAAACCTAAAGAAAAGGCAATGGCCGCGATGAACAAAGGTAAACGGACAGGCTGTTTATCCTGCGCGCCACTATGACGAAAATCTTCAACGCTGACGCCGGCCATATAGCAAAGATAAGGAGGAACGAGCGGCAACACGCAAGGTGAGAGGAAAGATAATGCTCCGCCTAAAAACACTCCGAATGTGGATAATTCTGAAAACAAATGTCTCGTTCCATAAAGTTTGCAATAGTTCTATCTTATATTAACCTGTATGAAAACCTTCAACCTTGCGAAAACTCCCGTTTAAAAAAAATGTTCCTTCATATAAGGATGTCAAATAAAATTCATATAATTCTACGATAAGTGCCTGAACAAGTCCGCTATCGCAAACGAGACCACGGTCTAAAAGGAATCACATGACAACCGAGAATAAACTGGATGAAGACGCCGTTGGCAATGCCGCTTCCAAGCAGCCATCGCGCCTTTTACATCTGGCAAAAACATCTATCGTTCCTTTATTGGGCCTGACGATTGCGGCCATTTCCTTTTTCGTACTTTGGGAGCTTTTAAAGACAACCTCAAGACACGACACAATTGAAGCGTTCAAAAGCTATACAACGCCTACTCTGTTATTGGCACTTTTTTTCACAATTTTGAGTTTTTGCGGTATCGCGCTTTATGACGTTGTGGCGGCTCGAACGATTGCGCCCGGAAAAATCACAATGCCTGTAGCGGCATTGGCGGGATCTGCCGGTTATGCGGTATCGAATGCTTTAGGTTTTTCGTTTCTTACAGGCGGCGCACTGCGCTACCGTGTCTATGCGGGCGAAGGTGTCGGTCTTGCCGATATCGGGCGCATTATCAGCATGTCTTGGTTCTCGATGTGGTTTGCGTTGCTCACGGTTATCGGTTTTGCGCTGGCTTTTGAACCTGAAAACCTTCCGCTTCTTGGAACATTCAATCTCGTGGGCGACCGGATAGCCGGCATTGCCATCATCCTTGTTCTTGTTGCTCTTATCTTATGGCTTTATGGCGGAGCAAGGGAGCTTAAAATCGGCCCGTTATCGCTAAAACTTCCAGGCTCTCGCGGCGCATTGATGCAAATATTTGCGGGGCTTGTCGATATTACCTCGGCTTCTGCAACTCTCTATGTGCTTATGCCGTCGGATTTGCAAACCGGCTTTCTGGCTTTCAATCTGGTTTTTGCAGTAGCGATTGTCGTTGGCGTGGTGAGCCATTCACCTGGCGGACTGGGTGCGTTTGAAGCGATTCTTATCGGTGGGCTCGGTCTTGCAGGTAATGCCGAAGGCGTTGCTGCTCTCCTCACCTATCGCCTGATATACACAATTCTCCCACTTCTTGTGGCAATCGTCGGCATTGCGTTTTGGGAAATGTTCAGGCAACGCAAGCGTGTTTCAGCAAAAGCCGCTCAGGTATCCCGCATTATCGAACCGATGATACCTTCTATTTCAGCCGGACTGACATTTCTTGCCGGTGTTGTGATGTTAATATCGGTTGTCACACCGGGGCGGCGAATACGGCTTGACGTATTGTCGGATATTTTGCCTCTGATTTTTATCGAAACCTCAAATCTTGCAGCAAGTCTTATCGGTGTTACGTTACTCGTCATTTCCTATGGGTTGGCGCGCCGTCTGGTCAATGCCTGGTTTGTCACAATTTTCCTTTTGCTTGCAGGAGCGGTTTTTTGTCTCACCAAAGGACTTGATTGGGAAGAGGCAACCATTCTATGCGTATTTGCTTTGATTTTATGGGGGTTCAAACGCTCCTTTTATCGCCGCCCTTTGAACAATGGTTTAACAATCAGTTGGGGGTGGCTCGCGAGTATTGCAGCCTTCGTTTGTGCCGTTATCTGGCTCGGATTTTTTGTTTACCGGCACGTTGAATATTCCAATGAATTGTGGTGGAGTTTTGCATGGAACGCCAATGCTCCACGCTTTTTAAGGGCAAGCGTTGTAATATTTTCTGTCGTCTTTATTGCTGCACTCTACAATATTATTCATAGACCATTGCGCAAACGTTCAAAACAAGAGGCAATAATACCCGATTGTATCCCCCGACTTGTTGCCCAATCCCCTTTATCAGACACAGCTTTGGCACTTTTGGGCGACAAACAGTTTCTGATTTCACCGAATGAAGACGGTTTCATCATGTATAGCAAGTCGGGCGGAAGCCTGATAGCGCTGGGTGAACCGGTAAGCAATGACGAGAAAGTCTTTAATGATTTGGCTTGGGAATTCCGTAAACATGCGGATGATGCAGCTTTGCGCACCGTATTTTATGGTGTCGGCCCCCGTCACTTGCCGCTTTATCTCGACATGGGGCTAAGCGCTATCAAACTGGGTGAGGTTGCAAAAGTCTATCTTCCCGATTTTTCGTTGGACGGGCCAAAGCGCCAACCTTTCCGCTATGCCGAGCGTAAGGCGGCTCGTGAGGGGTTGGAATTTTCGATTATACCGGCAAACGAGGTTGAAAATCACCTTCTTGCACTTCGCCATGTTTCGGATACGTGGCTTGCGTCGAAAGCGGGAGCGGAAAAACGTTTTTCGATCGGTTATTTCAACGAGGATTTCCTGAAGCGTTATGACGTCGCTGTCATGACAAAAGACAGCCAGATTGTGGCTTTCGCAAATGTTTGGAAAAGCGGCAATCAAAATGAAATTACTGTCGATATGATGCGCTATCTGCCGAACGTTTCAAAAGTCATGATGGATGCTTTGTTCGCCCACTTACTGCTTTACGGGAAAGAGCAAGGCTTCCAGTGGTTCAATCTCGGAGCTGCGCCCCTCGCCGGTCTTTCAACAAACCGTCTGGCTGCACGTTGGCAACGGATAGGCTCGTTCATTTACCATCGTGGTCGTGATCTCTATCATTTTGACGGCTTGAAAGCATTCAAGGATAAATTTGATCCTGTCTGGTCACCCCACTATCTTATCTGTCCGGGAGGCCTTGAAACCGCCAAAGTTCTTTTTGATGTCACAACACTTATTAACGGCAATCCACTGGAGTTTCTACGTAAATGAAGATCAGACGTATAATTTTATTCGTGGTCGCCGTTCTTGTTATTGTGGCGGTGGTATACGGTGTTCTCCATCGCGGGAAAATCAATCGTTTATGGGCCGGTTTTATTGGCTCCACCTCTCCTGTTGTTTATGCAGAGGGGGAACGTTTTAGCGATATTCCTGTTTATTTGCCTCAAGGGGATATCAGAGGTCTTGTTATTCTTGTTTCAGATGCCGGTGGCCCGAAAACCCGCGAAACCGATATAATGGCGGCATTGTTGAAACGCAACCTGATCGTTGCAACTGTCAATTATGATAACTGGCGGGAAGAACTTGATAAGGAAGATGGTGATTGCGTCTATCTCGATTCCGATTTGGAAGCGCTATCGAAAGATATTCTGCGTCGGCTCGATCTTGACGTTTACTTTCATCCGGTTGTCGTCGGCATTGGAGAAGGTGGAACTATTTCTTATGCAGCCGCAGCCGATTCTCCTGAAAATACCTTGGCTGGTACTGTCGTCATTGACCCTGCCCAATCCTCACACACAAAACTTCCATCCTGCACAGAAGCTGCGGATGCAATAAAAAACTCTGATGGCGGTTATAGTTACGAGATTGGAGCCAAGGTTCCTTCGCCGGTCACAATCATATCGAACAGGCTTGAAGGAAATGACGTCAAACAGGCTATGCGAGATAAAACTGCCGCAGTTATCCATGACCCTGCAATTGAATCTAGGTTGAAGACAGCAGTCGATACAGCACTTGATTACGCAATTCGTGATGCCGCCGACGCCGACTTGCCAATAGTTGATATGCCTTCCAAAAATCCGGCAAAAGCTCTTGTTATCTTTTTCTCCGGCGATGGCGGTTGGCGTGACATTGATATGGAAATAGGTGATCTCCTGCAAAGTCAGGATGTTCATGTCATTGGCATTGATTCACTGCGTTATTTCTGGAGCACACGCACGCCGGAAGAAATAGCCAAAGATATTGAACAACTTGTTCAGGAGGCTGATCCTCAACAACGCCTGCCCGTTGCACTTTTCGGCTATTCATTTGGTGCGGATGTGTTACCTTTTGCCTGGCAGGTTCTTGATGATAGCGTTAAAAATCAAACAGTCATGATAGCCCTTATGGGATTATCCAAAACGGCTGATTTCCAAATTTCTATTGATGGTTGGCTTGGTGGTTCCGGCGACACTCCCGTCCTCGACCAAATGCAATATATGCCGACGGATAAAACTGTTTGCATTTATGGCGAAGACGAGGACGACACTGCCTGTCCGGATCCCGAGCTGAATGGAATGCAACGTATCAAGCTTCCAGGCGGGCATCATTTTGATGAAGATTATAAAAGCCTCGCCAAATCGCTTCATGCAATCCTGTTGGAGAAAGCCAAACTTGATAAAAAACAAAATCAGGATTGAAAACCTGTTAAGCTAAACAGTGTTCCACATGCAGGAATAAATAATTGAACTTTCGGGGCACTGTTTATCTTGTTTTCGATTATCAATGTGTCAACAAAATCGAGATGACCGGTTATGAGCCGAATTTGCGCACATATCGGGCTATATCATTCGCACCAAGCGTTAAATCGCGTGTAAAAATTCCCCGACAGAAGCCATGAAAAAGAAGGTTATATGTATAACATACCGGCAGTAAAAAAGAAGGTTATATGTCTAACATACCAGCAGTTCTTCAAAGGCGTAAACGGTATGTGACTTTTGGAACGTGAACGGTATGTGACTTTTGGAATGTGAACGGTCTGTGACCTTTGGAATAGGCTGGCTGGCAGCACACTTATATCAGTTCTCGTGAATATTTTTGAAAAATGCGGCACAATAGGTCAAAGCCCATTTCTAGCGGGTGCAAATATCCCGCACTATCCATTTGGTCGAAAAGTTTCAAATTCACCAATCCGCGTTTCTTAAATAATCAATTGTACAAAATGGAATAATCAAAAATCCGGAAGGATTTTTTCCTGATTGAATAATCGGGTCATTTCTCTTCAAGGGAATTTTTTAAAACAGCGTTTTTCTTGCGCCCCCAAAGCTGTGTTTTTCTTGCGCCTCATTGAACTTAATTGAACACGGCCAATTACAAATCTTCGCGTCCTCTCAATGGCCGTTAATACAGACATTTACCTTTAATATCGATCATGCATGTTATTTGATAATTATTTTTCGTTATGTGACATGTAGACCACCCGAACGAACCGGATAATAGATATATATCTCGTAACTCGGTTTAAAAATACCGTTCTCTTGTTTTGTCTCGTCTCCTGCCACCTATTCGATTGTTGTGCTGTTTGTAGGCAGTTATATCAACGCCTCCATAGAAGAGGACAGACATTTTCTCGACACACAACAGATTTGGCAGGCCAGCATATTCATGTCGAACGTCCCTCGCGGACGGGAGTTAAACCGGCACTTACTAACTATGACGCGCTAACTATGACGCGAAGTCATCTTCATCGATCTTGTGAAGTCCGATGTCACCTAACGCGTGAAGTTTCTTATCATCTACCGAGCGAAATCACTTGTCATCCATCGCGCGAAGGTCAAGTTTAACAACATTTGAAGCCGCCTTTGCCACCATATCGCGCTTCCTGACGTTCACGGAAAAATTCGTTATAGGACATAGGCTGCTCGTCGGGATGAACACGTTTCATATGAGCAACATAGTTGTCATAATCGGGAACACCGATCATGAGCTTTGCTGTCTGGCCTAAAAACTTCCCCATACCAAGAAAATTCAAGCACATATTTATATCCTCCATCAATGGCATATAGCATTGCTATAAAACAATGCTATATGCTGTTCGGCTATCAGCCTTACACTCCGGTTGAACTATTTGACTTCAATCGGATTGGCGGGAAATGGTTCATAGGGTATTTCTTGAACCGTCGGCTTATCACTCTTCATAGCTTTAATGGCAGACCTGATAGCAAATAACGTCAAAGCCAGAACCACTAACATAAACAATGCCGTTAAAATGCCATTGATATAATTACCCAAAGCCAATTGTTTGTTTGTGGCTTTCGCTGCCGCAACAAAGAAACTGAGCTTGGCGTCAAATACCTTTTGCCAACCGGCTGTCATGGTACAAATGAAAAGCCATGTAGCAGGAAGAATTGCAACCCACGCATAGCGCTGCTGCTTCATTTTGAATAGTACAACTGCACACAAGAGCAGTGCTACCGCTGCAAGCATCTGATTGGCTATGCCGAATAATGGCCAAAGAGAATAAATTCCGCCCTTGGGGTCAACCGCTCCCTGATAGACAAAATATCCCCACATAAGTACGACGAGCGCCGTGGCGACCAGATTGGCAAAAAGATTGTCGGTTTTGCGCATATGGGGGAACACAATACCAAGAAGATCCTGTAGCATAAAGCGGGCAGAACGGGTTCCCGCATCAACAGCGGTGAGGATGAAAAGCGCTTCAAACAAAATGGCAAAATGGTACCAGAATGACATGCTCATCCAGCCACCGAGAGCATTATGTAAAATATGCGCCATACCGACAGCGAGCGTCGGCGCTCCACCGGTTTTGGCAACGATCGACTTTTCTCCAACTTCATTTGCTATATTTGTCAGCATTTCAGGCGTGACCTGAAATCCCCAACTTGAAACAACGGTTGCAGCCGATTGGACCAAATCTCCTGTTCCTTCAGGTAAAAGCACGCTTAACGGCGCGTTCATCGAAAAATAAACGCCCGGATTGATAACACTTGCCGCAATCAACGCCATAATGGCAACAAAAGATTCCATCAACATGCCGCCATAGCCGATGAAACAGGCTTGTTCTTCATTTGCCAACATTTTCGGTGTTGTCCCTGAAGAAATAAGCGCATGAAAACCGGACACCGCCCCACAGGCAATTGTAATGAACAGAAATGGAAAAAGATCGCCTCCCCAGACTGGCCCAGTACCGTCTACATATTTTGTAAGAGCCGGCATTTCGAGCATCGGGCGAACAACAATAATGCCGATTGCCAAAGCGATAATCGTTCCAATCTTCAAGAAGGTCGAAAGATAATCGCGCGGGGCGAGCAATAGCCAAACAGGTAAAACCGCAGCAATAAAACCATATATAATAATCATTAAAGTGAGTGTTGTTGCCTCATAGGTGAACCACGATGCAATGCTGCTGTCTTTTATCCAGCCGCCCGACACAATACCGAACAGCAGAAACACAAGGCCGATCACCGAAACCTCACCAATTCTGCCCGGACGGATATATCTCAGATAAATTCCCATAAAAAAGGCGAGAGGAATGGTAAAACCGACTGTATAGGTTCCCCATGGGCTACCGGCCAAAGCTTTCACAACCACCATTGCCAGAACACCGAGAATGATTATCATAATCATGAAACAGGCAATAAGTGCAATGACACCGGCGACATCTCCCATTTCCTCACGAACGAGTTCGCCAAGCGAGCGCCCGTCCCTTCGGGTCGAGATGAAGAGCACCATAAAATCCTGCACGGCACCCGCAAGTACGCATCCTGCCAATATCCATAATAAACCGGGTAAATAGCCCATTTGAGCAGCAAGCACGGGTCCCACAAGCGGTCCTGCACCGGCTATTGCCGCGAAATGGTGACCAAAAAGGATTTTCTCGTCAGTAGGAACATAATCAAGCCCGTCATTGCGACGATAAGCAGGTGTCATTCTCGTTCTGTCTGCCTTCAGAACAACACCGGAAATGAATAATCCATAAATACGGTAAGCAACAAGATAGACGCAAACCGCAGCAACGACAATCCACATGGCATTGATGGCTTCTCCACGTTGAAGTGCTATATATCCTAGCGAAAAAGCACCCAATATTGCCAATATAACGAGAATTATTGCTTGAGTGGCGGTTAAAGGTTTCCGAATGGTCTCCATATTTCCCCTCCTCCTGAAATTCTTCGGGAAAAAATACCTGCTTATGTTACTTCGACCTTCCAACAAAAGCAGCCGAATTATTTTTTATTATTATTTATCGACTGTTGTCTATAGTATTAGTTGACGAAACAAATTTAACTGTGAATATCAATAAAGCTTTGCGGATATATAAAAACGCAATTTTGAATGGTGAATTTTCATTTCCATACCGCGTCTATAACAATATAGGTTTGACGTAAGTCCAACTTGCAGAACGTGGCAGCGCCCATCCCCGGCAACGGGTAGTTCGGCAACCTCGAATATTGGCGAATTTCAGATGGTTTTTGTCGGGCAGCAAAAACACTCTCTATCAAGAACGAACGTTTAGAAAGAGTTTTAGATAACTCGTCATTTGGCCAGACAGCCGAATGCTTTCAACAATTGACTATAATTTGTGTTTTTGACGAGAGGTTGCCATAACAAACACGGTCAATGCCGGTATTATAATTTTAATTTCGCACCGACTACAGCAACTGTCTTTGACTTGCAATTTAGGCTCGCTAACGATCTTCAAGTCACCCCGAAAAATCGTGAAAGATCTGATTGGATATTGAACCGGAAAATTCCTCTCGAAATAAAAAACATCATAAAAAAACGGGCCTGATATGACAGGCCCGCAAAGATTAGCAAATCACGTTTTCCCTGAACTTTATTTTGTCATATCAAGGACCACACGTCCTTCGATTTTGCCTGCAATCATATTGTCAAAAATATGGTTGATATCGGAGAGCTTATCAGTCGAAATATGGGACTTGACTTTTCCCGCTTCTGCAAAATCCAAAGCTTCCTGCAAATCAAGTCTGGTGCCCACAATCGAGCCACGCAGTGTCACGCCATTGAGAACCATATTGAATATCGAAACCGGAAAACTACCGGCCGGTAAGCCGTTCATTGCCAAAGTACCGCCGCGGCGAACCATACCCAAAGCTTGTTCGAAGGCTTTCGGAGATGCGGCTGTGACCAACATACCATGCACGCCACCATCGGTAAGTTTGCGCAATTCGGCGGTTGGATCGCTATGTTTCGTGACATTGATACCAACATCGGCACCCAATTGCCTGGCCAGTTCGATTTTATCGTCGGCAACATCAATTGCTGCAACATTGAACCCCATAGCTTTAGCATATTGCACTGCGAGGTGACCGAGGCCACCAATGCCCGAAATACCGACCCAATTGCCCGGTTTTGCATCGGTTACTTTAAGACCTTTATAAACAGTAACTCCGGCACATAGAATTGGGGCAATTTCGTTAAAGCCGATATTGCTAGGCAAATGTCCCACATAATTCGGATCGGCAACGACATAATCAGCGAACGCTCCGTTAACAGAATAGCCCGTGTTCAACTGGTGTTCGCAGAGCGTTTCCCAACCGGCGAGACAATGTGAACAACATCCACATGCAGTGTATAGCCAAGGCACGCCAACCCGGTCACCTTCTTTTACGTGTTTGACACCGCGGCCTACAGCCGATACGTAGCCGACACCTTCATGACCGGGAATAAAAGGCGGCTTGGGCTTGACCGGCCAATCCCCGTGTGCTGCATGCAAATCTGTGTGGCAAACACCACAAGCTTGCACACTCACCTGAATCATGCCATCTCCCGGCTCCGGAATTGGTACTTCATCAATGGTAAGGGGCTTTCCGAATTCCCGCACAACTGCGGCTTGCATCGTCTTTGCCATGATGGTCTCCTTCATTGGCTAGGAACACGTGAATATTATCCAAAAATCAAACAATCACTTCACGTATTCTGTAGTTGGTTTTGACGAATTTTGAATAGATGCGCTATTTCGCGCACTCATAACGATATGGAAAATTTTTCTTGTTGAGCAAGTTCACTTTTGAAAATTTTTACATTTTATCCCGCAAAAATACCTCTCTCCGCCTTCACTATAAACAAAAAAAAGAAAATTACTATATTCTTTATTTATATTTTTTATTTTATTGTTCCGATTGTAGACAAAAAGGCATTTTTTAATTTAGAATTATTTTATCTTTAACAACAATCAATTTCTTGTAGTAATTCGATCAAAGAGACAAACATATTGTGTTCATTAAACCGGAACGCTTTTTTTCCGGTTTATTTTTTTCTGAAAACGGGTTCGTTATGTTAACGGAAATATCCGTTACCAAGAACAACTTTCCGATCAACGAGAGATATGTTTAAAAGTGATGACAGTGTTCAAAGAACGCGTGAGTTGATTGCCATCGCTTATGAACTTCGGTAATAAACCGGTTCATTATAACCGATACAGAACAAAAAGCCCCGCCAATTTGATCGGGCGGTTCATTCGGATTTATTTTTCAGGTGTCCAAGCTTTCCTCTTACTTCCCCAACCTGCGATTATCATTGTTTGGCGACCATACTGCTCAAATTTATCGGATATTCAAACGCCGGATTGAATAAAAAAATAGAAAAATCAAAACGTCGAAATGCTATCGGAACAAATTGTTCGACCAATCATTGAACAAGCAAGATCTGCATATCTTGCCTTTCCCGTTATCAATGTTTGCCCCTCTTTATCGATCTTTGGCAAAAAACTGGAGGTGAATTTTCTGGACTATTGTTCTTATCCCAACCCGAAATGTGGATTCATTTTCCAATCGAGACTCACGTCTCATAAAGGAATCCCGGATGAAATATGAATAAAATATTCACCTTTTTATTTTTGTTCTCCGGCTAACGTAAGTTGTTTCAAAATAGGATTGAAAAAAGGCATTTTTACCCAGAATTGATATAAATCAACTAACAACTTGCTGTTTTTAAAGCATAAAATTATTCACATCGGTTTTTGGGTAAAATGTTCAATCCGTCACGAAATCGTGATATTTTGCTACTATAAGTGTGTCGTCACATTTAGTTTTAACTTGAATATCAGGGCATTCCTGTTGCGGAGGTAGAAACAGGTTTCAAATGTCGAAAGAGAAAATTGAACATAAAATTGCATAGAAGGATGCCAAAAATATGAAACGGCTAACCCGATGGTTTTTGGTTCTTGTTGTTATAGGGATCGTAGGTTTTTTTGTTCTTACCTCCCCGATCACATGGTCACTTACTCATCCCACACGAGACGTAGCTGACAATACTGCGCCGGATCTGGAAAATGGTCGCGTTGTATTTGTAGCCAGCGACTGCTCGACTTGTCATGCTTCCCCTAATCAGGACAATCCGTTGAAGTTAGGTGGCGGGCGTGCCTTGGATACTGAATTCGGGCGTTTTTATATGCCCAATATTTCGTCGGATAAAAAAGACGGTATAGGTAACTGGACACTTGCCGAGTTTACCAAAGCTGTACGTGAAGGTGTTGGTCCTAATGGCATTATGCCTGACGGTCAAAACCTCTATCCGGCATTTCCTTATACATCATATCAACGTTTGACAGCGAACGATGTCCGCGACCTGTTTGCCTACATCAAATCGCTTGAACCTGTTCAAGGTGCTGCACCCGATCATGATTTGAAATTTCCTTTCAATATGCGTCGTGGTGTCGGCGTTTGGCGTTTGGCTTTTCTTGACGGCAAAGCATTGCCACCGATGCAAGTCACTGCGACTACCGATACCAAGGAAACAAAAGACGAGGAAGCCCTGCTTGAACGTGGACGTTATCTCGTTGAAGGTGCGGGTCACTGTGCCGAATGCCATTCAACCCGTAATTTTATGGGTGTAATAAAAAGCAATCTACGTTATGGTGGTGGTGCTACACCTGATGGTAACGGGCATTTCCCGAATATCAGTCAGGATGATACCGGTATCAAATTCTGGGCCGAGAACTCCATCTTCAATTATTTGAAGACCGGCAAGAGCCCGATCAATAAAGTTGCCGGTGGCGATATGGCAGAAGTCATTAAAAACACGAAACAGCTTCCCGATGAAGATCTCCGTGCCATGGCTGCTTATATCAAAACCCTCCCCGGTGTTGATTTGCCTGCTCCCGGACAACCGCAATCAAACCACACATCAAAAATTGTTATGTTGCCACAAACCAACAAGCTTGATGTGACATTGCCGACATCGTCCGATAATGCTGTTAAAAATGCAGATACAGTTTATTCGGTCTACACGAAACCGTTCTATATTGACGAGAATGGTTCCGGAGACGAAGACGGTAAATTATTGGCGGCGGCAAAACTTTCAGTTCTCGAACATAAAGGCGACAAGCTGAAGGTACGTCTGGATGGTTGGCAAATGGATGGAGCACCATCTGTTGTCTATGCCCTGCAAGGTCAGCGAATTATGTATGCGGTTCTTGGCGACAAGGCTATGGCCTCCTATAAGCTTGGCAAGGCTGTTGTTGATCCTGAAACCAAGCAAACATGGTATCCTGTAAGCCTTGAATTGTGGACAAGCGATAAAGATGTCAATGTTTCTCTCGGAGATATGTGGGCCTATACGTCTGATCTTTTCAGTTCGACATGTAGCGTCTGCCATTCACTACCCGAAGCAGGACATTTGCTTGCCAATCAATGGATCGGCAATTTGAATGCAATGAAGCGTTATACTTCCTTGACACCGGATCAATATCGCTTGCTTTTGAGCTATCTCCAGAACCATTCAAAAGATGTTAATGAAGGTGAAGAGGCACATTGATGGCTGTTGTTCAATCAGAAGCGTCATTTAACGCTGAACGTCAAATGACATCCAATGAAGATCAAGCAGAGGCCAGAATAATCGATTGGTTCGCCAGATTGTTCATAGCGCCACCAAGCATCGAACTTCTCGAAGAATGTCAATCGCATTCCGTTATGACTTTTCTGGGTGAATTCGGTAAAGAACTCGGTGCAACCGAATTAACAAAAATGATTGCGGATTTATTCCGCAGTCATTCTCCAGAAGTGCTTAACCACCAGCTTTCGCAACAATATATCAGTTTGTTTGATGGTGCTTCCGGCCCGCTTTCTGTTCCTCCGTATGAAAGTTATTATCGGGATGAAAACGGAAGACTTTTTCAGGCTCCTTATGTTGAAATGCTGGATGTTTTGCAGAAACTTGATGTTTCGGTAAGTGCATCTTGTAAAGAACCGGCCGATCATATTTCATTGGAATTGGCCGCATTGGCTGAAGCTTTCCGCCAACACGAACAGAAAGTCATAGCAGATGTTACTTCACGTCTCTTTCTATGGCTTCCTGAAATGAGTTCAGCGCTGGGTAAGGTGGCTGGTCATAGTCTCTATGCCCGCCTGGTCGACTTGCTTATTATTTATCTTTCGTCTTTCAGTCGCCTTTATGGCAACCAAGACAACATTAAACACTAGGAGAATGCTATGTCATTCGACAAAACAAAAATCACCCTGCCGGAAATGAATCGTCGTTCATTTCTCAAAAGTAGTGCTATGTTGACGATGGTGGGTGCCGCGAGCGGTTCACTTCTCACACGTGGCGCACAGGCACAATCCGGCACGAAACTGACTATGTCGGGCAGCCACTGGGGCGTTTTCCGCGGTCGTGTTGACCAAGGCCGTCTGGTTGAAGTTACGCCTTGGGAACAGGATCCGCATCCCACTCCTATGTTGCAAGGAATGATGGATTCCATCTATTCGCCGTCGCGCATCAAATATCCGATGGTCCGTCGCGCCTGGCTTGAACAAGGTCCCGGTGCAGATCCTGAAGGGCGTGGCACAGGCGACTTTGTTCGCGTGAGCTGGGAAAAGGCTATTGACCTTGTCGCCGGTGAACTCACCCGCGTGCGCAAGAAATACGGATCAAACGGCGTTTTCGGTGGTTCATATGGCTGGAAAAGCGTTGGCAAATTCCATAATTGCCGGACACTTTTGCGCAGAATGCTGAAAACAACCGGTGGTTTTGTCAACTCGCTCGGCGATTATTCGACGGGAGCTGCACAGGTTATTCTGCCTCACGTTGTCGGATCTTTGGAAGTCTATGAACAATGTACATCATGGGATGTTGTTCGCGACAACACAAAAACGCTTGTTTTCTGGGGTTGTAACCCTGTCAATACCGACCA
The DNA here is from genome assembly GCF_048452985.1 of Bartonella sp. P0282. Taxonomy (NCBI): domain Bacteria; kingdom Pseudomonadati; phylum Pseudomonadota; class Alphaproteobacteria; order Hyphomicrobiales; family Bartonellaceae; genus Bartonella; species Bartonella sp. P0282. The sequence goes on from NZ_WTFO01000002.1 coordinate 460,101, forward strand.
GATCGGCTGGTTGATTGCCGACCATGGCGCGTTTGTCGGCCTTGAGGAAGTCAAGAAAGCCGGTATTCGGGTTATCTGCATTGATCCGATCAAAACAGAAACCTGCCAATATCTGGATGGTGAATGGCTGGCTCCCCGCCCGCAGACCGACGTTGCAATGATGCTCGGTATTGCCCACACACTCTACGCAGAAAAGCTTCATGACGAAGATTTTCTGAAAAAATATACAGTCGGCTTCGACAAGTTCCTTGCCTATCTTATCGGCAAAGAGGATGGCACGCCGAAAACCGCAGAATGGGCGTCAAAGATTTGCGGCATAGATGCAGGCACAATAAAACAGCTTGCTCGTGACTTTGCCAAGAACCGCACAATGATTGCAGCCGGATGGTCTATCCAGCGTCAACACCATGGCGAACAAGCCCACTGGATGTTGGTAACATTGTGTTCGATGCTTGGCCAAATCGGCCTTCCCGGTGGCGGTTTCGGTTTTAGCTACCACTATTGCAGCGGCGGCACACCAACAGCCACAAGTCCGATTCTGGGTGGTATTACAGATGGTCCTGCAGCCGAGGTAACAGATCTGCCTGCCGGTTGCCATCCGGGTTCTACCGAATCTGCATGCCAACCTAAATCCAATGCCATTCCGGTTTGTCGGCTTGTAGAAGCGCTGCTCCACCCTGGCAGAACCATCAAATATAACGGGTCGGATATTGTTCTGCCTGAAATTCATATGGTTTATTGGGCGGGTGGTAATCCGTTCTCGCATCAGCAGAACCGTAACGAAATGGTCGAGGCTTGGAAAAAACTGGATACATTTGTTGTTCATGATTTCCAATGGACCGCCTCGGCACGTCATGCCGACATCGTTTTGCCGGTCACAACTTCCTATGAACGCAATGACATCGAACAATTGGGTGACTATGCATTAAGCCATATTGTTCCTATGAAGAAACTTGTCGAACCGATGTATGAAGCACGTTCCGACTTCGACATTTTCGCCGATATTTGTGAACGTCTCGGCAAACGTGAAGAATACACCGAAGGCATGAATGAAATGGACTGGATCAAGAGCTTCTATGAAGCAGCCCGTCTTGAATCGCGTGCCAAGGGTATGGAAATGCCGGTCTTCGATACGTTCTGGCAAAGTGAAGAAGCTTTAGGCTTCCCCGTCAAGGATGCACAGAAACAGTTTGTGCGTTATGCCGATTTCCGTGAGGATCCGCTGCTTAATGCTCTCGGAACTCCTTCTGGCAAAATCGAAATCTACTCGCTTAATATCGAGAAGATGCATTATGACGATTGCCCTCCCCATCCAACCTGGATGGAGCCGATCGAACGCCTTGACGGACCCACAACAAAATATCCGCTGCATATTGCTTCAAACCATCCGATTTACCGTCTGCACTCGCAATTGTGCGGCACCAAATTAAGGGAAAAATATGCAATAGGTGGGCGTGAACCTTGCTGGATCAACCCGAAAGATGCGGAAGCACGCGGCTTGAAAGATGGTGACATTGCTCGCGCTTATAACGATCGTGGTCAGATTCTTGTCGGCATCAAGGTAACCGATGTTATCCGGCCTGGCGTTATCCGTATCAATGAAGGCGGTTGGTATGATCCGGTCAATCCGAGAGAAGCAAAAACTCTCTGTCGGTACGGTGATGTGAACAACCTCACGACCAGTGTATCGACCTCTAAATTGGCGCAAGCCAATTGCGGCCAGACCGCTGTTGTCGAAATTGAAAAATTCACAGGATCTCTGCCTCCTGTTGAAGTATTTATCGAACCGCGCAAAGCCGGTTGATTGTTTTCATTTTCAAATATTGCGAAAGGAGGCGGCTTCCGCCTCCTTTTTTATTGGCCGGTTTTGATAAAATTGTTCGATTATTGACCTGAATTCAAAATGGCTCTTGATCTTCAATGCGTTGCACTTTAATACCCCCTAGAGGAAAACAAACCTTGTAGGACGGGGCTATAGCTCAGCTGGGAGAGCGCTTGCATCGCACGCAAGAGGCCAGCGGTTCGATTCCGCTTAGCTCCACCAACCCTTTCTCTTTTTAACCGATTGCTTCACAAAACCGGACTTTGGCTTATCGACCGGATAAATTGTGTGAAATACCGGCTGAACAAATATTCGTCGTCGATTGTTTGCTATGATGCGGGCTTCAAGCCGTAGCAGAATAGTATGAAAGCAATTAAAATTAAGAGCAGATATTTTTTATAACCGACAGTCGATAATTGCCGACAGTTGAATTTTCATCATCTTATCTTTGCGCAGGCAATCGGAAATTCCTGAAGATAAGTCAAACGCTGTATCAGAAGGTGAGCGAGAAGAGTACATCAGAAATAGTCGGGTAATAAGGGATGGTAGCCATTTTTAATCACGACTGAATTCTATTATTGCCAGGAAATCGCGAGCCGGATTATCCAAACTACATTTTTCTATGAAGACCACATGCCGGTTGATAACAACAGCGACGATAATTCATGTTGTAAAGCTCAGGATTTGATCAATTCAAATCAATCGGTCAAACTTGAACACGCGATAAAGAATATCGGATAATGAACAATTGTTCATACCGTCCGAACGGGAAAATACCCGATTATTTATTGGCATAAATTGCAAGATTCAGTTCGCGCACAAGCTCTTTCGGGCTAAGTTTTCCTGAAATTGCCAGCATGATAACCGGCAATCTATCCATCGGCGTAGATGAAACGGTTAGAGAATGTGGAGCGTCCAGATAGGTGGTTATAGCTTTTTGAGCGTCGGCTTCAAAGTTGGTATCTTTTGCAAAAGCCAGCCAACCGGGCAGACTGTTCTTCCACTTTGTTTTCAACGCATTTCCGTCGATTCCCATTCGCTTCGCTTCGGTAGCAACGAGTTTCCCTGTAAGAGAATGATCTTCAAAACGTAATTTTCCGCCGTAAAAATTGTAACGTTGCACTTGCGCCAACATACCAAGCCACATCTGTGTCGACTTTATGTGCCCGTGTTCATTCTCGCGTTGCAACGTAACCACTGTGAGCAAGGAATCAAGTGTCATACCATCCATTTTCAAGCTGACATCGAGAACGCCACCTTTATCCAGTACAAGATGGAAATGTTTCAAATCCATCATCGAAAGATAGCCACCATAGGCTCCGGCTATATCAAGCCGTCCGGTTGCATTCTTATACCCCATCGAGATAAAATCCTGACGGGTCGAGCCTTCAGGGAAATTGTCGACGAAGACGGTTATTTTTTTGATGTTTATAACAAAATCAATCGGGTTTGCGCGTATTGACGGGTGAAGAGCGATGGCTCCATTTTCCAGAAGACCTAACCGCTTTTTTTTATTATCAAACAATTCCAAATTCTTGAATTGTCCGGTTTTATACCTGAAACCTGTATCCTGATTGTAAATTCCCTTGTTTGGCGGAAACGTTACATCATTCAAGGTAATGCCGGAAACCCGTATAGTATTTCCTTCATAGACATAGACAATCTGCGGTAACACAATTTTTTTGATGGAATAGGCTCCGTGTTCCTGTTCCTGAATTCCTGAAAATTCGACCCGTCCTAATGAAGTATCCGGCGAGAGTGGCGTTCCGGTTATACGGACATCGTCTAAAGTCAAACGATCTTTATTGCCCGCAATTCCAGTATGGGAAACAGTAACCGATTTCCCGAAGGCTTCCGAGAAACGTTTGACAAAGGCACCGTTATCGAATTCTGCCTGCGCCGACGTGACAATAAATAATATAGCGGCTATCGACGCCAAAATGCATATAAAACGTTTAACTACCCTTGAAAACACTGTGACCAACCTGTTGTATTATCGAGATAAACCGCTCCACGGCTTATCTCTATGCTTAGCGCGTGATTTTTCAATCCGGTTTGTTTCAATTCTGACTAACAGCAGAAATAATTCGAGCAGGCGTATAGAAAATGAGATTTGTCGTACCTCTCAAAATGTTTCCGCTATCATCAATCATCTGTTGTCCTCCGGTTTCACTGGTTTCTTTCATCATTGACGTTGAAAGCGAACCGTCATGGGCGAGTGCCATTAAAGTCGGAGACGAAGCGAATACATTATGTGCGCCACCGTCGACATCGGATAGATCAAGAACGGCAATTCCGTTTTTCTGCAGAAGCGGTATGCTGGAGCCATCCCCTACCCTTGCGTGCCCTCCAACCAGTCGGCCGGAAACAGCCAACGCCTTGTCTTTACGCGAAACAAGCACGGCGGTCGGTTGCGGCATTTTTTTCACGTCTTTGAGCTGACGCTCGAACACATCAACATCAATATCCGGCGCTGCCATAAGGAAACTTGAAATACGATCAATCGGGTATCGTTTGCCTTGAAGAGCTAAACTTCTCAATGCCTCCATGGTTACGTAATTGCCCATCGAATGGGCAACAACGGTAATCTCGTTGGCATCTGTTTCACTTAATAAAGTTAGCAGATCGGCAAGTCCGTCGCGGGCAAAATCGGCGCTATCCCGATCATAAACGTAAAGCGGGATAGAGCCACCCGAAGGCCAGGAATAATGAACGGTAACAGCGTTTAATGAATAATCATATGCAAATTGTGCTGCCCTGAATGTGCTGTCGGCAAAATTGTTGTTATAGCCATGGATAAATAAAAATATTTCCCGCTTTCCCTTGGGCTTTTTGTCGAGCGCATTATTCAGTTGTTGTTTGAACGCCTCGCGACCGTCATATTTGACCACATTAACCGCAGAGAAATAATTTTCCAGATCCGGTTTGTAACCGTTTGTTTCAACCTCTCCCTTTTTATGTTTTTGGGGAATGCCAACGTCAACGCGCGCGTAATTCAACGTTTTCGATCTTTTTATTCCGAACGGTTCCGAATAATCGTTTTGCGACTGCCTGCTTGTAGCGACATAGACAGGAACCACTGCCTTCGGCTTACCGGGTTTCCGAATAGCCGCATTTTGAGCGGCCACCGTTGCCGGTGTCGCATTTTTTCCATGCCATAAAACGGCTCGTGATCCACCGCAATTTGTTAAAAAAACAAGACAAACAAAGAAACAAATATATCGAGCCAAAATTGTTTTTCTCATTTAAGTGTAGCCCTGAACCGATTGAGAGAGAACGCGAATAGCACAGATCCGATCACGGCTAAAGCCGCAAAGTTTTCCCAGACAACCGTAAAACCGGCACCACGATAAAGAATTGATTGAGCCATCATAATAAAATGCGTGTTCGGCGCGGCAAGCATGATATTCTGGATAATTTCCGGCATGCTTTCACGCGGAGTAATACCACCTGACAGGATTTGCAAAGGCATAAGTACCAGCATAAGCAACAGACCGAATTGTGGCATCGAACCGGCAACGGTCGCAAGGGCAATGCCCATGGATGTCGTTGCAAAAAGATGCAAAACAGTTCCGGCAAGAAATAGCATGACAGAGCCTTCAATCGGCACTTTTAACAAGCCTTCGACAATAACGATCAACGAAAATGTTGCCGCAACGAGAACGATCAATCCCATTGACCACACCTTTGAAATCATAATTTCGGTCGGTGTGACCGGCATAACAAGAAGATGTTCGACAGTTCCATGTTCGCGTTCACGGATAAGCGCAGTTCCTGTCAAAATGATGGATAACATTGTCACATTATCAATCACATTGATAATCGAACCGAACCACGATTTTTCCAATTCCGGATTGAAACGTGCACGTAACGTCAACGAAACCTGCTGCGGCTCTTTCGAGCGATAATGGGAGACAAACTCCTTCACTTCAGCATCAACAATTTGCTGGATATATTGTGAACCGGTGAGAGCTTGCGTCGTACGTGTCGCATCGACGTCAAGCTGTATGGCCGGAGAGCGTCCGGCAAGCACATCCCTTTGAAAATTCGGCGGAATATCGACAGCAAATGTATCTATTCCCTGATCCATACGGGAATCGAGTTCGGATTGGTCGATGTCTTCGGGAGTTATGAAATATGGCGGGAGAAATGCAGTGGCAATACGTGTCGACAAAGGTGAACTATCTTCATCGACGATCGCGATAGGAGTTTTGTTCAAAGTTTCAGGCGTCGCGTTAGCCGATATATAAATGGATATTGTGAACGCGTAGACAATCAGAACCAAGAGCATCGGGTCACGGAAAACGCCGAGCAATTCTTTGATTCCCAAATCCAGAATATGATTTAACTTCATGACTTTACTTCGCCTGTTTTTTAGTAAGCCACGAGGCTATGATGACCAAAATCGGACCTGCCAGTATGAGTGGAATAAATGAACCGACAAGATCATGGAACTGAAGGGCTTTGGCAAATGTGCCACGCGAAATCAGTATGAAATAGGTTGTAGGATAAATATCGCCGATTAACCGGCCGGCTCCTTGAAGGGAGCTTACCGGATCCATCAAGCCGCAGAATTGTGTTGCCGGTAAAATAGTCAAAACGGCAGCACCAAAAATTGCAGCAATCTGGCTATTCATAAAGGTTGAAATCAAAAGCCCGAATGCCGTTGAAAATGCCACATAAAGCAGCCCTGCGAACATGAATGTCAGGATGCCGCCGGTGAAGTGCACTCTGAAAATAAATACCGCAAACAACCACAGCAAAATACAATTGATAAGACCAAGGCCGATATAAGGAAGTTGTTTTCCAACCAGAAATTCCAACCTTGTTACCGGAGTGACATAGAGATTGATGATCGAGCCCATTTCCTTTTCGCGCACAACCGACAAAGCTGCAAGCATAGCAGGAATAATCAGAAGCAAAATCGGGATAACGGCCGGAACCATGGCCGTAAGACTTTCTATGCCGGGATTATAAAGGTAGCGAACCTCCAGATGATAATCGCCCATAGTTGCGGCTTTGCCTTGCAAAGTTCGCGCCTTGTTCTGCAACCATAACGCATGCATACCCCGCACATAGCCACGCACGGTTTCGGCGCGGAGCGGCATTGCTCCGTCAATCCATGCGCCGACTTCCACATTGCGCCCGCGTTCCATATCCTTCCCGAATTCGGGCGGAATTTCGATAGCGAGACTGATTTCGCCCGATCGCATTCTTGCATCAAGATCATCATAATCAACGATGTCTTTTTTCTGGATAAAGTAACGGGAACCGGAAATCTGTTGCACATAATCGCGACTGATTACCGATTGGTCATGATCGAGCACTGCAAAAGTCAAATTTTCGACTTCCATGTTGATACCATAACCGATAACGAACATCAAAATAACGCTGCCAAGCAACGCCATCGTTGCGCGTATCGGGTCGCGACGCAGTTCGAGCGCCTCGCGATTGGCATAACTCATCATCCGCATAAAATCGAAACGTCGTTTAAAACGGTCTCCGTGTGTTTTTTTGACATCGACCGGATTATCATTATCGGAACTTTTCGCGTTCTCGGCTGTCACATGCGATTTTTCCACGCTGTTCTCAGCGGCGGCCTTGGTTTCATCGGCTTTTGACTTTTTCCCGGCATTCTGCTTATCAATCGCATCCTGCAAATATTCGATAAACGCCTCTTCCAGCGTGTCAGCATTTTTCGATTTAACAATTTCAGAAGGTTTATCGGTAATCAAAACCTTACCGGCATGCATAAGAGAAATGCGGTCGCATCGCTCGGCTTCATTCATAAAATGGGTTGTGATAAAAATTGTCACATTATCGTTGCGCGATAACTCTCCAAGTTGTTGCCACAACTGATCGCGCGCAATCGGATCAACACCGGAAGTCGGTTCATCAAGGATTAAAATTTCCGGCTCATGCAGCAACGCAACAGCCAGCGACATACGTTGTCTGATACCAAGCGGCAAAGAATCAGGCATGGCGTTGAGCACATCTTTCAGCTCGAACCGGTCAATCATCGCCTGCATGCGTTCCTTGACCTTTTCCGCAGGAATTTCAAAAAGTTTTGCGTGAAGCTGTAAATTTTCGAGAACAGTCAATTCGGCATAAAGCGAAAAAGCCTGACTCATATAGCCAACATGACGCCGCGTTTCCATGTCATTGGCATTTATCTGACGACCGAACAGTTTGGCAGTGCCTTCCGTCGCCGGAAGAAGTCCGGTAAGCATTTTCATGGTTGTGCTTTTTCCGCACCCGTTGGACCCAAGAAAACCGAAAATCTCGCCTTTTTTGATACGAAAGCTGACATGATCGACGGCGGTAAAATCTCCAAAACGCTGTGTGAGACCATCAGCTTCAATCGCTATTTCCTCGTTGCCTGTTTCTTTACGCGGCGGAATAACAACTTCCACATGCCCCTTTTGCTCTTCTTGAGGCATAAGTGCGATAAATGCTTCATCCAGTGTCTTGGTTTTTGTCTGTTCAAGCAGTTCGGCAGGTGTACCTGTTGCCAGAATTTTACCATTATACATGGCAATCAACCAATCGAACCGTGCGGCCTCTTCCATATAGGCAGTGGCCACCATCACGCTCATATCGGAACGTTCTTTGCGAATATCGTCAATCAAATCCCAGAATTGCCGTCTGGATAACGGGTCGACACCCGTTGTAGGCTCATCGAGCACAAGAAGCTTCGGGTCATGAATAAGCGAACAAATAAGACCAAGTTTTTGTTTCATGCCGCCGGATAGTTTGCCGGCCGGACGACCTTCAAAACCGTTAAGACCCGTTCTCTCGCAGAGTTCGGCAATACGCGCATCCCGTTCTTCTTTACCCTGCCCGAAAAGCCGCGCGAAGAAATCAGCATTTTCCTGAACAGACAAGGTCGGATAAAGATTTTTTCCCAAGCCTTGAGGCATATAGGCAATATCCGGACAAACATCGAGGCGATGTTGTTTGTCACGCATATCACCGCCCAACACGTAAACGGTTCCTTCCTGAATTTCGCGCGCACCGGTAATCAGCGACAGAAGACTTGATTTACCAACACCGTCAGGGCCGATCATACCGATCATTTTGCCGGACGGTACGTCGAGATCAATCCCGTCAAGCGCAATCTTCTCGCCATAGACCAAACGGACACTTTCCAGTTTTACAACTGGTTCACCTGATTCCGGTTTCGTGATTTTTGAAGGCTCTGTCATTGAACTACTGGTGTACTAACAATCTTTGGCCATTTTGCGTTCGGGTCGGTCTTCACATAGGCCACTCCGGGCAAACCGGTTTTGACCTGTTTTATATATTTTTCCAACAGATTTTGTGGAATTTGGGCGCGAACACGAAACATCAGCTTGGTGCGCTCTTCGGCTGTCTCCACTGTTTTTGGCGTGAATTGCGCCACATCGGATACAAAGGAAATATTAGCCGGAATGACATATTGGGGAGCAGCGTCAAGTACGATTCTCGCTTCCGTACCAATTGCGATTTTGCCAACAACTTTGGTGGGCAAGAAAAATGTCATATAGACATCACCCAGATCGACCAGATTAAGCACACGCCCACCTGCTGCTACAACCTCGCCGGGTTGAGCTATGCGATATTGTATTCTTCCCGACCGGGTTGCTTTCAACTCACTGTCATTGATGTCAGACTGGATACGTTCGATTGTTGCTTTTGCCGCGTCGACTGCGGCTTCCGCATTCACGACATTGGCTTTTGCGGTAGAAACAGCAACTTTTGCCGCTGCCAATTGTGCTTTCGAGGCTGCAACAGCCGCCAGAGCACCGTCATAGGTTGCCTGATCGTCATCTCTGACCTGTGTCGAAACCGTGCCTTTTTGCTGCAATGTGGCTGAGCGTTGATAACGTCGATTGGAATTATCGCGCTGGACTTCATTTTGAGCCACTGTCGCTTCGGCGGCTTCCTGTTCGGCCTGACGTTGTTCCACTTCCATCTTTGCCGTATCAACATTAATGACAGCGCGTTTCAATTGGGCTTGAGCTTCACGCAATTGCGCCTGCAAATTGTCGGTGTCCATATGGGCAACTACATCACCAATATTGACGAAATCGCCCTCTCTTACCGTAATATCCTGAATACGACCGGCAAGTTTGGAGGCGATATCGATTTCGGTTGCCTCTATGCGGCCATTTCCCATGGCAATACCTTCGGGCAGTCCGGGGTGAAGATAGGTTTTCAAGCCGCTATAGACTGCAACTATAGCAATCACACCGATCGCTATCCAACCCCATTTTGTTTTACCTTTTGCAGCCATCAAACAGTCTCCATTTCCATTCCGACAAACAGGAATACGCTTTTAACCAAGTTTGGCGCGTCACATTATCATTCATCTTTGTATTTGAAAAGTTGCCTTTTTGGTAAATATTTTCCAATAAAAACAATTTTCTTGTTAACATAAAAATATGAAATATAGACGTTCTAAACGTTTTCATTTTTTACAACAGACAAGAACGCATCTCTATAAAACACATAGATAGTATAGTCACAAACAACTAAAAATAATTCTTTCAAATGTATAAACAATATTTTATAAAATTATTTTGTAAAATTAGAATATTAGTTTCAGTTTGATTATATCTTGTCCTAATCGGGTTTTAAAAAATCCACATTTTCCGTTCGAGAAACCTATCCGCTAGTTCCGACAGCCAAAACAATTAAAAATTCGATTTATCCGGTTATTCGACTGTTTGCCTTGCATTTGTAGCTGATAGTTCCAAAAAACTGCGAGGAGAAAAAATGTTTGCATTAGATCTCACAACAGTAAAATTGTTCAAAAATAAAAGAAAAAATGGTGCGGTCGAGAAGACTCGAACTTCCACGGGTTTCCCCACAGCGACCTCAACGCTGCGCGTCTACCAATTCCGCCACGACCGCACGTGGTAGAAGCCGATAATTAACCGGCTGGCGGCATTTAACAAATCGACAGAAGCAAAACAAGACCTTTTTTTAAAAAACCGCATATTTATTGAACATTTTGGTTGAAATAATTTTTTCGGCTCATGAGAGCGACTTTCGATACACGTCGCTTTTCAGGCTTTATAAACCTCGTCCGGATTGAAAAGACGCTTCTTATCATCTTCTTCAAGTGTAGCTTTTCCGTTGACCAATTCCAGACGGCGATAAAAACAGCTTCTGCGACCGGTATGACAGGTTGCACCCGCACCTTTTACATGGACTTTCAACCAGATTGCATCCTGATCGCAATCGACCCGAATCTCCTCGATGATCTGGAAATTTCCCGAACTTTCGCCTTTTTTCCATATTTTTTGGCGTGATCGTGACCAATAATGCGCAATACCCGTTTCAAGTGTCAATGCCAGTGCTTCTTTGTTCATAAAAGCGACCATCAACAGGGTTCCGTCATCGGCATCACTCACAACTGCGGTAAGCAACCCTTGTGAATCAAATTTCGGTAAAAACTGCGAACCTTCTTCCAAGCTATTTTTTTCTTCAGACAATTTCTTTTCCCTAAAATCAAAGATTGCGTATCATCTTGACAAAATTGACCTGCGCCTCGACGTTATCCTTGTAGGCTCCCCGATATGTGGCGGTAATAGTGGTTGACCCCTGTTTTTTGACGCCGCGCATGGCCATACACATATGTTCGGCCTCTATGAGCACAGCCACACCGCGAGGTTTTAAATATTGATAAAGGGCGTCGGCAACTTCTGCGGTGATACTTTCCTGCGTTTGCAAGCGTTTTGCAAAAACGTCTACAACACGCGGTATTTTCGACAGCCCCACGACTTGACCATCAGGCATATAGGCGACATGCGCTTTCCCTATTATCGGCACCATATGATGTTCACAATGCGAATAGAAAGGAATGTCCTTGATAAGAACGGGATCGTTATATCCGGACACCTCATCAAAGACTGTTCCTAAAATTTCTTTTGCGGATTGTTTATAGCCTGAAAACATCTCTTCATAAGCTTTAACGACCCGCTTTGGCGTGTTGACAAGCCCTTCCCTGTCGGGATTTTCGCCCGCCCAGAGGAGCAAAGTACGCACTGCTGCTTCAGCCTCTTCACGGCTTGGACGCTTATTCGCAATTTGATGAGTTTCAACGCTCGGACTTTTTTGAAGGGATTGCATAAATGAACTCCGATTTACCGCCAAAGAAAACTTGGTAGTTATAATGACTACACCTATATAGACACATATATCCAGAATCAAAGTAAGTTCATAAAAAACAGGTTGTTTTTCGAGCAACAAAATATGATTGACGAAATTTATAACGATAAAATTCTAGGGTTTGCGGCGCATATCGATAAAATTGGCCGTCTTGACGCTCCCGATGCGACGGCACAAAAACATTCCCGAATCTGTGGATCGACCGTAACAGTTGATTTAAAAATGAAAAACGGCATTGTAACAGATTTTGCGCATATCGTGCGCGCTTGCGCATTGGGGCAGGCTTCCTCTTCACTTATGGCAAGTCATATAATCGGCTCGACGAGTGAAGAACTGCGTTCTTTACGCAATACTGTCTGGCTCATGCTTACAGAAAATGGTCCTGCACCAACCGGAAAATTTGCCGAATTTGCCTGCCTTGAACCGATAAAAAACTATAAAGCCCGCCAGCCGTCCACTATGCTGACTTTCGATGCCGTTGTTGATTGCATTGACCAGATCGAAGCCCGCAACAAAGAGTGACAGAATGACGAAGTCGGAAAGCCGCAATTTTTCAGGAGTCTGGCGCAAAACACCGGGAAGACTTTTGGGAACCGGACTGGTTCGCCTTTACCAGCTCACGCTTTCAGGATTCATCGGCAACCAATGTCGGCATTTGCCCACCTGTTCCGAATATACGTTTGAAGCAATTGCAAGATATGGCTTGTGGGCTGGTTCGTGGATGGGTTTATTTCGCATTATGCGTTGCGGACCGTTCGGAACCCACGGCTTTGATCCTGTTCCGACACATCTCGATGAAACCTATCACTGGTATACACCATGGCGTTATTGGAAAATTGCGCAAAAGAAACATGAATAGGACTTTCTTTTTTTCAAAAGAAAACATAAAAGACCAGACATTAAACCGCTTTGTTGTCATCAACCGGAGCAATCAACACCCCCACCCGCATTCGTTGGCGGGACTGGATTAGGAGTAATTTTATGTCTTCCACCGTTTCCATTTCTTTCCCTGACGGTTCAAAACGCGATTATCCCGCCGATATGACCGGATTGGAACTCGCACAATCCATTTCAAAATCACTGGCAAAAAATGCTGTTGCATACAGCTTTGATGGCGTTTTACGTGACATGTCGGATCCACTCGGACAATCCGGCTCGATAGAGATTATTACACGTGACGACCCGCGCGCACTTGCTCTTATTCGTCACGACTGTGCACACGTTCTAGCCGAAGCAGTACAGGAACTCTTTCCTGGAACACAGGTCACAATCGGTCCGGTTATCGAAAATGGTTTTTACTATGATTTTGCCCGTAACCAGCCATTTACGCCTGAAGATCTGCCGGTTATCGAAAAGAAAATGCACGAAATCATCAAGCGCAATGCAAAATTTACCAAGGAAGTTTTGCCGCGCGAAAAAGCCAAAAAGATTTTCGCGGATAAAGGCGAACTCTATAAGGTCGAACTGGTTGACGCAATTCCGGAAAACGAAGACGTTAAGATATATCATCAAGGGGATTGGTTCGATCTTTGTCGCGGGCCTCATATGCAATCGACAGGCCAGATCGGCAATGCATTCAAATTGATGAAGGTCGCCGGAGCCTATTGGCGGGGTGATTCCAACAATCCGATGTTGACCCGTATTTACGGAACCGCGTTCGCCAATGAGAAGGATCTTGCAGCCTATCTTCATATGCTGGAAGAAGCCGAAAAACGCGACCATCGTCGCTTGGGTCGAGAAATGGATCTGTTCCATTTTCAGGAAGAAGGTCCGGGCGTTGTCTTCTGGCACGCAAAAGGCTGGAGGATGTTCCAGAATCTTGTAAGCTATATGCGCCGCCGCCTTGACGATCAGGGATATTCGGAAGTCAATGCTCCTCAGGTTCTCGACAAGTCTTTATGGGAAATATCAGGGCACTGGGGTTGGTATAAAGAAAATATGTTCAAGGTAACGCCCGCAGGTGACGATGCGGACGACGACCGCGTTTATGCCTTGAAGCCGATGAATTGCCCCGGCCACGTGCAAATATTCAAGCACGGTCTGAAGTCTTACCGCGAACTACCTATCCGCCTTGCAGAATTCGGTGTTGTTCACCGTTATGAACCCTCCGGTTCGCTGCATGGTTTGATGCGTGTGCGCGGCTTTACGCAGGACGACGCCCATATTTTCTGTACCGACGAACAGCTCGCCGATGAATGTTTGAAAATTAATGATCTGATTTTAAGCACTTATGCCGATTTCGGTTTCAACGAAATTACCGTAAAATTGTCGACACGACCTGAAAAACGCGTTGGTTCGGACGAATTATGGGATCACGCCGAAAGCGTCATGGCGGAGGTTTTGCGCACAATCGAGGAAAAATCGAACGGTCGTATCAAAACCGGAATCCTGCCGGGTGAAGGTGCTTTTTACGGGCCGAAGTTTGAATATACATTGAAAGATGCGATCGGCCGTGAATGGCAATGCGGAACGACACAGGTAGACTTTAATCTTCCGGAACGTTTTGGTGCTTTCTACATCGATAAAGATTCAGAAAAACGTCAGCCGGTTATGATCCACCGTGCAATCTGCGGATCAATGGAACGCTTTCTTGGTATTCTTCTTGAAAACTATGCAGGTCATTTGCCGTTGTGGTTTGCTCCCCTTCAGGTTGTTGTCGCCACGATTACATCGGAAGCCGATGACTATGCCAAAAAAGTCGTCAAAAAGCTCAAAGCCGCCGGTTTGTTGGCAACATCGGATCTTAGAAACGAGAAGATCAACTATAAGGTACGCGAACACTCGCTACAAAAAGTACCGGTCATTCTGGTCTGCGGGAAACGCGAAGCCGAAGACGGTTCGGTAAATATGCGCCGTCTGGGGAGTCAGGAACAAGTGTCTCTACGTCTTGAAAAGGTGATCGCCGACCTTAAAGAGGAAGCAACGCCTCCCGATATTCGCCGCAATGCGCTAGAAGATTAATTGTCTCAATGAATTTCTGGCAGGTAAAACATGACCTGCCAGATTTTTTTACAGCTTGATAGATTGCCATAACTATTCCCGCCGAAAAAACTCGACTGAACCCGATTGTCTGACAGCGTCAGGTATCAGGTTAACCGGTGTGACATTGATTTCAACGTTTCTGTGAAGAAAAATTGCAAGAATTAATTCAAAACTTGGCAGAGACCAAACGTGACGCCGGACTGTTCAATTGAGCGGCTGTTTTTCAAATTATTTAATGATAATAATCGTTTTTATTGCCAAATCCGGCTATCACCTGCTGACAGCGTTCCGTCAATCCATCGAATCATCAATTGGCGGTTGGGGCGGCGCAGTTGTAACGAGATCGACATCCTGATCATGGCCGGAAGAAACCGAAAACTCTTTTTGATAGATTTGGTCTTTGTTTTTTGCAATTGCGACATAATCACCCTCGGCCAATACAAGAGTTGCATATGCACCCACCGTTTCGCGGATAATATCGCCAGAGTCATTGGTAATTGACCAACTCGTATCGGCCAAAGCCTCTCCACCCTCTTGGCGAACAAGTTTCAAAGTGACAAGTGCCGCGTGATGTTGCATTGTGGCTTCGGTTATCTTGCCGGCGTCAACTTTAATATCGGATCTGGAAATGGCGTTAGCCGTTCCGTAATTCGATACAATATGATAGCTACCCGCTTTCAACCTTATGACTTTTCCCGGTTTAATATCTGCAAGAATAAGTGAGGTATCGTCATTTTCACTATCGTCCGAATAAACCGAGAAACGTAAATATTGCGGGTTGATTTTACCTTCCGGCATGGTCGCATTAAGCTTCAAGCCTCCGGCATCCAGAACCAGAGTTTCCGACAGTTGTTGCGCCGCACTCACCGTTACGCGTCGCATAGCACTCGCATTCCCGAATGAAACATGGACAATATAGCTTCCGGGGTCGAGAGCAAAATGTGCACTTCCCCCTTGGGAAGAAGCGACAAGTGGTAATTTATTATCCACTCCATAAATCGGTTCAAAAATACGCCAAACGAGCCCGCGTGAAATGTCCATCCCCTTATCTGTCAATCTCGCATTGAGATCAAGTTTGGCCTTTTGTTGCTCAGTCTCGCTTGAAGATTGGCTTTGAGATGGCGCGCCGGTTGCGGGTTGGGGAACATTGGTTGGCGGGTTTTCTCCTTTAGGCGCGGCCTGTGGTTTGAATTTATTCTCATGATGTTGCGGTTCGGGTGCCGTCAAATTCAATTCGTGCTGTTTTTCTTCGGCACAGGCATGAGACATGCCAAAAGCTTCTGCCAAAGCAACAAGACTTGCCAGAATGGTGATCGTAGTTTTTTGCTTTGAGCGGAGTAGAAACGTCATCTGGTTTTAACTGTCAGCAGCTTCAAGTCGTTGGTGTTATGAATTAGGTAAAAGCAATCGAGTGTCACTTTTATCCGCTTGTCCGGCTATATTGAAAAGCTGGCACCGCAACCACATGAGGACACAGCATTGGGATTATTGATTTTGAATGCTTGTCCCAAAAGGTTATCGACAAAATCGATTTCCGAACCATCCATGAGAGGTAGAGACATCGAATCTATCAATATTGTGGCACCGTCTTTTTTAATTACCAAATCATCCTCTGCGGGCGGTTCGTTGACAAGGTCATATTTATAAGAAAAGCCGGAACAACCGCCTCCCTCGACGGAAATCCGCAAAGCCGTCTTGTCAGGTTCACCGGCCAGAATACGAGCTATGCGTTTGACCGCTGATTCTGTAACTACAACACCCATTATCAACACTTCCTTGCTATAGACTGTTTTCGTAAACCTGAATATCAGATAAAAGATATTTACATCTGAATCTAGGTCTCGATTGGACAAGTTACAATGGATATAGAAGATATAGGCTTTGGTTACCACTCTCGTGCGCCTTATGCCAGTGACCCGGCAAAAAGTCGTGGACGTCTGGTTTATGAGCCGGAAAGTCCGACGAGAACACCTTTCCAACGCGATCGCGACCGTATCATCCATTCAAATGCATTTCGTCGATTGAAGCATAAAACCCAGGTATTCATCGCCGATGAAGGCGATCTCTACCGCACACGTCTAACACATACAATCGAAGTATCACAAATTGCCCGCGCCTTGGCTCGTGCATTGCGCCTTGATGAAGATTTGGCAGAAGCCATTGCACTCGTTCACGATTTTGGTCATACACCATTCGGTCACGCAGGTGAAGATGCTTTAAACAGCAGGATGCAACCGTTTGGCGGGTTCGACCATAATGCGCAGGGCTTGCGCATCGTTACCAGACTTGAACATCGTTATCCGAAGTTTAATGGCTTGAACCTTACCTGGGAGACTCTCGAAGGACTTGCCAAACATAACGGCCCACTTTCCGGACCTTACGCAAAAAATTCTGCTATCCCTGTTACTTTGGCCGAATATAACAAGATTCAAAATCTGGAACTTGATAAATTTGCCAGTCTTGAAGCCCAATGTGCGGCTATAGCTGATGATATTGCCTACAATGCCCATGATATTGACGATGGCTTGCGATCCGGACTTCTAAGCCTTACGCAACTTGAAAATGTCGAATTGTCAGGTGACATCCTGCGTCTTATCAAAAACGAATTTCCGAATCTGGACCGAACCCGCACCGGTTATGAACTTGTAAGACGCCAAATAACCGCAATGGTGGAAGACGTTATAAAACATTCTCTGGACCTCATCCATCAGCTCGCACCTCACACTATTGACGACGTCCATGGTGCAGATCACCAACTTGTCGCATTCTCTCCGCTTATGACCAAATCCGAAAAAAAACTGAAACAATTTCTTTATGATAATCTCTATCATCACGAATATGTCTGGAAACGACGCAACGAAGCCGAAAAAATTGTTTCAAGCCTGTTCGATTTTTATTACGAACATCCGAATGCAATGCCGGAAGAGTGGTTTAAAACGACAATTGATCTAAGTGACAACGGTCGCGCAAGAGTGATCTCCGACTTCCTTTCAGGAATGACCGATAATTATGCACTGCGCGAATATCGACGATTGTTTGACCGCGCAACTTATTTGTCCTAAACGAAGGTGACAACAACACGGATTTCGATGATGAATATTTTTAATGAGTTCGAGCAAAAAATTAAACAATTGCTTCAGCGGTCTGATATTAAAGCAAAAGATGGTCAGCCACTTGATTTAAGCAGGGTCGCCATCGAGGCTCCGCGCGATCCGTCACATGGTGATCTGGCGACGAATGCGGCAATGGTTCTATCGAAATCTGTCGGTTGCAATCCGCGAGCGCTGGCAGAAAGAATTGTATCTCTTCTGGAAGCGGACGATGATATTGAATCTGTTAATGTTGCGGGTCCTGGCTTTATCAACCTCCGGCTGACTGACGATTTTTGGCGTAATGTATTAAAAACCATCGTAAAATCGGGTAGCAATTTCGGCCGCACAAAGCTTGGATTGGGGAAAAAAGTCAACATTGAATACGTTTCGGCCAATCCCACCGGCCCCATGCATGTCGGACATTGTCGCGGGGCAGTTGTTGGTGACGTGCTTGCAAACCTTCTCTCTTTTACAGGACATGACGTTGTAAAGGAATATTACATCAACGACGCGGGCGGTCAGATTGATGTATTGGCGAATTCTGTTTTCCTGCGCTATCGGGAAGCACTTGGTGAAACGATAGGCAAAATTCCCGAAGGGCTTTATCCCGGCGATTATCTTGTCCCTGTCGGCGAGGCACTGAAAAAAGAATTTGGCAACAAGCTTTTGGAAATGCCGGAAGAGGAGCGATTGCCACTCATAAAAGAACGGTCGGTTGATGCAATGATGCAGATGATCCGCGATGATCTTGCTGCACTCAATATTCATCATGATGTGTTTTTCTCTGAAAAAACTTTGCATGCCGATAATGCAAAAGCGATACGCAGTACGATCAATGATCTGACATTGAAAGGATATGTCTATAAGGGAACATTGCCGCCGCCGAAGGGACAGGTTTCGGAAGATTGGGAAGATCGTGAACAGACACTGTTTCGCTCGACGGAAGTTGGTGACGATCAGGACAGACCATTAATCAAATCGGATGGCTCGTATACATACTTCGCTGCCGATGTAGCCTATTTCCGCAATAAATTTGAACGTCAGTTCAATGAAATGATTTATGTATTGGGTGCAGATCATGGTGGATATGTAAAAAGGCTACAAGCGGTCGCCAAAGCTATTTCAGGTGGAAAAGCCAAATTGACAGCGCTTCTTTGCCAATTGGTAAAGCTCTTCCGCGATGGCGAGCCGGTGGTTATGTCAAAAAGAGCCGGATCTTTTGTCACTCTCCGTGAAGTTGTCGACGAAGTCGGCAGGGATCCTGTGCGCTTTATGATGATTTATCGGAAAAGCGATGCTCCGCTTGATTTTGATTTTGCGAAAGTTACAGAACAGTCCAAAGACAATCCGGTCTTTTATGTCCAATACGCGTGTGCACGATGCCATTCCACTTTCCGGAAAGCAGAAGAACTCCTTAATCTGTCGAATTTCCAACGGGAGGAACTGGTTTCGCATCTCGAAAAATTGACAGATGCCGGAGAGATTGCTTTAATCAAGAAATTGGCGGAATATCCACGTATCGTCGAACAGGCTACATTGAATTACGAGCCGCACAGATTGGCGTTTTATCTTTACGATCTTGCCTCTTTTTTCCATGGACATTGGAACAAAGGTACAGAAAATGAGGATTTACGTTTTATCAAGCTTGACGATAGAGAATTGTCTTTAGCAAGACTCGGCCTCATTCAGGCTGTGTCTGATGTTCTGTCATCCGGCTTGGGCATTATTGGTGTTGATGCTCCGGTGGAAATGCGTTGATTCCGGTGGAAATGCGTTGATAAAGAGACTTTCCAGACGGGCTTTGTAACTATGTCTTGTGTTAAGGTTATCTAACGTATATTTATGATATTAAAGCAGAATTTCAGATTTTTAAGATGAATGAGCTTAATGTCTGGCGGAATGCAATAAATACCAGATTGCGTAACCGACTATGTGGGAAAAACTATGACCGACAATGATCGCAATGCCCCCCGTCCGGAACGACCGGCTTCAGAAGAGAAAGACCCGCTTCTCGAACTTACGCGCTTGTTCAATCTGGACTTTAATGCGAATGGTGATAGTCCGACTCGCAAACCGGTAACATCCACTGTGCAGACAGGCCCATCTGAACACCCCCAGAACAGCGGTGCGGATGATGCCGGTTTGTCTTTTCTTGACGCTCAACCTCCAGTTACCAGCTCACGGCCGGCAAGTGGACTGACAAATGACAGGAACACTGCCGCGCGAAATAATGATGATCTTGATTTTCTGCCACAGGCTGAAGATTCCGCGCCTGCACCTCGCCAACAGGAACCTGATCTTCCTTTTAACGAACTTTATGACATGCCATCGTTTACCCCGCAGGCTCGTGCTACCGGTGCGCCGATAGAGCCGCCTGCAGGCTTTCCCGATATTGACTTGGACACTTTACCGGATCTTCCGATTGGAAACGAGCCGTCGCAGCCGGTTAATCCGGTAAATCCGACTTTTGATAAGCAAGCCCAATATGGAAGAGTTGCGAATAGCCCGGATTTTGTTCCCGAACAAACTACATCAGGTTTCCAGAATACGCGTTTTGGACAACCGTTAAATTCGCCGAACGAGCTTTCTCAACCGGTACCTGTGCATAATTTTTCACAAGAACTGCCTGAGCAGAATACCAACGACCAGACAACAGTTCAACAAACGGCTCGTCGGGATCCTATTTTCGATGAAATGGGTTTTGACAAAGAACTCGAAAACCTTCTCGTTAATGACCCGCTTCCTACATCCGGAGAACATTTCGGCTCGCAAAATGCGGCTGAAAATCTTGCACCGTCTACTTCACATTATAACGATCCGGTCAGACAGGCTGTAAACCCGCCGGTCGAAAATCACCAATATTCGGGTGATTTGAATTCACTCCCGAATATAGAAACCAGCGGCAATGATCCGCAGTTTCAAACACATAGAAGTCAATTCGAGCAAAATAAGCCCTATTCTGCCAACACTTATAGTGAGAGCCGTGCAACCAATGCTGCGCCTTTACCTTACGAACCTCCGCAGCAAAACCAAACCGGCTCCGAAACCGATTTTTTAAATTCGGACGATCCGTTCGGATTTGATGATGTGTTTGCGAACGACGGTCACCCTTTGCGCGAAAATGTACCACCGGATAGCGGTTTACATCATGCTGAACCGGCTGCCGCTCCGGATGCTAGACCGCAAAGCGCTGATCCCTTCGGCCTTGAGGACTTGTCGGCAGACGAAAATGCTATCGTCAATCCCCCGTTCCATGAAGCCCCGTCTCCTGTTGCTTCGCCAGAATCAAGAGATGTTCAACCGGATATGGTGAATGACGTAGCAGATATTCCACATTTACCGTTAGAAGCTCAGGAAACCGAACAACAGTTTATGCAAAGCGTAAATTCGGAAACCCGCTATGCTCAAACCGGTGAACAGGCTGCGGAAAATACGCAAGCATTAAATCCAAATCCGGATTATCCTCAACCGGCTGAAGAAAATGATGGGGTTAACACCTCCTACCCTGCTTCCGAAGAGGCGTTTGCGCAAAATTCTGGCGAAAATGATGCCAACCAGCCACCAGACGTCAATACTTATAAATTTGCAGATGAAATAGTGGAAACAACAGAGCCGGTCGATGTGCCGGAGATTCCCTACCCTGCTGAAGAACCGGCACAATCGGCTGATGCGTTAGAGAGTGAATTTGCCGATGTATTCAGCGTAGGCAACAAACAGGAAGCCACGAATACCCCCCAAGAACAGGATGATTTTTTCGCAGAAGCTTATGCTCAATCCGGTTATGGACAGGATAAAACCCGTGAACCTGAAAACGCCAGCGAAACTCTTCAGGGGCAATACCCGCTACCCCAGCCGAACGTTCCCTATGATGGAAGCGAACAAGCTTTGCTTGCAGGAAATGCGGCGTTGGAAGGACTGCAAAACCAAAACAGACCAAAATCCTTTGCACGAAAATTAACGATCGGCGGTGTTGCTTTATTTATTTTACTTGGCGGCGGCTATGCGGCAATGAAGTATTTTATGCCATCGCAAGGCGGTGGCGCTTCAACCGTCATACATGCGGATGATTCGCCTTATAAAGTACAGGCAGAACAAACCGGCACGACTAACGAAACACAAAACAATCAGGACGTTTATAATCAGGCGAACGGTCAAAATGGCTCTGAAGGCAATCAGGATAAACTGGTCGACCACTCCGAAACGCCGGAAGATTTGACTGCATTAAATGATGTACCGGACGGCGTCGATACATATGCCGACCCGTCAAACGTGGAAGATGCAATTACTGCGGCTTCAAATCAGAGCGTCCCGACCAGAGAAGTTCAATCCGTTGTAGTCAATCCTGACGGTACAATCACTCCGAGTCCGCGTTCAAATACAGCCGAAAAACAGGATAGTTCTTCCGCAACAATAAACGATAAAGAAGCAAACGCCCAAAACGGGACGGAGCAAGCCTCTTCCGATGGTACGGCTTCTTCCGAATCCGGCATGTCGGCAGCTGATTCCGAACTGACCAAGATTATCAATGAAGATGCACAGTCCAATCACGGAACGCCTGATGATAATGGTGACAATTCACAAACCGGTTCACTAACCAGTGAAAGCGTTTTAAACGGTATCAACACAGTAAACAGTCCCAAGCGTCAACAACAGGCGCAACCTATCATCACCGCAGAAACGCCCCGACAATCTCCGCCAGCTCTTCCAAAAACACCCACTCGCCCGTTAGAAACGTCAGAGCCGAAAACTACTGCTCCCGTGACAGCGAGCGTTGGCTCAGGCGGCTACTACGTCCAGATTGCCTCACAACCCACTCAGGAAGCGGCTACAACGTCAATGAATAAAGCCAAGAGCTTATTCGGCTCGCTCATCGGATCATTACCTTTAAGTATTCAACCGGCTTCCATTCCCGGTAAAGGCACTTATTATCGCGTCAGAATACAAGTAGGTCCGCGTGATGATGCAGTAAGTCTTTGTGATAAGATAAAGAGCCAAAACGGAAGCTGTTTTGTCGGAAAATAATAGCGGGTCTATTGTCACCGCAACTATTTTCCGTCGCCGCCAGACGTTTTCTAAGTTTACGCTTTTTTCAACGGACGGTATGGATTTTTATACTGGGCGCTCCGTAATCCGGACTGCTGTCTTTTATCGGCTACTCATAAAAATCAATTAATACATACAGATAAATGATAGGTATTCATCACATAATATAATCATTTAATAATTCACAATTGTAATATATGAGAATTATTTATATTAAAATAAATAATGAATCTGATATAAAACCAAATTTCTATATTTTTCTATCAAATTGAGAACGCTATTTTAATTAATTAAATAAAATTTCATATAAATAATTCATTATCAATTTTACGTGTATTTTTTATGAATAAATTAATATATTTATACTGGTTACATCCGTAATATTATTGTATGCTATTTTCTTGATTGTAAAATTATAAAAATTAAATCTTATAAAAATTTATTCTGATTATCAGCCGAAAAATATCGTACCGAATTGACGTGGATAGCGTCCCGATTTCTGTGTAAAACATGTTCGAGCATATAACAGACAAGCCGTCCAAGGAAGCGTTGTGACAATGGAGCAAACATGTTTGATACAATCATCAACGTGTTCATCAGTTGACGAGAACGGTCGCAGTAAATATTGCCCACGTAAACAATGTTGTAACCGCAAAAACTGCAAAAGCTTCTATCAGGATACGGTTCGTTAGAAACGCTAACAAGCGCGTAATTATACTGTTGGTCTTGTTGTCTGACATTGAGAGAGGCTTTCATTCATGAGAACTAAAAGTTCAATTTAGAGATAAGAACAATAGTCCTCACGGGCTATGATGATTTCTGTATCCCTTAAACGCATGGACTATTGTTGTGTTCCCTTGCTGTTTTTAATCATTATTTAATGTGCACTTATAAAAACGTTTCACAATGTTGTTCCCGGACGTGACAACTGTTCTAAAATCGTTGACACCTGTGCCGAATAAACTCTAATGTTCAAACCTTATTGCTTTGCAGAAATCACCAATTGTTAAAAGAGCAATAAGATGAACATACATTTCAAAAGGTTATTGTCATGACAGGTTCCAGTACTGTTCTTCCATTTAAAATTGAAAAAAATCCCAATCCGCTCAGTGCAGAAAAGCGTGCGGACCTATTGAAGAATCCTGGATTTGGTCGGGTGTTCACCGATCACATGGCAGTGGTGCAATGGTCAGCCGGAAAAGGCTGGCATGATGCGGTCATCACCGCTCGCAAGCCTTTCGAGATTGATCCGGCAAGTGCTGTTCTTCACTATGGGCAGGAAATTTTCGAGGGCCTCAAGGCTTATCGTGCACATGATGGCCGCATTCTTCTTTTCCGCCCTGAGGCAAACGCTGAACGTTTTCATAATTCCGCTATAAGGCTTGCAATGCCTCCTCTTGATAAGGATGTATTTCTTGCCGCCATCAACGAGCTTGTCAAGATCGACCGGAACTGGATTCCCGAAACACCTGATTCCAGTCTCTATTTACGGCCGTTCATGTTCGCAAATGAAGCATTTTTGGGCGTCCATCCGGCTAACGAGTATATTTTCAGTGTTATTGCTTCTCCGGTCGGTTCCTATTTCAAAAGCGGTACCACAAAACCGGTCAGCGTTTGGCTTGATACCGAATTCAGCCGCGCCGGCCCTGGCGGAACAGGTGAAGCAAAATGCGGTGGCAATTACGCTTCAAGCTTGCTCGCCCAGATTAATGCCGAGAAAAACGGCTGCGATCAGGTTCTTTTTCTCGACGTGGTCGAGCGTAAATGGATCGAAGAACTTGGCGGCATGAATGTATGCTTTGTCATGGACGACAATCGGCTCGTTACACCGAAACTTGACGGAACGATTCTTCACGGTGTTACGAGAAAGTCGATTTTGCAACTTGCCAAAGACAACGGAATGAAGGTGGAAGAACGCAGTTATTCCTTTGACGATTTGAAAAAGGATGCAAAAAGTGGCCACCTCAAGGAAGTTTTTGCATGTGGTACCGCTGCCGTGATAACGCCGATCGGAGTATTCAAATATGAAGGCGGTGAAACTGTCATTGGTAATGGAAATGGCGGCGAAATTACCCAGAATCTACGTGAACAGCTCATCCATATCCAAAAAGGTGAAGCCAAAGATCCTTACGGCTGGGTAAAGACTGTTAAAATTGATTGATTATACATTTAATTGAAAGTGCAGCCTTATCAGGCTGCACTTTTTTTGTTTCTCTTTACTAAACTTGCGGTATTTCCGTTAGCTCATATGCTTTAAGCGGCTTCGATCGTTCGACAATGTAACGTTGGGGTCATGTATTTTTCATAACTTTTATTCCCGACCATGAATGAACACGTTTCACGCGGTTCTCCATTCGGATATTTCCCGATAACCGTTAGCTGATCGCGAGAGATACGGAATTTAAGTTAAAACGAAGCCCGTATGTTATATCGTCTGTTGTTTACGAGCGTTAAAACTCTCCCGATAAACGTGAATAACAATTTTCCGGATGGATGCTATTCGTGTTTTCTTTAAACCACGCGGTTTTGTATGTCTGCTGGAGTGGATATAATAAATCTGAAAAACTTTTTAAGTGAACTCTTTTCAGGCCTCTTCTTTTTGCAAGAATAATAGAGAGAAATATAAAGCGCATTCGGAAGATATTATCTGACCGGTAGAAAACGCGCTTCGTTTTTAATCATCAAACAATAGTCCACTTATAGTCTATCCCTATCGTATAACGCTCTACTTCAACCGGATTCCTGACTATCCAGAAAAATAAAAAAGCGCGTTCTATTTTGAAAACGCGCTTTAAAAATAATCATAATTTCGCAACTACCGGCAAAACCGGTTTAGAAAATCACGAAAATCAATCAAACTTTGTCATATCCTGATGGCGAGCAATGATATTGCGAATTGTCCCACTGTGTGAGCGCATGACGATTGTATCCGTCTGGATATAATTTTTTGCAAATTTCACACCTGAAAGCAGGTTACCATCTGTTACGCCGGTCGCGGCAAAAAGAACATCGCCTTTTGCCATTTCTTCCATCGCATAAACTTTGTGCGGGTCGGTAACACCCATCTTGGCCGCACGGTCAATTTTTTCCTGAGTATTCAACTGCAAGCGCCCTTGCATTTGTCCGCCAATACAACGAAGTGCCGCCGCAGCCAAAACACCCTCTGGTGCGCCGCCAATGCCCATATAAATATCGATGCCTGTCTCATCCGGATCTGTCGTGTGGATGATACCTGCAACGTCACCGTCGCCAATCAAACGGATCGAGGCACCGGTTGTGCGCACGGCCTCTATAAGTTTGGCGTGGCGTGGTCTATCCATAATACAAGCGGTAATCATATTGGGCTTCACGCCTTTCGCTTTGGCGAGAGCATTGATATTGTCAACCGGACTTGCATCAAGATCGACGATCCCTTTGGGATAACCCGGTCCAATAGCAATTTTTTCCATGTAGACATCCGGCGCATAAAGCAAATTGCCTTTTTCCGCCATTGCAATAACAGCAAGCGAATTCGGCAAGTTCTTGGCGCAGATTGTTGTACCTTCCAAAGGATCCAATGCAATATCAACAGCCGGTCCTTCCTTGGTTCCAACCTTTTCACCGATATAAAGCATGGGTGCTTCATCACGTTCGCCCTCGCCGATAACAACAGTTCCGTCGATCGGCAAACGGTTCAATTCTTTACGCATTGCGTCAACGGCGGCTTGATCGGCTGCCTTTTCGTCTCCGCATCCCCGAATGCGTGCTGCGGCAACCGCTGCACGCTCGGTTACGCGAACCAGCTCAAGTGTTAAAATACGATTGAGTCCATGTAATGTATGGTCAGCCGAGTTCGACATATGATTAATCCCACCGGATAATTGTTAAAGAAAAACCAACGTTGTTTTTCAACGTTATAGTATAGCCTTTTCGCAAAGACTCCGCTTTACCGCAAGAGGGCATACGATCAATTCATAAATTATTATTGAAACATAAGTGATAATAAACAAAATAAACGCAAAAAACGGCCTTTAATTCGGGCGTTCAATGCGGATCATCTGCGGCTTATCTATAAGATGTCCATCTTCCATGATCGACATCAACGCTTTACGTACCGACGACTCGGTCGTTTCATGAGTGACGAGGACAATGTTTTTAGTATTGGGCTGCACATTTTCGGCAAGCGGCCGCTGAACAATCGATTCCAGTGAAATCGAATTCTCGGCCATCCGTTTTGCAACACTTGCAAAAACACCGATTTTATCCGTTACCGTCAAACGTATGAAATAGCCTCCCGCGTGAGCACGCATGCGAGCACGTTTATAGGGCGCAAGTGCTTGGGCAGGTGTTCCAAAAACCGGCCCGTGCTGAAAACCGGGATGGGATTTCGCTATATCTGCAATATCACCAATAACGGCTGATGCAGTTGCATTCCCACCGGCCCCCGGCCCCGACAACAGCAATTCTCCCAACAGATCGGTCTGGATGGAAACAGCATTCGTAACGCCCTGAACCTGGGCAATAACGGTTGAAGTTGGTACCATTGTCGGGTGAACACGCTGTTCGATACCGGTGTCGGTTTTCACAGCCACGCCCAACAGTTTAATACGATAACCGAGTTCATCGGCTGCATGAATATCGGCAAGCGAAATATTACTGATTCCTTCGACATAAATGTCGTCGACCGATATGACACAACCGAATGCCAGACTGGTCAACAATGCAAGCTTGTGTGCAGTGTCATACCCTTCAATGTCGAAAGTCGGATCTGCCTCCGCATAGCCCAGTATCTGCGCCTCTTTAAGACATTCCTCGAAAGAAATCCCTTCGGCAAGCATACGGGTCAGGATATAGTTACATGTTCCATTCAATATCCCGTAAACCCGCGAAACGCTATTGCCGGATAACGACTCGCGCATTGCTTTGATGACCGGAATTCCACCCGCCACGGCGGCTTCAAAATTCAGCAAAACACCCTTTTTTTCAGCAATTTTCGCAAGCGCCACACCATGGCGTGCAAGCAAAGCCTTATTGGCGGTAACGACGTGATGACCGCGTTTGAGCGCTTCTTCAACGCAAAAACGTGCTATCCCCTCTTCACCGCCAATCAATTCGACAAAAACATCAATATCTTTACTTCCAGCGAGAACCAACGGGTCATCAACCCACTCTATGTTTTGAAGATCAATCCCGCGTTCGCGTGTTCTGTCACGCGCGCTTACAGCAACAACCTCGATAGGTCTGCCGCATTGCTTGGTCAGCAAGTCCTGTTTTTCTTTCAATATCCGGACAACAGAACTTCCAACGGTTCCAAGCCCGACAATGCCGATCTTCAACGCATTTACCATTCGTCAGGCTGCCTTGTTTTTCTCGTCGGAAAAGAAGCGCTTGATGTTACGCGCAGCTTGCCGCAACCGGTGTTCGTTTTCGACAAGCGCAATACGTACATAATCATCGCCCTGTTCGCCAAATCCGATACCGGGAGAAACAGCAACGTCGGCTTTCTCAATGAGAAGTTTGGAAAAAGCCAGCGACCCAAGATGTTTATATTGCTCAGGAATTGGTGCCCATGCAAACATTGTTGCTTCCGGCGAAGGTACATCCCAACCGGCACGATGGAAACTCTCGACCATAACATCACGGCGTTTTTTATAGACAGAACGGACATAAGCAATATCCGAGCCGTCACCGTTCAAAGCATAGGCAGCCGCAACCTGTATAGGCGTAAAAGCTCCATAGTCGAGATATGATTTGACGCGCGTCAAGGCGGCAATCAATCTCTCATTGCCGACAGCAAAACCCATGCGCCAGCCAGGCATTGAAAAGGTTTTCGACATGGATGTAAATTCCACGGCTACATCAATAGCACCCGGCACCTGCAAAACTGACGGCGGTTCTTTGTCGCCAAAATAGATTTCTGCATAAGCAAGATCGGAAAGCAGGATGATGTCATTCTTTTTAGCAAAATCGACAACTTCCTTATAAAAATCGAGATCGGCAACATAAGCCGTCGGATTGGAAGGATAATTCAGAATAACGGCAATCGGTTTCGGAATCGAATGTTTGACGGCACGATCAAGAGCACGCAACAATTCTTCACCCGGAAATGCAGGCATGGAACGAATGACACCGCCAGACATAATAAAACCGAATGAATGAATCGGATAGGTCGGGTTCGGGCATAAAACAACGTCACCAGGTGCAGTTATAGCCTGAGCCATATTGGCAAAGCCTTCCTTGGAACCCAGTGTCGCAATGACCTGCGTATTGGGGTCGAGCTTTACACCGAAACGGCGTTCATAATATTTGGCCTGCGCTTTTCTTAATCCGGGAATGCCACGTGAAGCCGAATAGCGATGTGTTCGTGGATCCTGAACAACCTCGCAAAGCTTATCAACAATGTTTTGCGGCGTCGGCAAATCGGGATTTCCCATTCCCAAATCGATAATGTCGGCTCCCTTCGCTCGCGCCGCAGCCTTCAGGCGGTTAACCTGTTCAAATACGTAAGGCGGCAAACGACGAATTTTATGGAATTCTTCCGACATTTTCTAATCCGGTTCAAAAATTGAAGTTAAAGTTGTTGATAAATCAGTGGCATATACATGACTAATCCTGTTTGCCACTTTGTTCGATTTGACGAACTGTTTCTTCGGCCTCGCGGCGGGCATCATCTTTGGCTTTTGCAAGTTTGGACGCGCTGTTTGCAGTGGGACCAGGGACTTTTTTCAGAGCGGTTGCCTCGGAATCGAGTTTTTCGGTTAGAGACTGTTTTTCAGCTTCCGAAAACTGTTTTGTGGCAGCTCTGGGTTTATTGGAAAAACGAGGATATATATCCGAGTGGGATGCCCCAGCTTGTTCCGGTGCTGTAAATTCGGCACTGCGAGCACAGCCCATAGCTGCAATCGCGACCAAAGTCAGAACAACACTTTGCATTTTGTTGAAGGGCATCTTCATCTTTCTTCTATATTCCCGTCGCTATGATAAAAGTCTCACCTATCATGAGATTATCATGAAGCCAACGTCAAGAGATGTTGAACGATATTCGTCAGGTTTTGTTGTTTTCGGTGAATTGTGTGGTTAAAGTAACATATATTTCAAAAGTGAATCGTCATGTGATGACCATTTTTAATTTTTAGCATAAAATAAACGCAAATTGGTCGCCAAATAATTCACTTGTGTTTATCCACGCGTTAGGCTGGAAACATAAGCCTTAAGGCCCCCACAAGAGGTTGTTGATTGTTAGCTAGTAACGACATTTTTCCGAAAACGAACAAACAACCCTTTGTCTTATGCCAACATTTATTGCGTTCAGGCCTCGTGATCTCGTTGGTGTTGGCGTTGACTTCCTGCACGGCTAATAATAACGGGCTCGGCGTATTTGATAAATCGTCAAAAACTCCCCAAACGCAAACTCCCGACAATAATTCTATCGAGGCAAATTCGGCTAAAAATACTCAAGGCTCTATCAATTCGGCAGAACCTAATGTCAATCCGGATGCTAACGGCCACGGCAAGGATCAACCTAAAAATGTGCCTGTTCCGACCCCTTTGCCATTGTCGGGACAAAAATTGAACGAAAAACCGCAAACGGCGATGACACAGTCTCCGTTGCCCGATCAGTCAACCGCGAAGATTGGCAATCAGGTTCCGGCAGAAGTAACAGCGGGAGCACCTGCTACCACTGAAGAACCGAAACCTAAGAAAACGGCATTTTTTTCTTTTGGACGGTCAAAAGAAAAAACAGACCAGACACAAGATCCACCTGATTCCGGTCAAAGTCCGTCCTCCGGAACGTTACCGACTGCCAACAATTCGGCGTCCAACCCGTCCGTTGCCACGCCTGCAACCAATACTGTAACGCCCACGGAAAAGGCGAATGCCGGTGCGACCGGCAGTGA
The DNA here is from genome assembly GCF_048452985.1 of Bartonella sp. P0282. NCBI lineage: Bacteria > Pseudomonadati > Pseudomonadota > Alphaproteobacteria > Hyphomicrobiales > Bartonellaceae > Bartonella > Bartonella sp. P0282. The sequence continues at coordinate 491,072 of NZ_WTFO01000002.1, forward strand.
TTCTTCACAATCGACAGCTCAATCTCCCGAAAACCGGAACCTGCCGCCCGAACATGATGCAACAAGTCAAAAAAAAGGCAGTTTGATGCGTCTTTTCGGGCGCTCCGATAATAACAAAGAAAACAAGCCCGTCGATAGCGAGACGAAAACCGCCCTTGTGCCACTGCCGAAAAAAGATCCTCACGAATATAACGATGTATTACCGGGGGTACGTCCCAATGGCGGAATTGTTATCAAACATCGCACAAGTCTTTATGACGATACCGATATTGATGCGAATGAAATTGATTCGCCGTCGCTTTATACACTTGCCTCGGTGAGCATGTACGGCCGTTCGCTTCCAAACGGACTTAAAGTCGCGCGTAAAGATGTCGAAGTTTCGTGTTTAAGACCCCAACTGGTTGCGATTTTAAAAACCATTGAACGTCGCTTCAATAAGCCGGTTATTATAACGTCGGGTTATCGTAGCCCCTCCTATAACCAGAAAGTCAACGGTGCAAAGCGTTCCATGCATATGTCTTGTGCCGCAGCAGACATACAAGTGCCGGACACAAACAAGTGGGAAGTCGCAAAATTTGTTCGTGCTTTGCCCAATAGAGGCGGAGTGGGAACATATTGTCACCAGTCAATTCACGTCGATGTTGGTCCGAAACGCGATTGGAATTGGACTTGTTCAGCAAAAAATTAAAAAAAATTGCAAACAGGGCTTGCGATTAAATAATATCCTCTCTATAAGCCGTTTCACTGCCAAGCGCCCATCGTCTAGTGGTTAGGACGCCGCCCTTTCACGGCGGAAACAGGGGTTCAAATCCCCTTGGGCGTACCAGCAGTTTTCCTCCCTTTCAGTGACAATAAAAAATAGCCGTGCAGCGGATTGTTCGGTCTGTTCCCTGCCCGATAAACAGCTTGAATATCGGCTATTATCCTGTGTTCTACGAGTATTAGCGGTACTTTCGCGTTCAAAAGAAATCCGCACTCACCAAAAGGGGAATTGCCCCTTATCCACTTGTAGCGCTCTGGACGCATATTTCAGATATTGAAGATAATTTCCCGATGCAATCGAGACATTGCATTGCCTGCCCATTCTTGTTCTAACGAATATAAAAGAATGCAGGACTCTTATTGATTTGAATTACCGGATGTTGATTCCCGTTGCCTGACTGATTCGTAAAAATCGCAATTCACTTCCGACGAGTTTCTGTCATTTCGTAATTTTTGCGCTCAACGCATGTGAAAAACAAACTCGCACTCATCGATAATTTAACACGCTTTTCAGATAAGTTATCACTTTCGTGAAAACGATTTTGAAAAGAAAAATTACTTAAAAAAAGATGCGGAGCAATGAAGAAGAAGAACAGCCGTAATATCCGCTTTCTTCCGCACTCAAGCCGTAAAACCGGAAAAGAGCGGGAATAGAAAACTAAATGATTCTATTTTGAAACTTTGCAGACGAAGGCGACAGGCAGCGACTCGAAATGAATGATTTATGTTATTGTGAACTGTAATGTCGAACTCAAGAATACGGATTTCGTCCCGATCGACAACATCGCAAGCGTCCTTGAAAATCGGAAAAAATTTGTTTTCAAGGTGAAATGGCGATCCCGACAGGATTCGAACCTGTGACCCACGGCTTAGAAGGCCGTTGCTCTATCCAGCTGAGCTACGGGACCAAAATTGTTCAGAACGATAGTTTGATTAGTGTGTCCAAGGAACCTGACGATCAGTCCGGAAGTTATCCGAATAGGAAACCTTTTTGCGTGTCATCGCGTGCGGTTCCTCAAGTTGGTAGGCTATTCCGTTCTTTGTCGCGTAGACAATAGCTTCCTCTTGTGTCTCGAACGTCAATTTGATTTGGCTACGCATATCGGCAGAAGATGTATATCCCATCAACGGATCTATCATCTTGGCTTCACTAGGTTCAAACTCAAGAACCCAAAAACCGGTATTGCGTTTTCCAGATTGCATCGCCGTTTTAGCCGGGCTGAAAATTCGAGCTACCATGATTTATTCCCTTCGGATCATGCCGTGGTCATACTATAAACTTTTACGACCACTTTGTCGCATCATCTTTTTGTCAAATCAAGTCATGGTCGGAGCGATAGGATTCGAACCTACGACCCCCTGATCCCAAATCAGGTGCGCTACCAAGCTGCGCTACGCTCCGACATTAATTAAGTTCGACGCACATTCCCTAAATTTTTCCACTGTGAAGTGCAAGCGTAAATCTCGCTTTTTTCCGATTATTCCGTAATTTTTTTGGGGCGATAACTTTTCTAAAATAATTTGATGTCAAAATCGCCTTAAAGAAAGGATTTGCTATGGCGGTACATCGGACAAGAGCAAAAAAAATCCGGCAAACTTCAAACCGAAAAAAATATTCCTCCACATTAAGTTATTTTCTTCTTGGCGGCTTAACTCTTTTGGGTGGTGCCGGTTGGTACCATAATACATACGAGACAAATGCCAACCAGAAACAATCCGGAACCCTTGCGAATTCCTCTGCCACACCTCTTCGCAAAACCGAACTTTCATCAATCAAGCTTCCGGAAATTGCTGTAAAGCCCGTTTCAAAAGTACCGGATCCGGTCACATTCCAGCCGGTCGCGCCTAAGGCTCCGATCGAAAAACCTGACCTCACTTCACCTTCTATACCCTATCGTCCGGATACAAACTTACCGCCCCAAGCGAGATTTGCCGTTAACAATGCCGCCAATGTTATTTTTGCAAGAGTGCCGACTGCGATCTATACAAAGGCTGATTCGCACTCGAAAATTGTTGCAAATGTCAAAGCAGGGCAGGAAATGCGTTCCTATGAACGTCAGGGCAATTGGCACCGCGTGGTTGTGCCCTCCACCAATATCATCGGCTGGGCAAACGGAACAAGTTTAAGCACCAGAGCACCGGATATTTCTAGTTTGATTGATGGTGCTTTAACCGGTTCGATAACCCCGTGACCGGTTTTCCCTCGTTTAATCCTGTTCCGATACGTTATTCATAACGTCAGAGACGAGTGCTTTGGTAATCTTGCTTTTTCTTTGCAATGCGAGCCTGTCGATTGCATCGACAGTTTTCCCTAGCGCAAAAAGCGACCGTTCCGAACGACTTACCAGATATTCTACCACCGAAGGATCTACCGTTATCTGCCGGTCGGAAAAAAGCTTGGAAGCAACAGAAACCAGCAACTCGTCGTCAGGCTGCCCGATGACTGCCAGTGTCACCGACCTTAAACGGCTTGTGAGATCATCAAGTTTTACCTTCCAGCTTAAAGGAGCCGATGTTGATGTGATTAACAATGTCGCCACCCGATTGACCAAACGGGCTTGTTTGACCGAATTGATAAGATGGAAAAAAGTCACTTCGTCGAGTTCGACACTATCAATATCTTCTATCAGAACCGGATTACCCTTATCAATCTCGACAATAGCCTCGCCAAGCCGATCCGGAGAAACCTGACGCGCGTTGCTGATATTTTTCCAAACACTGGAAAAATGTGTTTTTCCCGAACCGTTCGGTCCGACAAGAACTGCGATTGGCATAGGCCAATCCGGCCAGTGTTCAATGAGCTCGTATGCAGCAATATTGCTTTTGGTGACAACCAGATCATCTGAATAGAAATCTGTTGGATGCGAAAGTGAGAGCGGTAATTGCTCTAACCTTTTATTCATTCCTTTCCTCCGACTTGATCGGCTGCGGAATTGCTGCTCGGTGAATAGAGTGGTGATTCAAGATAGGTATGAAGTGCAAACCTTACAAGAACCCCGACAGCCGCAGCAGCAGGAACAGCGATCAACATACCGGTAAAGCCGAAAAGAGAACCAAAAGCAAAGAGCGCAAACATAAGCCAGACAGGATGAAGCCCTACCGATTGACCAACCAATTTCGGTTGCAAAACATATCCTTCAAGAAACTGTCCGACAAAAAACACTCCCATGACAACTATAATTCTTTCCCAATGTTCGGGATAGAACTGTACCCACGCAACACCAACCGAAAGAACAAACCCTGTCATAGAACCGACATAGGGAATAAAGCTGATTAAGCCTACGAACAATCCGATCAGGAGACCGAAATTCAAGCCTGATATGGTAAGACCTGCTGCATAATAAACGCCAAGCGCGAGACAGACAGATGTTTGCCCACGAATAAACCCTGCAACAGCCCGATCCATTTCATGAAAAATGCCCCTTACCGTCTCCAGATGGTCGCGCGGAATCCATGAATCGATTGTATTGACCATTCGCTCCCAATCAAGGAGCATATAAAATGCAACGACCGGTGCAACAACAAACAGGCTCACAAGATTAACCAGTGATTTTCCCGAATCAAGAACAGAATTGAGCACCGATTTTATAAGATCCGAACTTTGCCCCAGCAGGCCTTGAATATTTGCCTGTATTTCCGATGCATCGCTGCCGATATATCGCTTTATCCATTCAAAACTATGATTGGCGAAAAATGCTTGAATACGATTTACGTAAACCGGCAATCCGTCGCGGATAAATTGCTGTAACTGTGAAGTAATAACCGGAATAAGAATTGTAAGTGCTATAACGAGTATAAGTACGATCGCAATTGTAATAAGAACCGTTCCCCACATTCGTGAAATTCCGATTTTTTCGAGTATTTCAACAATCGGATTGAGAAAATAGGCAAGCACAATTCCAGCGACAAATGGCAAAAGAATGGAACTGAAGACGAACATGAAAATGATAAAAAAAAGCAATGTCAAGAGCCAGAATATGGCTTGCCTTTTTACGTTACCACGGAATGCAACATTGGCATAAGCCGGAATATAGACCGTCTTTTTAGGCCTTCCCAGTCTCAAACCTTTTTTGCCCTCTGACATTGCCTGTTGTTTGGAGGCGGTATCAAAATCCGTATTGCTCATAAACGTCCACTGAATTTGTTGTTTTTTAAGGATATGCAGCTTCCCGTCGCATCGTCAAGAAACAATCGTTTATATCTTTTTTTTAAGCTTGATAAAACTTGCGGGTGACGCTTGAACGTGGCATTGCTCTGACGTGTTCAAGAGCATAGTTAAGGATAAATCCGATGAGCGACACACATCCTGTTCAAAACAATCTGACTTATGCTGATGCCGGTGTCGATATTGATGCCGGAAATCTTATGGTCGAGAAGATAAAACCTGTCGTACGGACGACCCGACGTTCCGGCTCCGATACGGAACTTGGCGGTTTTGGCGGATTGTTCGATTTGAAAGCTGCGGGCTTTAAAGACCCTGTTCTTGTTGCCGCCAATGACGGCGTTGGAACAAAGCTGAAAATTGCCATTGATACTGGCATTCATGACACCGTCGGAATTGATCTTGTCGCCATGTGTGTCAACGATCTTGTCGTTCAAGGTGCAGAGCCGCTTTTCTTTCTTGACTATTTTGCAACCGGCAAGCTTGATCCTGATGAGGGAGCAGCCATTGTTTCCGGAATTGCCGAAGGATGCAGACAGGCGGGAGCAGCTCTTATCGGCGGTGAAACAGCCGAAATGCCGGGTATGTATAAAAAAGGCGACTATGATCTCGCCGGTTTTGCTGTCGGCGCGGCTGAACGTGGTACACTTTTGCCATCCAAAGAATTGGAAAACGGTGATATTGTATTGGGGTTGTCTTCCACCGGTCTACATTCAAACGGCTTTTCCCTTGTGCGTAGAATTGTAGAAAAAAGTGGTCTTGATTTTAATGCCCCTGCTCCGTTCGACAAAACTCTTTCACTCGGCAAGGCTTTACTGACACCTACAAGGATTTATGTCCGGTCTCTCCTTCACGTTTTAAAAAACCATCGCGGCATAAAAGCACTTGCCCACATTACCGGCGGCGGTTTTCCCGAAAACATTCCAAGAGTTTTACCGAAAAATCTGGCCGTCGAGCTTGATCTTTCTGCTATCGAAGTCCCTCCGGTTTTCTCGTGGCTTGCAAAACAGGGAAATATTGCAGAAAATGAAATGTTACGTACATATAATTGCGGCATCGGTATGATTGTCATCGTCGAAGCAAAAGATGCTGCCGATATTACTTCACTCCTTCAGCAACAGGGTGAAAAAGTTATTGCGCTTGGAACAGTTATTCCCCGGCAAGATAAGGGCGTTGTCTATAAAGGACACCTCGGATTATGAAAAAAAAAGTTGTAATTCTCATTTCCGGCAGCGGATCCAACATGGTGGCGCTTGTAGAAGCAACCAGAAAAGAGAACTTTCCGGCCGAAATTGTAGCCGTATTGAGTGATAACAAAAACGCGAAAGGCATCGAGAAAGCTCAAGCTTTCAATATTCCGACTCATGTTGTCGAACGTAAAGACTTCGCCGACAAGGAAGCTTTTGAAATCGCACTGCTTAATCGAATTGATGAATACCGGCCGGATATTCTGTGCCTTGCAGGTTTCATGCGCTTGATCTCACAACGTATTATTTCTCCTTATGAGGGAAAAATATTGAACATTCATCCGGCTCTCCTACCTCTTTTTAGAGGATTACATACCCACCAACGTGCCATTGAAGCAGGCGTAAAAATAAGCGGTTGCACTGTACATCTCGTCACTGAAGGGATGGATGAAGGGGAAATATTAGGTCAGGCAGCAGTACCGGTCTTGAAAAATGACACAGCCGACAGTCTGGCTGCACGGGTACTCAAAGTCGAACACCAGCTTTATCCGGCAACCTTGCGCGCATTTATCGAACATCGGCACGATGGTGTAAATGGCGAACAACAGATCATTTCGTTCTGACTTCATTTGAAGATTGTCTGCTTGTTGTAAAGCTTTTCTACTTTGTAGGAATATTCCGAACAATGATTTGAAGAGACAGCGATTACCCCCTGCCTTTAAAAACCATGACAAGCGGTGGAAAAAATCGAATTAACAAATCCTGAGTATTGCCTGTCGCGCGTATTGTCTGGTCGTAGCCGAATAATTCTTTACCCTTATCGAGATGTTCTTGCTGCGATTTTTATACCTCGAATAATAACGTCGCAGAATTTTTAAATTCTTCGGATCGGCCGTCCTGCGAAGAACAAGTTACGTCTTTACAACTTGTCAACCAATTAACCACATAATGGCTAGTGAAGTTTTCACAGGATCGTGCTGTTGTGTTAAAAACGAAAACTATATTATTCATCGGTTGCAGTTTGTTTGTTGGCGGTTGCATGTCGGACTCGCTCCAGTCTCTGCAATTGTCATCCTCACGTCCGTCAAGTGAAACAACATCCAGTATCCGGCCTTCCAGCCCCTTAAAAACCGCCAATAATGGTGATTATGAAGCGTGGCGGACAGCCTATAGCGCCTATAATCAAAAAGCTTCTGCATATTGGGACGAGATTAGCGCCAAGCGCAAGTTGCGGAATCAAAAACGCGCACGCGGACAAACTGTAGAACTTACCGATTATGTACTTACCCAGCCGCCGCTCTACACCGGACCTTCAAAACCACAGACAGGCGGTTCTTCAGCCCCATCCCGAACAATACCGGGCGTTGACGATTTTATTGCAGCATCAAAACGCGTTTATGGCTTCCAACCGGAAGCTCCCGCAAGCGAGGAAGAATTTATGCGCACTTATGTCGATGCAGCGCGTGAAATCGGCCTTAACCGTGACCAGCTCGTTTCTATCTATGCATTTGAAACCGGTGGGGATGGCAGCCACGATCTTCAATCGGGTATGATTAAGGGCAAAGCAAACGCCCGACCGGCATCGACCGCTATCGGCTATAACCAACTTGTCGCAACCGCAAGTGTGAGCTTGATGTGGGAATATGGCAACGACATTGTCAAGGAATTGCGACAAAAAGCGCAAATGGCATCGGGTGCACAAAGAATGAGATTACTCGAAAAAGCCAATGTCGTCGAACGGATGACAGCAAGGGCAAGGACAGTGCCTCACAATTGGACGGCACAGAGCGAACTTGCAAAAACCGATGCCGGCCTCGGAATGCATGCAATGACGATGGATAAAGATGTAGGTCCTCTGTTGCAAATCCATAAATTGAAGACCTCTTTAACATTTTTACGTCGAAAGGGTGTGACCCGTCCACTTTCCGGCGCCGAACTCGAAATGCTGAACCTGACCGGAGACGGCAATGGTTACGATATGGTCACAATGCCGGCACAATACCGGAACAAAGTCCCCACAGCGAATTTTTTCCTGCGCCCCGGTTACGAACGCAACCCTGTTGCTATTCGCAATAATACCGTTGCCGCTCTCATTGATGCGACGGAAAATAAAATGCAAACCAACATGCAAAAAGACGGTTCCCGAATGCTTGCCCGCATTTACCAATCAACCGCCGTTGCAAGCAATTGAATGACGCTTCAATTTTCGTGATTTAAAACATAAGCAAATATAGCTCGAACAAAAAGGCGGCTTTACGCCGCCTTTCCGATATAGTCTATTATTTCGTTCTACGCTCGTTTACTCGGCTGAAATAATCTCGCCATTATGCCATTTATACATGCCGAAAACCTTTGATGTTATATCACCGCGATCACCATAAGTTATCTCGCCAAGCGTTGTCTTGATCGGCTCGCCGGATTTGACAGCTTTTGCGACTGCTTCCGGGTCGTCTGCCGAACCCGCTTTTTCAATACCATAGGCAAGAACCTCGACTGCAGCATAACCATTGATGGCAAAGGTTTCCGGCGGAATATTCTGGGCTTTCAACGCCTTGATCGCATCTTGCGCGGACGGATTGCCTTTAACATCTATAGCATTGGTAAACAGAGATCCTTCGGCTGCATTTCCAGCGATCGACCACAATTCGGACGTGTTGAAGCCGTCGCCTCCGATAAGCGGTGCGTCAACGCCCTGTTCGCGCAACTGCTTGAGAAGAAGCCCTGCCTCGGGGTGATAACCACCAAAATAGACGTAATCGACTTTTTCCTGCTTGAGCCGACTGACCATGACCGAATAGTCTTTTTCGCCCGGTGTGATGTTACCGTAAAAAACTTCGGTTACGCCGCCTTTGTTCAAAGCCGATTTGAATGCATCGGCAAGTCCTTTGCCATAAGTGGCACGGTCATGGACGATGGCAATACGTTTATCTTTCAAATGTTGGATGAAATAGTTTGCTGCATAATCACCTTGCTGGTCGTCACGTCCGGTTGTACGCAAGACATTCCAAAGCCCGCGGCTTGAAAGTTCGGGTGTTGTCGAGGAAGGTGTTATCATCAAAACATCATTTTCCTCCAGAATATTTGAAACCGGTAAGGCTATATTCGAGGTGACCGGCCCAACCACATATTGAATACCTTCTCCAACAAGCTGATTGGCTGCAGACACGCCTTGCTTCGGCTCGGCACCGTCGTCAAAAACTTTCAACACCAGTTTTTCGCCGTTAATGCCACCTTTTTTATTGAATTCGTCAATGGCAACTTTTACGCCGTTATTTGCCTGAATACCATAGGCTGCGACGGAACCGGTAATCGGACCGATAAAGCCGATAATAATATCGGCATATGCCGACATTGTGAAAAGACTGCCAGTTAATGCCAAGGCGGAAACTGTAGAAATCAGAATTTTGCGCATGGTTCACCCTCTTTACCGAATTTAGTGGTGTTTATCTTGCATTAGATGACGAGGATTTCAATCACCTAAACGCAATGTTTCGAGGAAAAATAAAACAGGTTTTAATTTGATGCACTATTATTGGAATTATCGGACAACATTTCTTTCACTTTCATCGCCAATTGTTTCAAAGTGAACGGTTTTGACAGAAAACCGAAGACCGCATCCGAAGGTAGATTTTTAGCAAAAGCATCCTTCGCATATCCCGATACAAACACAAACTTTATTTCGGGATATCTCTTTCGCATTTCGCCCAATAAAGTCGGACCGTCCATTTCCGGCATAACGACGTCCGATACAACGAGATCGACTGCTCCGTTATGCTCTGCAATAATGTCGAGTGCTTCCAGCCCGTTTTCGGCTTCCAGAACAGTATATCCACGTGATTGCAATGCACGCACACCCCCCATTCGCACCGCTGCCTCATCTTCTACCAACAGCACAGTTGCTGTTCCCGAAAGATCTGCGTTTTTTTCGATTGGCGATTTGGCCGGCTCTGTCGGCTTTTGAGTGTTTTGAGTGTTTTCAGCGACAAAACGCGGCAAAAAGATACGGAACCTTGTACCCTTCCCTTCTTCACTTTCACAATAAATATAACCACCGGTCTGCTTGACAATGCCGTAAACCATAGAAAGGCCGAGGCCAGTCCCTTTGCCGACCTCTTTTGTCGTAAAGAATGGCTCGAACATTTTATCCTGAACAGCTTTGGGAATACCGGTTCCCGTATCCTCCACGTCGAGTTCGACATAATCACCGGCGTTAAGGCCGTTAAAGGCAAGATTGGCTATTTTTTGTCGTGGCATATTTGTTGTTGTAATCGTAATTGTTCCGCCTTTAGGCATTGCATCTCTGGCATTGATGACAAGGTTCATCAGAACACGTTGAAATGATGCCTGATCGACTTTTACATTCCAAAGATCGCGCCCGTGATTGAATTTCAAATGTATGTTGCTTCCAAGAAGAGGCATTAAAAGATTTCTTACATCCGATAATAGTTCGGTAAAATCGACGACTTCGGGACGGAGTGTTTGTCGGCGTGAAAATGCCAATAATTGTTGGACAAGCGAAGCCGCCCGATTGGCATTGTTCTTGATATTGATGAGATCCGCATGAGCCGGATCGGAACTCCTGTGACTTGCCAATAGAAGATCGCAAGACATAATGATCGCGGTCAAAACATTGTTAAAATCGTGGGCTATGCCACCAGCAAGTTGACCGACTGCCTGTAACTTTTGCCCTTGCGCCATCTTGTCTTCCAGCGTTTTTTGAGCTGTCGTCTCAATCACTGATAAAATGGCTATTTCTTTGTCAGACTGGTCGATTTCTTTCGATAGACCTAAAAAATACAGCCGGAAATGCCGGTTTTCATTCGTTGCAAGGCTAACCTCTGTGGTCAAGCTGCCATGCCCGTCTTGCGATATTTTCCGAATGATTTCGCCAATGTCACGTTTACCGGACTCGCTGAAAAACCCGATAAGTGATTTTTTGCCGCTATCATCGTTTTTTATATCGAATAGTTCATGAAAAGGCTTGTTGATTGCAAACAAAGTTCCATCGCGACCAATTGTGGCAAGTGCAAGAGGCGAATAGTTGAAATAATAACGGAAAATGTCCGACGTTGCTGGCAATACATTTATTGAATCTGCTTGGCCTTCGGCAGGAATAAACACAAGACGACAAAATGTTTCATCCTCGCCTTCGCTTGTTTGGCTTGCAGCGAGAGCCAGGAAAGTCTTGTGCCTATCTTCACGATTACGCCATTCAATGTGGAAACGATGATTATTCCCACCCTCTTTCATATGTTGCTTTAATTGTGACCACGTTTCTCCATAATCACCCGATTTGAAGAGGCTGTCGAAAGTCAATTCGCCCCTCTTGAATTTTGACAAGTCAATATTCAACGCATTCGCCAATGTGGCGTTGATGTAGAGAACGGAGCCATTTTGGTCGACTGATAAAAAACCGGCAGGTGACTGGTCCAGATAATTGATCGCTTCCTGAAGATTCCGGAAAAGCGGCGCGTACATATCACGGGCAAAACCAATATCTTGAAGCCTCCATAAGAGACATAAAACACCTTCCCGTTTTACCGGTCTAACTGTCAAATTGTACCAGCTTTGAGTTTCTCCATTTGTTTCAGACCATAAGGGACGGGTTCCCTGCGCTTGCTCGCGCACCACTTCACCTGAAAGTGCTTTTGCAGTAAGCCGATAGATAAGTTGTTCGGCATTTTGCAGCGAAGAAAAAAGCGAAAAGACTGTTTTCGACTTGTCAAATTCTGTGAGGTTCCGGCATGCCGCGTTAGCGTTAATGATGTGACCGGATGCGTCGGTGAGAAGTAGTGCATCTTCCACCATATCGCCGGAAAGCCCGTCTCCCCCCCTGTCTTTTCTGTAAAACCGCTCGAATGTGCCAGATAAAAAGACAATAAGCACAGAAAATCCGATCAGTGCCAAAAACAGAAACATAATTTTGGCGGCAAAATCGAATTGACGATTCCGGACAAACACACCCCCAAACGCCATAGCAATTGAAACGAGTACAATAGCACCGGCAATAAGCTTTACAAATCGCTTATATTTTTCCGAAAAAACCAGTTTGTTATCCATTTCTTCCGGCTTCTTCATAATTCAGGACTGCCTCTGACATTTATTTTGATTCTTCGAGCTATTTTGCCCGAAAACACCCTATCCATGAAGCAATAATGATACGGTACGCAATTTTTCACAACAGTCCCGGCTCTGGCGACAACTCCAAATATTGGTGCATATTCTAAAAAACAACTTTCCATTCCTTTATAAGGCCTTCTTTGGTCTATAAATCTTCTGGCATAACTGTGAAAGAATGGATATGGTCACGTTCTTCCAATAGGAGATAGAGAAAGTATGCACGCTTGGTTAGAAAACCAGATCGGACAATCGGCTGCGAACATCATTACCAGCCTTGTGGTGCTCATCGTTGTTATCGCTGCAATCGCAATCACCATTTCGCTGTTACGCAAATTCAACAATGGTACATTTGTTGTTGGCGGAAAATCACGAACACCACGTCTATCGGTGCGTGACGCTGCCGCCGTTGATCGCACACGCCGACTTGTTCTGGTACGACGTGACAATGTCGAACATTTGTTGATGATTGGCGGACCTACCGATATCGTCATTGAAACAAATATCCAAATTGGCGAAATGGCAGGAAAAGAACCCGGTTTGTTCACGCCTACCGACAAATTGGCCGAAAATCCGCAGCCCGCACCGAGCTTTCGAGAAACAGGATTTACCAATCCGACGCCCGCCGAAAATACCCCTGTCCCGCCTTTGCAACATCGTGCCGATAATCGGTCCGCCTTGAAACCAAATCCCGCGCCCACCTCTCTTGATGCGTCCCCATCAGCCGGAAATTTCACAAATATTTCTCCCGAATTGAATATCCGCCCTGCCGATGAAAACAAAGTGGTTAATCGCAGCGTAGAACCGCCCGTTTTCTCGCCACGTGACCGTTCTGCAGCGGATTTTTCTCCTCTTCCGACGGGAAGAGTATCACCTCGTTTGCACGAAAAGCCGCCCGTTACGCCCGATTTTTCTCCGACTGTTAGAGATAGTACGATTGGTGCTGAAATAGAAGGTCGGCGCGATCCATCTCTTGGAACGGTGCAAAAAACGATTGATCCTGCGGTCAATCTCGACGACGATTTCGACCACATGTTTGAAGACGAGTTGAAAGACGCAATAAAAAACGAAAAACACTAAACTTGCGAAATATTTGCTTATTCGGGCGCTGAAAATGTTTGCTTGTTCAAGTGATTAAGCGGAACCAAAACCGTTTCGCGATATAACTACATTGTCATTCCTGTTTCGGGAAGAATGGTAACACCCATTTCCGTAAAAATGGCGAACACCTGCACTTGAACTGTTACGTCAAAAAGCTGCATGATCCGCATTTTCATCAACCAAAATGGGGCTTCCGATTTTATCTGTGTTTCATTGAAATTTGGAGTTCTACGCCATTTCATTTTTGGCAAATGTGTTCCGGTTATTTTCAAGTAAGCCATTTTTGAACAAAAATTTTAGCCGGCTCATTTCCGAAATCCAATATGGACGCACAAGAGCCTCGCGAACGGGATTTTTAATAAATGCGGTTACACAACCATTTCAATCAAATTGAATTTTCTCACTACGAATTTCATGCAGCAAATTATCCATAAAAACCGGATTTTGCCATCATCAGCCAATTTTGCTACCACTCGCCTGTCTAATCGAAGTCCCGCGGCTTTTGTGATATATCAAAGTGCTTAAATTCTTGCCGTAAACATCCCCATCACTTTAATTAAAACAAACAAGCCTGTGTCACACTTTGTTATGACACAGGCTGGGCTTAATTTTACTCTTCAGACGTTTTACTCGTCTTTATAAACTTTTTCACGTTTTTCATGGCGTTCTTGCGCTTCTATAGAAAGTGTCGCAATAGGACGCGCATCAAGACGCTTGATACTGATCGGCTCTCCGGTCTCCTCGCAATAACCATAAGTGCCATCATTCAGCCGTTCCAACGCTGCATCAATTTTTGCGATCAACTTTCTTTGCCGATCGCGAGCACGCAATTCTATTGCTCTATCCGTTTCGGATGACGCACGATCAGCCAAATCCGGTTGATTGGCGTTTTCTTCCTGTAAATTTTCGAGCGTTTCTCTCGCTTCGCGTAAAATGTCATTCTTCCAAGCTATAAGTTTAGCACGAAAATAGACTTTTTGCCTTTCACTCATGAAAGGCTCATCTTCGGTAGGATGATACTCAGCGTTCTGTGTTTCGCTCATATTCAAAGCCTCCACATGTTGTATGTGCGGCTCTATATATTGTGCAAAAAATTCTAACACAAGACAAAAAATAATTTTTCGTTCAAATTTTTAACATATTGATACTATAATAATTTATAAGAAAGTATAAACGATTATAAATTCATTTTTTTCAATTTTAAATTACAGGTTACTTTTTTTGTGATTAATAAATGGCTGGTTGTCTAAAAATGTTCATTGCTCTTATGCGCCACGGTGAAGCCGTAGGCACTGCGAAAACAGGAAAAGACATTGACCGTCCATTATCCGGAAAAGGCATTGCAAGCGCCAGAAAAATCGGAAAATTACTTGGAGAACACCATTTCCACCCACGCACAATCCTATGTTCTCCTGCCCTACGTACGCAACAAACACTGGATGCTCTGGAGCTTGATACAAGTATAAAAACCGATTTTATTCAAAAACTATATTATGGAAGTATCAACGACTATCTATCTCTTATTGAATCAACAACTGTAACGGGCTTTCCGCTATTATTGATCGGGCATAATCCTGTATTGAGCAACCTTGCTACAGAATTATGCAATCCGGCAAGCGTCAAGCTATCTTTACCGTTGTTTCTTGATACCGCCCATACGGCTTTGTTCGAGTTTTCTGATATTCCGGTAAAACAGCTTGCCGGACGGGGAAATCTCCTCACCATATTGAAACCGTAACACTTCCGATTATCTTGCACATATCAAGGTGATGCACCATATGCTTTAATTGTCCGGTTATTTGGTAAACAGATTTTCAACAATTGCAGGAATTTCGTTATTTGCCTTCATTAACATCATTAACTGACAAAGCTGCTATTGCGTTCGACACGTTGAGCGATCGCGCCAGAAGCGTTTTCAACCCTACGCTCAGGCTTGGTGTTACCGGTCTATCAAGAGCAGGAAAGACTGTCTTTATCACATCGCTCATCGAGAATCTGCTTCATGCCGGACGTTTGCCGGTTTTTGGCGTTACGCGTGAAGGTCGGCTCACAAGCGCCAAGCTCACTGAACAACCCGACAGCAGAATTGCCCGATTTGAATTTGAAAAACACATTGATTGTTTGGTCAATGACAAAAACTGGCCGCAATCGACACGTTCTCTTTCGCAACTCAGGTTGAAACTGCAATTTGTGCCCCGTTTGCAGACATTTTCAAGCTTCAGACAAACCAAACTCAATATTGATATTATTGATTATCCGGGCGAATGGCTTCTCGACTTGCCGCTGCTTGGCAAAAGCTACCGCACGTTCAGTGCCCAATCCATTGCAAGGGCTAACTCGCCCGCCCACAAACAACATGCGAAAGCCTGGTTGGGAGCAATCCAGAGCATCAATTTTTTGAACGAAGCCAATGAAAAAGACATTAAAACTTTGTCCGATAGTTTCAAAGCTTATCTACAAGCAGCGAAAAATTCCGGAAATATGATTTCTGCTCTTCCTCCGGGGCGGTTTTTAATACCGGGAGGTTTTGAAGGCGCACCGGTTCTCACTTTTTCTCCCCTTCCCGATTTGGGCATTGCCGAATTTCCCGAAAATTCAATCGCCAAAGTCATGGAACAACGATATGAAGCTTATAAAAATCTTGTTATAAAACCGTTTTTTCGCGATTACATCGCAAGGCTCGATCGTCAGGTCATTCTCGTTGATTCACTCGACGCTATTAATGGCGGAAGAGAGTCAATTCTTGAAATGCAAAACGCATTAAGTGAAATTCTTGTGTGTTTTCGCGCCGGCAGAAAGCATCTCATTAGTAATCTTGTACAACATAAAATCGACCGTATTCTGATAGCCGCAACGAAAGTTGATTATCTCCATCACGTCAATCATCAGAATCTTGAAAAAATTACCGGTGAAATCGTCGATGCCGCGTTAACCCAAGCCAAAATCAATGGTGTTTTGACGGATACAGTCGCACTCGCTTCATTGCGTTCCACAAAAGAAGGTACAAGTGAAAAAAATGGCGAAAGCTTGCCGGTGGTCATTGGTACGCCAATGAAAGGCGAAAAAATTGGCGATACCGTTTTTGATGGAAAAACCGAAACAGCCATCTTCCCTGGCGATCTTCCCCGATCCTTATCAGAACTGTTGAGTGAAGGGTGGCAAGACCGCCTCCAATTCGTTCGTTTTTTACCACCGGAACTTCGTGTGAATGAGCCATTTCCTCATATCCGTCTTGATCGGGCAATGGAATTTCTGTTTGGAGATTATCTCTTATGATTAACCGTAAACCACAGGCAATCAACGATCTCGAATCGGTTTCGGAAGACCGGAATGACCCGTTTATTGAAGAGGCTTTGGAAGAACTCGATCATCTCGATAATCCCGATTTCAAAAACAACGATTCTTCGGGACGTGGCATATCAAGCGGCAAAATATTTTTATTGTCGGTTCTATTGTTACTGATCTTAAGCCTCGGTCTGTGGGCCAACAACTTGATACGTTCGCTGTTTGAACAATACGAATATTTGGGGTTTATCGCACTTGCCATTACAATTGTCGGAACAATTGCGCTTTGCTTTTTTATCATCGGAGAAATACGCGCGATAATGCGGTTGGCTTCAGTCGATAAAATCAGGCAGAATGCCGAACAAGCTTCAAAAACCGATGATGCCAATCTCGCACGCCAATCAGTTGATGAATTGATAGGTTATACAATTCATAGCCCTTATAACGTCGCGGGACGAAAAGCGATGCAATTGCATCGTCAGGATATTATCGACGGCAAAGAGCTTATTCATCTCGCCGAATATGAAATCCTGCGACCACTCGACATAGAAGCACGCAAAATGATTCTCAATTCGGCCAAACGTGTTTCTGTTGTAACTGCCGTAAGCCCGCGTGCAATCATCGACCTTGGATATGTTCTTTATGAGGTCGTTGGCCTCATCCGGCGGCTTGCATGTCTTTACGGCGCACGGCCTGAGCGTTTCGGACTGATTTCTCTGATAAAGCGTGTGATTTCTCATCTTGCAGTAACAGGAACACTGGCGGTGGGTGACGGTTTGGTGGAACAGTTTATCGGACAAGGTCTGGCAACCCGCTTATCGGCCAGATTGGGAGAAGGTGTGGTAAACGGCTTGCTTACGACCCGTATTGGAATCGCGACAATGGATGCGCTCCGCCCATTCCCGTTCGATGGCGAGAAACGCCCCGGAATTAGCGATTTTACCGGTGATCTTATTGGACTAAGCCGACATAACACCAAAGAAAAGCCGAAAAAACTGTCAGACGACGAAGATAAAAAATAAAGAATTAACCATTTTTTCCCATAATGGCACGCAACGATAGCCTGCTTGGCAGGAATTTATCTTTTTCTATCAGCGTTTGAGTAAAAGGCAGAGTAACGCCATTATGAAAAAAATTGTATCGGCTTTTGTTGGATTGACTGTCGCCACATATTCTATGGTTGCGACAAGTCGTGCCGCCGACAGTGATGTCGACTTCTTCCGTTCGATTGAAGGAAGCTGGGCCGGACCGGGTGAAGTAATTGCGGGAAAATATAAAGGAACAAAATTTACCTGCACTTTCGCCGGTACTTCGGAGGTTACCCAAGTAGGTATGACACTTGATGGCAATTGCCGTGTCGGCGTTTTTTCCCAGCCGATGAAGGCAACCGTTTTGCGGGGGCCGTCCGGCTTTTCAGGCGAGTTCAATGACGGTTCAAAGGGAGATGGTCTGGATGTCATTTCCGGTAAAGTCGGTGCCGACAGGATGGTTTTCGGGCTTAACCGGAAACAATTGAACGGCGCCATGATGGCTCGTCTTGAAGACAAAAACTCGATGAATATTACCGTTTCCGTCAAAATCGAGGACGACCTTATTCCGGTAGTCGGAATGAAACTCAAGCGGACAGGTGATGTGACGCGTAATTTTGCCAAAAAATAACAATGAACACCTATGGTCTTGAACGAGCATGGCAGCAGATTATTTCGGTCGTCGCTCTTAGAGTAATGGCAAAGTACGATAAGAACGATCAAGATACATTAAAGCATCAATGCCCGGATGTTTTTTAACCGCCACAACTTCTCCAATCAGAACGTAATGGGTGGCGTGGACGTGCCATCCTACCAACTGGCAATCCAATGCGACAAGTGCATCTGTCAAAACGGGTGAACCGGTTTTTAATGTCTGCCAGTTGGCATGTGCAAAGCGTTGTTGCTGGGTTAATCCGCCGCGACCGGCGAAAATATCGGATAACGCCTTGTGTTGCCCGCCCAGTGTATTGACACAAAACTTTTCGTTTTCAATGAAAAACCTGTTGTCTTCGTGCTGGCGCATGAGGCAGACTAAAACAGTCGGGGGATTATCCGAAAGCGAACAACAGGCCGAAATGGTAACCCCGCGCTTTTTATTTGTACCATTTGTCGTTACAATATGAACGGCACCGGCAAAATGGCTCATAGCATCCCGATATTCAACGGGAGAAACTGTGACAATCGGCTTTTCTGACGATATTAAATGTGTCGAATGTTCTGTCATAATTCAAATTTCACATTTGCCGGATCGGCATATTTGGTGTTTTTTGTTAATATTTACGGTGCATTAGTATGCAAAATTTTCGCAAAATGCTAGCAATCTCGGTTAAAATAACCCGATAATAAAAGTGTTCACCTGTGGATCGGCTGCTAAAAGCGGGTTTTAACCTTTGAAACACCGTGATAGGAAGCATCAGCCGAGGAGATTGATATGGCTTGCCAACAAATAATTGCCCCCTCTATTCTTGCTTCGGACTTTTCGCGTCTTGGTGAGGAGATTACCGATGTGATGGATGCCGGAGCGGATTGGGTTCATGTCGATGTGATGGATGGGCATTTTGTTCCCAATATAACATTCGGGCCTGACGTAGTGAAAGCAATCCGGCCGGTTACAGATGCGGTTTTTGATGTTCACCTGATGATTTCACCGGTTGACGCCTATCTTGAAAGCTTCGCCAAAGCCGGCGCGGATATTATAACGGTTCACGCAGAATCCACTCCCCATCCACACCGTTCCCTACAGGCAATCAGAGCATTGGGGAAAAAAGCCGGAATTTCTTTAAACCCTGGCACACCGGAAAGTTCCATCGAATATCTGTTGGATCAAATTGATCTTGTTCTTGTTATGACGGTCAATCCCGGGTTTGGCGGGCAAAGTTTCATCCCTGCAATGGTTGAAAAAATTAAAAAAATCAAAGCTATGATAGGCGAACGCCCGATAACACTGGAAGTTGATGGTGGAATTACAACCGATACGATCCAAAGCACTGCAAAAGCCGGCGCTAATGCTTTTGTTGCCGGTTCTGCCATATTCAAAAATGGCAATAAGGAAATTTATAAATCACGCATAGAAGCCTTGCGAAAAGCGGCTGGAAACTGAAATATAAGGAACTCGATCATGATACCGCGTTATTCCCGTCCTGAAATGGTCACCATCTGGTCGCCAGAAACAAAATACCGCATCTGGTTCGAGATTGAAGCACATGCTTGCACTGCTCTTGCCAAACTCGGCGTTATCCCTGAAGAGGCTGCCAAAAATATATGGGAAAAGGGAAGCAAAGCAAAATTCGATGTAGCGAGAATTCAGGAAATCGAAGCTGTTACCAAGCATGATGTGATTGCCTTTTTAACCCATCTTGCCGAGTTTATCGGTCCGGATTCGCGTTTTGTCCATCAGGGCATGACCTCTTCGGATGTCCTTGATACGACCCTCAACGTTCAACTGATGCGCGCTTCCGATATTCTTATCAAGGATATGGATGGCCTGCTTGCCGCGTTAAAAAAACGTGCTTTTGAATATAAAGATACGGTTACGATTGGCCGCAGTCACGGCATTCACGCAGAACCGACAACATTCGGATTGAAACTTGCCTATGCTTATGCGGAATTTTCACGTTGTCGGGCACGACTCGTTGCAGCAAAAGAAGAAATTTCCACTTGCGCAATATCCGGAGCAGTCGGGACATTCGCCAATATTGATCCCCGTGTGGAAGACTATGTAGCCAAGCAGTTGGGAATGCGTCCGGAACCGATTTCGACACAAATTATTCCACGTGACCGGCACGCTATGTTTTTTGCAACACTCGGAGTAATCGCCTCTTCTGTGGAACGCCTTGCAATAGAAATTCGTCACTTGCAGAGAACAGAAGTCCTTGAGGCGGAAGAATTCTTCTCTCCCGGTCAAAAGGGTTCTTCTGCAATGCCACATAAACGCAACCCTGTTCTCACGGAAAATTTGACCGGTCTTGCACGTATGATTCGTTCATTCTCGCTCCCCGCCATGGAAGATGTGGCATTATGGCACGAACGTGACATTTCCCACTCGTCGGTTGAACGTTTTATTGGTCCTGATGCAACAATCACTCTTGATTTTGCGTTGGCACGACTTACTTCGGTCATTGATAAACTGCTCGTTTATCCTGAAAATATGATGAAAAACTTGAACAAATTTCATGGGTTGGTAAATTCGCAACGCGTACTTCTGGCTTTGACACAAAAAGGCGTAAGCCGCGAAGACGCTTATCGGATGGTACAGCGCAACGCTATGCAGGTCTGGGAACACGGTAAGGATTTTCTTCAGGAACTGCTTGCAGATCCGGATGTCCGCCGTGTTTTGAGTGAAGAAGAGATTCGAGAAAAATTCGATCTCGGTTACCACACAAAACATGTTGATACGATTTTCCATCGTGTTTTCGGATAATGCAATCCGGCTTGATTTCAGCCAATTCGGCTGTCGATCAGTATTTTTGTGACGATTTTGCATTGATACCGGGACCGGTTTGAATGAATCAGTCTGCGGGATTTCGTAGTGTTTCCGGATAATCCGGTAAAACTGGCCAAGAGGTTTTTAATGAAAGCAAATGAGCTAGATATCCTCATCGTTCCCGGCTATCAGGGATCGGGTCCCGATCATTGGCAAACGCGTTGGGAACAAAAGCTTTCAACAGCCCATCGTGTCGAACAGGCTGAATGGTCGAAGCCTGTTCGCGAAGATTGGACACGGGAATTGATAAAAGAAGTCGAAGCGGCTCAAAAACCCGTTGTTATCGTCGCCCATTCTCTCGGCGTACCGACGTTCATTCTATCTGTCCCCTTTCTTGGTAAGAAAGTTCGCGGGGCTTTTCTTGTTGCACCTCCGGATGTGGCAAATCCGGATATTCGCCCGAAGCACCTCATGACGTTCGGGCCATATCCGAGAGAACGTTTGCCATTTCCTTCGATTGTTATCGCCAGTCGCAACGACGAATATTGCGACTTTGCTGTTGCCGAAGACATTGCAAAAGATTGGGGATCATTGTTTATTGACGCAGGCGACGCCGGACATATCAATTCTGCTTCCGGATACGGACCATGGCCGGAAGGACTGATGGTGTTTTCCCAATTTCTTGCAAAACTCTGATTTGGGAAAATAGCAAATTTAAAGAATGTCTTTAACTAATACTAAAACAACAGACGCAAAATCATTTTTATATTGATAAATATTGTCAACTATTATGCACGTGTTCGATGGATTCTTTTAAAAGTTGAGCCATTTTTTTGCGCAAGTCGGCTTCATTGATTGAAACATTTGTTGCGTGAAAATCCTGCATAATTTTTTGAATAACGTGTTGTTCTTTATCAGGATGGAATGCCGCCTTGACGACTTCCTTGGCATATTGATCGGCCGCATCACCTGTTTTACCGAGAAGGTCGGCTGCCCACAAACCGATCATGCGGTTGCGCTGGGCATTGGCTTTAAAACGAAGTTCCTCATCGATCATAAATTTGTGCTCAAAAGCGTCCGCACGCTCTTTCATCCCGTCCATGAGACTCTCTCCTAATTTTTGCCATGATCCGGCTCACGGGCATGTTTTTGCAACATTTAAATCCTGTTAGCAATAGTATAGTGGAAATTAACTTGTATCAAAACCGGAATTTTCAGTGTCTATTAACAAGAGATCATTGTGAAAGTCTCTGAATTGAGCTAGTGAAACAGCGAGCTAATTTATCCGGTTAATTTAAGGAAAAAGCCATGAACCGTCGTCACCGCATTTATGAAGGCAAAGCCAAGATTCTATATGAAGGGCCAGAGCCAGGTACATATATCCAGTTCTTTAAGGATGACGCTACTGCATTCAATGCGAAAAAACATGAGGTCATTGATGGTAAAGGAGTGTTAAATAACCGTATATCCGAATATATCTTTACCCAACTCGCACGCATTGGAATTCCAACCCACTTCATAAAACGCGTCAACATGCGCGAGCAGCTTATCAAGGCTGTTGATATGGTTCCGCTGGAAGTCGTAGTGAGAAATATTGCCGCAGGGTCTTTATCGAAACGTTTGGGTATCGAGGAAGGCACTCCCCTTCCCCAGTCGATTATCGAGTTCTATTATAAAAAAGACAAGCTTGATGATCCGATGGTTTCCGAGGAACATATTACGGCATTTGGCTGGGCCACTCCTGCCGAACTCGAAGATATTATGCAGCTATCAATCCGGATCAACGACTTTTTGACAGGGTTGTTTGTGGGCGTCGGTATCGAACTCGTCGACTTTAAAATGGAATTCGGTCGGTTGTGGGAAGGCGACGTAATGCATATTGTGCTGGCAGATGAAATTTCACCCGATTCATCAAGGCTTTGGGACATCAACACCAAAGAAAAAATGGATAAAGACCGATTCCGCCGCGATATGGGTGGTTTGATTGAAGCCTATCAGGAAGTTGCAAAAAGGCTTGGAATCATGAATGAGAATGAACAGCCTCGGCCGAACGGCCCCGTTCTGGTAAAATAATTCGTCGGGCGGCTTAAAAAAGCCGCCTTAGCTTTTGGCAAAAGATACGCAGGAATAAAAGATGAAAGCGCGCGTAACCGTCACTCTAAAGGCAGGCGTTCTCGACCCTCAGGGAAAAGCTATTGTCGGTGCGCTGGATAGCCTTGATTTTAAAGGTGTCCAGTCGGTAAGACAGGGCAAAGTCTTCGATATAGTACTTGATGACCTGCCACAGGACAAAGCAAAAAAGCAATTAACCGAGATGTGCGAACAATTACTCGCCAACACAGTCATCGAGAATTATCAGATAGAACTTTTATAATCGGAAACGGATATTGGAATGAAAACTGCTGTTATCCAGTTACCCGGACTAAATCGCGACCGTGATATGATTGACGCTCTACGACTGATTACGGGCGTAGAACCATTAAAAATCTGGCAGACGGAAACCACTATTCCGGATGTCGACCTTATCGTCATTCCGGGCGGGTTTTCTTACGGCGACTATTTGCGTTGCGGTGCTATTGCGGCGAGAATGCCGGTTATGGGCGCCATTTTCAAACATGCCGAACGCGGTACGAAAATCATCGGCGTATGCAACGGTTTCCAGATATTGGTCGAAGCAGGACTTCTTCCGGGCGTATTGATGCGCAACGCGTCTTTGCGTTTTGCCTGTCGCGAAATAAAGCTCCAAATCATTAATGAAAATACTGCTTTCTCGAAGGCCTATCGCAAAAACGAGATCATTCGTTGCCCGATTGCCCATCACGACGGCAATTATTATGCCGACAAAGATACCATAGATCGGTTAGAGGGAAACGGACAGGTTGTATTCCGTTACGCGGAAGGAACCAATCCGAACGGGTCTATCAATGATATTGCCGGCATCATTAATGAAAAAGGCAACATACTCGGCATGATGCCCCATCCGGAAGATCTGATCGAACCCGCCCATGGCGGAACAGATGGAAAAAGGCTTTTTACCAGTGCATTAGGAATTGCAGCATGAAAATCCGTATATTGACGACCTGTTCATTTCTGACACTTGTTTTGGGTATGAATGCCTGTACACAAAAAGCCGGTCCCGGCAACATTGAATTGGCAAGCGGACAGCCTGCCCTTAAAACAATGGAACATGTTGCACAAACAGCAAACCGTTGTTGGTTCAAATCTGATAAAGCAGAATTCAAACGCTATGGTTTTGAACCGGAGCTACAGTCCTATTCCGGCCGCCCGCGTATGTTGATTGTTCCGAAGAGCACACCGGGCGGAAAACCGGTATTGGTTGTTGAAGCAGAAGGCAATCCTGCGAGAGTTTCAGTCTATGGCCCGCTGATGGCAGCCCCCCAAGGCAACGCAATCGGTGAAGATATTGACCGCTGGGTCAAAGGCGATAACCAGTGTTGATGAAACGATTATCGACATTGAAACGAAATATGTTTGATGGAGCCGTTCAATGAGCGTGAAAAACGACATTGCCATTACACCCGAAATTATTGCAGCTCACGGGCTGAAACCCGACGAATACGGGCGCATCCTCGAACTTGTCGGGCGTGAACCGTCATTCACGGAACTTGGAATTTTTTCAGCAATGTGGAACGAACATTGCTCTTATAAATCTTCCAAAAAATGGCTCCGTACCCTACCCACTGAAGGTGATTGTGTGATTCAAGGCCCCGGTGAAAATGCCGGTGTTGTCGATATAGGTGACGGCGAGTGCGTTGTTTTCAAAATGGAGAGCCATAATCACCCCTCCTATATTGAACCATATCAGGGCGCTGCAACCGGCGTTGGCGGCATTTTGCGTGACGTATTCACCATGGGAGCCCGTCCGGTTGCTGCAATGAATGCACTTCGCTTCGGTGCTCCCGATCATCCGCGCACAAGACATCTCGTTTCCGGCGTTGTTTCCGGTGTTGGCGGTTACGGCAACGCATTCGGCGTGCCTACCGTTGGCGGAGAGGTCAATTTTGATAAAAGCTATAATGGCAATATTCTGGTTAATGCATTCGCTGCCGGAATTGCAAAAACCAATGCGCTTTTCTACTCGAAAGCCGAAGGTGTCGGGCTTCCTGTTGTTTATCTCGGTGCCAAGACCGGTCGTGATGGCGTCGGCGGAGCCACTATGGCATCGGCCGAATTTGATGACACGATAGGTGAAAAACGCCCAACGGTTCAGGTCGGTGATCCGTTCACCGAAAAATGCTTGTTGGAAGCATGTTTGGAACTTATGGCTTCCGGTGCAGTCATTGCTATTCAGGATATGGGTGCAGCAGGACTTACCTGTTCTGCCGTCGAAATGGGCGCAAAAGGCGATCTTGGCATCGAACTTGATCTTGACCGCGTACCGGTTCGCGAAACCAATATGTCAGCTTATGAAATGATGCTTTCCGAAAGTCAGGAAAGAATGCTGATGATTTTGAAACCGGAGCTTGAAAAAGAAGCTTCTGCTATTTTCAAAAAATGGGGTCTCGATTTTGCTATAGTCGGGAAAACAACAGACGACTTACGTTTTCGTGTTCTCCAGCATGGAAAAGAGGTTGCCAACCTGCCGATCAAGGAATTGGGTGACGAAGCTCCGGAATATGATCGTCCATGGGTTAAGCCGCATGAAGCTTCGCCAGTCTCGCTCGCACAAATCAAACAGGTTGATCTTCAGGAAGCGTTACTGAAACTTGTCGGCTCCGCCGATCAAAGTTCAAGGCGCTGGGTCTATGAACAATATGATACCCTTATTCAGGGGAACAGTCTTGTACGTCCGGGAGCCGATGCAGGGGTTATCCGTGTCGAGGGCAATCCTCGCAAAGCACTTGCCTTTACCTCGGATGTCACACCGAGATATTGTCAGGCAGATCCATTTGAAGGTGGCAAACAGGCTGTAGCCGAATGTTGGCGCAATCTTTGTGCAACCGGTGCCAAGCCGCTTGCTTGTAGCGATAATCTGAATTTCGGTAATCCGGAAAAGCCTGAAATTATGGGACAGCTTGTTTATGCTATCAAAGGCATTGGCGAGGCTTGTAAAGCATTGCAATTCCCGATCGTTTCGGGAAATGTCTCGCTTTATAACGAAACCAATGGCGAAGGAATTTTACCGACGCCAACGATGGCCGGTGTCGGACTTATTGCTGACTGGCATAAAATGGCAAGAATCGACGGGATGAAGGATGATGATATTATCCTGCTCGTCGGGCGTTGCGGCTCCCACCTCGGCCAGTCAATTTATTTGCGTGACATTCTGGGGAAGGCAGAAGGAACCCCTCCTCCGGTTGATCTTGCAGAAGAAAAAAAGAATGGCAACTTTGTACGGAAATTGATTGAAAATAATGAAGTCGCTGCCTGTCATGATCTTTCCGACGGGGGCTTGGCAATTGCTCTGGCGGAAATGGTCATCAAATCCGGTCGCGGGGTAAAAATAAAACTGACTGGCAAAACGCCCGCACATGCCGAACTTTTCGGTGAAGATCAGGCACGTTATCTGATTGCTGTTAACAGTGAGAAACTCGACCAATTAAAACAGCAGGCAAAAGATTCGGGCGTGGAATTGACCGAATTGGGAACAGTGGTTGGCGACAAACTTGTTGTCCAAGAGCATATCGAATTATCTGCAAAAGACCTTGAAAATGCTTATGAAAGCTGGTTTCCGGATTTTATGGAAAATAAATAACAAAACGTCGATTAGTAACCCGGCTTGTGCTATTCTGGCCGCCTGAAAACAGAGGAGACGCATTATGGCAATGGACGCACACGAGATTGAAAAACTCATTCGTGATGGCATTCCCGATGCCAAAGTGACAATCCGCGATCTCGCCGGTGATGGCGAACATTATGCAGCCGAAGTTGTCGCTGAAAGCTTTCGTGGCAAAAACCGTGTAGAACAACACCAGATGGTCTATAACGCTTTGAAAGGCAATATGGGCGGCGTTCTTCATGCGCTGGCGTTGCAAACCAGTGTGCCGACCGATGGGCGCGATTAAAAGCATCCCGATATGGGGGCTTGTGTCGCCTTCTCTTTGACCATACATATAACTGGATTTATCGATAGCCTTTCAAGGCTTAGACGGAAGGAATTGAAATGACAGCTGCCCGCGATTTTATTGATAACGAAGTCAAATCTAACGATATTGTGCTTTTTATGAAAGGTACACCTGGTTTCCCACAGTGTGGTTTTTCCGGACAAGTTGTACAGATTCTGGATTACCTTGGGCTTGATTATAAGGGAGTCAACGTTCTGACATCGGACGAATTGCGTCAGGCAATTAAAGAATATTCCAATTGGCCGACTATACCGCAACTTTATGTCAAGGGTGAATTTGTCGGTGGTTGCGACATTGTCCGCGAGATGTTCCAGAATGGTGAATTGCAAAATTTGCTTGAAGAGAAAGGCATTGCTGTTAAAACTGCATGAAATCACATTTGGACTATTGCATTTTTATCATTGTGCCGGTCTTATGATCGGCACTTTTGTTATGGGGAACTTATGTCACACCAGTCGAGCGAACAACAGCACATAGATGCAATAAAAGCCAGCCTTGGCTATAAAGAATTCATTGTCATGATTGCGACACTCATGGCAACGAATGCAATCGCCATTGACATCATGTTGCCCGCCATGAGCGATATGTCCCATAGTCTTCGTATGTCGGGTCAAAATGACCAACATTATATTATCTTTTCATATCTAGTCGGCTTCGGATTATCACAATTGGTGTTCGGTCCAATCAGTGACCATTTTGGCCGCCGCAAGCCTATCATGGCCGGATTGATATTTTATTCGCTTTCATCTGCGGCATGTGCTTTTGCTCCAAGTTTCGCGTGGCTATTGATTTTGCGTGCCATTCAAGGAATTGGTGCGGCTGCGACGCGTGTCCTGACAGTTTCAATCGTGCGCGATGTTTATGGCGGGCGTCAAATGGCCGAAGTCATGTCAATTGTGATGATGGTGTTCATGGTTGTGCCGGTTTTGGCTCCTGCCGTTGGGCAAGCCATTATGGTTCTTGGCCATTGGCAATTCATCTTTCTATTTATGGCAATCGCCGGATTGGCTATCGTTCTGTGGGTCTATTTCCGTTTACCCGAAACACTATTTGAACAGCGGCCTTTGACTTTCTCCTCTGTCGGGCAAAGCCTTTGGATGGTCTTGTCCAACCGTATATCGCTCTGCTACACATTGGCGTTTTCGCTGGTTCTCGGTGGCCTTTTCTGCACACTCAATACGTCGCAGCAGATTTATGACGGCATATATCATTTAGGCGTCTGGTTTCCGGCTGCGTTTGCACTTGTCGCAGCATTTCAGGCACTATCGTCATTTTTGAACTCGTTATTCGTGGGACGGTTCGGAATGCGCAAAATTTCGCATACTCTGTTGCTCATGTTCTGCGTAACGTCTTTTGTGTGGTTTATCGGTTCGGTTTATTCCGGCGGCTCGACACCGTTCATTTATTTCATGCTGTTGCTCATTATTATTATGTTTTCTTTCGGCGGGCTTGGTGCGAATTTCAATTCGCTTGCTATGGAGCCGCTCGGTAAAGTAGCCGGAACTGCTTCTTCGGTGTTCGGTTTTTTACAGACGATCATCGGCGCCGGACTGGGCTTTATCATTGCACAAAGATTCAACGGAACAACCGTGCCGGTTGCAGGAGGATATTTTGTGCTTTCATGCGGAGCGATTATGCTCATTCTCATTGCGGAAAAGGGAAAGCTGTTTTCGAGACACACTCATGCTTCCCATGTGAGCGTTATAAACACGGAAAAAGACTAACCCCGCATATTCTTGGGTTGAAACGCGTGATATTGATGGATTGAACGCGATTTCCGACATCAGGCACAATCTATGACCGCAAGCGCGACAAAGCTTATAGTTCAAGCGGGCTTAAAAGATTTTCACGCACCGGACGACACCGAGTCAACCTATCGATCTTCGGCGGGTTCAATAAAGTTCAATGAAATTGTCTTATGCTTCAATGAATTTTGTTCAAATCGAACCAAAATCGAAAAGCTTGTTATCCAACAAATGGCTTGGACGTACATTGGTCAACGCACGTATCATCGTATCTTTACGACCCGGCATTTTTTTCTCGATGTCATTCAGCATATTTTTCATTGCATTCCGCTGGAGGCCGTCCTGACTGCCACACAGGTTACACGGAATAATCGGAAACTTCATAGCTTCAGCGAATTTGGCAAGATCTTCTTCTGCTGCATAGACAAGTGGCCGCAAAACCAACATATCGCCCTCGTCATTAACAAGCTTGCCCGGCATGGCAGCCAAACGCCCGCCATGGAAAAAATTCATGAAAAATGTTTCCAATACATCGTCACGATGATGTCCAAGGACGAGAGCCGAACACCCCTCTTCCCGTGCGATCCGGTAGAGATTACCCCGCCGCAATCTGGAACAGAGAGAGCAATAGGTTTGCGTATTATCGAGTTTTTCCGTAACGATCGAATAAGTGTCCTGATATTCAATCCGGAAAGGAATTTCATAATGTTTCAGAAAATCCGGCAAAATATTCTTCGGAAATCCGGGCTGACCCTGATCGAGATTGCACGCCAAAAGATCCACCGGCAATAAACCACGCCACTTCAAATCCAGAAGAAGAGCAAGCAAACCATAGGAATCCTTACCACCCGACAAGGCTACAAGCCATTTTTGCCCCGGTTTAACCATTGAAAAATCGTCCAATGCTTGACGCATATGGCGTAATAGACGTTTTCTCAATTTATTGAATTCCACTGTCGAAGGCGCATCGCGAAATAAGGGATGGCAACCATCAGCCGCTTCATCAATATCAGTCTGCCCGATCATTTCACCTTCCTTCAACAATATGCCTTAAAACGAAAACAGGGAGCCAGAAGGCTCCCTGCTTGAACAGAATAAATAATCTCACGATTAACGTGAATAAAATTCGACAACCAGATTCGGTTCCATCTGAACAGCATAAGGAACGTCGGCAAAGGCCGGAATACGTGTGTAAGTTGCCTTCATCTTGGTGTGATCTGCTTCGATATAATCGGGAACATCACGCTCCGGCAACTGGGTTGCTTCAAGAACAAGTGCCAATTGCTTCGACTTTTCGCGAACTTCAATCACATCACCGGGTTTGCAACGGTAGGATTGAATGTTTGTACGACGACCATTCACATTCACATGACCATGGTTGATGAATTGACGTGCTGCAAAAATCGTAGGAACGAATTTTGCGCGATAAACAATAGCGTCAAGACGTGATTCGAGAAGACCGATCAGATTTTCGCCGGTATCACCACGACGACGGCCGGCTTCTTCATAAATACGGTGGAATTGTTTTTCCGAAATATCGCCATAGAAACCTTTAAGTTTCTGTTTGGCGCGCAATTGGGTACCAAAATCCGAAAGTTTGCCTTTGCGGCGTTGACCATGCTGTCCAGGACCGTATTCACGACGGTTGACGGGTGATTTCGGGCGGCCCCAAATGTTTTCGCCCATACGGCGGTCGATTTTATATTTCGTAGTTTCGCGCTTGCTCATCGCATTTCCTTAAAACTGGATAACAAGGCAATAAAATTGCCTCAGGGAAACGCGCCCTCCTCTGCCCATAAAATTTATGGACTGACAGGACAGATCGCGCACGCTTTGCGCAAATGTCCACGGGACACGTCAGTGATCGCTTTTTCATTACTGAAAAAACTTGTGTGGTTCTTTAGTGAAATTGACCGCAGGAGTCAAGTGAACACGTTCTTTTTCGCGTCAAGGAAAGCCTGTCTCTTCAAGATTTTCAAAACATGCCGAAACGCTTCACGCACGCACTGTTCTGGTGACTTCAATTGAAGCACCTTTTGCCTTGACGGAATGCGTTCTCATTCAGGTTTTATAACCATCATAGCATGTTTATAAATTAGGAACGACATGAAGGTGGAAAAAAGGCATTGCCAAGCCACCATCACAGTGCTTCACCGGATTCATATAAAAATCGGACGGGAAAACGACCTAACAGATAAATCATAACCGTTTTTCCTCTATGACGCTTCTTTTCAATCTGCTTTAGAGCTTGAATTTTATTTACATATTTAACGGCGTCAAACGCAAACCGAAGCCATGAAGCAATCTGTTTGTCGCGTAATCGGTTCTGCCGGAAGTAAAATGGGCAAGATCCAGATGTTCGGTGAGTGGCTGGACTTCTTCGGCGTTCGGTAGCAAAGATAAAGCACGCTTGGCTACTGCTTCTGCCGGATCAATCCAGTCGACCGGCCATGCGGCGGTTTTCCGGAACAAATTGACGAGGAAGGGATAGTGCGTACAGGCGAGCACAACAATATCTGTATGATGTCCGTCTTTTTCTACAAAACAGGGGGCTATCTCGGCTTTTAAAGAAGCACGATCAACCGGTTTTCTTCTAAGGTAATCCTCTGCAAAACCTGCAAGTTTCGCACTCCCTACCAGTCTGACATGACATTTTGACGCAAAAGATGAAACAAGCTCATGTGTATAAGCGCGTTTGACTGTTCCAGGCGTTGCCAAAACCGAAATCAGACCCGAACGTGTCTGCTCCGCCGCCGGTTTAATTGCCGGCACTGTGCCGATAAAAGGAACATTTGGATGAGCGCGGCGCAAATCTTTCAACACCAATGTCGAAGCTGTATTGCACGCGACAATACAAAGAACCGGATTGTAGGCATTCAGCAGCTTTTGAAAGAGTTCGATAATATGCGATTTCAGTGCGTTTTCTTCCCAGCCACCATAGGGAAATGCCGCATCATCCGCGATATAAATGAATTTGCGATCGGGAATAAAAATACGTGTTTCGCGTAATACGGTAAGCCCGCCGATACCACTGTCAAAAAACAGTATAGGCCGTTCACTCATTTTGATTACTATTGTCCTTTGAACGTTTGCGATGATCCGGTGCACCTGCCCCACGTGGCAATTTGGGCGAAAAATGGTCGAGAGATGCCACAACGCCACGCAACAGGCGAATTTCCGGTTCGCTGAAAGCTGCCCGTGTCAGAACAGACCGTAAATTTTCTACCATGATTTCCTTCCGTTCCTTAGGACGGAAATACCCGCGAATATCCAAAGCTTCTTCCAACTGGTCGAACAACCCATAAAGAGTCGCCTTATGTGCCGGCTCCATTTCCTCATTACGAAAAGCAGTATCGGTTTGTTTTTCCAGACCCGATTTCATCCATTCGTAAGACATCAACAAAACAGCCTGTGCGATATTAAGAGAGGCAAATGCCGGATTGACAGGGAATGTCACAATTTCGTCAGACAAACTGATTTCCTCATTATTCAAACCC
Source organism: Bartonella sp. P0282 (assembly GCF_048452985.1). NCBI lineage: Bacteria > Pseudomonadati > Pseudomonadota > Alphaproteobacteria > Hyphomicrobiales > Bartonellaceae > Bartonella > Bartonella sp. P0282. The sequence goes on from NZ_WTFO01000002.1 coordinate 523,466, forward strand.
CATCTTTCGCGACCGAAAAGTATGGCTGTCCGTTCACCCGCTGTTTCTTTCATCCTCAAAACATTTGCTGCTTCAACCGCACTTTTTACCGGTTTGAAGCCGCCCCGTTCACGGGCAGTGGTCGCAAACACATAATTTATATCCGAAATCGCTTCCCGCAAAGTATCAAAGACAAGCGCTCCGTTAATTATGTGATCGGCCTTACTTGCAGTTGCTATGGCTTTATCGTTCGGAAATTCTTCACGCGGATGAACGAGCCGCAATTCGGAAAGACCGAAATTTGCCATTGCACGCGCCACCATACCGATGTTTTCAGGCAATTGTGGTTCAACCAACACAATAACGGGTCCCCCCGTCATATTTTCTCTTTTTCTATCAGTTCCGGCCATTTCATTCACTTCTTCGGTTTTGATGCCTTTTAATGCAGCTTTCAAGGAACCTCAACCAATCATTAACTGTAATCTTGAAAAGAACCATAAAATGCCTTTTTCATGCCTAAATGCGGTCATCTTTGCCATTGATATAGATTGCGTAATATCTGTTGCAGAGGGGTTTACCAAATGAATATAGAGTTCAAAACCACGCTTACTCTTATGGCAATGGCAATCATAACGACGGTCATGGTTTTTTGTGCAAATATGACAATTAGTGATGTTCTGGCAGCACTTTAACTCTTTTCTTTACTTCCAAATTACATTTTCCGCTGTTTCGATTTTATCCACTGCCTTGAACTGCACAGTGTCAATATCTTCAGTATAAAAACTTTTTATGTCATGAACATTAAATACTATTTTAACTGTTTAGCCAATTTTTATTGAACATGAAACCTGTTTTCATAGAAAAACTTATTCGTAATAAAACGTTATATTATGTTTATAGCAACATTTACCAATTTATTTATGGGTAATGTGTTACACGTCCAGAAACATAACCAGAAATATTATTACAAAAATTCAGTCACCCACATTCCATTTTGCTACTAGACATTGATGATGCTGCCTTCCTTGTTTATTTCCATGGATAAATTTTCAAAAATATTTTTATCAAATTCTATTTTTTACCCAAGCTATAGCGCGTGATTTCACTGCGCGTTTCGTTGTGACCTTTCAACGGAAAAATGCCGACTGTTCAGGTCAAAAACGCGTTATCTGTACAAAAGGGCACAATTCCTTCCGATAAATAACGTGCAATCGCTGCAATCAACAGCTATGCTTATTACGATTCAGTGTTAAGATCATGAGTTGCTTTCATCTTGTGCGGGAACCGGAATGGTTGTTTCCGTTACATGCGAAAGATGGAGTTGAACACGCAGACATCGTTCAGGATGCACTTGGCACTTCAAGTTGCTTGAAGTGCGGCCAATATAAAAAGATAGAAATAGTTAGGCAAATGGTTAGTTACGTCAATTACAAAAATTCACCTATAAAATATACCGGACAAATTCGCATTTATGATGAAGAAGCTTTTGTCGGAATGCGCAAAATCGGTCGTATTGCTGCCGAATGTCTTGATGCACTCGTCGATATAATCAAGCCTGGCATAACGACTCAGGAAATTGACGATTTTGTTTTTGCCTTCGGTGCCGACCGCGACGCATTACCGGCAGACTTGAACTATCGCGGCTACAGCAAATCCTGCTGCACGTCGATCAATCATGTCGTTTGCCATGGTATTCCGGACAATAAACAGCTTCATGAAGGTGATATTGTCAATGTCGATGTTACATTTATCAAAGACGGTTGGCACGGCGACACCAGCCGGATGTATCCTGTCGGGGCATTGAAAAGAGCATCCGAACGCTTGCTTGAGGTTACACACGAATCACTCATGCGTGGTATTGCTGCGGTTAAACCCGGAGCAACGGTTGGTGATATTGGCGCTGCCATCCAACGCTATGCTGAATCCGAACGTTGTTCTGTTGTCCGCGATTTTTGCGGTCATGGTGTAGGGCTTATATTTCATGACGCGCCGAATATTCTTCACTACGGAAATCCCGGTGAAGGACCGGAACTACGTGAAGGAATGATGTTCACAATCGAACCGATGATAAACTTGGGAAAATCGGGTGTGAAAATCCTCAATGACGGTTGGACTGCTGTGACACGTGACCGGTCTCTATCAGCTCAATACGAACACACAATGGCCGTTACAAAAGATGGTTGCGAAATTTTTACTCTTTCGCGGAATAATACATTTTACGTACCCGTAACCAAGGCATAAACCGGTGTTCCTGTTATGGCTAAAACTCCCGACAAAAATATATTTGCCGAAAACATGATAGATATGTTGCTATCAGGAGTTACGCCAGACAAAGAAAAATCGCCAAAAGAAACCGCCAATAACGAAAATAAAGGCCATCGGGAAAGACTTCGGGAACGTTATTTTGAAACAAACGGCGTGGGATTTCCCGATTACGAATATCTTGAATTATTATTGTTCCGGTCAATTCCGAGGGCTGATACAAAGCCCTTGGCAAAGGCCTTGCTTAACCGTTTTGGCAGTCTTGCCGATGTACTCGGTGCCGACATCAATCTTCTGCAAGAAGTTCCCGGATGTGGTCGGGCTGTTGCGCGTGATCTCAAGATTCTTTCAGGCATAAGTGAGCGGGTAAACCGCGCGGAATTGAGAAAACGCGATATATTTTCGTCCTGGGACAAAGTGCTTGCTTATTGCAAGGCAGCTTTGGCACATGAGACACGCGAACAGTTCAGGGTTCTATTCCTCGATAAGAAAAATGGATTGATAGCTGATGAAATCCAGCAGATAGGTACGGTCGATCATACGCCTGTTTATCCGCGCGAGGTTGTCAAGCGGGCTTTGCAACTATCAGCGTCTGCGCTTATTCTTGTTCACAACCATCCCTCTGGTGATCCTTCCCCTTCACGCGAGGATATTTCAATGACGCATATGGTTAAGGATGTGGCGAATGCGTTGGGCATAACCGTCCACGATCATATTATTATCGCCCGCAATGGTTATACGAGCTTTCGGGCACAAAAATTGCTCTGAAAAATCAGAAAAACAAGAACTCCGATAAAACGGAAAAAGCCGCAATCATCGGCGGCCTTTCAAACTCAAAAACAAAGTTCCGATTTCAATGGTTGCGACTATTCGTCGAGGTCAATATCAAGAATAGCCATCGAGAAATTATACGACAATTCCCCTTCGTCTTCATCGCGATAAATGACACCGAGAAATTCATCATCAAGATAAACTTCGCATGAATCATCCTTGCGCGGTCTCGGCTTCACTTGCAGTGATGGATTTTGAAATTTGCGCTTAAAGTAGCCATCAAGTTTCTTGATTTCGTCAGGCTTCACAGCGTTCTCCTAAAATTGCTCCGGTTAAACAAAAATGCCAGATAAGGCACAGCCAAACGTCCGTAAAGATATTGGCCTTCAATTTTATTCATTAATTGCTTTCAATTTTAATCGTTAATCAATTGATCCATGTTTAATCGTTAATCAATTGATCCATGCTTAACGCCGGCTCACGATCCTCTATCTTTCCAACAACTTTTGCAGGGACACCGGCAACAGTACTATAGGCCTCGACCGGCTTAAGAACAACAGAACATGACGCGATCTTTGCACAATCCCCTATTGTGATATTGCCAAGCACTTTCGCACCCGCCCCGATCAGTACGCCGTGACCGACTTTCGGATGGCGATCACCCGATTCTTTACCGGTTCCACCCAAGGTAACATCCTGTAATATCGAAACATTATCGCCGACCACTGCTGTTTCTCCAACGACGAGACCCGTCGCGTGGTCAAGAAAGATACCGCGCCCGATACGTGCTGCGGGGTGAATATCTGTCTGGAATACGCATGATGAGCGCCCCTGCAGGAATAATGCGAGGTCTTTTCTGCCTGTTTCCCATAAAGTATGGGCAAAACGGTGTGCTTCGATTGACAGAAAACCTTTGAGATAAAGTACCGGTTCCATAAACCGGTTACACGCCGGATCGCGGTGGAATACCGCTGAAATATCGGATGAAACAATCTCTTCCAGATGATCTATTTTGTCGGTCTGTTCGACAAATATCTCGTAAAGATTTTCTTCATTCAACTCGCGTGTCCATAGCCGTGCGGCAATGCGCCCTGCTATCATTTCCGACAGGTTTTTATGGTTTAGAATTGCGCTTTGAAACAACTGCACAAGAGCCGGATCCTGCTCGATAGCAGCTCTTGCTTCCTGTTTGATGGTCTCGAATAGCACGAGCGGGTCGATAGCTTCGCCCTTTTGCTTACAACAAGGCAATATAGTCCCTCTTTTCTATTTCAGGCAATGCTGTTTGCCTTCCTGTCTTTCTTCATCAGGCAATCGGATGTTTTGCCAGAAAGTTGATAACACCTTTTTTATACACCGGATCACCAACCGCCAACATATGATCGCGATTGGGGATATTGAGTGCCTCTCCGTGCGGCAATAGTGCAACGAGCGGCTCGGCTTCACCGGATATTTCGTCAAGCGTACCCACTGCTACCAAAACCGGTTGTTTTATCGAATGGACTTCGGCTGCTGTCAATTCCTGTTTTGACGTAATAACACATGCTGCAAGTGCCTTGCGGTCGCTTTTTGTTCGGTCGGCAAATGTCCGGAACATCAAACCGCGCTTATTGGTAATTTTTGCGACATCTTCTGCAAGCAGTGCTTCAGCGACAGGCTCCCAGTTTCCGGCGCCCGTTACCATACCGATACCAAGCCCGCCAAATATGCCACTATTAACATAATCCGGATAGAGCATTGCCATGTAGGCTGTGATTCTCGCCCCCATGGAATAGCCCATCACCTGCGCTTTTTTAATCCCCAGATGGTCGAGAAGTGCAGCCGCATCGCCAGCCATTGCCTGAGGCGTATAGACTGCCGGATCATGACTTTTATCCGAAAAACCATGGCCGCGATTATCAATGGCAATCACCCGGTAACCGGCATCATTCAAGACACGAAACCAGCCTGGTGCATACCAATTCACATAGGAAGAAGATGCAAAACCGTGGATCAGCAAGATCGGGTCACCCGTACCTTCTTCCCGATAGGCGAGTTTGAACCCGTCATGATTGAAATATTGAACGTCCTCTGCACTCATTTCTAATTCACTTTGCATCCACCACGTTAATCTACTTTACATGCACCGCATATTGCAGGATGAAATACCCTATCGCCAATTTTGATCCTGTTTTTTTGAACTTCACCTGCATTCACTTCGATTGTAAACTTGGCAAACACATGTGACGACACAATTTTTGTTGAGTAAGGTATCGTATTTTCGGTAATGGATACGATCACACCTCTATCGTCAAGAAATATCATGTCGAGTGGCAAAGGCGTGTTTGCCATCCACATTGTTACAATTTGTTTCTCCGGAAAAACAAACAACATGGCGCGATCGGACGGTAAATCCGTTCTGTACATCAAGCCTGCTTCATTTTGTTCGGGCGTTTTGGCAACCTCGACATCATAAGATACTTTTCCGGTTGCTGTGATGATAACCAATTGCGTAGCATCGACCGGTAGTCGCATCGGTTCTTCACAATAAGCACGGCCCACCATGGCCGACATCAGAAATAACAGTCCGGCAAACAAAGCTTTCATGACAAAGTTTTCCTTAACAAAAGCCGGAATTTCCTTAACAAAGCCAGTAATTTCCCTAATGAAGCCGGAGCCGATAAAAACCGGACGTCTCCGGCAATTATTCATCAATTATTCATCAATATCGGAAACAAAGATTTTAATGGGTGGGAAAAGGTACTGCAATATCAGGGTGGATTTCCGCTGCCATCAAGCCCTTTTCACCCCGCCCGTAGCGAACAAGCACAACCTGCCCCGGACGCAATTCTGCCAGACCGAAACGACGCAGAGTTTCCATATGAATAAAAATGTCTTCTGTTCCTTCACCGCGGGTGAGGAAGCCGAACCCTTTTTCACGGTTGAACCATTTGACAATTGCCCGTTCCAAGCCGCTTTCCGGTGTCACAACAACATGTGTACGAGCCGGCAGTTCCGAAGGATGGACGGCGGTCGAAAGGTCGATCGACTTCACTTGAATGCATTGTAATCCACGTTCACCTTTTTTGACCATGCAAACAATCCGCGCTCCTTCGAGTGCGGTATGAAAGCCGTCGCGCCTCATAACTGTCACATGGAGAAGGATATCCGGAACACCGGCAATATCCGGCACGATGAAACCATATCCCTTGCTTACATCGAACCATTTGATGGTGCCGCTAATCTCGACAACATCTGTTGCTGCTGTTTCAGAACTATCTTGAGACGGAAGGAATCCTTCCAACATTTCATCGCTCGCCATAATTCCTACAGTCCTGTCAATACCAATTAATCACGAATGATTCTCTTGAACCCCAGTAAATATTGCTCACTCATTGTGACGCAAGCCCCGACAACAAGATTTCCCCAAATTGTGGACGTTCAACGACGATAAATCATTTTTTTGTTTTTTCACCGACAATTTTAAAGCCGATCGTCATATTCACATCCCGTACAAAAGACGTTAGATTTTTAAAAACCTGACAAAACAAGAAAGCGAGAAAAAATGCGATATTTGCACACTATGGTTCGTGTTAAAGACCTTGAACAGTCACTCAACTTCTATTGTAGCGTATTCGGCCTCAAGGAAACCCGCCGCATAGAGAATGAAAAAGGCCGTTTTACCCTCATTTATCTCGCAGCTCCCGACGATGTCAAAGCCGCACAATCCGTCCATTCGCCGGAACTTGAATTGACATATAATTGGGACAAAGAAGACTATACCGGCGGACGCAATTTCGGTCACTTGGCCTATGAGGTTGATAATATTTATGAAACTTGCAAAAATTTGGCCGCAAAAGGCATCGTTATCAATCGTCCACCACGTGACGGGCATATGGCCTTTATAAAGTCGCCTGACGGTATTTCTATCGAACTCTTGCAAAAGGGTGAAAAACTAAGTCCTGAAGAGCCTTGGGTTTCAATGGAAAATACTGGAACATGGTGACAAATGACTTTGAACCATGAACAATAAATCTAATTTCGGGTATGGAACTTGTGCTGTCAGCCGGTTCATATTATGAAGTTTTATTACAATATTTTATTAAAACAAAAAAGAGGGATCGATTACCATGGCTTTCAAGCAATTGATTGCAGCAGCAATTGCTGCCACAGCACTGAATTTCAGTGCATTCGCCGAAGACCCCATTAAAATCGGGGTATTCCTTCCGCTAACAGGGCAAAACGCTTTCGGTGGGCAATTGGAGCTTGAAGGCGTTCAACTTGCCAACAAAATCAAACCCGAAGTTCTGGGACACAAGGTCGAGCTGGTCGTCGTCGATAACAAATCGGATAAAGTCGAAGCTGCAAATGCTGTCATGCGACTCACTGCTTCCGACAAAGTCAACGGGATTATCGGTACTTACGGTTCATCGTTGGCGCTCGCCGGCGGCGAAGTTTCGGAACCGGCAAAAACACCTGCAATCGCAACTTCGGCAACCAATCCTTTGGTGACCCAAGGCAAAAAATACTATTTTCGCGCATGTTTTATCGATCCCTATCAGGGAGCCGGAGCTGCAACATATGCATTCAACACGCTTCACGCAAAAAAAGCAGCGATTTTGAAAGATGTTTCAAACGACTATGCAATCGGCCTTGCCAATTTTTTCGATAGCTCGTTCAAAAAACTTGGTGGTGAAGTCGTAGCAAACCTCAATTATAATTCGGGAGATCAGGATTTTTCCGCCGCACTCACCCAGATTATCGCTGAACAACCGGACGTTCTTTTTATTCCTGCCTATTTTGCAGAAGGTGCCATCATTCTGAAGCAGGCACGTGAACTTGGTGCAACATTCCGCATTATGGGCGGCGACGCAATGGATAATCCGGAAACCGTTACAATCGGTGGAAGTGCTTCCGAAGGTTTTCTGCATACCACTTTTCCCTATGACGCAAGTATGCCGAATATGCCGAAAGCTGCGGCCCAATTTACCCAAGAATGGAAAGCAACTTATCCTAACAAAGAACCGAACGTGAATGCGGTTCTTGGCTACACTGCCTATATGATGTTTATGCAAGCGATTGAAAAAGCCGGAAGCGGTGACCGTGAGGCGATCACAGCAGAACTTGCAAAACTGAAAGATTTCGAGACGCCATTCGGTGCGATGACTATGGACAATAATCATAATCCTGAAATTCCGATCGGTGTTATCGAGATCAAGAATGGAAAGCGTGAATATCTCGGTGAAGTTAAACCCGCTTTATAAGGGGATAAACACAATTAAATGATTGATCCGGTCGAATAAAACTCGACCGGATGAATTTACGTTGTATATGTGCTTCTCGACGAAACCGGTTGCAATATCAGGAAGGCTAAAACATGACTACAGAAATGTTCATTCAACATTTCTTTAATGCTTTGGCGCTAGGGGCACTTTATGGATTGATAGCCATTGGGTACACAATGGTTTACGGCATCTTGCGGCTTATCAATTTCGCCCATGGCGATATTTTTATGTTGGGTGCGTATTTTGTTTTTTTCTCGACAATCAGTTTCATGCCCGCATGGGCAGCTGTGTTGCTCGTTATTCTGGCAATTCTGGTTTATTATTCGGTCTTCATCGGCTTTAAAACACGCATAAAGCCCTATTGGGCAGCGCTCTTTATTATTCTTGTTCTGGCTCTTGCCTATTATGCTTTTGTAAGTCCGCGCGATTTTACGCCGGTCTGGTTACTTGCCGTTTGTTTTGCGGTATTCGTTACCAGTGCCGGCGGCATTGCAGTTGACCGTATAGCCTATCGGCCGTTGCGGGATGCACCACGTATTTCCGCGCTTATAAGTGCAATCGGTATGTCATTTCTTATAGAAAATCTCGCAACTGTATTGTTCACAGGCGTGCCAAAAAGCGTCAAACAGCCCGAATTGCTTGTCACGCCTATTCAATGGCATTTTGGTGAAGGTGCTCAAGGGATTATTCGTATTGTGCCAATGGCGCTCATCGTGCCCATTGTTTCACTATTGCTCGTTGTTCTTCTGTTATGGATTATCAACAAAACAAAACCCGGTCTGGCCATGCGCGCAATTTCACGCGACATCGAAACCACGCGTTTAATGGGCGTTTCTGTGGACAAGATCATTGCTTTCACATTCGGTTTAGGATCGGCTCTGGCTGCAATCGCCGGTATTATGTGGGCGTTACGTTACCCGCAAATTAATCCTTATATGGGAGTAATACCGGGACTTAAGGCGTTTATTGCAGCCGTTATCGGAGGTATCGGTTCGGTTGAAGGGGCAATGCTTGGCGGCCTACTTCTGGGCTTCATAGAAATCATGATTATTGCATTTTTCCCGTCGCTGTCAGGGTATCGTGATGCATTTGCTTTTATCATGCTCATCATGATTCTGCTTGTTATGCCAACAGGACTCATGGGCAAGAAAAGTGAGGAAAAAATCTGATGTCGAAATCCTCGCAAATCATTCTATCCCTGATTTCTATTCTATGCCTCGTAGCGTTTCTGTTTTATGCCCAGAACCACTTTGATGCTTATACTGTGCGCATTCTAAATCTTATCGCAATCAATGCCATTCTGGCGGTATCGCTCAATCTTATTTATGGCTTTACTGGAATGTTTTCTTTGGGCCATGCCGGTTTCATGGCCATAGGAGCCTATGTTTGCGCCATATTACTGCTTTCACCCGAACAAAAGCAGATGATGTGGATTTTACAGCCGATGTTTGAACCCTTGCAACATTTGCAGGTTCCATTTTTCTTTGCGGTTGTTTTGGGGGGTATTTGCGCGGCACTCCTAGGCCTTGTCATTGCGCTTCCTGTTTTGCGGCTTGGCGGAGATTATCTCGGCATTGCAACGCTTGGATTTGCCGAAATTATACGCGTCGTCATTACCAATGCCACACCTATTACAAATGGTTCGCTCGGCATTAAAGGAATACCGCAATATGCCAATTTGTGGTGGAACTATGGTTGGCTTGCCTTTACTGTCGTCTTTATTGTGCTGCTTCTAAAAAGCAATACCGGAAATGCACTTTGCGCCATTCGCGATGACGAGATTGCAGCTAAAACTATGGGCGTCAACACCTTTTTCTACCGTACATTGTCATTCACAATCGGCGCTTTTTTTGCCGGTGTCGGCGGCGCACTGACGGCAGCACTCATTTCGACAATCGATCCCAAAATGTTCAACTTCCTTTTGACGTTCAATATTTTGATGATTGTCGTTGCCGGTGGTCTTGGTTCGATTACCGGAAGCATTATTGGTAGTGTTATCATCACTGTCATGTTGGAATGGTTACGTATCGTCGAGCAGCCAATCGATTTCGGTTTCATTCATATTCCCGGAATTCCGGGACTGAGAATGGTTATTTTTTCGATATTGCTGATGGGCATAATCCTGTTTTGGAGAAGCGGTTTGCTTGGAACACGTGAATTTTCCTGGAACGGTATTTACCATTTTTTCAAGAAAGGTTCTGAAGCCAAGAGCGGAGACCGGTCATGAGCGACACAATATTGAAACTCGACCATGTCACAATGCGCTTTGGCGGATTGACTGCTGTCAATGACATCAATATCGCTATTGAACGGGGCACAATCGCCGGTCTCATTGGTCCCAACGGTGCCGGTAAAACAACTGTTTTCAACATGATTTCCGGATTTTATACCCCGACAAGCGGTACAATATCTTTTGACGGCAAAAAAGTATCGGGTCTACACCCCAATATTGTTTGCAAACGCCACATCGCCCGTACCTTTCAAAACATTCGCTTGTTTACAGGATTGAGCGTTTTACAAAATGTCATGGTTGGCGCACATGTGCGTCAAAAAAGTCCGTGGTTTGCGAGTGCCCTTTTCATCCCCTCAGCGGTAAGGGAAGAAAAGAAAATTCGTGAACAAGCTCTTGAACTTCTGGATCGTGTGCACCTTGCAGATCTCGCAGATCAGCCGGCAACGGCACTCCCCTACGGCGCTCAACGCCGCCTTGAAATTGCCCGCGCTTTGGCAACCGAACCGGAATTACTGCTTCTTGATGAACCGGCCGCCGGCATGAACCCTCAGGAAAGTGAGGAACTGCGCCTATTCATTTCACGGATACGGGAAGAATTCGGACTGACCATTCTGCTCATCGAACATGATATGCGGGTCGTTATGGGATTATGTAACCATATCTGGGTACTGGAATATGGTGCACTGATTGCAAACGGCACACCTGAAGACATCCGTAACAATCCAAAAGTCATCGAAGCCTATCTTGGCGGAGAAATTCATGAACATTCTTGAGATTAATGACCTTCGTGTCAATTATGGTGCAATCAAAGCCGTGCAAGGCTTGTCCATGTCGATCAAAGAAGGCTCGATTGTTACACTTATCGGCGCAAATGGTGCAGGAAAAAGCAGTACGGTTCGCTCTATCGCGGGTTTGAATAAATCGGTAACCGGCGAGATTCTTTATAAAAGTGAGAATATCCTCGGAAAGCAGCCTGAAGAAATCCTGAAAAAAGGAATTGCGTTAAGCCCTGAGGGGCGTCGTATCATGCCGCATCTGACCGTTTTGGAGAACCTCGAACTCGGTGCTTATATTCGCAACGATAAAGAAGGGATCAAGCGGGATATTGAATGGATTTTCGATCTTTTTCCAAGACTTAGCGAACGGTCGAAACAATTGGGTGGCACGATGTCGGGTGGCGAGCAGCAAATGCTCGCAGTCGGACGGGCGCTTATGAGTAATCCAGAACTCGTTATGCTTGATGAACCATCTCTGGGATTGGCACCGATTCTTGTTCAGGAGATCTTTTCAATTATCCGGAAAATAAACGAAATGGGCAAAACGGTTCTGCTTATCGAACAAAATGCGTTCGCAGCGTTATCAATTGCCAATTATGCCTATATTCTGGAAGTCGGTAAGATTATTCTCGAAGGAGAAGGCAAGACAATGCTCAAAGACCCACGTGTCAAAGCAGCATATCTCGGCGGATAATAAACCTTTCCATTCATCGGGTGAATTTCGCAATCATTCAATAGACGGAGTAATTTTCCGTGTTTTCTAAGACATTCCAATCGGCTTTTTATCCTTACCCATTTGCATTATCCTGTCGGGAAAAAATATTGAATTTCGTATATTTTTACTGTGTATGGATAGCTGAATTTAAAGCTCGGCACGTTTGGAGCGGTTAAAAAACATTGAGAAAACTTCAAAGTTCAACGAAAGCGATGAGTCTACATTACTTCCTTTTTAACCCGCTTCCTTGATAACCTCAAAATTGTTCACAGTTCCCGATAATAGCAAGCGCAAAACATTTATGTTGTAATTGAACTTTTTATCGTATTTTATTGTAATTATTGAATATTATATAAATTTCTAATTCTTTATCGCCACACCCTCCCGCCGCCATTTGCAATGTCGAATACCATTCAAACTTCAAATGCCTAATTGACGATTTCATTCTGTTATTGCGTTTTTCTTAAATAAAAAACACGGCAAAAATTTTGCCGTGTTGAATAGATTTTAGAGTTTGGCCGTTACCGAAAAATGGCGTTAAACCCTTACCACCATTTTTGCGGAGAAAACTTGCCTGCCGCCTGCTCGATAATATTGGCGGTCTGGAACAATTGTTCCTCGCCGAATGGCTTGCCAATGAGCTGCAAGCCTAGCGGTAAACCATTCTTTGATAAACCGGCAGGTAATGAAATTCCGGGGAGACCCGCCATATTCACTGTAACGGTGAAAATATCATTGAGATACATGGCTACAGGATCGTTTTTCAATTTTTTGTCGGCAATTCCGAACGCGGCAGTTGGTGTCGCCGGAGTTAAAATGGCGTCAACACCTGCTTCAAAGCACTTGTCAAAATCCTGTTTGATAAGTGTGCGAACCTTTTGAGCCTTAAGATAATAGGCATCGTAATAACCGGCCGACAACACATAAGTGCCAATGAGAATACGCCGTTTGACTTCGTGCCCGAAACCTTCCGAACGTGTATTCTCATACATTTCGATAATGTCTTTGCCTGGAACTCTAAGGCCGTAACGCACACCGTCATAACGTGCAAGGTTCGACGAAGCTTCGGCAGGCGCAACAATATAATAGGCAGGCAATGCATATTTCGTGTGAGGGAGAGAAATATTGACGATTTCAGCTCCAGCTTCTTTCAACCAATCAATACCTTTTTGCCAAAGCGCCATTATTTCTTCCGACATACCGTCAACACGATACTCCTTTGGAATACCGATTTTCATGCCCTTAACCGATTTGCCGATAGATGCTTCATAGTCGGGAACAGGCATGTCGGCGGAAGTTGAATCTTTCTCGTCGAAGGAAGCCATGGATTTCAATAAAATAGCGCAATCACGTACGTCGCGGCCAATGGGACCGGCCTGATCGAGCGAAGAGGCAAAAGCGATGATTCCCCAGCGCGAACAACGTCCATAGGTAGGCTTAATTCCGACAGTGCCGGTAAATGCAGCAGGTTGACGGATTGAACCGCCTGTATCGGTGGCGGTTGCACCAGCGCACAAATGGGCAGCAACAGCAGCAGCCGACCCGCCCGAAGAGCCGCCGGGCACCAATTTTTCATCCGAACCTTCAGCACGCCACGGATTGATGACGGGACCATAGTAAGATGTTTCATTGGACGAACCCATAGCAAATTCGTCCATATTCAGTTTTCCGAGCATAACTGCACCGTCAGCCCAGAGATTGCTTGTTACAGTCGACTCGTATTTCGGTTTGAAGTTATCAAGGATATGAGAACACGCCTGGGTGTGGATGTCATAAGTTGCATAAAGGTCTTTCACGCCGAGTGGAATACCTTCAAGTGCGCCCGCTTTTTTTTGCGAAATTCGTTCATCAGACGCTTTTGCCATTTTTCGCGCATGGTCTGCCGTCACGGCAACATAGGCGTTAATAGCAGGATTGGCTGCTTCAATGGCATGAATATATGCGTCAGTTAGTTCTGTTGCCTTGAAGTCACCCTTTTTGAGCGCGTCACGAGCCTCGGCAATTGTCAGCTTCGTCAAATCGGTCATATCATGCCTCAAAATAAATATTCAAATTGCTATTCGATCACTTTTGGAACGAGGAAGAAATTGTCTTCACTCAAAGGGGCGTTGGCCACAATGTCGGCCGCTTTGTTACCATCATTGACAACATCTTCACGTGTACGCAAAGACATCGGAATAACAGATGTGAGCGGCTCTATATTGTCTACATTGACTTCATCGAGCTGTTCGACGAATCCTAAAATAGCGTTGAGCTCGTTTGCCATACGCTCCGCCTCGTCATCTTTCACAGCAATACGCGAAAGACGGGCAACACGTTTGACCGTTTTGATATCTACAGACATTAAACAAATCCCGTATGAAAGATATTTTCCTTGATGAAGCTATACAGGCCGAAGCACACAAGAGCAAGAAAAGACGTTCAGAAATTGAGCGTTTCACCGACTTTTGGCAATGCAACGGTCGTTTTTGTTCCGGTCATACCTTTTACAAAACGCTCCGGCGTTTGGTCGAGAACAGGGAAAGTACCCCAGTGACAAGGTATCACTGTTTTGAAATGGAAATAGCGCTGACATGCGAGAGCTGCAACTGCACCACCCATCGTGAAAAAATCGCCAATAGGTACAATGCCGATTTCCGGTTCATGTAACTCGTTAATGAGCTGCATATCTGAAAAAATATCCGTGTCGCCCATATGATAGAGCGTCGGCGCATTGTTGAAATGGAAGACCAATCCGTTCGGATTGCCAAGACATTGCGACATGCCGTTATCGGTGAGCATGGCAGATGAATGGATGGCGTTGACAAAGGTGATGCTATAGCCATCATGCGTCTGTGTACCACCGGCATTACCGGGGACAACATTTTTCACGCCTTGTGACTGAAGCCAGGCGGCAAGATCGGCATTTGCAGTCACCGGAACATTTTTTTCTTTCGCGATAGCAATCGTATCTCCGACGTGATCGCTATGACCATGAGTAAGTGCAATATGTGTAACACCTTCGACTGCTTTTTTTATATCGAGGTCTTTTGCTGCAGGATTGCCGGTCAAAAAAGGATCTATCAGAATAATCGCTTTTCCGACTTCAATGCGAAAGGCTGCATGACCGAGCCATATTATTTTCATGCCACTATCCTTGTTTTTCATTGGAAGTTCGACGTTTTACCTTATATTGAACGCAAAATTCAAAAATGCCAAGTACCTGCTTGGTCAAACGGGATATTCGATAAGGGCCTCTATCAATGCCGGTTATAGATATTACTGAAATTCCTGCTCTCGGTTTGACAGATAAAAATATTATTGGTCTTGATTTAGGAACAAAAACAATAGGTATTGCAATTTCCGACCTTGGGTGGCGTTTTGCCACCCCTCGCCCTGTATTGAAGAGAAAAAAGTTCTCTATTGATGCCGAACAGCTCGTAAAAATATTTTCAGAAGAAAATATCGGCGTTGCAATTATTGGCCTGCCCAAAAATATGGACGGCACAAGCGGCCCGCGCGTTCAGGCCACACGTGCTTTTGTCCATAATATGAACAGTTTTACGGAAATCCCTTTTGTATTCTGGGACGAACGGCTGTCGACAGTGGCCGCAGAACGAGGACTTCTCGAAATGGATGTCTCGCGCGCAAAACGTGCCGACAGGATTGATTCTGCGGCGGCCGCTTTTATTCTGCAAGGTGCGCTCGACCGGCTGAATCGACTGGCTCAAACGGCCGGATAAAGTGTATCCAATATATGTCCCGCATGATGACGTGCGCTCAACATACCGTAAGAAGAACGCCACTGCCCGCCGAGTCGGCTTTCAATATAAGCAGCAGTTATATGGGGCATGTCGGCTTGCTGGAGGGCTGCGGCAGCACCCGCATAAGCCATTTGTTCAATAAAAAGTCGACCGGCACCGATGTCATTAGCAGCGACCCTTGCCGCCGCATTGAGTATTTCAACCGTCTTCGGACCGGCCGGGCCAATGTCTCGACCAATCTGGTCAAGTAACCCCTGAAAAAGACCGGGCGCCCTTTCGCCTAAACGAATCGTGTCGACGACAATATCATTGCCGCCATTACCCTTCATGGTACGCATCGGGGCGTCGACAAGCATTCTACCCATGCGGCTATCGAACATATATGCCTGAGCACCCATTTGAGAAATAATTTCCCCGATAACCGGAGCCACCAGCTCGTTAATATGGATTGCTATAATCGGCGTCATAATACGGGCAAAAGCCGCCTCCCCGCGATTGGATGCGGCACTATCGAATGCACGTGCAAGCCGCATAACGAGACATTGGGAAGCCACAACATCAAGTGCAAGATCAGCAAAAATACGCTCGGTCAAAGGTGGCAAAACCTGACGCGGATTGAAGCGTCTGAAGAAATTCACACCCGTTTGAAGCGCTGCGCGCAAGACACCCGCAGAAATCACCGCCTGATCAAAACGTGTCATCGTTTCAACATCTCTGATGACTTTATCGCCTTCGCCGATTTTGCCGATCAACCAGCCGAGACTGTCGCGAAAAGAAACCTGCCCTTCTGCTGACGAACATTCGCCAGCGCGATGGACGAGAAAATCCACCGAAATATTTCCGTTCAATGCGCCATTGTCGAGAAAGCGGGAAACGAAGAAGCAACATTTTTGCCCGCCTACCTCGGCGGTTACAAAATAACCGTCAGCCATCGGATTGAGTACCGACTGTTTAACGGCATCAATCCGGTAGAGATCTCTTCCGTTTGCGGAATCAAATGAAATGCGCGTTGCTGCCGAAACCTGCGTTGCATTTTGCAAACTATTTCTTACCTCGTCGCAGGCAAATGTAAGGCTTGCCGATTTTTTTGTAGAGATCGGACGAGAAGAATAATCGTGCTGGCGTGACAATAGGACATTTTGCCATTTGCCGAACAGATCGGCTTCGCCAATAAGAGCCGAAATGCCGGCACTCGTAGACGTAATCTCGTTCAAATGACCGGTTTCAAGACCCGACATGAGAAAAAGCCGGATGGCGCGCGATTGATAACGGACGCCATTTTCGGCCGGCCCCTTTTCCCACAATGAAGAACAAAGACCAGCCTGACGGGAACGCCGCAACAATGCATGATAGGCAGGATGGGTTTCCAATTGTTGCAGACCATCGCCCCATTCATTCTCACGTCTGAGAATTGGCCGGTGAATATTGGCAAGTCTTGCAAGATCCTGCGCTTCCCTGCTTGCCACAAATGCACCTATTTCCTCGAAACCGGCAAGGAGAGGCGTTGGCAAAAGAGACGAAAAACGGAACAGAACCGCATCATCTAAAAAAGCATTTTTTCGCATGATATTCCGATTGGCTACAGTGTTCACAATTTATTCCTGATTCCGTCAAAAATTCTTTGTTGCGGTGAAATTAAGTTATTGGTGCGGTTAAAACAGACATTGCATAAAAAGCAACCCTTGTTGTAGTGTCACTCAGTTTCTTTAGGAAATTTCTGTGATGATTCAAACAACTTCTTTCCCTATCTTCCCACACCGCCATCTCTTGGGCATTAAAGGCCTGAGTGCACATGATCTGACAACATTAATCGACCGCGCAGATGCGAATGTCGCAATATCGCGCCAGATTGACAAGAAAAAAACGTCTATGCGCGGACGAACACAAATAAATTTATTTTTTGAAAATTCCACGCGCACACAATCATCATTTGAACTTGCCGGAAAACGGCTTGGTGCAGATGTCATGAATATGGCGGTAAGCCATTCATCTGTCAAAAAAGGCGAAACTCTTATAGATACGGCAATGACACTGAATGCAATGCATCCCGATATTCTGGTCGTTCGCCACAAATCGGGCGGTGCAGCCGCACTTCTTGCACAAAAAGTAAGCTGTGCCGTCGTCAATGCGGGTGATGGTGCACACGAACACCCTACACAAGCCCTTCTTGATGCACTGACTATCCGGCGTGCGAAAGGCAGAATTGACGGTCTAACGGTTGCTATTTGTGGCGACATATTGCATTCACGCGTTGCACGTTCCAACATTTTAAGCCTGAATGCTTTGGGCGCGCGGGTACGGGCGGTCGCACCAACGACACTTCTTCCCTTTGATATTGGCAATATGAGTGTTGAAGTTTTCACAACGATGCAAGAAGGTTTGAAAGATGCAGACGTTATTATGATGCTCCGTCTGCAACGCGAACGCATGTCAGGCGCGTTTATTCCTTCCGTAAGGGAGTATTTTCATTTCTTCGGACTGGATAAACAGAAACTCGCACTTGCAAATAAAGATTGCATTGTTATGCACCCCGGACCGATCAATCGTGGTGTCGAAATCGCTTCCGATATTGCGGATGGCCCGCAGAGTGTAATCCACACACAGGTCGAAATGGGGGTTGCCGTCAGAATGGCTGTTATTGAAGCATTACTGGATCCACGTCGCAGCGAAGGAGAAATCCAATGAAGAGATCTCTGGTTTATAAAAACGCCCGCATCGTCGATCCTTCATGCAACAAGGATGAAATAGGCACGCTTATTGTCGTCGATGGCGTCATCAAGGCATGTGGTGAAAATGCACAAAATCAGGGAGCACCGGAGGGCGCCGAGGTTTTTGATGCACAAGGAAAAGCAATTCTTCCCGGACTTGTCGACGCGCGCGTTTATGTCGGTGAACCCGGCAATGAACACCGCGAGACCATTCGTTCGGCGAGTCATTCTGCCGCTGCCGGCGGTGTCACCTCTTTTGTGATGATGCCGGATACCCATCCGGTTATTGATGATGTCGCATTGGTCGAATTTGTCAAACAGACCGCACGTGAAAATGCATCGGTTCATGTTTATCCTTCAGCGGCGATTACCAAACAACTTGAAGGACAGGAAATGACCGAATTCGGTCTATTGAAAGAATCTGGCGCGATAGCTTTCACCGACGGTCATAAAACAGTTGAAAATTCTCTGGTTCTCCGGCGTGCTATGACTTATGCGCATGACTTTGACGCGCTGATTATCCACGAAACCCAGGATAAATGGCTAACCGGTGCCGGAGTGATGAATGAGGGATTACTGTCAAGCTGGCTAGGCCTTGCGGGTATTCCCAAAGAGGCGGAAGTCATCCCTCTCGAACGCGATTTGCGTTTGGCCGCCTTGACGGGTTGCCGTTATCATGCTGCCGAACTTTCCACCGGAATGTCTGCTGAAGCTATCCGCCGTGCCAAACAAAATCTGGATAATGTAACGGCAGGTGTTTCAATTAATAATCTCACTTTGAATGAAAACGATATTGGCGAATACCGTACGTTCTTCCGGCTCTCGCCTCCGCTCAGATCGGAAGAGGATCGCCTCGCCATGATTGAAGCGATTCGCGATGGAACAATCGACATCATTGTATCCAGTCACGATCCGCAAGGCGCGGATACAAAACGTTTGCCTTTTGAAGATGCAGAAGCCGGTGCCGTCGGTATGGAAACATTGCTGGCAGCAGCCTTACGCCTTTATCACGACCAATCGCTTCCTCTCGGCAAAATTGCGGCTCTCCTTTCCACCAATCCGGCAAAAGTCCTCCAAATTGACGCGGGAACCTTGCAGTCAGGAAAAATGGCCGATTTTATTCTGGTCGATCTCGATGAACCATGGGTTTTAACCCTTGATATGCTCCATTCGCGATCCAAGAATACGCCTTTCGAGAATGCACGTTTTCAGGGACATGTATTGAAAACCTATGTCGCCGGTAAATGCGTATATGACTATCAGAACTGACAGGTCGAACGGCAAATCTTGAAAAGGGTAACTCTATGGCCGATATTGCTTTATCTCCGAAAATGGTTTCCTGGCTGACGCTTTTGATTTGTTATCTTATCGGCTCGATACCTTTCGGACTATTATTTACCCGGCTTGCCGGCCTTGGGGATGTGCGCAAAATAGGATCGGGTAATATCGGTGCAACAAATGTTTTGCGAACCGGCAATAAAAAGATCGCACTGTTAACATTGCTATGCGACATGTTTAAAGGAACATTGGCGGTTTATATTGCTTTTCTGCTGTCGGCTTTGGACTATAACAATATTGTAATTGTCGCTCTGGGTGGATTTGCGGCATTCATCGGCCATCTCTATCCGGTTTGGCTGAAATTCAAAGGTGGCAAAGGCGTTGCCACCTATCTCGGTGTTTGTCTCGGATTTTATCCGCCTGCCGCATTGGTATTCATATGTGTCTGGCTATTGACAGCGTTCGTCACGCGTTATTCTTCATTATCGGCACTTTTTGCAGTTATTCTGGTGCCGATTTTCATTTGGCTTTTCATGGACAGGCCTTCGCAAAATCTTTTTGCAATTGTACTTTCCTTCATGAGTGTCATTGTCATTTTAAAACATCACGCCAATATAAGACGTTTATTGACAGGAAACGAAAGTAAAATCGGCTCAAAAAAATAAATAGCGGGAACTTGCAATCCAATGGAAAAACGTAAAGGGATTACTCTGAGCGATGCCCAGCGTCTTAGCTGGTTGCAATTGATACGAAGTGAAAATGTCGGAGCAGTCACCTTTATCAATCTGATCGAACATTTCGGTTCTGCGTCAAATGCTCTCGCTGCACTTCCTGAATTGAGTATAAAGGGGGGCAAAGGCAAGCCTATCCGGATTGCAAGCAGAAAGGATGCCGAACAGGAACTCGAACGAGCCGAAAAAATAGGCGTACGCTTTGTTGGTGTGGGCGAGCCGGATTACCCGCCTTATTTGCGTGCAGCCGAAACGCCGCCACCACTCGTTGCGATAAAGGGAAATTGCGATTGCTTTTTTTCTCCTTCTGTCGGCGTAGTGGGGTCGCGCAATGCATCGGCGACAGGAAAAAAGCTGACAACTCTCTTTTGCCAGAAATTGGGAGAAACGGGATTTAAAATCATTTCCGGATTGGCGCGCGGAGTGGATACAGCAGCCCATATTTCAAGTCTTGAAACCGGTACAATCGCCGTTATGGCCGGCGGTATCGATCATATATATCCACCTGAAAATAACACCCTTTACGAAAAAATATTGGAAAAAGGTGGCGCCATTATCAGTGAAATGCCAATCGGCGCCCTACCGCGTGCACAGGATTTTCCTCGCCGTAACCGAATCATTGCAGGGTTATCATTGGGAGTTCTGGTTTGTGAAGCAGCGATTCGCTCCGGTTCGCTCATAACGGCGCGCATGGCTGCGGAAATGGGGCGTATCGTGTTTGCAATACCCGGCTCCCCTCTTGATCCCAGAGCGCAAGGCACCAATAATATTATCAAGGAGGGCGCACTTCTCGTTACCCGCCCTGAAGACATTGCCGAAACGCTTCTGCCACTTACAACGTCGAACGAAAACCAAACTTCGCTTTTTGCCCCCGTAGACAGTATTGAGGAAACCGATCAAACAAAAATTGATAACACCGAAGCTCGCGATATTGACGCAAATGACAGAGAACGCGACGCAATAATAGACGCACTTTCAACAACCCCCATAGACATAGAAACTCTGAGCAATTCCTCAGGTGTGCCGATTGATAAAATCTATCTGATACTCGTCGAACTGGATCTGGCCGGAAAGCTCGTCCGCCATAGCGGTGGACTTGTTTCTCTCGCTTTTAACGATTTTCCTCGTTAGCAACATCATCATTCAAGATATTTTGCCCCTCTTTGGCGGCCAATTCCAGAAGATAAGCCAGAAAGGGCGAATTGGCTTTCATCGCCATTATTGTCATTTGTCTGGACATATCGGTAATATATCCGATAATTTTCGTGCTGTCTGACGGCATCCCTCTCTCCTCCTTATATAAATCCTCCCGTTTCTTATATAAATGGAGTAGACAATAAACGTTCAGGATCAAACAGGATTTAGCAACAATGGTTAGTTAGCTTAGCGATAATAACGTGTATTTTTATTGTGTGCAATCATTAGTTGCATACAGGTTTTTTTTTCATTTAGCCTTGACCAATGGTGTTCAGCCGTTCAATTGAGGAACAGGAAAAATCATCGGTTGAGGGAAGCGGATATTATTATGGATGTTGTCGTCGTAGAATCACCGGCAAAAGCTAAAACGATCAATAAATATCTAGGGCCCGATTACAAAGTTCTGGCATCATTCGGGCATGTACGCGATCTTCCTGCAAAAGACGGATCGGTATTGCCGGACGAAGATTTTGCAATGAAATGGGATACCAGCCCGACCGGTGCCAAAAGACTTGCCGAAATATCCAAGGCACTAAAGGATGCCGACGGTCTTATTCTCGCAACCGACCCTGACCGTGAAGGTGAAGCCATCTCGTGGCATGTACTTGACGTTTTGCAGCATAAAAAACTGTTAAAAGGTAAACCTGTCAAACGGGTGGTTTTTAATGCGATTACCAAACACGCGGTGCTGGAAGCAATGGCTCATCCACGTTCGATTGATATTCCGCTCGTTGATGCTTATTTGGCGCGACGGGCTCTCGACTATCTCGTAGGATTTACTCTTTCTCCGGTACTCTGGCGTAAACTACCCGGTGCCCGTTCTGCCGGTCGTGTCCAATCGGTGGCTTTGCGTCTTGTTTGTGACCGCGAGTCGGAAATTGAACGTTTCCAACGTGAAGATTATTGGTCGATAGAAGCAAAGCTTGCCACGAAAGCTGACGACAGCTTTCTGGCAAAACTCGTTGCATTCAATCAGAAAAAACTTGGTAAACTCGATATAAAAAGTTTTGAACAGGCAGAAAACATCCGTAAAATGTTGGACGGCGCCGATTTCCGAACAATAAGTGTCGAAGCAAAACCGACAAAACGCAATCCTGTCCCGCCATTTACCACATCGACGCTACAACAGGCAGCATCCTTCAAACTCGGTTTTTCTGCCTCGCGTACAATGCAAGTTGCCCAAAAGCTCTATGAAGGTATTGATATAGGAGGCGAGACAACCGGTCTCATTACTTATATGCGTACCGATGGCGTTCAAATTGCGCCTGAAGCAATCGAAGCTGCAAGAAAAGCAATTCACGGGATGTTCGGCGCAAATTATGTGCCTGACAAACCACGTTTCTATTCAACAAAAGCTAAAAATGCCCAGGAAGCTCACGAGGCTATTCGCCCCACCGACTTCATGCGCAAACCCGATGACGTAAAAAAATATCTCGATAGCGACCAGTTCAAACTTTACGAACTCGTTTGGAAACGGGCTATTTCCAGTCAAATGAAGCCGGCTGATATTGAACGAACAACTGTCGAAATTGAAGCGATAAAAGGTTCCGATCATGCAAATCTGAGAGCCGTCGGTTCGGTAATCACATTTGACGGTTTCATTGCTGCCTATTCCGATCAAAAAGATGACGACACGACGGAAAGTGAAGATTCCATAAGGCTGCCAAAGATGGAAGCCGATGAGAAATTGAAAAAGCTTGCTATTGAGGCTCTCAAACACACGACCGAGCCACCTGCCCGCTATTCGGAAGCAACACTCATCAAAAAGCTTGAAGAACTCGGAATTGGTCGCCCATCCACTTACGCATCAACACTCGCTACACTTCGCGACCGCGATTATGTGACGATTGAAAAACGCAAGCTCATACCTCAGGCAAAAGGGCGTATTGTCACCGCTTTTCTTGAAAATTTCTTCAACCGTTATGTAGAATACGACTTTACCGCCGATCTCGAAGAAAAGCTTGATCTTATTTCGGATGGAAAACTGTCCTGGAAACAGGTATTGCGGGAATTCTGGGATGCCTTCAACGCTTCGGTAGCCGACATCAAGGAATTGCGCGTGAGCAATGTTCTTGATGTGTTGAATGACGCGCTGGCTCCGCTTGCATTTCCACCTCGCGAAGACGGTAGCGATCCACGTTCCTGCCCGCTTTGTCATGAAGGCCGGCTATCCCTCAAACTTGGTCGTTATGGTGCATTCGTCGGCTGTTCCAACTATCCCGAATGTAAATATACAAGACAATTGGGAAGCGAAGACGTGGGCGATGGCGAAGCACAGCAGGCGGATGGACCGACAATACTCGGAAAAAATCCTGAAAATGGTGAAGATGTCGTTCTTAAAATCGGGCGTTTCGGTCCTTATGTGGAATGTAAACATGGTGAAGAACTGAAGCGTGCAGGCCTTCCTAAAAGTTGGTCGCCTAACGAGATGAACCTTGAAAAGGCGCTGGCACTTTTGGCCTTGCCGCGGGAAGTCGGGTTACATCCGGAAACCGGCAAACCGATTACGGCTTCCATCGGTAGATATGGACCTTATGTCTCGCACGATGGTCAATATGCCAATCTCGAAACACCTGAAGAGGTGTTCGACATCGGCATCAACAGAGCCGTAACCGTTCTTGCAGAAAAACAGGCACGTGGCAGCTCGCGCCGCAGTGCAACACCGAAAGCTATTGCAACTCTTGGACAGCATCCGGAAGGGGGCGATGTTACGGTGCGTGACGGCCGTTATGGGCCTTATGTTAACTGGGGCAAAATCAACGCAACTTTGCCAAAGGGGCAGGATCCCGCATCTGTCACGCTGGAAGAAGCTTTGGAGCTGATTTCAAAAAAAGCCGACGCTCCCAAAAAAGGCCGCAAAGCAGCGGTAAAGAAAACCGCAACAAAAGCCGCGACAGCCAAAAAAACTGTTGCAAAAAAAACGGCAACAAAAAAAGCCGCAACCAAAAAGACAACTTCCAAAAAAGCAGATTAACCCGTTAAACGGGATGGAAAATGAATGATGAAGAAACATCCCGATAACAGGAAAATTTCGCATTTACCGACAAAGAATGACATTCTCGCTTTTATCGAAGAAAATCCGAATTTGTCGGGAAAACGCGAATTGGCCAAAGCGTTCAACCTTAAAGGTGACGCACGAATTTGGCTGAAAGATCTGTTGCGCGAACTCAAGAGCGAAGGCGCAGTTTCAAAACAAAGAAAGAAAATTGTTCCAAAACACGTCCTTCCGCCAGTGGCCGTACTCGACATTAAAGGTCGCGACCGTGATGGCGGTTTTATTGCCGAACCCGCGGAATGGGAGGGTGAAGATGCCCCGCTTGTCGCTCTTCATCCGGCTCGACACACAAAAGGACCGGCAATCGGTGTTGGCGACAGAATTCTCGCCAAAATTTTCCGTAACAAAAGACCGGAAGGTCCCGCTTATACCGGCCGTGCGATCAAGCGAATCGAGCGGCAGGAACTGACCACCATGGGAGTGCTTCGCGCTATCGGAAACGGCAAATGGCGTCTCGAACCGATTGATCGTAAAGCACATGAAGTTGCTGTCGATTTACCCCCCGATAGCGATGCGAAAGCCGGTGACCTTGTAGAAGTCGAGATTGGCCGCGACAAGCAATACGGTTTGAAACGCGGTATCGTCAAAAATATTCTTGGCAGTGTCGAAAGCGAAAAAGCTTTGTCCATGATTGCGATTATATCGCATGACATACCCTATGTTTTTCCCGAACGTGTTCTCGAAGAAGCCGATGAAGCCAAACCCGCAACAATGGATAATCGTGAAGATTGGCGTGATCTTCCTTTTGTTACGATCGATCCGGAAGATGCAAAAGATCATGATGATGCTGTTTGCGCTGAAATGGACACTTCGGAAGATAACAAAGGCGGTGCAATTGTAACTGTTGCTATTGCCGATGTCGGCTATTATGTGCGTCCTGACAGTGCATTGGACAAAGAAGCTTTAAAACGCGGAAATTCCGTTTATTTCCCCGACCGGGTCGTTCCGATGTTACCGGAACATATCTCCAACAATCTCTGTTCTTTACGTGAAGGGGAAGATCGTCCGGCCATGGCTGTCCGTATGATTTTTGACAATCAGGGGAAAAAGCGAAGCCATAGTTTTCACCGTATTATGATGCGCTCTAGCGCCAAACTTTCCTATCAACAAACGCAAAGAGCCATTGATGGAAAGCCGGATGAAAAGACGGCTCCGATACTCGAAAATATATTGAGGCCATTGTGGGCGGCTTATGAATTATTGAAAAAAGCCCGTGACGAACGCCAACCGCTCGAACTTGACCTACCCGAACGGAAAATTATTCTTGATGAAACCGGACGCATTCGCGACGTTATTATACCGCCGCGACTTGATGCCCATAAGCTCATTGAAGAATTTATGATTCTGGCAAATGTATCGGCTGCCGAAACGCTCAAATCGAAACATCAGCCACTTATTTATCGTATTCATGACCAACCTTCACTGGCAAAACAGGAAGGATTGAGAGAATTTTTGCACTCGCTCGGACTGTCACTTTCCCGTAGCGCGGAGCTGACGCCCGAACGCTTCAACAAAATACTTGAACGTGTAAAAGACACAGATCAGCAGGAACTCGTTAATCAGGTCATATTGCGTACGCAATCGCAAGCCGAATATGCACCTGAAAACATCGGTCATTTTGGCCTTAATTTGCGTAACTACGCTCATTTCACCTCGCCTATCCGCCGTTATGCAGATTTGATCGTTCATCGCGCATTGATTAAATCGCTCAAGCTCGGCAATGACGGCTTAACGGATGAAGAAGAAAAAAATCTTGATGAAATCGCAGTGGCAATTTCTCTGACTGAGCGGCGTGCAATGGCAGCAGAACGTGAAACAATCGACCGGCTGGTCGCCCATTTTCTGGCTGATAAAATTGGTGCCGAATTCAGCGGGCGTGTTGCCGGTGTCACAAAATCCGGTTTGTTCATTTCGCTTGACCGTTTGGGAGCCGACGGCTTCACGCCTATTTCGTCTCTTTCTACAGACTATTATATTTATGACGAAGCACGCCACGCGCTGATCGGCGAAAGAAGCCACAAAGGCTATCAATTGGGAGACAGTGTCAATGTGAGGTTGATCGAAGCCCAGCCGATTGCAGGTGCTTTGCGCTTTGAAATGTTAAGTCCGGCGCGACCGCTACCATTTTCACCGGTTTCCCATCATAAAAGCAAAACAGGGATGCGTCGTTTCAATCGTTCGGCTCGAAAAGGGCGTGGTTCTGCCTAATCTGTTATCTATACGATTAAACAAATTTGGTAATCGGGAACGGAACATAAACGATCGTTTTTCCCGCATGAATCACGTTCAAGTTTGTTGACTGTTGAAACGGATACCAGAATTGAAGTCGGCAATTTGACTTGCAGGAACAGAGCAGGTAAATGATTGAACTTTAGAACGATGATAATAAATTGATTAAAGTAACAAGGGTTTTATTGTCTTTATTTAATATTAAATTCCGTTCAGCCGTTTTTTAGCCTGAAGCAAGTTTATTACCGGAATTTTTCCAGGAGATAACAAGTTAGTTTAATATGCAACCTAGTGTATCCCCAAGAAATACAAAGCCCTGGCGCGCGATTATTGCTGCTACGGCAACGATTGGAGCAGTCGGCGTTGCTTTGGGCTTGGGGACACAGCTTATTTCTATCCTTATGGCTGCACGGGGTTTTTCCAGTAGTGTTATTGGCTATAGCGGTACCGTTGGCGGTGTCGCTACAATTATCGCGGCTGTTTTTACGGCTCCTATTGCAAAGAAAATCGGCGTTGCGCGTTCAATTCTGACTATGATGGCTGTCGGATGCGCAAGCTTTTTAGGATTTTATTATTTTGATTCTATTGTTATCTGGTTTGTATTGCGCTTCACTTTGCACTTTGCCATCACGGTGATGTTTGTACTGTCCGAATTTTGGGTCAACAGCTCGGCTCCACCCGCAAAACGTGGCACTATTCTGGCAATTTACGCAATTACACTTGGTCTTGGCTTTACCATTGGCCCCACCCTTCTCGCTTATGTCGGAAGTCAGGGATTTGCACCGTTCGGTACGGCTTGTTTTCTGATTGCCATTGCTGCACTCCCGATCATTGTTGCATGGAATTTAAGTCCACAATTCAAAGACAGCGACCATGTCGCATTTTTCCATTATATCTTTGCTGTCCCCAGTTCTACCATGGCTGTTCTCGTTTACGGTGCCATACAGATGGGTGCTTTAACACTCATTACGCCATTCAGTCTGAATTTGGGTTATAGCGAAAGCGAAGCCGCCAAGTTTATGTCGGTTTTAGCGTTGGGAAATGTACTGCTTCTGATACCGATCGGCATGATTAGCGACTTCGTTACAGACAGACGTTATCCTCTGACAGGCTGTGCAATTATCGGCTTGTCGGGAACCTTGTTGATTCCGTTGATCGCTCAAATCAAATGGCTGTTGACACTTGATCTTTTTGTTCTTGGCGGTGTCTCTGCCGGACTTTATACAATCGGGCTTGCACAATTGGGATCACGCCTCAAAGGATTCGAGCTTGCTGCCGCCAATTCGGCGTTTATTTTCTGCTATGGCATCGGAATGCTGGTAGGGCCAACAGCAATCGGTAAAGCCATGGATATTTTCCCGCCCTTCGGCTTTTCAGACACAATGGCTACATTTTTCGGACTTTATATCATTTTAGTCGTCACTAGAGTGGTGTTAAAGCTAATCCGCTCTTGACTTTTTGTAGAACATCCTTAGTGTCGCGGCAAAATCCACTTCTATCGGAATTCTGCTTCCGGTATGAAGGTGGTGAATTTATGTTCAGGAACAGGATCCTTAATTATGGCTAAAGCAGCATCCATTAAAATCAAGCTTTTGTCGACTGCAGATACCGGTTTTTTCTATGTTACAAAGAAAAATAGCCGCACAATGACAGAGAAAATGACAAAACGTAAATACGACCCGATTGCAAAAAAGCATGTCGAGTTCAAGGAAACAAAAATCAAGTAATTCGTTTTCAAGAAAAAGGCCGTTTCTGTTATTGGAAACGGCCTTTTTCTTGACCCTTTCAGAGAGCTAAAATCTTATTGGCGTCGGCCGCTTATCCTGCCGGATTTTTTGAAATCCGTTTTTTCAAACCGGATTTTGTATCTTCTGCATTGAGCAACAAGACTCATGTAAAATTTCCGTTTACATTCGCCTATAAATTCCACACATGAGAAGGTCTGAATTTCCCGCGCCGAAAACTCACTCCGCCAGTTATGTGTAATTTTTTCTAGTACCGGTATTTCAGATAAAAAGCACCTTTAGCCAAAAGGGTTGATTTCTGGAACGATAATAGCGCCGGAACCCGTCGGATAAAAACGCGGTATTACCTGTCACCAATTGCGTTACGAGGCTTTCACAAGCGGATTAGAGCGCCGGAAAAAGCGAAAAAAACGCGTAAAATCACACAAACCCTTTATTTTCTAAATATCGGATTGTCGCATTGAATCTGTTTTTTCAACAGCATTGGTCATCAATTCATCGCGTCCATAGATATCGTCATAAAAATTGATCTTGCCGGTTTTTAAATCAGGCCATGCAGTAAAATAGGTGAGATAGACAGGAACCGGCTCGCTTAGTGACAGGCTCCGCTCGCCTTTTGCAAAATAAGGCTTCAAATCGTCTACATTCTTGCCAAGTACGGCGGCTGCCATTTCACGCGGATATTCAAGACGCACGCAACCATGGCTAAGTGCCCGCATATCGCGCGAAAAAGCGGTTTTATTAGGCGTATCATGGAGATAAATATCATGCTTGTTCGGGAAAAGTATCTTGAGTTCACCCAGAGCATTATTTCTGCCCGGTGTTTGGCGAATACTGATTCCGCGTGCCTTAGAGCCCACTTGTTGCCAATTGACGGACGAAGCAGAAATCGGCCGACCGGAACTATCATAAAGCTGGTAATTGTTACGTTGAAGATACCCCGAATCCTGCATGATGCGAGGCAGCATTTCGTTGACCACGATCGAATGTGGAACGCCCCAGGAAGGGTTGAATGTAACAAGTCTTATTCTGTCATAGAAAAAATAGGTTTGTCTTTGAGGGCTACCAACCACGACTTTCATATCGAGTTTAACAACGTTATTTTCGATATATTGCCCCTTAAAAGCTGCCTGATTGATAAAAACGTAACGTGAACCGAAACTGTGCGGCAGCCAGCGTAAACGTTCCATCGAATCCATAATTTTTTGTCTTTTGGCTGCGACAGTATTGTTTTCCAGTGATGCGATCGTCGAGGGGCCGATAATACCGTCTGCCGTCTTGCCAATAAATTTTTGGTAGTCTTTTACGCTTTCTACCAATTGCACGTTATAGGAGGTTTCGTGTTGAAACTTTTCCAATATCGTTTTGTGATCGGAAAGATAGCCGGATGGAGCCCGTTTCAAAAGAAGATTTGTAAATTGAGGTAAATCTTCATTCGTTTGACCGGGTTTGATGAGGGTTGTGAGCGATATTCTGATATTGTCTCCATGGTCACTCTTTGGCATTTCTGCCAAGGCGTGTTTCAGTGCCTTATAATAATCGGACTGTGGGAGATATGACTTTAACTCGGCAACAGGATCATCGCTTTTTGTAAATCTATCCAATTCCTTTTCAAAGTCGATTTGGTTGCGTGGCAAATCATGAAAAGGCGAAAGACGGTCGGCAATAATCCGGCCGTTAGCCGCATCCTGAATGTAACGAAAAATCCGGCTTGTCAAAGCGACATCGAAATTGGTGAATGCGAGGCTACGTTCTTCGCCATCAAGCGTTTCATCCGGCAGCTTTACAAAATAATCTTGCGGCTCCAAACCATCTTCGTCGACATTGGACAAAAAGGCCATAATGTTTCTGGTCGTATCGGTGATTTCGCCATTCTTCGACCATAAAAGGTCGGGATGATTCACGTAATGTTTGGTGACAGATTCGGCAATCGCGTTTTCCACCTTCACATCAATGCGGGAAAAATCCGATTTCACCATTCGGGCTGTAGGGTTATTCCTACCCTCATCACTCCCCTCAAGAATAACATTGTAAGGCTCCGAGAGCGGCAAACTGCCTGAACCGAAAGACTTCATTACCGAATTTGTTTCGATGAAGTCGACATTTGAAAATTCGACGGGCACTAGACGTTCCGGCTTATAATCGGTAACTTTCGGCCTTGCGCTGTCGGCCTGTCTCGTCTTTTCGACATCGGGTCTCTTTGTCGACTTGTCATGTATTTTGTCGGATAACGCATTTTGCGGCTTGGCCGGAAAATTGTCTTGCCTGTTGGTTTGACTGCCCGAATCTGTTGGCATTTCAACCACTGTTGCCGGCTTTGTTTTTTTACTGAACAGTTCCATCAAATTATTGATAGCAGATGCTTGCTCCACACCGAAATAAGGTGAGACATAAAGCACCGAACTGGCAAGAAAGGTAAATGCAAGGCGATTGATTGGTTTTTGAAACATTGTCTGGCTGATCCGGAAAGTTACAAAAATCTTTTACGGGATTTTGGTAACCAAGCTCTTAAACGGGAAACGACGATCACAAAAATTTCATAATTTCACCTCTCGCAAACTGTGTTTTTCCACGTAGCTTTCAACCTTCCCGCTGATTTTACCGGCAACAATGCCCGCCAACATGTTTGATGTCGCAAAAACACTTGCTCAAGGCATTTCTAAAATACCTGAAAAGGCTTCAACCTTGCAGATAAACCTTTAAAAAGATTGCATCATTTTTTCCTGTCATTATCGTTATTCATCCCTCACCTCTTTCGTCAGAATCAAAAAACAACCTGATCCGGCTCGCCAAGCTGTCATGGTATTTTTATCGACTTTGACCGTTTCATCCGTTAAAATTATTGTTTAAATCCGTGACGGTTCATTCGGAGGCAACTTCTTGAGGCTGGATGCATTCAATACCTGCATGATGAAATTTCACATTCCGGTTTTGCCCGATATGATCTGGCATGGTCGAGATGATATGTCGGAGTTGAATTGATGGAAATTCTGGGTTTGATTTTGGCCGGTGGACATTCCTCGCGCATGGGGCGAGATAAAGCAGGCCTCATATTTAGCGGAAAAAGCCTCGTTCAAAACCAGATCGCAAGTTTTGAACGCCACAAATTTCCTGTAGCTGTCAGTTCCAATACATTCGACAAGGCAGAACTTGGACATATTGCAGTTTTACCAGACCCTGCAGAAATAAAATATGGCGGGCCTCTTGCCGGCGTATATGCAGGACTTCAATATGCTAGCGCCAATGGCTTCGGTTACATTCTCACAGTGCCGGTGGATTGTCCGATTATACCGGAGGAGTTTTTTGTCAAAATCACAGCCGGTCTCGATGAAAACACGACTCTTAAGATTGCTTCTACGCCATCCGGCCTTCAACCGACATTTGCTCTCTGGTCTACGAAGCTTTGTTCCGAGCTCTTAAAATTTCTGAAGGCGGCGGGAAATAAAAGTATCAGATCATTCGCTTTTGCGCATAATGTGTCTATAGTGCGGTTTGACAATGTCTATTCTGAAGGTGCATTCTTCAACGTCAACACGCCTGAAGATTATCAATATTTACAGGAAAAATTCGGGATAAAAGATGAAACCAAAGCTTAAAGTATTTGGCGTAACCGGTTGGAAAAACAACGGAAAAACAACCATGGTTGTACGCTTGGTGGAAGAGTTGACCTCTCGCGGTTACAAGATTGCAACGGTCAAACATGCTCATCATGATTTTGATATTGACCATGAAAACACTGACTCGTGGCGGCATCGGAAATCGGGAGCGCAGGAAGTTGCTGTAGTGTCTTCGCGGCGCTTTGCACTTATTCACGAAAACAAAACAGAGGAAGAGACACCGCTTTCCCGAATTCTCGAACTTTTATCACCATGTGATCTTGTGATTGTGGAAGGATATAAACGGGACAATCACGACAAACTTGAGGTTCGCCACACTGGTGGTAAAGTTGGCGAGCCGCTCAATAAATCGGATCCCCATATAGTCGCTATTGCGTCTGATATGCCGGTGGAAGAAAAGCATTTGCCTGTTTTCAACATTAATGATGTACAGGCGATTGCAGATTTTATTGTCGATCATATGAAACTCGAACAAAAACAAGAGGCATAGAATGCTCGTACTTTGGGGGCGCCCTACGTCCAGCAATGTCAAAAAAGTTCTTTGGACGCTCGAAGAAATCGGGCTCGATTATCAATTTGTCAAAGCGGGTGGTCCCTATGGCGGATTGGATACACCGGAGTTTCTGGCACTTAACCCGAACGGACTTGTTCCTACAATCAAGGATGACGAGCTGGTACTCTGGGAATCCAATACGATCGTGCGCTACCTAGCAGCCCGCTACGGCAAAGGCGTGTTGTGGATCGAGGATTGTGGCAAACGCGCGGCTGCCGAAAAATGGATGGATTGGACGATGGCTACATTGTTTAGCCCGTTTGTCGATCTCCTGATGAATGTCGTGCGTCTTGCACCTGAAAAACGTGACGCGCAAAAAGTTGTCGCCAGTGTCGAAAAGTTTGAAAAAGGCTTATCCATTATGGATGGCGAATTAAAAAAACAGCCTTTTCTGTCTGGCGAAAATCTGGGCATTGGCGATATTATTCCGGGCGTATTCGTCTATTATTATTACGCTATGGAATTGCCGCGTAAAAACAAATTCAGTAATGTCGAAGCATGGTACCAGAAATTACAGACACGTCCCGGATATAAAAAACATGTCATGATTCCGATCAGCTAACATGTCTTTCCGGAAAAGCTTTTTCAGTTTTTCCGGTCATTATCAAAAAACTTATGACTCGCAAAAATATCAGTGTATTGGACATTGTGGTGGCATTGGCACTTGTTGCCATTGCCATATATCTTTATTTTTCCGAAACAAAAAAAACAATCATTGATCCCGGTCCGGATTACCAAGCCGAGAAAGTTGACGTCATTCAAGGAAAAACACAGCTATCGGATGGTGATTCTTTCCATCTTGATGGACAAAAAGTCCGACTTTTGGGAATAGACGCTCCCGAACTTCACCAGTTTTGCGATAAAGATGGCACATCTTACCCGTGTGGCGAAATGGCTAAAAAACATCTGGAAACTTTGATAGACGGAAACGAGATTATTTGCACATCGACCAAATACGATAAGTTCCATCGCCTGTTAGCAAAATGCCGTGCAGGAAGCCATGATCTCAACCGTGAAATGGTAAAAGACGGCTGGGCTGTCAGTTATTATGATTACAAGCAGGAAGAAGCTGAAGCGCGCAAACAAAAGCGTGGAATATGGGCGGGGTCATTCGAGTGGCCCCATGCATGGCGACGCGCCCATCCACGCTGATTTTTCAACACTTGAAACGAATGGATTCCCGACAGCTTTATTCGACTATGCGATTATAAGAAAATCCGGGCAAGCGTTTCCCTTACAGAAATATGTATTGCTGGAACCGAAAAGTTTCCTGAATGTTTCGCGGTGAAATTCGCTTACCGATAATTCGCTTACCAATAATTTGCTAACCGGTAATTCGTTTAACGACAATGTTTTACCGGTTAAAAAGCTGTGCTTTTTTCTTCAAAAGATGGAATAAAGCGTTATTGCTTTCGTTTTATGACTAAAAGCTGCAAGTTGCGCCACTGCGTTCCCTACCCCTTATATCAAAGGCCTGAAAACCAAGCCCGAATAGTATGAAGCCGAATAATATAAAATTTGTCCGGCTTTCGGGATTTCACATTCCGATAGGCATTCACAAAATTCAATTCGCTTTTGTCCGTTATTTTCAAGAATCCGGCAAAGTACTGCGTATTTAATCGGGGTTCGCCCCCTTTTATTTCACTTTTCACGCCTGTTTTTCTCTGTTTTCCACGCAGATCTTTTCCTGCTATTTTTAAATTCTGTCTTTCTTT
Source organism: Bartonella sp. P0282 (assembly GCF_048452985.1). Lineage (NCBI taxonomy): Bacteria > Pseudomonadati > Pseudomonadota > Alphaproteobacteria > Hyphomicrobiales > Bartonellaceae > Bartonella > Bartonella sp. P0282. The sequence goes on from NZ_WTFO01000002.1 coordinate 558,037, forward strand.
AGTGGTAAAAGGCCCCAATTCTTGATTATTTTCTTCACAAGTGACAGCGCTTTTCCGTTGATAGCTATGCCGGATCATTGAAGGAAAAACCTCATTGGCTCATATTATACCCATGGCAAACAAACCTGAAACAACAAACGCCCGACAAATCGGGCTTCTGGAAAAACAAATCTCGGCATGTCGCATATGCTATGACGCACCACTATTCCTACCGCGACTGCCTCAGGAACCGCGCCCTGTTGTCTATCTTTCTTCTACGGCTCGCATTGTCATTGCCGGTCAAGCACCCGGTCTTCGCGTTCACAATACCGGAATACCGTTCAATGATCCGTCGGGCGATCGCCTGCGCAATTGGCTGGGAGTAAATCGCGACTGTTTTTACGATAAAAGCAAATTTGCCATCGTACCAATGGGGTTTTGTTTCCCCGGCTACAGTAAATCCAAAAGTGACCTTCCACCAAGAAAAGAATGTAAATTGACCTGGCACCAGCAGGTCTTCAAACTAATGCCGCAAGTAGAACTTGTCATAGCGATTGGCGGCTACGCCCAAAAATATCATATTTCTGATCTGAAGGAAAAATCGGTAACTGATACCGTAAAAAATTGGAAAAATATTCTATCCAGAACCCAAGCTAATGGTTATCACGTTCTTCCTATTCCTCACCCGTCATGGCGTAATACTCATTGGATAAAAAAGAATCCATGGTTTGAAAGTGAATTACTACCGACCCTGAAAACTCTTATTAAAAAATATATTCGATAAATTGTAGAATAATTTTTATTTATTACTATTAAAAAGAATTTATTTTTTATATAACGATTTCGTAGCATGGTTTATCAAAAATTTTGGATGTCATAATGGATCGTCTTGATAGGAAAATTCTTCGTCTTTTGCAGGAAGACGCAACGCTTGCTGTCGCAGATATTGCCAAAAAAGTCGGGTTGTCGACAACACCTTGCTGGCGGCGGATACAAAAACTTGAAGAAGATGGAGTTATACAGCGGCGCGTCGCAATCCTTTCTCCTGATAAAGTCAACACACGCGTTACTGTTTTCGTCTCTGTGAGAACCGGTGCACACAACCATGAATGGTTAAAAAGATTTTCAGAAGTTGTTCATGCTTTTCCGGAAGTCGTCGAATTTTACCGTATGAGCGGCGATGTAGACTATTTGTTGCGCGTTGTTGTTCCCGATATTGCGGCTTATGATGTTTTTTACAAAAAACTGATCGCAAAAATTGATATTAGAGATGTATCTTCAGCTTTTGCTATGGAACAAATAAAATACACGACCGAGTTACCGCTCGATTATATGGTGATCGAAAAGGAAGTAAATCATCTCTAAAAATGTCATTTGAACTTGATAAAAATATCAGCCTTGCTCTTTTGAGGGCGAAATGCCCTCTTATCCAATGCATAACCAACGAAGTTGCAATGAACTTCTCTGCCAACATTCTTAATGCATTAGGCGCGTCTCCGGTCATGTCTTTTGCTCCCGATGAAGCAGCCGAGTTTGTTGAACATTCTTCTGCGATTACAACCAATATAGGCACATTGACGCGCGAAAAATATGCCGGCATACGGTTGGTAATGGAACGCGCGAAAATACTGGGCAAACCTGTTGTATTCGATCCGGTCGCGCATTTTGCTACAACCTTCCGCCAAAAGGCAACAGCGCACCTCCTCACCCTATCTCCAAGAATTATACGCGGTAATGCTTCGGAAATCACGGCCCTTACAAAGACGACAAAAGCACATGGTGTCGACAGTCGTGATGAGGGTAAAACAAGCTTTGAAGCGGCAATCAAAGCGGCCCGATTGACAAAGGCCGTTATTGCCATGTCCGGCAAAAAAGATTTTATTACCGATGGTAAACGGCACGTCATCATCGAAGGTGGCAACAGCCTGATGTCCAAAGTCTCGGCATGCGGATGTGCGCTTACCTGCGTGACCGGAGCTTTTATTGCGCTTGCACCCGATAAACCGTTCGATGCAGCTATCAAAGCTTTTTCAATATTTTCTGCTGCGGGTGCTCTTGCCGGTCACAATGCTAAAGGCCCCGGCACTTTCGTACCTCTTTTTATCGACGCGCTTGCAACCATAGATGATGAAAGCATTGCTGCACACATTTCGGTTACGCCTTGGCAAAACGACATTGAAACAGAATAAAAATAACTGCCTTATATCAACGGGCTATCAGATTTTAATTCCCGCCTGTTCAAAGGTTGCCATTTGCGAATGTGTGAGAACGGCTGCTTTGACAACACCTGCTGCAATTGCGGCTCCCGTCCCCTCGCCCAATCGCATTCCAAGGTCAAGAAGCGGTTTCTTTCCTATCTTGTCCAGCAAGCGGCGATGCGCAGGCTCTGCTGAAACATGTCCGGCAATGCAATGATCGAGCGCATGAGGATTTATTTTATGCAAAATGGCTGCGGCCGACGTTACCACAAAGCCATCCAGAATAACGGGGATTTTTTCCATACGGGCAGCAAGAATTGCACCCATCATAGCTGCAATTTCACGCCCGCCAAGCCGCCGCATAACTTCAAACGGATCATTCAAGTGATCTTTATGAAGTTCGACTGCCTTTTTTACCGCCGCGATTTTACGCCGGTAATAATCACCTTTGGAGCCGGTCCCCGGCCCTGTCCATTCTTCGGCTTTTCCGCCATAAAGTGCCAGAGAAATCGCCGAAGCAATGGTTGTATTGCCTATACCCATTTCTCCCAAACACAGTAAATCGGTACCACCGGCAATTGATTCCATGCCAAATGCCATCGTCGCGGCAGCGCCGCGCATATCCATTGCCGCATCCTTGGTAATATCCATGGTCGGATAGTCCAAAGCGAGGTCGAATATTTTCAACCCGAGATCGTAGGCAACGCATATCTGGTTAATCGCAGCTCCACCGGCAGCAAAATTTTCAACCATCTGCTGCGTGACGGCACGCGGAACCGGCGTAACATTTTCATCGGTGACACCATGGTTGCCGGCAAACACCGCAACCAGAGGCCTTGTAACAATCGGCTTTTCTTTGCCTCTCCAGCCTGCGTACCAGAGCGCAATATCTTCCAGTCGCCCCAGCGAACCTTCCGGTTTTGTAAGTTCCGATTGCCGCTTCCTCGCCAACCTTATGGCATTTTCATCAGGATCAGGCAAACTGTTCAATAAAGCACGGAAATCATCAAAAGGACTGGAAGCGGCCACGGAAACACCCTTCAAACAAAATGAACGAATAGAATCTTATCTAGGACTGTTCTATAAGCAATTTGAAACCACTTTAACAGGAGTAAGAGAAATCTTGACCGATTTTCTTGGCCCATTCATGCGCAGCCTGGGCTTTCTCACGCGTTTGCCCATAAAAAGCCATTGGTTTTTGCCTGAAAAACCGATTTCGACCGACGCACATTATTTTCCTATAGCGGGCCTCCTGATCGGACTTTTATCGGGATGTTGTCTGGCAATCGCACGCTTGATCGGGTTTGATATATGGGTTTCGGCAATTTTTTGCGTTTTCTTTACAATCATTCTGACCGGCGCACTTCATGAGGACGGGTTGGCAGATGTGGCAGACGCTTTTTTTGTTTCAAAATCGCCGGAAAATCGCCTGACTATTATGAAAGATTCGCGCATTGGAACTTATGGCACATTGGCATTGATTTTTTCGGTTTTTTCGCGAATTGCGCTTATTGCTTCAATCGAAATAAACCACGGCCTATACCAAACAATCATTGCTTTAATAGTGAGCGAAGCTGTAAGCCGTGGTGGCATGGTCTGGTTCTGGACAAGGCTTCCACTTGCACGAAAAAATGGCACGGCAGCCGCTGCCGGAGAACCAGCGGCCGATATAGCACGAAAATCATTGATAATTTCGGCCATTATTCTTCTCGTCGGCGGTATTATTTCCAACAGCGTCATCTCGATGATAATATCCATCGCAGTTTTATTCTTGTTTATTTATCTATTTTCCCTAGAGTGCCAAAAACGCATTGGCGGCTATACCGGAGACACTCTGGGCGCCGTCGAGCAATGTCTTGCATTGATTTTATTGGCAATAGCCAGTCTTGGCCGTTGAGCCTCATAACCGCAGATTGACCGGAGACAAAGCTCTATGAAACCGTTCTGGCTTATTATCTCTGTAGCAGCTTTGATTATTATACTCATATTCGCCTTTGGCGATAATCCAGACAACACCACAACGGACAGGATTGCCAATTTAACCTATTACGGAATTTGGGGGCTTGCAGCAACGTCGGCACTGCTCGGATCAAAAATCAGATTGAGTGATGCCTTACGGAATACAGCAATATGGTGTGTTATTATTTTCGCACTCATGTGCGGCTATAGTTTACGTTACGAAATACAGGACTTTGCACATCGGGTAACCGCGGGTTTTATTCCGGGAAGTCCACTGACGCGCTACAATGAAAACGGTAGAATAGTGAATATCGAACGCTCTACCAATGGCCATTTCCAGATCCGCGGGCTTGTCAACGGCAACAGTGTGAACCTCACTGTGGACACCGGCGCTTCTGCTGTGGTTCTAACGTATGATGATGCTATTGCAGCCAATCTTGATGTCGACAAATTGGGGTTCAATATTCCCGTAGCGACGGCAAACGGCTACACGAATGCCGCACCGATCATGATTGATAGCCTGAAAATAGGCGATATTGAACGCAACAATGTTCGCGCTCTTGTCAGCCGTCCAGGAGACCTGTCAGGAAGTTTATTGGGGATGAGCTTCCTCGACCGGCTTTCAGGTTACTCCGTTCGCGGCGACCGGCTTATTCTTGTTGATTGAAATATCCGAACGCTGTTCACACTATGGTCGAAACTACCGGATGGCAGACGAAACACCACAAAACAATCTATTCGATATAAGAATAGGCACGGCGAAGAACAGATGACTGTGCCCCCTCCCGATTGGCTTCGGAGGAAAGCGTCTGGCGCCATTTTTTTGCGCCTTGCCGACCGGAAAATAGCCCTATCATGTGGCGGGTAACATGCGAAAGTTTGCCGCCACTATCCTTAATGTAACGGTCCGCATATTCACACATTTCATCAATGATTGCGCTGTCATCGGCCAGAACCCGATCGTCATGATAAATTTTAGCGTCAACCTCGCGCAAAATTGCCGGATTTTGATAGGCAGAACGGCCGACCATGCCACCATCGACATGCTTCAAATGGGTTTCTACTTCATCCAACGTTTGAATACCGCCGTTTATCCCTATGAAATGATTCGTATTTTTTAATTTCAGGTCATAAACGCGTTGATAATCAAGCGGCGGTATGTCACGATTTTCTTTCGGGCTCAAGCCTTGAAGCCATGCTTTACGGGCGTGCACCCACAAGGCATCACAACCGCTTCGCCATACCTCGTTAGCGAGATTATCAAGCGCTGGTAGCACATCCTGCTCATCAACGCCGATGCGGCATTTTACTGTAACGGGAATGGAAACAGCCCGCTTCATTTTTTCAACGATTTGTCCGACAAGATCCGGCTGCAGCATAAGGCAAGCCCCGAAAGCGCCCGACTGCACTCGATCGGACGGGCAACCGACGTTGAGGTTAATTTCATCATAACCGAAATCCGCGCCGATTTTTGCAGCTTCTGAAAGTTTTTCGGGTGAAGAGCCGCCCAATTGCAAGGCCAGCGGGTGTTCACGCTCATTGAACCCTAAAAGTCTCTCCCGATGCCCGAAAATGACAGCATCTGCGACCACCATTTCGGTATAAAGTAATGCATGTTTTGTCATCAAACGGTGAAAATAGCGACAATGTCGATCTGTCCAGTCGAGCATTGGCGCCACTGCAAATTTCGGCTTATCCAACCCTTCATAAAGCGACATATTAATGAACGCTCCTGTTTTCATCGCCGACAATCAATTGAGCCAGTTATCAAGCCGCTTTAGTGCCTCGTCAATTGCAACCGGCGAGCCGGCATAGGAAAAGCGCAATGTACGTTTTCCTTCCAATGTGTCGAAATCAATACCCGGAGTTGCCGCAACATTGGTCTCCTCAAGCATTTTGCGGGCAAATTCTGTGCTATCATTGCTGAATTTGGAAATATCGCAATAAGCGTAGAACGCACCATCCATCGGTGCCAATAGTTTTAAACCCAGAGCCGGTAGAGTTTTCTTCAGGTTTTCGCGGTTGATACGATAGGTATCTTTTACTTTTTCAAGCTCGTTTGTCGCGTCAAATGCGGAAATTGCTGCAATTTGTGACAGTTCCGGCGCTGAAATATAGAGGTTTTGCGAAATTCGCTCGACCGCCCTCACCGCGTTTTTTGGCAGCACCATCCAACCGACGCGCCAACCGGTCATGCAGTAATATTTGGAAAAAGAATTGATGACAGTTACGTCGTCTCCAAAAGCCAATGCCGTCGTATCGGGGGCGGCAAAGTTAAGCCGGTGATAAATTTCATCCGCAATCACTGTAATATTGTGTTCGCGGCAAAATTCGACGATGTTTTTCAAATCTTCCGGTTTGATTGAAGCACCGGTAGGATTGCTGGGAGACGCAAACAAAACGCCTTTAATTGGCGCACGTGAATGTTGTTCTTCCAGCATTTTTACGTCGAGAAGACCGTTTCCCTTCGTATCAATTTCAACAACGTCAAGTCCGAGGGCTTTCATTATATGGCGGTAAGCCGGATAACCGGGTCGTGTTATCGCAACCCTGTCCCCCACATCGAAAAAAGTCAAAAAAGCAAGATTGAACGCTGCTGATGATCCGGTTGTAACGGCAATACGTTCCGGAGAAATCGCCAATCGATGATATTGTTCATAATAGGCAGCTATTTTCTCGCGCAATCCGGTTAATCCAAGCGAATCGGTGTAGCCGATATGTCCATCTTTCAACGCCCGTTCGGCTGCTTCACGGACAATCAGCGGACATGGTGCGGCAGGCTGGCCTATTGCCATTGAAATAACCGCTTCTCCGGCTTCCCGCTTTTTATTGGCCGACGCGAGCACGTCCATTGCAAAAAAGGGATCGACATCACTTCTTTTCGATAGACAAATCATACTGGTCTCCACTTAAAAAAACATATAAGCTCAAGCATTGTGCCGCATAAAAGCCTGAAAGCCATGGATAAAACAATAAACAAAACGTATCTCTGCTCTGAGCACTCCGGGGAGTATTTATGAAGATAGAGTTGCAGACTTCAAGACAAAAAATCCTGTCATTTACAAAACGATCAATATCTCTCTTGCTACGCATTGCCTTGGCTGTAATATTGGTGTTTGCACCATCTATCGGCGTTGCGCAAGCCCAGTCGCAATCGGTTCCTATCATTCGTGATGCCGAAATCGAACAATTACTATACGATTATACCGCCCCCATTTTTAAAGCTGCCGGCATCAGGAACAAAATCCAGATCATCGTCGTAAACGACCAGAGCTTTAATGCTTTTGTTGACGGTCAACGTATGTTTGTCAATATCGGTGCAATCATGCAAGCGGAAACACCGAATGAACTGATCGGCGTCATTGCTCATGAAACAGGGCACTTGGCAAATGGTCACCAACAGCGTTTGCGCGAACAGTTGAAACATGCACAAACAATGGCTGTCATCGGTATGCTGCTTGGCATCGGTGCCGGAGTAGCCGGAGCAGCGACAGGCAATTCTTCCGCAGCAGGAGCCGGTGGTGGCATTGCGGCAGGAAGCAGTGAAATGGCTATGCGAACATTGCTCAATTATCAGCGTAGCGAAGAAGCCGCAGCCGATAGAGCTGCCGTTAATTATCTCAATGCAACCGGTCAATCGACAAAGGGTATGCTCATCACATTTGAACGTTTTTCCAATGCACTCGCACTTTCAGGCGCCAAGGTCGATCCTTACAGGGTAAGCCACCCGCTCCCGCGCGAACGTATAGCCGCGTTGGAAACGCTTGCAAAACAAAGTCCGTATTATGACAAGAAGGACCCGCCGGAATTGCAGTTGCGCCACGATATGGCGCGGGCGAAAATAGCCGCCTATACCGACCATTTCACGGAATTACGCCGGATGTTCAAGGATAATCCGCGCGGACTTCCTGCCCGCTACGGCGAAGCAATATTGGCAGTCGAAAGCGGTTCGCCAAAAAATGCTGTTCAAAAAGTCAAGGACCTTGTCAAGGACGAGCCGAAAAATCCGTTTTTTCAGGAATTGTTAGGCGATGCGCTGATTAAAGCAAATGATCCGGCCGGTGCAGCAAGTGCTTATAAACGCTCGGCAGACATTGATCCGCGTGGTTCCAGCCTGCTCAAGGTCAGTTACGGGCATGCACTGCTTTTGACAAATGATCCCAAAAATATACCCATTGCTATAACAGAAATACGCGAAGGAATCGCCAAAGAACCGGAATTTGCAGCCGGTTATGGCTATCTCGCTCTTGCCTATGGGCGAAGCGGTCAGGTTGCACTAGCCGACCTTGCAACGGCCGACATGCATTATTATAGTGGTAATCGTATGCAAGCGCGCATTTTTGCAACGCGGGCAAAACAGAAATTGGCACCCGGTTCTGCCGAATGGTTGCGTGCGCAAGACATTCTCAATACAACGCAACTGAAAAATTGATACCAGATGAGAGAAACTATCAATGAAATCTTTCAAGTCATCATTCATAAATAAACAGTTTTCGTTTGCGTTGGTAATGGGAGCAACAATGATGTTCGTTCCTTTTCAAAACACCGTTTTTGCAGCATCTGCACAAAATGACACAGCAAATGAAATAAAAAACCGGATTGTTGCCGACCCGAACTTCATTAAAGCGGTAGGGGAAGCAATCGGCAATCAGGCAACGGACGACCATATTCGCGAGGTTGTAAAAGACTATCTGGTCAAGAACCCCGAAGTAATGATTGAAGTGCAAGAAGCTCTCGACAAAAAACAGGCTCAGAAAATTGCAGAAAATCAATCATCTGCCATCAACTCGATGAAAGACGAAATATTCAATTCCGGTAATGATGCCGTCATCGGCAACCCGGAAGGAAAAGTCACTCTGGTCGAATTTTTTGATTACAATTGCGGATATTGTAAAAAAGCTTATCCCGATATGCAAACACTTATCAAAAACAACCCGAATTTGCGTATTGTCCTCAAGGATTTTCCGATATTGGGTCCTGATTCGGTAAAAGCCCACATTGTTGCACGCGCCGTGCTGAAATTAATTCCGGCGAAATATCCTGAATTTCATACAGAAATGCTCACCAGCGAGGGGCGGGCAAATGAAGAAAAAGCGATCAAAATTGCTTTAAAACTTGGGGTTGACGAAAAAAAGCTGCGCGATGCTATGAAGGATGAAAAGCTTCAACAGGTTTTTTTGACGAATGGTCAAATAGCTTATGCACTCAATATTAGTGGCACTCCATCCTATATTTTAGGCGATGAAGTTCTGGTTGGTGCTGTTGGTGAAAATATTTTAAAACAGAAAATTGGACTTATTGAAAAATAGGAACTTCTCGCCGCTTCAAGTCGTTGAAACTTTTGTTGACACTGTGCTGCAGTGGGGAATTTTGCACTTTCGCTTTTTTTCCAACATGCTTATAAGCGTTTTATGTGTCAGACTGTTGCAGGAAATGCTACAGTTTCGTCAATTGGGAATTTAAATGCCATCCTTGCTTCAACCAGAGGATGGCGATCAGACATAAATTAGTCCGATCTTAATAAATAAAAACGGTCACGACGATCGAGGAGTAATGAAAGAGATGGCTACAAAAACAACAAGTACCGTCAAGAGCACAGGTGTAAACAAGGATCTCATCCGCGATCTCGCAGAAATACTCAATGATACAAATCTTTCAGATATTGAGGTCGAGCAAGGAGATCTGCGTATCCGTGTTTCACGGCAATTGAGTGGTGGTACACCGGTTCAAACCGTCTATTCTCCGGCTCCGGCTGCTCCCGCAGCAGCGCCCGCACCTGTCGAACCGGTAAAAGAGGATTTGACTAAAAACGCAGTCACATCTCCCATGGTCGGCACTGCCTATCTCGCACCTGCACCGGGAGCCCGTCCTTTTGTTGAAGTAGGACAAAAAGTTTCCGAAGGGCAAACTCTTATAATTATCGAAGCAATGAAAACGATGAACCAGATCTCTTCACCGCGTTCAGGAACAGTGAAAGCTATTTTGGTGGAAGATGCGCAACCGGTAGAATTTGGTGAACCTCTGGTCGTTGTTGAATAAGACAGGATCGCGAAATGTTTCAGAAAATCCTGATAGCCAACCGTGGTGAAATTGCACTCAGAGTTCTGCGCGCCTGCAAAGAGCTTGGTATCAAAACGGTTGCAGTCCATTCGACTGCCGATGCTGATGCCATGCATGTCAGGCTTGCCGATGAAAGTGTGTGCATCGGCCCGCCGCCTTCGCGCGATTCCTATCTCAATATCCAACAAATTGTTGCAGCTTGCGAGATAACAGGTGCCGACGCCATCCATCCCGGCTATGGTTTTCTTTCGGAAAATGCCAAATTTGCCGAAATTCTTGAAGCCCATTCAATTACTTTTATCGGCCCGACGGCTGCTCATATTCGTATTATGGGCGACAAAATTGAAGCCAAGAAGACCGCAAAACGCTTGGGCATTCCGGTTGTTCCAGGGTCTGATGGTGGCGTAACAGAGGACGAAGAGGCTTATAAGGTAGCTGATAAAATCGGCTATCCGGTTATCATAAAAGCTTCTGCAGGAGGCGGTGGACGCGGCATGAAGGTTGCACGTTCACGTGAAGAGCTTTCAATTGCCCTCAATACCGCCCGTAGTGAAGCGGCGGCGGCTTTCGGTGATGACGCTGTCTATATCGAGAAATATCTCGAAAACCCGCGTCATATCGAAGTTCAGGTCATGGGGGATGGCTCCGGAAACGCTATTCACTTGGGCGAGCGCGACTGTTCCTTGCAAAGACGCAATCAAAAAGTCTGGGAAGAAGCAAATTCTACTGTACTTGATGAAGAGGCGCGCCAGAAGATCGGCATGATTGTTGCCAACGCCTGCGCCGAATTAGGCTATCGTGGTGCCGGTACAATCGAGTTCCTGTATGAAAACGGCGAATTCTATTTTATTGAAATGAATACGCGTCTTCAGGTCGAGCATCCGGTAACGGAGGCTGTAACCGGCATTGACCTTGTTCACGAACAAATTCAGGTTGCAGCCGGCGAAGGTCTTTCGGCAAAACAAAGTGAAATCCACTTTTCAGGCCATGCGATTGAATGTCGTATTAACGCAGAGGATCCGGTGAACTTCACCCCCTCTCCCGGATTGATTACGCATTTCCATACGCCTGGCGGTTTGGGTGTGCGTGTCGATTCAGGCGTTTATTCGGGTTATCGGATACCGCCTTATTATGACAGCCTGATCGGTAAACTGATTGTTCATGGAAGAACACGGCTTGAATGTATGATGCGGTTGCGGCGGGCACTTGATGAATTCGTTGTGGATGGCATCAAAACGACACTTCCACTTTTCCGTGATCTTATTGGTAATGAAGATATAGCCAAAGGAAATTATGACATCCATTGGTTAGAAAAATATCTTGCCAATAAGGCAGCATCGGGCAACTGATCGTCTTGTCGGAAAACGACGATAATAAACTTCCCCCTGCGCTATTGCTGAGCGCTTATGCGCAGGGTATTTTTCCAATGTCGGATGATGCAGAAGACCCCGATATTTATTGGATACGTCCCGAACGACGCGGGATTATTCCTCTGGAAAATTTCCATATTCCGAAGAGTCTGAAAAAACGCATCAAAAAAGTCCCGTTCAAAATTCTCATGGACACAGATTTTGAAGGTGTGATTTCCGGTTGTGCCGAATCAAAACCCGGACGCGAAACAACATGGATCAATCATCCGATACGTAAAGCATATGGTGAACTTTTTGAACTCGGTTTTTGTCACACTGTTGAAGCCTGGCAAAATAACGAGCTTGTCGGCGGGTTATACGGTCTGGCTTTGGGGCAAGCATTTTTCGGTGAAAGCATGTTTTCGCGTGCCACCGATGCATCTAAAATATGCCTTGTTGCGCTTGTCGAACATTTAAAAAGCCATCATTTTTCACTTCTTGATACACAATTTACAACACCTCATCTCGAACATTTCGGTGCTGTCGAAATTACGCGACAAGATTATGAAATGCGCCTGAAAAAAGCCCTATCCGGACACGCTGAGTTTTAAATTCTTCGTATTTTCTCACCAAATTGCCGCCTAAATTCCCACATGTTTTTCAAAAATTTCCAGTACGAAAAAAAGATTGTTGTTTTGGCAATTTTTCTGTTTGCCTTTGGCGAAGTTTATGCTAGTTGCAGTGCGGCGCCCTTATAGCTCAGTTGGTAGAGCACCTGATTTGTAATCAGGGGGTCGGGAGTTCGAGTCTCTCTGGGGGCACCATTCTTTTTAATGAGTTACACGCTGTCAGAAAATATATTATATGTGACGGGTGTTGCGGCAGGGAATATCAAAAAAGCCATTTGCGTTCCCCTCGTTTTAAAAAATGCCTCACTAAGAAACAACACCCCTCGGCCTCCCGGCCACTTGATGAGAGAACTGAAGCCGTCCGGCGTGATTATTGTTCTTTTTGAAAATCCTGTATTTCACCCGCCCAAACACGAGCGATATAAAGTTTTAGAATGGATAGACACAAGGAAACGGCGAACACTGGTTCACCGTGCCCTGATATGTGGCTCGCATTTCAATCATATTTGATAATGATTCCGTCAGAAAAAGCAGCAGACGGCACAGACGCGCATTCTCTTTGTCTTGGAGAAAATCCGTTAACGCGGGCAAACTTTCAATTTATCGGGTTATCTATTATTCAGATCAGACAGTGTATCTGACAGAGTTTGCTCTATGGGACGGAATTGAAGCCCTAGAATTTTCGCATATCTTTCGCTGCTGAAATGCGTTCTATCATATTGGCTTGCCATCAAACGGACAGAAGCCAATGATAATAAAATGGGCTTGCCTGTAAACTTGCCATAAAGTTCCTGCATAACAGCGAAGCAGTACAATAGCGGCATCGGTATTGTCTTTGTTGGTGTTTTGACTTTTGCATAATGACCGATCATGGATACAAGATCTTTCATATGGATGTGACGTCCTGCAACGAGATAACGTTCTCCCGGCTTCCCCTTGAAGGTGACCACGATCATGGCAGCAGCAACATCTCTTGCATCAACAACCGAAAACGTACTTGGAACAATGGCAGGCAACTTCCTGTTCATGACATCTAACGCAAGTTGTCCTGCCGAGGTAGGCCCCAGATCACCAGGCCCCCACATCCACCCCGGTAAAATATAATAACATTTCATTATCGGATGCAGAGTGGCAAATTCTCTGACTGTTCTTTCACTAATGATTTTGCTTCGATAGTAATCATCCGAATTTTCTATATCCCTATCACATGTCTCATCAATCAATGTGCCGGCTTTACCATCCAGAACGGCGATCGAAGAAACATGAACAAAGTGTTCGACTCCGGCTTTCAAGGCCGCTTCCAACAGGCATTTTGTGCCATTAATGTTGATATTTTCCAGTTCGCCCCAATGGCTGCCCCCTTTATAGTTATCGCGGAAAAAAGCAGCGGTATGAAAAACCGTTTCGCATCCGTTCAGATGGCTTTCAAAGCTACCAACATCGGTTATGTCGCCCTGGATAATATCAAGCTTATCATGAGGGGCGAATTGCTTATTTGCCTTTTGTCGCGACCGGACCAGTGCTTTGACATGATAACCTTCGTCGATCAATTGACGCACCAGATTATTGCCTAATAGTCCGGTGGCACCGGTTACGAAAACAGTTTTCATCATCCAAGATTCCACATATCAATTGATATTCATATATCAACTGATATTTATGTTTCTTTTGCTGGCTTGTCAAATGAAATGTCAGATGATATTTGATATTTATGGTAAAACAGACGAAACCGCGTAAAACAAGATTGGAAAGCCAGCAACAGACACGTCAGAACCTGTTGGAGGCTGCACGCGTTCTATTTACAGAATTAGGGTACGAGGCCACCTCCATCAGAGGAATCTGTGACAAAGCAGGCTATTCACAAGGAGCTTTTTATTCCAATTTCAATAATAAGTCCGAAGTTCTTGTAGAGCTTCTCGAACAGTATAAATCATTTGAGGCAAATTCCCGAAAACAGCTCGTTGATGATGCAGGGGGTAATTTTGAAAAAGCCTTGAATGACATGATCGTATGGTTTGAACGTAATGATCGAAATATTTCCCACACAATTTTGTTCCTTGAGATGCAAATTCATGCTTTGCGCCACCCGACATTTGTAGAAATTTATAATAATCTTATGGACGAACAAAAATCGTTCTATACGAAGCTCGTGCAACACCTGTTTGTTATGAGAAATATAGACCCCCCCTTTGATTGCTCGATTGTTGCCGAAGGGTTAATGGCACTTGGGGCTAATGAAGCAGTTGCCAGACGATTGAATCCGAAACGGGAGAAGCAAAATCCATTTTCGGCCTACCTGAAATTGATTTTTCGGATAGAAGAGGAATAGACAAGTTTGAAGCGGGAAAACCGATATATTGATCGTATAGGCATGAAATATTTATCTGCCTCTTTTTCGTAACTATCTGCAATGTGGTGTCGCTATTAACGACCTGATAAATTTCCGATGCGACGAAAAACAGAAACGACAACTACCAATTTTTCCGGAATTTCATTGACTAAAAATTGTCTTTATGGCTCACAATTTACATATAAGAAGCATTATTATGAAGTGACATGATACACCGTAGTATATTTTTTATTTTTAAAATAACTGAATAGAAATTTCAGAGTAACGTCCTCTTGGCCTATTCGGTTTATTCGCTATTTTTCTTTAGAAGCTGAAACGCGTTATTTGCTTAGGCTATAGTCCCGTTTCATAAGTATGATAGGTTTTTGCACCATATTAAATTGAAAACAAGTTTTTCCAAAAAGCCGAATTCTCGCCGTCATCAAGAATTAATACGCTCTTATTTATACCATGTTCCGTCACATATTTTTTTGAGCTTTACGTCACAGAGTAACATGGTTGACCGCTTCCATCGGTATGACGATTCATTCGGCCGTGAGCTGTAATTGATAGGCTCTTATGAAATCATCCGCCCCTATTATGATCGGATTGAAACTTTTTAACTCGCCATAAGAGGCATCAAGCACAATGACTTCACGTTTACCGGTATTAATCGCATTCGTTTCTGCATCAATCCAGATTGTATCGTCAGCAAAACAACGATTTTTTTACTACCAGACGTGAATATAAGAGCTATAGGACGTCTGGAATTTCAGAAAGTGCGCTACAGAGTAAACACGATCTGCCCCTTGCCGACCATTAGTCTTTATAATCGCAATATCATCAAAATGGGTTTCCCAATCCAATATTTACCGTCTATAAAACATCAATCCAATTCAGCGCTTCATGCGTTTTTGCCCAATTGTGCTTGCGCCTTCTTGCCCTGATCGTTTTCTATTTTAACCTTGGTATACTGCGGACAAGCAAAGTATTTTTAATGCAATTTCGTGTTTTAAAAATATTAATCAACCGATCGAGCGAGGCGTTAAGTTTCAAAATAACTTCAACCGATTTTTGTATTTCTTGATTGACCAATTGGAATAATGTCCATCATCCTACGAACACAACCTTACACGATTGCTTCCGCTCGCATTGTTACTTCATAAATAAGCTGCTCAAGCTCAAGTAAGAACCGGTTAAGAAAGAATATCTTTCCACTCCATGCTTTCACCAGTCAAGTCAAACTCGTCTGCATTAAGTTGCCTAGATGCAGAAATATGCTTGAGCGATTTCCTGTATGGCTGACTTGCCAAGAAACAACCAGAATTAAATCGCGCTTCTGCGGTGTAACAAGCGAAGGCGTAACGTGTTAGATGACACGCGTTATTAGCAAAAAGCATGAGAAAGTCGAATTATGCGACGACACAAAGACCAATAAGATAAAAGCAGACCTTCAGCGTGAACATACTGTTGTTGCTATGAATGAACTTATCCCCACTGGTGTGCCTATTTATTACTTACGTCATTGCCGGAGTTAGTCGCCTAAAACAAAATGGTGGGGTGTTTTTATGGAGCCATGCCATATTGTTGTCATACGCTGTCAATCGGGGCGCCTATTCAAGTTTATTTGTTATGCAACACTCTTTTATAGTTCAAAAAATGCATGGGTTTGAAAATCCAGGCAACGAGCGTTACCAGTAGCGTCAGAAAAGACGCATACCGTCCATTTTTTTTAAAAATCGTATTAAAACAAATCCCTTAACCGTCATAGTCAGAAACAGGTTAGTTCAAACAATTGCGTTATTGCGTTCAAGAAGAAATTAAGTCGACTTACTTTTCTACTACGGGTTTAAAAAATTATCCGATCAAAAACTAATACCATCAACGGGATTAAAAAAATATGCCGGACAAAGGCTCCCTCTCCTATTGGCCGGCATATCAAATTTTTCAATGTTATCCATCAAACAAACTTGTAATCAAACCGTTTGTTTCAATTCAAACGCCGAGATCATTTCGTACGTTTTATGGCGTCCGCCAGTTTGCTGACAATCACATCAATCTGATCTTTTTCAACAATCAACGGAGGAGAAAGTGCTATAATGTCGCCGGTTTGACGAACCAATGCACCATTTTTGAAGCAATCGACAAAAATTTCATATCCACGTTGTCCGGCCGCTCCATCGCGAGGTGCCAATTCTACCCCCCCGACAAGACCGATTGTGCGAATATCAATGACATTGGGTAGCCCTTTAAGCGAAAATAGCGCGTCTTCCCAGTATTTTTCGAGCTCTTTTCCACGTGTCAACAACCCCTCTCGTTTATAAATATCCATCGTTGCAAGGCCCGCAGCACAGGCAACAGGGTGTCCGGAATAAGTATAACCGTGGAATAGCTCTATCTGGTTTTCCGGTCCTTGCATTAATGCTTTATAAATATCTTCCTGAACAAAGACTGCTGCCATCGGAACGGAACCATTGGTAAGTCCTTTAGCGCATGTCACCATATCGGGAACGACTCCGAAATAATCGACCGCAAATGGTGTTCCAAGGCGACCAAAACCGGTAATAACCTCGTCAAAAATCAGAAGAATTCCATATTTTCGCGTAATTTCCCGCAAGCGTTGCAAATATCCGACGGGAGGTAATATAACACCGGCTGATCCGGACATTGGCTCAACGATAACGGCGGCAATCGTTTCAGCACCGTTCAAAGCGACAATGCGTTCAAGATCGTCGGCAAGTTCGGCACCGTGCTGGGGCAAACCGCGAGTAAAAGCATTTTTCTCGATATTCAACGTATGGCGCATATGGCTTGCCGGAATCTGCGGAAATACACGTCGGTTATTCACCAGACCTCCCACCGAAATACCTCCGAAGCCGACGCCGTGATAGCCTTTTTCGCGCCCGACCAGATGGGTGCGTGTTCCTTGCCCGATCGCTCTTTGATAAGCAATAGCAATTTTAAGAGCAGTATCATCGGCTTCCGAACCGGAGTTGGCAAAAAATACGTGATTGAGACCACTATCTTTACCTCCCGGTGCCATTTCAACGAGCCTGTTGGAAAACTCGTGAACGATCGGATGGGACATTTGAAAACCGGGGGCATAATCCAATGTTGCCAATTGGTGTTGCACTGCATTGGTAATCTCGTCACGACCATGCCCTGCATTGACGCACCAAAGGCCGGCCGTACCATCAACAACTTTATTGCCGTCGATGTCGGTATAATACATACCTTTTGCTGCCGAAAGAATGCGAGGATTTGCTTTAAACTGGCGATTGGCCGTGAAGGGCATCCAGTAACTTTCAAGTGAAATCGTATTGTTAATCTTTGTCATGAATCCCTCCGTTAAATTATTATTATTTATACTAAGGTGGTTTTTTCCAGATTAAACAAGTCGTTTTCTTCATATTTTTAACTATCTGATTTTATTAATTTGTATTACAAATATTTCGATATTTTCAACACTATGAACGGGGAATAGAATGGAAAACACAGATATAGGCGTGAGATTGCGTTACGTCCGATTGGCGAAAAATATATCGCAACGCAAACTTGCAGAACGCGCAGGTGTTACACCTTCGACGATTTCGTTAATTGAAGCCGGTCGGAGTAATCCCTCGGTTGGTGCGTTAAAACGTATACTTGACGGGATTCCGATTGATCTCGGAGAATTCTTCTCGTTAAAACCGGAAATGCCTGCCAAGTTTTTCTATAAAGCTGACGAATTGACCGAAATCGGCAAGGGCAAGGTTTCCTATCGGCAAATTGGCGAGCGTTTTCCCAACCGTGCATTGCAAATTCTGAAAGAACGTTATCAACCGGGATCGGGCACAGGAAAAGTGCTTCTGGTTCATGAAGGCGAGGAAGGCGGTATCGTTATATCGGGCAGACTTGAAGTCATAGTAGACAATGAAAGAAGAATTCTCGGACCAGGCGATGCTTATTATTTTGAAAGCAGAAGGCCTCACGGTTTTCGCTGTGTTGGTGATGCCATTTGTGAAGTTGTCAGCGCCTGTACTCCACCGACATTCTGAACAGTCTGAACGGTCTGAACGCTATTGATCTTCAGCAGAAATTTTTATTTTGCCCCAAGCAGAACAATGTGTTGCCGGTGAGATATTGATAGAAACGATCGCATTTCTTATGACACAAAACACATCACCAACAAGCTCAAGTGCCGAATATTTGACGATGGACAATTGACGGACAGATAACTTCGTTCAGACTGATCGAGGGGTATTTTCAACGTTTTCGAGGTTTTCATGAAAGCCCTGAAGGATAAAACAAGGGTATTTCATCGACACTTTGTTTATGTCGATTAAAACGTACCATTCATAAAGACCGCGATATACCGACGGAATTGAAAATCAAAGCCTAGTTGGTGGAACCCGACAATATGCCGACAATCACAATTTAATGAAAGCCGTTTACAAAGAAGTTATAAATATCACGGTTCCATGTTTCGAGTTCTACCACCTTGGCCAATTTATAATGTTTAGAGAAAATTGTGTCGTAGTCTAACGCTTTGACGGCCTTGTGTATCCAATGATTTCCTGATGGTCTGAATACTCATTTGCTGCATGAACGGCCTTTTTCGGTATTCCCGTCATACAACATGATATTTATCGCTCGCTGTAAAACGGTGATGTTCTAAACATGAACGGATATTTCTCTTCTTGGTGGGGTCGGATGAGGCATGTCATCGAGAGCGTCTAACCCGATTTCAGGAAGGAAGTGGCAATCTTTTATCGTTTCGTGCGAGACTTGCAAACGGGTTGATGCCCCATAAGTTATTTCCATCATTTTCGGGATTTTTATTACAATTCATGGATAAAATTCATCTCTTTTTGACAGACGATCGGGTAACAACGTTCATCCGCCCGGTTTAATTAGAAATTTGGGGGGGTCGGCTACCCTGCCCTTTGCTTCAAACCATCGAGGCTATGCGTTTTAATATTGCATCCTGTTCAATCCTTCCCCTTTCGCCAGTTGTCCTGACACCTTTTTCAATATGACAACTCTCCAAAAAAATTGGAGAATAACCACCCGATTTTATAACCGGCTGCGTTCGAGTTCAGATTAATATTTGAAGATCCAATGTTCATGGGTTCAACATTGATGAGCTATAGATGTTCATTAAAAAGAAAAAGTGCGAAACTATCGGATTTTTCTTCAAAAATTCCGAGGCTGGCAATCTGTTTAGTTACGCCCTCGCACCTTTCTACAAAGCAATTTCTGTTTTTTTAAAGGTCATGTGTGACATCCACAAACCCGCTTTCTTATCGTCAAGACAATAGACATAACGTCCAAAACCGACAGATTGTCGATTTTTAAAATAAACCATGAATTGATTTCGTTAAAAGAATGCCTTTAATGTCATCGCTTATATGCAGGGAAATATACCTTCATATATTTCCCTGCTTGAAGTGGTCATTATAATGCCCGCTTAAAGAAAACGAACAGATTGACTTGTTTATAATTGAACTTTCTTCGCAAGCTATCGCTCGAAAATCATTCGGTTTCGGATACTGCGTTTTGGCTCGTACTGATGTTAAACCTGTTTTGTTTGAATTTGTTCATAATGACAAAGACAATCAAAATAAACGCCACCGAAATCAAACATTGCATAAGACTGATCCGCGTTGAATCTTCAAACAGCATACTGACGATAACAGCAATAATGCAAGCAGTTACAGCAAGGGGGAGCCAGGGATGACCCCACATTCTGAATTTCAGCGTTCCTTCGGCGACCCACCGTTTGCGCAGTTTCATTTGTGACAAACAAATCATCAAGTAAATAAATAGAAATACCGCACCGGATGAATTAATCAGGAAAAGAAAGACTGTATCCGGCCAAAGAGCTGCAATAATCACACATGCATAACCGATCAGAGTTGAAAAAAGCACGCCTTTTATTGGTACTCCGCGAGCACTGACATGTGTAAGGGTTTTTGGCGCTTCTCCGCGCAAACTAAGCACAAACAGCAAGCGGGATGCTGTATAAAGACCTGCATTTATCACCGACAGAATTGCCACAAGAATGACAATTGTCAGCATCGTGCTGGCTCCTGGAATACCAATAGTGTCAAATGTGGTAACGAAAGGTGATTTACCCGGAACAACTTCGGTCCAGGGCTGGATGACAACAATCAGAAAAGTTGAAATTACAAAGAAAGCCAGAACGCGGATAATAACGCTTTTGACTGCTTGTTGCATACTCCGTTCAGGATCCGCAGATTCAGCAGCGGCAATTGCAATCACTTCGACACCGGTCATCGAGAAAATGATAACCACAATAGATGATAAAAAGGCCACTATTCCATGCGGAAAAAAACCACCGTGATTGAAGAGGTTCGAGATCGAAGCGGAAGACCCCGGCCAAGGCCCGAACGCATAAGCCGCAGCTACTGCAATAAACACCACGATGGCGATGATTTTAAGTCCTGAAAACCAGTATTCGGCCTCACCGAAAGAGCCGACAGAGAGTAAATTGATTGCAGTCATCACAATAAGCAGTACCAGTGCAATCGACCACACAGGAAAATCGGGGAACCAGCCATTGATGATCTGGCCTCCGACAACCGCTTCAAATCCCACAACAATGACCCAAAAATACCAATAAAGCCAGCCCGTGGAAAAACCGGCCCAATTGCCGAACGCCATTCTCGCATATTCGACAAACGACCCTGAAACCGGATGGGCGGCAGCCATTTCCCCAACCATGCGCATAATCAACATAACAAGAACGCCGGTAAAGGCATATGCCACAAAGGCCGAAGGGCCTGCTAACGAAATTACAGCACTGGAACCGACAAACAGTCCTGCACCGATAATACTTCCTAATGAAATCATCGTCACGTGACGTGTTTTCAGTTTTTGTTGCAGCTTCGGATTTTTTTCCGTTTGCTCTATCATTGTATTTGCTCCCATTATTTTTATTTTACAA
The DNA here is from genome assembly GCF_048452985.1 of Bartonella sp. P0282. Taxonomy (NCBI): domain Bacteria; kingdom Pseudomonadati; phylum Pseudomonadota; class Alphaproteobacteria; order Hyphomicrobiales; family Bartonellaceae; genus Bartonella; species Bartonella sp. P0282. Next base: position 579,489 of record NZ_WTFO01000002.1, read on the forward strand.
GATAAGCTAACGTAACAAGATAAACTCCTCTATTGGCGATTATACGCCAATGCGCTTTTCGTTAATACATATGTATGATTGGGAACAATTCTTTATCACGGTAGAATACCGGCAGTTTTTCCCGCCTTTAGTGCCAGCCAGAACGTTGCAGTACCTTGTGAGGAGTTCGGCTTAAGACCGGTCAATTGTTCAATCAGGTGAATGCGGTAAATCAACGTCTGACGATGGATTCCGAGCACATATGCCGCAGCTTTCCAGTTGCAATCCTGTGCGATGAATATATCCAAAGTCTGGAGCAAAGAAGTATGGTTTTGCTTATCGTAATCGATCAGTTTCCCTAAAAAATGCTCGACAATATCCCGCGTTTCCGAAACTGTTTTCGGAAACAGACTGACGATTTGTCCCTCTGTTCCGTATCGCATGATATTGCAACTGTTTTCCTTGGCTTGAGAAAGCGCAATTTTCGCCTGACGTGTACTTTCGACAAATCCTGTTGCCAATGTAACCGGCTGGCTAATGCCAATTTTCGTAGCAGGGCCGAAAGCTTCAACCACAGCGCCAATCATGTCTTCATTATCGGGTAAGGTAATATAATCGGGTTGACCGGCAAGAATAAGCGGAAACGAATTGCGAAAAACCGGATGATAATGGATGTCTTCAAATGTCCATTTGGCGGGGCCACCTACTTCTATTGCAAGATTGACAAGTGGATTTTCCAGATTGCGGCGCATCAAAATTGCTTTCGTTGCACGGTAATCGACATCACCTGAAAGAATATCCTTGAATAGTTTTTCGCCCTCTTGTCGCTGCCGGTCGCACTCGATCATCTGGCGTTCCATTTCAATGCCGATCAATCCATTGAGATAATGGGCCAGCAATGGGTCAATAATGGTTTTCTCGTCATGATGCCAAAGATAGAGCAATACATGACTACGACCTGGTACTTCAAGCGGCTGAACGTTATCTGGAACTTTCAATTCTTTTGATGAGGCTGCAATTATTTGGTGGCTGCGAATGTCGCTCACAATCATATGCCATGATTGGCGGCGCCCCAGATTTTCAAGGCGTTCATTCAGTTCCAAACTTTCATGCAAAGACAGTGCATAAGCTTGAAAGAGCTTGTGCCCCGCTTCCAATTGGTCCCTTCGGGTATTCATACTGCTTTCTATAACGATGCGCGCGATGCAAGCGAGTTTCACCTTGAAATGAGCAACCAGAATTGGAAAGTTATGTTCATCGGCAATATCAAGCAAATCTCTGGTGAGGTTGGCTGCATCACTACGGGGAGTAATAACAAGTGCACTGGCATTCGAGGCTATGAGCCTGGTAATCCATTCAACTTGTTCTTTGGCATTTACGGGTATGCCTGCACCGGTAGTCATCACCAGATTACCCGCAGAAACCCAGTTCCAAGGGTCCGGAAGATCGACTGCATGAGCCCAATTGACTAATTTTTCGCCGCCTTGCGTGCCTGCTTTATAGCTTAACTGCAAGCCCTTGTTAGCAACCAAATCGTTGACTGTAATCATTATTCTCCCCCCCTCTTCCGGTATCATTGACATGATCGCATTTGCCCACGCGGAAAAGCGCCGGTTTAACGTTTATTTCAAATAATAAATAATTTTATTCCACTGTCATTACCAAACAAAGATTATTTTAAATCGGGGCTTTTAAAGTTCTATATGAACGACCCATTCTATCGCTATATGTCCCGTTCCGGTTATTTGAACTTTATCAACGCTATTACCAACAACTTGTCAGAATGGCTTCCACCATACTGAAGATAAACTCTATCTTCGCAGCCAATATTGAAGCTATCACAATGATATGCTTATGCACCAAGCCACCGAAAATGTGATTGGAATTTCGGAGATTATTTTGCGGAGAAGACAGCTTGTTATCGTCGATTAAAAAAGAGATACATGGCGCATATTTTCAATCCGGAAGACCGGAGAAATGCATGTAACCATGTAATGATATGCCAACAATCAATAGATTTACAAGAATAGTCCGGATAACCTTATAGCAAGCCAAACAATAACATCCGTAAAAATTTAAAAATACTGACACATAAAAGATCACTTGTAATTAAATAAATAATATAATTAAATATTTCAAAAATACATAAAATATTTTTTTAATTTTTAAAAAACATAATAATTTACGTTATTAATTAAATTTATTTAAAATATAATATATATTTTTTATTTATTAATAATAAAATTGTTAATGAACGCAACCAAAAATACAATTTTTAAATGTAAAATTTTAAGTGTTAAACCGAAATTTCACTTATGATGGAGCACAATAGCTCCATCATAAGTTATTATAGTTGCATTCAAAATGACTACGCCCTCACCTTGGGAGCGATGTTTTTCGCCCATAGGCCTGTCACAATCGGTACAATAACAGAAGTGATAACGACGCATGTGGCAACCAATGCTGTGGCAGAATGTGCAACAGCCGAAAATTCGGGGTTGATCTGCGCAATCGCTACAGGTGTGGCTACAGCCGCGCCAGCCGAACTGGAAGCTGCGATTCCGGCTGTTCCGCGTCCTCCGCCTATGAAAATATCACTCAAAATAAGTGGAATACCGCTAATGACAACAACACCAATAGCCATTGTAATACCAAGCAAACCGGTCTGCACTACAATACTCAAGTCAATGGTATTCCCAAGTGCGAATGCAAAAAACGGGATCAGCAATTTACTTCCGGGGCTAAAAAGCGCTCTTAAATCGTTATCAAGATTACCGAGCACAAATCCGACCAGAAACGGAATTAATACGCCGACAAGATGGGCGGGTGAAAATGCTGCGGCTCCGATAGTACCCAAAATTATCATTGTTACCAATGGGCCCGATTCCATTGATACGAGAACCGAAGCGGCAGCTTCTTCTTTTGAGCCATACATATGGGTGAGAGACGCATAAAGACCGGCATTGGTCATATCTAACGCCGAGACAACTGCCAGAGTTGAGAGACCTGCGAAAAAACCTTCCGTTATGCCAGCCGACGGCAAAAACCGCATACAGATAAACGCAACTATCCAGGCAACAAGAATTTTAGTACCAATCAGCGTTCCCGACTTTCTTAGAACTGTTCCGGTTGCTCGCAAGTCGATTGACGTGCCCATACAAAAAAGCCAAGCTGCTAATAAAGGTATAGCGCCCGTAATTATCCCTTGGGTGAATGAACCGAAATAGGAAGCTGTGCCGGGGGCAAAACTTTTTACCAATGCCCCCAAAAAAAGAGGGACGATCATAAGCCCGCCGGGTATTTTTTCAACATAATGTAATATACGCATTCCAACTCCTCCGCTTTTGTGCGTAATAACTGCTATTGTGGATATGTTGGTGTTGCGAACAAGTTTCCTTTTGAAACTTCATCGCTTGTTTATTGGGGCGCAAAGCCTGTTGCGCCTTGATGTGCTTGTTGGCAGAAAGGCGAATTTTCGGGGATCAAGCTGCCAATTTTCGATACGAAATTGAATATGCCACCACTATGAGAAAACAAACGAGAGGCAAACCATAGGAATAATGGGTTCCGAATGCATCTGAAAGCCGTCCCATAAAATATGGCAGAATAGCACCACCGACGATTGCCATAATCATATAAGAGCTACCCATCTTGGTGTGAGAACCGAGATTTTTAACTCCCATCGCAAAGATTGTCGGAAACATAATTGACATAAAAAAGAAAATTCCGATTGCAGCAATAACCGAGATGTAATTGCAACCGATCAAAATGATTGCGCATAAGACCGTATTGATAATCGCGTAGATGCACAGCAATTTTACTGCGTTTATTTTAATCATCAAAGCTGTCGTTATGAATCTGCCTGCCATAAAGGCCAACATTGCGATCGACAAATAATAGGCGGCGTTCTGACTCGTGGCGTTAGGCCATGTTTCCACTGTCAGGTTAATGAAGAATGCGCCAACTCCCACCTGCGCCGCCACATAAAACAGAAGCGTTATAACCCCTGTCACAAATTCTTTATGTGACCACATTGACGCGTGATGGGTTTTGGCGTTGGCTCCATCGCGCTCGCTTTCTAACAAGCGTAAATCAGGTAAAGGTGTTTTCAGAAACAGGAAAATAAGGCCGACAACAGCACAAGCAATCACAACGTAAGTCAATGTTACAGCGTCGAAATTCCCCTGAGCATCCGGCGCGACAGTTTTGAAAAAGAACATCCCTCCTATCAACGGCCCGATAAACTGCCCAAGTCCGTTAAAAGACTGAGAAAGATTGAGCCGTTGCTCGGCTGTTTCCGGATTTCCAAGTGCCGACGAATATGGATTGGCAGATGTCTCCAGAAATCCCAAGCCAAGAGCCAGAACAAACAGCGCAAAAAGAAAGAAGTAAAAATTCATTACAATAGATGCTGGTACAAACAATAAGGCTCCCAGAGCATATAATGAAAGTCCCATTATGATGCCCGATTTATAGCCACGTTTCGAGATAAATATCCCTGCAGGTAATGCGACCACAAAATAGGCTCCGAAATAGGCAGCTTGAATGAGACCGGATTGCGCTTTTGAAATCTGTAGCGCTTCCTGGAAATGCTTGTTCAATACGTCAACAAGCCCGTAAGAAAGCCCCCACATGAAAAATAGTGTTGTGACAAGAATAAATCCCGTCAGATATTTTGGCTCTGTTATCTTTGCCTTCATAGATTTCCTCCCAGAGTGACTAACGGCAATCCGACAAATCAAAAATTTTCGTCATCCCGACCCATTTTTGATCCGGTTTTGCGACGCCAAGCGGCTTTTGAAATTGTGACATTAACGCTTCCCATTTTTCGTTAACCGGATCATTTTCCGCTATTTCTTGAGCTTCTTCGGGATTAAAATCATCGGCGACTTCCATAATCATGAATAACCGATTTTCGACTTGCCAGATTTGCATGTCTTTAATGCCGCGCCGCTTTATATTGGCCGCAACTTCCGGCCAAATATGCTCGTGATATTGTTGATATAACTTCATTTTTTCGGGATCATCGACAAGATCCAAAGCTTGACAAAACCGTTTCATTCAAGGCTCCTCGATCAAACTGTGAGCGCCCGATCGAGGTGCGTATATCCTCCATCGACGTAAAGATGCTGGCCGGTTGTGTGAGATGCTCTGTCCGACAAAAGAAAAACAACAGTGTTTGCTATTTCGTCCACTGTCGTCATTCGTTTTCCAAGAGGAATGTTGGCAGTGATTTTTTCAAGTTGCTCTTGTGGATTTTTGAACGTTTTAATCCATCTTTCATAGAGCGGTGTCATGACTTCGGCGGGGATAACCGCATTGACGCGAATACCGTCATTCACCAGCGCGGCAGCCCATTCACGTGTCAAGGCCAACCGGCCGCCGTTGGCCGCCGCATATCCGCTGGTATGTCCCTGTCCCGTAATTGCGGTTTTCGACCCGATATTAACAATCGAGCCACGCGTTTTGACCAAATGGGGCACGGCATAATGAGCCATTGTAAAATAATGTACGAGGCTTTTCTCAAGAGATTGTCGAAATTCCTGAACGGAGTTTTCTATTCCTATATTGTCGTTGACACCTGCATTATTGACCAGTCCGTCGATCCTGCCGAAACGCGTTGCTATCTCCTGAACATTATTTGCGCAGGCCTGCTCATCCATTAAATCGGATTGACCGAACCAGTAACGGGCACCATTTTTCTTTAGCTTTTCGACAAAATCATCATGCAAGGCCGATCGACCGATAATCGCAACAATTGCCCCTTCGGCTGCGAGGTTGAGCGATATTGCTCCTCCAATTCCTGCTCCGCCACCGGTTACGATAATTACTTTGTCCTTCAGATGAAGATCCATTATTCCACTCCCGTAATTATGTTTCTAAAGTCTGTAAATTTGCTTGGGAGTTTGTTCCTCCACAATCAGCCTTTCATTCCCGTCCCAATGTTCTGTCCAGATTTTCCAGTAATCCAAAACACTTGCATAACTTTTGACCACTGACGACACAGGCCAATCCGAGCCCCATAAGAGACGTTCCGGCCCGAAGGTTTCATAAACAAAATCGGTGTAACGACGAAAAGTATCAGGCGGAACATCCCCTCCTGCTTCAAGCATCAATCCGGAAATCTTTAAACATACATGATCCATTCCGGTGAGTTGCAGAACCCGGTTTCTCCAGTCAGTGAATGCTTCTTCATCTCCGAATATCGGTTTTGCCAGATGGTCGACGACCAGATAATGTCGATCATGTCGGGAACAAAACTCCAAAGCCGCATCAATATCTTTTTGACGGATCAATATTTCATAGACAAACTCTTCTGCCTGAATGAGGGGCATTGCATAGTGAAGTCCCGAATGTTCACGAAGATAGCTTGACGGGTCAATTTCGTCCTGAATGAGATGCCTGAAACCTTTTATAACGGATTGTTGTTTTGCGTCTGCCAGTTGAAGCTCTGCATCACCATCGAAATCGAACCAGCCAATAACGCCGGCTATTGCTTGATACTTCCGGGCGAGAGTGCACAAAAAATTATTCTCGCCCTGTTTGGGGCGGGCCTGCACGGCAATAACCTTGCTGACTTTATCGCCGATAACAGACAACAGATCATCGACAAGTCGATCGCATTGAATGGAACTCAGATCTCCTGAAATCCATGGAAATTCTGCTTTGTTATAAGACCAGAAATGTACGTGACAATCGATCATCTTGTTCTCCGTCACACGCTATCCGGCAAACGAGTATTTTTTTAACGACTCCGGTTTCATTTCAATAGAAAATCCGGGATCTACAGGTGCAACATAGGCCGCATTACGGATGATGCAGGGAGAAACGAAATGTTCGTGGAGATGGTCGACATATTCTGTGACCCTTCCCTCCATACTGCCGGAAAAGCAAAGATAATCGATCATGGCGAGATGTTGCACATATTCGCAAAGACCAACACCTCCGGCATGCGGACACACCGGCAGCTTATATTTTGCCGCCATAAGCAATACTGCGAGTACCTCGTTGACACCCCCAAGCCTGCAAGCGTCGATCTGCACGATGTCTATTGCTTCGCGCATGATGAATTGTTTGAAGATAATACGGTTTTGACACATTTCTCCCGTCGCAACCTTGACCGGGCTGACTGCCTGACGTATGGCACGATGCGCTTCGACATCGTCCGGACTGGTCGGCTCTTCGATAAACCAGGGATTGGCAAAAGAAAGCTGTTTTACCCAATCTATTGCCTCATTTCTTTCCCAGGTTTGATTTGCGTCGATCATCAATTGGCGATCATTGCCAATGATTTCACGCGCAATTTTTATGCGCCGTTTATCTTCTTCGACATCGCGCCCGACTTTTAATTTGACATAATTGAAACCGGCGTCGATTGCCTCTTTGCATAACCTCGCCAATTTTTCGTCGCTATAACCTAGCCAACCTGCCGAAGTTGTATAACAGGGATACCCCTTTTCGCGAAGGATTGCCTCTCTATTCGACTTGTTCGCCGCCCATTTGCGTAATAAATCCGTTGCTTCATCTTCGTCGACACAATCGGTCAAATAACGGAAATCAATACAATTCACCAATTCTTCCGGTGTCATATCCGCAACAAGCTTCCAAACGGGTTTTCCCTCGCTTTTAGCCCACAAGTCCCATATGGCATTCACTACTGCCCCTGTTGCGAGATGGATTGCTCCTTTGTCGGGACCAATCCAGCGAAGTTGGCTGTCAGAGGTGAGAATACGCCACATTTTGCGGGGGCTTCGTTTAATCTCCTCAAGATCCATTCCCACTACCAAATGGCGCATTGCTTTAATTGCGGCGCAGCAAATTTCATTCCCCCGACCGATTGTGAAGGTCAGCCCGTGTCCGCTGAGGCTGTCGTCATCGGACTTTAAAATTACATATGCAGCAGAATAATCCGGATCAGGATTCATGGCGTCGGAACCATCCAGATCTTGTGAAGTCGGGAACCGTATGTCCAAAACGTCCATATCGATGATTTTCGTCATTATTTGTACCTTTGATAAGCGTTCAAGTTAATTGGTCTGTTTGCATCCGATGACATATTTTCTGCTTGTCACGCTGCCGCCTGCTTTTCGTAGCCGTATTGGCGGTACACGGAAAATGTAGCGATGAGAGCTGCGCAGACGAGCGTGCATAGGGAGAGAACGACAAGGCCGCCCGACTTGCTTGCCAACAGACTTTCCGATTCAACACGAATTATCGGAGCAAAAAAACTTCCTATCGCTCCAACCATGGTGCATATGCCTATTCCCGCAGCAAGCGCACTGCCTGATAATACCTGCGGCGGAAATGTCCAGAAAATGGGTTGTACAGCGAGGAAACCGATTGCCGAAAACGAAAGGGCAACAATTGCGAAAGGTGCAGAAGCATAGGCGGAAACAACCAATCCGATCGCTGCAAGGATAACGATCAATGCGGCTACCAACAAACGCAGATGGGGATGTCTATCGGTATAACGCGGTATGTAATAAACTCCGAATATAGCGGCTATATAGGGAATGGATGCGACTATCGACGCTTTGAAGCCTATTGTCGTACCCATAAGAGCGGCAACCTGGGAAGGCAAAAAGAATAACATCCCGTAAACACCGATTTGGAGAAATCCGTATATCAATGCAAGATGCCAAAGTGCCATACTTTTTACGGCTCCACCAAAATGACGCACTTGCTGTTTCTTGCTCTCTTTTGCCAATTGCCCGCACAGTACCGCCCTCTCGTCAGAAGACAAAAATTTTGCATCGTCAGGAGCGTCATCAAGGTAGAAATAACAAAAAATACCGGTGAATACTGCTGGAAGTCCTTCTATTATGAACATCCACGTCCAACCGGCATATCCGAACAAGCCTTCGAGTTCCAGAAGTGCACCGGAGATCGGCGAACCCAATGCGAGGGCAAAGGGAACAGCTAAAACAAAAGCACTTATAACTGTTCCGCGTACTTTATCTGGAAAAAACATTGAAGCTAACAAAAGAATACCCGGATAGAACCCGGCTTCCGCCACTCCAAGGAAAAACCGGAGAAGAACAAATTCATATTCGTTCGTGATAAAGCCGGTTGTCATGGACAACGCACCCCACACAATAGTGGTCATGCTTATCCATTTTCGTGCGCCGATACGATTTAATATCAAATTGGCCGGCACACCGAAAAGCGCATAAGCGGAAAAAAATATTCCGGCCCCCAGAGCATAGGCATTATCGGAAAGATGGAGATCGCTTTGCATTGCATCTTTTGCAAAGCCGATATTTACCCGATCTATAAAAGCCACAAAATAGAGTATGAATAATAATGGCATAAGCCTTACCCATACTTTTGTAACTGTTTTGTTTAATAACGGATCTTGATATGCCGCAATTATTTTCATGGTTATCCTCCCAAAATACCATGTCTGTGGCTTGCAAAGCTTCAGGCACCTCCCGCGCCGGAAGCTATACTATTGAATTCGGTCCGTTAACTGGCGGAAACAACTTTCTGTTTTTGCTCGCCCAAACCGGTGATACCAAGATGCATCGTTTGCCCCGGCTTCAGATAAACCGGCGGCTTCAACCCCAGACCCACTCCCGGAGGCGTACCGGTCGAGATAATATCACCCGCCTGCAAACTCATGAACTGACTGACATAACTGACGATTGTAACAACGTCGAAAATCATCTTTTGCGTATTGCCGTTCTGGTAACGTTTCCCGTCTATATCAAGCCAGAGATCAAGATTTTGCGGGTCTTCAATCTCGTCTTTTGTAACGAGCCAAGGACCGATAGGCCCGAATGTATCGCAACCTTTTCCTTTATCCCATGTCCCGCCACGTTCGATCTGGTATTCACGTTCGGAAATATCATTGATCACACAATATCCTGCGACATGGTCCATCGCCTGATCTTTTTCGATATAGCGACCGCTTCTGCCGATAATCACACCCAATTCGACCTCCCAATCGGTTTTCTTGGAACCACGGGGGATTTCAACATCATCAAAGGGGCCAATGATCGCACTGGTCCACTTATTGAATATAACCGGTTCGCTTGGGATCGGAGCATTTGTTTCGGCTGCATGGTCGGAATAATTGAGGCCGATACATATGAATTTTCCTGTTTTGGCAACGCAGGGGCCAAGTCGTACCGATCCATCCACAATCGGTAAACTAGATATATCTATATCACGAATTCTGGTTAATTCGTTCTCGAGCACTTCCCCGTCAATATCGCGAACAATGCCTGAAAGATCACGAATATTGTTATCCCTATCCAGAATTCCGGGCTTTTCATATCCTTTTTTTCCGAAACGCAATAATTTCACTTTTATCCTCCTGCTAATTAATTGGTCCAACCACCATCAATCATGTTGAATGTTCCGGTAGTGAACGACGTTTCGTCACTTGCCAGATAAACCGCAAGAGCGGCAATCTCGTTCACATTACCTATCCGTCCCATAGGTTGGCGCGCGACAAATTGTTCATAAACTTCTGCTTCGCTGCGATTTTCAAGCTTGGCTTGCACTGAAATGCGTTGGCGTAACGAAGGTGAATCTACTGTTCCGGGACAAATTGCATTGCAGCGGATACCCTTTTTTACATAATCGGCGGCAACCGAGCGGGTAATTCCCAACACTGCAGCCTTCGTAGCACTATATGCAAAACGGTTTGTTACACCTTTTATGCTGGAGGCTGCGGATGACATATTAATAATGGATCCGCCACCATTTTTCAGCATCAATGGCAAGAACCCTTTTATCATATGAAACATCGAGTCAACATTTATCGAGAATGCCTTTTGCCATTGCGCGTCGTCACATTCTTCGATCGAGCCGGCAGGAACCCATCCTGCACAGTTAAAAAGTACGTCAATTGTGCCTACCTTATGTACAAAAGCGTTAATCGCTTGGCTATCGGTTACATCAAGAACAGCAATTTCTATATCCGGATTTTCCTCCCGAATGGTTGCAAGTAATTCACTATTAATGTCTGTAGCAATCACTTGCGCGCCTTCTTGTGCAAATTTCAGTGCCGAAGCACGTCCTATACCTTGCGCTGCTGCGGTAATGACACATCTTTTCCTATTGAGGCGCATCGTTCCTCCTTATATGACAGTATTGTCATGTTTATTGGTTAGACCAATTATTTTGGCTAGACCAATTAACAATGGAATTTTAAACTTGGCAAGCACTTTTTTGGGAAACAACCTGATGAATAATTCCCGTTTATACCAATCTATCGCAAATAGAATTGTGCAGGACATAGAAAACGGTTGCTATCATATTGGCGATAAACTTCCGCCTGAACGCGATCTTGCTGAAATACTGAAAGTTAGCCGCACTTCCGTTCGCGAGGCAATTATTGCACTTGAGGTATCGGGTATCGTCGAAGTCAAAGTCGGTAGCGGCGTTTATGTGTTATCGACCAAAAGTGCCCGCTCGCCGAATTTGAAGCGGGAAATCCACTCTTTGCTTCAACCTTATCTCAAGTCTAATGGCGACGTAGCTCCATTCGAGCTACTGGAAGCGCGTTTGTACCTTGAACCACATCTTGCCGAAATTGCAGCATTGGAACGCACAGACGAGCAGATGGAAGGAATTAAACAGGCTTACATCATGAATGTCTCGGACAATCTCGAACATTCAAAAGACCATATCGGCGACCGATTGTTCCACATCAGAATTGCTGAAGCGTCACAAAATGCTGCCTACGTTTATTTCCTCGAATATCTTTTAGGACAGCAATATACCGAACTTTTCAGCGGATTACAGAAGCTTTATACGCCAGAGGATATGCCGCTCCGTTCACAGATTGAACATCACCAGATATTGGTAGCAATCGAACAAAAACAACCTGATAGGGCGCGTTCCGCAATGGCGAACCATATCCGGAATGTTATAAACATTTTTTCACGAAAAACCGAATAGAGATTTTCCGATTATTATTGCTTTGCGCCATGAGCCTATGAAGATCAATTTTATTCCTGAACAACATACATAAATTTTAAAATATGTTGGCTGAAATCCTGCCGATCAAAGGTTTCATCGCAATGCAAATTCGGACCGACTTCAATCCGGTTGTTTCGGTTCTGTCTTCTCAGGTTTTCATTTATTTTTCCGGAATATTGTTCAAAACAAACCATTTTAAAAAAAATTGAATAGAATTTTTAAGCTTCCAAACAAAAAACATTTTTAAAATGTTTATACATTAAATAATGTTATAATTATATTAATCATTAAATATAGTTATTTTATTGATTTTTATTATAACAGATTTGTATTTATTAATGTTTTTATTTTGAATTCTGGTATCCATACCGGTCAGAAATCAAATAAATTCTGCAATCGGACGGATAGGCAGATTTTTTCCGGTTATCGTTGCAAACAGAACTTCCATTAAAATCATGCAAAAGCGGCATTTTCGACATTATTTCATGTCATAGCCGCGTTTGCGTGTTCCACATCCACTTACAAGTTCGATCTCAAGTTGAAAAATCGTTCTACTTCTCGGTGATTTTCCACGGTGCGGCTTCATTATGTTGCCAAATACCGCTCTTGTTTTGTCGAGCTTCTTTTTGTGAGACACCATAAAAGCCGTTGGAATATTTTGGCCAATCAATGGCGTAGCCATTGCGCACCAGCCAGCCTGCTATATCATCCCCTGTGGACGAATAACAAATAGCAATGACATTTCCAGCATTGTCATTGCCACGAGGCTCACATTGAACCGGTTGTAAATTGGTCAACCAATCCGAAAGTGCAGATGCTGCCTGCTTGCCACAGTCATAGCCAATACCATCCGCGCTCCGGCATATCTGCCCAAGCTCCGGAGCGTCAACCCCCCACAGTTTTATATGTTGATTGCGGATTTCCAGTGTTTCGCCGTCAATTACATTGATAGCTCCCGTTATCGCTGCGCGACTTTCAGCCAAGGCAGGCAATGACAAAATACACAACAGAAATGAAATGAAAAAGCGCATCGTTCACACCATACTATCTTTCGGAAGTTACCAGAGTTTAGACGTTTCTTACATTATTTCAAAGAATAAATTCGGGCCAGATGAGGTTCTATAAAGCAAAATATTTTGTCTCATGCGAGCGATAATGGAACTCTCCGCTATAACGCGGCCTTCAGCCAAGCTATCACTTCAATGAGGAGATGCGCTTTTTTCATCGGGTGCAAAAAATTCACATTACAATTGTTAAAATAAAAATGGCTCAACATTTATCATGAATTGAGCCATTGAAATCTGAAACTGGCAATCAAGCTTTAGTAAACAACCGCGAAATGGATAGACCCGATTGCACCGGCAAAAATTTTCTTGCCATCTTGTGCAACTTGTTGCACTGCCTTTTGGTCAACTGCAGTGCGATCCCACATTGTACCGCCAATGCTCCCCTGCTTCCAATCAACAGGTTTGCCAAGAAGACTTTCGGAATCTTTCTGGTTGTAGATCTTCGCCGTATTATTTTGTAGTGCTTTGAACAAAGCATCATCACCTTTTGTAAGGCCCCCAAGCTGGGCGGTCGATTTGACAAGGTCTTTCAGCTTGTCGTCACTGATTTGAGGAGGTGTAAATACCTGAAAATTGCCCGTCGGAACACCTTCGAACCCGGCATATTTAGCCGCATCGGCATCCTTCAAAGTGCCGGTAAAATATTGCGGATTTGTCATGTTCAAATTGACTTGCTGATTGATAATGCCGGATGCATTAATACCGTTTTCAACAAGTTCCTGAATACGCGATAAAGCATCGGAAATACGTGGCGACATCACATTACGATCATCGACACGGACGGTCTGTGTCGCATTCTTTTCCTGAACAATTTCCTGAATATTCTGGGCAGCCCGTAACCCCGGAACATCAAAACCATGATTGACCAAGTTCAAGTCGGTTGATGTAACAGATACCATTTTAACCTCCGATATAATGCCGATATGAGCGTGCACTATTCTTTGTTTATAATATAGTTCAAATAGTCAAATTATGCAAATAATCCCGCAAAACTCTAAAAAAAGCCGGCTGTCAAACAGAACGGGCACAGCTCCTGAACTGTTCAAGCTCCCACTATTACAAGGGCCTTTTGATAAACATTGATCTGAATATCTCAATTATGTTGATAATAACTGGTACTTTCTTTTATTGAATCAATGATATAAAATCAAATCAAGAAAATTGATTTATAAATATATCATTTAATAATAACAATTATTACAATTTTCTGTCGTTATATTTTGAATTGAATTAAAGATAATTATACCAGTTTAGGCACTTTGGTTTTAATACGCAAATAAAACTGAAAATTGTTTGTTCCGCCTTTTTCATTCGCGGGTGAAAATAGAATTTCCGGCTCCAGAAACGCGGTAAACTTGAATGAAATATGAGGAGATAGATAAGGCTGTTATTATCAATTTTACTTTTCTTTCACATTCAATTGTTTTGCGCTAAGCTGGCATACGTTCAGAGCCAAACGACACGCCCCAAACGACACCGTTTGACCGCTTTACCATTCAACAGCCAGAAACACGCCCAAGGAAATTCCGATGAAACTTTATTATTACGACCATTGCCCGTTCTGTGTCCGTGCCAAGATGACAGCGGGATATAAACAAGTTCCAGTTGAATATATTGTTTTGCTGAATGATGATTCCGAAACGTGTATGCGGCTTGTTCATAAAAAACAGGTTCCTATTCTGGAATTCGACGATGGTTCGGCTATGGTCGAAAGCCTGGATATTGCGCATAAATTTGATGAAATTGGCGAGAAAAGTCGCGTTATTGTTCCGGCAACCGATATTCAAAAGCGGGTCACCGACGAGCTTTCCGAGGTCTCTTCGGATATTAATGCGCTGCTTTATCCACGCAATGTAAAAGCATCACTTCCGGAATTTGCTACGAAATCGGCCATTGAATATTTTCAGGCAAAAAAAGAAAAGTCACTCGGCAAATCATTCGATCAGGCTATGAGTGAAACAGCCGAGCATAAAAAGAATGTTGAAGAGAGACTGGCTACTTTGTCTTTTAATCCCGATAATACAAGTAACGGTCTCGGTTGGGATGATGTCATGATATTTCCGACATTACGCAATTTGACGATTGTAAAAGACATCAAAATGCCACAGCAACTTGAGGATTATGTCAAACATATTTCTGCTCTGACCGGCGTTCAGCTTTATTACGATCGCGCATTATAAGCTCTGTCGGTTTGCCACAAATGCAGATTTTACCTTACATCGCGCCGATTGGCATGTTGTTGTTGTCGAATGTGTTTATGACCTTCGCCTGGTACGGGCATTTAAAATTCACCAACAAGCCATTAATGATCGTCATTATAGCAAGCTGGGGAATTGCATTCTTTGAATATTGCCTTGCGGTTCCCGCAAACCGTTTGGGACACACCGTTTATAGCGCTGCCCAACTCAAAACGATTCAGGAGGTTATAACCCTTTTGATATTTTCCGGTTTTTCGATTCTCTATCTGGGCGAAAAACTGACGATAAACCATTTTGTCGGCTTTGCACTTATTGTAAGCGGAGCCTACTTCATCTTCAAAGGTCCGTTATAATATCGGTTTAGGGCTTTCCAGTTCCTGTTCATGAATGTTATAACGGCAAAAAACCAAAATTATGGAAGAGGATTATCATATGGCAAAGATCAAGGTCGCAAATCCCGTCGTCGAACTCGACGGCGACGAGATGACACGCATTATCTGGCAATATATCAAGGAAAAATTGATCCATCCCTATCTCGACATAGATCTGAAATATTATGATCTTTCGATTGAAAATCGCGATGCGACCAACGATCAGGTAACAACCGACGCTGCAAACGCTATCAAGAAATATGGTGTTGGCGTTAAATGTGCGACAATCACACCGGATGAAGCCCGCGTTAAAGAGTTCAACCTGAAAAAAATGTGGAAGTCGCCGAACGGCACAATCCGCAACATTCTTGGCGGCGTTATTTTCCGTGAACCGATTATTTGCAAAAACGTTCCCCGTCTCGTTCCGCACTGGACAAAACCGATCATTATCGGCCGTCATGCTTTTGGTGACCAATATAAAGCGACAGATTTCAAATTCCCCGGCAAAGGCAAGCTGACAATCAAATTTGTCGGTGAAGACGGAACCGTTATCGAACATGATGTTTATGATGCACCGGGTGCCGGTGTTGCATTGGCTATGTACAACCTTGATGCATCTATCCGCGATTTTGCCCGTGCATCATTCAATTACGGCTTGCAGCGCAAAGTTCCGGTTTATCTTTCCACAAAGAATACCATTTTGAAGGCCTATGATGGCCGTTTCAAAGATATTTTTCAGGAAGTTTTCGATAAGGAATTCAAATCCGAATTCGATAAATATAATCTCACCTATGAGCACCGTCTGATCGACGATATGGTTGCCTCGTCACTTAAATGGTCCGGCGGATATGTCTGGGCTTGTAAGAATTATGATGGTGATGTCCAATCCGATACAGTGGCTCAGGGTTTCGGCTCTTTGGGACTCATGACCTCCGTTCTCATGACACCGGACGGCAAAACTGTTGAAGCCGAAGCTGCACATGGAACAGTAACCCGCCACTATCGCCAATACCAGCGCGGCGAAGAAACATCGACCAACTCGATTGCTTCGATCTTCGCCTGGACACGCGGTTTGGCACACCGTGCAAAGCTCGACAACAATGACCAGTTGAAGCACTTTGCCGATACACTTGAAAAAGTATGTGTCGATACTGTTGAATCCGGTTTCATGACCAAGGATCTTGCCTTGCTCATCGGACCGAACCAGAAATGGCTTTCAACAACAGGTTTTCTCGACAAAATTGCGGAAAATCTTGCCAAAGCACTTGCTTGAACATTTCCAATTTGAAAAGCAAAAAGCCCCGTTTCACACGGGGCTTTTTGTTTTTGGCAGGAACAAAAAAAGCCGATCAAAGTTTCGTTTCTTGGCACTAAAGCCTTATGAGGCTATTTAAAAGACCGAAACTGATTCTAAAAAAATATAGGGATGACAATGAATGAACAAGGCTGGTCAACACTTCTTTCAGGTAGAAATGGTGTCCGCTCTGTAACACTTGCAGGCGGGGTTGCTCTGCATGCGGTCAATGTCTACATCGTCGTCACTATCCTGCCCTCCCTTGTTGCCGATATTCACGGTGAGCAATATTATTCATGGGCAGCAACAATTTTTGTGACAGCATCGCTCATCGGTGCATCGCTTGCAGCAAAATTGTTGGCCCGTTTTGGGCCCAAAACCGCTTATGTCCTTTCGGCACTCCTCTTTGCAGTTGGTACCCTTATCTGTAGTGTCGCCCCGACGATGGCAGCATTCCTGTTCGGTCGGCTTATTCAAGGTTTCGGTGGCGGCTTTTTGCTGTCACTTTCCTATTCCATGGTGAGAATTGTATT
This sequence comes from Bartonella sp. P0282, assembly GCF_048452985.1. Taxonomy (NCBI): domain Bacteria; kingdom Pseudomonadati; phylum Pseudomonadota; class Alphaproteobacteria; order Hyphomicrobiales; family Bartonellaceae; genus Bartonella; species Bartonella sp. P0282. Next base: position 596,862 of record NZ_WTFO01000002.1, read on the forward strand.
CGACCCTGCGTTATGGCCACGGGCGATGGGGCTCATTTCCGGCATGTGGGGAATTTCGACATTACTCGGCCCCGCCATTGGCGGCATTTTTGCCGAATACAGCACTTGGCGTGCTTCATTCTGGACAGTTGGCATTCTGGCACTTTTATTTTCCGGCGTTGCGCTTAAAGTTTTGCCCGGCACGACAGAACATCAAAACGTTTCGGAACGGCTTCCTGTTATCCAGCTTGCTGTTTTGACCGTTATGGTTCTTGTCATTTCGGCAAGCAGTGCAGTGAGCGACAATAATATCAAAATTGCCGGTATTATTATCGGTGCTATTCTACTGTTTGTTCTTGGGATTATCGACAAACGATCGGAAAATAAAATGCTTCCCGACGGTTCATTTTCAATCCAGTCGATATTTCTGCCGCTTTACGGGTTGATGGTTATTATTTCGGTCGCCGTAAACGGTGCGGAGCTTTATCTTCCCCTGTTTCTTCAGGAACTTCACGGGAGAGGTCCACTTGTTGCAGGCTATATTGCCGCTCTCATGAGCATCGGCTGGACCTGCGGTTCATTGCCAAGTGCCGGAGCTTCGCCGAAAATTGTGCGCAAAATCATCATTCTCGCCCCCGTGATTGATATGCTCGGAATGGCGACGTTGTTCTATTTCATTCCATCTGAAATGAAGTCATCGGGATTTCTGATTTCGATTTGTCTCGCGCTGTTCCTGATCGGTGTCGGGGCTGGAACGTCATGGCCGCATTTGCTCACCCGCGTATTACAATGTGCTTCCGAAAAAGACGCGACACGTGCCAGCGCATCCCTTACAACAATCCAGTTGTTTTCAACAGCTTTAAGTGCCGCACTTGCCGGAAGCATTACCAATCTTGCCGGATTATTTGATCCGGGTGGAGTGAGCGGTATGATTGCAGCTTCCAAAGTACTGTTTATCTTTCTGATTGTCATATTGCTGCTTGCAGTGCCGCTCGCCTTTATTATTTCTCGCGATATGCTCAACCGGCCGGATGGAAAACATTCAGACAACCAAAGCAATCAGAAACACAACCAGAATAATTAAAAATAGCACATCCATTGAACGCTTGAAGAGCCTGATGGCACGGTAAATATCGTCGGGACGAGCCATTTTCCCGCTTTCATTCTGGAATGGTTCGTCAACAGCTTCGCCTGAATAGATTCTTGGCCCCAAAAGCTTGACATCAAGGGCGCCTGCAAAGGCACATTCGGAAAAACCGGCATTGGGTGAATGATGGTGACGCGCATCTTTTTTCACCACTTCAAGTGACTTTGCAGCAGCTTTCCGATTGATAAAAAGTCCACTTGTCAGGATAACAATTAACGCTGTCAATCTTGCCGGTATAAAATTGACAACATCGTCAAGCCGTGCCGAAGCCCAGCCGAAATCCTTGAAGCGCTCGTTTTTATAGCCGATCATCGAGTCGGCCGTGTTCACCAATTTATAACAAAAAAGGCCGGGAAGACCGAGGATAAGATACCAGAACACCGGTGCTACAACGCCATCAGAGCTATTTTCGGCAAGGCTTTCAATAGCTGCGCGACAAACTGCGCTTTCATCAAGATTTTTTGTTTCCCGCCCGACTATGAGCGAAACAGCGCCTCTCGCTTCGTCAAGCGAACCTTGTTTGAACGCTTTTTCAACTCTAGCGACGTGATCGACAAGGCTTTTTTGCGCAAGGAAGATGGAGGCAACCAGCGCTTCAATGATTATTCCTGCAAACCCCAGTTGAAGCAAAAGCGCATGAATAATAAGGGCAATAATAAAGGTTGCCAGCAATAGAACAAGAATGGCGATAATGCCGAAGCATTTCCTGCGGCGGGAAGACATCGACTTCCTGTTAAATCGCGTTTCAAACCACTTTATCCCTGCCCCGAATGCCGCTACCGGATGAGGGAGCTTACGCCATAACCAGTCGGGGTCGCCAATTGACCGATCAATCAGGAGCGCCAATAAAAGGACAAAACAGAGACGCTCCACAGCTTTCACGCCTGTTTTAATGCTTTAGCCTGATCGCGTTTTTCAACATACCAGGAGAGAGTAAAAATCGACAGGCCGCAAAATGTGAGACAGCCTCCCAAAATCGCCGTATCCTGATAGCCGAAACCAAGCCGCAAGATTTCCGCGCCCGATTCAGCGCCCAAAGCATTGGCAACGTTGAAAGCCGATTGCATGAGGGCTCCGGCAAGGGTCTGGGCGTTGGCTGCAACATCCATAACGCGCGTCTGGATTGAAGGCATACTGGCAAAAGACGTACCAATCAGGAAACAACCGATGGCAGCCGTGATGCCGGAATGGCAAAGGAAATAAAACAGGAAGAATGTAATTGTGCTCCATAAAAGTGCACAAAACAGCATTCTCATCGGACCGATTTTCACAGCAATTTTAGGGCCCAGAATATTTCCCGTAACCATGCCAAGGCCGATAAGCGGCATGATAAAGGGAACCCAACCTATTGAAAGGCCGGAAACGACAGTCAAAGTCGATTTGATATAGCTGAAGACAGCAAAGAGACCGGCTGTTCCAATGGCGACTGTTGCCAGCATGAACCAGACCTGTTTTTCTTTCAACGCGCTAAGCTCGGTCAAGGGACTTGTTCCCAATGCTGTCGGCAAACTGGGCAGAAAGAAAAACACCAAAATTGCACAAAGGGCTCCGATGCTGCCCACCATAACGAAAGCCATTTGCCATCCAAGTTGCTGACCAAGCCAGGTTGCAAAAGGCGCACCGACAACTGTTGCAATTGTAAGCCCAAGCATAACCGCACCAATTGCCTTGGGGCGATTTTTCATTTCTACCATGGAAGAAGCGGCAATAGAGGCAACACCAAAATAAATCCCATGGGGCAAACCGCTCATAAATCGCAAGCCGACAAGGGCATGAAAGCTCGTCACACAGGCACTGGCAATGTTCGAGAATGCATAAAACAGCATCAAAGCAACCAGAACATATTTCCGCGGATATTTCGCGGTCGCGACAGCCAGAACCGGCGCACCTACGACAACGCCGAGTGCATAGGCTGAAATATATTGGCCGGCAGTCGGTATATCGACACCGGAACTTTTGGCCATTTCCGGTTGCAGCCCCATGGACACAAATTCGGACGTGCCTATTGCAAACGCACCGACGGCGAGCGCGAAAATACACAAACGGCGCGTTTTGGCGTCAATTCCCGAAGCAACATTGAGTCGATCAATTTTATATTTCATAGCTTAAGAACGAATCCCTGAATGCGTTTGGTTCAAATATCCGGTTTGCCAGTCAACACCCTGTCGGCGCAAGAAAATATCTTCCAAATTCAATCTGTTCGAGGCAGTTTGTTTCCACCACCGTCGCCTCGCCTGCTCTCTTGATAGAAAGCCGAAACGACCGGCTTTTTGGTAAATTTACTCGAAAACACATCAAACAGTTACGCCGCATTTTCTTTTAGCGTGTAGGATATTTTTTCATCCCTCTATATCTATCAGATGGATAAACGAACCGGCAACATTGTTTATTCTCATTCCCCTTGTCCCTAAAGAATGGTCAAGCGCATCATAGGCTTTAAAAAGCGGTATGCCGCCTTTTTCATCTACAATAGAAGCATAATGGAATTCGTGCCCTCGAAAGCCTGTTTTTCCGAAAAACTCCCCTTCAGAAACCAAACGGCGATAGCCTAAATGCAATTTCTTCTGTTTGAAGCTGGTATTCAGTGGCAAGAGACCAAGCATCGGGTGTTTAACCCCTTTACTATCTTCTAATGTTTCCCCCAAAGTCATATAACCACCGCATTCGCCATAAATGGTTTTTCGGGCTTTTGCTATATCAATCATGGCTTTTTTGAACTTCTCTGCTGCCGCCAGTTTTCCGGCAAAAAGTTCCGGATAACCACCACATAAATAAACGCTATCACACTCTTTATCCGGCACTTCATTCGCCAAAGGCGAAAAGAATATGATTTCGGCACCGGCTTTTCTCCAGCCATCAAGCAAGTGTGGATAAGAAAAGCGGAAAGCATCATCACGGCTCACCGCAATACGCTGTCCAAGTGGCGGGATATAATCAATCGTCGCACGAGCAACTTTCACCCGATTTGAGGTCGATAATGCGATCATCGCCTCAAGATCAACGCTCTCCTTTATGATTTCTGCCGCTTTTCCGATAAAAGCATGAAGATCGGTTCGTTCGGAAGCCTGAACCAGCCCTAAATGGCGTGAGGGGAGTGTCAGCGCGTTATTCCTGTAAACAGCCCCAACCACCGGTATATCAAGCGGTTGCAAGGCCGCGCGAAGCATGGCTTCATGCCGCGGACTTCCAATTTTATTCAGGATAATTCCGGCAAAGCGCAATCCCGGCATAAATTCGGCAAAACCTTTGACAAGTGCCGCGACCGAATGTGATTGGCTTGTCACATCAACGACAAAAAATACCGGCAAATCCAATAAACCGGCAAGTTCGGCAGATGAACCCTTGCCGTTAATGGCACCGTCGAAAAGCCCCATCATGCCTTCGACGACAAAAAACTTCTTTTCCGAATTGTCGGTAAAATTGATATTTCTTATGAGCGCGTCACGCATTGCCCAACAATCGAGATTATAACTATCCTCACCTGTTGCTGCTTTATGAAATGCCGGATCTATAAAGTCAGGCCCTGCTTTTCGCGGGGCCACGTCTAATCCCATTTCTTTCAGGGCTCGCATCAATGCCAGAGTGATAACAGTCTTACCGGCTCCCGAATTGGCAGCGCTCACCATAAAGCCATTCATAATGATCTGTTATCCAATTCGTCTTCCAATTCGTCTGTAACATTGTCCGGCGAGAGTTTATCGGCAAGCGAAACAACTTTACCAACGACAACAATTGTCGGCGGTTCAATGTCATGCTCTTTGATCGTTTGTTTTATACGGCCAAGTTCGGTTTTATAAATCCGCTGATTGGAAGTCGTCGCATGAGTGATAAACATGACCGGCTCATCACTCTTGCGCCCCCCTTTGATAAGGTCATCGGCAATTTCATCAATGTGTTTCATTGCCATATAAAACACAAGAACCGGAGCGGCGCGGGAAATCGCTTTCCAGTCAAAAGACTTCGGCACTGTTCCATCAGCATCATGACCGGTTAAAAACAACACACTGTGATTGATGGAGCGGTGTGTAACCGGAATACCTGCATAGGCAGGCCCTGCTATACCTGCTGTTATTCCGGGAAAAACACGAAAAGGAATATGCGCTTCTATCAAAGCGAGCGCCTCTTCACCCCCGCGGCCAAAAACAAAAGGATCGCCGCCTTTCAAACGCAAAACCCTTTTGCCTTCTCTGGCAAGGCAAATCATGCGTTCCGTGATTTCTTGCTGTTTAAGCGAGGGTTTGCCACCGCGTTTACCGGCAAATTCTAAAATTGCGCCTTGTTTTGCAAGCTTGAGGCACGAATGATCGACCAGCGCGTCATAAAGGATGTGGTCTGCCTGTTTAAGTGCATTGACACAATGGAGTGTGAGAAGTCCGGGGTCACCCGGACCTGCGCCCACCAACCATACATGCCCGGCAATGAACTGTGGCAATTTGAATGGCAAATCTGCCGTCATTTCGGGTCCTTTTGATGGTAAAATCTATAGAAAACAAGAATCAATGCATTATATGTGTTATCTATTGTGCAGTTTCCAACCACTGTAAACGTTTAATTTTCAAGAAATATTGTCAAAATGGCAGACCTGCAAAGCACATTGAAACGCAAACCGGAAGGTCCCCTTCGCTTGGGCTGGACAACAGGGGCCTGCGCAACCGCTGCAACCAAGGCAGCGCTCACCGCTCTCATAACCGGTGCTTTTCCCGATCCCGTCGAGATAAGATTACCAAGAGGGCAAATGCCGCAATTTGCGCTATCTCTCAAAAGTCTTGGAGAAAATCAGGCAACAGCAGGAATTATCAAAGACGCAGGTGATGATCCCGATGTGACAGACAAGGCGACCATTATTGCAACTGTCACTCCTGCCTCTCCAAACAGCGGAATTATATTCAAAGCCGGAAAAGGTGTTGGAACTGTTACAAGACCGGGTTTACCGCTTGATGTCGGGGAAGCGGCCATCAACCCCGTTCCGCGCCGCATGATGAGCGAGGTTTGCAAGGAAATTTGTGACAAATATTCTTTTCCGCAAGATCTGGTGATTACAATTTCAGTGCCGGATGGCGAAAATATCGCGCTCAAAACATGGAATCCGCGCCTTGGCATTCTGGGCGGCATTTCCATTCTCGGCACAACCGGTATTGTTCATCCGTTCTCATGTTCGGCATGGATTCATTCTATTCATAGCGGTATTGATGTCGCCCGTGCAGAAGGGGCAAGCCATGTTCTTGGTGCAACCGGAGCAACTTCGGAAGATGCGGCTCAGGCAATCTACCATCTTCCCGATTATGCCATATTGGATATGGGAGACTTTGTCGGTGCCGTGTTAAAATATTTGCGTCACCACCCGATCGATAAACTGACAATTGCAGGCGGTTTTGCAAAATTGACAAAACTCGCGCAAGGGGAAATGGACCTTCATTCTTCACGCTCCCAAGTCGACAAGGCATTTTTGTGGAATGTTGCAAAGAATGCCGGCTTGAACCAATCTTTCAAGAACTTCATCGAAAATGCGAACACTGCGAAAGAAGTGCTTGATATTGCTACAAAAGAAGGAATTGATATTGCCACTCCTATTGCGCTTCAGGCAAAACATATTGCTGAAGAAACATTAAGGGATGCGCCGGTTGCTGTCGAAATCATTGTGACCGACAGAAAGGGAAATATTCTTGCGAGAAAGTAGGACAGTTTTATTATTGGGTGGCACCAGCGAAGCCTATGCTCTCGCAGAAAAATTTGCCGAAGAGAACTATCCTGTTCTTTCGTCTCTCGCTGGCCGCACATCGCATCCGAAAATTCCGGCGGGGCGGTATCGCATTGGCGGGTTTGGCGGCATTGACGGGCTTATCAATACAATCGAAAAAGAAAACATAGGGCTTATTGTTGACGCAACCCATCCTTTTGCTGAAACTATGACCGATCATGCCTGGCGGGCAGCGCGAGCGGAAAAAATCGGCTATATCCGGTTCGAGCGTCCGCTTTGGCAAGCTGCGAAAGAAGACAAGTGGCTGACCGTGAATAATATTGCGGAAGCCGTTGCCGCCATTCCTTTGAACAGCCGCTGCTTTCTTGCGATAGGGCGCCAGCACGTCAAAGAATTTCTGGTGCGCAAAGATGTTTCATTTGTCGCACGTATGGTCGAGAAACCGGAAAATTTTGTTCCCGAAGCCAATATAGAAATTGTGCTTGGTAAACCGGAAAATGAAAAAGAAGAATATGACTTTCTCGTCAAACATCATTTTGATTGTCTCGTGTGCAGAAATTCCGGTGGGACTGCCTCTTTTCCAAAGTTGAAGGCTGCACGCAAACTCGGCCTTCCGGTAATTATGATAACCAGAAAGCCCCTGCCCGATGTCGTCACTTTGAGTGCGGAAAAAGATGTTATCGACTTGGTGCAGAAGTTTTACCAAGCGGACCGTGCGGAAAAGCATAAAGAGACGAACGGCTAAGCTTTTCCGGCCGAAGTGCTTTCCCGACAAAGATGATTGCGGTTTTTTCTATTTTTTCTTGCGCTATCTTTTCATGAATATCGGCAAGTGTGCCTGAAATGATTTTTTCATCCGGCCAGCTTACATGATAGGCAACAATAACGGGGCAATCGGCGCCGTAAATTGGCAATAATTCTTTCTGGATGGCGGCAATATTTTTTGCCGAAAGATGAATTGCGATTGTCGCTTTTGCTTGTCCTAAATTTGATAATGTCTCAAGTTCCGGCATTGGTGAAGAATTGACCGATGTCCGTGTCAAAATGACCGATTGGTTTAGCTTTGGAAGTGTCAATTCTTGCTTTATGGCTGCCGCTGCTGCCGCATAGGAAGCCACCCCCGGTATCACCTCGTAATTGATCGCAAGCTTGTCGAGCGCTGCCATCTGTTCGGCTATTGCACTATAGATAGAAGGGTCGCCGGAATGAAGCCTTGCAACATCCTTTCCTTCTTTTTCCGCTTTGACAAACTCTTCGACGATGGCATCAAGGTCAAGATGGCCGGTATTGACACGGCGTGCTTCATGAGGAATTTCGGCAATCAATTCTTCCGAAAGAAGCGAGCCCGCATAAAGGCAGACCGGACAACGTTTTATGAGATTAAGCCCGCGCACTGTAATGAGATCATATGCCCCCGGACCTGCGCCAATAAAATATACTGTCATTGTTCCTTCCGTCCTGCCACAGCAAGGGTAAGCCCACCAATTTTTGTCTTTTCAATGAGCAAAATACCACCTTTACCGGAAGCCGCCAAAGCCGCAGCTTCCGCAACGCCATGGCAGCCCGTATGTTGAAAAACAATATCGGAAGGGTTCTTTAGAAAACAAGTCATTGTTTCCAACTCTTCAGACGAAAATGTAAGGAGAGGAACAGAAAGACGTTTCAAAGCGCTTAAAATAAGACCGTTGGATTCTTTACCTTCAAGCGTTGAAAAAGCCGCAATATTCCATTTTTCGAGAGTTTCGAGAGCCTTTTCCATGTCACCCGTTGTGGCAGATGATGAAATGCCTATGCCCACAAAAACCGGCATAGAGCTTCTATCGACCATGTCCGGTTTTGCCTTTCAAGCGCGTTCTTTGACGGTGTTATAAATCCGCTCTACCTCTTGTGAGGGAACACCGAGAATGGCTGCTATCCGATGGATGAGCGCAACTTCATCAGCGTCGACATGGTTATCGGCAGCGGCAATTGTCATCAAATTCTCGATAAGTGCAATACGCCTATCCGGCGCCAATTCGCCAAAGAGAGCCGCAGCCTGACCGGTTGTTGTTTCATAGCCATAATCATAAAGATATTGGATGACATCCGGCAAAGCATCGGGAGATACGCCAAATTGTTGTTCGGCAATTTTTGAAAAAGCGGCGGTTTCGCTTGGTGTATGTTTGCCATCGGCAAAACCCAAATGAATGAGCAAGAGAAGTTCGGCCGCTGTTGCCGGATTTTCGGCCACTTTACGAACCGAATTATGACGGGAAAAATAATTTGCGATGCTGTCAAACATGCGAAACTCCGCTTCTTGCCACGTTAGAAGAGCTGAACTAAAAGCTGACCTTGCCAATATTGCACAAAAAACACAAGTGCATGAATGCAACGTTTGACGTTTCTTTATCGAAATTATTCTATTATTCCTTATTCTATTCTGTTCAGGTAATATTCGCCAATGCTGGAATTTCTTTCTGACCCGACTGTTCTGATTTTGATTTTTGCCGGTTTGCTTGCCGGTTTTATAGATTCCATTGCCGGTGGCGGTGGCCTCATCACCATCCCTGCCCTTATGCTTTCGGGTCTTCCGCCCGTCGAAACATTGGGCACAAACAAGTTGCAGGGACTTTTCGGCTCATTTTCTGCAATGGTCGCCTATGCCCGTGGTGGACATGTCAATATCAGGAAACAAATCACTCAGGCTGCCATGGCCTTTATCGGAAGTATTATCGGCGCATTGGTTGCGACCCTTATACCTGTCAAATTATTTCAGGCACTGCTGCCCGTTCTGCTCATTGTTGTTGCCTGTTATTTTGCATTCAAGCCGAACCTCAACGACATTGACAAACAGGAGCGGATGCGGCCAATCATCTTTTCGCTGACTATGGCGCCGCTTGTCGGCTTTTACGACGGCATATTCGGTCCGGGTGCCGGTTCTTTCTATATGCTTGCCTTTGTTTCCCTGTCAGGGTTCGGAATCCTCAAAGCAACAGCCCATACCAAACTGTTGAACTTTTCATCCAATCTCGGTGGATTCCTGACCTTTGCTGTCATGGGCTCGATCAATGTAAAAATCGGCATTGCTATGGGAATTGCCCAATTTATCGGTGCGCAAATGGGTGCGCGCGTTGCCATGAAAACCGGCGCCAAGCTCATAAAACCGTTATTGGTCATTGTATGCGTTATTCTTGCCTATAAACTCTTACAAGCACATGACAATCCGTTGCGGCAATGGCTGAATCTCTGAGACTTAAAGCCTCTCCATCAGAATATCATCATAGGGCTTTTAAAAAACCGGTTTAGATAAAGCTGCCGAACCGGTTTTAAAGACAGAACAATTATGCTCTTCTAGATTTTTAATGCCAGCAAAATAACGCCCGCGCCGATCAGTACGACGCCGGTCCAATTAATGGCTGTCAATTTTTCACCAAGAAAAGTAACGCCGAAAATGGCAACAAAGATAACCGACAATTTGTCGATCGGGGCAACATGGGAAGCATCTCCCAATTGCAGAGCGCGGAAATAAGCAAGCCATGAAGCACCCGTGGCAAGACCTGATAGAACAAGGAAAACCCATGATTTTGCCGGAATGGCTCCCGGACGTTGCCATTGTCCGGTGATGCTCAAAAACAGACATAATGCGGCAATGATAACGATTGTTCTTATCAAAGTGGCAAAATCGGAATTGATACCGCTTATACCGACTTTTGCGAAAATAGCGGTTAACGCCGCAAAAATTGCTGAAAGAAATGCCCAGAACTGCCAGGTAGCGGTCATCAGAATTCAATCCCCTTCTGTCCTTTTATGCCGGAACGGAACGGGTGTTTGACCAATTCCATTTCTGTTACCAGATCGGCAGCCTCAATCAATTCATTTCGTGCATTGCGACCGGTAATGATGACATGTTTCATGAAAGGTCGCTTCGATAATACATCAAGCACTTCTTCCAAGGGTAGATAATCATAGCGTAATACAATATTCAACTCGTCACAAAGCACCATATCCGTGGTGTCATCGAGGATCATCTCTTTGGCAATGTCCCATGCTTTTCGCGCTTCGGCAATGTCTTTTTCACGATCCTGCGTTTCCCATGTGAAGCCTTCACCATGGGCATAAACGCGTACCTGATCGCCAAATTTTTCAAGTGCGGTACGCTCGCCGGTTTGCCTTAATCCCTTGACAAACTGCACCACCCCAACCTTCATATTCTGGCCGAGAGCACGAAAAACCATACCGAAAGCGGCCGTTGTCTTGCCTTTGCCCTTGCCCGTATGAACAATGAGAAGGCCTTTTTCTTTGGTTTTACCGGCTTCTATTTTTTTGCGCGCGGCCTCTTTCTTTTTCATTTTTTCGGCATGACGGGCATTCAATTCCGCTTCCGTCAGCTTTTCCTTGGCGTCCATGTTATCGAGCCTTTCTGTAGTTCTTCCAGTTCAAACAAAGCAGAATTGGAGCGCGGTTTCCATAATTCTCTCCGGATTGCCTGTTCAAGTTTATGTGCCATTTCTCTTAAAGCTGCAGGATTGTTCCCGATCAAAAAATTCCGCACCGTTTCATCGTCGATATAGGCATTATAAATCGCCTCGAATTGTTCATTGGATACGGCATTTGTTGTAGCCGAAAAAGCAAAGAGATAGTCGACAGTTGCAGCCATTTCGACAGCACCTTTAAAGCCGTGTCGCATAACCCCCTCTATCCATTTCGGATTAACAGCACGCCCGCGGAGTGTCCGCCCGATTTCTTCCTGCAATGTTTTTATCATCGGCCGTTCGGGGCGCGACATATCATTGTGATAGACTTTCGGAAAAGCACCCTGCTTATCAGCAACTGCCGAAGCCATGCCCCCTTCAAAGGCATAATATTCACCGGAATCAAGAAGATCATGTTCGCGATTATCCTGATTTTGGACAACGGCATTGATATGATGAAGCCGGTTTTCAAGCATATTTTGTGCAGCCAACCCGTCTTCCTTACCGTAAGCAAAAGAAGAATGGGCAATCCATGCTTTACCAAGGTCGTTACGGTCGTTCCATTCGCCCTTGTCGAGAAGCTCCTGAACGCCGGTTCCATAGACACCCGGACGAGCGCCGAAAACGCGAAAACCGGCTTCTCTTTCCGCCTCTTTTGTACTCTTTCCGGTTTCTGTGAGCGTTTTTACGTCTTTCAAATAATGCGCATGGAGCGGGTTATCTTCTTCCTCCTCGTCAAGCGAGGCAACAAGACGCACCGCCTGATCGAACAAGGCTATCTGTTCGGGAAATGCATCGCGGAAGAAACCGGAAATCCTTAATGTCACGTCGACACGTGGCCTTCCAAGAACTGCTACCGGAATAACTTCAACACCGGTCACACGGCGGGATGCCGCATCCCACAAAGGTTTGACGCCGATAAGTGCGAGAGCCTGCGCAATATCGTCACCACCGGTGCGCATATTGGCCGTTCCCCAAGCGGTGAGGCCAAAGGCCTTCGGCCAATCACCGTGATCCTGAACATAGCGGATAATGAGAAGCTCGGCCGATTTTTTACCCAATTGCCAAGCCGATTGTGTGGGCACAGCTCTTGTATCGACCGAAAAAAAGTTACGCCCTGTCGGAAATACATCCGGCCGCCCGCGTGTCGGGGCGCCGGATGGCCCCGGCTCGACAAAATGCCCGTCAAGAGCGGTTAAAAGCCCGTCAATTTCCGCCTTGCCGCAACTTAAAATCAATGGCCGCAATGTTTCTTCAATATTTTTAAGAATTGGCGCTGTTTTCGTGAAGTTTTGAGGAAGAGTGATCTTTCCGGAAACCAGCGCCAGCGCCAGAAGCTCGATGCGTTCCACCGTGTCGCCTTTTGTGCGCCATAGGCTGTCGGTCATGCCCTTCAATATTTCAGGCTTTTCACCTTGCCATTTTTCTGAAAAAACACAATCAAGCGGATCGAAAGCAAGGCCGAGATCATCGGCTATAGCGCGGTGTAAACTGCCGTTTTCTCCCTCGCCACGAGGGACACGCGCCGTTGCAACAAGGAGATTTTCCAATTGTTCGCCGGAAGGCGCTTTGCCAAAAATATGTAGCCCGTCTCTGATTTGCAATTCTTTGAGATCACACAAAAAGGCATCAAGCTTCTCAAGTGCCAGATCATCGCTATCATGGTCTTCAATTCCGGCATCATGATTGAGACCGGTAAGCCGCACCAGATCAAGTATTTCGCCTTTGAGCTTTACGAGACGACGCGGATCAACGCCCGACGCCTCGTAATATTCATCAACAAGCCCCTCCAGATCTTTTAACGGGCCATAACTTTCCGCGCGCGTCAAAGGCGGGGTCAGATGGTCAATGATAACGGCGGAAGAGCGTCGTTTTGCCTGTGTTCCTTCACCGGGGTCGTTGACAATAAACGGGTAGATATGCGGCATCGGTCCAAGAGCAATTTCAGGATAGCAATGGTTCGAGAGTGCCAAAGCTTTTCCCGGAAGCCATTCAAGATTTCCATGTTTACCCATATGAATAATAGCATCGGCTTTATAAACAAACCGGAGCCAGAAATAGAATGCAAGGTAATGATGGGTGGGAACAATATCGGGTGCGTGGTAGACTTGCTTTGCATCCATTCCGAATGCGCGTTCCGGCTGTAATCCGACAACCGTTTCCCCCAACATTAAAACCGGCAAGGCCAATCCATTTTGAACCACATAGGCATCGTCTTCCGGCGCACCCCAACGTGCAGTCACTTCATCTTGAATCTTTTTATCAAGTGATTGAAAGAACTTCTTGTAAAGACTCAAAGAAAGTGCTGTCCGCACTACCCTTCCCTTCACCCCTTCATTGGTTGGACCTTCAATCATCAACCGCATGAGCTCATTGCCATTTTCCGGAATATTTTCAATTTTATAGCCTTGGTTTTTCATGGCGTTAAGCGTCACAATCATGGCTGCCGGTGTATCAAGCCCGACACCGTGCCCCAAGCGGCCATCGCCACCGGGATAATTGGCCATAACAATGGCAACATGGCGCTCTTCCGGCTTCTTGTTGCGCAGTCTTACCCAGTTTTTTGTAAGCTCTGCAACAAAGTCGACCCTGTCGTTCAAAGGTTTATGGACGACAACATTACATTCTGTCTCGTCATCATATTCCACTGCCGATTTGAAAGACACAGCGCGGGTGAATACGCGCCCATCAACTTCCGGAAGCGCAACATTCATGGCGAGATCACGGGCGGTCAATCCACGCCCATCTTTTTCCCATTGCTCTTTGCTGCTTCCGGCAAAAACCACCTGCAAAACCATTGCACCGCGCTTTTCTAGGACAGTGGGTTTGCGTCCCGTATGCCCGTTTGAAACCGCAAAGCCCGTTGCATTCAACACAATATCGGGCGAAAGCCGGTCAAAAATTGAATCGACAATGGCAACGCTCAATTCGTCTTTGAGACTTGAAACAAAAATCGGCAGCGCGATTAAGCCGCGTTTTTGAAGAGAGTTAATGAGCGCTTCCACGCTTGCTGTTTGCCCGCTCTGCACCAATGCACGATAAAAACAGATCGCTACAACCGGTTTATGGGTGGCATTGTGACGTTTTACAAGATCATCAACAGTGAACGGCGGGTCATCCGGTGACCAGAGACCTGCCTTCATCAAGGGGATCGCCTCGACCGGCTTTTCGTGGCGGCCTAACAAATAATCGCAATATTCAAGAAAGGAGCGCATATTTTGCGCGCTCGCTTCAATAAGATAGTGCCAAAGATTGCGGCAATCCTCTTCGGCAACAGTAGAAAATTTTTGCAAATTTTCGTCTATTTTATCGTCACCTGGCAAGACTACCAGTTTGATATTCTTTTCCAGTGCCAGCGAGTGGAGAACTTGCAAGCCATAAGGCCAATAACTTTCGCCACCTATCACGCGCAACACAATCAATTTCGCATATGACGCGGTTTTTTCGACATAGGTGTCGACCGACATGGGGTGTGAAAGCGAAAGCAAATTGACAAGCCTTAGCGAAGACGTTGTTTTCTTCAACGCGGCTTTTGCAACCGAAAGGCTTGCCAATTCGGTATCTGCTGCCGAAAGAAAAATAACGTCGGCAGGTGACTGTCCAAGATCAATCGCCTTGTCCTGTTCGGCTATGGTTCCCTTCTGGGCAAGAAGCAAATGCATCAGACATCAAGCGCTTCAATAGTTTTGCGCACCTTCTCCTCGTCGATTTCGTGAAGACCGATAACAACAAGATGGCTTTTATGCTCTTCGTTTTTTTGCCAGGGACGATCAAAATAGGAATCAATCCGCTGACCGACGGCCTGAACAACAAGACGCATCGGTTTTCCCACTACATTGACAAAGCCTTTGAGCCGCAAAATATCATTTTCTGCAATGATCGTTTTCAACCGCTCGATCAAAGCCTTGGGATCATGGATTGATGGTGCGTTAACGACAAAGCTTTTGAATTCGTCGTGATTATGTGGAACGCCATTTGCATGATGCATTTCGTGGTGGGATTTGCGGTTTTCAATATCGCTCTCTGTGCCGACGCCAAGCCCCAATATAAGATCGGTTCCGATACTGCCGAAACTCGATGTGACCATTTGGGGAACTCTGTCGCTATGGCTTGAAATGATATTGCGCACTTCGTCAAGCGTGTCTTCGTCGATAAGATCGACCTTGTTGAGGACGATGAGATCAGCCGCATGAATTTGGTCTTCAAACAATTCTTCAAGCGGGCTTTCATGGGTAATCGAACTATCTTCGGCACGTTCCGCATTGATTTTGTCAATATCATCGGCAAACCGGCCTTCGGCCACAGCCGGAGCGTCAATCACGGTAATCACTCCGTCAACGGTCACCTGTGTTTTGATTTCAGGCCAATTGAATGCTGCAACAAGCGGCTGGGGAAGTGCCAAACCGGATGTTTCGATCACAATATGATCGGGTCTATCCTCACGTTCGAGAAGTTTCGTCATAGTCGGAATAAATTCTTCGGCCACCGTGCAACAGATGCATCCATTATTGAGTTCAATGAGATCATCATCGTGGCAATTATCAAGACCGCAGCCTTTGAGCAAACCGCCATCCACGCCAAGCTCGCCAAATTCATTAATGATGAGAGCAATGCGTTTGCCTTGTGCGTTTTCCAATAAATGCCTGATCATCGTGGTTTTTCCGGAACCCAAAAATCCGGTTATGACGGTGGTTGGGATTTTGCTTTGTAAAAATTTTTGTTCCGACATAAAAGTTAGCCTTTCAATTTAAGCGGCAGACCAGCCGCAACAAAAAACACCGTTTCTGCAATAGTTGCAATTTTCTGGTTCATGAGACCGGCATAATCACTAAATTCACGCGCAAGCTTGTTGTCCGGCACGATGCCAAGCCCTACCTCGCTCGAAACAAAAACCGTTTCTACCTCAAGTCCTGCAAGACCATCGACAAGCTTTACCATTTCTGTTTCAACGTTCCGGTGATGCTCCAATAGATTGCCAAGCCAAACGCTGAGACAATCAATAAGGACGATCTTTTGTTCACTATTATGTTTTGCGATCTCGCCCATAATATCAATCGGTTCTTCAACATTGATCCAGCCCATCTCGCGGCGTGAGCGATGCACGTCGACCCGTTTACCCATCTCTTCATTGAAAATTTCTGCGGTTGCGAGATAGACCGGTACTTTATTGGCAGACAACACATAATTTTCGGCAAAAACCGACTTTCCCGAACGCGTGCCGCCAAGAATCAATGTTATTTTTGCCAAAAATCTCCTCCATTTGCGGAATAGACATTCATCACTTTACAAAGAAAGCTGAAAAACCGGATTTATGCCTTTGATACAGAATCAGAGTTCTTGAATGATGAGAACACAAACCGGAACCGGATTTCTAGCCCATTCATAAATACAATAATTTGACTGACCGGCTTGAATGAAATGCCCGAATTGGTTCCACTTCCTGAAATTCCAGTTTATTTTTTGCAAATTCTTTTGCAAAAAACCGGTTATTTATAGAGATAGCTGCTTAAACTTTATCGTGCAAGCCGAAAAAGCGCGTTTACGTCGACGGCCTTTTCCAGTTCATCGGCAATTTTATCGAGTGCATTGTCAAGTTTTTCAAAATGTCCGGACTTATCAGGCCTTGCGCCAAAACTTCCAATAAAATAATGACGGAAAGCATCTGCCGAAAACAAGCCATGGAGATAGGTTCCCCAAATTTTTCCATCGGGCGAGGCCGCACCGTCTTCGACATTGTTTATTTTTAAAGGTGCATGGCGACAATCCGGACCGAAACTTTTGCCCATATGGATTTCATAGCCTGTGAGCGGCAGTCCGCTTAAAAGATGAATAGCATTGTTATTGCGTGTAAGTTTTCGTTCTCCGATTTCGGTTACCATATCAAGAAGGCCAAGCCCTTCTGTTTCGCTAACATTTCCTTCCAGAGAATCGGGATCCAAAATTTTTCGGCCAAGAATTTGAAAGCCGCCGCAAATGCCGATAACCATGCCGCCTTTTTTGGCGTGTGCGATAATCTCCCCGTCCCACTTATTTTCACGAAGAGAAATCATATCCGCTATAGTCGATTTGGAACCGGGAAGGATAATAACATCGCTGTCGGTTGGAAAACACTCACCCTTCCTGACAAAGACAATTTCAACATCACTTTCGTGGACTAACGGGTCGAGATCATCAAAATTGGCAATATGAGGTAAAACCGGTACAGCTATTTTTACTTTGCCGTGTTTTTTCGGCGATCTATGTTCAAGTGCCATCGAATCTTCAGGAGGCAAAAGGCTTGCCCCTTCAAGCCAAGGAATAACGCCGAGGCATGGCCAGCCGGTAAAATTCCGGATTGCTTTGATTCCATCATCAAAAAGGCTCAAATCCCCGCGGAATTTGTTAATGAGATAACCGCAGACCATTGCACGGTCGTCGCGATCAAGAATTGTTGCTGTGCCGACAAGTGAAGCGATCACACCACCGCGGTCAATATCGCCAATCAATACAACCGGTACATCGGCGCTTCGTGCAAATCCCATATTGGCAATATCGCAAGCGCGTAAATTGATTTCTGCCGGCGAACCGGCCCCCTCAACCAGCACCAAATCGGCTTTCTCCTTCAATCGGGCAAAAGATTCCATTACCCGATCAAGAAGTGCACCCTTCATTTTTTGATAATCGGCGCCTTTTTTAAAACCCGAAAGCTTACCCTGCACTATGATTTGTGAACCGGTAGAACTTTGCGGTTTCAATAAAACCGGATTCATATGAACGGACGGTTTTTCATTTGCTGCAAAAGCTTGTAGCCATTGACCACGCCCGATCTCGCCACCATCATCGGCAACCGCCGCATTGTTCGACATGTTCTGCGGTTTGAACGGCATTACCTTGATACCTTTTCGGGAGGCCAAACGGCAAAAGCCGGCAACGAGAACTGTTTTGCCGACATCCGAACCTGTGCCCTGAAACATCAATGCACGCGTCAAATCAATCACCCTTTACCAATAAAAAAAACCGCAATTTTTTTTAAAAAAAATAGCGATTTTCATACTTCATTAAGTGTTCGCTAACCCGTGATTAACATTGTTCATCTACAAAGGCTCCAGAAACAAAAACAACTTGTTTCTCTCTGGATCAGGTAGTGCGTACCAGAGGTGTAATTCCGGACATGTGTATGAGTATCGTCCGGAAAATGCGTAAGATAAAACTGCGTAAACGGGCCACCGCTTGCGCAGTTTTACGTTTTTTAGCCCTTATCTGCGACTATTGAAATAAGGCTTGATCGAGCTTCCACACTTTTTAAAATTCCTCCACACATTTTTAAAAATGTGACTTGTTGCGAGCCACGTTGCCGAAGACATTTCAACTGCGTGATAGCTGCCAAACGCTTGACAGCAAGTGATGTCCTTCAAAAGTGACATTAATCCGACAAATTTATCTGAAGTGGGATGTTTATCACCGCTTGCTATGCGTTAGATAAAGGACTTGCACGAATTTCAAAGGTTCTTGATGATGCGGGCAAGAAGTGTGAATGAATCCATGCGTTTTTTATTATCCCATATCGGACTGGTAACAATCAACTCGTCTGCTTTCGTATCGGCTATCAGTTTTTTTAGGCCCAGCTCGACTGTTTCAGATGAACCGACCACAGAACAGGACAAAGATTGTTCAAGCACCAGACGGTGATTGAAGGGAAGATTGTCAACATAATTCATGACCGGTTTCGGTAATGGACCGGCGCGCCCCGTCCTTAAATTGACAAAGGATTGTTGTTGGGAAGAAAACAGAAACTTTGCTTCGTCATCCGTTTCAGCAACAACGACATTGGCTGCAACCATTGCAACCGGTTTATCAAGATATTCCGACGGCTGGAAATTATCGCGGTAAACTTTGAGTGCGCGATAAAGCTCGGCCGGTGCAAAATGCGAGGCAAACGAATAAGGCAAGCCCAGAACTGCCGCAAGCTGCGCCCCATAAAGACTTGACCCCAAAATCCAGACCGGCACGTGCAAACCTGCCCCCGGAACTGCCCGCAATTGTTGTTGAGGTTCGGCATCTTTAAAATAGTCAAGCAATTCGACGACATCGCGGGGGTAATCATTCGGGTTGCTATCAAGCGAACGTCTCAAGGCTCTCGCTGTCATCTGGTCAGTACCGGGAGCACGACCTAATCCGAGTTCAACCCTGTTCGGATAGAGAGCTTCAAGAGTGCCGAATTGTTCGGCAATAACGAGCGGTGAATGGTTAGGAAGCATAACGCCGCCCGCACCGACAACGATTTTATTGGTCGAGGCAAGAATCTGCCCCATTACAACCGCCGTTGCAGCACTTGCAATGCCGGTCATATTGTGATGTTCGGCATACCAGATACGAGGAAACCCAAGCTCATCCACATGTTTGGCAAGAGCTATAGAATTTTTTAACGCCTGAGCAACCGAACTTCCCTCAGGCACGGGACATAGATCAAGGACAGATATTTTCATTTTTTTAATATAGGAATTCTCAAAATGAATACAACGAGAGAAATTCAATCAAGCGGGGCTTTTTTAATCAATCCGCTCTATCGCCCCTATTCCACTCTTCTGTGACTTCGGCTACGAAATCGGCATAACGATGTGCTTCGATCGCGTCTCTTATGCCTTGCATCAATTGCTGATAAAAAGCGAGATTGTTCCACGTAATCACCATTCCGGCCAATGGTTCACCCGCTTTTACGAGATGGTGAAGATAAGCGCGGCTATAATCCCGTGCTGCCGGACAGGGCGATTCAGGGTCTAACGGGCGCGGGTCTTCGGCATGTTTTGCATTTCTCAAATTGATTTTACCAAATCTTGTGAAAGCCAAACCATGTCGGCCTGCCCTTGTCGGCATGACACAATCGAACATATCAACGCCATGTGCCACACTTTTCAAAATATCATCAGGTGTGCCAACGCCCATCAAATAACGCGGTTTATCTTCCGGCAAAATCGAACAGGTCACATCAAGCATATCCATCATCACATTTTGCGGCTCACCCACCGCCAAGCCTCCAATGGAATAGCCTTTCAAATCAAGATCTTTCAAAGCATTTGCCGAGCGTTCCCGCAAACTTGCATTATCACCACCCTGAACGATACCGAACATGGCCTTGCCCGGCTGGTTTCCGAAAGCCGTTTTGCAACGTTCTGCCCAGCGTAAAGACAATTCCATTGCCTTTTCCATTTCTTTGAATGAGGCAGGCAAGGCAACGCATTGGTCGAGTTGCATCTGGATGTCGGAATCAAGCAGACACTGTATTTCGATCGACCGTTCCGGTGTCAGTTCATAACGCGCGCCATCAATATGCGATTGGAAGGTCACGCCCTTCTCTGTCAATTTTCTAAGGCCTGCAAGCGACATAACCTGAAAACCGCCGGAGTCAGTCAAAATGGGCTTCGGCCAACGTGCAAAAACATGAAGGCCGCCCAATCTTGCAATACGTTCTGCACCAGGGCGCAACATCAAATGATAGGTATTGCCGAGTATAATATCGGCACCAAGCTCTTCAACCTGCTCCATATACATTGCCTTCACCGAACCGGCAGTGCCTACCGGCATAAAAGCTGGTGTGCGGACTTTGCCACGCGGCATTGTAATTTCGCCACGCCGCGCGTGACCATCTTCAGTAATTTTTTTGAAGGTGAAGGTTTCGCTCATTGTTCCTAATCTTTTCGTTCCAGAAAACTTGTATCGCCATAAGAATAAAAACGATAGCCTGTTTCAATAGCATGTTGATAGGCGTGTTTCATTGTATCAAGGCCGCTAAAAGCCGATACAAGCATAAATAATGTCGAGCGCGGCAAGTGGAAATTGGTCATCAGGCAATCGACAAACCGGAAATGATAACCCGGTGTTATAAAAATATCGGTTGAACCTGCCCATGCATCAAGTTGACCGTTTTCATCCGCAGCACTTTCAAGAAGTCGCATCGCCGTTGTACCGACAGCAATAACCCTGTTACCGCGTTTTTTTACAGCCATTAATGCATCTGCCGTTTGTTGGTCTATGTGGCCAATTTCGGAATGCATTTTATGGTCTTTTGTATCGTCAACCTTGACAGGTAAAAATGTGCCCGCGCCGACATGAAGCGTTACAAAATATTCTTCAACACCCCGATCTTTGATCTGTTGCATCAAATCCTTGGTAAAATGAAGACCGGCGGTCGGCGCCGCGACGGCTCCCTCTTCACGTGCATAAACGGTCTGGTAATCGGTTTCGTCACGCTTGTCCTCGCCGCGTTTTAAAGCAATATAGGGTGGCAAGGGCATGTGGCCGATAAGCGCGATTTCACGATCAAGCTCGGCACCCGATTTATCAAATTCCAACAGCATTTCGCCGTTTTCGCCTTTTTCACGAACCGTAGCAACAAGCTTGTCATTATCCCCAAGACTTCTATCCTGCTTGTTGAAAACAATTGTTTCGCCAATTTTCAAACGTTTTGCCGGACGAACAAAAGCAAGCCACGCATTAGGGCTTACGCGTTTATGAAGTGTTGCACCAATATGGGCTATAGCTGCACCGCGCCGCCGTTCCCCCTGAAGTTGGGCTTTTATAACCTTGGTATCATTAAAAACCAGCGCATCACCTTTTTTGAGAAGCGAGGGTAAATCGCGCACATGTAAATCTTCGAGACACCCGCCTTTTCCGACATGTAAAAGACGAGCACTTTCCCGCGGCACAGCAGGTCGCAAAGCGATTTGTTTTTCAGGTAACTCGAAATCAAAAAGATCAACTTGCATAAGAGCGCACGCACATTCATAAATCGGACAAGCGGATAACGCTTGTCGCACTGTTATATCAGATTAAAAGACCAACCTTTAAGGAGGCCTTGCCAAGGATACTTGGTAATGGTTTTTTACTAAAGCATTTTCCGAAAAGTGTGAAGCGGTTTTCGGGATTAAAATGCGCCACTAAAAACCTATTTTCTGAAAAGTGTGGAGCGGTTTTCGGAATCAAAAATGCGCCACTAAAAACCTATTTTCCGAAAAGTGTGAAGCGGTTTTCGGATTCAAAAATGCGCCACTAAAAACCCATTTTCCGGAAACTGTGAAGCGGTTTTCGGGATTAAAAATGCGCCACTAAAAACCCGTTTTCCGAAAAATGTGAAGCGGTTTTCGGCGGCGAGTAAATGCGTCATTTCAGCAAAGATTATCTTTAAAAAGGAATGGGGATAGAACGCGATTTTTCGGGCTAAAAATCGTGTTTTTATCAAGTGTTTCGTTCAAAACACAGAATGGGCAGTTTGACGATCTGTCGGTAGATTAGCGTCAACTTCCGATTAAAATGAAGAATGGCAGGGACTTTCGGAAAACATCTGGAAACGTATTGAAGCCGAATATATTCCGGTCGGGGCATTCTGGAGTTTTCTTGCGAGAAATCGAATAAATATCCGGATATTTTAAAAAAGTAAAATGATGGAAATCAGATTTTTAGCAAGGTGAAAATTTACTTTTACATTTAAGCTTATTGGTGTCCGTTATCCGTTCATTCCCGATGCTGAATATTCTATTCAAGAGAGAGACGAACGATATAAAAAAATAGCAATAAAATATTTTACGTTAAAAATCAGCGTTTTAAAGATAAACACTGAATCAGTTTATGAAGATTATTTTGCCCTTATTTTTATAAAAAGCAAAAACTGCCATCCGCCGGAATTTCGAGTTTTTAAAAACAAAAGGTGCTCCGAATTTTATTCAAAACACCTTTTTCGAGTTTTATAAATCAAAGCTGCCGAACAACTGTGTCGAGCTTTGAAAATTATTTTTTATCGGCAGCAATTGTTGCTTTGACAATGCTATCAGGATCACTGACAGGCTCGCCTTTTTTCAGTTTGTCGACATTTTCCATGCCTTCAATGACCTGTCCCCAAACCGTATATTGACGATTGAGCCACGGAGCATCCTCGAAACAGATAAAAAACTGGGAATTTGCCGAATTCGGGTTTTGACTGCGTGCCATAGAGGCAGTACCGCGCTTATGTGGCACATTGGAAAATTCGGCTTTAAGATCGGGTTTATCGGATCCACCCATGCCTGCGCGTGATGCGTTAAACTTCTTGCCGCCTTTTTTGCCAAATTCGACATCGCCGGTCTGTGCCATAAAGCCGTCTATCACGCGGTGAAAAACCACATTGTCATAAGCGCCTTCGCGGGCTAATTCTTTAATTCTCTTGACGTGTTCGGGTGCAACGTCAGGCAATAATTCTATAACCACATCACCCTTTGTCGTTTCCAAAATCAACGTATTTTCAGGATCTTTAATTTCAGCCATTTCTTTTCCTTTATTTTGTAGCTTCGATACGCGCTTTTATAATGACGTCGGGATCAGCAACCGAACCGTTATTATCTGCCCGTCCTTTTTTGATTTTATCAACGACATCCATGCCTTTTACCACTTCACCAACAACCGTGTACTGGCCGTTGAGGAAAGAGGCATCATCAAAACAGATGAAGAACTGGGAATTAGCTGAATTCGGGTCTTGCGAACGTGCCATGCCGACCGTTCCACGTTTGAATGGTACTTGGGAAAATTCCGCAGCAAGGTCGGGATATTGTGAACCACCCATACCGGCACGCCGAATATTGAATTCGGGGCTGCCTTTTTTGCCGAATTTTACATCGCCGGTCTGCGCCATAAAGCCCGGAATAACCCGATGGAAGACAACATTATCATATGCGCCTTCTTTGGTGAGCTTTTCGATTTGTGCGACATGTTTGGGAGCAATATCCGGACGCAACCGGATTGTTACATCACCATCTTTCAATGTTAAAACAAGATTTTCTCCGCCTGCAGCAAATGCCACGGGGGCAAGCGAAAAAAGTGCAAACAAAACGGCCATAATGCCCAAAAGTTTACGAACCAAGATTTTTCTCCATTTATGATTTGAATTTTTTTGTTAACGCCAATGCAACATTTTCGGGAACAAAGGGCGAAACATCCCCCCTCATCAAAGCAATTTGCCGAACGAGTGTTGCGGAGATTGAACGAACCGCATCCGCTGCCGGCAAGAACAATGTCTGTATTCCGGGTGCCAACGCCCTATTCATGCCGGCAAGTTGCATTTCATAGTTGAAATCCGTGCTATCGCGCAAACCGCGTATGATAAAATTTGCGCCGATCTCGCGTGCTTTATCAACCAGCAAATTGTCGAATGAAATAACTTCCAAACGCTTTTCTGTATCTTTCAAAACATTCTTTGCAATGGTTTCGATCAGTTTCTTACGTTCTTCAAACGTAAAAAGCGGAGCTTTGCTCGGATGGATTCCAATAGCAACAACAACTTTGTCAGCCACTGAAAACGCCCCCCGCAAAACGTCAAGATGACCATTGGTAATCGGGTCAAACGAACCAGCAAAAATTGCCACTTTCATCTTTCACCTCCCGTTAAGCCATCCTGAACCTGTCCGATTATTCAGACATCCGATTGCGTATCTGCCTGATCTGTAACGTTATTATCATCATTCGTATTGTTGTCATTTGAATCGTCGTCTTCCTCTTCCGATTCAGAAATACGTTCAACTGAAACAACTTTCTCGTTCTCGGCTGTATCGAAAATCGTGACACCTTTTGTCGACCGGCCTGCAATACGAATTCCTGCCACCGGAACACGGATGAGTTTTCCGCCATCCGAAACAAGCATGATCTGGTCTTTTTCTTCGACAGGGAAAGCTGCAACCAGTTTACCGATTTCGGCAGTCTTTGAAGGATCAGTCGCTCTTATCCCCTTGCCACCGCGACCGGAAATTCTGAACTCGTAGGATGAAGAACGTTTGCCATAACCGAATTGACTTACCGTCAACAACATCTGTTCATGTTGAGACAGTTCATTATAACGTGCGTCGCTAAGCTCGGCATCGCCTGTTGCTTCTTCTTCGTCAGTAATTGTCACATCATCGCTATCGTTACCGGCTGCACGGCGTTCGGCAACGGCGCGTTTGAGATAGGCCGAGCGTTCGGCCGGTGTTGCTTCGACATGCTCCAGAATAGCCATCGAGATGACTTTATCACCCTCACCGAGATTGATACCGCGCACACCGATGGAATTTCTACCGGCAAAGACACGAACATCGGAAACGGCGAAACGAATACATTGACCATCGGCAGTGGTCAGAACCACATCGTCATTTTCTGTACATGTATCGACAGAGAGAATTTCATCTTCATCATCGTCGAATTTCATCGCAATTTTGCCGTTGCGGTTAACCTGCACAAAGTCGGAAAGCTTGTTGCGCCGCACAGTGCCGCGCGTTGTCGCAAACATCACATCGAGTTCGCTCCAGCTTTCCTCATCCTCCGGCAAAGGCATGATTGTGGTGATGCGTTCGCCTTGCTGCAACGGCAGAAGATTGATAAGCGCTTTGCCGCGCGATTGGGGTGTTCCGACCGGCAAACGCCACACTTTTTCTTTGTAAACAATGCCGCGTGAAGAGAAGAACAGAACCGGCGCATGTGTATTGGCGACAAACAGGCGGGTTACAAAATCCTCGTCTTTTGTTGTCATACCGGAGCGGCCTTTACCACCGCGATGTTGCGCCCGATAAGTGTTGAGCGGAACCCGCTTGATATAGCCGCTATGGCTTACAGTGACGACCATTTCCTCACGCGCAATCAGGTCTTCGTCATCCATTTCGGCGCCACCGGAGCCGAATGATGTGAGACGGGGTGTAGCAAATTCATTGCGAACAGCCATCAATTCGTCTTTGACAATCGTCAAGACACGCAAACGAGACCCAAGAATATCAAGATAATCGGTAATTTCTGCGCCAATTTTATTGAGTTCATCGGCAATCTCGTCACGGCCCAAAGCTGTCAGGCGTTGCAAGCGCAGATCAAGAATGGCACGCGCCTGCTCTTCCGAAAGATTATAGGTGTTATCTTCGTGAATAATGTGACGTGGGTCATCAATCAGTTCGATCAGATGGCGCACTTCTGCTGCCGGCCAACGCCGCGTCATCAACTGGTCACGCGCGGTTTGCGGGTCCGGTGCATTACGGATAAGCTGGATGACTTCGTCAATATTGGCAACAGCAATTGCCAGACCAACCAAGACATGGGCACGTTCACGTGCTTTGCGCAGTAAAAACTTGGTACGCCGGGTAACAACCTCTTCACGGAACAGAACAAACGCCTTGAGCATGTCAAGGAGTGTCATTTGTTCAGGCTTGCCGCCATTCAAGGCCACCATATTGCAGCCGAAAGAGGTTTGCAAAGGTGTGTAGCGATAAAGCTGGTTCAAAACAACATCGGCAACGGCATCGCGCTTCAGCTCGATCACAACGCGATAGCCTTCACGATCGGATTCATCGCGTAAGTCCGAAATGCCTTCAATCCGTTTTTCGCGTACAAGCTCGGCAATTTTTTCGACCATTGTTGCTTTATTCACCTGATAGGGGATTTCAGTAACAACGATGGCCTGACGGTCATTACGAATATCTTCAACTTCAACCTTGGCACGCATGATGAGCGAACCACGTCCGGTTTCATAAGCCGAACGAATACCGGCGCGCCCAAGAATAATCCCGCCGGTCGGAAAATCCGGCCCCGGTATGATCTTGAGCATTTCGTCGAGTGTTATGGCCGGATTATCAATGAGAGCGACACAACCATCAACAATTTCACCAAGATTGTGCGGCGGAATATTGGTGGCCATACCGACCGCAATACCACCCGAACCATTCACCAGAAGATTGGGAAAACGTGCGGGAAGAACAATCGGTTCCTGCTCGCGGCCATCATAATTATCCTGAAAATCGACCGTTTCCTTGTCGATGTCAAAAAGCAGACTATCGGAAACTTTTTCCAGACGGCATTCGGTGTAACGCATAGCTGCCGGCGGATCACCATCAATCGAACCGAAGTTCCCCTGCCCGTCAATAAGCGGAACGCGCAGCGAAAAATCCTGCGCCATGCGCACCAGCGCATCATAGATAGATAAATCGCCATGCGGGTGGAATTTACCCATCACCTCGCCGACAACACCGGCAGATTTACGATAAGGCTTGTTATAAGAAAGGCCCATCTGGTTCATCGCATAGAGAATGCGTCGATGAACCGGCTTCATACCATCACGAACATCAGGCAGCGCACGCGATACAATCACGCTCATGGCGTAATCGAGGTAGGAGCGCTCCATTTCCTCCACAATATTGACCGGCTCAATACCGTTCGGATTTCCTGAATCTGGTGGTATAATTTGATCGTTCACGGCTACACAACTTCCTTAATAGAATCAGCCCTTCCTTTATAACGAAAAACGGCTTGAAAAGCTAATTTCTCTTGCCCATCTATGTGTGGATTTGGCTTTTCTTTTCAGTGTGTTATCAAGCCGGTCGAAAAATCGGTGGATGACTTTAAGGAAATTTTGTGCCATGAGAGCGCAATTGAAGAATTTTTATAAATCGCGATTTTTGACTTTATTTCTATCTTTGGCATTCATCGAATAATAATATATCCGGAAATAATAATGCATCCGGAATCCGACTGCCCCGAACCCGGCTATCTTGCCGAATGCAGGAAAACTCAAGGAGTAACAATCATGTTTGATGCAGGTTTGTTGCTGAACGCGTTTATCACTCTCATGGTCACGATTGATCCAGTGGGATTGGTGCCAATTTTCTTGGGGCTGACGCGTGACATGACCAATATGCAACGCAAATCCACCGCGATGGCTGCATCTGTGATTTCCTATATTATTCTGCTCGCTTTCGCACTTATCGGCGGGTCGATATTGGAAGGGCTGGGGATTTCGCTCGGTGCATTCGAGATTGCCGGTGGTATTCTATTATTTGCCATTGCATTCGAGATGATTTTTGAAAAACGCTCGGCAAGAAAACAGAAATCTGTGAAAACGGCTGTAACAAAAGATCATATTCACAATATCGCAGCCTTTCCCCTTGCTATACCGATGATTGCCGGTCCCGGCGCTATTTCCGCCACCATTTTGATGGCGAGCAAGAATCCGGGTTTTATCGGCACTGCCGTTTCCTGTTTTGTTATTCTGATTTCAGTGATTGTCTGTTACGGTTTTATGCTTCTCGCCCACCCGATTGACCGACTTCTTGGTGAAACGGGTAGAACGATACTGACCCGCCTCTTCGGTGTCATTCTTGCAGCATTGGCGGTTCAATTCGTCGCCAACGGCATTCTGGCTTTGTTTCACATAGCCTGAACCGGCACGCATCATTTCAGGATTGTTGTGCATATGAAGCGTTGCCGCTCCAATTTTCATGAAAAATCGTCGGAACGTCTAAACGACGAAATGTTCAAAACACTTCGGACAATACGGGTGACAATCGGGCAAAACAGTTCCCGAATATCCTGCTTCTGTCCAGCCAATCTTGCATACTCAAATATGGGCTACGTTTGGTATGACAAAAAATCTTAGAAATAAAAGTTGCAGCTTGATAAAAGCTCCCTGCTCCTCTTTTTCTAAAAGCTGCGATTCGCCTGAAAACAATGGAAACGGGGAGCTGTTTAAAATTTCTGAATGATGCAAATAAGGTTCCAGAAAGATCACGACACCGCATTGTGCGGTAATCTCAATTCAACGCGTTAAACGGCAATCGCAATTTATGATAACCGTTAAAATACGGGAGCCTCAAAACGGAACATCGTCATCAAGCTGGCGCGAAAAATTGCTTCCTGACTGATTGTTTCCGCCCTGATCGGAATTGCCGTAGCCGCCGCCAAAACCGCCGGAACCGGATTGATCGCTCACCTGCTGACGGCTGCCACCACCTTCGCCGCGGCTATCAAGCATTTGCAATTCACCGCGATATTTTTGCAAAACAATCTCGGTTGTATAACGGTCGTTACCGTTCTGATCCTGCCATTTGCGGGTTTGTAACTGCCCCTCGATATAAACCTTCGCGCCTTTTTTAAGATATTGCTCGACAACTTTGACCAGATTTTCGTTAAAAATAACCACACTGTGCCATTCTGTCCGTTCGCGACGCTCGCCTGTATTACGGTCACGCCACGTATCCGACGTTGCAATGCGTAAACTTGCCACTTGATCGCCAGAATTCATTCTGCGAATTTCCGGATCTGCACCGAGATTACCAATCAGAATGACCTTGTTAACACTGCCTGCCATTATCAAAACTCCAAACCACGCGGCAAAAAGCCGAAAATTAAATGCTAAAGCTCAATTTGCCACCATATAATCTATTTTCAAGCTTGAGGCAAAAAAGGCCGGTTTATTCGTGCAATTTCCACAGAACTTCTTTTTCAGTTATTTTTTAAGTTGAATTCTTACCATTGCAATTTCTGATAGTCTCACCTATTTGAGAGCGAGTGTTCCATTTTTGTTCTTTCCCCGCAAGGCCAAATATGTCCGATCAGAAATATATTTCAATACGTGGTGCCCGCCAACATAATTTAAAGAACATAGATCTTGATCTGCCAAGAGACAAACTGATTGTCATGACAGGTCTTTCCGGATCCGGTAAATCCTCGCTTGCTTTCGATACGATCTATGCCGAAGGGCAAAGGCGATATGTGGAAAGTCTTTCAGCCTATGCCAGACAGTTTCTGGAAATGATGCAAAAACCGGATGTAGACCAGATTGACGGTCTCTCTCCGGCTATTTCCATTGAACAAAAGACCACGAGTCGTAACCCGCGTTCAACTGTCGGCACGGTCACAGAAATTCACGATTATATGCGCTTGTTGTTTGCGCGGGTGGGTGTGCCCTATTCACCGGTTACAGGATTGCCGATTGAAAGCCAGACTGTGAGCCAGATGGTTGATCGCATTCTGGCACTCCCGGAAGGAACGAGACTTTATATTCTGGCTCCGCTCGTGCGCGGGCGCAAAGGCGAATATAAAAAGGAAATGGCCGACCTTCTTAAAAAAGGTTTCCAGCGTGTCAAAATCGACGGCGTTTTTTATGAAATAGCCGATGTTCCGGAACTCGATAAAAAATACAAACATGATATTGATGTTGTCGTCGATCGTCTCGTTGTGAAACCCGACATTTCAGCCCGTCTTGCCGATAGTCTTGAAACCTGCCTTCATCTGGCTGACGGATTGGCTGTTGCCGAACTTGCCGACAAGCCGCTTCCGAAAGAACAGACAGCCGGAGGTTCGGCCAATAAATCGAAAAACGATACACACGAACGTTTACTCTTTTCCGAAAAGTTTGCCTGCCCTGTTTCGGGCTTTACGATTCCCGAAATAGAGCCACGGCTTTTTTCTTTTAACAATCCGTTCGGTGCTTGCCCGACCTGTGACGGCTTGGGGTCGCTACAGGCAATTGATCCGGCCATGGTGGTTCCTGACGAGAATTTGTCGTTGAAAGCAGGTGCTATTGCTCCGTGGTCGAAATCCTCTTCACCCTATTACAATCAAACACTTGAAGCGCTTGGGAAGGCTTATCATTTCAAGCTCACAGACAAATGGAAAGACCTTTCCGAAGAAGCCCGTCACGCGATTCTTTACGGCACGGGCAAGAAAGAAGTCACCTTTACCTATCACGACGGGATGCGTTCCTATTCTGCGACAAAAAGTTTTGAAGGTGTCATTCCCAATATGGAACGGCGCTGGAAAGAAACCGATTCGGCCTGGTCACGCGAGGAGATTGAACGTTATATGTCGTCTTCCCCTTGTCCGGCATGTAAAGGCTATCGGTTGAAGCCGGAAGCACTGGCTGTAAAAATCAACAAGCTTCACATTGGCGAAGTGTCCGAAATGTCGATTTCCAAAGCCGATAAATGGTTTCAGGAAGTGGATAAAACTTTCAATGAAAAACAGAAGAATATTGCTTCACGTATTTTGAAAGAAATTCGCGACCGTTTGAAATTTCTGAATGATGTCGGGCTTGAATATCTCACACTGGCGCGCGCTTCCGGTACGTTATCGGGCGGTGAAAGCCAGCGCATCCGGCTTGCTTCGCAAATCGGTTCAGGATTAACAGGCGTTCTCTATGTTCTTGATGAGCCGTCTATCGGATTGCACCAGCGCGATAATGCACGTCTTCTTGAAACACTTAAACATCTACGTGATCTCGGCAATACGGTGATTGTTGTCGAACATGATGAAGATGCCATTCTGACTGCCGATTATGTCGTCGACATCGGTCCGGCTGCGGGAGTTAATGGCGGTAAAGTTGTCGCTCAAGGAACGCCAAAAGATATTATGGATGATCCGGCATCGCTCACCGGCCAATATCTTTCAGGCAAAATGTTCGTTCCCGTACCGGCCGAACGCCGCAAAATTTCCAAGACAAAAAAATTGCGTGTTGTCGGGGCGAGAGGCAACAATTTAAAGAACATTACTGCCGATATTCCGCTTGGGACGTTTACCTGTGTTACCGGTGTTTCGGGTGGCGGCAAATCGACATTCCTTATCGAAACACTGTTCAAAGCAGCCTCGCGGCGCATCATGGGAAGCCGTGAACATCCGGCCGAACATGATCGAATCGAGGGGCTTGAATATCTCGACAAAGTTATCGACATTGACCAATCCCCGATCGGGCGCACTCCGCGCTCAAATCCGGCAACCTATACCGGTGCATTTACCCCGATACGTGACTGGTTTGCCGGTTTGCCGGAAGCAAAGGCCCGCGGTTATCAGCCAGGACGTTTTTCATTCAACGTCAAGGGCGGGCGCTGTGAAGCCTGTCAAGGCGACGGCGTCATAAAAATCGAAATGCATTTTTTACCGGATGTCTACGTGACATGTGATGTCTGCCACGGCAAACGCTATAATCGGGAAACGCTGGAAGTTACCTATAAGGGTAAATCCATCGCCGATGTTCTTGATATGACGGTGGATGAAGCGGCGGAGTTTTTCCAGGCAGTACCGGCCATTCGCGACAAAATGGATACATTGGTCAAGGTTGGACTTGGCTACATCAAGGTCGGGCAACAGGCGACCACTCTTTCCGGCGGTGAAGCACAGCGCGTAAAGCTTGCCAAGGAACTGGCACGCAAGGCAACCGGCCGGACACTCTATATTCTTGACGAGCCGACGACAGGCCTGCACTTCCACGATGTTGCGAAACTTCTTGAGGTTCTGCATGAACTGGTCGATCAGGGAAATACTGTTGCCGTTATCGAGCATAATCTTGAAGTCATCAAAACTGCCGACTGGATCATCGACCTTGGTCCGGAAGGTGGCGATGGCGGCGGCGAAATTGTTGCTGTCGGCCGTCCGGAAGATATTGTGAAAGTGGAACGCTCTTACACCGGACAGTTCCTGAAAGAACTTCTGGAACGCCGGCCAACGAAAAAAGCGTTATCGCAATAATTGAAGGAAAAGCGACACTTCAAGGAAGATCAAAGCGGGCACATTCACAGCCCGCTTTTTATTTGATTCATCATTTATTTGCTTTTTATGTGTCCACATCCTTTACTTGCTTTTCGGCACGTCTTCGGCTCTCTTTATTCACGTCCCGCTTTTCGTACGCCACATCTATAGCCCGCTTTTTATGCGGCACATCCTAGGCTTGTTTTTTGTGGACTACGTCTCCGGCACTCTACACCCATGGCTCGCTTTTCGTGCACCTCGTTCATAACGTTTTTTGTTTGTCGGGTTCATAGCCTGCTCTTAGTGGACTACGTCTCCAGCTCTCCTTTTGTGCGTTACGTTTCAGTTCTCTTTTCTTGCCCCTCGTTCATGACGTTTTTGTTTGTCGGGTTCATGGCCTGCTCTTGGTGGACTACGTCTCCAGCTCTCCTTTTGTGCGTTACGTTTCGGTTCTCTTTTCTTGCCCCTCGTTCATGACGTTTTTGTCTGTCGGGTTCATGGCCTGCTCTTGGTGGACTACGTCTCCGACCCTCCTTTTGTGCGTTACGTTTCGGTTCTCTTTTCTTGGCTACATCCGCTGCCTATTTTTGTATGGATTGTTATATCCGCGAGGTAATGGGTGAATTGCGGACAAGTTACTGAAACCAAATTGCAGTAATGTGATTTCGTGCAGAGACATAAATCCCGTAAGTTCTATGTGTGGCTTTCAAGTTATTTGCCGAAAATGCCGATAGAGGCCGCATAAACGAGCTTTAAAAAAGCTTCATTTGGCGCAAAAAGACGAAAATCGAATATAATAATAAAATTAAAACAATGCATTATAGGTTTTTTTTAATTTATTAAATAAAGCCTTTGCGGACAGACACAAAATACGCAATTTCGTATTCAATGTCATTGAAAATCAAAGATCTGGAAGACTTCAATAACCGGATGTGCGCAATAATTATGCGCCCTCATATTCGGCAAAACGAATAAGATGATAGAGAATAAAAAAATGGCGGCCAAAGCCGCCATTAAAAATATTATTGGATAGGATTTTAGAAATTGCGCTGCATACGCAACATTCCCTGAACGGCATTGTCGCCATGGAATGTAACGCGCGAACCATCGTCCCACTTCTTGTCATTGCCGAAGTTCAGATAGGAAACTTCAGGTGTTACAACGAGACCCGGAACAAGTTCATAAGCCATATTGACCGATGCGCTGAAAACGTCTGTGTCATCATAGGTCAACTGCGAATTGAAAGAAGCCTTTTTGGTAGCTTTATAGGTTGTACCACCCCAAACGGCCCAATCGCCACCCCAATCACCATATTGGCTGGTGTGCATGCGATAATAGTAATCATGCTTTCTGTTGGGACGATCATCGTTATAAACATCGTCATAGGCGTAATAGTCGTCATTGCTCTTGTAACCGCCCATGACCCAAACCGACAATTGATCGGTGACGTTCAAGTTAACACGCAGCTTGGCAGCCCATTCTTCCCATTGTGCATCATAAGCGCCAATAGCAGCGATGGAGCCCCAGCCCTGTACGAATTTCGCACCAAGGAGAACATTCGGTGTGTAATCATCAATACTGCTACCACTATAGAAATGGCGGGCATTGGGGTCATTGCGGTAGGCTTTTCCAGAATCCGTTGCAACACGTCTACCCATGCCCTTCAGATAGTAGTTGTCGCCAGCATTGTCGCTGCCACCATCAGTCCCCTGTTCAACACCGATGATTGCCGAAAAACCGTTATCAGCGGAAAATGTATAGCTCAAAACATTGGTACGCTGGAACATGCCGGGATCGACGACATCATCGTTCAAGACCTTGCCGAGATAACCCGTCCAATGCCAGAAAATCGATTCGTCAACACCAACGCGCAAACCGCCCAATTCTATATAAGCAAAGTGAGCCTGCCCACTCAAAGTATCATTGCCATCGTCCCATTGGTTACGCAGCTCAACCATAGTGCGCAACGTACCAAGCTCGGTTTCGCTTGCTGTCTGGAAGCGCAATTCACCACGAGCACGCCATGCATATGTATCGCGGTCTTTTTTGCCTTTATATGCATAGACATTGTCGCCACCTTTTATGTCGGCGCGCATATACCCGCCAACACGCATACAGGTATCGGTTCCGGGAATATAGAAATAACCCTGCCCATAAGCATCACAAACACGCACAAATTCGACGGGTTCAGGTTCGGCTACAACAACATCGGCAGCATAAGATGCACTCGATATGACCACGGCAGCAGCAGAACCGGCCAATAGTGCTTTTATTTTCATAAGGAATTCTCCCTCTGCTCGGTAGGTTTGTTAATCAGAATATGATGGATGTGTTATGCGGCAGTGTCGCTGCAATTTAAAGTCAAAATCTTTCAATATTCATATCTATAGTTAAATTGTGATAAATTAGTCACATAACGAATTCACCCAGAACGAGGGGAATTGCCGAAACAATATCTTCCGCAATCATACCGATACCAAAATGTTCCGCGCAGCGTGCATGAATAAAAACACCGGCGCAAGCCGCCTCGAAAGGTAGCATTTTTTGCGCGCTCAAGCCGCCGACAATGCCGGAAAGCACATCTCCGGAACCGGCAGTGGCAAGATAGGGAGTTCCGTTGACGTTGACTGCCAGACGGCCTTCAGGAGAAGCAATGATTGTATCGGCACCTTTATAGACAACAACAGCGCCGCAATCTATTGCTGCTTTCGCGGCTTTCTCGATACGCGACAGGCCGTCCATCTTTGCAACAGAAGGGAAAACACGCTGAAACTCGCCTTCATGCGGCGTCAATATCACATTGACCGGCGACTTTTTGATAAGTGGAAATATGTCTTCGCTCTTTCCTGCTATGGCCGTTAATGCATCCGCATCGAGAACAAGTGTGAAAACCCCGCTCTTTGTCAATATTGATCGGGTGATTGATAATGCCCGTTCCAGTGAACCGAATGCAGGCCCCAAGATAACCGATCGCACTTTTCTATTTTCCAGAAATGCGAGAATTTCCGTGTCGCTGCCCATTTCGTCGAGCATAATACTGGTGAGATGCATTGCATGAACGGCAAGTGCATCTTCCGGCGAGAGGATTGTAACAAGCCCCGCCCCGCTTCTGGCTGCGGCATGAGCGGCAAGTCTTGCAGCACCGGTTGACGACTGATGACCGGAAAAAACCACCGCATGACCGCGCCGATATTTATGCGTATCATAATCAAGTGTCGGCCAATCTTTCAGCCAGAGCGACGGAAAATTGATATAATTTTCCGGTTTTATTGTTTGAAGAACGCTCGCGGGAATTCCTATATCAGCAAGCCTGATTTCGCCGCAACAGGCGCGTCCAGGATAACAAACATGTCCCGGCTTCAACCGGAAGAATGTTACGGTCTTCGTTGCCTTGATCGCTTCGCCATTTAAAGCGCCGGTGCGCCCGAAAACGCCGGAAGGCAAATCAATCGCAATAACGGGAACACCACTTTCATTGATCTTTTTTAAACTTGCCTGAAGCGGCTTATCCAACGGTCTATCAAGTCCTGCCCCATATAATGCATCTATAATGACATCGAAATCTTCCGGAGACGAAAATGCGTCAAACGCCCGACAGTCACCTTTCCACAAAGCGGCTGCTTTTTCTGCGTCACTTCCTGCTCTTGGTTTTGCCAATGAAAATATATAAGGCTCGAAACCATGGGCTTTTAGAATATGTGCGGCCATATAACCGTCACCACCGTTATTTCCGGGACCACACAAGACAGCAATTTTGCGAACATGACGATAGTCATCGAGAATAATGTCGGCAACAGCCTTTCCGGCACGTTCCATGAGCTTGAAACTATCCCCGCCATTCAAGCTTGCAGCGAGATGATCCGCCTCGCCCATTTCTTTCGGGGTTAAAAGTTCTATCGGAAATTTATGCGCTTCAATCCTAGCCATTGCATGTTTTTTAGTCAGTTCGCCCATTTTTTATTCACCTCACACGTAAATTCCCGAACACAGTATAACCGGTTCCCCTGCATTTGCCACGGTTAACAATGTATGAATTGCTTTGTCTGGCAAAATCTTGTTGAGATAGCGGATATTTTTTCAACTTGGCATAAAACATGCTTATAAAATATTAGTGAATACAACAAATCAAAATAAAGCGGTTACCGAAGCTAAATTTTAACGTTGGAGGCAAGATCAATATGAAAAAAATCGAAGCTATCATTAAGCCATTCAAGCTTGATGAAGTGAAGGAAGCTCTTCAAGACGTCGGTTTACAAGGCATAACCGTTACCGAAGCCAAGGGTTTCGGGCGTCAGAAAGGCCACACCGAACTTTATCGCGGTGCCGAATATGTTGTTGATTTTCTTCCCAAGGTCAAAGTTGAAATTGTTGTTGCCGATGAAACTGTAGAATCTGCAATTGAAGCAATACGCAAGGCAGCCCAGACCGGTCGCATCGGCGACGGAAAAATTTTCGTTTCTTCTGTAGAAGAGGTTATCCGCATTCGCACAGGAGAGACGGGCGTAGACGCAATCTAAGCCATAAGTAAAATCATGCCCCGCATAGGGGCATGTCCGATCAACCCTTTATTACTTTTAAATAAGGAATGTAATATGACGACTGCATCTGATGTCCTTAAACAAATTAAGGATAATGACATTCGCTTTGTAGATTTGCGTTTTAGTGATCCTAAAGGCAAGCTGCAACATGTAACCATGGATATAGCTGAAATCAGTGAAGACACATTCGCTGATGGTGTTATGTTTGACGGATCTTCGATCAGCGGATGGAAAGCAATCAATGAGTCGGATATGGTATTGATGCCGGATCCAACCACCGCCCATATGGACCCGTTTTTTGCCCAATCCACAATGGTTATTCTTTGCGATGTTCTCGATCCGGTATCGGGTGAATCCTATAACCGTGATCCGCGTTCGACAGCAAAGAAAGCCGAAGCCTATTTGAAATCTTTGGGCATTGGCGACACGGTCAATGTTGGTCCTGAAGCAGAATTTTTCATCTTTGACGATGTACGCTTCAAAAACGACCCCTACAACACCGGCTTCAAGCTTGATTCAAACGAGTTCCCGTCAAATGACGACACCGAATACGAGATGGGCAACCTCGGTCACCGGCCACGCGTCAAGGGCGGTTATTTTCCGGTTCCTCCGATTGATTCCTGTCAGGATATCCGTTCGGAAATGTTGACTGCGCTTACCGATATGGGCGTTCGTGTTGAAAAACATCACCATGAAGTTGCAGCCGCCCAGCATGAATTGGGTATCCGCTTCGACACATTGGTGCGTGAAGCCGACAAAATGCAGATATTCAAATATGTCGTGCATCAAGTCGCCAACACTTACGGAAAATCGGCCACATTTATGCCGAAACCGATCTTTGGCGACAACGGTTCGGGTATGCACGTCCACATGTCGATCTGGAAAGATGGCAAGCCGACATTTGCCGGCAATGAATATGCCGGTCTTTCGGAATCCTGCCTGTTCTTCATCGGCGGTATCATCAAACACGCAAAAGCGATCAACGCTTTCACCAACCCGTCGACCAACTCGTACAAGCGTCTTGTTCCCGGCTATGAAGCTCCGGTTCTGCTCGCCTATTCGGCACGTAACCGTTCGGCTTCCTGCCGTATTCCTTTCGGTTCTTCGCCGAACTCAAAACGCGTGGAAATCCGTTTTCCTGATGCGACAGCCAATCCTTATCTGGCTTTCTCGGCAATTTTGATGGCCGGCCTCGACGGCATTAAAAACAAGATCCATCCCGGACAGGCTATGGATAAGGATCTTTATGATCTGCCTCCAAAAGAACTGAAAAAAATCCCGACTGTTTCGGGAAGCTTGCGTGAAGCACTGCAATGTCTCGATAAAGACCGTGCCTTCCTTAAAGCCGGTGATGTATTCGATGACGACCAGATCGATTCGTTTATCGAATTGAAGATGGAAGAGGTTCTGCGTTTCGAGATGACACCTCATCCGATCGAATTCGATATGTATTATTCTGTCTGATTTTCATTAACCAAGATCATTGAAAACGGGGGCTTCGGCCTCCGTTTTTGTAACAATCGCTGCCTTTTTCCTGTCACGCTTTGCCTTTAAACTGGGAGTTCCTTATAAAGGATTTATGAGTAACTAGTATCGAAGGTAAGTTATGCGCCGTATCCTCCCAATTATCGTTGGTTTTTCACTCCTTTTCAGCGGCACTTTCGCGGCTCATGCGCGCTCCGCCACTGATGAAGAAATTAAAATGTTGACCGATGCCACGAATAATTATGCGACAGCGTTACAGACATCCAATTTCGATGCGGTTTTAAACGCGATTCCGCCGCGCATTATCCAGACACTTGCTGCGCAATCGAAAGTCGATCAGGAACAATTTCGGCAAATCATGGTAAGCCAGATGAAACAGCTCGCCGAAACCTATAAAGTTGACAAGATAACAATAGGCCAATCGAAAAAGCGCGCCGGCGAGTTTGAAGATGGAACGCCCTATTATATCATTCCGACCGACTTTGTGATAACAACCAACGGGAGCGAGAAAAACCAGATTAAAGGCGAACTCGTCGCTATTCTCGATAATAATCAATGGTATTTTGTTCGCGGCGATGATGCAACAACGCTTTCAACAATGAGCGCTGCCTTTCCGGGGTTTGAAAAAATCAAACTCAGTGCACCGGAAGTAAAGAAGATAAAATAATCCTTTGCATCTGTCGGCCGGAACCTTAGGAATCGTAAAGTAACTGTAAGGGTGTTTGTAGCCAATATCCGTTGAAAATATGCGATTTTTCAACCGGCGAAGCGCCTTATCGTTGCGTGTTGAACATGATTTCCAAATGGTTAGGCGGGGTCAAAAACCGTCCGGATAAGGTCGGAAAGCGCTTTTGTTGCCCTTGATAATACGCCTTTCCCGATTGTAGGTTAAAAAACGTGGCTGTTGAAATAGCTGTCGCAAAGCTATTTTTTTAAGATCAAGCTAACCGGAATAGGCGTTTATAACGGCTATTCTGCTCAACATGCCAGCATTACAATTGATAGCCCTTCAACTATCTGATTATCAAGGATAAATCTAGAGGCAGAATGCCTTTGACAACAAGGATGGTTGTCATCATAAACAACTCTGAGCGGAATGCAGCGCAAAACCGGTCGCTTAAAGAATCTCGACACGGCCTGTTCATAAAGATTTCATTCAACAGATTAAAACTGCATCACTATTGATTTTGGCGTTGCCAAAACAGAAATCGTGGCGGCTGTCCTCGCTGTTTATCAAGCCTTAATGCCGGAAAACCGCTTCGAGACCGAGTTTTGGCGTTGCCAAAACAGAAATCGTGGCGGCTGTCCCCGCTATTTATCGAGCCTTGAAGCCGGGGAACCGCTTCAACACCGAGTTTTGGCGTTGCCAAAATGGAAATCGAACGGGCTTCCCCTGCCCTTTTTCAAGCCTTGATGTGGAGGCCAAAATAATTCCGGAATTTAAGTCCAAACATTTCTGGAATGCGTGGCTCCCGCATCAATGCTGTTATCCGTCTCAGGCGTTCTTTTCCATACTTACTGTTTTCATTGACCGTTTTGTAAATTTCGATCAGCAAGCATAAAACTGCGAAGGTTTTAAAGAGCGATCAAACCACTTTGATCTGCACACTGATATTATTACGTGTCGCGTTTGAATAGGGACAAATCTCGTTATGGGCTGTGTGAGCCGCCATTTCAGCCTGCTGTTTATCCAGCCCTTCAAGATGCACCGTCAAAATAACAGATAGTTCAAAACCGGTGGTTTTGCGTGGACCAATGCCAACTTCGGCTTTGACGTAACTGCCGGGTTCAACTTTGAAACCGGCTTTTTGTGCTGCAAAACGTGTAGCCGATTCAAAACATGCGGCATATCCGGCGGCAAAAAGCGTTTCGGGGTTTAAGCCGACTTTACCGTCTCCACCCATTTCTTTGGGTTTTACCAGATCGATGTCAAGCGCCCCATCTTCCGAATGTACATGCCCTTCCCGTCCGCCTTCGGCAATAGCTGTTGTCCTATAAACGATATTCGATAACATGGTGCTTTCACTCCTTGGTAAAACAAACTCAAGGCTTTAACCTAGTGTTTTTTTATAGAGAAGCAATAATCGAGCGGGCTAGTTCTGAAAATTATTGGTTTTCGATTGCCGCGATGACGGAAACAGCCGCTTCATATTCGGCTTGGTGATAGGCGCGTTTGGTAGCAGCTTCCTGATCTTCCCCCCAATGTTCAATCGTCCAATCCTCGTCAAGATGGGCAAGTTGCCAGGCTTGTGAAAGATTTATTTTTCCTTTCCAGACAGCAAGCGCGAGCAAAGCCGAGCCACAAAGTGTGGTGATGGAATGTAAGGCCGCAAGCACATAAGGCGAATCTACAGCCTTAAGCGCATTTTCTATTGCCAGAATTGATTCATCGGGCTGTTTTACAAACATGACCCCTTCAGTCAGCATGAAGCGCGCACCATAATTCTGGTGGATCCAGTCCAATACGGGGTCCCAATGAAGATGTTGTCTTTCAGCAAGTTCCTTTGGTGAATCGGCACGATAAAAGAGCATATCATTGCCTGCAAATTCCAATATTTCATCGCGTACGGCTTCCATATGGTCGATGACGCCATCAATAATGGAATTGACGAGACGTGTAATCGGCATTTTTGCAGGATCAATTGTCTGTTTTTGAGTATCGAATTCGCGTGCAACCATGCGGGCAAGAGCTTCATTGGGCAAAACCAATTTATTCCGCGCCGGAGTTTTGACGGTTTTACCGTCAAGCACCACCGCAAATGTGCCGCCTTCCTGTTCGACTGCTGCGTTTTTATAAAAACGTTTCGGCAATTCGCGTCTGGATAGGAGCTGTGCCTGTTTTACCGGATCGGACTTTTCGGCTTCATCATTCAATTCTTCAAGAAATTCACGCATTGCTTTTTCTTTCCAATATCGGAATTAACTCTTCCGGTTCGCGGACAATTGTTCCCGCTCCCGCCTCTTTCAGTGCTTCGGGCGTATGATAACCCCATGAAACGCCGATTGCATTCGCATGGGCAAGTTTGGCCATTTGCATGTCGTAAATTGAATCGCCAATTACAAATGTATTATCGGGTGAAACACCAGTCTGTTTACAGCTTTCCAGAACCATGGCGGGATTGGGTTTTGAAGGGCAATCATCGGCTGTTTTGATGGTGATAAAACAATGAAGTTTGTATGCTTCACAGATTTTATCGACGGCCAATCGCGTCTTTCCGGTAACAAGCCCCAACAAAATATCATCGTTCTGTTCAAGCGTCGTCAAGGTTTCCATAATTCCGGGGAAAAGTGGTTCGGTAAAAGAAATATCCCCCCTGAATTTTGTGAAATTCTGCTTATAGGCCGTTGCCATTTCAAGAATTTCATCATCCACCGGACGTTTCAGCAGCTCTGCTATTGCAACTTCAAGCGAAAGGCCTATGACCCTTTCGGTTTCATCAAGGCTTGGCTCTTTATATGAAAATTGTTGGAACACCGTGGTCATCACATGCTGGATAGTGAATGCACTATCAACCAGTGTTCCATCACAATCAAAAAGCGCAAGGCGAAGCGGCGTGTCGCTCAATCGGTATCTCCGTCATTTTCATCAAAAGCAAGAAGATTGAAACTTTGAACCATGTGGGGTGGCAGCGGTGCTGTTACGTCCAATATCCCGCCCGACGGATTAGGAATTCTTATGCGCCGTGCATGAAGATGTAGCCGGTTCTGGATGCCACCGGGTAGTTCCCAATTCTGGTCTGCATAAAAATATTTCGGGTCGCCAATAATGGGGTGGCCAATATAGGCGGCATGAACGCGTAATTGGTGGGTACGACCGGTATAAGGTTCCATTTCGAGCCATGACAAAATCTGTCCACGTGTATCAATAACACGATAATGCGAAACCGCATGGTCGGAATCCGGTTCGCCATGGGGACATACCCGCATTTTATCGCCATCAGGTGTTGATTCTTTTACGAGCCATGTTGAAA
The DNA here is from genome assembly GCF_048452985.1 of Bartonella sp. P0282. Classification (NCBI taxonomy): domain Bacteria; kingdom Pseudomonadati; phylum Pseudomonadota; class Alphaproteobacteria; order Hyphomicrobiales; family Bartonellaceae; genus Bartonella; species Bartonella sp. P0282. Next base: position 639,383 of record NZ_WTFO01000002.1, read on the forward strand.
TCTTGTCTTCGCGTTTTTTGGGAACGCCCCTTACCAAAGCCCAGTAGGTTTTCTTGGTTTCACGTGCACGAAAGGCTGCTGCCAAAGCTTGAGCGGCCGAGCGTGTTTTGGCAACAACCAGTACGCCCGCTGTATCACGATCAAGACGATGGACGAGGCGCGGTTTTTCGCCTTTTTGGTTGCGCCAGGCTTCAAGCATTCCGTCGACATGACGGGTGACACCGGAGCCGCCCTGAACGGCGAGACCAGCCGGTTTGTTAAACACATAAAGCTTCTTGTCTTCATAAAGCAGCATCTGCTTCAAAACATCGCCGTCGTCCTGCCCGCGAATGGTTTTGCCGGTGAGCGGTAGAGTACCCTTTTCATCAACAGGTAACGGCGGAACACGGACAGATTGTCCGGTTTGAAGTCTTGTATCCGACTTGACCCGACCGCCATCAACGCGAATCTGCCCCGACCGCAACAGCTTTTGCAAGTGACCAAATCCAAGCCCCGGATAGTGTGCCTTGAACCAACGGTCGACGCGCATGCCGTTTTCGTCTTCATCTACTTGTTTTATTTCTACACCGGCCATCATTATCTCCTTGTCGCCCTCTCTAGCATCATCGGACAACAATAGCGACATGATTTATCATCGCGATCACGCAGCGTTACATTGTGTTGCTAAAAGTGGTTTCGCTGATCGTAAATTGAACGGTAGCGCATCTTACATAAACGCTATAAACAGTTGACCGTATTTTTTAACAGACGGCTATCGGGGCAAGGCGTCATTGGAGAATAAGCTTGTCGCTTTTTAAAACTTATACGCGCGCAGTCAGCTATTTGATGACAGAAAAGAGAACTGTCATCATTATATGTGCAGCCAATATTGCCATGGCGGCAGTACAAGTTTTCATACCGAAAATTTTCGGATGGATTATTGACGAGCTTTCATTGACTGCACAAGCCGTATCGAGCGGCACTGCTTTTTCTGCCGGTGACACATTTACCGCGGTGATTCCCTATCTTGCACTGTGGACGGCACTTGGCATGTTTTCCATTATTGCAACAGTCATGGTTGATCGCGGTGCCGACCGCCTCGCCCATCGCAGGCGCTTGGGAGTATTGGCTGAATCCTACCAGCGCATTATCAATATGCCGCTTGCCTGGCACCAGAAGATAGGCACATCCAACGCACTTCATACCATGCTGCGCGCATGTGAATCCATGTTTACCATGTGGCTCGAATTCATGCGTCAGCATTTGGCATCCATGATCCAGCTTGTGATTTTGTTGAGTGTCGCAATCTGGACCGATTACCGGTTGTCGATCGTGCTGATTTCACTTGGCATTATTTACATTATGATTGCGCGGCTGGTCATGACCAAGACAAAAACCGGTCAGGAATCGGTCGAAAAATACCACCTCGCCCTCTTTGAACATGTCACGGATTCCATTTCCAATGTCTCGGTTGTTCAAAGCTATAACCGCGGGGATGAAGAGAGTGCGCGGGTCAAACAGAACGCACAAAATGTTCTTAAAGCCCAATATCCGGTTTTGAACTGGTGGGCATTGGCTGCCGGACTTAACCGCATGGCCTCGACAATTACAGTCATCGTTGTCATTGTTCTTGGTGCCTATCTTGTTTCAAAAGGCATTCTCAATATTGGTGATGTGGTTGCTTTTGTTTTCTTTTCACAGATGATGATCGGACAGCTCGACCAAATCAGCAATTTCATCAATCTCATCGGTTCCAACCGTGCAAAGCTTGATGCATTCTACGACATGATGGATTCAACAATTGCTGCTGCCGAACCGGAAGGTTTACCGTCTTTGACCAATGTTAAAGGCGACATTCGTTTCGACCATGTAACACATGAATTCTCCAACACGTTACAAGGTGTCTATGACATCAGTTTTGAAATCAAGCCCGGCCAGACGGCGGCTATTGTCGGCCCTACCGGTGCCGGTAAAACAACACTGATTAATCTCTTGCAGCGCATCTATGACCCTGAATCGGGCGTGATAACGATAGATGGTGTCGATACACGGACGGTCAATCGCGCATCACTTCGTCATGCTATGGCGACCGTGTTTCAGGATTCCGGTTTATTCAACCGGACGATCAAGGAAAATATCAGCATCGGCCGGCCTGAAGCAACCGACGAAGAGATATATGAAGCCGCCAAGATCGCGGCAGCCAATGATTTTATTCGTGCAAAAACCAATGGTTACGACACAAGGGTGGGAGAACGCGGTTCTCTCCTTTCCGGTGGCGAACGCCAGAGGCTCGCAATCGCCAGAGCTGTATTGAAAAATTCCCCTATCTTCGTTCTTGATGAAGCAACAAGTGCATTGGATGTTGAAACAGAAGCGCGTGTTAAAGAAGCAATCGACACAGTAAGCCGGAACCGCACAACGATTATTATTGCTCATCGCCTATCGACAGTTCGTAACGCCGATCTGGTCTTGTTTATGGATCGTGGACACATTGTCGAACAAGGAAGTTTTGACGAACTTGCTGAAAAAGGTGGCCGCTTTACAGCGCTCCTCAAAGCGGGTGGCTTGACGATCGACCATTCACCCCATGCACTCAACCACGATAATGTTGCCCAACATTAGATCGCCTATCTAAAATAATTGGCTTTGAACATTCGTTCCGGCAATGAAATGACGAATACCGCAGAACCGGTATTGTAAAACTGCCGGACATTGTTCCTGTAGCCGCATAAGCAAGTGGACTTTTGAACCCCGCACATGCATAACGATAGCATTCATAACAGCAAAAAACAGGAGCTGAAGCCTAAACCCCCTCCTTCAAACTCTCCTGTCGCCTATCTCATGTGATAGATGATTTTGAAGTGCCGACACCTTTCGAGACAAATAATCTGAAAAATAGCACTGAAACGGCGAGTGCTGTATTGCATCCATTGACACATTGGCAGGTCTTTTCACTCGAATGATAAATCTGGCGAAAAGCCAATCCGGTTTCATCGCTTTTGACACTTCGCGCCATTCCGCTAACGCTCCGATATAAAGAACGAACATAGGCAACAGTTTCCTTTACCTGACGCAATAGACACCGAAATGCAAAACACGGAGATGGAAGACAAGGAAATGGAAGACGAGGAAATGGAAGACGAGGAAATGGAAGACGGGGAAATGGATTATCGCCTTACAAAATCAAATCGGCATCTGATCTCTTTATCGATATTTTTGAAACAATAGCTATTGATCGCACAGCCTGCTTGAGTTTCAAAACCATTTCTCTTTTAAATTTAAGTCAATAAAATTAACTTTCAAAAGAGCATCGCAAAACTTGATGATCTTCAATCGTAAGAAACAATCTATTTTCAGAACTATATAAAAGTTATCTTGTTAAGAATATTAACAATACAAAATATAGTGAAAATTATACTAAATAAGCGATATAAATTCTTATAAAAATATAAAATATGACAAAAAACATTGAGCAACCGGCTTCCGCTCGACAAAAGGTTCAAATACGATAACATTCATAAATCCGGCTGCCTGAAACCAGAAACGGCCAATTGTGTAATTGTGCAAGATAACAATAAAAAAGCGGGACTTGCCCGCTTTTTAAACTTATTTTGTCAGGTTCTGCCGCAAAGCTTTTAGCGCATCCGCGGCTTTTTGACCGTCCGGTCCACCGGCTTGCGCCATATCCGGCCGACCGCCGCCGCCTTTGCCGCCAAGGACTTCCGATAAGGCTTTGACCAGAGCCACTGCATTGTAACGGCTCGTCAAATCATCGGTAACGCCAACGACGGCACTTGCCTTGCCATCTTCCGAAACGCCGATGAAAGCGACAATACCGCTTCCGATCTTGTTCTTTCCGGCATCTGCCAATGGCTTCAAATCTTTAGGAGAAACGCCATGAACAACGCGCCCCATAAACGATACACCGTTAATCTCTTCAATATCGGGTTCTGAATGGTTGGCTGTGCCGCCAGTCAAGGCCAGTTGTTTTCTGGCTTCGTTCAATTCTTTTTCAAGTTTACGACGTTCCTCGACCAGAATATGGACGCGTTCCAGTGCTTCCTGCGGCGTTGTTTTCAGCACATTGGCAATTTCGTGAACGCGTTGATCCTGACCGTCAAGATAATGACGGGCGGCATCGCCGGTCAATGCTTCGATACGGCGAACTCCCGCAGCAACAGCACTTTCCGATACAATACGGATAAGTCCTATATCACCGGTACGTTTCACATGCGTACCACCACAAAGTTCGAGCGACCAAGGCCGATTTCCGACCTTCGTCGGGTCAACCCTTTGCCCCATAGAAACAACACGAACCTCGTCACCATATTTTTCGCCAAATAGAGCCATAGCTCCTTCTGCAATCGCATCATCGACGCTCATCAACCGTGTGGTGACAGGGCTATTTTGCAAAACGATTTCGTTCGCCAAATCCTCTACCTGCTTGATTTCTTCGGCAGTCATGGGTTTCGGATGAGAAAAGTCGAAACGCAAGCGTTCCGGTGTTACCAATGACCCTTTCTGGGCGACATGGGTTCCAAGTGTTTCGCGAAGAGCTTCATGGAGAAGATGTGTTGCCGAATGATTGGCGCGGATTTTACGGCGTCTTTTTTGGTCTACATCAAGCTCGACCACGTCACCGGTTTTGATTGACCCTTTTTTCGAGCTTCCGATGTGGATGAACACACCATTGGCTTTTTTCTGTGTATCAGTGACATCGAAAGTAAATTTTTCGCCGGAAATTGTGCCGGTGTCCCCGACCTGTCCGCCCGATTCACCATAGAAAGGCGTCTGGTTAACCACCAGTGCCCCTTCTTCACCTTCCTTAAGCTCGTCGACGATCTTTCCATCTTTGACAATGGCAGTAATCACTGCTTCAGCTTTTTCTGTCTCATAGCCTAGAAATTCGGTCGAACCGACGCGATCTCTGACAGCAAACCAAACGGTTTCGGTTGCTTCTTCACCCGACCCCGCCCAATTGGCACGGGCTTCGGCCTTTTGCCGTTCCATGGCCTTGTCGAAAGCCTCGACATCAACCGTTATATTGCGGCGACGAAGCGCATCCTGAGTAAGATCAAGCGGAAAACCATAGGTGTCATACAGTTTGAATGCGGTTTCGCCATCAAGATGATCGCCCGATTTCAGATTATGGCTTGCCTCGTTCAACAAATTGAGGCCGCGCTCCAAAGTCTTGCGGAAGCGTGTTTCTTCCAACCGCAAAGTTTCCGAAATAAGTGCCTCTGCCCGTATAAGTTCGGGATAGGCTTGCCCCATTTCGCGTATCAATGTCGGCAGAAGGCGCCACATCAAAGGTTCCTTAGCGCCAAGCAATTCGGCATGACGCATGGCGCGACGCATAATCCGGCGCAATACATAGCCGCGCCCCTCGTTTGACGGCAAAACACCGTCGGCAATGAGGAATGCGGATGAGCGCAAATGATCGGCAATAACGCGGTGACTTGCAACAAATTCACCTTCTGCTTTGACACCTGTTGCTTCTTCCGAAGCGCGGATCAACGTTTTGAAAAGGTCAATATCATAATTGTCATGAACACCCTGCAAGACAGCCGCAATACGTTCCAATCCCATGCCGGTATCAATGGATGGCCGCGGCAAATCATTACGCTGGTCTTTTGTAACCTGCTCGTATTGCATGAAAACAAGGTTCCAGATTTCGATATACCGGTCACCATCTTCTTCTGCACTTCCCGGAACTCCACCCCAAATTTTATCACCATGGTCGTAGAATATTTCGGAACAGGGGCCGCACGGGCCGGTATCACCCATGGCCCAGAAATTGTCATTGGTTGAAATCCTGATGATCTTGTCGTCAGAAAGCCCGGCAATCTTTTTCCAAAGATCAGCGGCCACATCGTCTTCGTGATAAACAGTGACCAACAGCTTTTCTTTCGGCAAACAAAATTCTTTGGTCAACAAATTCCACGCGAAATAAATCGCCTGTTCCTTGAAATAATCGCCGAAAGAAAAGTTGCCGAGCATCTCGAAAAACGTGTGGTGGCGTGCAGTGTAACCGACATTGTCGAGATCATTGTGTTTACCACCGGCACGAACACATTTTTGTGCTGTTGTCGCTCTTTTATAAGGGCGCTGCTCAAGACCGGTAAAAACATTCTTGAATTGTACCATTCCCGCATTGGTAAACATCAATGTCGGATCATTTCTGGGCACAAGCGGACTTGAGGGAACAATCTCATGCCCGTTTCTGTGGAAATAATCCAGAAAAGTTGACCGGATCTCGTTAACACTATTCATAACTGACACCTGTACTGGCCATAAAGCGCTGTTGCGCTTTTAGGATTTTTTAAAACTATATTGTCTGCCTTTTAGAGCATATTCATTGATCTGGAAACCACTTTTTAACGCCACTTTACCAATGTGATTTATTATTCGCTTTTTACATGGGCATCTGTTTCGTAACGCACAATGTGACCTTTATGAATATGTCCAATAACTGTAACCGCTCTTGAGATAAACAGCATATAAGTGCGTTCCGCCAAAACCGGAAAATGATTTCTATAACACGAAATATTTTTAAAGCTTGATGCAATGTCTACATTTGACATAGCTCTATTCCGGTTCTTCAAGCTCCTTCACTGGAGATGACGCGCCGTGAACGCCCGATTTAATTCCGATAATGCAATTTGTCTTCGGCCAACGGGATTTTACATTATCCGAAAACGAACGATAGCCATTCTATTTCCCCTTAACGACCGCTCGTCAATGCGCTTTTGCTACCGGATATTTTGCCTGATATTTTATAAGAAAGGAGCCGTAGCAAATTTTGCACAGCTCCTTATCAATCAAATAGTTTATAATTTCAAATTGCTATTTTTGCTTTATAAAGCCAACTTTCAAACCGCGGTTTCATCTGACAAAATTTAAACCGACATTTCATCTGACCGAATTTAAACCGGTTTTTACCCGACAAAAACAAACGACCTATATTCTGACGCCGTTTGTTTATTCGTGATGAACTAATGACGAGTGATAAAGCTTTTACTGAATTTATATTTCAATTTCATATTGTAGAAATCAAAATATCAAACCGCTTCGCTTTCACCATCTGATTCCGGACCGCCATTTTCCAGCAATTCTGTTGCAATCAAACCGGCGTTTTGCCGCAGGGCTGCTTCAATTTCATCAGCAACTTCCTTATTCTCACGCAAAAACTGCTTTGCATTTTCGCGCCCTTGCCCCAAACGTTGCGAATTATAAGAGAACCACGCACCGGACTTTTCAACAATTCCGACTTTAACACCGAGATCGATAAGCTCGCCAAGTTTGGAAATGCCTTCGCCATACATAATGTCGAATTCTACTTGCTTGAACGGAGGAGCAAGTTTGTTTTTGACCACTTTAACGCGTGTCTGGTTACCTACAACCTCATCACGATCCTTGATCGAACCGATGCGCCGAATATCAAGACGGACGGAAGCATAAAATTTCAAAGCATTGCCACCTGTCGTCGTTTCGGGGGAACCGAACATGACACCGATCTTCATACGGATCTGGTTGATGAAGATGACCATACAATTCGAACGGGAAATCGACGCTGTCAATTTACGCAGAGCCTGACTCATCAACCGGGCTTGCAGACCGGGAAGTGAATCCCCCATTTCGCCTTCGATTTCTGCACGAGGTGTCAAAGCCGCGACAGAGTCAACAACCAGAACATCCACAGCACCGGAGCGAACCAGCGTATCGGTGATTTCCAATGCTTGTTCGCCGGTATCAGGCTGTGAAATCAGAAGGTTTTCAATATCAACACCGAGCTTGCGGGCATAGACCGGATCAAGCGCATGTTCGGCATCAATAAATGCACAAATTCCACCACGCTTTTGAGCTTCGGCAATTGTATGAAGAGCCAAAGTCGTTTTACCGGAACTTTCAGGACCGTAAATTTCCACGATACGCCCTTTGGGAAGCCCCCCCACTCCGAGGGCAATATCCAGCGATAACGAGCCTGTCGGAACTGTTTCGATTTCTACAATATGCTTGTTATCGCCAAGGCGCATAATAGAGCCTTTGCCAAATGAACGTTCTATCTGGGATAGTGCGGCATCCAGAGCTTTCGATTTATCCACTGTTTTATCCTCAACGAGTCGCAATGTATTTTGTGCCATCTTACACTAACCTTTTCTATTATATGAAGCTAGAGCACTCATTTATTTCGTGATCTTTTTGTACACTATTTGTTCTCATTTTACAAGTGGGACAACTTGTTGTTTTTACATTATTATATATTTTTGTTCTAATAATGTTCTCACGACAAACAAGCTTGAATAAAACAAAACCGCCGCAAAAGGCGGCGGTTTTCAAAAGACGATGTTCCAACTGTTAAAATCAATAACCGTCCTGACGCAAGGGGGCAATCTGGATTTCTACACGGCGGTTTTGTGAACGGCCCTCGACAGTATCGTTCGACGCAATCGGGTTTGATGGCCCGTAGCCTTGAACTGCAAGACGTCGGCCATCAATACCTTGACTATTAAGATAATTGGCAACCGCGAGCGCGCGTCGTTGCGAGAGGTCCTGATTGTGTGCCAGACTTCCTGTCGAATCGGTAAAACCGAAAACATCGACGAGCGATTTGTTATATTTCTTTAAGACGATAGCGACAGAGTTCAACACCGGATAAAATTGCCCTTTGACTGAATCCTGATCGGTATTGAAGGTAATATTTCCAGGCATATTCAGGCGTATTTGGTCGCCATAACGGGTAACAGACACACCGGTTCCCTGCAATTGTTGACGAAGCTCGGCTTCCTGACGGTCCATATAATTACCAATAAGTCCACCACCGAGTGCGCCGACGCCTGCACCGATCAACACCGCATTTCTTTGGGCGTGGCTTGAACCACCCACCATCAGCCCGCCGAGAGCACCAGCTACGGCACCGATTGTTGCGCCAGTTGCAGTTTTTGATACCTGACTTTCACCGGTATAGGGATTCGTTGTTTCACATGCGGTCAAAAAACTGGCCGATAGAAAAAGGATGCCCAACTTTTTCAACATATTTGATAATCTCCGTTTAAAAGGATTCATTTAAATCTCCTGACGGAGATTATAGGGGGGATTTAGCAATTTTCATCGCACGAGTTTGAATTTTACCTGCTTATACCAAGTTTATTTTTGTCTGTTACGTTCTTTACGTAGTCTTTCCCACCATTCCAAGCGCTTTTTTATTTCACGTTCAAAGCCACGTTCAGGCGGATCATAATAATGCTGATGTCCCATTTTTTCAGGAAAATATTCCTGTCCTGAAAATGCGTCAGGCTCATCATGGTCATAATGATAACCTTCGTTATAACCTTCCTGTTTCATAAGTTTTGTCGGCGCATTAAGAATATATTTGGGCGGCATTAACGAACCGTTCTGGCGCGCCGAACGCATAGCCTTATTGAATGCCACATAACCGGCATTGGATTTGGGAGCGGTTGCGAGATAAATACAGGCTTGGGCAAATGCCAGTTCGCCTTCGGGTGAGCCAAGATAATCGTAGGCATCTTTCGCGGCGTTGGCAATGACGAGAGCCTGCGGATCTGCCAATCCTATATCTTCAACCGCCATACGCACGAGCCGCCTTCCGATATAATGCGGGTTTTCGCCTGCATCCAGCATACGCGAGAGATAGTAAAGGGCTGCATCGGGGTCCGAACCGCGTACCGACTTATGAAGAGCAGATATGAGATTATAATGCCCATCCTGCCCTTTGTCATAGATCGCCGCACGTTGCTGGACAATCTCCTGCAAGGTTGTTTCATTGAACACCTCGCCTGTCCGTGCGGCTCTCCATAGCTCTTCTGCCATTGTAAGTACGGCGCGACCATCTCCATCGGCCATACGTACCAGCATATCACGGGCCCCCTCGTCGACAGGAAGTGGCTTGCCTTCTATTTTTTCGGCTCTTTCAAGAATTGTTGCCAGACTCTTTTCATCAAGTGAATGGAATGTCAGCACACGTGCGCGCGAAAGTAACGCCGCATTAAGCTCGAAAGACGGATTTTCCGTTGTTGCCCCCACAAGAATAACCGTGCCATCTTCCATAACCGGCAAAAAACTATCCTGTTGTGCACGATTGAACCGGTGTATTTCGTCGACAAACAGCAACGTCTGCCTGCCGGACATCCGTCTTGCGCGCGCACTTTCAAATACTTTTTTTAGCTCGCTCACACCGGAAAAAATTGCCGAAATCTGCTCGAAAGCGAGTTCCGTTTCATTTGCAAGTAATCTTGCAACAGTTGTTTTTCCTGTACCGGGTGGTCCCCAGAAAATCATTGACCCCATCGAACCGGAGGCGATCATTCTGCTTAATGCGCCTTCCGGACCGGTGATATGTTCTTGCCCGATAACTTCTGACAGATGTTGAGGCCGCATACGCTCGGCAAGCGGTTTGGTCTTGTCCATCTGCAAATCGGTCGTAGCTGAAAAAAGATCGTTAGCCAAAAAAATACCTCAACGTACAAATTGCCGAACCAACATGCCATTCCGTTCATATTCAAGCTGCCAGATACGCGGTTGACCATTTGAAAGAATTTTTTTCAAATCGGCAACTGTCTTGACTTCCTTGCCATTGAGACCATGGATAATGTCTCCGCGCTGAAAGAGACCGGCGGCATTGCTATTATCGTCGACATTATTGATTACAACACCTGCCGCATCTGGTGCTACATGAAACCGGCGTGCATTCATTGGCGTCAAATTCATAACTTCGGCACCGGTAAAAGGAGTATTTCCTGTCAATTTTTCCGGACGTAAAACCTCGTTTTCGGGAACCGAAGTGAGAGAAATAGAGGTCTTTCCGGTCTCGCCATTTCTCAGATACTCAATATCGAGCGTATGACCGATTCCCGTTGTCATCAGGCGGTAACCAAGGCTGTCCGGATTATCAATACGCACATTTTGTGCCTTCAAAATAACATCACCGATTTTAAGACCGGCTTTTTCAGCAGGGCTTCCCTTTGCAACATCAATAATAATGGCGCCATAAGGTTGAGCCATTCCCAAACCTTCGGCAACATCTGCCGTTACATTTTGAAAAGAAGCACCGATATAGGGAGGTTCAAATGTCTGCTCGCCTCTTTTTACCGCATCAAGAACGGTTTTTACAAGATTTGCCGGAATTGCAAAGCCGATACCGACCGACCCTCCCGATTGGGAATAGATAGCCGTATTGATGCCAATCAGCTCGCCTTTCATATCAATAAGCGCGCCGCCCGAATTACCGGGATTGATCGGAGCATCTGTCTGGATGAAAAAGTCGAAATCGGATATTCCCACGCGGGTACGTGCCTGCGCCGATACGATGCCACTTGTAACAGTTTGCCCGACGCCAAAGGGGTCGCCGATTGCCAAAACGAGATCGCCTACCTCGACCGCATCTGAATCACCGAGCGGCAAAACCGGAAAAGGTGCGCCCTTGGGCGTAATTTTCAGGACAGCTATATCGGTCGCTTCATCTTTAAGCATAACTTTACTTTCAAATTCGCGGCCATCCGACAAAGCAACCTTGATTTCATCAGCATCACGAATAACATGATAGTTCGTGACAATCAGACCGCTCTCATCGACTATCACGCCCGACCCCAGAGATGACTGTTTGCGCGAGGGTGCATTTTTGAACGATTGTCCGAAAAACTGTTCAAAAAACGGATCATTGGCAAAAGGTGACCGCGCACGAACGATTCTTGCAGCATAGACATTCACAACCGACGGTGCGGTCTTTTTAACCAGAGGCGCGAAACTCAATTTGATCTCTGCTTGCGACTGCGGAACTTCTGCAAGACCGGCTTGAGGTCCAATGAGTGCTAGAAAGCTGCACAGGCCAATAATCTTAAACAAAAGTTTCATCATCGCTTCCTTACACCAGTGTGCGTCTTATGATTTGCCCAAGAATTTTTTGATCATCGCTTTTCTGCAACTGTAAAATCCTTGCCCACATTCATTCAAACAATTTCTATGTTATTAATAATTTTTGGCAAAAGAACGATATCAAATACAATTTATCAACTGGGTTGTTTGGAGCAAAGAAATCGAAAATTTAAGAAATTGGAAAAGCGTAGTTGAAACGAAGGAATGTCACCAGCTTGCCGTCTGAAAATTCTTCCTTCGATTCTCTTTAAACGACCGGGAACATACCGCCTTTCGTCTATTAAATCACTTTTCTCGTGCCTTCGACTGTTATTTTACTCTGTCGGCGCTTATAATTAAATAATATTTCCACGCCACATTTTAGAATTGCTTTTGTCTATCAATTCAGGATTAGTGTAAAATTCAATAGTTTCACGCTATCTGCATCACTCCAGAACATTTATGCCTAATATTTTCAATTTTTATGAGCAAAATAATTATTTCGTATTATGTGTTTTAATTTTAAAAAAGAAAATATCAAAAATTCTATCCATATATTTAAAAAAACAATTAATTAAACTTTAAATTTCAAAATATTTTTATTATTTTATACATATTTTATTTTCTCAATTTGTATTTTTTCAACACAATAATATTTTTTATTCGTTTAAATTAAAAATAACTTAATATTATTATTGAATAATAATATGTTTCATTCAATAAAAGTGACAAATCGAAGATTGCATATTCGCTTTGTTATTTTGCGACTTAAACGATCAATAACGGAATTAGCCATCATTATTTCTCTCATATTCACCGAAACCACAGAGCACGCCTTTCAGTGTTCCATAAGAAAAAACCCATTTTCCTTCTCAATGGCACCTTACTTTATAAAGGAAGACTTTAAGGATAAATCCGATCACATTTTAACCTTTTCAGAAAGCTAGTCAACATCCCTTGCTCTATTGCGCCGACCAATACGACAACAACGAACTTATAAAGCTTTTTAATTACATTCAATCATTCATTGCCTATCGCTGTTTATTATCGAACACGAGCCCAATTTATGTTTTTTCATTAAAAAGATCGGATGGCGCACATATTGCACTTTTTTCTTTGTCGCACGAAGTAAAATGTGTCGATGAGCGGCGGCGCGTTATGAGCGGCATTATCTACGCCATCAAACGAAGTTTGCAATGAAAAGACGCCCCATAGGCTGGCTCCAATAAAATACTCTCTGACCGTTTTATCCGTTGGAGAGGATTTAGGCGTATTTGATTGCATTTCCTCTTTTTCGGCAAGGGCTGAGACCGCGAATCATTATGACGATGCAACATATCTCAAGGCGCACCGCATAGTCGCAACCCTTTACAGAAAAGAACTGTTCCTCGCTATTTTGGTCGCACAAAATGCAGCTTAAATTCCAAACTGCATAGTGTTTGCCATGAAACGGACAAACCTAATTTCCCATTATTGTCAAAAGGCGGGATGAGGGACAATAAGAGGGCCGTTCTCTCGTTGCTCTGAATAACTGATGTCAGGGAATTTATGGTAGATCCGGGTTATGATGCCGACCAGTTCAGACAAACTTTGCATACCAAGAAGCTCCCCCCAACAATGGTTAGAAGTATGCAAACTTCTTTCAACAAGCGAAGCTATCAGCTTCGCCACTAAAACCGAGAATCTATTTGCCAAATTCAAAGTCTGGCAGCGTGTTGCCGTATGGTATGACCAATGTGCACTCACTTTTTCTCGGCTATATGCGTCGCCGCTACAGTTGCCTTCTATTTTAATTAATGCGTATGCTCCTAAAGATATGAATCTTGTTGAATTTTGGATTTTATTTTAAAATAAAATCTATAGATATAGTCTGATAAAATAATAAATTGATGTGTTAATCGTCAAAATTACTTCTATATATAGAATATGCAGGCGAGACGATAGCTGTGATGTTTAGGAAGAGAATCAATGACTACTGAGCAAAAGCCGCAACTTCATTTTGATATAAGCACTGGTCTTAAAAGTATACTCGGTAGTGAACTTATAACGGATGACGAAGTTGCGATATTTGAGTTGGTAAAGAACTCGTTTGATGCGGGGGCGAGTTTGGTTGAGCTTTATTTTGACAAGTCAAAAATCATAATCGCTGATAATGGAAAAGGCATGTCTTATGATGATATTAAGCGCAAATGGCTCTTTGTTGCCTATTCAACAAAACGTGAATCTAATCAGAAAACTAGTTTTCGTGATGATATAGCAGAACGTCGGCATTACGCGGGAAGCAAAGGAATAGGAAGATTTTCATCAGATAGACTTGGATCGTTGCTTCACTTGCAAACTCGGCCAAAATCAGAAATCGACGGACCAGTTCATTGCATCATTATTGATTGGGATCGCTTTGATAAGGACCATAAAGAACACTTTGAGAATATTGAACTAAGTTATGTTGCTCGGCCAGAGGGATTTTTGCTTCCTGATAACCTTAACGTTCCAAATTATGGAACGGCAATAACTATAGAAAAAACACGACAGGCCTGGGACCGTGATAAAATCCTTAAATTAAAGGCGGCTTTGGCAAAATTGATAAATCCATTTGGTACAAATGTAGATAAATTTGCAATTATAATTCATGCTCCAATTGAAAAGGCAACGGACCAGCATGAAGCCGCACGAGCCGCAAATAAAGGGGGAGAGGTGAATGCAAACTCTATTGTAAATGGTGCGGTTGGCAATTTCATTTTCGATACCTTGCGAGAAAAAACGACTTTTATAGAGGTTAACATTGACAGTGATGGAAAACATATTGAGAGCAAACTGGTTGATCGCGGTGAACTAATCTATCAAATACGAGAGCCAAATGAATACCCTTTGCTCGTAAACTCGGGATTCAAATGTCAGGTCTATTTTTTAAACCAATCTGCGAAAACTACTTTTGCACGTCGTATGGGCGTTCCTTCGGTTCAGTTTGGTTCTGTCTTCCTCTTCAGAAATGGTTTTCGAGTTTATCCGATCGGTGAAGAGTTTGATGATTGGCTTGGAATGAACCGAAGAAAAACGCAAGGATATGCACGTTATTTGGGCACACGTGATGTCATTGGGCGTATCGATGTGTCAGGAACTGACGAAGATTTTCAAGAAGCATCCAGTCGGAACGCCGGACTTATAGAAACACCAGCAGTGGCCCAACTGCGTAAGTGTTTCCGAGACCAATGTCTGGTTCGTCTCGAACGTTATGTTGTACCGGTTACCTTTGTTGATAAAGAAGATAAAAACACTAGTGATGTTTCACGGCTTTTAACCGATCCAGGACGTGCTCGCGTTACAGAAGCTGTGGCAAAATTAGTTGATGATAAAAATGTTGAACTATTGGATTATAGTAAAAAATTAATAGGAATTCTCAGTGAACGTTCGGCCCAATTTGAGGCCTCATTAAGCAACTTGCGTGCTATCGCTGAAAAGACAAAAGATAAAAATTTATTTGACAATATAAAGGTAGCAGAAAAGCGTTTTGAAGAGCTTCGAGAAGCTGAAGAATATGCTCGTAAACAAGCTGATGAGGAAAGACGAGCAAAAGAAACAGCTCAAGCTCGTGCTTACTTCGCGGAGAAAGCAATTGCTGAAACTCAGGAGCAATTGGACGAAGAGCGAAAGCGAAACCTTTTCCTATCTTCTATATCTACACTTGATACCGACACAGTCCTATCATTACACCATCAGGTCACGATATATGCGGCAGCAATTAAACAGAAAATTGAAAATTTTTTGGTAAAACTATCGGCATCCAAAACTGTATCTTTTACTGAGGTTATCGACGTTTTAGACGCAATTTCGTTTCTTAATAGCAAAGTTCTTGGCGTTTCAAAATTCGCGACTAAGGCCAATTTTAGGCTTGATTCAGAAAATATTGATGCTGATCTTGGGGAATATATAAAGCAATACATAAACGACGTTGCAAAGGACTTCCTGTCAGGCCCGCTGACGATAAGCGTTGAAAGTGATGATAAAGGCTTTCAACAGCGGTTCAAGCCAATTGATATATCAGTGGTGATTGACAACCTAATAACCAATGCACGAAAAGCGCGGGCTACATCAATCAAGTTTGAAATAAGCCATCCTACGAAATCGACAATACATGTCAAAGTGAGCGATGACGGAAAAGGGTTTGATTCAAATATTACTGATCTTGAGCGTTTATTCGAAAAAGGTTTTACAACCACCGATGGTTCAGGTTTGGGGCTTTACCACGTTCGGCAAGTGCTAGGTGAAATGAACGGTACTATTGAGCCAATGACTCCGGATGGTCGGAATGGGGCGTCCTTTCTTATTAGGATTGCCAAATGAGATTAGACTTTAATGTACTTTGGGTTGAAGATCAGCCCGCGAATGTTACAGATCAAGAGGATCGTATCAGCCATCTCATACGTAAGCATGGTTTCCGACTTTCCGTAGAGTTTGCTAAGACAGTCGATGAAGCTGAGGAGTATTTGGCCGACGACATTTATGGAGACCATATTGATCTAGTCTTGATGGATTATGATCTCGGTGAAGGTAAAGAAGATGGTATGGACGGCCTAAGAAAAGTAAGAAAAAAATTTCCCTATAAAGATATTATATTTTATTCAGCAAATCAGAATTTCCGAGAGATAAAGGAAAAGGCGCGGAAAGAGATTGAAGGTTTGTTTATTAGTCAGCGAACAGATCTTCCTGACGTTGTCGCAGGGGTATTCGAGAGCCTGATAAAAAAGGTGTTGGATATTGATCATTCACGCGGAATTGTAATGGGTGCAACAAGCGACATCGATTACATGATATTTCGCAAGATTTGTGAAATTTTCAATTGTTCCCCCGATAAAGAAAAACAGGAAATCATAGAAAAAATAATAGAAAAAGTAGGAAAAAAGAGTGTAAAGTTTGAAGAAGATATTAACGAATATAAAGAAATTCTTAAAAAAATAAAGAAAAACTTAAGTGATATTGAACATATAAAAAAGTATCATTGGATTTACACGAGTATTGATTGTTTCCACTTATTTAAAGAACTAATTGAAAATTCTGAACAATATAAAAATAACGAAGATAAATTTAAATTTTACCATGACAAAATAATAACACAACGTAATGATCTGGCACATATGACCGTTGAAAAGGAAGGTTTTACCTGCACTTTTTTTAACCGTAAAGGTGAAAAGATTACCTCGGAAGATATGACAAAGCTTAGAACTGCGCTCCTAGATTTCCAAGATCTATTGGACGAAATATAAGTTTTTTAGCTAATCGATTTCGCGAAGTAATTTAGCAAGAGATACGCCAATCGCTTCCGCAACCAGAGGGGGAACTGCATTTGCGACCTGAGTGAATCTGGGAACTTCCATTTTTCTTCGTTGTCCACCGGTCGTATATTTTCCTTTAAAAGCATACCAATCTGGAAAACTTTGAAGCCTTGCATTTTCTCGCACACTAAGAGTACGCGGTTCGGAATAGTGAATCAAGTCATCTGGCATGCTCGTAATAGTTGGCGATGGTGCATCAGGGTCAAGCACACGAATAGCATTTTTTTTAAGACCAAAACTTGCTTTAATATCGGGTGACAACGACCTATTTAATCGGCCATTAGCGTAACAGAGATCAATGATTTTTGCAAAACGAGCTGAAATTTCTGGATGGTGTCGTGCCAACCGGGTGTCATGAGGAATACCTTCACATCCGTTGTTCATCAATGTCTGATAAGTAGTAAGTGGGCCATTATAAGCAATATCTTTAAAGCCCTTAGTATCACGGCTTGGTATAATACCGTTACGCGAAACTTCCAAATCGGAAATTGCTGCCTTAGTGGGTATTGGCGTGCAATTAATACCTTTACGGCTAAGAAACATTTGACGGTCGCGTTCAATTTTGTTGAAAAAATCCACTCGATCTAATCCAGTTCCTTTCCGAAAACCTACAATAAAAAACCTATGACGTTTTTGTGGAACACCGAAGGAAGATACGTCGATCATTCTCGTTGAAACCACGTAATCTTTACTCAGTGTATTTACAATCCAACGCGCATAATTCAATTTTTCTCCATTTAGTAGGCTACCCTTAAAGTCAGTAGTAATACCACGGACATTTTCAATTAAAACCACTCGCGGTTTCAGAAGATCGACGAATGTAAAGTATTCCTCCACAAGGCGGTTGCGCGGATCATTAGGGTTACGCTTACCCGCCGATGAGAAACCTTGACATGGTGGGCCCCCAACCAATAAATCTACAGTATCAGCATATTTAGCTAGTTGAAATCTCTGAGTTTTAATTAAGTCCGCTACGTTAATCGCCGCTTTCGGAAGCCATTTTGGCCAAGCAAATTGAAACGAACTATTTGACGCTATTAAATTATCATGCAATGTTTGAAACGCATTGACGTCACGTTCAATTGCAAAAAGTCCTTGCCACCCAGCTTGCATTAAGCCTAAACTTAATCCACCACATCCTGCAAAAATATCTATAAATCTATATCTCGGCATTAGACTAACGGCCATCTAAGGTAAATTAGCTTACGAAACCTTCATACTGTCCTCAACGAGGTGCTGCGCACAACATGTCGACGATTATCGATAAACGTTTTATTTAATTCATCAAGAAATTAGACAAACTTTTTCTAAAATTGGTATATAAATCGTATATTGATTATCATTGATAACTTCACGCTGCAATCTCTAATAACAATTGTCAATTATTCCTTATCATAGAAGCGTGTTTTTTATACGCAAAAGTGGTCAACTGAAACCAATGACTTATGTCTAAAACTAGACTTGAATGACAGGAGGACATATCAATACTACTTGTACTATAATAGTTAGCTTGGACACAGGGCCTATTAATTTTATTGTTTTCCTGTTTGATTGAATTACGATTGATTGGTCGTATGAGGGAGGAATAACCAATAAGTGAGTTGTTTTACTTAACTAAGATCGCATGGCGCGTACATCTCCCTTTTTCCATTGTCACACGGAGGAACGTGTGCCGATGACTGGCAGCGCATTATGAGCCGCATTGTCTATGTCATCAAACTAGGTTTGCAGTGGAAAGATGCCCCCTCGGCTCACCCGAATAAAACGCTCTATAATTGCTTTATCCGTTGGAAATGATTTGGCGTATCTGGCCGCATTTCTCCCACCCTCTTATCCGGCAAGGCCCAAAACCGCGATGCATTATGATCGACGCAACGCATCTCAAGGCGTATCACACTGCCGCACACCGTTTAAAAAAAGGAGATGTTCCTCACCATATTGGCTGCGGCTCTATAGGTAGCTTGAACTCCAAACTGCCTAGTATCTGTAATAAAATTGATAAATCTATTTGGCTGCTAATGTCGAAGGCCAGATGAATAACGATAAGAGCCCTCTCCTGTTGCTCCGATTAACCGAGGTCAGAAAATTTATTGCAGATCGGGGGTATAATGCCCATTGGTTCAGCGAGGCCGCCTATCAGGAAGATTAAGCCTGGCATTTCCTCCAACAAAAACTAGAACCACGCAAATCTTCTTCATGAGGCGAGCCTATCAACTATGCAACAAAACCAGCGATTCTCTTTACCAAGATCAAAGACCGGCGGCTGATACAACTCGCTATGATCGATGTGCAGACAGGCTTTTCTCGGCTCGATACATCGCCTTTATAGTCATTTTCTATTCTGATTGATGAGTCCCGAGCCTCGTTCGGCAATTTAACGACTTGCCAAAGATCGTAGACAATTCAAATTGCAGATGTTTCTAGTTTTACAGACTACGCCATTTTCGGCATTTATATTGGCATTCAATTTTCTTCAGCAATATTTTCGTGATAGCAAAATTCCGGATATTCAATGTTGAAAACCATTCAATGGTTTCATTTGGAAATTCTTCCATTTTTCGATTTGGGAACATCCATGTCATTCAAATTAAGATTTAATAGGCAAGCGAATTATTTACCGCCAGACCTACAAGCCAGCAAATTCGAGCAATAATTTTAATTCGGGCAATACTCGCAATCTCAAACAAGAACGAGCGTAATGAAGAAAAAGCTTTTTCCAAAATGAAGTTACAATACCAAATTTTTTAAAGTTTAAAAAAGTTGTTTCCCGCATTTCACAATCAAAAAACGGAATTCTAGAAAACCGATGAAAACGCAAATAAATTAAGACAATAAAAAACCCGCTTTGACAGCGGGTTTCTTTTAATTATCAATCATTTTTCAAATGATAGCCAATCAAGCTGCTTCTGTTTCCTTGGCAGCAGCTTCAACACGTGCTTTGTCAGCCGCACCTTTGGCATTTACGTCGCGTTCTACAAATTCGACGACAGCCAACGGAGCATTATCACCCTGACGGAACCCTGCTTTCATAATACGAAGGTAACCACCATTGCGATTTGCGTAACGGGGAGCCAAAGTATCAAAAAGCTTTGCTACCTGCTTTGCATCGCGAATTGCCGAAATGGCTTGACGGCGAGCATGGAGACCTCCACGTTTGCCTAATGTTACCAATTTCTCGACAATCGGGCGGATTTCTTTTGCCTTTGGAAGCGTCGTCACGATCTGCTCATGCTCGATCAGTGACGTTGCCATATTGGCAAACATCGCCTTACGGTGACTAGCAGTGCGGTTCAGCTTGCGGCCTGATTTACCATGGCGCATGAGCCTTCTCCTTAATTTCTAACTCAGTATTGATCTTCATAACGTTTTGCAAGGTCGTCGATATTCTCTGGCGGCCAAGCGGGGATTTCCATACCAAGATGAAGCCCCATTGACGCGAGAACTTCCTTGATTTCATTAAGTGACTTACGACCAAAATTCGGCGTACGCAGCATTTCTGCTTCCGTTTTCTGGATAAGGTCACCAATATAAACGATATTGTCGTTTTTAAGACAATTGGCCGAACGAACCGAAAGCTCCAGTTCATCCACTTTCTTGAGCAATGCGGGGTTGAATGCAAGCTCGGAAACCTGCTCTTGCGGAGCTTCTTTCTGCGGTTCTTCGAAATTGACGAAGACAGAAAGCTGGTCTTGCAGGATACGGGCAGCAAAAGCTACAGCGTCTTCTGCACTAACCGCACCGTTCGTCTCGACAGTCAGGATCAACTTGTCGTAGTCGAGAACTTGACCTTCGCGTGTGTTCTCGATCTTGTACGAAACTTTGCGAATGGGCGAATAGAGGCTATCAACGGGAATAAGCCCGATTGGAGCATCTTCATTACGATTGCGATCGGCAGGAACGTAGCCCTTACCGGTGTTGACCGTAAATTCCATTCTGATCTCGGCACCCTGATCGAGCGTGCAAATCACATGTTCTGGATTGAGAATCTCGACATCGCCGACTGTCTGGATATCGCCTGCCGTGACAACACCCGGACCTTCTTTGCGAACAACCATCCGTTTCGGACCTTCGCCTTCCATGCGGATAGCGATTTCCTTGATATTCAGAATAATATCTGTAACGTCTTCCCGCACACCGGGTATCGACGAAAATTCGTGCAACACACCATCAATCTGCACAGCAGTAATTGCCGCACCGCGCAAAGAAGACAGTAATACACGCCGTAAAGCGTTACCTAATGTCAAACCAAAACCACGCTCCAGCGGCTCGGCGATCACAACAGCTTTGTTAGAACCACCCTGCGTCTGAAACTCGACTTTGTTAGGCTTAATCAGTTCCTGCCAGTTTTTCTGGATCATATTCCTATTCCTGTCCTTTACTTCCGTCACCATTCAGCCGTGACGGCCAGCTTGAACGCCAGAGCCAAGCTCTGACACCGAAAAACAACCGGATTAAACGCGGCGTTTCTTACGCGGACGGCAACCATTATGCGGAATGGGTGTCACATCACGAATAGATGTAATAATAAAACCTGCAGCCTGAAGTGCTCTCAAAGCTGATTCACGACCGGAACCCGGTCCGCAAACTTCCACTTCGAGAGACCGCATACCGTGATCTTGCGCCTTTTTTGCACAATCTTCTGCTGCTACCTGAGCGGCAAAAGGTGTCGATTTACGCGAGCCTTTAAAGCCCTGTGCACCGGCAGACGACCAGGAAATCGTATTTCCTTGGGCATCGGTAATTGTTATGAGCGTGTTATTGAATGTCGAATTGACATGGGCAACGCCCGACGAAATATTTTTACGTTCGCGACGGCGAATACGCGTAGGCTCTTTGGCCATAATTTTCCTTTCACTGATCTCTGCACCGCCGTATTTCCAGCGGCTACACCTTATTGACCCCGACCAACATAATAAAAGAAACTATTATTCGTTCTATGAAGCCAGTTGGGGCAAAAATTATTTTATCTATTATTTCTTCTTACCGGCAATAGCCCGTGCCGGGCCTTTGCGGGTACGCGCATTGGTATGTGTACGTTGACCGCGAACCGGCAACGAACGACGATGACGCAAACCGCGATAGCAACCAAGATCCATGAGACGCTTGATATTCATCGAAACTTCGCGGCGAAGGTCACCTTCCACCTGATAATCGTGATCGATAGCTTCACGGATTTGAAGAACTTCAGCATCCGAAAGTTCACTCACACGGCGTTCAGCAGGAATACCGACTTTATCAACGATTTCTTTAGCAAATTTCGGTCCAATCCCGTGAATGTACTGAAGAGCGATAATAACGCGCTTATTCGTCGGGATGTTGACGCCAGCAATACGAGCCACGCCTGTTCTCCTTAAATTAAATTTCAACCATTTGCACTTTAGTCAACACTGAACTAAAGCACAAACCGACCAGAACCGCACACAATGCCGATTCCAATCATCTCTCAAAAAAATGAAATTGTGCTGTCTTTGACGGATTTCGCCGGAAAAGTCAACTCCTCTTTCACTTATATGACAGACTGTTATCAGTGAAGTGCTTTTTCGATTGCAAGTGTGACATCCTTGACAGAAGCCATACCATCAATTTTCTTCAACAGTCCGGTTTTTTCATAAAACTGCGACAAGGGAGCAGTTTTATCACTATATTCTACGAGCCGCTTCGCAAATGCTTCCGGATTATCATCGGAGCGCACCTTGCCACCTGCGGCAATGGTTTCTGCAACGCGCGTCTTCATACGATCAACAAGTGCATTCCGATCAACAACAAGTTCGATCACTGCGTCCAGTTTCGTATGTTTGCTATTCAGAATTTCCTGCAAAGCCTCTGCCTGCCCTACCGTTCTCGGATACCCGTCAAGGATAAAGCCTTTTGAACAGTCCGGCTCGTCAATCCGCTCCGAAACAATCTGGTTCACAATCTCGTCGGAAACCAGCCCGCCGGCATCCATAATCGACTTTGCACGTTTACCGACTTCTGTTCCGGCAGCAACAGCCGCACGCAACATGTCACCTGTTGATAGTTGCGGTATACCGTATTTTTCGGTCAAAATCTTTGCCTGAGTACCCTTACCGGCACCGGGCGGTCCTAAAAAGATCAGTTTCATCTATTTCTTTTCCCGCTTCTGAGTTTTGATTTCTTAAGCAAGCCTTCATATTGGTGAGCGACGAGATGCCCCTGAATTTGTGCAATTGTATCAAGTGTAACAGTCACAACGATCAAAAGCGACGTACCACCAAGATAGAACGGAACATGCAAGGTCGACATTAAAAATTCCGGCAACAGGCAAACTAGAATAATATAGATAGCCCCTACAACGGTAATGCGTGTAAGCACATAATCAATATATTGCGCTGTCCGTTCGCCAGGTCTTATTCCGGGAATAAAGCCTGAATGTTTTTTCAACTGGTCGGCTGTGTCTTTCGGATTGAAAACAATGGCCGTGTAAAAGAAACAGAAAAATGCCATAAGCCCCGCATAAACCACCATATAAAGCGGCTGCCCATGGCTTAACGAAAACGAAATCGTTTGCAGCCAATGAGGCATGTTTTGCGAAAAATTATTTATCGTTGCCGGTAGCATCAAAAGTGACGACGCAAAAATGGGAGGAATGACACCGGCAGTGTTAAGCTTCAACGGCAAATTCGATGTATCGCCTTTGAACATCCGGTTACCCATCTGACGATTGGGATATTGAATAATTATCCGGCGTTGCGCCCGTTCCACAAAAACGATAACAGCAATAACCGCAATACAAATAACAATAATAAGAAGCAACATGAACGTTGAAAGATCGGCTTGCGCATGAGCTGTTAAAAGCTGCGCAATCGCTGAGGGGAGATTTGCAACAATGCCTGCAAAAATAATGAGCGATATACCGTTACCAATTCCGCGAGAGGTGATTTGCTCGCCCAGCCACATCAAAAAGATCGTGCCGCCGGTCAGTGTAATAACAGCACTGATTCTGAACATCATTCCGGGTTCGGTCACAATCTGCAGACCCGTTCCCATTCCGCTCTCAAGAGCAATCGCAATACCATAAGCCTGGATCAACGCCAGAAAAACAGTTCCATAACGGGTATATTGATTAATAATCTTTCGCCCCGTCTCGCCTTCCTTCTTCAAAGCTTCAAGCGAAGGGATCACGGAAGTCATCAACTGCACGATGATCGACGCTGAAATATATGGCATAATGCCGAGTGCAAAAATCGCCATACGCCCGACAGCACCACCGGCAAACATATTGAATAGACCCAAAACGCCGGATGCGTGCTGGGCAAATGTCTGTCTTAATGCATTAACATCGATTCCCGGCATAGGAATGTAAGTACCGAAACGATAGACAAGCAATGCACCCAAAGTAAACCAGATACGTTTCTTCAGTTCGGTAGCGCGCGAAAATGCGCCAAAATTAAGATTGGAAGCCAGTTGTTCTGCGGCAGATGCCATAAAATCTCTCCGGTTTTAATTCACGGCAAAATACCGTGAAAATCAACACATGCTTTACCCCCCTGCGCAAAAAAACGCAAAGAGAAACAACGCCTGTTAAAGCTATTTTAACTCAAGGCCGTTTTGCCTGATAAAAATAATTTTTGCAACATGAAATAATTCATAAAAAAAGGTCTGGAATGAACGTTTATCACGTCACACCAGACCAGAACTGTTCAAGCGAATGAATTATTCGGCAGAGTCACGAAGATTAACAACGCCACCGGCCTTGCTAACTTTTTCAATCGCGGCTTTGGAAGCGCCGGCAATGTCAAATGTCACTTTGGCTTTCAATTCACCATCCGAGAGAAGCCGAATGCCATCTTTTTCGCGACGGATAATGCCGGCAGCTTTCAACGCTGCACCATCTACCGGCTTTGCAGCATCCAATTTCCCGGCGTCGATAGCAGCCTGAATACGGCCAACCGATACTTCATTGAAGCTTTTTGCAAAAATATTGTTAAAACCGCGTTTCGGCAGGCGACGGTAAACAGGCATTTGCCCGCCTTCAAAACCGTTAATAGCCACACCTGAACGTGCTTTCTGGCCTTTAACACCGCGTCCGGCAGTCTTACCCATTCCGGAACCGATGCCGCGTCCTACTCTTTTGCGATTCTTTGTAGCGCCTTCTTGATCGCGCAGTTGATTGAGTTTCATGTTCTTTACTCCTACAATCCTCAGCCTTCATCCACAACGCGGACGAGATGCTCTACTTTTGCAATCATACCACGCACAGCCGGGGTATCGTTCAATGTGCTGCGGCGATGCATTTTGTTAAGTCCAAGCCCCTTCAACGTGGCACGTTGAACTTGCGGACGACGAATCGGGCTGCCGATTTGCTCGACAGTAACCTTTTTGCCATTATGGGTTTTTTTCCCAACCATTTTCAAATTCCTCTATATCGCAAGTTCCACGAATTACTCTTCATTGCCGATCAAGCTTTGACGACGGGCCTGCAACGTCGAATATTTAATGCCGCGCTGGGCAGCAATATCCTTCGGATGAACCTGACGTTTCAACGCATCGAATGTCGCGCGAATCATGTTGTAAGGGTTCGATGAACCGAGCGATTTTGCAACAACATCCTGCATACCGAGTGTTTCAAAAACAGCACGCATCGGACCACCGGCAATGATACCGGTACCGGCAGCAGCCGATCTCAACAATACACGTCCGGCACCATGACGCCCTTCAACATCATGATGAAGTGTACGCCCCGAACGCAGCGGCACATAAATCATTTCATGCTTGGCTGCTTCTGTCGCTTTACGAATTGCTTCAGGCACTTCGCGAGCTTTGCCGTGACCAAAACCGACACGACCCTTCTGGTCACCAACAACAACAAGAGCAGCAAAGCCGAAGCGACGACCACCCTTTACGACTTTGGCGACGCGATTAATATGGACGAGTCTGTCAACAAACTCGCTATCACGTTCCTCATGACGCTCATCACGATTGTTACGTTCTTTTTGTGCCATTCCTAATTCCTTTTTCTTTTCCGGAAGCACTTATCAAAAAAGAATTCCTCCAAAAAGAGGAATTCCTGGGCGAGAAGCCCGAAAAATCCGGGCCGACAATTTTAAAAGCTCAAACCACCTTCGCGGGCTGCATCGGCAAGAGCCTTGATACGACCGTGATAAATATAGGCACCACGATCAAACACCACGTCCTTGACACCGGCAGCTTTTGCCCGTTCGGCAATAAGCTTGCCAACTGCTGTTGCAGCTTCCACATTGGCACCACCTTTAAGCGAGGAACGAAGTTCCTTATCCAAAGTTGAAGCCGATGCGACTGTACGACTGTGAAGATCATCAATGATCTGAACATAGATATTCATATTCGAGCGATGAACGCTCAATCTCAAGCGGCCGTTAGCGACTGCTTTAACTTGCCGGCGAACGCGCTGTGCGCGGCGCTGAAGTATTTCTTTAGGCGAAGCCATGACCCAAGTTCCTTATTTCTTCTTGCCTTCTTTGCGAACAATACGCTCGTTCGCATATTTGACACCCTTACCTTTATAAGGTTCTGGTCCGCGATATTCGCGAATTTCCGCAGCAACCTGCCCTACTTTCTGCTTATCAATACCTGAAACCAGAATTTCAGTAGGCTTGGGCACGGCAACTGTAATGCCTTCGGGAACATGATAAACGACATCATGACTAAAACCCAAAGAAAGCTGAACATTCTTGCCTTGCATCGCAGCACGATAACCGACACCGTTTATTTCAAGCTTTTTCTCGAAGCCGCTCTTAACACCTTCAATGATATTTTCAATCATCGAACGGGACATACCCCATTTAGAACGTGCTTCCTTGGTTTGGTCACGTGGCGTGACATGAACCACATTATCTTCCAATTTGAGATGAACTTCATCATCAGCGACAAAACTCAACTCGCCCTTCGGCCCCTTGACCTTGATCGCCTGCCCGTCAACTGAAGCAGTAATGCCAGCCGGGACATGAATCGGTTTTTTTCCAATACGTGACATTGTTATAACCTATCTTTCTAGCTTTCTCCGACATCCATTAGAAGATGCGGCAAAGAAGCTCCCCACCAACATTCTGCTCACGAGCCTCATGATCGGCCATCACACCTTTCGGAGTTGAAAGGATCGAAATGCCGAGACCGTTTGCAACTTGTGGAATAGACTTCACTGAAACATAAACGCGGCGACCGGGCTTTGAAACACGGGAAATTTCCCGAATAACCGGTGCACCATCGAAATATTTCAATTCAATTTCAAGTTCCGATTTTCCGTTCTCGAAATCGATCTGGCTATATCCGCGGATATAACCTTCTGTCTGAAGAACGTCGAGAACACGCGCACGCAACCGGGACGCAGGAGTCGAAACTCTGGTTTTTTTACGTCCGAGCGCATTACGAATGCGGGTAAGCATATCTCCAAGAGGATCTGACATAGACATTTACAAAACTCCTCTTACCAGCTTGATTTGACAACGCCCGGAATATGACCGAACGAACCAAGATCACGCAATGCAATACGCGACATTTTAAGCTTGCGATAATAACCACGCGGACGACCGGTTACTTCACAGCGGTTGCGAATACGAACCTTTGCAGAGTTACGAGGCAACTCTGCAAGTTGAATAGATGCACGGAACCGCTCTTCAAGCGGAACCTTCTGATCCATTATAATTGCTTTCAGACGCGCACGACGTGCGGCATATTGCTTAACCATCGCACGACGATGATTGTTCTTCTCAACGGCACTTGTTTTGGCCATAATTTTACCTCGCTACGCTTGCCGTTACGCACGGAACGGAAAATTGAAACCACGCAACAATTCACGTGCTTCATCATCCGTTTTCGCTGTCGTACAAACGATGATATCCATACCCCAGATCTGATCTACCTGATCGTAGTTAATTTCCGGGAACACAATGTGTTCTTTGATACCCATGGCAAAATTGCCACGACCGTCAAAACTTTTAGGATTAAGACCACGAAAATCGCGAACGCGTGGCAAAGCAATCGTTACCAGACGATCCAGAAATTCGTACATACGGTCTCTACGCAATGTTACTTTTGCTCCGAGAGGCATTCCTTCGCGAACTTTAAACGTCGCAACAGAATTACGTGCATGTGTAACAATAGCTTTCTGCCCGGCAATAAGGCTCAAATCCTCGGCTGCTCTGGCAGGTTTCTTGGAATCCGCAGTTGCTTCGCCAACACCCATGTTGAGAACAACTTTCTCGACACAAGGAACCTGCATACTGTTTTCGTATTTGAACTTTTCTTGCAGGGCTTTGCGAACAACTTCGACATAATGCGTTTTCAAACGCGGCGCTTGAATCTTATCAGCCATCGATCAGATCTCCCGAACGCTTGGCAACGCGAACCTTCTTGCCGCCTTCTTCGATACGAAAGCCGACACGTGTAGGCTTTCCGTCCTTAGGATCAGCAATAGCCAATTTTGAAATATGAAGTGGAGCTTCTTTGGAAATAATACCGGCTTCCTGAGTTTGGGTCTGACGCTGGTGGCGCTTGACCATATTGATACCGCGAACAATGGCAGTATTTTCTTCAGGGTTAACCTTGATTACTTCACCGTTACGCCCTTTATCCTTACCGGAAAGGATGACGACTTTATCGCCTTTACGAATTTTATTCATCGCAACGGCTCCCTATAAAACTTCTGGCGCGAGCGAAATAATCTTCATGTGATTCTTACCGCGAAGTTCACGGGGAACCGGTCCGAAGATACGAGTACCGATCGGCTCTTTCTTATTATCAACCAAAACAGCAGCGTTTTTATCAAAACGAATAACACTACCATCTGCGCGACGAATATCCTTGGCAGTACGTACTACCACGGCTTTCATCACATCACCTTTTTTTACGCGGCCACGAGGGATAGCTTCTTTGACCGAGACAACAATAATGTCGCCGACAGAAGCATATTTCCGTTTCGAGCCGCCCAGCACCTTGATGCACATGACACGACGGGCGCCGGAATTATCCGCGACGTCGAGGTTTGTTTGCATCTGAATCATGACTGGCCGCCTTCTCTTAATGTTTACGTCCGGCAGTGCATTTGACACATTCGGACTTGCCTGTCAAATTATGATTAAGACTTTTTCAAAACAAAATGTTGGGCACAAAAATACCCAACCTTCTGTCTGTAAAAAAATCCGATTGATTAAGCAGCGCCGTCTTTTACAACGACCCAGCGTTTATCTTTGGAAATTGGCTTGGATTCCTGAATAAAAACCTCGTCACCAACTTTGAACTCGTTGTTTTCGTCATGCGCTTTGTACTTCTTCGACTGGCTGACAGTCTTCTGTAACAGCGGGTGCGAATAGCGCCGCTCTACTTTGACTACAACAGTCTTGTCGTTCTTATCGCTGACGACAACGCCTTGCAGAATGCGTTTAGGCATGTCTTAACTTCCTTAAGCCTTGCTTTCGGCCGCCTTCTGGCGGGCGATTGTTTTTATGCGTGCGATATCACGGCGAACCTGTTTAACGCGCGCTGTTTTTTCCAACTGACCGGTTGCTTTCTGGAAACGCAGATTGAACTGCTCTTTCTTCAGCTTGGCCAACTCATCATTCATCTGATCGAGCGTCTGAGCCCGTACTTCTGCGGCTTTCATCGCTTAGTCCCTTTATTCAGCTATACGCTGGACAAAACGTGTTTTAATCGGAAGCTTTGATGCACCCAATCGTAACGCTTCCCGTGCCACATCTTCAGGTACGCCGTCAAGCTCAAACATGATACGTCCTGGTGCAACACGTGTTGCCCAATATTCTACTGCGCCTTTACCTTTACCCATACGGACTTCGGTAGGCTTCGATGATACCGGAACATCCGGAAAAACGCGAATCCACACACGACCGGCACGCTTCATCTGACGTGTGATAGCACGACGAGCCGCCTCGATCTGACGTGCAGTAACACGTTCGGGC
This sequence comes from Bartonella sp. P0282, assembly GCF_048452985.1. Lineage (NCBI taxonomy): Bacteria > Pseudomonadati > Pseudomonadota > Alphaproteobacteria > Hyphomicrobiales > Bartonellaceae > Bartonella > Bartonella sp. P0282. The sequence continues at coordinate 669,474 of NZ_WTFO01000002.1, forward strand.
TCCATGGCCTTAAGGCCGTAAGCACCAAAATTAAGTTCCGTACCGCCTTTAGAAACGCCATGAATACGGCCTTTAAACTGCTTACGGAACTTTGTGCGCTTTGGCTGCAACATTGTTCTCTACTCCAAATCCTGTTTTGCCCGTCTAAAAATCAGGCGTTTTCACGACGGCGGTTCGTGTTTGAACCTTGATTATCGCCTTCCATAGCACGGCGTTCGGAAGCCATCGGGTCATGCTCAAGAATTTCACCCTTGAATACCCAGACTTTCACACCGCAAATACCATAGGCAGTATTGGCTTCGGCTGTACCGTAATCAATATCCGCACGCAAGGTATGAAGCGGAACACGTCCTTCACGATACCATTCCATACGGGCAATTTCAGCACCGCCCAAACGACCACCACAATTGATACGGATACCTTCGGCACCAAGACGCATAGCTGACTGGACAGCACGCTTCATAGCACGACGGAAAGCCACACGGCGTTCCAATTGTTGTGCAATCGACTGGGCAATCAATTCGGCATCAATTTCCGGCTTACGGACTTCGACAATGTTCAAAGCCGTATCGGCATGTGTCATTTCAGACAATTTGCGACGCAACTTCTCGATGTCGGCACCCTTCTTACCAATGATAAGACCAGGACGAGCCGAATGAATGGTCACACGGCATTTCTTGTGCGGACGTTCGATAACAACTTCCGAAATCGCAGCCTGTTTCAATTCGTCCATAACATATTTGCGGATTTTCAAATCCTCATGCAACAGCCGACCATATTCGCCTGTATCAGCATACCAGCGAGAATCCCATGTGCGGTTGATACCGAGACGAAGCCCGATTGGATTGATCTTCTGACCCATTATGCGGCCTCCTCTTTATCGGACACTTCACGAACAACAATTGTAAGATGAGAGAACGGACGCAAAATTCTGCTTGCGCGACCACGGCCACGCACATGAAACCGCTTCATAACAATTGATTTACCGACAGAAGCTTCCGCTACGATAAGCGAATCGACATCCAGATCGTGATTGTTTTCTGCGTTCGCAATCGCAGATTCCAACGTCTTTTTCACCGTATCGGCAATGCGCTTACGAGAAAACGTCAAATCTGCAAGAGCTGTATTAACCTTTTTACCGCGAATCATTGCTGCTACAAGATTGAGCTTCTGCGGGCTTACACGAATTGTGCGAGCGACTGCCTTTGCTTCATTATCTTTAAGCTGGCGCGGAGCCTTAGCTTTGCCCATTATTACTTCCTCTTCGCTTTCTTGTCCGCACCGTGACCATAATAGCTGCGGGTGGGAGCGAACTCACCGAACTTATGTCCGACCATTTCTTCCGAAACAGAAACAGGAACATGCTTGTTTCCGTTGTAAACACCAAAGGTCAGGCCGACAAATTGCGGCAAAATCGTGGAGCGGCGGCTCCACATTTTTATAACCTCGTTACGACCGCCGGCACGTACCTTCTCAGCTTTCTTGAGAAGATAGCCGTCAACAAACGGTCCTTTCCATACTGAACGAGCCACTTCAGACTACCTCTCTTACTTCTTGCGTTGATGACGTGAGCGCATAATGAATTTATCAGTCGCTTTGTTCGAGCGTGTACGCTTACCCTTTGTAGGCTTGCCCCAAGGCGATACCGGATGACGACCACCAGAAGTACGGCCTTCACCACCACCATGCGGGTGATCTACCGGGTTCATCGCAACACCACGAACGTGCGGACGTTTACCGCGCCAACGGGCACGACCCGCTTTACCATCATTGATATTACCATGATCCGAGTTAGAAACTGCACCAACCGTTGCGTAACAACCACTGGCAACCAGACGCTGTTCACCCGAATTGAGACGCAGAATAGCCATTCCCTGATCGCGACCGACGAGCTGGGCGTAAGTACCGGCTGAACGGGCAATCTGCCCACCTTTACCAGGCTTCATCTCGACATTGTGGATAATCGTTCCAACAGGCATATTGCCAAGAGGCATCGAGTTACCGGGCTTAACGTCAACATTCAAACCGGCAACAACTGTGTCGCCGACGCCCAGACGTTGCGGAGCGAGAATGTAGCTCAGATGACCGTCTTCATAACGAATAAGCGCAATAAACGCTGTGCGGTTCGGATCATATTCCAAACGTTCCACTTTCGCAGGCATGTCGCGTTTCAAACGCTTGAAGTCCACAAAGCGATAAGTTCTCTTATGACCACCACCCTGATAACGGGCAGTTACGCGACCGTGATTATTACGACCGCCTTTCGACGACAGACCTTCGGTCAGCGCTTTCACAGGCTTGCCTTTGTAAAGACCTGAACGATCTACAATGACAAGCTGACGCTGCCCTGGCGTGGTCGGATTAAAGTGCTTGAGTGCCATTATTCCTAACTCCGAGCCTCTTAAAGACCAGTCGAAACGTCGATTGACTGACCTTCAGCCAGCGTCACGATCGCTTTTTTGACATCACTCTGTCGACCGACAACGCCTTTAAAACGTTTCACCTTACCCTTGCGGGTTGTTGTATTCACTGCTGTAACTTTGACACCGAACAAAGCTTCAACAGCCGCTTTGATTTCTGATTTTGTCGCCTTCGGTGCAACCTTGAACACGACTTGATTATTTTCCGATAGCATCGTCGATTTTTCGGTAATAACCGGGCTTACGACGACATCATAGTGGCGAAGATCTGTCATTTGAACCGCTCCTCAAGGGCTTCGACGGCTGCTTTGGACAAAACCAGTTTGCCACGACGCAGAATGTCATAAACGTTGATCCCCTGAACCGGCAAAACATCAACATTTGGAATGTTCGATGCGGCACGGGAAAACTTCAAATCAATTTCCTTACCACCGATGAGCAATGCATCCGAAAAACCGAGTTTGGCAAAATCCTTCGCCAATACCTTGGTTTTGGCTTCCTTGACGTTCAATTCGTCAACAATAATCAGATCTTGCGATTTCACTTTTGCAGACAGCGCATGACGCAAGCCCAAAGCACGGACTTTCTTCGGCAACTCGTGAGCGTGGCTGCGAACAACCGGCCCATGAGCCTTACCACCACCACGGAATTGCGGAACACGTGCAGATGAGTGACGGGCACGACCAGTACCCTTCTGCTTATACATCTTTGCACCGGTCCGCGATACATCGGCACGTGTCTGGCTTTGATGCGTACCTTGCTGACGACGGGCGAGCTGCCAACGGACAACACGTTGTAGAATATCTTCACGAGGATCCAAACCGAAGACTTCTTCCGAAACCTTCAACTTGCCAGCATCCTTACCGTCAAGAGTTGTTACGATGAGATCCATTATCAGGCTCCCTCAGCGACTGTAGCTTCCGCCTTCGGGGCAGCAGCATCTGTTTTTGCATTCTTTGACTGACGCAAGGCGGCAGGCTTCGGCGCATTTTCAGGAACGCTCTTCTTGACAGCATCCCGCACCAAAATCCAAGCACCCTTTGACCCCGGAACAGCACCACGAACCAGAATCAACCCGCGATCGGCATCTGTTGACACAACTTCAATATTCAAAGTCGTTATTCTGGTCTGCCCCATATGGCCAGCCATTTTCTTACCCTTAAACACTTTGCCCGGATCCTGGCGTTGGCCTGTCGAACCATGGGCACGGTGTGTAATGGAGTTACCGTGCGAAGCACGATGTCCACCAAAGTTATGACGTTTCATAACACCGGCGAAACCTTTACCGATCGACGTACCAGTCACGTCAACCAATTGACCGGGAACAAAATGTTCCGCAGTAATTTCAGCCCCAACTTCCAAAAGATTATCGGGGCTTACACGAAATTCCGCAATTTTTGCTTTCGGCTCTACCGAAGCTTTTGCAAAATGACCACGTAATGCTTGAGAGGTATTCTTTACCTTGGCAAGCCCTACGCCTAACTGAACAGCAGTATAGCCATTCTTCTCAACTGTACGCTGTGCAACTACCTGACAATTCTCCAAACGAAGAACTGTAACAGGCACATGTTCACCGGCATCATTATAGACGCGGGTCATGCCCAGCTTTTGTGCTATTACACCTGAACGCATCGGGTTCGTTCCTTCCGTCCCCAAGCCTTAAAGCTTGATCTCGACATCAACACCAGCAGAAAGGTCGAGCTTCATAAGCGCGTCCACTGTCTGCGGCGTCGGATCAACAATATCAAGAAGACGCTTGTGTGTGCGCATCTCAAACTGCTCACGGCTCTTCTTATCGATGTGCGGCCCACGATTAACCGTGAACTTCTCGATTCGCGTCGGAAGCGGAATCGGTCCACGGATATTGGCGCCAGTACGCTTGGCGGTCGACACAATCTCACGTGTCGATGCGTCAAGAATCCGGTGATCAAACGCTTTTAAGCGAATGCGGATGTTCTGACCGTTCATACTCTTTTTATCCCTGTCAATCGGAACGTCTTTTCACAAAGACGCTCCTTAACAATTAAAATTCAATTATTCAATGATTTTGGAAACGATACCGGCACCAACTGTGTGGCCACCTTCACGGATAGCGAAGCGGAGCTTCTCTTCCATAGCAACCGGAACAATCAGTGTAACATCCATCGTAACGTTATCACCCGGCATAACCATTTCTGTACCTTCCGGCAATGTTACAATACCGGTAACGTCTGTTGTACGGAAATAGAACTGAGGACGATAATTGGTGAAAAATGGTGTGTGACGACCACCTTCATCCTTTGTCAAAATATAGGCTTCTGCCTTGAACTTGGTGTGCGGTGTAACAGTACCGGGCTTTGCCAATACCTGTCCACGTTCAACACCTTCACGTTCAATACCACGAAGAAGAGCACCGATATTGTCGCCTGCTTCACCTTCATCAAGAAGCTTGCGGAACATTTCAACGCCGGTCACTGTGGTCTTTGTCGTCGGGCGGATACCTACGATTTCAACTTCGTCACCAACCTTGACAATACCGCGTTCAACACGGCCGGTCACAACTGTACCACGACCGGAAATCGAGAACACGTCTTCAATCGGCATCAGGAAAGGCTGGTCGATCGGACGCTTCGGAGTCGGGATATATTCATCAACTTCGTGCATCAAAAGACGAACAGCATCTTCACCGATTTCCTTGTTGGTGCCTTCAAGAGCAGCCAATGCCGAACCCTTGACAATCGGAATCTCGTCGCCGGGGAAATCATATTTTGAAAGAAGTTCGCGAACTTCAAGTTCAACCAGTTCCAACAGCTCTTCATCGTCTACCTGATCGACTTTATTCAGGAAAACAACAATAGCAGGAACACCAACCTGACGGGCAAGAAGAATGTGTTCGCGTGTCTGGGGCATCGGGCCATCAGCAGCAGAAACAACAAGAATTGCACCGTCCATCTGGGCAGCACCGGTAATCATGTTCTTGACATAGTCAGCGTGTCCGGGGCAATCGACATGGGCGTAGTGACGCTTCTCTGTCTCGTATTCTACGTGTGCTGTAGAAATCGTGATACCACGAGCGCGTTCTTCCGGCGCAGCATCAATCTGGTCATACGCCTTGAACTCGCCAAAATACTTTGTAATCGCTGCCGTCAACGTTGTTTTACCATGGTCAACGTGACCAATCGTGCCGATATTTACATGCGGCTTCGTACGTTCATATTTGGACTTTGCCATCTGAGCTCTCTCCATTTTCTGCCCCGTTCGGGGCTGAGTTGAAAGTTAATACGTAACCGCCTGATTACGCGAATTTTTTCTGAATTTCCTGAGCCACCGCCGTAGGCACTGGTTCATAGTGATCGAATTGCATTGTATATTGGGCACGCCCCTGACTCATCGAACGCAAACTATTGACATAGCCAAACATGTTTGCGAGCGGAACCATGGCATCCACCACAGTAGCAATACCTCTTGGCTCTGTGCCGGAAATTTGACCGCGACGGGAGTTCAAATCACCGATAACATCACCAACATAGTCTTCCGGTGTAACAACCTCGACCTTCATGATAGGTTCAAGAAGTTGTGCGCCGGCCTTCTGGGCTCCCTCACGGAAAGCAGCACGAGCAGCAATCTCGAATGCCAGTACGGAGGAGTCAACATCATGATAAGCACCATCAAGCAATGTTGCTTTGACACCCTGCATAGGAAAGCCAGCAAGTGGGCCGGAACCCATAACGCTTTCCAGACCTTTCTGGACACCGGGGATGTATTCCTTCGGAACCGCACCACCGACGATCTTCGATTCAAACAGCAAGCCGTCACCGTCATAAGGTTCAAAAAGAATCTTCACACGTGCAAACTGGCCCGAACCACCGGACTGCTTCTTATGGGTATAATCAATTTCAGCAGGCTTTGTAATCGTTTCACGATAAGCAACCTGCGGCTGACCGACATTCGCCTCGACCTTGAATTCGCGGCGCATACGATCAACAATGATGTCAAGGTGAAGTTCACCCATACCGGCAATAATTGTCTGCCCCGACTCTTCGTCCGATTTTACACGGAATGACGGATCTTCAGCCGCCAAACGATTAAGAGCAATGCCCATTTTTTCCTGATCGGCTTTAGTCTTAGGTTCGATTGCAATTTCGATAACCGGTTCCGGAAACTCCATACGTTCCAGAATAACCGGATGAAGCGGATCGCAAAGAGTATCGCCCGTGGTAGTTTCTTTCAAACCGGCCAATGCAACAATATCACCTGCGTAAGCCTCTTCAATATCGGTACGGGCATTGGAATGCATCAACAACATACGGCCGATACGCTCTTTTTTACCCTTTACGGTGTTTTCAAGAGAGACACCTTTGTGAAGCTCACCCGAATAGATGCGGCAGAAGGTCAACGAACCAACAAACGGATCGTTCATAATCTTGAATGCTAACATTGACAAAGGTGCTGCATCCGACGATTCACGTGTTGTTTCTTCACCCGTCTTAACGTCAATGCCCTGAATAGCAGGAACATCAACCGGCGAAGGAAGATAAGAAACAACAGCATCCAACAATGGCTGGATACCTTTATTTTTAAAGGCAGAGCCACAAAGAACCGGATGGAAAAGCACTTCACAAGTACCTTTACGGATCAGTGAAATCAGCTCTTCATTGGTTGGCATTTTGCCTTCGAGATAGGCCTCGGTAGCCGCCTCATCAACTTCAACAGCAGCTTCTACCAGCTTTTCACGATATTCTTCGGCTTTAGCCTTCATATCTGCCGGAATTTCACTGCTTACAGTGTGACCACCAATAGAACCATCCCATGTAAGGGCTTTCATATCGATAAGATCAATGACGCCCTCGAAATCGTTCTCGGCACCAATCGGCAACTGGAGAACCAGTGCATTCGCGCCAAGACGCGAGCCGACCATTTCAACACTGCGATAGAAATCCGCACCGATCTTGTCCATTTTATTGACAAAAACCATACGCGGTACATGGTATTTTTCAGCCTGACGCCAGACAGTTTCAGTCTGCGGCTCAACACCGGCATTCGCATCAAGAAGAGCTATCGCACCATCAAGCACACGCAATGAACGCTCGACTTCAATTGTGAAATCAACGTGTCCGGGAGTGTCGATAATATTGAACCGGCATTTTTCACCATTACGCCCCTTCCAGAACGTTGTCGTGGCAGCGGAAGTAATGGTAATACCGCGTTCCTGCTCCTGCTCCATCCAGTCCATTGTTGAAGCGCCGTCGTGCGTTTCGCCGATTTTATGATTCTTACCGGTATAGTAAAGAATACGCTCGGTCATTGTGGTCTTACCGGCGTCAATATGAGCCATAATACCAAAATTACGATAATCTTCGATTTTATACTCGCGAGCCATATTTTTTGCTTTCGATTAAAAAGAGTTCACTTACCAACGATAATGCGAGAATGCGCGGTTGGCTTCAGCCATACGGTGTGTATCTTCGCGTTTCTTGACAGCCGAACCACGATTATTCGCTGCATCCATCAATTCGCCCGACAAACGATCAACCATGGTTGTCTCGTTACGGTTACGTGCCGCTGCAATAAGCCAACGAATGGCCAATGCCTGACGGCGATCGGGACGTACATCAACAGGAACCTGATAAGTTGCACCACCAACACGACGAGAACGGACTTCAACATGAGGAGCAACATTCTCTAATGCCTGGTGAAACAGAGCAACCGGCTCCGTTTTTGCTTTATCACCAACTGCATCAAGCGCACCATAAACAATGCGCTCTGCAACCGACTTCTTACCATCAAACATGATGGCATTCATAAATTTTGTAATCACAAGATCACCGAACTTCGGATCTGGATTAATCTCACGTTTTTCTGCTCTATGGCGACGGGACATTGGCTTCGTCTCTCAAACTTATTTAGGACGCTTGGCACCGTATTTGGAACGGCGCTGCTTACGATTCTTGACACCTTGCGTATCGAGCACACCACGAATGATGTGATAACGAACACCAGGCAAATCCTTAACACGTCCGCCACGAATCATGACAACGGAGTGTTCCTGAAGGTTGTGACCTTCACCGGGAATATAACCAATAACTTCAAAACCATTGGTCAAACGAACCTTGGCAACCTTACGGAGAGCCGAATTCGGTTTCTTTGGTGTCGTTGTATAAACGCGTGTGCACACGCCACGCTTTTGCGGGTTTGCCTGCAATGCAGGAACCTTATTACGCTTGACCGGCGCTGTACGCGGCTTGCGGATCAACTGGTTTACGGTAGGCATTCAACCTTCCTCTTTTCAATCTCTTTTGTCTCGCCCAATCTGGGCCGCTTCACTTTATTCAGTTGCCAGCAAAAACTGGCGACAACAGTAAACGCATGCACAAAAAACCGGGCTTCACCGCTATCGTGCAGATCACCCGACTATAAGCAGAGGAGACCGTAAAAGCCTCATGCATCCGGCATTTGCGTTTCAAAACCGTAAAACGAACCCTGTTTGAGGCGAACTCCAAAACGTGTCGTTTTGAAAATGTAGCTAACCTCACATCGGCTCCGATGGCGGTTTATTAACGATAAACAAGTGTTGCGTCAAGTCCTATAGCCGAGAAAAACAATGAAATCGCGATTTTTACGGCGTTTGGACGACCAATCGACAGTTTATAACAGGAAGATTGTCGATTGAGACCATTTCAGGAGAAATCACACGCCGCAAAAATTCCGATAAATCCGGTAATTTATGAATATTCCGAATTTTGACGCACTGCGCATGTGCGCCCGATTTCCTCTATCAAGAGAATCGAAGCATGAGTCTGAACGGAATCATTAAAAAAACGTTCCCTTGAATTGATGCGGTGCTTTTGCCCCCGTTCGGCTCTTTTATATAGTTTAAAAATTCCGAACCGTAAGAACCAATCAAAAAGCTTTCAATACAAAATAAGAGCTTTATAAGAGCTTTTCCTGATGTCGGCTTTCCGTTCGCTTTTATAAAACAATCGGCCAAACACCATCAGATCTTATCTTATAAAATGTCACATCCTTTACTTTATTAATATATGAAACCGTGTCGAATGATATATTCGCACCTCTTTAGTCCTTGAATAAAAGCGCGACCAATTTTTCATTGAATAGTGATTGAAGCATTGAATGGTGGTTGAATCATTCCGCTTTTCCCGAACAACCTTCCGGATAATGGCTTGGCCTCAGGATAGTTGCATAATCTTCTTCCCGGTAAGCTCTATCAATAAAAGCCGGATTGTTTTGACAAAAACGGGATTTTTGAAAGAGCTATCCATTAGAAAAGCTACCCATTATATTTTTATTCCGATAAATAACATTAAAACATCAACTAACGCTTGAAGCTTCAGGATAAGATTGGTTAAAGTGACGGGTATGAAAATAGCAACCTGGAATGTGGCAGGTATCAGAGCCAGACATGATACGCTGATAAAGTGGCTAAAATGGTGTGAGCCTGATATTGTCTGCCTGCAAGAAACCAAAACGATAGATGCAAATTTTCCTCGTGCCGAGATTGAAGCTCTTGGCTACCACATCGAGGCACACGGGCAGAAAGGTTTCAACGGCGTCGCACTGCTTTCAAAAACCAGTCCCGATGAAGTCGTTCGGGGCTTGCCTGGTGATGATAGTGACGAACAGGCCCGCTACATCGAAGCTGTATATTCGACCCAAAAAGGCGTCATACGGGTTGCATCACTTTATGTGCCCAATGGTAATCCTGTCGATAGCGAAAAATACCCTTACAAATTGCGTTGGTACGAACGCTTTCAAAAACACGCCGCTTCTCTTCTTGCTTTGGAAGAACCGCTGGTATTTGCGGGTGATTATAATGTAATCGGTTCAGATTACGACGCCAAAAACCCGCAAGAATGGATTGGCGATGCACTTTACCTTCCACAAAGTCGTCAAGCCCTGTGGGGAATCAGGAATCTCGGTTTTTATGACGCAATCCGTTCGACTTCCGACAATCCGGACTATAGTTTTTGGGATTTCAAATCAGGCGCATGGACAAAAAACGATGGAATAAGAATAGATCATTTTCTTATTTCCCCTGAAGCCGCCGACAAGCTCGAAAGCAGTTCGGTACAAAGCGTTGTGCGTGGATGGGAAAAACCATCCGATCACGTTCCCGTTGTCATTAAGCTGAAGTAATTTCCCTTTTATTTGCATCAAAGTTTTATAAAATATAAAGAATCCTTTAAAAAACACAGAAAATTTATATTCATAAAAAAAAATGTGTTAAACTCGCGATCGTAGGCAATTTTGTTGCGGAAATAATCAAATAGGAGAACATTCATGAAAAGAGCTCTCATGGCTTTTGCCGCTTTGGCAATCTTGGGACTGACTGGCACCGCAATGGGCCAGCAGAAAGACACGCTTGAAAAAATAAAGGATAGCGGGTCGATCACATTGGGTGTGCGCGAATCATCGGGTTTGGCCTATGCGCTCGGTAACGGAAAATATGTTGGTTTCCATACCGAAATGGCAGAGCGCATTATCGACGATATTTCCAAAAAAATTGGCAAACCGATCAAGATCAATTATCTGCCGATTACTTCTCAGAACCGCATTCCGCTTTTACAAAATGGAACTTATGATTTTGAATGTGGTTCGACAACCAATAATGCTGCAAGAGGTAAAGAAGCAGCTTTTGCCTATACGACTTATGTCGAAGAAGTACGCATTGCCACCAAAAAGGATTCCGGCATAAAATCTATTGCCGATCTCAACGGGAAAACTGTTGCGACGACCACCGGCACAACTTCGGTGCAGCTTATCCGCAAGAACAAACGTGCACAAAATATTGATTTTAAAGAGGTAAACGGGAAAGATCACGCCGATAGTTTCCTGCTTCTGGAATCGGGAAGAGCTGATGCTTTTGTTATGGACAGATCAATTCTTGCAGGAAATATCTCAAAATCGAAGAATCCGTCGGATTATGTCATTCTCAATGACGTTCTTTCTGTTGAACCTATTGCCTGCATGTTGCGTCTTGACGACAAGAATTTGGAACAGGCAATTGATGACAGTATTGTACGGCAAGTAAAAGACGGATCTCTCGAAACTCTATATAATAAATGGTTTATGCAGCCGGTGCCTCCTTCAAATACGGTCGTCGGATTACCGCTTTCCGATACAACGAAATATGCTTGGGAACACCCCAACAACAAGCCTATGGAAGATTATCAGGAAAACAAATAATAACTTGTGAGAAACAAGGCTGCATGTTTTTGAAGTTGCATGCAGCCTATTTATGGCGTTACAAGCCAATGCGGCTTGGTAAAAACAGAGTGCGTGCGTACTCGTGCCAGATTTTCGGGAATACTCTACAATGGATTTCTCATTCCTCTGTATGGATGATATCGATCATACCCATGTTGCCGGTTGTTTCGGTAAAGCGGGCGTGAGTCATACCTATCTCGATACACTGCTCAATGCATTTTTGAATACAGCTCTCCTTTCAATTTCAAGTTTAATTTTAGCGATTATTGTCGGTGTGATTATCGGCACAATGCGAACGCTGCCTCGCACATCGCTCTTCAATCGTATATTACGCGCAATTGCCCGGATATGGGTGGAAATAACACGCAATATTCCACTACTCGTCCAGATATTTCTTTGGTATTTCGTTGTTCCGAAGATTTACCCGCCCGCAATGGGCTTTCCGCCAATGATCCTTGTCATTTGTGCTTTGGGATTTTTTACCTCGGCCCGAATTGCCGAACAGGTTCGTTCGGGAATTGAAGCTATTCCAACCGGTCAACGTTATGCTTCCATGGCAATGGGTTTTACCACTTATCAAACCTATCGCTACGTCATTTTACCGCGGGCGATGCGAACCATTTTGCCACCGCTTATTTCCGAATCCATGGGAATTGTGAAAAACTCGGCCGTCGCTTTTGCGGTTTCAATCCATGAATTGATGCAATTCCAGTTTCAGGCCATTGAAGAAGTCAGCCATATTTATGAAAACTACATGGTTGTGACAGTTCTTTACGTCATTATTTCTCTGGTTATTTTTGTCGTTATGTCAATCATTGAACGAACGGTCAAAATTCCCGGATTCCAGACGGAGGGGAGATAATCATGTCGAATCCCGGCTCTACCCTATCCTATTATCTGACGTTCGACTTTTCGTGGATGGATTTTTCCTTCTTCACTTTCGATGTATTCAAAACCTACATTTTATCCGGCCTTATTTTCAGTGTCGTATTAACAATTGTTGCCACCGTCCTTGGAGTGATCTTCGGAACACTTTTGGCAATGATGCGGCTTTCATCAATAAAGCCTTTATCATGGATAGCCACCATTTACGTTACTGCCATGCGCTCCATCCCTTTGGTGATGGTAATTCTCTGGTTTTTCGTCTTGCTGCCTTTTGTCACCGGACATTCGATCGGCGCAAACAATTCCGCATTCATTACGTTCACAGCCTTTGAAGCAGCCTATTTCGCAGAAATTATGCGCGCCGGCATAAGGTCGGTTCCGCAGGGGCAAAAATTTGCCAGCGAAGCTCTCGGCATGACTTATTGGCAATCCATGCTGATCGTCATTTTACCTCAAGCATTACGAAATATGCTTCCCGTTCTTCTTACGCAGGTCATTATCCTGTTTCAGGATACATCGCTTGTCTATGCAATTAGCGGCAATGATCTTCTCAAAGGTTTCGACATTGTGGCAAACAATTTCGGTGTCAAACAGGAAGCTTATATTCTTGCCGCCGTGTTCTATTTTGTGATCTGTTTCACGCTCTCGCAGGCTGTCATGTATCTGCAGAAAAAAGTCGCTATTATTCGCTGATAGGAAAGTTTTATGCCCGAACATATGATTGAAGTAAAAAACGTTTCCAAATGGTATGGAAAATTCAACGTTTTGAAGAATTGTTCGACCAATATAAGCAAAGGCGAAGTTGTCGTTGTATGTGGTCCTTCCGGTTCTGGTAAATCGACCTTTATCAAGACCATTAATGCACTTGAACCGTTTCAGGAAGGGCAGATTTGGGTCGACGGTGTTCCCGTTCATTCTCCGAAAACCGATTTACCCAAATTACGTAGCCGCGTTGGTATGGTTTTCCAACATTTCGAGCTTTTTCCGCATTTATCGGTGATGGAAAATTTGACGATTGCGCAGACCAAAGTTCTGCATCGTTCAAAGAAAGATGCAATCGAAAGCGGGCTGAAATATCTCAAACGCGTCGGTCTGATCGACCATAAGGATAAATATCCGGGGCAACTTTCGGGTGGTCAACAACAGCGCGTTGCCATTGCGCGCGCTTTGACAATGGATCCTGTTGTTATGTTGTTCGATGAACCAACGTCTGCACTCGACCCTGAAATGGTGGGTGAAGTGCTTGATGTCATGGTAGGACTCGCACAGGATGGAATGACGATGATATGCGTAACCCACGAAATGGGCTTTGCACATAAAGTATCAGACCGTGTCATTTTCATGGATGCCGGAGCAATATTGGAAGATTGTACATCGGAAGAATTCTTTGCATCACCTGATTTGAGAACGCCGAGAGCCCGCGATTTTCTGTCGAAGATTTTGAGCCATTAATCCGACAAGCGGCAACAAGCAGTTCACGTAATGAAGAGGCGATTGGCTGGTTCAACATCCGGTGCTATGTCTTGTTGCCCGAAGATTGAAAACAAGCCAGATATTATCCTTGTGGTTATTTCCGGATTTGGTAAATAGCCGACAATGATTGACCCAATCATCGTTGGCTTCTATCCGGCTTTGCGAAATTTTTCTTTCGCTAATTGGCGCAATCCTGTCTTAGCAAACATTCATATCATCAATGTGGACACGTCAGCTAATTGCGACAGACGTTTGCGGGATAGACTTGCCGCATTGGTCGCCGGAATGTCAGGCTAACAATCAATCGCTACAAAAACCTCTTCGTTATACCGTTCACGAAATGGCTGAAAGCCAACAGCATAACACAGTCATCAAAAAGCATCCGGTTTAAAAGCAACCTGCCCGCCTACCCAAAAACCTTGGTGTGCCCCAATAGTAGCCCGTGGCGCGGCAACAGTGCCGCACCCGACTTTCGACACATTATCACTCTTCACAACAAAATGGTGATTGAGTGGCGCTATAAAACGGGGATCTATGAAACGGGGGCCTTATAAAACAGCGGCCCTATAAAACGGCGACCCTATAAAACGGCGGCCCTATAAAAACACGCGATTGAATGGAACTCTTACCGGAATAGATCGACTGATGAATACCAACGCCTATTGAAAATTTATAAAATTGAAAGTTAAAAACCGTTATCGTTCCTGACGATGTCGCTTGCAAGAGAAATAGCCGTGCGCCGATCGGCTTCGCCCGAAACCGCGAAAGCACGTTCTTGCAATTGCCGAATCCATGTCTGGTCGTGTGGACCGGCTTTTTCATAAGCTGCCGTCATCATTGCAAGCCCCCGCACTGTTTTGCCTGCTTGAAACAACATATTGCCCAACATTGCTTGCGCTGCCGGATTGCCTTTTCTTGCCGCAAGCTGGAACCAGCGAGCAGCCTGAACGGGATTTTTTTCTCCCCCATCGCCATTCAACAGCATTTTTCCCAAACGATATTGCGCTTCAGGATTACCGAAATTGGTTGCCGCCTGCAAATAAAGACTGCGTGCTTGCGGCATATCCTGTTTGACAGGCGAATTAGGAATCCCCGTTACGAGATAAGTCGCTATCTCTACCAGAGCATCGGAAAGGTAGCTTTCGTCTTCCGAACCGGGATCGGCACCTTCCTGAACAATACGAACGTAAAATTGATAGGCCGCATAATCATTCTCGGCGACGCCATCACCATCCGCATACATGCGTGCCAGCTTCCAATTGGCACCGGGGTGCCCCATATCGGCAGCATATTTCAGTGCCTTGACAGCCTGCCCCTTATCACCATTTTTATAAGCTGAAATACCGCTCTTGAAAAACTCGAACGGGCTATCCGATTGGCTTTTTGTCTGGTTAACATCAAGCGCAGATGCGGTAGAAAGGCAGATTCCCAATGTGAGCGCAGTCACACTGGCCAACCATCCTTCTTTGCATCTGTTCATATGAAATTTTCCTATCTAGCCCGATTTCAACGAGCAATGGCTTTTATGTTGAATAAAATGCTCTTGCTTTGTGGTGGGAATGAGGCATCAAATTTGTTCCTGATGTTAGCATATCAACTTTCAAAAGTGTGTTGCCTGAAAGCAACACCGGAAGATCACTCTATTATAGTTAACCGGTCGAAAGCCATGAATTTTTTAAAATTGCATCATAGCTATAATTATGTAAGATAGCCTCCTGTATTGCTAAACAAACACCAATAAATCTGTGCGAAAACATTTCGCATTTTTAGCCGGTTTGGCCTTATTTGTATGAGTCGGAACAATGATGAGTAAAACGGGTCTTGTAGCGTTCGCGCTTTTCACAGTGGTAATATCAGGCTGTTCTACAACCACAAAGCCTGAAAGTGCCGTGACAAATGCAACCTCCGCAACAACGACAGGCTATTGGTATCTTGGCGATAATGGCGAACGCCAGTGGCGAACATTGAACCCGGCCGACATTCCTGCACCCGCCCCGGCAGTGCGTAAAAATTACGCTTCAGCCATGGGAAATGGCAGCGGACGCGGCTAAAAGTAAAAACCGCCTGATAATTGGTACAGGCGGTTTTTAAATTTCAACATCATCAAAAACTTATCCAAGCCGCTTCAGAGCAATAGCCAGTTTTTCTTTAGCCGCTTCAAGCTCGGTCAGGCGTTCGCGTTCAGCCTCGACAATTTCCGGCTTGGCATTTGCAACAAACTTGGGGTTATCAAGCTTTTTTTCGACCTTTTCGATGTCAAGATCAATCTTGCCCATTTCTTTGTGCAGCCGTGCCCGTTCGGCTTCAAAATCAATCAATTTGCCTAACGGCATACAAAATGTTGCTTCGCCAAGGATAATCTGGGCAGCTGCATCCGGAACTTTATTTGCAAAGTCGATCGTTTCGATACGTGCCAGACGCTTGATCGCTGCTTCATGACGTTCGACACGTTCTTTTGTTGTATTTCCTGCTTCGACAATGACCAAAGGCGCCATTGCACCCGCCGGAACATTCATTTCAGCGCGCGCAGAGCGGATTCCGCCGACAACATCAATGAGCCAGTTTATATCTTCCGCCGCCTTTTCATCACGGAAATTGATATCCGGCCAGCTTGCGAGTGCCAGCATCGTCGTTCTTTTATGCTGGTCGGTTGCCGTTAGCGCCCATAATTCTTCCGTCATATAAGGCATGAACGGGTGCAGAATTTTATAAACCTGTTCGAGAACCCACGCGACACAAGCCTGCGCTTCTTTTTTCTCGCTTTCGTCTTCGCCCTGAAAAATCGGCTTCAACAATTCGAGATACCAATCACACAAAGTATTCCAGATAAAGCGATAAACTGCTGCGGCTGCATCATTGAAACGATAGGTTTCAATTCCCGATGTTACAACTTCAATTGTTTTTGAAAGCTCTGTCAAAATCCAGCGATTGAGTGACAGTTTGACGGTTTCGGGTTTGAAAGAGGGATCATAAGCAACCCCGTTCATTTCGGCAAAACGCGTTGCGTTCCAAAGTTTTGTGCCAAAATTGCGATAGCCGGCAATACGTGCAGGGTCGAGTTTCACATCCCTGCCCTGCGCTGCCATAATAGCAAGTGTAAAGCGCAATGCGTCCGCACCATATTCGTCCATCAGATCGAGCGGATCAATGACATTACCCTTCGATTTCGACATTTTGGCGCCGTTCTTGTCACGAACCAGCGCATGCATATAGATGTTGTGGAACGGCACATCATGCATGAAATGCAGCCCCATCATCATCATACGCGCGACCCAGAAAAACAGAATATCGAAGCCTGTCACCACAACGCTGGTCGGGTAGTAGGTTTCAAGTTCTTTTGTCTTATCCGGCCAACCGAGCGTCGAAAATGGCCATAAAGCTGACGAAAACCAGGTGTCAAGTACATCCTCGTCACGCCGTAATTCGACTGTTTTACCATAATATTCATCAGCCGATTTTTGCGCTTCTTCAGCCGACTTTTCAACGAAGACCTTTCCGTCAGGCCCGTACCAGGCCGGAATCTGGTGTCCCCACCATAACTGGCGGGAAATACACCAGGGTTCGATATTTTCCATCCAGTTGAAATAGGTTTTTTCCCAATTCTTCGGGATAATCACCGTTTTTCCGGTTTTAACAGCATCAATGGCCGGTTTTGCAAGCTTTTTTGCATTAACATACCATTGGTCGGTCAACAACGGTTCGATCGGCACGCCGCCACGGTCGCCATGGGGAACCATATGTGTATGGTCTTCAATACCGGCGAGATAGCCGCCCTCTTCCATCATTTCGACAATTTTTTGTCGGGCATCAAAACGATCCAACCGGTCGAATGCTTCAACGAGCTTTTGGAGTGTCTCTGTTTCTTCGAGATCTTTCAGGAAATCTTCATTATCACGCAGGAAAATTTTCGCATTTTCCGTCATGATATTGATAATTCCAAGATTGTGCCGACGCCCCACCTCGAAGTCATTGAAATCATGAGCCGGAGTGATTTTAACAGCACCCGTCCCTGCTTCGGGGTCGGCATAATCATCGCCGACAATTTCGAGCTTGCGTCCGACGAATGGCAATATTGCATGATGCCCTATGAGAGCCTTATATCTTTCATCCTTCGGATTGACAGCTATGCCGGTATCGCCAAGCATAGTTTCAGGCCTCGTGGTGGCAACAACAATGAAAGTATCCGGATCGTCGGGATTGAAAACTTTTCCTTCCAGCGGATACCGAAAATGCCAAAGATGTCCTTTTACTTCTTTCTGCTCGACTTCAAGATCGGAAATCGCGGTCAAAAGCTTCGGATCCCAATTGACAAGGCGCTTGTCTTTATAGATCAAACCTTCCTTATAAAGAGTAACAAAAACTTCCAGTACAGCGCGCGATAGCCCTTCATCCATCGTAAAACGCTCACGCGACCAGTCGCAGGAAGCACCGAGACGCCGCAGTTGATGGGCTATTTTGCCACCCGATTCTTCGCGCCATTGCCAGACGCGTTCGACAAATTTTTCGCGTCCCATTTCTTGGCGTGTCGGTTCTTTCCGTTGAGCCAATTGGCGCTCGACAACCATTTGTGTGGCTATTCCGGCGTGGTCCATTCCCGGCTGCCATAAAACATTCTTTCCCCGCATCCGTTCAAATCGCACCATAATATCCTGAATGGTGTTATTGAGCGCGTGCCCCATATGCAAAGAACCGGTGACATTAGGCGGTGGAATGACAATGCTGAAAGCCTCGGCTCCCGGTTTTGATCCTGCTCCGGCCTTGAAGACACCGTTTTCTTCCCATTGTTTTTCTATACGGGGCTCGGTCGAGCCGGCATCATATGTTTTTTCTAACATTCTCTTTTCCAATTTTCACCGGTAGACGGCAATCTTGTTGCTCTATTGCAAAAAGCTATCCCAGTTCCGTTTGAAGACATATTTCCAATCGGTTTTAACCGACTTCGTATCAGGTTTCAAAAAATAATGAAATAATTTGATATAATTTCCCGATAAAATGCGAAACCCCTTTATTTCAAGACAATTTCAACCTCTTTCGATCCTGTTTTTTAAAGATCGAACGTCATCAAATTAAGAATATCCAAAACCGAATATCCTTTAGCACGACACATATGATAGATTCGAAACATACGATGAAATAGACAAGATTGCCGACGCAATAGACAAGATTGCCGACGCAATAGACAAGGTTCAAAACGTCTGGACAATAGAGGATAAGTGCATCAGTCCCGATCAGACGGAAATTTTTTCTCGAACGCTTTGATAATTTCCTCTTGAAGGATTCTTTCCACCAGTGAAGACCAATGATTTTGCAACCATTTCAGAAGAACCGGACGCAATACCTGTTCTGCCAAACTTTCAACGGCATCCCAGAGTTTCGGGTTAAACTCGAGTTCCGGATAACGCATCTCGTTATCGATCTCGTTTTCTGAATTTCTCCCATCGGAATTGTCTACGTCCTGTCGGGCTGAAAGATCAGCCTTTTCAGTATTCTGATAATGGTTCCGACTTTCAACGGCTTCCGCGCTATCTGCCATTTTCGGCTGTTGTTCCCCGTTTAATGGCTCGGAATCCTGTTGTTGGGATGTTTCGTCACTTGTAGCAGCTTGAACGCGCTGGTCGGCTGTTCCTGCGTCATAGCCTTCATTTTCCGGATTCTGGTTGGCGGAACCATGGTCTTCCTGCCCGCCCAAGCCAATACGCGCAGCAAGTGCCTTCATTGCATCGTCGACTGTCAGAGCTTCGGGATTATTCTCTGAAATGTCCTTATCGGCCGGCGCGGCTGTTTCGTCCGGCGAGGCAGTTTCGGCCGTTGCGGCTGTTCTTGCAGCTTTCACGCGGGATGTATCACGAGCACCGACACTGTTAACAGCTTCATTTATCTCATTAGACCGGGGATTAACGCGTCCGGTATTTTCTTCAATAATCTCGCGGATAGATGCAAGTATCTCGTCCGTGTTTGGTTCCTTCAACGCGTTTGAACTTTGTGCCATACTCTTTTACCTCTCAACCCGAAATACAACCAGAATCGTGGTTGGAGTTTAGCAAAACAACTGTCACGCTAAAATCATACGGCCAAGTTTAAGATAGACAACACACAGATTTCTCTGTTTTTTCAACCATTATTATATAATCGACCATAATATACTCTTTTAACGTTTAATTTACAAAAAACCTTTCGTTGTTAAAAAAAACGTGTGATCTACCTCAGGTTGTAGCATTCATTCAGGAAAAGGAAAATTTATCCAATTGCACATCAAGCAAAGCGTTCTTCCGGAAATTAAATATACCGGTTAAGAATCCGGCACTTAAGTTTATTTTTCATAGTAAAAAGATAACTCTTTCAGTAGTGATTGGCGCATTCACTATAAACGTTGTTATTATAGAATCTGGAAGTTCTTCCTGTTGATAGCATTGTTGATATTGACAATTGATCTTTTTAATGTACTGTTATGATACATTCATGAAGAATGTGAGGTAGCGCTGGAATAGCTATGAGAGCTTGAAAAGCTGCAGTATTCTTGAGGGGATACGACATGACCATCTCATCTACCGCATTAACTGGACGAAGTGGAGAAATAGCACTTCAGTTGATTCAATCGATAACGTCAAAGACCAACAATTCAAACAAGTCAAATCCCTCTGACGTTAAAAACAATATTCAAGAACTTGTAAAACAAGCCGGTGAAATTCGGGATAAATCTCAAGCAGATTTTCGATCCAAATTGATTGAAAATGCCTTGAAAGCAAATAATGCGCAATCTCAAGATAAAGTCAAAGATGATAACAAGGTTAAGATTGCTGTTGATCGGGAAAATCAGGCTTCTGTTGATAAAATACAAAAAATCATAGGCGATGCTATTGATATTACAGAAATAAAAGATGGTTCATCGTCTCGCAGCCTATCAAGTGTTATATATCAAAATTTATATGATTATTTAGAAGACAACCCTCATGCTCTCTCTCAAGATCAAATGAAAGAGATTGTGGTTGAATATTATAAAATCGGTGTTCGTGAAGGTAGAATAGAAGATCGTCACGGCCTTATGGATAAGTTGGTTTCAGGCGATTATCAAATCTATATGGGGGACGAAGTCGACGATCCGATGTTTGACCGGGTCAACTACGCTTTTAAGCGAAAAGAGGGGGGAGGCGAAGTCAGCGAACTTGAAGTTGACAAATCTCAACTCGCTCCAGGCACGAACGAACGGGCAAGACAGCTTTGGGAAAGTGGCAAAACACTTGCAAGTGGCGATCTTTTCTTGAGTGGTAAAAACGCTCGTCGGTGGCGTTATAATATCGTGTTCTAAAAAAACAGATAATATCGGTAAACACGACTGTCATCATTATTTGTAAAAGTTTAGACACGATCTGACAATTTGGACTTTTCAAAGCGGGAGTTGCCCTCTTTGCGTGTTGTGACAAAACAAACATTCAAAGAACGGCAGCTCTCATGATTGCAAAGAACGAATGATCTAACACAAGATCGGATTGTTTAATTTTATTGATGAATTGGGAAACGCCTCTAAACTGTGCGAGATTATTGAATTTCCCCCCGACACTTTCTGTCGAGGTCAATCTGTGCTGCTGACGATGGTGCAAGGCTCTGTTCGAGCGTATGCGCCGCAGCCCGATTTAAAAAAACGCGTTGATGAGAAGATTGGCAATACCGATATTTCCCTTTGCCGCCCGCTAACCCGTTGATCGAAAGGTTTGAAACAATCACGAGTTTCGTATATTTGTTGTATTTGTCTTTGCATCCGGCTTGCTTTCCAAATGGCAGCAATGATCTGGTGAACTTCCACTTCCGGTTGACTTTCCTTGAAAACCGGTTGCCGATAATGGCATTTTCCCGCCGGAAGCGCAGATTGTTTCTCTAAAAAAGAAGAAATCGGATAATGAAGCTTGGTGAGTGGGTGAAATTGCCCTTCCCGCTTAATCGGCTTATCAAGATACGTCCTATGTCGGAACATTAAAGGGTGTCGGACATGTTTATCAGCATAGTTTTGTCGATCTCTATTCAAAAGCAAGCTGTGCCAAGCTCTTGCCCCAAAACCCGATCACGGCTGCCGACCTTTGCCATCACCCTGTAATGTCGATCTTTCGGGAATATGACCTAA
Source organism: Bartonella sp. P0282 (assembly GCF_048452985.1). Lineage (NCBI taxonomy): Bacteria > Pseudomonadati > Pseudomonadota > Alphaproteobacteria > Hyphomicrobiales > Bartonellaceae > Bartonella > Bartonella sp. P0282. The sequence continues at coordinate 691,572 of NZ_WTFO01000002.1, forward strand.
CTATACTGCGAATATCCACTGACAGGGGAAACAGAATATTGCGGTAAACGCAATGCGCATGATTATCCGCTCTATGTTGCCGTCCATAACATTGAACAGAAGAAAACCAAGGCAAAATCACCGCAGACAAAGAACATTGTTTAACGCAGCCCGAAGACCATCTCGCAAAAATTCCAGCAGGTTAAATTCCGGAACGAAGTCTCTGATACAATTGATGTTTTGCAAGAAGAACCGGATTTACGGGTTCATGCCTACCACCAAGCAAAGAACCCGCAATTGAAAAATGTGTTGCGGCAGAACTTCCAAGCAAATTTTGGTGGAAGTCGCAGAAAATCGGAAGGGAAAAACCGGCTAAATCTTGATTGGCAATACATTGAAAAATGCTGGACACTGCAAAATTATCCGCAAGGATCCGGTCAAGGCCAAACTTCTACACTTATTCATAAGCCGCTATTCAATATAGTAGGCCGCTATTCATTTTTGTATCAAAGGCTTTAATCCGTTCAATTTAACGGATGGCCAAGCAGTAATTACTCATGACGGGAATAATATCTCTCAACGATAGATCTTTAACGTTTAGCAAAATTGAATAACAACAGATTTTACAGCCCTTATCATTTGGACAGAGCCGTATCTTTTTTTCAAAGACACGCTCCCGACTTCTTTAACAAGCACAATCCCGCCCGTTTGACATATGTCCGTTCATTCCAAGACATATCTGCAACGCGTTGAAACGTTGATGTTGCCTATCAATGCTGAAGGTCAATAACCATCGAAACTATCCGTCGATCATAGGAAGTACAAGTCTTGAACTGTGATTTCCCGATCAATGAAATTTTCGCTAACCCATTAGCCCGGTAAAATTCCAAAATAATCGAAATAGAAAGTCCGGATAAAACAAAAAAGCACATTGATTTTACAATGTGCTTTTTCAATTTCATTTATATCGGTGTGATACTTAACTCTAAACAATCAAAGACGTAAAATGGATGAAGAACAATATAAATATATCATATATCTATATTTAAGGCCTCCTTCAAATCACCGCCCGTCCGGTGTGCGAACGCCAATCCATTTATCTTTGACAGCTTTGTTATGTTCTTCCGGATCATATTTGACAACGCGCAGCCCCAATTGATCGGCTGTCATTTTACCGATTGCCGACTGGACATTATAGCTTGCAACCACAACATTACGCTCTGCTGTAACCAATGAAATCTGCGCATCAATAAGTTGTGTGCGTGAATTCAAAACGTCCAGAGTTGTCGCTTGGCCAACACGGTTTTCCTGAACACGACCGTCAAGAGCAATTTCTGCAGCACGAACACTATCACGATAAGCTATAACCGACGCGCGTGCTCCTTCCAATTGAGACCATGAAGACGACATGTTCTCGCGAACGCTATCCTGAGCAAGATCCAGCTGTATCCTTGCCTGACCGAGCTGTTCCTTGGATTGCCGGATTTGAGCCGAAGTACGACCGCCTTGGTAAATTGGCACATTGATTGATACGCCAACCGAATTCGACCGGCCGCCATCCCCCGGACCATTATAGATCTGGTTGTAAGATGTACTTGCCGATAAATCAACCTGAGGAAGCAAAGCGCCCTCTTTGGCTTTGACATTATAGGAGCTGGCATCAATCAGGTATTTTGAATAAAGAATAGCGGGGTGAGTCGCCGCACCAATCTTGTAACCCGCATCCGGTGAACCCGGCAGGGCTTTTGAAACCGGCGGGCGCTCCAATTTGTCGGGGTCCGCACCAATCACCTGACGATAAACGGCTTCAGCCGACTTGACATCTGCACGTGCCAGACTGAGTTCGGATACTGCAACGGAACGTGCAGCCTCTGACTGTGCCAAATCCGTACGGGTTCCCTCGCCAACATCAAGTTTTGCTTTATCAGCTCGTACTTGCTCTTCCAAAGCTGCAAGGTTTTGGCGGCGCAATTCGGCAATCTGCCGATACTGGAACACATTGGCATAGGCTGTTGCGGCATTAACCAGCATATTCTGCTCGGTATTGCGCAAATATTCGCGTTGTGCCTGTGCTTTAACTTCGGCCGAAGCAACGGTATTCTTGGTAACGAAACCGTCAAAAACTTTCTGGCTTAATTGCACTCCCAACGAACCGGTTGTCGTATAATAGGTTGTCGCAGCGCTGCGGCCACGGGCATACGAACCGAAGCCCTCGATTTGAGGACGGAAGTTGGATTTCGCAATGGCAATATCTTCATCGAGAATGCGGGCACTTGCTCGTTCACTATTCAGATTGCCGTTGTTTGTGTAAGCCTTGGCGAGAGCCCCCATCAGCGTTTCGGCATGCACAGGTTGCGATGCAAAAACAACGCCTGATAGCAATAAAGCCGACAAAAGAGCTTTCTTTGTTTTCACCACAGCTACACCTCTATTCAAAAAAATCACACAACCCATCTTGAATGGACAAGTTGATACTATTTACCTGACCGTCAAAAAAATGCAATGCATCCGATCATTAAAAATCCAACCGTTGCACAACCGCAACCCTTTGAGGTTCCTTAGAAAACAAATTCGGGTGTTTTCTGGAAGCCCTCTAACGGGTTGATTGCAAGGTTAAAGACGCGCCGGGCGGATACGACACCGTCTTCTTTCATATAGACGCGAGCAACAGCGGAATTGCCGTGCCCCTCGGCCACCACAAGGCGACCACCTTCACGCATCTGTGCAAAAAGACCTTCCGGTATAAAATCAACGGAACCCTCGAGAAGAATAACGTCATAAGGCCCTTCTTCCGCATAACCTTTTGCGAGAGGTCCGCTGACGACGGCTACATTATCATAACCGCCCTTCTGCATATTTTCATTGGCGACAGCGGCAAGCTTCTCATCCTGTTCCAACGCAATGACGGAACTTGCCAATTTTGACAAAAGTGCGGCGCTATAACCTGTTCCTGCCCCGATATCGAGCACGACATCTTCCAATTTTATATCGGCTACTTGCAACAATTTTGCCAATGCCGCCGGTTTCATCAGATAACGTCCGCGCCCGCCAGCACGTGAAGCAGTCAGGGGAATAGCTTCATCTGTATAGGCCAATTCTTTAATTTTTTCAGGTACAAACTTTTCGCGGGGAACTGTCAAAAATGCGGCCAGAACCGCAAGCTTCGTAACATCCACTGTCCGAATCTGACTATCTACCATTCTCTGCCGAAGCATTGCAAAATCCGCTGCCATAACCGAACTTCCTTCTCATCCACTACGAAACACGCTGTAGGGAAAATATATAATCTAGTGAGGTGTCGCAAAAAACAAAGTTACAGTCAATCATAAGATTTGCAAAGGCCTCATTCACCCTCGAAAATGAGTGGAATACGTCTTCCGACCTTTGTGAACCGTTTTTATGCGGCTTACCACGTCAAGAATTATCACAAAACCTGACTCCGCGCAAAAATCGAAGATCAAACTCTTTAGATATAGATCAAAAATCACTTAATTTTTGAATTTTGTTATAATTCTACCCGTCATTCGGTTCTTTACCCATTTCAAAATCTACATTCGACATAGCGGAATAAAAATTGTTCAAGAATAATCCCTATCTGAAATGTCATAACGGGAAAATCGCTGCAATCGGCAAGCATATTGACGTCAATGACAAACAAATACCTTCGATGAAATGAAACAACCTCGTTAAACCGGACACATGACACCGAACTCATGACACCGGCACTATGACACCGGCACCATGACACCGCACTCATGGCCGCCAACTTATACGCGCCAACTCATAGATGCCAACACTTAGACGCCAACGCATGGGCTTGAACTCTCGGACGCAAACTAATGGACACCAATTTAAGGAAGCCAACTTCACCCTTAAATCAAAGCACAGAACTTTTCACCGGAGGTCTGTGCACTTCGTTGGAATTGCCGAACAATCAATTCACTGCAAATCGGGGCCTTAATGAAGGGAGTATTGGATAACGGCTCACAAAGGGTGCAACCGGAAAATTGGAGGCCTCGCCCGGAGTCGAACCGGGTTACAAGGATTTGCAGTCCTCTGCGTAACCGTTCCGCCACGAGGCCTCATAAAATGTTAGTAGCTCATTAAGTTAAGCAAAGGCTTCCGTCAAGACACACAACAAGCGAATATATGTATTTTTTGTTGAATCTTGCATCGTATTTTGAATAGCGTTCCCATGCCTTGATACTGTTCAGGCTTATCCATGGATTAAAATCGGGTTTCATCTTCGAGGCACGCCGATTTTCACGCATCGGCGCCTATCCTGCTCAAACAAATCAAATCAATAACCGAAAGAATGTGAAAACTTGCCGGAGAGACCGAACTTCACACGTTTACATTCAATGCGCACGAAATATTTTCTCGGAACCGGATTGAAACTTTTCGCTAAAAACCGTCGGTCACAGATTTTTCCCGACATGCAAGACTCATCTTGAGAAAAAGAACACGGCAAATGCTTGAGTCTTACAAGACGCGACATTTTTCGTTGACACATCAATTGCTATTATTGACCTTTGCGCGGCCGTTTTCCGGCAGTTTTCTTCAACCTGTAGTGCATCACCGGCGGGGTGTTGATATTTTTTTTAAAAAATTATCATTTCCCTATTTGCAAAACCTAAATTCATTTGCTATAGCCCTGCTGCATCACACATGTGAGCGCCATTCCCCGGTAGCTCAGTGGTAGAGCAACCGGCTGTTAACCGGTTGGTCGCTGGTTCGAATCCGGCCCGGGGAGCCACTTTTTCCCACATATTATTTGTTAAAAAATTCGTTTTGAGCTTGCTAAAAGCCTCACTTGAAGTCCTGTTTTTCAACTTGCTTTAAAAGCCAATCAAGGCTCTGTTCAGCATATTGTTATAAGGTGAGTTGCGGAACCTTCGAGATTCGGTGTCTCACAAGGCTCTCCATCATTATCGTGATCGCTTTTCGCTACCCGGACTGTTAAAAATTGCCCATTCCGCGCTAAGAACGATAAATTTGCCGTTCCACGCTGATGGACGATAAATAAATCGAGTTAAAAATTTACTGCCAGTTTTTCCGGTTCACTTTTTCAACAAACACAGTCTTGAATGGTGCGGCATTTTAAATGCAAATAGCCATTCGATTTCTGTTATTAACCCGAAAGGCAGAATCTATTCGTCTCAAGTGCGAAGGCGACAATCGAATCGCGGTCACCAGTGGTACACCGGTTTCGGACATTTTCAACGAAACGACTTGAAGCCTATGGTCAAGCGACAAGAGCCACAAGGGTTTTCGTGATATGGTTTCATATCGAACTCTTCAGGCGCAATAAAAACCTCTTCAGGCGAAATAAAAACCGGCATCAGCCGATTTTGTTATTTTTTCTAAAATCATTTATGCGGTAAGCGTAACGGTCGAGTTGCGCTTCTTCCATCGGGTCTCTCTCCCATTCCTCCAAAGCTTGACGATACCATTCCCGCATAGAAGGGAGAGCAAGCAATCTTTCAACATAGTCCAGTGACTTGCTGCTTAATTCGATATTGTAGTTTTTGATACGGAAAGCCACAGGACAGAAGAACGCATCCACACCTGTAAACGCTTCGCCAGCAAGGAACATGCCGCCAAATTGTTCAAATCCCGACAGAAACAGTTCGTCCAGCCGGCGTAGATCTTTTTCAAGTTCCGGCGTCGGTTTTTTCAATTTTGCGACTATTCCAACCGACATCGGGCATTGAGCCCGTAATGACTGGAAGGATGAATGCATTTCGGCAGCGGCTGATCGCGCCCAGGCACGTGCTTCCCGCCTCTTCGGCCAAACCACGTCGTAACTTTCAAATAAATATTCGGTAATTGCCAAACTATCCCAAACGACAGTGTTTCCATCAATGAGAACCGGAACTCTTGCAGATGGTGAAAATGCTTTGAATTGCCCGTAATTATCCTCTTTGAAAATATGTTTTATTTCCTCGAAAGGTATATCCAGCGTTTTCATAAGCACCCATGGACGGAGCGACCATGAGGAATAATTCTTATTGGCAATATGAAGTTTATACATTGAAAAACACTCCGATACCCATTCTGATAGCGTTAATCGCCATCAGCCAACAGCCGACAATTGTTCGGACATTATCAAAGCGAATATCATCCATTGACCATATCCACAACAAGCAGCGTCGTCGGGCAGTCTCCTGATCTTTTATAAGCTGGTCATCCTCTATCCTGTTTAAATTTATGCAGACCAACATTCGTTTGAATATAAAGGATCGGGACTGCGTATAATCCCCCGATTAACGGATACTTTATTGATCGCCATCCCCATTACCAACCACTCGGGTTCGGTAAAGCTTCCCCGTTATAAACGTTAAGGCCAATTTATATCATTTTGTTCTCGCGATAAGATACGCCGGGTAAAATGAAAAACCTGCACTCTTATAGTTATGCCGGGTTAATTTAAATATATCCGGTTAAATAAAAACCTGCACCCTTATAAAAAGAGTGCAGGTATAAAAGCTTGCAGGTCATATCGGAAAGATATTCCCGAATTTCGAGAAACCAATCCTTTTATGAACGACCGGGATACCGATTCATCAGAATTGATACTTGATCTTGAGGCCGCCACCGCCGCCTTCGCGTCTACCAATGAAGCCCTGACCGGTCACATCAACACTCAATGCATCAATCGTGCTTACCGGCTTCATCGAAATACCTGCTTCCACAATGCCTGTGTCACCTTCAAGCGACGGCTTGTCCAGTTTCAATCCATATGCACGGGCTGCAACTTCACCATCAAATTCATGGTCGTAAGCAATGCCGACATATGGTTTGAGCTGTTGATTGTAAATCATTGTATATCTGGTCCCGATGCGCAACCGCGAACTGTCTGCATCGTCAAAGCGCAACCGATCCCGACCGACATCAACTGTTTCGCTATCGATCTTTGTCCAGAAATAACGACCATAAACATCCAGCGAATTACGTTCGTCGAAATTCATGACATAACCGACACCACCATGCAGACCATAATAGTCCGCACCACTGTCGTAATCACTCCCCTCGCCGAATTCGCCCAAAATGTCATCTGTATCAAAATCGGTATCTATATGACCGGCACGGAATGATGCTTCTGCATAAAGCCCGTCTGCCTGACCTGCTTCAAGCTTGTTAACCCGCCCCAAACCTGTACCGGCAAAATCTATCCGGCCAAGAACACCACCACCTGTATAGTGTGTGTCACCGTCACCATGAACAGATGCATAATTGGCAAAACTGTTATAGGTGTCATACGTACCACGGCCATATTCAAAGAATGCGCCGAGTGTTACCGGATGTTTGTCTGCAAGTTCAAAGCCGGTTGCCAAGCCGACAGCCATATTGAAACCATCAACATCTGCATGACTTCCACTCTTGTAACGGTTCGAGCTACCGTCAATAACAAAGAACGGCATCAAATTCATCTGCCATGGATTATTGCCAGCCTCAGCAACAGAACTTCTTGCTGAACGAATACCGGCATTGGCTATCAAATCCGCTCCCTGATTCAAGAAGCCCAGAGATGCTGCACGCCCTTCCGAAAATGCTTTCGTTTGTGGGTTAAGACGACCCGCAAGCTCGCCACTACCACTTCCGTTGCCACCGATATTGCCATTATGCGAATTGCCGGTATTGGAAGTGTCGCCGGAATTGCCATTGTTTTGATTGGCATCGGCCCCATTGTTACCACCGGTATTGCTGCTGTCATCTCCTGTATTGTTTCCGCCGTTGGTTCCTCCATTGTTGCCACCGCCAGAGTGTTCCTCTTTAACATCCTGACTATTTAGAGCTGTTAGAACATAACCATTACCGGATTGCTCTGCCTTCATGTCATAGATCAGGAAATTGCCTTGTTTGACTTGCATATTAGACGCCGACGCGTTGGCAACTTTATCAATAAGCGTAATTTTGTCGCCAACGGACAGGCGACTACCGTCGCTTTCAATTGCAACAGTATGCGTCGTATTAGCTAGATTAACGGCGTTGTCGCCGGTGATGTGAACCAGTATTTCATTATTGACAACATCCTTTGGCAAAACCCAGTTGTAATTTTGAACATTTTCAATGCCCACCAGATCACCGTGGAAGTGAACGAGAGTCAGTGTATTGCCGGTAAAGACATCTCCGGCCGATCTGGTCTTGCCATCAAAAAAACCACCATAAACAGTGCCGCCGATTTTTACATTTCCACCAGTTAAAGTGATCAAATTATTCGTGGCATTGCCATTTGACGTAACACCACCGTAAACATTGCCATCAATAGTTGCATTTTCAATCGACACGCTGTTATTTGTCGCATCCCCAATAAGTGTTTTACCGCCGACACCATAATTAACTAAATGTGCTCCCCCATTAATAGTGAGCGAATTTCCGCTTACATTACCATTTTCGGAAATACCTGCCACGGCGAACGTTTTGACTGTAGCATTCGAGGTCACCAACAAAGTATTTTTTGACGCCGAGCCATATTGTGTATAACCACTGGTAACCTGATTAACAGTCGCACTATCAGAAATCGTAAGCGAATTGCCTTCGGCGTTACCCGATACTTCGGCATTCTGCGACTTTTCAACGTAGCCGGAAGTTATATTACCTGTAACAGTGACATTCTTGACCGTGACAACATTATTTGTGCTTGCACTGTCTGTTGAATAGCCCCCTGTAATCTGCCCATTGATTGCCCCGCCAGAAACATGAACCTCATTCTTATCAGTACCCTTGTTAGCTTGACCGGCGATAATATCGCTGCCGACAGACCCTCCGGTAACATTTATTATGTTACGATCGGCACGGCCATTCGCTGCTTGTCCCCCGATAACAAATCTCTCGACCGATCCGCCGTTTAAATTGACAGTGTTATCGGATACATCGCCCAATCCACTAATACCGGCAATGAGATTTCTCTTTACGTTTGTTCCCTCACCACTCATGGTAACGGCATTACCTGTCACATTACCTGCTGTGTCGGCTGCGCCACCAAGAACATCTTTCTCGACAGTTCCATCGGTAATGGTAACCTGATTACCTGACACGCTGACTGTATTCGGATCGGTGCCACTTTGCGAGCGCCCGCCAAAAATCTGATTCTTTACTGTGCCCCCCGACATTTCAACCGAATTGTCTGATGCCGAGCCTTTTATAGATACCCCGCCGTGGCCAAGTGTAACAGTTCCCCCATTGATGACGAGTTTGTTTCCTTGCGCTGTGCCATTTAGCGCATTACCACCCCCGGCTTCAGCGACTTTGGCGCCTCCCGAAATCGTTGTCACATTATCTTTAGCTGTACCATTGCCTCCTTTAACGCTTCCACCATATGCAGCTCCTGTTACTTTACTGCTACCGGAAATGGTTACGCTATTCCCAATAGCATCGCCTTTTTCGGCTCCATCGAAAATAAATCCTCCTGCAATGTCTGATGCTGTTGCCGAATCATCCATAATGACGTGATTATTGGAAACAGATGCACCACTGCGAGATGCACCGCCTGCAACCAAAGCAGTAGTTGTACCGCCATTCAAGGTTAATGTGTTGTTGTCAACTACACCTGTAGCATCCGTGTAACCGGCGTAAATATTCTTTCCGTAGCTGCCACTTTTGACCACAACCGAATTATTTTTGACATCTCCACTTGACGAAGCACCACCCAAAATAAATGCGTCTGCTGTTCCTCCATTTAGTGTCACAGTGTTGCCAGATGAACGGTCGTCCCAAATCCACCGTAGATCATTCCGGTAACGTTACCTCCAGAAAAGTCGACGCTGTTATTGTTGGCACTACCCTTGTTGGAAATGCCGCCCATGATCCGACCCCCAATTTGGCCGTCGGTTATGACAACCTTATTTTTCTCGGCATCACCGTTCCCGATGATTGCGCCATAAACATCCCCGGTGACTTTCGCTTTTCCCTTGATATTAACGGTATTTTCTGAAGTATTACCACTCGCTACCGTTGCTCCTGCAACGGTGTCAGGAGCTTTATAGTCATCTGTCAAGTTATCCGGATTATCTATCGTGACTGTATTGCCTTGGGTACTCTCGTGAGTTGTCACGTAAGTTCCGCTTTTTTCACTATGGTATTTGTCGTAATCAGCCTGAGTACCATTATATGTGATTTCTCCAGCCCATGCAGTGGACATATTTGCCCCTGCAACCGTCAATGCCAATGTTAAAGCAGACACCGTTGTACTGAAATATTTTTTATTCATTATGAAAATGCCCCGTTGAGAATATTTGCCGATAACGACAGACCAGCTTCTTTTAAAATTTAGAAGCATAACGCGCTTATAAAATCAAGTGCAGAGTAAGCAGGGAAAAATTTTTAGTTAATTTTATACTGTTCTTTTGTTATTTTATCACAGTTGTTTTCATTTATAGTTGAAAAAAATTCTATCTTTATATACTAACTATCTGTAAAATAACGGAAAATTGTTATTTTATAGATTTTTTGCGTTCAACCAGCTAAATCAACTTACAGTAGGTTATTCTTTTGATAGTCCTTATTCAGATCGAGTGGTCATTACCACATAGCAAATCTGTAATACTTTCAAACAATACTTAATCGACTAAATTAGCAATGTTCGGAGGCGCATCGAAGCTGATCCTGCGATTCAAAATGTCATTCCTAATTGATTTGATGAGCGTGATTGAATGCGTTTATAGAAATGTACAATCCTGCAGGCTGCATTGTGTAAAACTATTGTATCCCGATCAAAAATCGAATTGCACCTCCATAAATGAACTGAAGTTATTAAAGCCTCTATCGCCTTATAGTTTGCCGGTCACGAATTGCCCGCATCAGAAACCGATTAACAGTCACATAAAAACCATATCTCAAGTGCTTCACAAAGCGCTTTCCAATCAAGCCCAATGCGTTCGGCGAAACGGGAACAAAAATTATAGCGTTTGTAGAATTTTTAAAAATGACAGGTGGAAGTGATGACAGGAGTTCAGATAAGCAGCCTTATATAAATACGGCATCTATAAAGGACCCGACAAAATATATGTCTCCGAAAATTTCAGATACTCGCCCAACAAGCATCATGTCCGGCACTATCACTTATTGGCATGCATAGAGTTAAATAATACCCCTGCGCACCGTCAAGTTTTTTCAATTTCTGAAACAAATATTATCACAAATAAAATTCTTCAAAAAATTAATTCAAATATATAAATAATATATTATAATAATTAAAACTTATTCTTTTTTTATTTATATCTTTTCTTAATATATATTATTCATTTTTATTTATTTAAATGGATAGTCATTTTACAACATGTTTTTATTTCTCACCGCACTTTTACCTCTTCAAAAAACTGTTACAGTGCCGGAAAATAGATTTTTAAATCACGCTTTATGTTATTATCACGCTCCCGTTTTCATCAAGTGCCAAGTATGAGGTGTCAAGCGTCAATCGAAAAATGTTCGTGTTCTTGCCATTTTCAATTCAAGGCACGTTTAACGAGCTTCGGTGCAGCCGTATGCCTTTGAAATTGAAGTGAACTGTTTTTCAAAGGTGTTTTAACGCCAGTTTTCGAGAGATAGTTTCAGGAGAAGAGTTTTTGTCCGCTATAGCCTATTCAAGCTTGGGAAAAGCAGCAATTAAACGCGTCAATACATCCGATATAGCGCGACTGACGGGGATGAGCCGAAGCACTGTCGATCGGGTTTTGAATGAACGTGGAAGTGTATCGGAAGCGACACGCAAAAAAGTAATTGCGGCTGCAAGAGAACTTGGTTTGAGGCGCGTTCTGCCGGATATATGGCATGGTACCTATCGTATCGAACTCATCATTCCTAAAAATGGGCCTCACAATCATTCACCTTTGTGGAAAGAAATCGACACATTTGCCCAAATCCACGCCCGCAATCTGCCCTCGTATATTTCGTTACACCGCACACTTATTGCCGAAGGCGATCACGACAATCTTTATAAAGCAATTCTTGAACCGCCTTTTCAACGCAATGCGCTTATTATCGCCGCAGAGTCGGACGATGCAGCCATCCCTGCACTTCGCGAGATTTCGGCGCGCGGGCAACATATCATAACCATCGTCAATGACGTACCGGTAGAGGTCGATCACCTTTATGGTGGTGTCGATAATTTCGTACAAGGACAAACTGCCGGTCATCTGATGAACGGGTTACTGAGGGATGACGGGGAGATTCTTGTCATACACGGGTCTGCCAAAAGACGGGAACATCGCGACCGCGTCGTCGGATTTCGACAAATTATCGACCACCGCTATCCGGTTATCATAAATGAAACCACCGAAAATGATGAAATGACCCGTGCAATCGCACTTCAGGCATTCAAAAACCACCATATTGTCGGCGTTTATACAACCGTCCATGCACCCGATGTCATTGGCAACATTTTGAAAACAATGCCCGAAAGGCCAAAATGGATCAGTCACGAATTGAGTGAAAAGCATAAACGCCTTCTTCAACAAGACGTGATTGACTTCGTTTTGGATCAGGATGCCGACACACAGGTTGCATGGGCTATAGCCAATGCCGCAGCCCCGATTCTGGCGGGAAATCATGGAACACATCTGAGGCAGCCGGAATTTAAAATTTTTTGCAAAACAAATATTTGAAAGATCAAGTTTTTTGTTGCGGCAATTGCGTCATTTTAGTGACGCCCCGCGCCTTGCCGCGATGCCCTTGTCAGACTACACAAAATTAGAGACAAAATGTCGCAGGCTGAAACGAGCCACAAACACTTTCAGCCATGCGCAATTTGTAAAGGCTTCTAACCTTTGTTTCTCGTAAAAATTGCTGGTCGATAAAGCAGACGAACAACAATCCAGCAAAGCAATATGCCGGAATTTTGTTCGTAATTTGTTGAACGGCTTGGGTCATCCAATAAGATTGGGAGTATAAATGACGAATTGGAAAATTTGGACGTTACGCGTCCTGGGGATCATTGCTCTATTATTAGGGCTGGCACTCACTATTGGCGGTGTCTGGCTCATTGCACTGGGCGGTTCCTGGTTTTATGCCATTGCAGGCATAGCCATGATGGTCATCGGCTTTGATGTATTCAGGCGCCGGTCATTGGCGTTATGGGTTGCCTACGGGCTACTCATCGTTGATCTTTTGTGGTCATTCTGGGAAGTCGGCTTCGATTTTTGGCAACTTGTGCCAAGAATTATGGTATTTCTTGTTTTTGCCTTGGTGGTTTCGATTGTTTCACCTGCCTTGCGCAAGAAAAATGGTGAAAAATCATTTTCGGCAATGTTCGCAACGGTCAGCTCTGTTGTGCTTGCCATTGCTGTTATTGCAGTTCTCGCCAATATGCCGCGTCCGCACGCATTGGTAACTGCAAGCGGTGAAAAATCGCCGGTTGTTTATAGTGATGCCGGAAAGGACAGCGGAAATGACTGGCCTGCATGGGGACGCAATACAAAAGGCAATCGTTATGCGCAATTCGACCAGATCAACAAATCCAATGTCAAGGATTTGAAGGTCGCCTGGACTTATCACACAGGTGATCTTGCCGTTGATGGCGCAGAATATCAGGTCACCCCGCTGAAAGTGGATGACACGGTCTATCTTTGCACACCGCTCAATAAAGTTATTGCGCTCGATGCGACGACCGGAAGCGAAAAATGGCGGTATGATCCGAAGCCGCAAATCTTTCAGAGTACAAAAGGCTGGAAGAGATGCCGCGGCGTCGGCTATACCGATCTGACAGAACAATATCAGCAAGCTTCTGCCAACCATTCCGTTCAAACTGATGACAACGGAAACAGCAGCAATAACAGCGCTACCCTTCCTTCCGCTTGTCTCAAACGCATTGTTGTGACCACTATCGACGCACGTCTCTTCACACTTGACGCAGAAACCGGCAAGCTTTGTGAAGGTTTCGGCGACAACGGTTTTGTTGACCTGACTGTAGGCCTCACAAAAGAGCCTCCTACAAGCGATCAGGGTTCATACAATATCACGTCTGCTCCGCTTGTTGCTGATGGTGTGATTGTCGTTGGCGGGCGTTTGAACGATAACCTGACGGTTGGTGAACCTTCCGGCGTTGTTCGCGGTTTTGATGCCATTACCGGTAAAATTCTCTGGGCATGGGATGCAGCACGTGGTGCAAAAGACAGCACTCCACTGCCTGCAGGTCAAACCTATGCACCTGAAACACCGAATTTCTGGGGCACTGCAGCTTATGATCCGAAACTCCACCTTGTCTATTTCCCGACAGGTAACCAGACACCGGATTTCTGGACAGGCAATCGCCATCCATATTCGGACGAATATAACGACTCTATCGTCGCGGTAGATATTAAAACAGGTAAGGAAGCCTGGCATTTCCGGACTGCCAATAGAGACCAGTTCGACTATGATGTTTCCTCACAACCTATTCTTTATGACCTTCCGCGTCCGGATGGTTCGGTTGTACCGGTTGTCATCCAGTTGACAAAACGTGGCGAGATTTTCGTTCTTGATCGCCGCAACGGCCAACCGGTCTATCCTGTCGAACAACGCGCTGTTGCCACAGATGCAATGCCGGGCATGAATGTTGCACCAACACAACCTTTCTCGGCTCTTTCGGTTGGTACTGAAAGACTTAAAGAATCCGATATGTGGGGTGCGACCATTTTCGATCAGCTCGTCTGCCGTATCGCATTCAAGTCGATGCGTTGGGAGGGCGAATGGACACCATTGTCGGATAAGAAACGTACCCTTATCTTCCCCGGCTATTACGGTGGCATGAACTGGGGTGGCGGCGCCATTGACGCAGCAACCGGAACGCTCATTGTCAACGATATACGGATGGCACAATGGGGTCGTTTCATTAAACAGGATGTCGCTGTAAAAATCGGTTTGAAGCCGACCACAGAAGGCGAATATTCAACGCAAACCGGCACTCCTTGGGGTGTTGAAAGGTCAATGTTTGTTTCGCCACTCGGCATACCATGCTTTAAACCGCCATTCGGCTCTTTGACAGCTATCGACCTTGTTACCGGAAAAACCAAATGGCAGGTACCGCTTGGTTCCATTCAGGATGCACCGGTTCACGGATTTGTTCCCGGCGTTTACATTCCGGTCGGAATGCCGACAATGGGCGGGCCACTGGTTACCGGTGGCGGGTTGACCTTCTTCCATGGTTCGCTTGATTATTACATCCGTGCATTTGATAGCGATACAGGAAAAGAACTCTGGCGCGGTCGTCTACCCGTTGGCGGACAAGGTGCACCAATGTCTTATATCGGTAAGGATGGCAAACAGTATATCGTTGCTGTTGTGGGTGGTGCCACACGTACAGGAACCAATAAGAACCAATCCGATCTGGTTATCGCCTATAGCTTGCCGGATAATAAATAAAAAGGATAACATTCCTTTTTGAAAAAAGCTCTTTCCGGTCTATCCGGCAAGAGCAACTAACCCGAATATTGAAGGAGAAAAATTGTGAAAAAGACATGGAAAAAACCCGCTATGTGTCAGGTTGCTGCAGGAATGGAGATTTCCCGCTATTTACCTGCAGAAGTAAAAAACAAACGCTGATTTGAACGTGACGCCTGCATGCTTTTTGCAGGCGTTACATTTAAAAAACGGCTTGAACTTGCCGTGCACATATCTGTGTAACAAGAACAGCCTGAAATCTTGAAAATGAACGATAGCCGGATATTTGCCTTGATCGTTTAAATGGCAGCTATTTCAATATTCCGGCAATTATGGAAATTTAATCAGATCGCCACATCAGACAATTCGTTATGTATATTAAAGTTTTAGGATCAGCAGCCGGCGGTGGCTTTCCGCAATGGAATTGCAATTATTATCTGAGCCGCAATGCACGCAACCATCAATCCGGTTTCTTAGCCCGCACCCAATCAAGCATCATTGCCTCGACCGATAAAAAACAATGGGTGCTCTTCAATGCCTCGCCGGATCTGCGTCAGCAAATCAATTCAACGCCGGAACTTTTTCCCGACCCGAATGGACTGTTGCGTTCAACCCCGATTTCGGCAGTTGTTCTCACCAATGCCGATATTGACCATATTGCAGGCCTCCTGACCATGCGCGAGAGACAGCCCTTTGTCATCTACGCTACCGAACGTGTGATTAATGTGCTTGAAAACAATCCGGTATTTAACATTCTTGATCCGGCAATTGTTAAAAAAATACCCTTGTCTGTCAACAGGTTGACAAAGATTTGTAATGTAGAAAATGAACCTACCGGCATACAAATCAAGGCCTTTCCCGTTCCCGGAAAAATTGCTCTTTTTCTTGAAGACAAGAAGAAAAAAAATTTCGGATCCGAAGATGAAGACACAATCGGCATCAGAATTTTTGACAAAAAGAAGAACCGTTCGGTTTCCTATATTCCAGGCTGCGCCAAGGTGACAGCTTTTGTCAAAAGTCAGGTCGAAAATAGTGATTGTCTGTTTTTTGACGGTACGCTGTTTTGTGATGATGAAATGATAAAAGCCGGTCTTGGCCCTAAAACCGGACAGCGCATGGGGCATATGTCAATATCAGGTGAAGATGGCGCCATTGAAGCCTGGCGCAACACGGCAATTCCTGAAAAAATATTTATCCATATCAATAATAGTAATCCGGTTCTTGACGATCATTCGGCTGAACGTCAAAAAGTCGAACAATCGGGCTGGAAAGTTGCATTTGACGGAATGGAGTTAAACTTTGACTGATTATCATAATATAGCGCGTAACGGCCTTACACCTGACGAGCTTGAAAAAATACTGCGCCAGATAGGCAAAGAACGCTATCACATCAATCACCCCCATCATAAAATGATGATGGCTGGCAAAATGACAAAATTGCAGCTTCAGGCCTGGGCATTGAACCGCTATTGTTATCAGGCGGCCATTCCGCGAAAAGATGCGGCAATTCTGATGAATTCCACAGATCCGGTTTTTCGCGCCGAATGGCGTCGCCGGATTACCGATCATGATGGCACAAACGGGTTGGATGGCGGTGTTGCGCGCTGGTTAAAACTCGCAACCGGTCTGGGGCTTGATGAAGAAGTTGTCAAAAGCGAAAGACAGGCCCTTTGGTCAACGCGTTTCGCCGTTGAAGCCTATGTCAATTTCTGTCGCCAGAGACCGCTTCTTGAAGGTGTTGCCTCTTCATTGACGGAATTGTTTTCACCGACAATCATTGCCGAACGCGTTCCGGGTATTTTGGCAAAATATCCTTATGTGAGCGAAGAAACATTGGCCTATTTCAAGCCGCGATTGACGCAGGCGCCGAAAGATTCAAGTTTTTCATTGGCCTATGTCCGTGAACATGCAAATACGCCGGAAAAACAACAAGCTGTCATAGATGCATTGATATTCAAAACCGGCGTTCTCTGGTCAATGCTGGATGCGTTGGATTACGCTTACGGGGAAGCCGGTCGCATTCCGCCCGGTGCATTCCGCGGAACCTCGAACGAATGATGACGGACAGATTGACAAAACAAAGAAAAATTCTGGGTGACGAAAGTCGCCCCGAATTGTTCCATCACGTGAGAATCCAATATGAGCCGGTGAGAAAGGCTTATGCGCTGCTTTCACCGGAAAAAGTATTTTGGCCGAATGATATAGGACTTGATATATTGCGGCTTTGTGACGGAAAGAGAACTGCACGCGAAATTGCTCTTTCTTTATCCGAAACCTATGACGCTCCGGTTCACGAAATCATTGACGATGTTTACTCCTTTTTACAAGATTGGGCCGACCAACTTGTCGTGAAAATATGACTGCAGAAATTTTTCCTCCCATCAGTATGCTGGCGGAACTCACTTATAGATGTCCGCTTCAATGCCCCTATTGTTCCAATCCTCTGGAACTCATGAAAGCCGATCAGGAACAGGATAAAAACTTTTGGGAAAAGCTTTTTAAAGAAGCGGCAAAACTTGGCGTGTTACAAGCACATCTTTCCGGTGGCGAACCGACATTGCGTAAAGATCTTGTAGAAATTGTTGCAGCCGTTCACGACAGTGCAATCTATTCCAACCTGATTACCGCCGGTGTTGCCTTGCCCGAAAGAACATTGGAAGCTTTGAAAGAGGCAGGCCTCGATCACGTTCAATTGTCATTGCAGGGGACAACTCCGCAAACAACGGAATTGATAGGACACTATAAAGGCGCGTTCGAGAAGAAAATTGCAACGGCAAAACTTGTCCGTAAACTGGGGCTTCCACTCACTTTGAATGCACCGATCCATCGGTATAATATTGACGAGCTTGACGCCTATTTCGAGCTTGCCCTTGAGCTTGATGCCGAACGCATTGAAATCGCCAATGTTCAATATTCCGGCTGGGCATTACTCAATCGCAACGCTTTGATGCCCAAGCGTGAAGACTTTGAAAAACAGATGGAAAAGGTCGAAAAATATCGCGAAAAGCTACGGGGTATCATCAATATCGACTATGTCATTCCCGATTATTTTGCCGATTACCCGAAACCATGTATGGGCGGATGGGCACGCGATGCTTTTGTCGTCATTCCCGACGGCACAGTTCTACCCTGTCACGCTGCAAGAACCATTAAAACATTACATTTTGACAAGTTCGGTGAAAAAACGCTTTCCGAAATCTGGCACAATTCGAGTGCATTCAATGCATTTCGTGGCTTTGACTGGATGCCTGAGCCATGCCGTTCCTGCAAAAGGCGCGATATAGATTTTGGTGGCTGTCGTTGTCAGGCTTTGGCACTGGTTGGAGATGCATCGGCCACGGATCCGGCTTGCATCAAGTCACCATTTCACCAGAAAATCAAACAGTTGGGAGAGCAAGCAAGCCATGCCAATGCGCCGCTTCAATACCGCCGCATAGGTCTCTTTCAATAATCATAATCAATATTATCCGGATTTACCAAATCCCGTCGTGAAAGGCATTCGGCATAGCTTTCCATTCTTTTCTTTGTAAACGAAAAACAGTTTACAAACAGATAGTTAAAGCTTTTTCTTGAACGTCCATCAAGGATGAAAATTGTTCGCTTCCCTACGAATATCATTCATCACAAATTCAAGAGCCGGTGAAACCTTGCTTTCCGTTCGCATTGTCATTCCCACCGGCCCCAAAGTTTCCGATGTATCAACCGGCAAAGCCACCAAAGAGCCTGCACGAATATCTTCGAGAACTACCCCTTCCGAAATTACCCATATTGTATCGCTCGAACGCGTGTAAGAGCGACCAAAAGCAGTCGAGACAGTTTCTGCAACAATATTGAGACGAGGCATATCGGAAATCAGCAATAGTTTTTCTACTGCCGGACGAATAATCGATTGTTGGGTTGGCAGAATGAAATCGAATTGCCCCATCGCTGCAATATCGAAATTGGCTCTCTTCAGAAGCGGATGTTCGGGACGTACTGCAAAACAGATTTTTTCCGAATAAAGATGCTCGAAATGCAATCCGATCATTTCTGACGGTTCGCCCATGCGGCCTATGACAATATCAACCCGTCCTTCGCGTAACTGATTAATCAAATAATTATTCGGCCCTGTTACGATAACGGGTCTACCGCCTATTTTACGGGCAATATAACGTTGGATCGCTTTTGGTAACAGACGCGCAGATACAGTCGGCAATGCGCCGATATGAAGCGGCTTTGCTTCCGGCGAGTGTGTCTCTTCAATCTCTTCCACGCCCAAACGCAATGCCAACATAGAATTTTCTATATGCGTCAAAAAGCGCTTGCCAACCGGTGTCAGACGGAGTGTTCTATGACTACGGTCGAACAATTGGGTGTTAAGAATGGTTTCCAATTCCCGAATGGTTTTAGAAACGCCGGGTTGCGTAATCGCCAATACGTCAGCAGCAGCATTTATGCTTTTCTGCCTCGCAACTTCCTGGAATGTCTTTAAGTGACGAAGTCTGATTTGTTGGAAAGCTATCATTTATATAACCTATTAGTTATAGTAGAAGCATAATTTATCATTTTACATAAACTGTCAATTCTTTTAGAGTAACCATAGGAGAGGATGATATGAAATTTTGTTTGGCAAATAATATAGCGGTAAATTATTCCATAAGGGGGGCTGACAAAAATCGACACATCGTCTTTATCAATTCTCTGGGCACAGATCTGCGCATTTGGGATGATGTTGTTAGCGATCTTTCAAGGGATTACCGGTGTCTTTGTTATGACAAGCGCGGACATGGGCTTTCCGGTGGTGAAGAGGAAGCCTATTCGATTGATCTTTTGACCGAGGATTTGTCTCGACTGCTCGATGCCGTTTCATGGAAAGACGACATTATACTTGTGGGACTATCTGTCGGAGGGCTTATCGCACAAAATTTTGCTTATCATCATCCGGAAAAAGTTGCCGGACTTGTATTGATGGACACGGCTGCAAAAATTGGCGATGACAAATCATGGAACGAGCGGATAGCCATTATTCGTGAACGGGGAATTCCTGCTGTCGGCAAAAATATCATGACGCGCTGGCTAACACATGATTTCAAGCAGAAGAGACCTGATGCTTATGCATGTTACCGCAATATGCTGGAACGGACCAGTTCCAAAGCCTACTGCGCCACCTGTTTTGCATTGCGTGATAGTGATCTCACATCACAGACCGCTCAACTGAAGGTGCCAACATTGGCCATCGTCGGAGAAAACGACCTGTCGACACCACCGCAATTGGTCAAACAGACGGCTGATCTCATTGCCAATGCCGATTATCAAACCATTGCTGCTTGCGGACATCTGCCATGTATAGAGCAGCCGGAGCTTACAATAAAGGCATTGAGAAGTTTTATTTCGGAGAAATTGCATGGCTGAAAATGGAAAAAACGAGCGTTATGAAAAAGGTATGCTTACGCGCCGACAGGTGCTTGGGGATTCCTATGTTGACAGGGCTGTAGCCAATACAACGCCGTTTGATACCGATTTTCAGACATTCATAACCGAGGGCGCATGGGGCAGTTTATGGTCCCGCCCACACTTCAGCAAACGGGAACGTTCGATTGTGACATTGGCTTTATTGGCAGCATTGGGCCACGAGGAAGAATTTGCCATGCATGTCAATGCCACGCAAAACACCGGTGCAACCGCTCAGGACATCCTCGAAGCGTTAATGCATGTAGCGGTTTATGCCGGCGTTCCCAGTGCCAATAGCGCAATCAAGATTGCCAAGAGGGAATTACAGAAACTTGGTGTTCAGAAATAGTTGAAATGACAGGAGGAGGAAAAAATGAATGGACGTTTTATCCAACGCGATAGAAATTGGCATCCACCGGCATATACACCTCAATACAAAACCAGTGTTTTACGGTCACCGCGCAATGCGTTGCTTTCTTTGGGGCCAACAATCTCGGAAATGACCGGTCCGGTTTTTGGCCACGATATACTTGGTGAACTGGATAATGATCTTATCCGCAATTATGCCAAGACAGGCTCGCCGATTGGCCAGCGCATTGTGGTTTACGGGCGTGTTCTTGATGAAAATGGCAACGGGGTTCCCGGTACTTTACTTGAATTCTGGCAAGCCAATGCCGGCGGCCGTTACAGGCACAAAAAAGAAACCTATCTTGCCGAAATTGACCCGAATTTTGGTGGATGCGGACGCACAATTACCGATGAAAACGGCTTTTACATGTTCCGCACGATCAAGCCGGGTGCCTATCCGTGGCCAAACGGTGTGAATGATTGGCGTCCTGCTCATATCCATTTTTCGTTATTCGGTCATGCATTTGCCCAGCGTTTGATTACCCAAATGTATTTTGAAGGTGATCCGATGATCTGGCAGTGCCCGATTGTCAAAACGATTCCCGATCCGGAAGCAATCGGCCGGCTGATCGCCAAACTCGATCGCAATGCAACAATACCGATGGATGCTTTGGCTTATAAGTTCGACATTGTGCTTCGCGGGCGTCGTTCGACAATGTTTGAAAATCGTATGGAGGGCAATTAATATGGTTCAGGAACTTCATTATCTTAAAGAATCTCCTTCGCAAACCGTTGGCCCCTACATCCATATCGGTGCAACACCCAATTATGTCGGCATTCATGGTGTCTATCCCCATGATCTCGGTTCGACAATGTTGACAGATGAAACAAAAGGCGAGCGTATCATTCTCGAAGGACAGGTTTTCGACGGCGGTGGCGAGCCGATTAAAGATGCTTTGGTCGAAATCTGGCAGGCCGATGCCAACGGGCTTTACAATTCTGTCAACGAGACGCGAGGCAAAGCCGACCCGACTTTCACCGGATGGGGACGACAGCCGGCATCGGCCGATAAAGCCTTTTTCCGGTTTGAAACAATTCGGCCGGGTGTTACCCCCTACCCCGATGGACGCAAACAGGCTCCCCATATAACGGTCTGGGTTGGTGCACGGGGTATCAATATCGGCCTTCATACGCGGGCGTATTTTTCCGATATGGAGGAGTTGAACAAACAGGATCCGCTCCTCAACCGGATTGATTCTGAAAAGCGTCGCAATACGTTGATCGCGAAAAAGTCCGAACGCGATAATGTCACAGTCTTCACCTTCAATGTTATCGTTCAAGGTGAAAATGAAACTGTCTTTCTGGATATTTAAGCTGGAAAAGCATGGCCGCCAATGGAATGAAAAACGTTCCATTGGCGTCAACTATTTCTGAAATTACGATCTCATACCAATATGCCGCAAACCAACCGGTCAAAAACCGGAACAGATCAAAATGAACCTGCCTTATAGGCAACAAATTCGATGTTCGGAAATGTTTAAGCCGAATAATATCTGGCACATCGGTTCATTGGCAAAAATGGACGTAAAATGAATACATAAGGGCTTTGCTAAAAAGTTACAAATTTTTGAAGCCATCCGGAGTGTGCAATTTTGGAAAAACTGATTGATTGTCTGGTTGAAGACCCCGAAATTTCAAAGCTGTTTTCGATCGACGCCGAATTGCAGTCTATGATCGATGTCGAAGCGGCTTTGGCATTTGCCCAGAAAGAAACCGGATTTATTCCCGAAGCACATGGAACCTATCTTGAAAAACTCTATGCCGGTTTCAAGCCCGATGTGGCGGCCATAAAACAGGCGATGCAACGTGATGGTGTTCCCGTTCCCGAACTCGTCAAACAACTTCGCCAAAAAGCGGGAGCGCCATTTGATACGTCAATCCACAAAGGTTCAACAAGTCAGGATATTGTCGATACGGCACTTATGCTGAGGTTAAAACGTGTGTTTAAAAGATTGGAACAATCTTTAAGCGTAGTTCTTGAGCAAGTTGAAGATTTGGCAAAGCGCTATGGAAAGCAACCTTATATTGCACATACACGCATGCAAATTGCCCGTCCGATGACCGTTTCCGACAAGCTTTCCACCTGGATGAATGCACTTTTAGCCAATCAATCGAGGCTCTCCCACACGCAATCGACTTTTTTTACTGTTCAAACCGGCGGAGCAATCGGCAACAATTCCGATTTCGGCACGAAAAGTCGGGATATTGTTCGCCTGATGGCTGAAAGGCTTGATCTCGATTATGGAAATAGCTGGCAGACGGACCGTAGCCGGATTATCGACATTGCCGAAACATTCTGTCTGATTGCCGGAACACTCGGAAAAATCGGGCAGGATATTGTTTTAATGGCGCAAAACGAAGTTCACGCAATCGCGCTCGCAAAAAGCGGAACATCTTCTGCAATGCCTCATAAAAACAATCCTGTTAAGGCAGAAATTCTCGTGTCTATCGCGCGGCTGCAAGCCGGACTTCTCGGCACAATTGCACAATCGCTCATCCATGAAAATGAAAGATCCGGCGCTGCCTGGAGCTTGGAATGGCTGGTTTTACCGCAAATGGCGGTGACATCGGGGGGAGCCTTGTTAGAGACGGGGAAGCTATTGGAAACAATGTCATTTCAGGAGGTCAGAACCTAATAGCCGCTATCGCGCGGAGATTGCGGGAAAACGACTGCTTACGATCAGTCGAGTAAACGAACGGGTATTTATACGGCGCGCCGAAGAATCGCGCAGAGGAATAAAGAAATAGCAGCGGAGATTGTCGGCTAACCCTCTGGCCGCCCCCTGCTGTTCTTATTGTGCATTGATATTTTTTATGAAGATGACGATCCAGTCATAAAATGGAGGAGAAAAATGGTGGAAAAAACACAAGTCGTAATCATCGGTTCAGGCCCCGCAGGTTTGTTGTTAGGACAACTTCTGCACAATCAGGGGATTGAAACGATTATTCTGGAACGCAAAACTCCCGAATATGTTCTTGGCCGCATTCGTGCCGGTATACTCGAAAATGGTGCCCGCGAGCTCATCAACGAAGCCGGTGCAGGAAAGCGCATGGAAAGCGAAGGGCTTGTCCATCACGGGGTTATGCTGGCCTTTGACGGGCATAGCCACAGAATAGATTTCAAATCGCTGGTCTCAAGCTCGGTCATGGTTTACGGGCAAACCGAAGTAACCCGCGATCTTATGGACAAACGCAAAGAATCGGGCGCACCCAGCGTCTATGAAGCGGAAGATGTCACGATCGACCAATATCAGGGCAATAAGGCTGTCGTCAGCTATCATAAAGGTGGAAAGAAGCACGTTATCGAATGTGATTTTATTGCCGGTTGCGACGGTTTCCATGGCGTAAGCCGGCGTACTGTATCTCAATATGTTAAAGAATACGAGCGCGTTTACCCCTTCGGCTGGTTGGGACTTATGGTCGACCAACCGCCGGTTTACGACGAGCTTATCTACTCGAATTCACCGCGCGGTTTCGCATTATGCTCGCAACGTTCGTTGACAAGAAGCCGTTATTATATTCAGGTTCCCCTGACAGATCATGTCGAAGATTGGACAGATGAAGCCTTTTATGACGAATTGCGTCGCCGCATTCCCCAATCGCTCTCCGATAAATTGAAAACAGGGCCCAGTCTTGAAAAAAGCATCGCACCGCTGCGCTCGTTTGTAGCCGAACCTCTACGCTTCGATCGTCTGTTTCTTGCTGGTGATGCCGGCCACATTGTGCCGCCAACAGGCGCCAAAGGGCTTAACCTTGCAGCAAGCGATGTGCGTTATCTTTCCCATGCATTGATTGAATTTTATACCGAAAAATCGACTGCCGGAATCGATCACTATTCACAAAAAGCCTTGGCTCGTATCTGGAAAGCCGAACGTTTTTCCTGGGCGACAACAATGATGTTACATCGCTTTCCCGATTATAGTGCATTCGACCAGCGTATGCAGCGTACGGAATACGATTATCTTGTTTCTTCGCAATCGGCTCAAAAAGTATTTGCCGAAAACTATACCGGTCTGGCATTTTAAAAATCTGCAAATCAACGGGTGAATCATAATTTCGGGAGGTATTATGAATAAACTTATTGCCACATTTCTCATTCTTTTCGGATTTTTATTATCCGGCGCGGCGGCCGATACGATCAAAGTCGGGATTATCGGCCCCTTTTCCGGCCCTTATGCTTTGCAGGGGAAAAATTTTAAAGCCGGAATTGATACTTATGTTGCCGACCATGGTTCCAAAATTGGTGACCACGAAATCCAGTTTGTCTATCGCGATTTACCGCTCACCGACCCCGCTCAATCGAAGTCTCTGGCGCAGGAATTGATTGTTAAAGAAAAAGTCCAATATATTGGCGGCTTTTTCTTCACACCCAATGCTATGGCAGTGACACCCTTATTGAAACAGGGCAATGTGCCTTTGGTCATCATGAACGCCGCCACCTCGACGATTATGACACAAAGTCCCTATATTGTGCGCACTTCTTTTACCCAATGGCAGGTCTCATATCCCTTGGGACAGGTTGCCTTTGACAAAGGGGTGAAGAAAATAACAACAGTGGTTGCCGATTATGGTCCCGGTATCGACGCTGAAACCGCATTTAAAGAAGCCTACGAAAAAGCCGGTGGAAAAATCGTTCAGTCGCTTCGTGTCCCTCTGACAACCAATGACTTCAGTCCGGTTATGCAACGCATAAAAGATTCAGGAGCAGAAGGCGTTTTTACGTTTTTACCGGCAGGCCCGACAACTTTGAGTTTTATGAAGTCATATGTCGATAATGGCGTAAAGGCGGCCAATATCCGGTTTTTTGCTCCGGGCGATCTCGTGCAGGATGCCGATTTACCGGCTTTAGGAGAAAACGCGGTTGGTACACTCACAACGTTCCATTACACGACATCACATGACTCTGCTGAAAACCGGACCTTTGTCGAACACGCCAGAAAAGCGATCGGCAAACCGGAAGAGCTGAATTTCACAGCTGTCGGTGCTTATGACGCGATACATGTCATTTACAAAATGATTGAAGCGACCAATGGCAAGAAAGACGCGGAAAAAGCTGTTGAAGCAGTCAAAGGAATGAGTTGGATGAGCCCCCGCGGTCCGGTGACTATCGACCCGAAAACCCGCCACATCACACAAAACATCTATTTACGTGAAGTGACGAAAGCAGAAGACGGAACCTATTATAATAAAGAAATCCGCACCTTTGAACATCAAGGTGATCCGGGCTTGAAAAACGCCGATTAAACGCGTTTTTGCGGGAGGAACTTATGGAAACTTTAGCGAGCATAGCGATTGACGCTTTTGCCTATGGAACAGTTCTTTTTATTATTTCCATCGGGCTTTCTGTCACGCTCGGACTCATGCGCGTGGTTAATCTCGCGCATGGTGCTTTTGCCATGATCGGGGGATACCTAGCCTCTTACGGCGTTACCGAACTGAGGCTGCATTACTTTGTTGCAATGATCCTTGCAATTGTTCTGACAATTCTTATTGCCATTCCCGCCGAACGGTTTCTCTATCGCAAAATTTATGGCGCGCCGGAACTCACACAGGTGTTAATGACAATCGGCATCACCTTTCTTGTCATCGGGGTGACAAATTATGTCGCAGGTCCGACGTTGAAGACCATCCCCTTACCCGATTTTCTAACCGGAGCTGTCGACATCGGTTTTCGTGCATTGCCGAAACAACGTCTGTTTCTCATCGTCACCGGCATGGTTGTTGCGGCAGGCTTATGGTTTCTCATCGAAAAAACCAATTTCGGAATAAAATTACGCGCTGCTGTCGATAACGCCAATATGGCTCAAGTTCTGGGAATAAGAACGCAAATCATTTATGCGGTAAGCTTCGCCATTGCTATCGGCCTTGCTGCAATGGGTGGAATCATCGGCTCCGAGCTCCTTCCGCTCGACCCCTATTATGCGATGCGTTATATGGTTGTATTTCTGGTGGTTGTTTCCATCGGCGGTGCCGGTTCCATTCCCGGCGCACTTTTTTCCAGCCTGTTACTCGGTGTCATTGACACAACCGGACGATATATCGCGCCGGAATTCGGTGAATTTTTCTTTTATTTTGCTGTTATTTTCATTGTTACACTGTTTCCTCGCGGACTAGCCGGCAGGATGAAATAAATGTCGAATATAACCATATTACAAGCAGCCCCGAACCGCGACCGTTCTATACTATCGGCTATTGGTGTTATTGCGCTAGTTACCGCTGCGGTTTATTTCTTCTTTCCCGATAATCTTGCACTTTTCACGCGGATTATCTCTATTGCTTTACTCGTCCTGTCATTGGATCTGGTAACCGGTTATTGTGGAATAGCCACACTTGGCCACGCCGCACTTTTTGGTGCCGGTGCATATGCTGCCGGCATCGCTTCGGTGCGCTTTTCCATAACAGATCCGATTTTAATGACAATTATAGGACTCTTTGCAGGTGCCCTAGCAGGATTTTTTTCTGCAATGATTATCCTTCGGGCGAAAGGTCTGG
Source organism: Bartonella sp. P0282 (assembly GCF_048452985.1). Taxonomy (NCBI): domain Bacteria; kingdom Pseudomonadati; phylum Pseudomonadota; class Alphaproteobacteria; order Hyphomicrobiales; family Bartonellaceae; genus Bartonella; species Bartonella sp. P0282. Next base: position 719,238 of record NZ_WTFO01000002.1, read on the forward strand.
CGCAATTGGTTCTCTCTATTGCCGTGGTTCACCTATTTCACGAATTTGCCAACAAAGTATCGTCATGGACCGGTGGCAGTGATGGCCTTTCGGGGATTACGGTAAGCCCGCTCTTTGGCATGTTCGAGTTCGATTTGTGGGGCGTGACAGCATTCTTCTATGCCGCCACTTTGCTGGTCGTGGTTCTCGTTTTGCTTAACCTCATTGTGCGGTCGCCTTTCGGCATGTTGTGTCGCGGAATCAAAGAGGACCCTGTCCGCATCGAAGCAATGGGAGCGTCTGTCCGGTCGAATGAAATGGTTATGTTTATCATCTCCGGTGCCGTTGCCGGTATTGGCGGAGCGTTAAACGCAATTTCCACCGAGGTGGTCGGTTTGGACAGTCTGAGCTTTACAATGTCGGCAGAAGCATTGGTTATGCTTGTTATCGGAGGAACCGGAACACTCTATGGTGCGCTCATAGGTTCGGCTGCTTACCTCTGGTTTGAAAATATTATCTCCGCTATCAATCCGTTTTACTGGATGTCGATTGTCGGAATATTGTTGATTGTTGTTGTCCTTTTTGCACCAAAAGGCCTTTTCGGACTTTTCACCCGATGGCTCAACCGCATAAGGGGAAGTGAAAAATGAGCAAGATTTTCGAGGTCTCGAACCTGAAAAAGAGTTTTGGCGGTTTGACAGTAACGGACAATGTTTCAATGGGGTTGGATAAAGGCGATCGCGTTGCATTGATTGGCCCCAATGGTGCAGGCAAAACAACTTTCGTCAATCTGGTAACCGGTCACCTCAGACCTGACAGTGGCGGCGTTTTTCTCGATAACGAAAATATCACGTCTGTAAACGCAATTTCACGCGTACGGAAAGGACTGGTGCGAAGTTTCCAGATTACCCGCTTGTTCCGCGATATGACTCCGGAAGAACATATTGCGCTTGCATTATTACAAGTGGAAGGAAAAGCCCGCTATATATTTGGCAATTATCGTCGCATGTCCCATATTATGGACGAAATCTATGAAATCCTTTCCACGCTCGGCTTGCAAACGCTCGCAAGGATAAAGGTTGCCAATCTGGCCTATGGGCAACAACGCTTGCTTGAAATCGCTTTGGCTTTGGCTTTGCGCCCCAAAGTTTTACTATTGGATGAACCGGCCGCCGGTGTACCGCAAAGTGAAACCGGACGCATTGAAGATGCTCTTGCCAGTTTACCGGAAGATCTTTCTGTTCTCATGATCGAGCATGACATGGATCTTGTGTTCAGATTTGCAAGCCGCGTCATAGTCCTTGCCGCAGGTGCAGTGATATTTGACGGTTCACCGGAAGATGTTGTCAACAATGCGCGTGTGCGCGTTGCCTATTTGGGGAGTTATGCGCAATGACGGCATTGTCTTTGAAAATAGAGCAGCTTGAAGCCGGTTACGGGCCAACGAAAGTCATAGAAAACGTCAGCTTTACGGTAGACAAAGGCTCCCGTCTTGCCATTTTGGGAAGAAATGGCGTGGGGAAAACAACGTTATTTGCCTCAATCGCGGGCCTCACACGCTATCTGGGCGGGCGCATCATGTTGGGCGACACCGATGTGACGCGCTTTTCGACCTCGGAAAGAGCCATGGCGGGTCTTGGATATGTTCCACAAACGCGTGATATTTTTCCAACTCTGACCGTTGAAGAAAATCTCATGACCGGTTTGAAAAAACGTCCTGTATCGGCAATCGAGGAAGCTTACGCCATGTTTCCGCGGTTGAAAGAAAGGCGAAAAAACCTCGGCGGGCAACTCTCCGGAGGAGAGCAACAAATGCTTTCAACCGCCCGCACTATGCTGGGGCAGCCGAAAGTTCTTCTCCTTGACGAACCGTTGGAAGGTTTGGCTCCCGTCATCTGCGAAGAATTGATGCACGCTTTTGCACAAATGGGAAAAACCCATGACATGACAGTGCTACTCGTCGAACAACGCATCGAACCGGCATTAGAGTTTGCCGAACATGCAATCATTCTTGAACGGGGAAGAATTGCCTGGTCCGGCACACCTGTTGAATTATCCGGTCAACATGATGTTATCGAACAATTGCTTGGTGTCGGAAGTTTGCACTAGTTCTGCCACCGCTGCCGGTTTTGGAAAACAGAGATTATGAGTTTCAGAAAACCGTGGTTATAAGTTCTGGAATGCAGTGTTACGTAAGGGAAGTAGGATTCTCGCCTCTGTAAGAAGAAGCCATTGCAGAAAAAGCGTGGAATTGATGAAACATAATTCAAAAATCAATATTTTGGACAAGAATCCACGCTCTTACTGTAATCATTCGACCAGTTAACCTTTATAAGCTCGTTTCCAGGCCGCAAATCGCGAAATAAACCGTCTGGTGTAGAATTACAGTAACAGGATGAATCCGTTTTGTTGTCGGCATCACCATAGAGGGCTGTAGCCGAGTGATAACAGTCGGGCGTATCTAACCGGATACTCAGTCCCAACGTTCGATCATAACATCATTATAGCTCACCGGCGAAAAGCCGCATTTTTGATAAAGCTGCAAGGCTCGCGGGCTATCCAATGTATTGGTTTGTATAATCACCTTGTCAGGATTTTTTTCCCACACAGAATGCAAAATTTCATTGAAAAAGAAATAGGATAACCCCCTACCCTGATAATCCGGAACAAGGCCGAAATAGACAATTTCGGCGGATTTCGGCAATTCTTTCAGATTTGTTTCTGCAAATCCTGCCGGACAACCATCAACATAAAGAATATGTATAACTGTATTTTCAGACTGTATAAGGTCGCGTAACGCATCATCGGTCATCTTGCGGCGTACATTCCAGTGATGCGCCTTGCCAATTTGTTCATAAAGATAACGATAGAAATGAACCGGCATATGATAGGCACGCATGATTGCAATTTGCATATTGAGCGGCGACGGCACGGTTATGTTCGGTCGCTCGTGCATTTCCAGATGTGTGACGCGCGCATTGAGAAAATGTGGCATATTATTTATCCCCATCATTGCCTGTAACAACCGGCGTATCTTTTTTAGACCCCCATTCACTCCATGACCCATCGTAAAGCCTTACATTATGATTGCCTAATGACTCAAGAGCCAACGCCAATACCGCTGCTGTTACACCGGAACCACATGTTGTCACAACCGGTGCGGCAACGTTAATGCCTGCATCCTTGAAAATTGTTTTAACCTTGCTCAAGTCTTTGAAATTGCCATCTTCGGATAATGTCGAAAAAGGAATGTTGTGAGCACCCGGCATATGACCGGAACGCATTCCCGGCCGTGGTTCGGCTTCTTCGCCCAAAAATCTTTTATGATTGCGTGCGTCGGCGATCTGGGAAGTTTTACCGTCAACAAGCTGGCGCATCTCGTCAATGAGCACAACTTTATTCGCGTCAAAATCAACTTTGAAAACGGTTTTCTTGACCTGTGTGGGTTCACTTGTGACAGGATAGTGCTTTTCTTTCCATTTGCTGAAGCCACCGTCAAGGACATAGACATTTTTTGCCCCCATAACCCGAAACATCCACCATGCCCGCGGTGCCGAGAAAAAGCCGATACTATCATAGACGACAATGATGTCATCGGCATTGACGCCCATCGCACTAGCGAAGCCTGCAAAATTCTGCGGACTTGGTAGCGTGTGGGGAAGACCCGATGTTTCGTCACAGACTTTATCATGATCGAAAAATACGGCTCCCGGTATATGCGACTTCTCGTATTCTTCGCGTGCGTTACGCTTGGCGGCAGGCAAGTACCATGATGCATCCAGAACCGAGAGGTTCGGTTCGCCGAGGCGCGCTTTCAACCAATCGTCCGAAACAATAAATTCACTATGGTCAGTCATAATAAAATTCGATCTTCCCTGATATTAAAAAACGATCATCGCATGAAGCGATATTTTCAAAAACTCCTGAATATAGTAGCGGACTCCTTCTCCTATGCAAGTTCTATCTCCCGAAATTCAATGTTTTAAAAATAGCTTTTTTTAATTTTTATATGTCGCGAAAACCGACAGGCCGTTTTTTCCATTCATTAAAACGTGTTCCCCTATATTGCTGACAAGGAAACTCTGTTCCGTTCGGCCAATCGAATCCATTTATTCTTTTATTTTTCCACTTTTTCAGGAAAATGAAAAAGCCCGAAAGGCTATAATTTGCCTTCGGGCTTCATTTTGAACAGATTAAAACGCTAAGAATATCAGCTTTTTGCGCGGCTGTTTTGGCAACAGTTGCGTGACAAACTCATGCTGCACGTCTTACCGATTTTCTCAGTCTCACCGGCTTTTTACGGCTGGCTGTTTTTTTCCTTTTCGGGCTTGCCGGTTTGTTATTTCGCGTATCCGACTTTTCCGATCCGGTTTTTGCGCCATCAAAGTCGCGATTGCGCTTGGCACTATTCCTGCTGCCGAAATTTTTACGGCTTTTTTTAAAGGATTTGTGGTTCTCTTCTCTGCTTGTTGCTTCCTTATCGCCAGCCCCGTTATCGAAATCATTTGCGAACATACGCGTCTCGTCGGCAGTTTTCCGCAAAACACGCTTGCGCCGATGGGTCCGGTTGTTTTCGCGACGCCCGTCGGCAGCATTATCAGCCCTGTTCTGTTCATTATGCCCATGGTCGTTGTGCGGTTTTTCCGGTAAAGGCCCGAATTGAGGCGGCACATCTTCACGCGGCAATTTCATACGAATGACACGTTCCACCGCTTTCAGCCGTGCACTCTCGATCGCTTCATCGTAAAGCGTAATTGCTTCGCCATGAGCACCGTTACGACCGGTTCGGCCAATTCTGTGTACATAGCTTTCCGCTTCATCCGGCAGTTCGTAATTGATAACATGGCTGATACCGGGCACATCAATGCCCCGCGCGGCAATATCGGTCGCGACAAGTACCCGCACTGTACCATCACGAAAACCTTTTAATGCTTTTTGACGTGCATTTTGCGATTTGTTTCCGTGAATTGCAGCAACAGAATAACCGGTTTTTGCAAGGTTTCTTGTCACAGCATCTGCCCCGTGCTTTGTGCGTGTAAACACAATCACCGAACTTAAAGCCGGATTGGTCAGAAGTTTGTTGAGAACATCTTTCTTGTCACGCCGGTTGACGTTATGAAGAACCTGATTGATTTCCGCAGCGGTTGTCCCCTGTCGGGCGACTTCTACATGGACGGGGTCATGAAGAAGCGTCTCTGCCAGTTTTTCAATCTCTTTCGGCATTGTCGCAGAAAATAGTGCCGTTTGGCGACCTTTCGCGACAAGCTTGGCGATTTCACGCACATCCTTGATAAAGCCCATATCCAACATACGGTCAGCTTCATCCAGAACGAGATAATCCGTCTTCGACAGATCGACACATTTTTCACGCACCAGATCCATAAGCCGACCGGGCGTTGCAATAAGAACATCAACGCCTTGTGCCATGCGCCTGATCTGGGAATTTCTCGATACACCGCCAAGAATGAGAGCGGTGGAAAGATGTGTACCTTTGGCGACCATGTGAATGGCTTCTTCAATCTGTACAGCAAGTTCACGCGTGGGAGCCAAGATCAACGCACGAGCGGTTTTCGGGCGGCGTTTGTCGCCCAACGCAAGAATCTTCGTCAAAATCGGCAAGCCGAAAGCCAGTGTCTTGCCAGAACCGGTCTGGGCAATGCCCAACAGGTCACAATCGGCAAGCATGGAAGGAATGGCCTGTTCCTGAATAGGTTTCGGCTCGGTCATACCGGCTTTCAGCAAATTTTTGGCAAGAACAGGCGATACACCCAATGCCTCGAAGGCATTTGAATTTTGTGTTTTCAAAATAAAATCTTTCCCTGCCAGCTTTTCACAGGCAGGCTATGTAAAATCCGAAACTTCCGCGCAACAGGAAAATCAGAACAATCAAAACCAAGGACAAAACGCTTGGGGATAAACCTCGCAGCGACTTGCGCGACCAATGAACACCCCGAACAGGGATGAATGATGCTACAAAGTCCCTTAAATAGAAAGTTGGCAATCCAACCCAAGCATCACGAGCGACCTTATCGTTCAATACCGTCTGAAATGCAACCGGTTTCCGTGATGTTAAACCATTTTTCTTCGCGCCTTATGATGCCCTGTATAATTTGTGAAGACATGTACGACCTGTGAAGCCCGTATGCCTTGCATAGACCTGCATAGAGCTGCATAGAGCTGCATAGACCTGCATGACTTACGAGGGCTTGAGCAACGGGAACAAAAATACATATAAGCAGCTCACTGCCTATCAGAAAACGGAGTGGGTTCAATTTATGCTTGCTGCCTATCGCAAACAGGTATCGGCCCGATTTATAAAGCGTTTACCGCGTTTCAGTCAGTCAATCCGATAAAGGTCGAGCTGACCTTGAAGCGCATCCAATGCCAGAAGAACTGGAAATACAGCTCGCCCGCAGGCGTATAAAGGCTTTTTGCTCTTCAAACGCGGTCGCCTTTGCCGCCACTTTGAGTGTATTTGTCGGCAATGCGAACCGGATTCTGGCAATATTGATTAGCGATTTTAAAAAGTTGGCTTATGAACGACACGAAAAGAACGCCCGCCTTGAACGTTTTGAAATAGGCGCGAAAAATTCCTATTTACGGGTAATTTTTTCCTGTGGAATGTTTACGTCCTGATAGTCCGGATAAATTTCCAGAAATACCGGATTTTGTACCGTCTTCTGACCACCATAGATGAGATGCCATTTGGTGTTATCAAGAATTGCCAATGTAGGATATTCGGCAATAGTATCTTTTGTTTCGATATGCGTTGGTATGAGCGCATAAGGAATGCCGGTTGCCGTCTGCCGGTATTCTATTTTTTCCCCGTCAAGACGATAGCCGCCAGCCGAAAGATTAGAAAACTGGCTATCCAGTTGTTTGACAAAATTCTGCTTGAGCGTTTGTTCATCGGTCTTCAGCCTGAGCGCCATCTCCTTGAAAAGGCGTTCAGGCATATTATTGGCAATGAAGTTCAAATCTTTCCGTTGTGCTGCATTATTGATTTCCGCAACAAGGCCATCAAGTTCGGCTTTCTGGATAGAATTCGGTTCTGCCGCACCGGACATTCCCGTGCCTGACAAAAACAATGCAAAACCAAGAAACAGTAAAGAAACAAACTTCATTAGAAACAACCTTCAAGATTCGATATAATTGTCGCTTTCAACTAGATGATATAATCAAACAACACCCGGTCATTGGTAATATCACGATAGGCCCAGCCAAGCTCTTTGAACTTTGTTTCAAGAACAGCAAAGTTCTCGAACCGCTTGGTTTCGATAGCAATGAGAACAGAACCGAAGTTACGCGCCGATTTTTTCAAATATTCAAAGCGCGCAACATCATCATCCGGCCCCAACTGGTCAAGAAAACCGCGCAATGCCCCAGGGCGTTGCGGAAAACGGAAAATAAAATATTTTTTCAATCCTTGATAGCGTAAGGCGCGTTCTTTCACTTCCGGCAAACGTTCAAAATCGAAATTGCCACCCGAAACGATAAGCAGAATTTTTTTACCCTTCAAATCCTGCGGAGAAATACTCTTCAATGCATCAATTGAAAGACCGCCAGCCGGTTCAAGCACAATGCCTTCTACATTGAGCATTTCAATCATCGTAGCACTTAAACGGTTTTCCGGAACGATCAACACATCATAAGGCGAAAACTTCTTCAGCATCTTGAAGTTCAGTTCACCGATCTGCGCAACGGCCGCGCCATCGACAAATGTATCAACATCTTCCAGTTTGATACGTTTACCTTCTTTGAGGCTGGTATAGAGGCTCGCTGCTCCTTCCGGTTCTGCAAAACGGATATGGGTTTTTGTCCAACCGCTTTCATGGATGAAATGGCTGATACCACTGGCAAGCCCGCCGCCACCGACCGGAATAATGACCAGATCCGGCTTTTCATCACCGACAAGCTCTTGCCATTGTTTAGCAGCTTCATACATGACTGTCGCTTGTCCGGTTACAATCCGCATATCATCAAAAGGCGGTGCCATAACCCCGCCCCCTTCTGCGACAAATGCTCGTGCGGCTGCATAACATTGATCGAATGTGTCACCAATCATGCGAATTTCAATAAATTCGCCACCGAATGTGCGCGTTTTATCAATCTTCTGTTGGGGGGTTGTCACCGGCATAAAGATGACACCCTTGCGTTTGAAATGGTGGCAGGCAAAAGCCAAACCTTGAGCGTGATTGCCGGCAGAAGCGCAAACAAAAGCTGCTTCCGGTGCGACCTTATCGAGCATTTGCGAAATGAAATTGAAAGCACCACGAATTTTATAGGAACGAACCGGTGTCAGATCCTCACGCTTGAGGTAAATTTCTGCATCATATTTTTGGCTTAGATACTCGTTCCGCTGAAGCGGGGTCTCATCAAAAAGACTGCGCAAAGCTTTCGCAGCTTTTGCCACGTCCTGAACAAATTCACTCATGATATAAAATGCTTTCTATTCCATATAATTCGAGCCGGCTTTATTTGTCTCCAAAAGCCGATTGCGCCAGATTAGAACAAACACAATTATATTCAACAAAAATTCGCGGTCCAATAGGCCGGAGACACAAATTGTTTATCGTAAAACGGAAACCCGCTGTTTGAAATTGGCGTGATAAAAATGTCCGCGACATGTTAACAAAGTCGAAAATAAACGGTGACGAGCGGCTGCGATCATGAATGGCTTTATTCCCTACCGTCAAAAGCTCATAAAACCGGCTTGCTCCAAGTCACAATTCATATGATCGCATTTATCAGATTAATGGCTCTCTATGCCTGAGCAAAGCCCAAGCTATTTTAACTTTGCTCTAACACTTTCAACAAGCCGCCCCCCCTTTAAAGAAAAACCGTTTTGATATTTTGTACCAAATAACGTGTTTTTTCAAAACTCGACACGCGTAAACTTTGCTCCTGATAAACTCGGAAAATCCGGTCAAGATCAGCAAAGTTTCCCGAAATGTCATGGAAATTGCGTTAATCTTAACTTGTATTGTTAAAACTTATATCAAATAACCGGTTTATTATTTTGAACTATCTTTCGTGCTTTTCCCGTCAGGCGGAATCATTTTGGAATGAACTTCCCCTTTCATTCCCCCAAAAATATGTTTCCAATAAAAATATTGAACGAGAATTTGTCCCGTCATTTTATTTTTCCCAATTATTCCGCATAGCTATTCCCGACAGCTTGCGGCTTTGCCTGAATAACTGCGGAATAGTGGTCTTGTATGACTTTATTTTTCCTGTTCCTTGATAAAGAAGCTCGCATTCATAAAAGCGCTTTAATCACGCCGGACAACGGAAAGAAGAGCAATTCAACATCCCCGTCATTTGTCGCCTTTATTAATAAAACATATTATCGGGATTTATTGTTTATCAGGTTTTATTGCGAGCGATCACCTTTAGTAAAAGGAATAAAACATTATAAACATGTCTTATGCTTTTTTTGATCGGAAGACAAAAAATATTGCATGATCGCGCTAGCACGAAAAATGTTGTGGCTATCATGAATGAGCGGATTTTAATAAAAATTTTGGCTTCACTTTTTAATATTCGTTCCCTATAAGGGCAAGTGCTGCGGACGTGGCGAAATTGGTATACGCTAGGGACTTAAAATCCCTCGATCTTTAGATCATGCGGGTTCAAGTCCCGCCGTCCGCACCATTATCCTGAATTTTATGGCACTATCGTTCGCAACATCGCTTTGCGGGTTTTATTGCACGATTTTATTTCGCGAAAAGTGCCGCTTATGCCGGTGGAAACAGTATGACAGCTATTTACAAAACTATCAGCCTGAAACTCCGAACAGGTTATTTGAAACTTGCCCGGCTTCCGTTGATTTCAATCGTATCCGTTGCCTTGATCGCAAACCTGTCACCATTCGGAAAGGTCACAAAACATCCTTTCGGACAAATATCGACTGTCTGATCGGCTTTCAATGAAACATCGCGTCGCGAACTTCCTTCGGCAACCACAAGAGATTGTGTTTTCTGATCTGTATTTTTTATCGTTGCCGCCAAACCTTCATGCGACGCGAAAGAGGCAAAAGCAATGATTGCAAGCAAATATTTTTTCATAATCACGTAATCCCCTCGTCGGAAAACCGTTTATAGGCCTGAAAGCGAACCTTGTTTGTAACGCCGATTGTCGACGTTATATCAGGCACATAAATTGCCAAAGTAAAGTTGAAATTATTGCTATCGAAACTTGAAAAGCTCACCCATGGACCGGGGTTTTTCAAAACTCCGTCGGTTGCATTGGCAACATCCATCAATACTTCAACAATGTGTTCAGGATCCGACATGGCAGGAACAGTAAAGGTAACATCAACACGACCGATTTTATTGCGATGTGTCCAGTTGCCGACATTATTGTTTATGAGACTTGAATTCGGCACGATTATGGTTTGCCGCTTCAATGTTTCAACTTCTGTCGCCCGAACGCTGATACGTTTGACAATTCCCACAATTGTACCGGTTTCGACATAATCGCCGACTTTGAACGGGCGTTCGGCCAGAAGGATAAGGCCTGAAACAAAATTCTGGACAATGTTTTGAAGTCCGAAGCCGATACCAAGTGAAAGACCACCGGCAATCAATGCCAGACTGCTCAGGTTGAAACCCGCCGCCGACAGGCCGATTAAAGCCGAAAGTGCAACACCTCCATAACCGACAACAGTGCGAATGGAATTTCTTACACCCGAATCTACTTTTCCGCGGGCGAGAACCGTTCCATCAAGCCAGCCGATAAACCAGCGGATTAAAAACCAGCTTATCAGGAAGAAAATGATGCCGATAGAAATGCCAACGAGCGAAATGGAAACGTTTCCGATCTCGAAGCCGGTCATGATATGGACGAAGGCTGAAAAAATATCCGAAGCGGAAAAGCCCAATTGCATAATAATGGGCGGCACGCAGACGACAATGACAATGATGTTGAGAAGGATACCGGCAACCAGACCGAGTTGATCCATTGTGCTGTCATCAATGTTAAAACGTTGAACGAGACGGCGTCCAATAAATGTTTTTGCAAACGCACCTTCTTCCGCCGTTGCACGCGCGGTCTGGATGCCCAGATACATGAGAACGAGGAAAGCACCGCTAACGACAATTTGTTGGGAAATAAACCGCGCCATACCCACATAACCGGCAAGTGCAGTCAAAATAGGTATCAGCCCTACAATGATAAGCGGAATGCGAATGTAAAGCGGCCAGTGTGTTACTTTCAGGTCATCATCGGGATTGGTTCGTGCCCGCACAAACGATATGGCCAGAATAATAATGCCAACGAGGATAACTGAAATAAAGCTCTTGGCAATAGCAAGTGAAAGCGGCGCGGAAACAGCCCGATAAACAGCATTCATGAAATAATCGAGCGCCATAACCAGTGCCAATAATGTCAACAATATAATTAACAAACGCGCCGGTTTGGGGGCGATATTCATCAGGCGTAATTCGGGCAACTTTGGGGAAAGAATGACAAACGACATGCGTGCGATGAAAAACACCAACATGACGACTTCGGCTGCAGAATAGAAAACCGGATCAAGATCGGGCCAACTTATGCCAAGATAATGGAAAAAGATCAGAATGAGGATGACAAAAATTGCGCAAATCATTGTCGGGACGAGTATCGCGACAAATGCAAAAGACAAACGTTTTAAATAGGATGTGTCCTCTTCCTCTTTCGTCGCTTGATGTTTCACTCGACCGATCAATTTATGTGTGGAAATTGCGAGAACAAAAGCAATAAAAAGCGGAATCAAAATGCTAACACATAGTGCTAACAGTTTGAATTGATAAATAAATTGCCACCATGAAAAGATGAGCGAGAAAAAGTCGACACCCGCATCTTTGGCGGATTGCGCAATTTGCGTTCCAAGCGGTGAAGAAAACTCCACTCTATGGGTCAATGTTCTGGCAAAAAGCTCTCGCGACTGGGCGATAGCCCGTTCGGTCAGACGATTGGAATCAATCGAACAATCCTCAAGCTGTCCGACCAATGTATTGATTTTGACTTTCAGTTGGCGGAGGTTGTTTCTTTCATCCGTAACGGTTTTTGCTTCTGTCACCCCGTCCTGAGGTTCGCCCAACTGATCCAGACGCAAATTGATATCGTTTAAAGGTGAACGAAAGAGCAGTGCAGTGTTGACAATTTTTCCAGTAAGATCCTGCGCCTTATTGCGTATGTCGGCCAATGCGGAATCGTCATCCTGCCCTGCATCATAGTTCTTCAACAGTTCCTTTAACTGGTCCTTATAACCGTTCACCACGGCTTGTTGTTGCTTGACAAGGTCTGCAGGACTTAAAACGACATTATCTGTCGTTGCCGGTGTTTGCGCATCAGCAGCATCGCCAATAACCGATAAGCCCGGTAGCGTCAGCACAGGCAACCAGAATGCCACGGCACAAACAAAATAGAACTTGCGTATGAGAACTTTAAAATTCAATGAACTGCCCATTCTTTAGAAAACTGACGAATCGCGCATATAGGTTTCGACACAAAAAAGGCAATTTGCAGATATGTGTCGAGCTACTCAACCATTGTTTATTATTTCCTATACGATTTATACAAAACTATGACAAATGAAAGCCGTTTCGTTTGCAACATTAAAACCGTGCGGGAATTTCAATCACTATGCAAACACTATGCAAAATTTTCAATTTTCGCGACAAGCAATATTCGTTGTCCGGACGTTTTATGAAAGACAAGCGGTATGTTTTATCAGCACCGCTTTCGCGCGACGGGAGGGGTTTTAGCGTTGTTGTCCGCGTCCGGTTCGGCAATTATCCGCAACATTTCCGGCCTCTGTTTGAAATTACTTGTTCTCGCCAGAAGAAACTTTGCCAATTATTTTTGGCAATAACCGGTCTCTTGTTGATGAAATCGTTTTTCGGATAAAAAATCGACCGTTTTGATAACTCGCATTCTTGTCAAAATTCGTTATCTCTGTAGTCTATTTGATAGACTTGTAGTCTAAATGGCACATTGCACTCACCAACGATGGCAAATAAGTGAAAGATAAAAATTTTCATGAGAAATAATACGTGTTATCAGCCTAATTGTTAAAAGACTCAAAAAGATGGTTCTTATCTGCACCAATTCGTAATATAGAACATATTTTTCAGGTGCCAATTATTGGATGGATTTTATGCGAACATCACGCTGGCTAACAACTTTGTATTTTGTCATTCTTCTACTGGGGGTTCTGGTTGCGTTACCCAATCTGCTTACTGAAAAGCAATTGGAATATTTACCATCTTTTATGCGCCAGACAAAAGTTGTTCTGGGACTTGATTTAAGAGGTGGCTCTTCGCTTGTTCTGGAAGTCGATGCAAAGTCGCTCAAACGTGACCAGTTAAGAACCGCTCTTGATAATGTCCGCGGCAAACTTCGCGAAAAGCAGATCCAGTCAACAAGTGTGCGCATGATCGGTGATTCGATCGTAGCGGTTATTCCGGATGCCGGACAGCGCCAAACCGCACTGACTACCTTGAAAGAGTTGGCAACGCCGATTTCGTCAGGAGCCTTCCGCGCATCTTCGTCAGACATTGATGTAAGCGAGCAGAATGACGCAATCCGCGTCACGCTAACAGAAGCCGGTATCAAATACCGCGTCAACAATGCTGTCGACCAAAGTCTTGAAATCATTCGTCGACGTGTCGATCAGGTCGGTGTCGCCGAACCGAGTATCCAAAAAGTCGGACTCGACCGTATAGAGGTTCAACTGCCCGGTTTACAAGATCCGAAGCAATTGCGTGATCTTCTTGGAACCACGGCAAAAATGACATTCCACCTTGTTCCCACCAATGTCGATATGAACAATCCGCCTGTCGGCGTTTCGATATTGCACGGTTATACCGACGAAAATCAGCGTTTTCCGATTTACGATCAAGTCTCGCTTGATGGTAGTGTGTTAACCGATGCTTCGGCCGGTTTTGATCCTCAAATCCCCGGCAAATCGCTTATTTCTTTCAAGCTCAACACAATCGGTGCAAAGGCTTTCGCCGAAATAACCCGCCAGAATATCGGGAAGCCCTTTGCCATTGTACTCGACAATAAAGTTCTGACTGCACCGACCATTCAAGGTGTCATTCCCGGTGGTAGCGGGCAAATTACCGGCAATTTTACGCCTAAAGAAGCATCCACCCTCGCCGCGTTATTGCGTGCGGGTGCATTGCCTGCTCCTTTGACAGTGATCGAAGAACGCACTGTCGGTCCTGATCTCGGTGCCGATGCGATCAAAATGGGGCTTTATACAGGTATTGCCGGTTTCTTCCTCGTGGCACTCTTCATCTTCCTGCTTTATGGACTTTGGGGCATTATCGCCGATATTGCACTCGCCCTCCATACCGTGCTGACATTTGCGGCATTAAGCCTGATTGGTGCAACGCTTACGCTTCCGGGAATTGCCGGTATTATTCTGGGCATAGGCATTGCCGTCGACGCGAATATTCTTATCAATGAACGTATTCGTGAAGAAAGCGAAAAAGGCATGGGGGCTATGGCCGCTCTTGACCGTGGCTTCAAACATGCGTTTTCAACCATTATCGACGCGAATGTGACGGCTGCTATCGCCACAATTTTGCTGTTGTGGTTCGGCACCGGTCAGATACGCGGTTTTGCGGTTACAATGCTTCTCGGCATTGTTATTTCTTTGTTTACCGACGTCACCATCGTTCGCATCATCATGTCGTGGGTTGTGCGTGAATGGAAAATTACCAATTTGCACATCCATTCATTTTTCAAGTTCATTCCCCAGCACACCAATTTCCATTTCATGAATGCCCGTTTCATCGGCATTGGTGTTTCCATTTTCCTGTCGATTGCGTCGGTTGTGCTGTTCTTCAAGCCGGGCTTGAATTTCGGTATTGATTTTATGGGTGGCAGCCAGATGGCAATTACCACACAAGCACCGGCTGATCTTGCTACTTTACGTTCAACTTTGGGGCAATTGGGGCTTGGTGAAATTGCCTTGCAGAATGTTTCCAACCAGAACACAGTGCTCATCAGAGTGCAGCAGCAGGATGGCGGTGAAGCTCAGCAAACAGCCGCCATTGAAAAATTGAAAACAGCCGTCAAAACAATTTATCCGGATGTCACTTTTGACCAGATCGAAGTTGTCGGGCCGAAAGTGTCGGGCGAACTTGCAACGGCCGGTTTTACCGCAGTTGTCCTTGCTGCAATTGCCATGATGTTTTATATCTGGTGGCGTTTTGAATGGTTCTTCGCTATCGGTGCCATTGTCACTATTGTTCTCGACACCACAAAAATGGTCGGCTTCTTTGCGCTATTCCAGCTTGATTTCAATTTGACTGCAATTGCCGCACTTCTCACGATTGTCGGCTATTCTGTCAACGATAAAGTGGTGGTTTATGACCGTATGCGCGAAAACATGCGGCTTTACAAAAAGATGGCGCTAAGACAATTGGTGGACATGTCTATCAATCAGGTGCTCATCCGTTGTATCTTTACCTCGACTACAACCGTTCTTGCCATGTTGCCAATGGCTATCTGGGGTGGCAGTGCTGTGCATAATTTTGCTATTCCAATGGTTGTCGGTGTTGTTATTGCCACATCGTCTTCAATTTTCATCGCTGCGCCAATTCTGCTATTCCTTGGCAATTGGTGGCATCATCACCATGAGGGGCGTGATCTTATTGAAGACAAGCCGCAAAGGTCACAAGTCAAGGCAAATTAAAAAAAAAGGCAGAGTAAAATAAAAAGACACGAAAAAAACATGAAGCCGGTGTGCTACAGTCTGTCCACACCGGCATTTCAATAAATGCGGGTAAGCTCGAATAATCGCAATTATATGTCACAAGCTTACCATAAATGGTCTTTAAGCGGGAATCTTGTTAAAGAAACACGTCTTGAAGATCAGGGAGGGAATTCCAGCCGGAGATGATACAGGATACACCATTGGTGACAACAATCGTCGTGGGACTCTGTCTTGCATTCCTGTTTGGTCTTCTCGCCAATCGTTTACGAGTCTCGCCGCTTGTCGGCTACCTTCTGGCAGGTGTCATTGTCGGCCCGCATACGGCCGGATTTCGCGTTGATTCGCATCTCATTAACCAGCTCGCCGAAATCGGCATCATTCTGCTGATGTTCGGCGTCGGGCTGCACTTTTCCGTCAAGGATCTTCTTTCTGTTAAAGCAATAGCAATTCCCGGTGCCATTTTCCAAATGGCTGTTGCCACATTATTGGGACTTTGTTTCGGGCTTGTCATGGGTTGGGGCTTAGGTGGCGGCATTGTCTTCGGTCTTGCACTTTCGACTGCAAGCACGGTCGTTCTGCTGCGCTCTTTACAGGAACGCAATCTCGTTGAAACAGAGCGCGGGCGAATTGCTGTAGGCTGGCTTATTGTTGAAGATCTGGCCATGGTTCTTGCGCTGGTGCTTATTCCCGCACTTTCGCCATCTCTGGGCGGAACAGCGGTGGCCGAAGTCGACCCGCTTGCCCAATGGTTCCAATTGGGACTTTTCGGAACAATTCTTTTGACAATTGCAAAGGTTGTCCTATTCGTCATTTTCACGATCATCATCGGCAAGCGTGTTATTCCCTGGTTGTTGAAAATTTCTGCCCAATCCGGTTCCAGAGAACTGTTTCGTTTGAGTGTTCTTGCAATTGCTTTGGGTGTCGCATTTTTTTCGGCACATCTTTTCGGTGTTTCCATCGCTCTTGGAGCGTTCTTTGCTGGCATGATTATGAGCGGCTCCGAGCTTAGCCAGAGAGCAACCGAAGATACATTGCCTCTACGTGATGCTTTTGCTGTTCTGTTTTTCGTGTCCGTCGGTATGCTTTTCGACCCGTCAAAATTACTGACAGCGTTTTTTCCCCTTCTTGTTACCCTCATCATCATTATCGGTGGCAAATCCCTTGCGGCATACGGAATTGTTCGTCTTTTTCATCGTCCTTATGCAACTGCGCTGACAATCGGTGCCGGCCTTGCCCAGATAGGCGAATTTTCATTTATTCTTGCAGGCCTTGGAACAGCATTGGGAATCATCAATGACGAGGCGCGCGATCTTATTGTGGGCGGGGCAATCCTTTCCATTCTTTTCAACCCGCTTGTCTGTTTTGCAGCCGATAAAATTCGTTCCCGTCTTGAGACAAAAAATGGCGAAACCACGGTTATCAATATTGGCGGGACGGACGAAAACGGTCTGGTAAAAACGTCAAAATCCGGCCACACAATTCTTGTGGGCTTCGGTGACATTGGCGAAAAAATCGCTGCCGCACTTGACCGCCACGAAGTGCCTTTTGTCGTTATAGATAATAATGTGCAGACCTTAAAAAGCGCCAAAGATCAAAATAACGAGGCGATTTTGGGCAATGCCACCAATGCCGACATCCTTGAAGCAGCCAATATAGCCGGAGCGTTGCAATTGGTTATATCGACAAAAAGTGCAATTGATGCGGCACAAATTGTCGCAGAAACGCGTAAACTGAACGCCGGAATAACCATTATTGCCCATGCTGTAACGGAGATGGAAACAGCCTATCTAAAAGAGATGGGTGCGAATACCATAGTGACGGATGACGAAGAAATCGCTAAAGGTATGTTAAAACATTTGAGTTATCGAGAAGATAACACAAATGTACCTGAGGGTGACCGGACTTCACCGAAAACGACCGTGGAGAAGCCGGAAAATACGAGTGGAAACGCATGAAACTGAAGAAATATATTTGGCCCGTTATCGGCATCATAGCAATGGTGGTTTCCATCTATATTCTTTACCACAAGTTATCTGCGATTTCCTTTAATGATATTACCAGCAGACTGGGGGCGTTAAGTCCGCATCACTGGGTACTCGCGGCATTTTTTGCATTGCTTGCCTATGCTGCTCTTGCCGGTTACGACCGCATTGCATTGCAACATTTGGGCAAAAAAATACCCCTCCATTATATAGCCATTTGTTCGTTTACCACCTATGCGCTTTCCCACAATATCGGAGCATCGGTCTTTTCCGGTGCTGTGGTCCGTTATCGTGCTTACAGCAAGAAGGGGCTAAGCGGGGTGGAAATTGCCGTGCTGGTTGCGTTTTGTTCGTTCACATTTGCTCTGGGAACCATTCTTCTTTCCGGAATGGTGCTGGTTATCCGTCCCGATCTTATCACCCTCGTACATGAAGGTATCCCGTCATGGCTTGCAGTGACTATCGGCGTAGGAATGCTGACATTTGTCGCCCTTTATATATTGGGAAGCCTTTTGCAATTGCGGCCGTTAAAAATCGGCAAATCATTCCAGATTTCCTATCCACATTTCAGCATTGTCATACAACAGTTAATTATTGGCCCGTTGGAATTGATTGGCGCGGCAGGTGTCATCTATGCAACCCTGCCCGACGTTGGAAACCCCGGTTTTATAGCTGTCTTGGGCGTGTTTCTGGCGTCTTTTACAGTCACACTTTTGTCAAATGCTCCTGCTGGCGGCGTCGGTGTGCTTGAAGCTTTATTTATGGCCGGAATGCCGAATATGAATCCCGCCGACGTTATTTCCGCTTTGATTGTGTTCCGCCTGCTCTATCTCATCATACCGCTTGTTATTTCGCTGTTTTTTGTTGCCGCATTTGAAATCAGCCAATATCGCCAACGCAATACGAACGGAAACAACATTTCTCCAAAAAGCTGAACGCCAAACGCGCCGCGATAAAGCAAAAAGACAAAAAACCAAATTCAGATTTTTGTCTTGTGTCGTTCGATTTCCACACCAACCGCAGTCGGGCCGAGTTCGAGTTTGTCGACACGCACAATGACCCTTTGAACTCTGGGATAAGCAAGGATAAGTGCTGCAATACGTTCTGCCAATGTTTCAACCAGTTCGACGTGACCAAGTGAAACGAGATTCTTGATACCATCAAGGATAAGGTCATAAGAAAAGATATGTCGCATATCTTCCGGATTGGAAGACAAGCGCTCTACATCTGCCTTGACATTGAAACGGACTTTTTGCTTATGCCCGTATTCGCGTTTATAGGCTCCGATTTCTATCGGTAGAATAAAATCCTCAACGATAATACGATCCGTTCCAAGCCCGCTATTTTCAACAATATGGTCTTGCTCGCTATCGACCGGCAAAAGCGCACGCACCAATGAATTGGTGGCACTATCGCCGAACTGTCCGGATTTGACCGGATGTTTGACAATAAATCCCAACCAATCAGGCGAATAAGGCAATAAACGCGGAATATCGGGTGCTTCGATCATACCGAGAACGCCCGCTTGCAGATTGGAGGCACGGGCTTTCGCCATGAAATTCCCGATATTCTCCACTTTTATCTGACTTAAAATCGTTTGTTCAACCTTTTTCGGTTGCAGCAAAATTCCAGAAAACCCCAATGCCGCAATAATGGAAACAAGCGAATTATCTGGTGAATTTTCAGCCTCGATCAATGCAACAAGCGGGTATCCATCGCACCGGTTGGCAAGCGCTTTTACAAAAGCCGGAAGTTCTTCCGGGGGGGTCGCAACCACAATCCGCTTGGCACCGCATTTTTCCATCAATTTGGAAGTCAATATGTTGGGATCAGAAGCACGCAACCAGATTTGCGGCGAATATCCGTTCATATTTGTGATTGCCGAACATAGCTTTTGCATTTTTTGCAATGAGCCGGATAACAAAACGACATCTGCGCGGACACTATAAGCAATCCGCGCATCATCCTGATCTTCAAGTGCGACTAATAATTTAGTCATCACATTTTCCGATCATCAAACCCGAATTAAAACTTGGGGCGAATATTTTTCAAACCGTTATTCACCTTGAACAATTCGTCAAAAACGGCTTGTGCTCCACCTTCAATAGTGGAATTCGGTCTGAAATTGCCGTTTTCGTCGATATATTGGGTATATTGAGGAATTGGCAAAGTTTCCAGAATCGGTACCATTCTTACCGCGTTGACCATCAAACGGGCTGTTTCAACAGCTCTTAATCCGCCCGAAATACCGCCATAGCTCATGAATGACACGGCCTTATAGCTCCATTCATTGGAGAGATAGGTTACCGCATTGACAAAAGATGACGGAGGCAAATGGTCATATTCGGGCATAACGAAAATATAGCAATCGCCTTTTGAAATGAGTTTGCTCCATTCTTTCGTATGCGCATGTTCGTATTGATGGAGCCGCGGATGTTTCGGTTCATCAAACAGTGGCAAGTTGATTGTTGCCAGATCAATCAATTCAACATCGAAATTTGAATGACTATCAGCGTATGAACAGAGCCAGTCCCCCAATTTCCTACCTACCCTACCAGCGCGCGTAGGTGTGACAATGATCTGTAAACGTGGTTTCATCTTTCTTTCCCTTCAACCGAGAAATATTTTGTATCCAAAATTTTTTCTCACTTACGCGAGCGTTTAAAACAAACACTCTATTATCTTCATGCAGTAAAATTACTGTTCTTGCGTTTTAACTGGCGAGATAAGTACTTTCGCTATATTACGCCTCTCCATTTCAACAACCTTGAAATTAAACCCCTCGGCATTAAAACTCTCTCCAGTTGTTGGCAAGTGCCCGAAATGCCATAACATAAAACCGGCAAGAGTGGTATAACGATCATTCTCGTCCACCAGATCTTTATCAAGAAATCCGCTTAAACGGCGAATATCCGCATATCCCTCAACCATAAAGCTACCATCTTTCAGATGTTCTGCAATAACCGGTTCGTCATCTTCATCAGGAAAATCACCGGCAATAGCTTCCAATATATCGGTTGGCGTGGCAACCCCTTCAAACGAGCCATGCTCATCGACAACAATAGCAAGTTGTATCGGCGAACGCCGCAATTTTTCCATTAAACGCAACACACTGGTGTTTTCATGAACAACCAGTGGCTGGCGCATTGCCTTTTGCCAATCGATATTTTTTCCCTCGGCAAGATCGAGAAGCAGGTCTTTTGTCAGCGCAACCCCTACAAATTCGTCCACCTTTTCACGCGCAAGCACAAGGCGGCTATGCTTGAATTGTTCAAGCTCGGTGCGCATTTCATCTTCGTTGGCATCAAGATCCAGCCATTCTATCTCGTTGCGGGGAGACATAATCGAACGGACAGGCCGGTCGGCGAGATCAAGAACACCCCGAATCATCTGTTTTTCTTCCGGACGGAAGATTTCGGAGGCCGCCGCCTGCTCGGCAATCAAATCTGCTGTTTCGCCTAAATTACCTTCTTTCTTTCCACCGCCCAACAGTCTGAGCACAGCACCGGCTGTGCGCTCACGCAGGTCGTTTGTGGAAATCAGTTTCTCGCGATTGTGACGGCCAATCTGGTTGAATGCTTCGATAAGCACGGAAAAACCGATCGCCGCATAGAGGTAACCTTTCGGGATATGAAAGCCGAATCCTTCAACAATAAGGCTGAAACCGATCATCATCAAAAAACCGAGACAAAGAATGACAACCGTCGGATGGCGGTTGACAAACACCATCAAAGGTCCCGAACCCCACATCATGACGCCCATAGCGATAATGACGGCAAGATACATAACCATCATCTGGTCTTTCGGGATCATACCTGTCGCGGTAATGATACTATCGAGCGAGAACACAGCATCAAGCACGACAATCTGCACAATGACCTGCCAGAATACAGCATGAACAACAGTAGAAGAGTCTTCATGCACCTCGCCTTCGAGCCTTTCGTGCAGTTCAAGCGTTCCCTTGGCAAGAAGAAAAGCGCCGCCAACAATCAAAATCAGGCTGTGCCAACTGAATGAAAAATTTCCGACCGAAAACAGGGGTTGATCGAGTGTCATAACCCAGCCCATTGCAGTCAGAAGAATAAGCCGCATGACCAACGCACAGCTCAACCCTGTCAAACGGGCGCGATTTCTTACTTTAGGGGGAAGTTTCGTCGCCAAAATTGCGATGAACACAAGATTGTCGATGCCCAGAACAATTTCCAGAAAAATAAGTGTTACAAGACCCATCCACGCATGGGGATTTGCTATCCATTCCATGATTCATTAAATCCGAGAAAAGCGCCAAAAGCCGAAAAACAATCGAGGAAAAACGATATAGTTCATATCAATCCTCGAAAACGTTTTTTGAAAAACGACAAACACGAAACATCCTGCTGGATAAAACAAAAAGCATCTCGTCGTTGAAGACTGAAATTTTCAGCTTCAAAGCCAAAACACTCTGCTTAAACTGTAAAAAAATACCCCGAAACGGCCTACACCGCTCGATACTACAGGAAGGGTCTTCTGAATTTTGGTCGGGCATTACGCTCGATCGTCCTCTCTCTACCGGTAACAGACTATGTCACACGCATTGACTGATTGTTATATAATGAGGCCTTTTTATATGAAGATCAAGATGTTTTCTCAATCGTCGGAATGAGCCGATCAACAAAGAATGAAAAGACAGAAAAAATAAAAATTTTCTATGGACATCATTCCTGAGGAACGCTATAGAACCGCTATCGTTCAATAACGATACCGTGTGGGTGATTAGCTCAGTTGGTAGAGCAGCTGACTCTTAATCAGCGGGTCACAGGTTCGATCCCTGTATCACCCACCATTTAAATCTTTGATTTATAAATGTTTTTTCGGACAGAAAAATTTTCCGATAACAAGGGGTAGACACTTTTTTAAGAAGGGTAGACATTTTTTGTTTTCCTTCTGTTCACTTCCTTGTCAAAAACTTTAACAACATTCTCTAATTCCCGACTTCCAATCCTCTAAGGCATCTCTTCCGCTCCGACTTTTGTCGAAAAATCGAAACGGAACGGCAGTGAAAGGTAGGCAGAGCGGAACTGATCCGGTCTACGGTATCTGCGTTATCAAAGTACAAGCCATCTTTGATAAAAAACGGCAGTTTTCGACGTTAGCTTTTATCGGGAACGTCTACCACTGGTGAAAATCAGGACGGAAGAACATCTCTGTCAAAGAAGGTATATACAGAACCTTGAATTTTACTGAAAAGTTTGCCAAGTCCGATGTCGGTGGCAGATAAATCAACACCGAAATCAAAGGTCGTGAAAACGGGGGCAATCAAAAGAACAAGGAACAGGACAATCGTTTCAATGCCCTCATGAGCCGGACATTTAACAGATGAAGAACACGTACCTTACCTTCCTCAAACCTCCTCGACTTCTCGCATTGTACGCAGGCCGAAGCGACCGTGACCTCACCAATCACCGTCAAGAAAAGCGTCAGACCGGCGTGGGGTTCAAGCTGGCGCCGCTGGCAACGCTTAAAAAAAAGGCTTTATTCCGGAAACAGGTGACATCCTCGCTATCGCTCAAGGTTTGACGCAAACTCCCCGCCCCGCGCTTTGTGAAAAAAGACAATAACATTTCATCAGGTTTATGGGCAAGGCGTAGGCGCAAGAGCTAAAAAATAGCAAAGCAGCAATACGCGCAAAATGCAGCTGATTGCCTTAAACAGCCAGTGCGACATCAGCAAGAATGTCAAACATAAAACCAAAACCGGATGGTATGAATGTCGCGTTGCGGTTTAAAAGATCGTTTGACAATAAAAAAGATAAACAATAGGGCGCGATGTTTAGCTTAGCAGAAAGTACGATAAAAGTGTGCTTCTTGTCGCAAGCGCGCAAAAGCGCAACAGACTGTATAAACCGGCAACCTTGCCTTTATATTTGAAACATGCACATTTGTCGGCTATTGCGCCTTGATAATGACATTGGTTTCAGCCTTTCGATAATTGGTTTTTGCGCTTCAGGCCGAAAACTTCCGGCAAAATTCTTATGACAATAACCGTTGCAATAATAAAAAGAACCATGATGAAGCCATAGAAATAATCCCAACCGATAACGGGGATAAGCATGGATGAACCGATCATAAAAACAGTTCCTACCAAACGGCTTAATCCTAGAAGGGTGGCATAATCTGTTGCCGGCTGATTGCCTTGAGCCCATCCGAGCAGTGATGTGCACATGATAACAAATAGCCCGCTTGATGCCGCCGACATTGCGGTGATGCTGACGAGTGCGAGATGGGGAAAACCATTGAGGCCGATAATCAATCCGCTTAATGTAAAAAGCCCGTAGAAAAGGCAGATGACCAACGCCTGGCCATTGCCAAGACGATTTAAAAGCGGCACAGCAATGGTAGAAGCACCAAGCCCGACTAATGGACCGAAAATGCCTACCGTCGTGCCTATTGTATCAAGCGATATGCCAACATCGACGAGCACAATCCTTCCCATGCCCATCATGCTTGAAAACACACAACTCAGTAAGCTTAGCGCAAAGAGACGGCGCAAATTGCGTGGTCGCGCAAACGTTTTGGTAAAAGATGGCATGGTGAATTTTCCGGTCAGTTTTGCGTTGTCAGATTTTGTACAAAAACAGATCGGCACAGAAGCGATAATGGTAAATACCGCAACCAGTTGAAACATAACCGTCCAGCCTAACCGGTCGGAAAGCGCCATGAGGATGCCGCCGCCGACAACAAGCCCGATAAGATAAGTCCCCGCTTTAATTGCTCCGGCAACCGGCCGGTGTTTTTCGGGTACCGATTCACTTGCCAAAGCATCTAGTGCGAGATCCATGGTTGCGGTAGCCAAAGCAACAATGATACCGAGTGTCAAAAGCAAAAGCGGCTCGGAATCGTGCAGATAAGAGGTGACGAACAATACAATCACAGTGACAATCTGGGCGCAAAGAATCCAGCTTATTTTCGGCATATGGCGGTTGGGCGCAAACGCATCAATCATCGGAGACCATAAAAAGGTCAGTCCAAAGGGAATAAATAAGACAAATAACCAGCCCAATTGCCCCATCTCAAGCCCTTTGGAGCGCAAAAGCGGTGGCAATGTGCCGCTAATCAAACCGAACAAAATACCAAAAGAACAATATAAAGCCGCAAGCGCGAAGAGAAAGAGTGCCGGAAAGCGTTCACCTTCTATGAGGCTTATAGGTGCAACCAAGCGTTCATTTGCAAGTTCAGCCGTTTCATGATGCATCGGATTTACCTTTCTCCTTGGCTTTGCTTTAAGAAGACAATGTTATTTCGTGGTTATTTGGAGTTTTATTCATCATCGCGGCGAGATTTGTCGTCGAACCACTTAACCGATAAAGGACACTGATTTTCATTGCTTGAGAGTGACGATGAAAAAAGCGGCGCGGGTCTTTCAACCCGTCACCACGCGTTTTTCGTTAAAAGCGGAAGCTTGTTCCAAAGCCGATTGTTCTTCCAAGTCCGGCCTTCACAACCTGTATGTCGCGCGTATAGAAGCTCCCGAAAGCTTCATATCTTTTGTCTAAAAGATTATTAGCAAACGCGTAGATTTCGACCTTGTCGTTTTTCCAACCCAAACGCGCATTGACGATACCGTACGATTCAAGATCAAACGAGTTGCGCACATCACTTGGACGCTTATCGGTATATTGATAAACGGCCGAGGCGTAGATGTCGCCGTTATCAATGCCGATACGTTCGGCAGATGCAAAATATTCCAAACCGATGTTTCCCGTCCATTGTGGGACATTGGGCACGTAGTTTCCCGACTTTGCGTTCAGCAGATTGTTCTCATCGAGATCTTTCAATTTCGCTTCTGTGTAGCCGATACCACCAATTAATGTGATTTCATCAGTAATAAGCGTTCGCCCCTCGACCTCGAAGCCATAGGACTTATAATCAAGCGCGACAATTTCATATTCAAACAAAGCCGCATTATAGGATATCTGGTGTCCTTTCGAGACATCATTATAGAAAACAGAAGCGTTGAGCGTCGCCCGCCCGTCAAGCAGGCTTGACTTGACACCGCCTTCATAAGTCCAGCTTGTCGATGTGGGAAATTGTGCTTCCTGTTTGCCGAACGGATTATTGACGCTATGCCAAGGGTATCCCCCCGCCACGGCACCACGACCAACGGTCACATAGGTCATCAGATCTTGGCTCCAGTCATAAGTCAAACCGGTTCGGCCGGTCACAAATGTATCTTTGAATGACGAATCCTGACTGAAAACAGCGACCGTTCCACGTGCGCCATTGCCAATAAAGCCGTAATCGACGCTTTTTTCCTCATGCGTTACACGCAAACCCGCCAAGCCCTTCAGATCACCCACTATCGGCACTGTCATTTCACCAAAAGCCGCATAGCTGTCGGTAGTCAGGTCACCCGTTTGCAAACCGCTGAAGGCCGGCGGATTTTGGGTTTTCGACCCATCTTGCAAAGCATAATATTCCGACCGGTAGTAGTTGACACCAGTGGTCCATTTGACCTCCTCCTCGTCAAGCGAAGACAGCCTGATCTCCTGCAAATAGGACGTTTCTTTCTGAAACCCCCCACCAACATTTTGATCTCGCCGATTGGTCATAGACGGCGGAAACCCCATATATGCCCCATAGATCAACATATCCTGATTATCCTGGGTCGTGTCGATATTGAGCTTGTGAATAGCCGATATTGTGGTGAGACGGAATGCATCGAAATTATGTTCAAGCCGGAATGTCCCGCCATTATTTTCCCGTTTGAAATCATCACGCGGATTAAGGCCGCTGCATGGATAGCAATAAGCCTGCTTGAGCACCGTTGTCGGCTGCTTGTCATTATTGCTTTCATAGTCGTAGGTGAACTGGGCAGTGGTGTCCTGATCCGGTTGATAAAGAAGGGTGCCGCGCGCTGCACCGACCTGCGTCTGTCCGTCTTCACCACCGATTGACTTATTGGCAATATCGCCGCCACGATTGGAATATTGCAACGCCATGCGCGAAGTTAACACATTGTCGATAAGGACTGTGTTTGCAATAAGTTCTCCAAGTCCCCAGTCTTTGGTGCCAACCTCACCGCGCACCGAATATTCATTATTGAATACCGGTTTTTTGGTAATAAAATTTATAGCGCCTCCTTGGGAATTACGGCCGTAAAGCGTACCCTGCGGCCCACGTAAAACCTCGACCCGTTCAAGATCGAGTGTTGACGGTGGCAGCCCGTATGCGGACATCGGCACTTCGTCAATATTGAGTGACACAGAAGAATCATCTGCCGATAGCGGCGAGATCGAGCCGACGCCACGGATCATCATACTGTTGGTGTAGAAACCGCCCATATCCACATAACTGATATTGGGACTTTGCCGCGCAATGTCGGCATTGGATGCAGATGAGGGGATGTTGCGCACCTTGTCACCTTCTATAACAGCAACCGAAATCGGTACTTTTTGCATATCTTCCGAGATGCGACGTGCATTGATAATCACCGGCGACAATACAACACCGACATTGGCGGGTGATGTTTGCTGTTCGGCATGAACAGGAATGGTTCCAACGTGCAGAACAATTGATGCAATGCCGACTCCCAAAGCCGACGGTGTCTTCATATGCTTTAACATTTCGTGCCCCTCGCTGATTATCCCGATTTTTCCGTAGCCTCCCACTGACCGAGACTAAACGAATGTTCAATGTGTTAAACAATCGTTTAGTTACTAATGTAGATAAAACTTGTCAAGTTATTTCTTGATTGTGTTTTCCCGCCCGAAATCATGGTTTTTTGTTGCTTTGGCCTTCATATTTTTTAAAATGAAGTCGTTTAATGAGACCGCAGGAAACCTAAAAATGAACAAGCTGTGCTTTT
This sequence comes from Bartonella sp. P0282, assembly GCF_048452985.1. Taxonomy (NCBI): domain Bacteria; kingdom Pseudomonadati; phylum Pseudomonadota; class Alphaproteobacteria; order Hyphomicrobiales; family Bartonellaceae; genus Bartonella; species Bartonella sp. P0282. Next base: position 746,754 of record NZ_WTFO01000002.1, read on the forward strand.
CTCGAACTTGTTAATTCCGGGGACTTGACGCCTATGACCAAAGAATTGAAACACCAATATTCGGCAGTCGACGCCCGCGACCGGATTATCGACGCAGCACTTCAAGTGTTTGCCGATGTCGGCTATGCCGGTGCCAGCATGCGCACTATAGCGGAAAAAGCCGGTGTTTCGGCGGCCCTCATCCACCATCACTTTAAAGATAAGGAAACGCTTTGGAAAATTGTGAACAAGCGTATATCGCTTGAATTTCATGAATATGTTTCAAAGGGCACTGAAATGGAGGATCCGACAAGCTCTTTCGAGCGGCTGATGCGCAATTTCCAGCAATATTGGATCAATCATCCATTGTCCCTGCGCTTGCAGCTTTGGCGTATGCTCGAAGCCTCGATTGAGGAACGCCAGTCGCGCTCTTCATTTTTGAATGAATATTTTGTCCCGAAAATCAGGCAGGCACAGAAAGCGGGGGTGGTGCGTGATGATATTCCGGCCGGATTGGCCATGCTGACTTTCGGCGGTTTGATGTTGTTTAGTCTTCTTAATCGTTTGGAATTGGACCACGCAGTTTCACTGGATAGTAACCATCCTTTGGACAATGATGAACTTTTTACCTATCTTATCAGCCTCATTGCAACAACTGGCAAAACCGGTAAATAGCCCCTGTATAAAGCCGGAAATCTTTCTGCCAACTATAGCAACGATGTTATGACAAGGCTTGTTTCAACTGACAACGGTATTTCGGAAGCTTTTGTCAAAACGCTTAAACGCGATTATATCAAAATAGCCAATTTGCCAGATGTCAAACCAGCTCTTCGGCAGATTAATGGCGGGATCGCGGATTATAATGAAATCCATCCACATTCCGCGCTCGATATGAACTCTCCAAGGATGTTCAAAAGGACACCAAATCAATAGATCATGTGTCCGCTCAAACGAGGGAGCAGTACATCAGTTGATCTATAATCAATTATATTATATAATAATCTTCTATTCATGAAGAATATTGTATTTTAAGTGTATTAAGACATGACGGCTTAAGTTGCCTTCAATTTATGGAGTACAGTAATGATTAATTCTGTATTTAATAATGGCCGTATGTCAGGTTCAGAAACGGCTTTACATTTGCTGAAGTCCAACGAGACCAATCAATTCAATAGCGACACTAAGGGTTCTAGAGGTATATCACCGACTGTTGCCGCTTCTGGCAACACTCCTCTTTCTGCGTCTTCATCTGATGCAATATCCAGAATTCAAGAACTTATGGCAGGCAAAATCGACGTTAATGCGGTTCAGACTGGTTCTGTTTATCATGATACCATGACAAGCATTGCTGAATCTTTAAGGAATGGATCGTCTGTTTCTGCGGATGGAACAATTACAGCAAATCCCAACATGAGCGATGATGAATTGAAGGAATTATTCACTCAAGTTATGAAAAGCCATATTGCTCAAGGTAAAATTAGTGATTCCGGGTTAGTCGAAGCTATCCAATCCGGTAAATTTGAAATTGTCCTTGAAGGCGATATGACTGGTAACCCGATATTTAAACAAGGTCGTTTTAAAGTTGTCGGGGATGGATATGGCTTTATCAGTGATAAAGCTTGGAGATCAGAGGCTGATAATGAGGCAATCAATGCTTTTCATGCTTCTGGTAAACGCGTCATTGAATCTGGAATTGGACCAATGCGCTTCGGGATTATTTTTTAAATAATCCATTCTGACCTAACATATTATCAGAGCGAAATACGAAAAACTACCTATCGCTTTTGGTGCATCAACTGCTGTTTGTGCTTTTTCCGGTGCTTCTCATGCTGCGCAGCTAACTATTTATCATTATAATGGAACTGGCGAAAGCGTTAGCATTGCTAATGGCATTAATTGCAATGGCGGGTCGTGCTCCGGTTCATATTCACTTGCAGCTTTGGCGTATGCTCGAAGCCGCGATTGAGGAACGCCAGTCGCTCTCTTCATTTTTGAATGAATATTTCGTCCCGAAAATCAGGCAGGCGCAGAAAGCGGGGGTGGTGCGTGATGATATTCCGGCCGGATTGGCCATGCTGACTTTCGGCGGTTTGATGTTGTTTAGTCTTCTTAATCGTTTGGAATTGGACCACGCGGTTTCACTGGATAGTAACCATCCTTTGGACGATGATGAACTTTTTACCTATCTTATCAGCCTCATTGCAACAACTGGAAAAACCGGTAAATAGCCCCTGTATAAAGCCGGAAAATCCTGTTGCCCTCTTTACCGGAAACGATGTTGTGACAAGGCTTGTTTCAACCGGGAACGGTATTTCAACAAAGCCGGTTTCAAAAGTCACCTGCTTATCATTCGGTCAGGCGGAGCCGCCGAAAAACCATGTTGTACTGTTGAAGCCTGCGATAGGAATATCGGGGGTTTCGACAATAAAAATGGCTGATTGTCGTTGAAGTTCCAATTGCCGTTGCCGCTCCAATAGTCATTGGAACTATTGTCGCCGACCAAAGAGACGCGTTTTTTGAAGAACCATCCCCATAGAAAAGCCGATTGGAGAAAACAATGTCCGGCAAAAGATCACCCCTGCCCTATAGTCGACAGTTTTTTACTTCCAATAAAGAAGAATACCGGAACTCCAATCAAACAACAATTCGGTTAATGACGATTGAATGACGGGCGATTAAGCGACAGGTTCACACCGCCTTATGCGCTTGCGCCACTGTTTCGTGACTGCCGTTTGATAAAGTGTGGTGAAAGAAGTTCCATGTTTTCATTCACCACACAAATGTTATAAGCCAAAGAATATTATATTTTCATAAGCTTTTATCTATTTGATTGACCGCTTTCTCCGGTCAATCCGTTAAACGGGCTGCCATCATTTCTAATCTTTAGGCCGGTTATCAATGATAACTTTACGTTTTCCCATCGAGCGTTCAATTGTCATCGGCTTTTGTATTTGCAAATTGACCGAAACCCCGACCGTGCCTTTGATATGACGAACAAAATTGCGTGAATATTGGCTCCATTTTTCTTCTGAACTATGTTCGGGACGAGCTTCGGCAACGACAGTCATGTTATCCATTCGGCCTGTTCTCGACAACACAATCTGGAAGTGACCTGCACACCAGTCTGTTGCAAGCAATGCTTCTTCTATCTGGCTTGGAAAAACATTCACACCACGTAAGATAATCATATCATCGGAACGTCCCGATATTTTTTCCATTCTGCGCATTCCCTGATGGACTGTGCCGGGTTGAAGCCGCGACAGATCACGGGTACGATAGCGTATGATGGGCATTGCTTCTTTGGTCAAAGTCGTGAAGACAACTTCACCTTTAACGCCATCTTCTACAGGGCTTAATGTATCGGAATTGATGATTTCGGGATAAAAACAATCTTCCCAGATGTGGAGACCGTCTTTCGTTTCAACACATTCCTGTGCGACACCCGGCCCTAAAACTTCCGAAAGCCCGTAAATATCGGTTGCATCCATATCGAATACATCTTCTATTTCCTCACGCATGGCATTGCTCCATGGCTCGGCTCCGAAAATGCCATATTTGAGCGAGGATTTTCTCGGATCAAGACCGGCTTTGACAAAGCCGTCAAGAAGCGCAAGCATATAACTCGGCGTTACCATGATAACTTCCGGCTTGAAATCATGGATGAGCTGAACTTGCCTTTCGGTCATTCCGCCCGACATCGGAACCACCGTGCACCCCAACCGTTCAGCCCCGTAATGTGCACCAAGGCCGCCTGTGAACAGCCCATATCCATAGGCTACATGGACAATCATGCCCGATTTGGCGCCCGCCGCACGCATAGAACGGGCAACAAGATTCGCCCATATATCGAGGTCATTTTGCGTGTATCCGACGACAATCGGCTTGCCGGTTGTACCGGAGGAACCATGAATACGACTAACTTTTTCACGCGGAACTGCAAATAGGCCAAAAGGATAGTTGTCGCGCAAATCCTTCTTTTCTGTGAACGGAAATTTTTCTATGTCGGATAGCTGTTTGAAATCCGAGGGATGAACTCCCGCTTCGTCAAACTTTCTTTTATAAAAAGGCACATTTTCATAAGCGTGCTTCAATGTCCAGGCAAGCCGCTTCGTTTGCAATGCCATAATCTCGTCACGCGAGGCATTTTCCAGTGCTACGAATTTTTCTTGATTGAATTGTGTTGTCATAGTTTCCTCCCAAAAAGCTATGAAGCCTGAATTGTGTAATACTAGGATTGATTATCAACAGTTATGCCAATAAAATTCTTCGACACTTCGCGAGAAACACCGCGAAATTCGGCGATTGTTCTGCCTTGTGTAGAAACATTGACATCGTAGATTCCGGTGCGTCCGGTTTTGCTGACTTCCTTTGCTTGTGCTGTCAGAATGTCGCCCTTATGCGATGGCCGGATATAGACAATGTCACATATCTGCCCGACATGAGCGTCTCCATAGCTGTTACTTGCATAAGCAAATGCTGTATCAGCCAAAGCAAATATAAAACCGCCATGCGCAATATCGTGGCCATTCGACATATTTTCAGTGATCTCCATCGTCATCACTGCCTGTCCGGGTGAACTGGATACCAGCTTCATGCCCAAACTTTGTGCCGCCTTATCGCCTTCCCACATTTTTTTTGAAGAAAGATCTGCTATTTGCTGTCCATTCATGCTTTCCTCCCCGTGAATGAGGGCAGCCGTTTTTCCATAAAAGCCGTTACACCTTCACGATAATCCGGTGTAAAACCGGCTTTCCTTTGCTGGTCTCTTTCAAAATCCAATTGTTCATCAAGACTATGAGACGAGGAATAGTTCAGCGCCTCTTTAGCCAAAGCCAATCCTTGTGTTGGCTGTTCGGCGAACCATTTTGCCAGTTTTACCGCTTCATCATGCAGGTCTTTATCGTCATAGACTTTCCATATCATGCCCCAGTCATGAGCCTGTTGTGCCGAAACAGCTTCACCAGTCATTATCAAGGCACGAGCGCGAGCGTCTCCGATGAGACGTGGCAAAAAGAACGTTCCACCTGAATCGGGAATAAGGCCAATTCTGGCAAATGCCTGAATGAAGCGCGCACTTTTTGCAGCCAAAACAATGTCGCAACTCAAAGCTATATTGGCACCGGCTCCCGCCGCCACACCATTGACTGCGCAGATGACCGGTTTTTGAAGTCTCCGCAAACGGCGGATTAAAGGATTATAAAATTGTTCGATCGTTGCGCCGAGATCATGCGGGCCACCTTCGCTCACGCGCATATTGAGATCTTGTCCGGCACAAAACCCCCGTCCTGAAGCACTAAGCAGAACGGCACGACAATCTTCGCCAGCGGCCGCATCCAGCGCTTTAACCAACGCTCTGTGCATGTCGTCGGTAAACGCATTCAATTTTTCCGGCCGGTTCAAAATGATTTCGTGCCAGCTTTGATGATTATTCACAAGGATCGGCTGTTCATGACCAACCATTCGTTCCTCCTTTTTCAAGCCTCCCAAATTTTTGCTTGAATTAACCGAATGTTCGGTTAATAATTTATCCAAATTGACGATCTGTCAACCGCGAAGTTGATGTTAACGAGGAAATCATGTCACATTCAGTTGTTCAGACAGTTGTTCAGACAGTTGTTCAAGCAGTTGTTCAGACAGTTGTTCAGACAGTTACCCAGAATAAAGCATATCTATCAAATGTCCAAGACAGGAAAAAATATATAATTCTATCTTTAGTTCGGGGGCTTTCAGTTCAGGGGCTTTCAATTCGGGCAAATGCTGTTTCCCCAATTATCACTTCAAAAACAAAAATATTATAAATACAATTTATCAATTTTAAATAATACATCTTCAATTTTATATAAATTTTCATAGTTATATTTTTTCATATAAATATAATGTTGCAAAAAAATAAAATAATAAATTAATTATTATATTAATTGTAAAAATATTTTATTATAAAATTCTAATATCGCACTAATGAGGAGGAGTTAATGGCAAATATATTAAATAGTTACATCAAAGGTCGCTGGTTCCAAGCAGAAACGGGTTTCAAAGATATATTAAGTGCAATTGACAGCACTGTGGTTGCAAAAATATCGAGCGCAGGAATTCATTTCGGCGAGGTAATTGACTACGCAAAAAAAGTCGGTGGTGCCAATTTACGTAAAATGACATTTCACCAAAGAGCGGATGTCTTGAAAAAAATCGCGCTTCACCTCGACGCCAATAAAGAAAAACTTTATTCATTGGCTTTCCAGACCGGCGCCACCAAACGCGACAGTTGGCCGGATATTGATGGCGGGATTATTACACTTTTTGCCTACTCTTCCCGTGCACGTAAAGAATTGCCGGACAAGACATTCGTTGTTGAAGGACCGTCGGAACGTCTTTCAAAAAATCAGACGTTCAGCGGTCAACATATATTGACATCGCGCGAGGGGGTGGCTGTCCATATCAATGCATTCAACTTTCCTTGTTGGGGGCTATTGGAAAAACTGGCGCCTGCTTTTCTTGCCGGCATACCGGTCATTACAAAACCTGCAACGGCCACAGCCTATGTTGCAGAAGCTTTGATGAAACTCATTGTCGAATCCGGTGCTTTGCCTGATGGTGCTTTGCAATTTATCTGCGGTGACACAGGTGATTTGCTGGACCGGCTCGACGGACAGGATATTGTGTCATTTACGGGTTCTGCCCATACGGCCGAATTGTTACAGCAAAACCCTTCCATTGCGCGCAATGCAATACGCTTCATTGCCGAGCGTGACTCGCTTAATGCAGCAATCCTCGGTTCTGATGCCAATAAAGACAGTCCGGAATTTGCGAACTTCATAAAAGAAGTGACCCGCGAAATGACGGCGAAAGCGGGACAAAAATGTACAGCTATCCGCAGAATAATTGTGCCGCAAGCCTATCTTGATGACGTGACTTCAGCGTTAAAGCAAAGTCTGTCGAAATATATTCCGGGAAATCCCGCCTCGAAAGAGAGTTCGATGGGATTGCTGGTATCCAAAAAACAACGTAACGACGTTATCCAAGCGATTCGACAATTGCAAAGCGAGGCCGAAATTGTATATGGCTCGCTGGAAAACATAGATGATAAAAGCGCTGCATTATCTCCCGTACTTTTGAGCTGTAGAGAACCGTTGAAAGCCACTGTCATTCACCATGTCGAAGCTTTCGGGCCGGTAGCAACATTGATGCCATACAAGACAACAGAAGAAGCAATCGAACTTGTGAAAAAGGGCGAAGGTAGTCTGGTTGCATCAATCTATACCTATGATGATCGTTTTGCGAATGCTCTCACTTTCGGTATTGCCCCCTACCATGGTCGACTTTACTTCATTGACCGTGACAGCAAAGACGAAGCAACCGGCCATGGTTCGCCTCTACCTGCCTTGGTTCATGGCGGCCCCGGTCGTGCCGGTGGCGGTGAAGAAATGGCGGGTATTCGCGGAATTTTTCACTATATGCAACGTACCGCGCTTCAAGCTTCTCCCAAACGGCTTACAAAATTGCTTTGCGAGTGGTCTTATGGCGGAGACCAGACCGTTACCGAAGAACATCCATTCCGCCGCGATTTCGACGGGCTTGAAATAGGCGATACAATACGCACGAAAGAACGCACAATTACACTTGACGACATAGAACATTTTGCCAATTTCACCGGCGACACATTCTATGCCCATATGGATGAAGAAGCCGCGGCTGCAAATCCCTTCTTTCCCGGACGGGTTGCCCATGGTTATCTCCTTCTGTCTTTCGCTGCCGGTCTATTTGTAGACCCGCTACCCGGCCCGCTTCTGGCAAACTACGGAATTGATAATCTGCGCTTTCTGAAACCGGTATCTCCGGGGGATGCTATCCATGTGAGACTGACCGTAAAAGAAAAACGTGCCGCGAGAAATCCGGAATATGGTGAAGTCCGTTGGGATGCGGAAATTTTCAACCAGAATGAAGAGACCGTGGCGCGTTATAACCTGCTCACCATGTCATCACGCCAACCGGCATTATAAATAATCGTTAAAAGGTGGTTTTAGTTTAAAAATGCAATTAAAATTATATCCGATCTCTATTCGATTGCAGTGATATAAAACCACCTTTTAAATTCAATAAAATTATATAAAATATATATATTCTTATAATAATTATTTTAATATTATTTCTTATATCGTTATAAAATATTTATAAAAAATTTAGAACTGATATAAATACAAAATCGTATAAAATACCAAAATATATTTTGAATATAAAATTTTCTGGAAGAACACAAATTATTGATTGTCAATTTTATCTAACTGTTTTTTATTACCAAACTGCGTTAGAGGTTTCGGACGTGTTGTCCACTCTAAACAATCAATTCGGGTAATCAAAACAATCAATTCGGGTCATCTTTGAATAAAAACGTTTCATCTTTTTTTGTTCCCGGTCCACGTTCGGCCGCCTTTATCGTTACGATTTACGGAGACATCGTCGAACCGCGTGGTGGTGTGCTTTGGATAGGTAATCTCATTGATCTATGTTCAGCAGTCGGTTTGAATGAATCGCTTGTCAGAACATCGGTTTCGCGTTTGGTCAATGCAGGCCAACTTGTTGGCGAACGCAGCGGTCGCCAAAGTTTTTACCGCCTGACACCTAAAGCACAGGCCGAATACCGGCAAATGGCAATGCGCGTTTATCATTTCAGAAATCCGCCGAAGGACTGGATGATTATAGCACGGTCCGATGTCGAGATGGATGATTGTCTCAAGACTCGAAATTTCGCGGTGATGAACCGTAATCTGTTATTCGGTCCGAACACGTCTGATGATTATCCCGATGCACTTGTCTTTGAAGCAAAAGCAATTCACGGAGAACAGCGGCTAAAAAAGTTCGTCAGTACATTCTGGGATATTGAAAAAATCGCATTCTGTTATCATTGCTTTATTCAAAAATATCGCGCCTTTGAACATATGGCTCCCGGCAATCTCTCACCTCTCGAATCATTGCTCGCGCGTCTTGCAGTGGTGCATGATTACCGCTTGAGTTTGGCGAACGATCCCGATTTACCGCGAAATTCTTTGCCGGAGGATTGGCCGGCCGATGAGGCAAAAAAGCTTTTTGCCCGTTTATATCTTCGATTATCGGCCGAAGCGGAAAACTTCATTCATGAAAATTTCAAGACAAATGATGGCCAATTGGCACGAAATACCGAATTGACCGATCTTCGCTCTGCATCTCTTCAACAAATATTAGCAAGTTAAAACAAATAGTTAAAGAAAACGCTCTTAAAACATCACATATTCGATAAAAAATCGCTTTTTTTGTGATGTTTCTTATTGTATAATATAACCGATCGGTCAATGAATTGGAGGAGATCGTTGCCTGACTTCAAGCGAAGCTTTCGAGCGCGATTTTTACTGCCATAAATTGCCTGTTTTAAGAATGCGTTCTCGTGTTTGTCACAAGAATGGCGGAGGATTTCTTATGTATGCACAAATGGTGAAAACAGACAGTAACAAAGTCAAGTCGCTTGACGAGATGGATGCTCAGGAACGCGCGTTCCAGGAACGTATTGACCGCGGTGAAAAGATCGAGCCGAAAGAATGGATGCCTGATAATTACCGCAAAACATTGATTAGGCAGATCGGGCAACATGCGCATTCCGAAGTGGTTGGACAATTGCCTGAAGGGAACTGGATTACCCGCGCGCCGACTTTGGAACGCAAGGCAATTCTGCTTGCCAAAGTCCAAGATGAGGCCGGACACGGACTTTACCTCTATAGTGCCGCCGAAACACTGGGGGTCTCGCGAGACGAGCTTATCGAACTTCTCCATTCCGGCAAAATGAAATATTCATCAATTTTCAATTATCCGACTTTGACATGGGCAGATATTGGGGCAGTCGGCTGGTTGGTTGACGGCGCGGCCATTATGAATCAGGTGCAGTTGCAAAAAACATCCTATGGCCCCTATTCGCGCGCCATGATACGCATTTGTAAGGAAGAGAGTTTTCATCAACGTCAGGGCTATGACATTATGATGAAAATGTGTGCCGGAACAGCCGCACAAAAATCCATGGCTCAGGATGCGATCAATCGTTTCTGGTATCCTGCTTTGATGATGTTCGGCCCTTCGGACAAGGATTCCGTCCATTCTGCACAATCAATGGCATGGAAAATCAAGATCAATACCAATGACGATTTGCGCCAGCGCTTTGTCGATCAGACAGTCCCGCAAGCCGAATTTCTCGGCTTGAAAATTCCGGATGAAAATCTCGTATGGAACGAAGAAAAACAGGGCTATGATTTTACCGATCCCGATTGGAGCGAATTTTTTGATGTCATTTCGGGGAATGGTCCCTGCAATAGAGAACGCCTCGATGCACGGATCAAAGCGTGGGAAGATGGCGCATGGTACCGCGACGGTTTGCAGGCCCATGCCGACAAACAAGCCAATAAATATGCAGCAGCTTCTGTAGCCGCCGAATAGACCTCGCAATTTTGTAATCAACGGGAGAAGAACAATGTCACATCAATGGCCGTTATGGGAAATTTTTATTCGCGGGCAACACGGGCTTAATCACCGTCATGTGGGCAGTCTTCATGCACCGGATGCCGAACTGGCGATAAAAAATGCCCGCGATGTATATACCCGCCGCAATGAAGGGGTGAGTATTTGGGCGGTCAAATCAAGCGACATAGCCGCATCAACGCCATCTGACAAAGGGCCTCTTTTCGACCCGTCAAATTCAAAAATCTACCGGCACCCGACATTTTTTCAAATTCCGGATGAAGTGGGGAAAATGTAATGGAAAAATCACCCGAAGTTGACAAAGCGGTCGTCGAATTTCTGTTGCGCATGGGCGACAACACCTTGGTGCTTGGCCATCGCATTTCGGAATGGTGCGGACACTCTCCGGTTCTCGAAGAAGACATCGCGCTCGCAAATCAGGCTCTTGATCTTATCGGTCAAACACAACTTTGGTTGGGATTGGCCGGTGCTTTGGAAAACAAAGGGCGCAGCGCCGATCAACTGGCATTTTTGCGTGACGCATGGGATTTCCGGAATGTGCTATTGGTCGAAAAAGACAATGGCGACTTCGGAAATACGATGATGCGACAATTCCTGTTCGATGCGTGGCATATCGAAATGTTGAAGGCATTGTTGAAATCTTCAAACAGCCAGATTGCCGAAATTGCTGCCAAAGCGGTCAAAGAGGTCGCCTATCATCTGGAAAAATCGGCAGATATTGTTATTCGTCTGGGCGACGGAACCGAACTTAGTCATCAACGCATGCAACATGCACTCGATAACCTCTGGAGCTATACCGGCGAATTATTTGTCGATGACGATTATGATGAAATCGTCAATAGTGCCGACATTGCACCACTGCCTTCAAGTTTGAAACATAAATGGGATCAAACAATCAATTCCGTATTGCGCGATGCGACACTCGCTTTGCCGCAAACAAGCTATGTCCATAAAGGGGGCAAGAAAGGTCGGCATACCGAATTTCTCGGACATATGCTTGCCGAAATGCAATTTTTGCAACGCGCTTATCCCGGCTCTACATGGTAACGGTGAAACGCCATGATCCTGAAAGAGAGACCCACAAACCAACAAATATGGACCTGGCTTGATAAAGTACCGGATCCGGAAATTCCGGTCATATCTGTTACAGATCTTGGAATTGTGCGCGATGTTTCATGGTCGGATGACACGCTTGTCATCAAAGTGACGCCGACCTATTCGGGGTGTCCGGCAACGTCGATTATCAATTTCGACATTGAAGTCGCCTTGCGAAATCACGGAATCGATAATTTGCGTATTGAGCGGCAATTGTCGCCTGCATGGACGAGCGACTGGATCAAACCGGAAGCGCGCGATAAATTGAGACAGTTCGGGATTGCTCCTCCTGTCAGCGGGACAGCCGCCGACGGTAATTTACTGAAATGCAATGCACATTCGGGTGGCTCGAACTTTTCTGTGGCCTGCCCGCACTGCAATTCCACAAATACCGAAAAAATCAGCCAGTCGGGTTCGACAGCATGTAAAGCATCCTATCGCTGTAAAGATTGTCTTGAACCGTTCGACTATTTCAAATGCATTTGATGATATGGGGAGGCCAAGCATATCATGGCACGTTTTTTTCCACTGACTGTAACCGATATTGTTCGCGAAACACGCGATGCTGTGGCTGTCACTCTTGAGCCCAGAAACGAAGATAAACAATCTTTCGATTTTCTTCAGGGGCAATATCTGACGTTCCGCAAGGATTTCGACGGTGAAGAAATCCGGCGGTCATATTCTATATGCGCAGGCAAGGATGAAGGCTTTTTGCGCGTCGGTATCAAAAGGGTTGAAGGCGGCCTTTTTTCCAACTGGATCAATGACAATCTGAAAATTGGTGACCAGCTTTATTCTATGCCGCCGATGGGCAAGTTCAACACCCCGATTGAGCCGGATGTGCAAAAGCAATATATCGCATTTGTCGCAGGTTCGGGAATTACGCCAGTACTCTCTATTATAAAAACGGTTCTCCGTCACGAACCGCTGGCGCAATTTACCCTGATTTATGCAAACAAACAGGCAAATTCCATCATGTTTCGCGAGGAACTTGAGGATTTGAAAAATATTTATCTCGACCGTTTTTCGATCATTCATATTCTTAAAAGCGAAGCACAGGATATTGATCTTTTTGCAGGCCGGATTAATCATGAAAAGCTTGAGCAATTATGCCAAAACTGGGTCGATCTGGCGGCAACCGACATTGCCTATATTTGCGGTCCTGAACAAATGATGTTGGTCGTTGCAGATTTTTTGCGAAACCATGGCATGAATGACAGCCAGATAAAATTCGAGCTTTTTGCCTCTGCTCCCCGCACAAAGAAGCGCCATAATGTCGAGAATAAGGCTGCCGGCAATATATCGAACAGTACAGCCTCTATCACCGTTACGCTGGATGGGTCGACGCATCATTTCGATATGGCAAAACAAGGTGAAACGATCCTTGATGCCAGTTTGAAAAACCAGATGGATGCGCCTTTTGCATGTAAAGCGGGAGTTTGTTCGACATGCCGCGCAAAAGTGCTTGATGGCGAGGTTGAAATGGTCACCAATCACGCACTTGAAGATTACGAAGTTGAAGAAGGCTATGTTCTTACATGTCAATGCTTCCCCGTAAGTGACAAAATTGTGCTTAGTTACGATCAATAGGGGGAAAGAAGCATGACTAACGATATGACAATCGACGATTATCTGAAACAAGGCGGGGTTGTTTCTTCGCCGGCCAATTTGCCACCACGTTATCGGGCGGAACTGTTGCGGCTGATGGCTTCGTTTATCGACAGCGAGCTTGCGGCGTCGGCCGGATTTGCCGAAGCTATCAATCATTCACCCGGCATCCGCCAGCGCATCAATGCAGCAAAAATTGTTCTTGAAAAAGCCCGCCATGCGGGAGCTGTTCTTGAACTGATGGGAGAATTCGGTGCCGATACTGAACGTTATGCCGGAAGCCACCCGTGGAACGCGCGAATACATCGCGAGGATGACATTGGAAGATCACGTGCAGACGGACGGGATATGCGTCTATCGGTTTTTTATTATCCGTTCGAGGGGTGGAATGATGCCGTTATAATGAATGTGCTCATGGGCATTGCCTCGTCTATACAATTGGAAGAGCTTTCAAAAATATCTTATGCGCCTTTGGCCGAAACCTTTCGGGAAATCATTCCGGAAGAGAATGCCCACACAGAACTCGGAATTGTCGAACTTCATCATATCATGAAGGATAAAAGCGGAAGCGATAGCTTGCAAAAATCAATAAAATATTGGTTGCCGCGCATTGAAGCGACCTTCGGACAAATCGAATCAGACCGTTTCGAGCGTCTGCAATCTTATGGATTGAGGCATAGAACCAACCGCGATATGTTAGATCAGTTCAAAAAAAATACCGGTGATTTTCTAGCGCGACTTGCTATTGCCAATAATTAATACATGAAAAACAAATATTCGCCCCAAGGCGCAGATGTTTTAAGCTGAAAATCCGGTTATAGACTTGCACTTTCAAGCAAGTTATACCAATACATGAGTGAACTGGTTTAGCTCATGCAAAGGACAGAGTTCATGGCTCGGCCGCGTGCCCAAGATTACGAAGAAAAACAATCCCTTATTCTATCTGAAGCGGCCAAGCTTTTTGCGCGCTACGGTTTTACCGGTTCATCTATCAATATGATCGCCGACGCTTGCGGCATGTCAAAAGCGCTTCTCTATCATTATTATCCGGATAAGGATTCTATCCTTTTTGCAATGTTGAAGCAGCACCTTTCCGAGCTTGTGGCGGCGGTTGAAACAGCAACAAAAACAGCCAAAACACCGCAAGCGCGCGTTCGGGCAATCGCTCATGCTTTGCTTGATACCTATAAGGACGCAGATTGCGAACATCAGGTTCAAATATCCAGTTTGAAACTGCTGACAGCAGACCAACAGTCGGTTATCGTTGAGATGGAGCGCCAACTCGTGACAAAATTATCCGATGCTTTATCGGAATGTCTGCCGGATTTGAAGTCAAAGCAATTGTTGAAACCGCTTACAATGTCGGTCTTCGGTATGCTGAACTGGCATTATTTATGGTTCCGCGAAGGCAAGGGCTTAACACGTGACGAATATGCCGATATGGTCACCAAACTGGTTTTGAATGGCGGCAAAAGCTTGTAGTATTTTTAGCGTCAAAACAGCAGCCACCGCAACAAACCGGAGCCGGAATTGCCGTTTTTTCTGCAACTTTTCTTTTTCACCGGTTTTATCCGGCTGCCTTTTTGCCAGTTTTATAGTTTCGGCTCTGCCCGATTTTTATTTATCCGGTTAAATCTCTCGAAAACTCGACAAGTTTAGCGCTATCCTCAACCATAACGCCATCATTATCATCCCGATATTCTCTATTATCATTATTGTGATATTTTTCGGGCCCGAAGACTTCCCCTCAGGCAAAAAGGAAAGGCATGCGTTTTCCGGTCACAAGTTTTTCAATGTGAAAAAACAAAATTTTTCAGGCCGCGCCCCTCAAGGCTCATCGTAAAAGCGAAAACAATATTAGAATTTCCGATGAACAACCTGTCAGAATTGGCCAATGATAACCCATCAATGATATTTAATAGTCTAACACTTTAACACTTATACATATCAACACTTGTAAACGGGCAGTTTGGATAATTCCTTTACTGTTAGCCGTTCAAGATAGATAGGCTATCATTTTCAGCAGATTTTATATTACGTTATAACAATTATTGATTTTATCTTTTCGCAAACTTTGGCGGTCTCTGCCCGCCAGAGATGTGATTTTTCCCCATCAAGTTTCAATCCGGCTTTATCCTGAAAACTCGTGACTTGTTCATTCGTTGTTTCCCGAAGCCATTTCCCTTAGCTTGCCGTTTTTGCTGGCGGAATATGCCGTTGCAACACCAATAAGGCAATTGTAACAATAAACATCGAGAAAGCTAACAAACCGAAATAACCGAGCGAGCCGCTATAGGTGATAATGGGAGCACCGCCGAAGGCTGCTGCTATTGCCCCTACGCGGCCGAACATCAAAGCCCCTGACGTTCCTGTCGCACGTATTTTTGTTGGATAGATATAGGCACAAAGAGCATACATGGTCGATTGAACAGCATTGACGAAAAATCCGTGCAATCCCAACAGTATAATCAACAATAGCAGGTGGCTTGACATATCAAAAAATTCGACTGCCAAAGCACTTAACGCGCCGCCTGCACTACACAGAATTAACGGGCTATAAGATCCGAATTTGGTAATGAACCAGGAACAAACAAGTGCCCCGATAACGCCGCCGAAATTATAGACTGTCAAACCCGACCGCGCTACATCCTGCGATATATCAACCGAGGCCAGCATTGTCGGCAACCAGCTGAAAGCAGCATAAACGGATGCCAGACAAAAGAAAAATGCACACCAGAGCGCGGATGTATCGCGTGCCATATTATCACGAAAAATCGCTCCATAACCGGCACGTTTTGTAGGCTCCTGTTCACCCTTATCGGTGAACGTCGTATTGTCATCCACCATCTGCCCCATTTTTTTCAATATGCGCCGCAATTCCGGCCACCTTTCGGGATGTCCGACAAGATATTTGGGCGTTTCGGGAGTAGCAAAGATACAAAAAATCAACAGTGCAATCGGCATTGCACCACCGATCAGAAACATCATTCTCCAACCGAAATCGGGCATGATGACTTCGGCAAAAAAACCTGCAACAACACCGCCTAAAGGAACGCAAACAATCGTGGCAGTGACCACCATTGTCCGATAACGTTGGGGTGTAAATTCGGCTGCAATTGTCGTCGCAATCGGTAGAGCGCCACCGATGCCTATCCCCGCTATGAAACGAAAGATAGCAATTCCAAGAATGCTATTTTGCGTCGCAACCAGAGACGTAAACAGACCGAATGTCAACATATAGCCGATAAGTGCACGTTTACGGCCGAAATAGTCGGCAAATATACCCGTTATTGCGCCGACACTCGATCCGAAAACACCGGCAACCACGCTCGGCATGAATTCGTTTTTGGTCAATCCCCACTCACGCATCAAAGCCGGTGCTGCATAACCTATCAACTGGGAATCAAACCCGTCCAGAATGACCGCCAGAGCTGCGAAAACTACAATCAGCCTTTGATATAATGTAAAAGGCATATGGTCCAATGTTGTACTGATATCCAATGCCGGTTTCGGATTGTTACCTTCTGCCATTTTTTCCTCCCGAATGACATGTAACGGCAAACCGGATTTTTGTTTTTATATATTGATCTGCCGTCTTCTCCCGTTTTTCTTCTATTTGCGCATTCGCGACCGGATAGGCTCCCACAAACCGGTCGCAGCACTACTTGAAATTAGGCATAAAACCGCCGTTCAACGCGTAAATCAAAGCGGGTAACGGCGACGTTCTGTCTCCATGGTCAACCAGCGCAAATCGGTAAATTCATGAACCCCTGCTTGTCCGCCAAACCGGCCGAAGCCGCTTGCTTTCACGCCGCCAAAAGGTGCCTGTGGTTCGTCATCGACGGTGGCACCATTGATATGGCATATTCCCGACTTGATGCGTTTTGCCAGTCGATAGCCTTTTGCCGTGTCGCGAGTGAAAATTGCTGATGATAGCCCGTATTCGCTGTCATTGGCGAGAGAAACGGCGTGCTCGTCATCTCTTGCTCTGATAATCGCCTTAACCGGTCCGAATGTTTCTTCGTGATAAATACCCATCGAGGAAACCACATTATCCAGCAAGGTCGCCGGCATTAATGTTGTTTCCGATTTCCCCCCGCATAACAGTTTGGCACCTTTGGAAAGTGCATCATCAATCAAACGATTACAATGAACGACTGTCACCATATCATAAACCGGACCAAGATTGACATTGTCTTTACGCGGATCGCCAATGGTCAGTTTTTTCACTCTCTCGACCAATTTGCCAAGAAATGTGGCGGCTACGCTCTCGACAACTATGATGCGCTCTGTCGACATACAGATTTGTCCGGAATTCATGAATGCACCAAAAACGGTAGCATCGACAGCAGCGTCAATATCGGCATCTTCCAGTATCAGGATCGGAGCTTTTCCACCCAGTTCGAGAACACACGGTTTAAGGCTTCGTGCACAATGGGAAGCGATAATGCGTCCGACTTTTGTCGAACCGGTGAAATTTACCCTGCGCACATCAGGTGCACAAACGAGCTTTTCTACGAATACCGCCGCTTCATCGGGAGCATTGGTCACATAATTGACGACACCTTTGGCAAAACCCGCTTCGGCAAGACAGTCAACAATCAATGCATGAGTGCGTGGACAGGCTTCCGAGCCTTTCAAAATCACACTATTGCCGCAGGCAAGTGGTACGGCGATTGCTCTTGATCCAAGAATGATCGGCGCATTCCACGGTGCAATGCCAACAACGACTCCCGCCGGCTGACGCACTGCCAGAGAAAGTTGACCGGCTGTATTGGAAGACAGTACCTCTCCCGTTGCGGCTGTAACAATGGACGCCGCTTCCTGAAAAACAGCGGCTCCCAATGCAACGTTAAAACCGGCCCAAACTTCCGATGCACCGGTTTCTGCTGCCATTGCAGAAATGAAATCATCTTTTTTGGCAAGCATAATTTCGGCAGCGCGTTGTAAAAGTCTTTGCCGTTCCTGTGGTGTTGATTGCGACCAGTCTTCAAATGCTCTCGATGCCGCATCGACCACCTCTACAATGTCCTCGATCCGGGCAGCAGCCGCAACGGATACGACTTCTCCATCAACCGGATTCTTTCGTGTAAAGGTTTTATCACCTTTGGCTTTGCGATGTTTTCCATCAATAAAAAGATGAACATTTTCCATGAATAACCGCCTGTCTTTGTTAAGCTTCGTTAAACTTCATATGCGAACCGTTATGATCTATTGTTCATACCGGCTCATTTTTTATATCGGATACGACAACCTCGAATAATGTCGATGAAGATGAGGCCGTTGCATCTTGCAATTCCCGTTCCAATTCCGCGCAATCGACGATGCGTTTTGCATTGATACCGAAGCCTTTGGCCAATGCCACAAAGTCAATCCCCGAAAGGGTCGTGCCGACCACTTTTTCGTGCTTTTTAAACCCGAATTCGGGTGCAAATTCTTCCAATGCCGCATAGCTTCCGTTCCGCAAAACAATCCATGTAATGGATAATTTCTGAATGGCCGCGGTCCACAAACTCTGAACGGAATAAAGTGCCGAGCCGTCACCGATAATGGCGATGATCTTTTTATCCGGTAATGCCAAGGCTGTCCCGACAGCCGCCGGCATTCCGTAACCCAGTCCGCCGCTCTCCATCGTCAAAAATTGTCCCGGCTTTGATATTGGCAAAAATTTCTGTATGAGACTGCGCGCACTTGGTGCTTCTTCAACAATGAGCCAATCCTCGTTTTCCAAACCGTGCAATGTCTGGAGCACGTAAGCGGTCGTCAAAGGGGTAGATGACGATAGGCTGTTTGATGATAATCGGGGATTGGACGATAATCGGGGCTTTGCCGCCCCCCCTGTTCGGGGCAACTGTTTTGTCTGGTGTTTTTCTTTTTCAACCGGTTTTGAAACAGCTAAAAGATCCTCCAACGCCAAACGGACATTGCTCACAATACTTGTCCCTGTCGGTGTCCACGATGCTGTCAAAGGATTGTCGACAATCTGGAAAAGTTCGGATTGTTCGGGAATGAAAGGGCCAAAACCTTCAACATGATAAATAAAAGCGCCCGCTCCCAATACAATGATAAGATCGTGATGCCCCAATATTTCGACAATTTTTTCACGTCGTGCAGGAAGAAAACCGTTGAACAGATAGTGATCTTCCGGAAAACTGCAGCGGCCGCTCATCGGAGCCACGTAAATCTGCGCCTGATGATGTTCAGCCAATTTGACAAGCAAATCCGAAGCCTTTGCACGATCAACGCCACCGCCGACAACAAATGCCGGGCATTTGCTTTCTTCGAGTGCACGAGACAGTGCTACAATGGCGTCTACTGAGGGTCTTTGCGAGTAGAACATCCTGTGTTCGGCGAGCGGCTTTGTCTGTCTATCCCAATCGTCAACCGGAACCGATACGAGAACGGGCCCTCGCGGCTCCGTCATAGCGATGTTGAAAGCGCGCTGGATTGCTAAAGGCACATCTTCCGCACGAGCCGGTTCTATCGCCCATTTGACATAAGGTTCGGCCAATTGGGTCGGCCGGACAGAAGCAAGAAAGGGTTCAAACGGCAATATAGAACGGGCTTGTTGTCCGGCAGTAATAATCATCGGTGTCTGGTTTTTATAGGCGGTAAAAATATTTCCCATTGCATTGCCTACACCCGCAGCCGAATGCAGATTAACCAATGACGCTTTGCCGGTGGCTTGCGCAAAACCGTCTGCCATACCCACCACTGTGGCTTCCTGAAGCCCCAGAATATAACGGAAATGATCGGGAAAATTTCTGAACATGGGCAATTCCGTCGAACCGGGATTGCCGAAAATTGTATCAACACCAATGGTCGCGAAAAAGTCGAACACGGCATCTCTGACGGTATAACTCTTGTCCCTTCCGGAACTGTGGCATCGCTTTATCACTTTTTCCCTCCCGAATAAAAAGACTCTACGTCATTAAAAACTTGGGTCATTGTTAACTTGGGGCATTGAAAACTTGGGTCATTGTTAACTTGGGCCGCTGATAACTTGGAAAATCGCGGCAACGACGTGAGATCACCAAGGCAATAAGTTTTAAGAACGCGCTGCAATGTAACTTGAGTTAAAACGATCGGTATCCTTGTTGTTGATGTTGATATGCTTGTCTTCATTAAAGGCAGCCGGAATGCCGTATCAGAGCAATCATTGTGCTTCTGTTTGTCCCAATCTTGCTCTTCCCAATAAGGCAAGGTCGGATAAAGCACGGCATTTTATGGCCATTTCATGCAAATAAAATTCGGATTGCGAACGTAACTGTGCCGGTATATCGCCTCTGGCAATCAGCCTTGCAGCTATCCATCCGAGCGCGGCTCTACCGGTCAGACGGAGGAATGCATCTGCCCCTGCCTCGCCATCCTCATCGTCCAGCGACGCCAGTTTTTGCGCCGTAATCTTGAGAAGATCGAGACCGCTTTGATAATTGTTTGCAAGGTTTGAAGGCAATGCACCGGTCAACTCGTAGGCTTTATCGAGAAACACTTTAAGCCCTTTGCCCTGATCGCGGCCTTTGAGACGACGTTTCAACAAATCCAGCGCCTGAATTCCGCTTGTTCCCTCGAAGATTGACAGCACGCGTGAATCCCGCAATGCCTGTTCAACCGGCCATTCACCGGTATATCCGGCACCGCCCAGAACCTGTATTGCGGTGCTTGCCACCTGAAAACCGATGTCGGCACCCAGGGTTTTTACGACAGGCAACAAAAATTGCGTAAACAAGTGACTTTGTTCCCGTTGTGCCTCATCTGAACTCGAAAGGGAGAGATCTGTGTGATTGGCGATTGAAAAAATCAAACCCCGCATGAGATTGGTGTTTGCTGCCATCTCCATCAGCATACGTTTTACATCTACATGCTGATAAATCGCGACCGGTGGCTTGTCAGCCGGTCCGCCCTGCTTGCGTTCAAAACTATAATTCAGTGCGGTATCATAAGCTGCCGAGGCTATAGCCGTTCCCATCACACCCACCGACAAACGCATATTTGCTATCATTACAAAGATTTGCGATAGGCCTTGCCCCGTTTTGCCAAGCAATATTGCTTCCGATTTTTCAAAACTGATGACACATGTCGGCGAACCATGGAGCCCCATTTTTTCTTCGACACGTTGAATGGTGACGCCATTTCCCGCGGCCTGTCCATTCTGGTTCACCTCAAGGCGATCGGGAACCAGAAACAGACTGATACCCGGAACACCTTTTTCATCATAGGAATAGGCAAGGAGGCAATGTCCTATCTTTTCTGCGAGATCGTGGTCGCCATAACTGATCCAGCATTTCTCGCCGGTGATACGCCAGCTTCCATCGGGCTGTTTTTCGGCCTTTGTGCGCATACGCCTTACATCGGAGCCGGCATCCGGTTCCGATATACAAATTGTTGCCCCCCATCTGCCGCTAACAAGATTTGGTAGCCAATCTTTTCTGGTCTTTTCATCTCCCCAATGAGAAATGAGTTTTACTGCCGATATTTGAGGAACCGGCAACATACCAAAAGCCGGTGAAGACCTGTCGAAAATACCTTGAATAGCTGCCCAAAGTGCTAAAGGAGCCTCTTGCCCGCCATAGAGTTCAGGCTTGCCGAGAAGTGTCCATCCGGCCTCGACAAACTGTTTCCACGCCTCTTTATGCCCATCGACTGTAACAACGCGGCCGTTTACGAGTTTTGCGCCCACAATATCCATAGTGTGATTTAATGGCGACAAAACACCGTCTGCAAACCGTGCGGCCTCGCTTAAAAGCGTATTTTGCATCGACGCCATTTCGCTAAAATGGGGCGAAAGCTCAAGAACTTTTTGCCAATCATCGGAACAGTGTAAAAGACAATCCAGAAGTTCCGGTTGCAATCGTGGAATGCGGGCACGCTGTGATACCATTTTACATGCCCTCTCTTATCTCGATCAGAGCATCAAGTGCGATGGCTCCCTGACCTTTGTCGTAAACCACCACGGGGTTCAGATCTATTTCTGTGATTTCCGGTGTGGCACGCATGATCCCGGCCAGTTGTAATATCAGGTTGATAACGCTATCTTTGTCCTTTTCTGGCGAACCGCGAAACCCGTTCAGCAGTTGAATGCATTTCAAGCTATTCAATGCCTCTATAATTTCCTTTCGACCGACATCAACCGGAATAAGGCAACTGTCGTGATAAAGCTCTGCTGTTACCCCGCCCGCTCCGACAAGGATAACCGGCCCCCATTGCGGATCACGTTTGGCACCGACAATGAGTTCAATTCCCTTCTCCCCCATTTTTTCAATCAACACACCTTCAATGTTCACATCAGGGCGATGACGGGCGACATTGGCGTGCAACTTTTGCCAGGCTTGCCGTAAATCGTCAGCATTATGAATATTGATAACAACACCGCCTGCATCGCTTTTATGCGGAAGAGCTTCCGACTGCGCTTTTATGACAACCGGAAAACCCAATTTTTCGGCAACGACAAGAGCGTCTTCCAATGAACTAACCAGCGCACCGTCCGGAAAGTTTATGCCCACCAACGAGAGATGTTCTTTTGAACGATATTCGGCGATAATCCCTGAGCCCTTCGCCCTGTCAAACCGGATCGGTTTTAGCGTTTCATCAGCCACTGACCGTTCAAAGTCGGCGTGATTGGTAACCAATGCCAAAGCCCGAATTGCTCTGTCGGGTGAACTGAAATAGGAAGCGCCATTTTTCCGGAGTGCATGGATAAAATGCTGAGGCACCGGAGCGCCGTCATCAAGACCGGCAAAAACGATAGGGCAATGCGGTTTTATGTTTTCGAGTGCCGAAATGATTTCCGGATATTTGATTTCACAAGTTTCATGGTCTGTCTGGATGAGCGGTAAAAAAATCGCATTAATATGATCGTCTTTGTTCAATGCATTAATCACACGCCCATAGATCGCCGGTTCGACCAGACCTTGAGCGGTAAGATCGACCGGATTTGAAAGAGCCACAAAAGAAGGTAAAACCGAACGCAGTTCCGCATGCTGTTTTTCATCAAGCTTCAGGAGCCGTAAACCGACCTCTTTACAAAGATCGAGCGCCAAAGCTTTATATGCCCCCGATTCAGTGACAATAACAGCGCCTCCCTGTTTGAACGTACCATAGCGGCTCAAGAGATCACACACATCGATCAATTCTTCCAGATCATCAACCTGCAATACACCTGCGCGCTTGACCATAACTTTCATCAAATCATAATCACCGGCCATTGCACCGGTATGTGTCGCGGCAGATTGCCGTGCTTCCGCACTTTTGCCGGGATGAAGAAGAACAATGGTTTTGCCGGAAGCCTGCATCTGTCGGGCAATGGACAAGAACAATTCAGGCTTGCGAAATTGTTCGACAATCATCGCGACAATGCCGACATCTTCTTCGTTCATAAGCGAATGAAGAAAATCTTCGACTGTATTGACTGCTTCATTTCCTGAAGAAATTGCGTAAGAGAGCGGAATGTCACGTGCCGTCAAGGATACGCTTAAAACTGCCGACATTGCCCCGCTTTGCGAAACAATGGCAACCTTTCTGCCGAACTTCTCTTTCATCAGCGGTGCTTTGATAAAAGTGAGTGGCGAATGATGATCGAAATTGATGATGCCAAGACAGTTCGGCCCATTGACGACCATACCGTTTTCGCGTGCTATCTGGGCGATTTGGCGTTGTTGGGCTAGCCCCTCTTCTCCGTCTTCGGCAAAACCTGCCGAAAAGATAACCACGCCTTTGGTTTTCCTTGCTGCCAACGCCTCCATTGTTGAAAGAACCGATTGACGCGGAATAGCCAAAACGGCCGCATCAATCGCTTCCGGCAGATCATTAATGTTGCGATAGCAATGATGCCCGTTAATTTCATCATATTTCGGGTTTACAAGATAGATTTCGCCCTTGAAATGATGTTTTTTCAAATTTTCCAGCACAGAAAATCCGAGTGCGCCGGAATTAGGTGACGCACCGATAATAACAATGGATTTCGGGTGCAAAAGGCAATCGAGCGTGAAATGCTCGTTGCGATCATTGATAGCGGCCATTTTCTCCTCCAAATCCCGCTCATTAAGGCTTAACCAGCCCTATCGCAATTCAAATGCTGCCTATGAAAGCATATCGCTCTTCCCTACAATATGCTTGTCGAGGTCTATTTATTCCGGTTATATGCACCAAGCCCCGGCTTATAGGTTTTTTCGTCGAGAAACTGCTTCATCCCTTCCTTGCGTCCTTCATTATCAAACGAATTAGCAGCCTCCTGCATATGAACGAGATAGTCTTCCGCCTCGTCATAATCCATATTTCCCACACGACGGATTGCATCTTTCGTCGCTTTCAACGCAGTGGGATTTTTTGCCAAAAGTACTTTGCAAACTTCTTCCACCCGTTCTTTCAATTTGTTTAAAGGAACAGATTCATTGACCAATCCCCAATCCGCGGCCTTTTTGCCATCGACCAGCTCTCCGGTCATGGCGTGATACATAGCATGACGGAAACTAAGCAATTCAACAGCCACTTTTGTCGCACCGCCACCCGGCAAAATACCCCAATTGATTTCCGACAGGCCGAACTTTGCTTCATCTGCCGCAAATGCAAGGTCACAGGCAAAAAGCGGGCCATAACCGCCACCAAAACACCAGCCATTGACCATTGCAATTGTCGGCTTCTGATACCACCGCAGCCTTCTCCACCATCCGTAACTTTCGCGTTGCGACTGTCTGATACCTTTTAATCCCTGCGCTTCCGTATCACGAAAATATTCTTGCAAATCCATGCCCGCTGTCCACGCCGAACCTTCGCCTGTCAGGACCAGAACGCCCACATCCTCGCGAAACTCCAATTCGTCGAGAACGCTCATCATTTTGCGGTTCAAAGCCGGACTCATAGCGTTTCGTTTTTCCGGTCTGTCAAAAGATACCCAGGCGATCTTATTGACAACTTCAAATTTAACGATATCTGACATATTGCTTCCTCCTCTTTATATGTATAACCGGTCATTTGACGGGCTATAAATAATTGCTATGTTTCATAGCAGTTAAAAACCGAACTGACAAGGAACGAATTCGTGATGAAACAGGAAGACGAAAAACCGGATGAGCTACAAAATCCCATCGGAGGTCTTTTCGGCTACCGGCTGAGGCGCATATCGGCTGACGACATGGCATATCTGGGAAGAAGTTTGACAGCATTGGATATATCCACTGTAGCGGCCTCGGTCTTAATGATGATTCATGCAAATAACGGTGCAACACAATCCGAAGTCGGTCATTGTCTTGGCATAAAGCGCGCAAATATGGCTCCTCTCACCACCCATCTTGAAGAAAAGGGCTGGATCAAAAAAACGCCCCTCAATGGGCGTTCCTATGGCTTGGAAGTAACCGATGCCGGAAATTCTCTTTGCACACAGATTCTGCTGGAAATGAAGAAAACCGACGCAATAATATTGCGAAATCTGACGGATGAAGAAAAAAGAATTTTCGATCAGTTACTCGACAAAATTATTCATTGATGCGCCAATAATATTTCATCCCTCTTGCCTTTCAATGAAGTGATGGGGAAGATATTTCTTGGAAGATCGGGGCGTTTTATTCATCAAGCCGATGGGAATATCTTCATATCCCGATATTATCGTTTTTCCTGCCGACAAAACAAAACATACGGTTCTTATATTGATAGCCTGAAAACGCAGTAGTGCCCTATTTTTTTCGCCGCGCACATCGTATCCAAATCGTGTCAATCCCGTTCAAAATCGGGCGAATATGACTCCAATTCAATTGATATTCAAATATAAACATTTCTTTATATCCTGTTGACGGCTTCTTTATCTTGTGTCAAATGGTAAGTGTCGTGGTTCTCTATTTTTTTAAAAATGGAGCTAAGAGGGAATTCGGTGAAGAAATTTCAAATGCCGAAGCTGCCCCCGCAACTGTGAACGGCGAGCCGATATTGATAAAACCACTGGAATTATTTCCGGGAAGGTAGATAAAGGTGTTGACCTGTAAGCCAGGAGACCTGCCGCGACAAATATTGTCCACGGGCGGGGTGTCCCGGTTAGGTGCTTATGGAGATCGGTCGATCTCTTGGGTATCTTCGTGCCCTTCGCTCCCTTATCAAGGGTAGTAAAATGACTTCACAAATAATCAAATCGGCATCATTGGGGTTTCCCCGCATGGGTGCCAAACGGGAACTGAAAACAGCTCTCGAACAGTTCTGGAAAGGCAATATTTCCAAGGATGACTTGTTAAAAACCGCCGCTGATTTAAGAAAAAGGCATTGGAAACTGCAAAAAGACAAAGGAATTGACGTTATACCGTCGAATGATTTTTCTTTGTATGACCATGTCCTTGATACAGCTATTATGGTTGGCGCCATTCCTGCCGAATATAAGGCCAATGGCGAAAATAAAGATATTTTGGAAACCTATTTTGCAATGGCACGCGGCCGCGAAGGCAACAATGATTGCGGGTGCGGAAATCGTCACATTGACAGTGATATAAAGGCACTGGAAATGACAAAGTGGTTTGATACGAATTATCATTATATCGTACCTGAAATAAACGCCAAACAAAGCTTCAAGCTCCAATCGGAGAAACTTATAACAGAGTTTCTCGAAGCAAAGGCTGAAGGCATTGTGACAAGGCCGGTTCTTCTGGGACCCGTAACTTTTCTACTGCTCGCGAAATGCCGTGAAGATGACATTGAACCATTATCATTGCTCTCCCGACTCCTGCCGGTCTATCAGGATGTTCTGGCGCAGTTGAAATCTGTCGGTTGTCCTTGGGTGCAAATGGATGAACCTATCCTCGTGACTGAACTCAATGCCAATCAGAAATCTGCCTTTGACTATGCTTATAAAATTCTTGGCGACGCAGAAAAATTCCCTCGCATAATGCTGACCAGTTATTTTGGAGATGTCGGAGATAACCTTGAAACTGTTTTGTCTTTGCCGGTTAAGGGCTATCACATTGATCTCGTTCGCGGAAAAAAACAGCTTGATGCCTTTGTCTCGCATATCCGGCCTAACCAAACACTTTCGCTCGGTGTCATTGACGGGCGTAACATCTGGCGCAGCGATCTTAATGCTTTGATTGACCGACTCAAACCGGTTGTTGGTAAACTGGGAACAGAGCGCATTCAGATTGCCACATCCTGTTCGCTACTTCATGTTCCCATTGATCTTGATCTTGAAGTCAATCTCGATGACGAGTTGAAATCATGGCTTTCCTTTGCCAGCCAGAAACTTGATGAACTCCATATTCTTTGTCAGGCATTATCGGGCAATGCGGCCGCTGTCACCGGAAGGCTCGCCGCCAATAAAGCTGCATTAAAGGGAAGAAAATCATCAAAACGCATCCGCAATAACCTTGTTCAAAAACAGCTTGAAAATGTCAAAAAAGATAGAGCGCGGCGCGCATCTCCCTACTCGACAAGGCATGAAAAACAAAAAGCCATTCTGAATTTGCCTCTTTTTCCAACGACAACAATCGGATCCTTTCCCCAAT
Source organism: Bartonella sp. P0282 (assembly GCF_048452985.1). Taxonomy (NCBI): domain Bacteria; kingdom Pseudomonadati; phylum Pseudomonadota; class Alphaproteobacteria; order Hyphomicrobiales; family Bartonellaceae; genus Bartonella; species Bartonella sp. P0282. Next base: position 774,404 of record NZ_WTFO01000002.1, read on the forward strand.
CGGCTGATGTTCGCAAAGCCCGTTCCGATTATACAAAGGGAATAATTGATAAAACAACTTACGAGAGCTTTATTACCAGGCGGATAGGCGAAGCGATCAAGTGGCAGGAAGAGGTAGGGCTTGATGTTCTCGTGCATGGTGAATTTGAACGCAACGACATGGTTCAATATTTTGGCGAACAATTGGAAGGCTTTGCTTTTACCAGACACGGATGGGTACAAAGTTATGGCTCCCGTTGCGTCCGTCCCCCTATCATTTTCGGGGATGTTTCCCGACCGAGGCCGATGACAGTCAAATGGTGGCAAGTCGCACAATCGTTTACCTCGAAGATTGTCAAAGGCATGTTGACGGGGCCTGTCACCATTCTGAATTGGTCATTCGTCCGCGACGATCAACCGCGAGAAGATACGTGTCGGCAAATTGCCTTGGCAATTCGCAATGAAGTCGAAGATCTTGAAAAGGCTGGTGCAAAAATAATCCAGATTGATGAGGCAGCGTTACGGGAAGGATTGCCGTTCAAAGAAAAGGACAAAGCTTATTATCTTGAATGGGCTGTTGAATGCTTTCGCTTAACTCAAAGTACGGTGAAAGACACGACCGAAATCCATACCCATATGTGCTATTCCGAGTTCAATGACATCATTACCGCAATTGCCGATATGGATGCGGATGTTATCTCTATTGAAACTTCACGCTCCAAAATGGAGCTTCTCGATGTCTTCAAGCAATTCAAATATCCCAATGAAATCGGTCCCGGTGTCTATGACATCCATTCGCCGCGAGTCCCTTCGACAGAAGAAATTCTTGAGCTTCTCGGATATGCGCTGCAACGTTTGGAGGCCAAACAGCTTTGGGTCAATCCCGATTGCGGCTTAAAGACGCGCCAATGGGAGGAAGTGAAGCCCGCCATCGCAAATATGGTTGCCGCTGCCAAAACGTTGAGAAAGACTGTTAGCGTTTAATCGGAAGCACAAAAAGGTTTGGCACTTCGAGTAATGCCAAGCCTCAAACCATGTCAGTCTATGTATTTAAAAATATAGGAGCACCGATCCAATCGCATCGGTGTTCCGGCTTTTTATTTGGAACGTTACAGAGACAAACACACATTTCCGCATTGTGTCTTTGGAGCACCCCATCCTTTGGACTGCCCATCCAATGGCTTCGACCTTGATTGTTTGATCTGTTAGACCTGCAACAATAGGACAGTGTCCGAAATGCCGGACATCTGCGTCAAGCACTTCGGCGCAAAATGTCTTTGCCAAGTTCGTCACGTTCATCATCGGCTACAATCACGCGCAAATTGATGTTGCTAATAAAAAGTTTTTCAATTGCGCAACAAGAGTTTTCGACAGATGGCCATAGCTTCGGCAAGAATGGTCCGAGGTTACAGTTTATAGGAAAAATGTTTATTTTAAAACAATCGAGCTAAAGTCATAAAAGCTGAAAGCAGTTTTCAAGCGAGAGACAGGTTTCCAAACCACTATTATAATGGCAGGAAAGGAGGCATATGTTCACGGAAATATATGGCCTTCAGCATATTTGACAGCCTTGCCGCCAATGCGAGCAGAAACGAGTTTTCCATTTTCCACATACCATTCGAGCCGGATTTTCGATACCCGCATCATTTCCATACCCTGTTCGAGCCAAATATTTTTCTTGCCATCCAACGGGTTATCAAATTGCTGGACGACACCGCAAAAAGCCGACGCAGCCGAGCCGGTAGCAGCATCTTCCGTGCCGTCAGGGCGGAACATGCGCACATGAAAAGCGCTCTGGAAAAGCCTTGTTTCCCGACTATAGAGGTAGAATGACGGAGTTTTCACATTCAGCCTGTCAAAATTTTGCGCAATATAAACAGGATCAGGCAGTGCACTGGCAACCGTTTTAAGATTGCGAAGAGGAACAAAGAAAAATGGTACGCCGGCTGTCCAAAGAGAGGGAATGTGGTTTTCAAAACCTATTTCCTTGCTTTCGAGACCGAAGGCTGCTGCAAAAATTTCTTTGGGAATGTCAAGCGGGAGCTGTTCGGGGAGTTTGGGCAGGTCGAATTCGGCGAAAGCTGCTTTTTCACTCAAATCAACCACCGCACGGATAATTCCGACTTTTTCCTCAAGAATAATAAGTGAATCATTGCGGCCATTGTTTTTTATTTTTTTCCGTGCAAGAGACACGGCGGCTCCGACAGTCGGATGACCGGCAAATGACATTTCTCCATCAGGTTTGAAAATTCGCAAATTGGCGACATGTTTTTCATCTTTCGGCGGATTGACGAAAACAGTTTCCGACAAATTGAATTCACGCGCGATAGACTGCATCTGCTCATCTGTCAAACCGGCCGCTTCGTGAACGATTGCCACCGGATTTCCCGATAGAACCGAGTCACTGAACACGTCGTAAATTTCAAAAAAACGGCCTTTATCCTCCACCCTGACAAATCCTTTTTCAATGCAGATCTACGATATTGAAACCTTATCCTGTTTATGATTAGGACGAAACAGATCGACCTGTAAAGTTTCTTTATATCAAAAAAGAAAGGATGCAGCCACCCGACTGCATCCCGATCTTCTGTTATCAGCATTTTGCGACAAAATCCGTCAGCCGACAGAATTTCGTTCGTCCGCTTTGAAATTTAAAAAAATTACTTGCTGTCAGCGTTCAAAACCAGCTTGGAAACGCCGACGGCAATATTGGCTCCCTCATGAGCTTCAACACTCACCGGCTGCAACGAGAAAGCCTTGTTATCGCCAACGAGTAAATTGGCTCCGCCGCCAACTCCGGCTGCCACATCAACACCTACGCCTTCATATTTGCCGACAAGAATTCCAGCCTTATATGCATCTTTACTTGCTGCCAAAACCATCCACGACAATTGGCCGGCGCCGGCTTTACCAATATCAATGCCGAGTTGTTCGATTTTGCCGACATATTTGTCGGTTTGGGCGCCTTTGTCATTCGGTTGGAAAACGCAAGTCAATTTTTCAGTCGCTTTGAAAATATGTCCCTCAGCGCCTTGTCCGGTACATACAAGCATACCGACTGTAACCTTATCATCGGCAGATGCGCTATTGATGCTCAAAATAGCACTTCCGGCAGCAACCCCGGCAATAACAATATTTCTTAAAAAATGTGACATTATGATTGTTCCTTCTCTACTAACTTTTCTCAATTTGGCGTATATTATAGAAAATACAAGTCAGCCTCTGCAAAGTTTTGCAAAGTAGAATTGAATTCTTATTACTTTCGATATGAAAAGTGATCGGAATTACCAGTCTTGCTGAAGAGTTTATAAATTTAAATGAGAAAGCCCATGTTTTGCCGCTTGCAAAAATCGTTTGTTCTACCAATCCTTGCAACAATAATCTTTCCAGTGCCGGTTCAGGCTGTAGAACTCAACAACCCTCTCGCACCAATTGCCCGCCCTCAGAATGCCCCTCTGCCTCACGCCCATTACGGTGTGCCAAGACCGAACCGCAATTATAAACCGGAACAGACAAATCCCGGCGGGCCAACATATAAATTGGATACCGGCCCTGATATTAACCATCAACAATGGTGTAGCGACCGTTATAGAAGTTATCGTTCGTCAGACGATACTTATGTCGATCGTGGTGGCGTGCGACAAACTTGCAAATCGCCTTTCCCTAAATAAAACATTTTTATAAACGGGACGCGCTTTCATAGTCGATCTATCCGGCGGTTGGTCGTTAACCTATCCGCCGCGCAAGATGATCGTTATGATAATCACTAATATTTTGTTCGTCTGCCAAACTCGATCAAACGGCAATTGCAAAAGAAGCGCGCCACGTCGACCGCACTACCCTTCTTTTAAATAGGAATCAGGGAAAATCTTTCGTCGCAATAAGCCGGACTTCTCCGGTTTTACTTTAACTGTTGGCTTGTCGATTATGTCCGGTAAGATGCACAGTCAAACCGGATAATCTTTGGCCGACATTACAAATTGGTACCAGAGTTTCCAGAAGCCGATAATGAAACAACTGACAGAACGGTTCAAAAACAAACATAACGTCACAGCGTTTCAGCCCGTGTATTGATCGCAAGTTAAAAGACGATTATCGCAATTGTTGATTTCCTATATGATACAAAAAGAAAAAGGGCTGACATTGCCAGCCCTTTTTCAAAAATTCGGATTACAAAAACGTGCGATTAGTTACGTGTTTTGTCAACCAATGCGTTCGACTTGATCCACGGCATCATTCCGCGCAATTTTTCACCGATTTGTTCAAGCTGATGACCGTCGTTAATGCGGCGGATAGCTTTGAAACGAACAGCGCCGGATTTATATTCCTGCATCCAGTTGGAGCAGAATGTACCGTCTTGAATATCGTTCAAAACACGCTTCATATTGGCCTTGACTTCATCGGTAATGATGCGCGGACCACTGACATATTCACCCCACTCGGCAGTGTTGGAAATCGAGTAGTTCATATTGGCAACACCACCCTCGTAAATGAGGTCAACAATAAGCTTCATCTCGTGGCAGCATTCAAAGTAAGCCATCTCCGGAGCATAACCGGCCTCGACCAATGTTTCAAAACCGGCACGGATAAGGTTGACCAAACCACCGCACAGAACGGCCTGTTCACCGAAGAGATCGGTTTCAGTTTCTTCCTTGAATGTTGTTTCGATAACGCCTGAACGGCCTGCACCAATTCCGCAAGCATAGGAGAGAGCGAGATCATGTGCATTGCCTGTTGCGTCGTGGCCAACAGCAATAAGACTTGGAACACCGCCGCCGCGCTGATATTCGCTGCGCACTGTATGTCCAGGGCCTTTGGGAGCAATCATAATGACATCCACTGTCTTTTTCGGTTCAATCAAACCGAAGTGGATGTTCAGACCGTGGGCAAATGCAATTGCCGCGCCGTCGCGCAAATTGTTGGCAATGTGGTCTTTGAAGATGTCTGCCTGCAATTCGTCAGGTGTAACCATCATAATGAGATCGGCCCATTTGGCTGCTTCGGCAACCGAAACGACCTCAAGCCCGTCGGCTTCGGCTTTTTTAGCTGTTGCAGAACCCGGACGAAGAGCAACTTTAATTTCCTTCACGCCGGAATCTTTCAAGTTCAATGCATGGGCGCGGCCTTGAGAGCCATAGCCTATAATACCGACTTTTTTGGATTTTATCAGGTTTACATCTGCATCACGATCATAATAAACACGCATAGAAAACTCCCTTAAATTTGCGTTTCATCAGTTTTGTTCGTCTTTTTTTGCCCGAAAAGAGCAAAAAATTGCCTTGTCGCTGTGCGAGCTTCACGGATAATGTCTTCATCATCCATATGAAAATCATCGCCCAGCAATTTGCGTATTTGGACATCACGAACGACGAGACCGAAAAATGTCCGGAATGCATTGTCGAGATCATCCAATTGTAAAAAACCGCAGTCCCGCCCGATTTCCAGAATCGGCTTCAAACGCCGCGCCATTGCAAAAGGCCCGCGATAAAGCACAATATCTCCAAGGTTGGACTTACCCGCACCGGCTTGACTGACCGCAAGCCGGTTGAGCGCTATCGAGGTCGGAGAGGTCAAAACCATCAACCAGTCACGCGCAAAATGTTCCAAACTGTTGAACAGGGTTTGTTCATCAACCGCTTCGCGGCTGATCGGTACGGCGCGAACGCGCGAAGCCTGCCACTCGACCATCGCTTCCAAAAACGTATTGCGATCGCCAAACCACTTATAAAGCGTTTCTTTCGAGCAACTCGCAGCTTCTGCAACTTTCGACATCGTCAGTGCCAAATGATTTTTGACGAGCAAATGCAATGCCGCATCGAGAACGTCTTTCTGACGATCTGTCAAATTATTGACCAAGTTGTTGACCGTGGCGTTTGACGATTGTTGCATTTCCGCTGTTTTCATCTTTTCTCAGTACCGTACCGTACGGTTCTTTACCATGCTACGATCACCCCTTAATAGCAAGCGTTATTTTAACAGATATTGTTTTTTAATTGGTAGAAGGTTTTTTCATTGATGAATTTTTTAACTTGCCATCAGTCCTTGGGCGATTTCCTGTTTTTGCCAGCACAGGAACACGGTTGATAATGCGTGCGCGACCACGCCGGTAAGGCAGATGTGAATAACAAGTTATAGTATAACAGGATAGGCCTGCCCCAGACCCGCAATAACGGGTTGAGCCATGATTACCCCCATTATTGCATTTTGCCGGTCAAACTTCATCGACATTTGGATAGTATGGCCGGCGTTCGTGATCCTGTTTACCTCATCAAACAGTAATCTGTGTACCGATTTCAACAACACGACCGGTTGGAATCTGGAAATATTCTGTTGCATCTGCCGCTGTTCGGGCGAGGAAAATATAGAATTTATCCTGCCACATCGGCATATCCGACTTGGCCGCGGGTTTAATTGACCGGCGGGAGAGGAAAAATGACGTGGTCATAATATCGAATTTCCAACCAAGCTTGCGACAAATTGCCAAAGCCTTCGGAATATTTGGCTGCTCCATATAACCGAATGTCAAAGTCACCTGCATAAAGCGTTCGTTAAACTGCGATACTCTGGCCCGATCCACGGCCGGTACACGGGGTGTGGAGGCGGTATTAACAGTCAATATAACATTGTTTTCGTGCAAAACTTTATAGTGCTTGAGGCTGTGCATCAAAGCACTTGGAGCGCTTTTCGGATCACTGGTCAAAAAGACTGCTGTTCCCGGCACAATAATCGGCGGTTTTTCCGCCATCTTGTTGACAATAAGATCAAGCGGTACTTCGGCCTTACGGGTTTTCTTGAACAAATGGCGACTGCCACGAACCCATGTCCACATAACGAGGATAACGCTGCAAGCAAGCCCTACAGAGAACCAGCCACCTTCGTGGATTTTGACCACATTGGCACTGAAGAAAAGAAAATCGAGACACAGAAATGCAATCGTCGGCACAAGGCATAAAGCAAGGCGCCATTTCCAGATCCGCTTCATCACAATGAACAGAAGCGATGTGGTCACGATCATATTGCCGGTGACCGAAATACCATAGGCGGCTGCCAGATTGGATGATTTTTCAAAGCCGATCACAAGACAAATAACGATAACCGCAAGGAGCAGATTGACCCGCGGCATATAGATTTGCCCCAAATTTTTTTCCGAAGTGTGCAAAATTTCAAGTCGCGGCAAAATATTGAGCTGAACAGCCTGTCGCGCCAGAGAAAACGCACCTGTGATAACGGCCTGTGAAGCGATAACGGTTGCCATTGTTGCAAGAACGATCATCGGTATAAGCGACCATTCCGGCAACATTTGATAAAACGGATTTACAGTGTTGCGCCCGTGGGAAAGAATGAATGCGCCCTGCCCCAGATAATTGAGCACAAGACACGGAAACACAATCCATAGCCAGGCGGCAACAATCGGACGCCGTCCGAAATGTCCAAGATCGGCATAAAGGGCTTCGGCACCGGTGACAGCCAGAAAAACAGCCCCGACGGCTGCAAAAGATGTCGCGGGATTGCTGACAATGTATGAAATCGCATACCATGGCAACAATGATTTCAAAATCGTGAGATCATCAAATATGTGAAAAAGCCCGAAGCCGCCAAGTGCAAGAAACCAGACCAAAGTAATAGGCCCGAAAACGATAGCCACCTTTCCTGTTCCAAACTTTTGGACAGCAAAAAGTGCAACCAGAATAACAAGTGTCAGTGGCACAACAAAAGGTTCAAGGTCGGGGGCCACAACTTCCATACCTTCCACCGCCGAAAGCACCGAAACGGCAGGGGTAATGACGGCGTCACCAAAAAATAGCGAGGCACCGAGAATGCCTATTCCCAAAACCCACCCCCCTCTTTTCCGGAAGGTGGAACGGGCAAGTGCCATCAGCGAGAGAATGCCGCCCTCGCCATTATTGTCGGCACGCAAAACAAACACGACATATTTGATTGTAACAATCAGCAATAATGCCCAGAATATAAGTGAAATAACCCCGTAAACATCATTTTTTAAAATATCATGATTACCTGCACCAGCGCGCAACGCCTCGCGAAATGCATAAATCGGGCTGGTTCCAATATCACCATAGACAACACCGATTGCGCCAATCAAAAGCAGTAAAAAACTCTCTTTGGAATGGTCATTATTTTCATCGGCTGTTGTTGGATCATCGGTCACAGCGTCAATATCTTGAGAGTCCGCCATAGCGCAATCCTTTCAGCCGAAATTGTTATCCAGTTGTTGAGGTAGAAGACGGGTAAAAACGACCTTGATCTTACATATTCACCTGATGCCCGTTTGGCCGGTTAAATTGCCAATGCTCTTTTAAATCTCAGAACAGTTTCTCTCATTCCATGTTCCAGAGCATCCGCAATAAGTCCGTGTCCGATGGAGGTTTCATAAAGCCATGGCACTCTTTTGACAAGAGGGGGCAAATTGGACACCGTCAAATCATGTCCGGCATTGACGAGAAGCTTCAATTCCTTGGCGCGCTGCGCAACGATTCTTACCGCTTCAAGGGCTTTTGCCTGTTTTTCGTCGCTGTCATAAGCGTCGCCATAAGGACCGGTATAAATTTCAATACCGTCGGCACCGATGTCTTTGGCGGCTTCAAGCCCGTCGGCAACAGGATTGACGAACACAATGACACGAATCGACCTTTCTTTCAGCCGGCTGATAACGGGTTTCAAAAATGCGCTATCACGACCAAAATCCCACCCATGGTCGGAAGTTGATTGTTGTGGGGAATCGGGAACCAAGGTTATCTGATCGGCATAAAGTTCTGCCATATCCAGAAACGCCTGATCCGGATAGCCTTCTATATTGAATTCCCGATTTGGAAATTCATCGTCAATCAAACGACGTATATCGGGAAGATCGGTAAACCTGATATGACGCTGGTCAGGACGGGGATGGACAGTAAGTCCGTCAGCACTCGCATCCAGCGCTATGCGCCCCATACCGACCACATTCGGCCAAGGCAAATTCCGGCGATTGCGCAACACCGCGATGGCGTTAAGATTAACCGAAAGTTTTATTGTCATCGACAGCACCTATCAAGTCCACTTAAAATCTGTAGTATTGAAAACTTCAGACGTTACATAAAATTCTACATATAACTTAATTGAGCCACAAGAAAGGGCAAAAGCATGTTACCTGAAGATACAATACCGGTGATCTCCAAGATCAAGACCAACCGCCCCGGTGCAATCGGTTTTTCCATTAACGGCGTGCTTTTTTCTTCAGATGTGGAAAACCTCTATGGACTTTTTGAAGCGGAGGCGGAAGGCTTTGACTCTATCGATATGATTGTCATTTTTAAAGAATATGACGGAATTGATTGGGAAAGCCTGTTTAACGAGGATACAGCCAAGCTCAGAGCAGAAGCTTTCACAAAACTAAGGCGTTATGCCATTGTCGGCGGCCCTTCTTGGCTCAAACTGGCGGTCGAGTTTTTCCGGCCTTTCGGACGCGTCGAAACAAAATGGTTTGCTTCTGAACACATTAACGATGGCTGGAATTATATAGATGCAAAGCCGATCGAATGAGATAAGCACTTTCGATTGACTGATTCCATAGAGCTTTAAAACGACAATTAAAACCGGCTTGCTGGAAGTTTTTCAGTTTAACTTGCCACCGGTTCCTCGGTATAAATCGACACAATATTCCATTCATTGTTCGTGTATATCGAGCGATAATTGCCGTTTTATCCGTGATCGATTGTGTGCAATCGACAAATTTATCACGTTCCTTTGGAATTTATCACGTTCCTTTGGAAGCGTTTTCATAACCCTTTGGCAAAGCTACCGTGGTTCATATTTTTTAAAATCGGTTTTCAAAAGCAATTCTGCCATTCGAGCGTTTTAAACTCTATTTTCAAAAATCATATTCCCGCTTCCGGAGAGCACACAAAAATTCGTTTCCCGTATTGGCGACATTTTAATTTTTTAAAAGAATAAGGGTGAGACAAACGGTTTCACTGCCAAGGGGTCAACAATCGCAATCGGCCGCACTTTCTTGCCTCCATCGGAATTTTCCCGATAAAAGATTTCACACGAAAGAGATGAATTGCCAACAGGCTTTCAGCATAAGCATATCGCCGATATTTCCTCTAAAATGACTAAGTCCAATCAAATCATTCTCTCGAACCATCTCCCGACTTATCCGTTTCCATTGCAACTTTTACCGGAATAAAGATGCAATAATTGCACTATCCGGTTCAGACAACGAAGAAATAATGAGAGGCATCCACAAATCCAGAATAATCCTGTGCGGATTCGGCTGGCCTCATTGACGAGCCCTTCAACTAACCTGCTTTTTTATCCCCCCTTCAAAAAGCCGGATTGGCTATCAAATTTGCCAATTCAATCTATAATAGAATAATAGCCCTTATAATTCAAAATGTTCCTGATATTTTTTAAATTATCAGTTGAAGATATCGTTATAGCTTTCATCTTCTTACGAAAAAAATTTTTTGATTTTTGTTAAAATTATCAACTGTTAAGGCACTAATTTCAGCAAATGAACTTGCGAAACAATAGTCTCTTGGCATATGAATTGCTAGACGTTATTGTAGAAGTCGACCGGGAGGTGGCCGAGGGGCGGCTAAATCCACTGCAAAATTTTGCGCGGTCGATCAGAGGGAGGCTTCATGGCTTACAAAATCGAACAATTGAAACAACCACGTCCTCATCGCGCGTTTTACAAAGTCCTTTATATTCAAGTATTATTCGCAATTGTTTGCGGTATTTTGCTTGGATATTTTTATCCGGATGTTGGCGCATCTTTGAAGCCGTTGGGTGACGCCTTTATCAAATTGGTCAAGATGATTATTGCTCCGGTTATCTTCTTGACCATTGTGAGCGGCATTGCCGGCATGAGCGACCTGAAAAAGGTCGGGCGTGTTGCGGGAAAATGTATGCTTTACTTCTTGACTTTCTCGACATTGGCATTGATCGTCGGCCTTGTTATCGGAAATGTTCTGCAACCGGGCGCGGGCATGCATATTGATCCGGCGTCGCTCGATACCGCGGCAGTTAAAGTTTACGCTGAAAAAGCTCACGATTCGTCGATCGTCAAATTTTTGATGAATATCATTCCGTCAACCGTCGTGTCGGCTTTTGCGGAAGGTGACATTCTTCAGGTATTGTTCTTCTCGATTCTGTTCGGCATTGCGCTTGGATCAGTCGGCGAACGCGGTAAACCCATTCTGGATTTCATCCATGCATTGTCGACGCCGATTTTCAAACTGGTTGCCATTCTAATGAAGGCTGCTCCCATTGGCGCTTTCGGTGCGATGGCTTTCACTATCGGAAAATACGGTATCGGCTCGGTCATTAATCTGTTCTTTCTGGTGGCAACCTTCTACATCACGTCGATTCTGTTTGTTGTAGTTATTCTGGGCGCGGTGTGCCGTTACAACGGTATTTCCATCTTCAGAGTGATCCGCTACATCAAAGATGAATTGTTGCTGGTTCTCGGTACATCCTCGTCCGAAGCTGCGTTGCCAACCTTGATGGAAAAGATGGAAAAGGCCGGTGCGAAGAAGTCGGTTGTCGGGCTGGTTATTCCGACCGGTTATTCATTCAACCTTGACGGCACCAATATCTATATGACTTTGGCCACATTGTTTATCGCCCAGGCTTTGGATATTAATCTGACACTCGAACATCAGATCCTTATTCTGGTCGTGGCTATGATTTCATCGAAGGGTGCAGCCGGTGTTACGGGTGCGGGCTTCATTACTCTTGCGGCAACTCTCGGAGCCGTTCCGGCTATTCCGGTTGCCGGTATGGCTATCATTCTCGGTATTGACCGTTTCATGTCGGAGTGCCGCGCATTAACCAATCTCGTCGGCAATGCGGTTGCCTGTATCGTTGTTGCACGTTGGGAAAACGAGCTTGATACCGTTCAGCTCCATAAAGTTCTGGGTGGCCACGAACATCAACATGGTCACCACCATGTCGAGGCACCGAAAAGCGAAGAAGCGAACTGACAATGTTCGTTTCATCGCATGAGACGATATGTCGATTAAAAGCCCCTTTTTCGGGGCTTTTATTTTTTGGTACGTTTATTTTTTCGCGGCTTTTATTTTTTGGCGCTTTTATTTTTTCGGCGCTTGTATTTTTTCAGCGCTTTTATTTTTTCGGCAGTTGTATTTTTTCGGCGCTTGTATTTTTGGCAATCACCGATCAATCCCTGCCACGATCAATCCACGCCGCAATCACCCCCTGCCCCGATCAATTCATGCCCAATTGACCGTAAAACCTATGTCGGGTGGATTTGGCTATTTTAATAAATGTTATGGTTAACCGCTTGAGCCGGCAGAATATAGATTCCGCTTTTTTGGACTATCTCGCACAGGCTTTGCCGTGGCTCGTCAGACCTTGCTCAAAAGACCCAGTTCTTTTGCAACAAAGTAGTAAAAAGTGACACGATTTTTCATATGTTCACCTTTCAGCAAATCGGCAACCTTTGTGACTGCCTGTTTGCTCTTTTCGACATCTGCACCAAGTTTTTCCGCTGCCCATTTTGCCACGCGTTGAAGCTCTGCCTCGTCGGTTGCTGCAACTTCTGAAGCGTCGCGGTTTTGTAACGCAAGCGATAAACGGTTTTCCAATCGTTTAATTGCTGCTTCATCCGGATTTTTGTCATATTTTTTGATCTGGTCGAGGTGTTTTGTCATCGGTTTCAGGCTCCTGTCGATTAAATGTCCGCTTAACAGTAAAACAGCGGGGAATTTCCCACTTGTTTTATGGGCGATGAATTGAATTTGGATGTTTGACCGTTTTTCCATTCATTCAAACATCACTGTTTATGAGATAGAGCCAAACATCACTGTTTATGAGATAGAGCGCGAAAAAGTTAGACAACCCCCCTTCCCACCGTCAATTGATTTACCTATATTGGCTTTGCTGGCTTGCCAGCTATGGTAATAAATGGACAGTGTAATAAACCCATTGGACCCGGGGGCGGTACCCGGCGCCTCCACCACAATGAAAAGGCGAAGTAATTTTCCTAGCGTTTTCATTATGAAGGGGGCGAAACAGGATCGACAAGGGCGTAAAGATTGCTCTTTTACCCGGCATTGTACCACCGTTATCGGGCTAATTAAGTAGTTGCAAATGACAACTATGCGGAAGCTCGTCTCGCTGCTTAATTGCGGCGCGAACGCTTCAAATCAAGTCTTGGGCCTTCGCCGGTCCAAGCGGGGTTCGGAGGCACCTGGCAACAGAAGCCTTCACTTTTTTACTCGACATTTTTGAAAGTTTGCCGCGATTTTCTTACAAGAATTTATCTTCAAGGCGCATTCACTCAAAAATGCCATTCTCTATTGTGTTGGTAATCGGGTCTCAAGCGCATCTTTGTTGATATTTACGAAAAAAAATTGAGAAGATTGTGATTGCCTCATTGCATTAAGAACGGCTACACTGCATTAAGGTTGAGTGCCAAATTTGCATAAACTACGTCGCAGAAGGAACAGGTTTTCAATGGTTCACGATCAGATCCGTTATGACATTCTCGTGCAGGATGCGTTGCGCAGTGTTATTCGCAAAGTATTATCCGAAGTGGCGAAGGCCGGCCTTCCAGGTGACCATCATTTTTTTATAACCTTTCTTACAAACGCTCCTGGTGTGAAAATATCGTCACGCCTGAAAGAACGTTATCCCGAACAAATGACGATTGTTTTGCAACACCAATTTTGGGATTTGAACGTTTCCGAAAGTGGTTTTGAAGTGAGCCTCTCATTTGGCGATGTGCCGGAAAGACTGGTCATCCCCTTCTCGGCCGTTCAAGTATTCTATGACCCGACAGCAGCCTTTGAAGCGGCCTTTGATCTCGCATCCGACCAGCCGAAAAGCGACAATGACAGCCCCGAAGTCAAAACTGTCACAAACGAAACCAAAGGCGGCGAGCTTGCACATATCGGTGACAAAAAAGATAAGAAAAAATCGCCGGTCAAATTGAAGCAGCATACAAAGGCCGCAGACGAAACGGATAAATCGCCTAAGAAAGAAAAGGAACCGTCATCTGCCAATGTTGTTTCGCTTGACGCGTTCCGGAAAAAATAAGGCTCTTTAAATGGCTGAATTGGTCAATTTAAGGCAATTTCGTAAACAGAAAAAACGTCAGTCGGAAGAAAAGCAGGCAACCGAAAATCGTATTCTATTCGGGCGCACAAAAATCGAACGCCAATTCGATGACCGGAAAAAACAGAAAACAGACGGATTTCTTGATTTAAGAAGAATTACCCGCGACAAAGATGAAGAATGAAACTCCCGCCTCTATCACCAGCATTGACTGGCTTAAGGCGCGGCCTAGAAAATTGTCCGTGCGCATAGATGGACATGCAACAAGTATCTCGCTTGAACAAGCCTATATTGATATTTTATTGCAAGAAGCGGAAAAAAGGGAACTTTCCTTTGCCGGAATTGTCACGCTGATAGATGAAGCAAGGCCGGCGGAAATCAATCTTTCAGCCGCTTTGCGTCTCTTTGCTTTGAAACTGGTGCAAAATTCCGACATTTGAAAAACCGTTTTACGACCGCAATTTTTTTATAAAAAAGTTTCCAATCAGCTTTGCTATTATCTGCATTGGAACACCGGTTGCCGGATGAATTTTGCTGAAGCCTGCGTTTCAAACCATTCAAGCCGGTTTGCGTTAAAATGGTGCAGTTTTTCAGTTTCAAAGTAAAAATGTATTATTTTTTAACAAAATTTGACAATAACCATTACTTACCGCTTTTTATCGTTTATATTTTAACCGATTTGAACAAACCGACTTGATAGAAGAGTGCCAACCGTCTAACTCAACGCTATGGAACATTTTGCCGATTCAGACAGTGCTTTACCGCCTTTGAAAGACCCGCAATTTTTAACTGAATTTGTGGCCTTGATGGTATTGAAACGCGATGTTTTCTCTGAAACGCGGGTCGGCTATTTTGCTGACGAACCGCATAAACGCGTTATCCGTCGCATTGTTACCGCAGCTCCAAAATGGTCACGCCCGCTTGCCTGGATATTGGCACGAAGAGAAATAAGGGCATTAAAAAAAGTCCGCGGGCTTGAAGGTGTGCCGCAACTCATTGCCGTTGATAAAGACGGGCTTTATCGTTCCTGGAGCGAGGGAACGCCGTTGCATCTCGCGCGGCCGAACAAACCCGAATTTTACCTGAGCGCATTCAAACTCCTGCGCAATCTGCGGCGCATGGGTATTACCCACAATGATTTGGCGAAACCGCAAAACTGGTTGATGACGAGTGACGGGAAAGCCTCGATCATCGACTTTCAATTGGCAAGCGTACACAAGCATCGCGGCGCTCTCTACCGCTATTTTGCCTATGAGGATTTCCGCCATCTTATCAAACAAAAAAGAAGTTTTGCGCCGGAACTGATGACGCCCACGGAAAAGCGGATACTGAAAAACCGCTCATGGCCGTCGCGACTTTGGTTGGCAACAGGCAAACGTGTCTATAATTTTATAACCAAAGATATGTTCAACTGGTCGGATGGAGATGGTACCGGCGACCGTATCCAGCATCAGGGGCCGGCCATACGGAATCTTTTGAAAAATAACCCCGATATTGGTGATATTACGCTTGCGACATATTCGCTTCCTGCAAAAGGTGTCGGGCTTTATGTTTTTGTCGAATCTGACAAACTTGACGAACAAGCCGTTCGCAATCTTCTTAAAGATCAGAAAATTGAATCGCTTCAGGTTGTGCATCAATTGCCGAAGCGTGAAGATGGTTCGATCCGCGAAGACATTATAAAACTTGTCGCCATGAACGAGCTTAATGATCTTGTCGCGTTGATTAAAAGAGAGCCGGAGTTGAAACCGGTTGTTGCGCCGATTATAGACAACCGGAAGAATTTGACCGACCGTCGCGTCTATCAATATGAAGTGCAACGTAAAAAAAAGTGATTTTCCGATCATTTTCGTGTTAAAGCGTCAAGTCTGGCCTAGCAGAAAATATCTTGAACCATTAGATTGGTGATAATGAGCGATTTTCCTGACGATATACCATTTTTTGATGACGAACCGAGAAAGCCGGAAGAGCAGCCTGACACGTCGCAGCACGAGGGCGGCAGCGGCTTGGCATCGCGCGCCATGGCGGCGCGTCGCAATGCAAAGGCCGATTATCTTGAAAAGCTCAACCCTGAACAACGCCTTGCTGTAACAACTACGGAAGGTCCCGTTCTGGTGCTCGCCGGTGCGGGCACGGGAAAGACGCGGGTTCTCACCACACGCATTGCCCATATTTTACGGCTTGGTCTTGCTTATCCAAGCCAGATTCTGGCGGTCACATTCACCAATAAAGCCGCACGTGAAATGAAAAACCGTATTGGTGAACTGGTTGGCGGCGCGGTTGAAGGTATGCCGTGGCTTGGCACTTTCCATTCGATCGGGGTAAAAATTCTTCGTCGCCACGCAGAACTTGTCGGTCTCAACAGCAATTTCACCATTCTTGATACCGATGATGTGATAAGGCTTATCAAACAGCTCATTCAGGCTGAAGGGCTTGACGACAAAAGATGGCCGGCACGTAGTTTTGCCAATATGATTGACGGGTGGAAAAACCGTGGTCTTGCACCCGATCAGATACCCGAAGGTGATGCCCGTTCTTTCGGCAATGGTAAAGGGCGCGAGCTTTACCGCGCCTATCAGGAACGCCTGCAAACACTGAATGCCTGTGATTTCGGCGATTTATTGTTGCACCCTATTCATATTTTTCAAAAAAACGCCGATGTTTTGCGCGAATATCATAAAAAATTCCGTTACATTCTGGTCGACGAATATCAGGATACCAATACTGCACAATATTTGTGGTTAAGGCTATTGGCGCAACGCCCTGCCGGTGAAACTGTCAATCTTTGTTGCGTGGGTGATGACGACCAATCCATTTACGGCTGGCGCGGCGCAGAAATTGATAATATTTTGCGTTTTGAAAAAGACTTTCCCGGTGCAACTGTTATTCGTCTTGAACGCAATTACCGTTCGACTTCCCATATTCTGGGAGCCGCATCCTATCTGATTGCCCATAATGAAGGCCGTTTGGGTAAAACGCTTTTTACCGATAATAAAACGGAAAATGACCAGAAGGTCAAAGTCCATGCTGCCTGGGATTCAGAAGAGGAAGCGCGCGCTATTGGTGAAGAAATCGAGCAATTGCAACATCAGGGCCTTGCTTTGAATGACATTGCCATTCTGGTTCGCGCATCTTTCCAGATGCGTGAATTTGAAGACCGGTTTGTTACACTGGGGCTTAATTATCGCGTTATCGGTGGCCCGCGTTTTTATGAGCGGCAAGAAATTCGCGATGCGCTCGCCTATTTCCGTGTTGTTGCACAACCTTCCGACGATCTCGCTTTCGAGCGTATTATCAATACACCGAAGCGCGGCCTTGGTGAAGCGACCGTTCGTCAAATCCACGATACAGCCCGCGCCCGCAACGAGCCTATGCTCAAAGCCGCTCAGGAAATGGTCGAAACCGACGAATTGAAGCCCAAGGCCAGAAGTTCTTTAAGAAAACTCGTCGAAGATTTCCGCCGTTGGCAGAACATGCTTGATAATACTCCCCATACCGAACTTGCAGAAATTATTCTGGATGAATCGGGCTATACGGCCATGTGGCAGGCAGACCGTTCTGCCGAGGCACCGGGGCGGCTTGAAAACCTGAAAGAACTTATCCATTCCATGGAAGATTTCGAGAGTTTGAGAAGTTTTCTTGAACATATCTCGCTGGTTATGGATACCGAAAAAAATGAGGATATGGATGCGGTCAATATCATGACCTTGCATTCGGCCAAAGGGCTGGAATTTAACACCGTATTTTTGCCCGGTTGGGAAGAAGGACTGTTTCCCCATCAACGTTCGCTTGATGAAGGTGGGCGCTCCGGTCTCGAAGAAGAGCGGCGCCTTGCTTATGTCGGCCTTACCCGCGCAAAAGAAAATCTGCATATCTGGTTTGTCTCGAACCGGCGTATTCACGGCTTATGGCAATCGACAATTCCGTCGCGTTTTCTTGATGAGCTGCCCAACGAACATGTCGAAGTTGCCGAAGTCGAAACATCCTATGGCGGTTATGGGCAATCGCGCTTTGATCGTCACGAGCCGTTCCAGAATAATTATTCAACACCCGGCTGGCAGAGAGCAAAAAAGAATGCAACCGAAGCGACACGTACCAATTGGGGCAACCGTTCGGGCGCCAATGTCGAGCGCATCGGTTATGGGGATGTCGATTCCGGATATGGTGCGGGGCGGATACAACAATCGAAAATTATTGAAGGCGAACTCATCGCCAAATCGGTTTCCGACAAGCCTTCCGAATTCAGCGTCGGAGACAGGGTTTTTCATATCAAATTCGGAAATGGCAATGTTGCAGCGATTGACGGAAACAAGCTCACCATCGCTTTCGATAAAGCTGGCGAAAAACGTGTGCTCGACAGTTTTGTCAAAAAAGTCTGAGCATCTTCCCCCACCCACGATCATCCGGTTTTTGTGAAGCTTCCATAAAATTAAAAAAGGCAGAAAACAAATCGATTTTCTGCCTTTTGTTTTATCAAATCGTTCAAGCGACTATTTGATGAAATTGTGAATGAGTAGATCGGCTACATCTTTCACGCGTCCCTGCATAATCGCCTTTGTGCCGTAAAGTGCCATGCCGGAAACTTCACCGGCCGTTACTTTTGGCGGCATAACCAGTTCATATCCGCTGGTTTTGACATCGAGAAGTGCCGGTCCTTTGGCACTCAAAAAGGCTTTGACCGCGCTTTCAAGCTCTTCCGGCTCGTTAACTTTCCAGCCTTTAATGCCAATAGATTCGGCAAGTTTTGCAAAATCCGGATTTTGCAAATCGGTATAATGGTCGACCAGTCCTTCAACCTTTTGTTCAAGTTCAACAAAGTTGAGTGAAGAATTGTTGAAAACAACAATCTTGATGTCAACCTTCTCCTGAACAACAGTCAAAAGTTCACCGAGCAACATGGCAAGGCCACCATCGCCGGAAAGCGAGATAACTTGTCTGTCTTTATAGGCTTTTTTGAAACCGATAGCCTGCGACAAAGCATTTGCCATAGTTCCATGGGAAAGGCTGGCAAGGGTTCTTCTTTTGCCATTTGTTTTGAAATGGCGGAGCAACCAGACCATTGGCGAACCGCAATCACCTGTAACCAGCGCATCATCATCGGCATATTGATTGATAAGCGAGACAAGATATTGCGGATGAATGATGGATTTTGAAACAGCAGTTTCCTTCGCCTCGGCTTTTTCGGCTTCGGCTTTGGTTTTTAAGCATTGGTCGAGAAAACCGGTATCTTTCTTTTCGTCAACATATTTAAGAAGTGCTGCTGCGGTCGATTTGACATCGCCGATCAACCCCATATTGACGGGATGGCGGCGCCCCAGATGCGTTCCATCCTCATCCACCTGAATAATCGTGGCTTTATCAGGGTAAAATTGCGTATAAGCGAAATCGGTGCCGAGCAGAAGCAAAGTATCGCAATGTTCAACCATGTCAAAACCCGGCTTGCCACCCAACATGCCGTTCATTCCCATATTATACGGGTTGTCATATTCGATGAAATCTTTCGATTTTGATGAATGCCCGATCGGTGCTTTCAACTTGGCAGCCAAAGCGACCACCTCGTCATGAGCGCCCTTGACACCAGAACCGACATAGATTGCAACTTTTTTGCCCTTGTTCAAATGCGATGCAACTTGTTCAAGTTCGCTATCGGAAGGGCGAATAACCGGATTTGGCCGATGAACACGATATTGCGTCACATGGTTCACTGCCTGCATAGATACATCTACCGGAAGTATGATGACAGCAACACCCCTTTTTGTCAGTGCGGCCTGACATGCCTCAACGGTGATGCGTTGGGCTTCCTCCGGATGTAAAATCTGTTCACAAAACACCGAACAATGTGAATAAAGCGCAGGAAAGTCGACTTCCTGCGGCCATTCGCTGCCGATAACGTTGGTCGAAAGCTGGCTTGCTATGGCCACAACCGGTGCGCGATTGCGATTTGATTCGTAAATACCATTGATAAGATGCAAGCTCCCCGGCCCGCACGAGCCTGCGCATGCACTCAATTCGCCAGTCAAATAAGCTTCTCCTCCTGCTGCCAAGGCAGCAGCTTCTTCGTGGCGTGTATGGACCCACTCGATTTTCGAGCGATATATCGCATCAGTGATATAGTTAAGTGTATCACCGACAATGCCGTAACAATGTTTCACACCTGCGTTTTGCAGTGTTTCCACGATAATCTCGCCAACACGTTTAGAAGACATTCACAATTTCCTTTCAAAATTGAGGTACAAAGTAATTATTGAAATAAACAACAAGAAATTGAAAATAAATTCCTCGTCAATCACGTGTCTTTGATGATTTTCTATCTCCGGATAAGATTTTTCCACTTAGTGTCAATTCTCCGGCCGATCGTTTTTTAATATCGGCTACTCGTTCATAAAATGCGTTCGGCTTTTTCATTGCTGTTTCTTTTGATACCGATTTATTTTGAATATCATCTTCGACGTGACCATCGTGGCTTTATTGCAACCCGATCGAATTCAGCGGATTTCGGCAATGAGAAGGGAAAGTAAAAAGGCCGCATTAAGTGCTTTTTACATTGTTTTATCGGTCGCACTTTTATGGCGTTTCTATTTTATTGGCAATCTTGTTCCATTCCGCCGTGGGTTAAGGATTTCAGCCTTACCGATTCCAACCGAAAAACAGTCACTGCGACAGACCTTGAAAAAACCGTCCGCGATATTTTTCGGTTATACAATGTTTCCGGATATTTGCGCGGCAATGTTCACAAGTATAGAAAATCGGGGCAAAGAATTGGGACCGGACGCGGATAAACCCGATTTCCGGTTTATCACGGTGAATCCCGAACAGGATATCCCTAAAGTTCTCCGTGATTATTTGTCGAAATTTACCGACAAAATTACCGGTATTAGCGGTGAACCGCCAAAAATCCATGAATTGGTATCATCTTTCAATATAGGAGCCAAAAAAGGTAGCCAACTTTCCGGACGAACATCCGTTATAATATCGGAAGAAAAAGTGCCAAAGATTTCGATATGTTCGTTGTATATGTCCGTTGTAGGGCGTCTTAAGAGTCTGGCAAATAACCGGTCGCTATAGACCGTCTCGCCAATCTCACAAAACAATAGAAAACATATTGAAGATATAAGAACAACATCGAGGACAGGCGCGTTTCTTTTTTAATCGCCAAAATAGGTGGCTCAAAAACAATATCAACTTCTCGGTCATTCCTTCGGCGATGGTATATTTTTTCGTACAATGACCGGTTTTGCCACCAACCATACCGTGAAACTATTTCACACCGGCGTTTTACAGTGTTTCGACAAAGATTTTCGCCAATACATTCGGAAGACATTTTCAAATTTCGTTCAAAATTGAAAGACAGGGTCATTTTTCAAAAGAAACAATGCGAAACGGAAATTAAAGTCCTGTCAATCACGTGCCTTTGTTGATTTTCTACTCTCAGACCAGCTTTTTCCACTTTGCTGTAAATTCTTCGGCTGACAGTTGTTGCATATCGCCTATTGCTTGATAAATTATGTTCAACGGCCAATTCCACCAGCTAAGGTCAAGAAGTGCCTGAATGGTATGATCGGGAAATCTCATTCTTATTCGCTTTGCCGGAACACCGCCGACGATCTCGTAAGGAATAACATCTTTGGTTACAACCGCATTGGCGCCGATCACCGCACCGTGGCCGATAGTTATCCCCGGCATCACCACCGCCCCATGACCGATCCAGACATCATGACCGATTGTCACGCGTTTATTATGCCGCCTTTCGCGAAAAGCACTATCAAGTGTCATGAAGCGGAAATATTCATTGGGACGGTAAGTCATTTTATGCATGCTTACCCTTTCCATCGGATGTTCAAGGGCATTAAGACGGACATTGGAGGCGATGCAACTGAAACGGCCGACATCTGTATATATGGCTTCACCATTGCGCTCGAAATAGCTGAAATCGCCGACAGTGACATCACGTAAGATAACCCGTTCGCCGATTTCGGAAAAACGGCCGAGTTTGCAACCATGTAACTTGGCCGTCGAATGAATGCGCGGTTCACTGTCATGAAAGCGTTGGTCAGTGGGTGATGTGCTCATGATAATCCGGTATATTGAATGGGTAAATAACCATAAAACGCCGACACAAGAAGTGCAATCCCGTGTATTTGTCCGCACTGTCGCGACAATGACGAATTAATTACCGCTTTTCATTGCAGTATCGTGTTCATACCGATATATTTTGAATATCCTTCAGGAGTCACGCGAGTGGCTTTTATGGCGATGCATCAAGCTCAAGGGATTTTGGCAATGACGAGTGAAAGTAAAAGTACCGCATTAAGTGTTTTTTACATTGTTATATTGGTTGCGGTTTTTATGGCATTCATATTCGGTTGGCAAACCTTTGTCAGTCCGCCACTGGGTGAGGATTTCAGCCTTACCGATTCCAACGGAAAAACCGTTACGCAGGTAGAACTTCGCGAAAAACCGTCGGCGATATTTTTCGGCTATACGATGTGTCCGGATATTTGCCCGACAACATTAATGAGTATGACCAATTGGATCAAGGAGTTGGGACCGGATGCAGATAAAATCAATATCTGGTTTATCACTGTTGATCCGGAACGGGATACTCCGGAAGTCCTCCATGACTATTTATCCAATTTTACCGATAAAGTTATAGGAATTAGCGGTGATCCTGCAAAAGTTCATAAACTGGTATCGTCTTTCAACATTGCCGCTGAAAAAGTACCCGGTGAAAATGGCGATTATACTTACGATCATACGGCAGCCATTCTGCTTACCAAAAAAGGTGGCCAATTTGCCGGTGTCATTCCTTATAGCGTGGAAGAAAACAGAAACGAGTTGAAAGACCAGATTGCCATTGAGCGTCTCAAGAGCCTGGCAAAACAATAGAACATAAGGACTAAAATTTTGGGACAAATCCGTCTACATTACAAATCACCGAAACGGGATGCTGAAAAGCAATATGAACTTCTCGACCATGCCTTCGAGGATGAAGCATTTCCGCTTGCTATAACCGAAATTGACGAAGCAAATGCAATTTATGAAGTCTCTCTCTACGTGGATGAATTGGAAAAAAATTTCGTACTTCCCCGCTTTGCGCGTGTTTTGGGTGTCAATGAAAACAATATAGAAATAGAGGTACTTCCGGATATTGACTGGGTAAGCCATAGTCTTGAAGGGCTTAATCCTGTTCGCGCAGGTCGTTTTTTTGTTCATGGCAGCCATGACCGCGACAAAGTCCAACCGGGTGATCTTGCAATCGAGATTGATGCCGGTCAGGCTTTTGGAACCGGCCACCATGGAACGACAGTCGGCTGCCTTGAACTTATCGCCGATGTTATGGAACATGAAAAACCGCAAAATGCACTTGATCTCGGTACGGGGAGCGGAATTCTGGCAATCGGTATTGCTCTGATTAAGCCGATCAGAATTCTGGCAACCGACATTGATCCGATAGCAATCAAAGTTGCAAAGGAAAATTTTGCTCTAAACGGTGTCGCCAAAACGATTACTGCCATCGCCGCCACCGGCCTTGACGATGAAGAGATAAAAAAGCGCGTCCCCTTTGATCTGATCGTGGCAAATATTCTCGCAAATCCTTTGATCGAACTTGCGCCACAAATGGTTCCCGCACTGAAAAAAGGTGGTTCTATTGTGCTTTCCGGCATACTGGAAGAACAACATGACCGCGTGGTCAAGGCCTTCGAGGCGGCAGGTGCAAAATATATAAAGACCTTGCATCATGAAGGCTGGGTTGCCATTCATTTGAAATAGGTGACGATTAAATAAACAGGTGGCCCATAAACAAAATAAGTGGCCGATAAACAATCGGACATTTGGCCATTTCACAAGAATAACAGGTGATCGAATTGCCCGATCATAGCAATCATAATTCTTTCACCGACCAGACAATCAGAGGCGATTTTATGTTTCAATCATTTGATATTGCAACAAATCCCGACAATGCAAAGTCACGTGTTTCTGCACTTCGCAAGGAAATGGAAAAACTCGGACTTGACGGTTATTTGATACCGCGGGCAGATGAACATCAGGGCGAATACGTGCCTCCCCATGCCCAGCGACTGCAATGGCTCACCGGTTTTACCGGTTCGGCCGGTGTCGCACTGATTTTGAAAGATAAAGCGGTTATTTTCGTTGACGGCCGCTACACTTTGCAGGTGCGCAACCAGACCGACGGAAAAATATTCACTTATGCCGATCTCGTTTCCTGCCCTCCTTCGCTTTGGCTCGAACAAAACACAAAAGGCTTGAAAATCGGCTTTGACCCCTTTCTCCATACAGTCAATGGCGTCAAGGCACTAAAAAAAGCCGTTGAAGAAAAGGCTCATGGAAAACTTGTCGCAACTGACAAAAATCTCGTTGATCTCATCTGGCACGACCAGCCGGAACCACCGCTGACGCCGGTCACAATCCAGCCTCTCGACTATGCTGGTGTTGCTGCCGATAAAAAGCTTGAATTGATGGCAGAAAGCTTGAAAAAAGACGGCTGTGATCTGGTATTATTGACAGACCCGTCGTCGATCGCATGGGTATTCAATATTCGCGGCAATGACGTTTCCAATACACCATTTTGCCTTTCCTTTGCTATTCTTCGTGCAAAAGGCAGGCCATCATTGTTTGTCGACCGGCGCAAGCTTGGAGAAAATGAAAAGAACTATCTTGCCCGTTATGTCGATATTTTCGAGCCTTCCGCATTGGTCGGTGAAGTCACCAGAGAAGCGCAGTCGAAAGCCTGCTTTTCACTTGACGGGCAACTGGCGGCTGAAAAATTCAGGCAGATCATTGTCGATCATGGCGGCACAATTAAAGATCTGCGCGATCCGGCACGCCTTCCGCGTGCAATCAAAAACGAGGCTGAACTTAAAGGAAGCCGACAGGCCCATGCGCGTGACGGTGTGGCTCTCTGCCGGTTTTTCTCGTGGCTTTCAAGGCAAAAAACCGGCACTGTGGATGAAATCTCGGCGGCCACAAAGCTTGAAACTATGCGCGCCGACACCGCGTTGAAAATGGGTTCAAAACTGGAAGACCTGTCATTCGATACGATTTCGGGAAGTGGCAGCGATGGTGCGATTATCCATTATCGCGTCAATACAGCAACCAACCGGCCGCTTAATGAAGGCGAGCTTTATCTCGTTGATTCCGGTGCGCAATATCGTGATGGCACTACCGATGTCACCCGCACTGTTGCAATCGGACAGGTAAGTCACGAAGAAAAACGGTGTTTCACACTTGTTCTCAAAGGCATGATTGACCTTTCCACAAGCCGTTTTCCGAAAGGCACACGCGGGCAGGACCTTGATGTTCTGGCGCGCATTGCATTATGGAAGGCGGGGCTGGATTTTGCCCATGGCACAGGACACGGTGTCGGCTCCTATCTTGCTGTTCATGAAGGCCCACAAACCATTTCAAAACGTGGTGGACAGGAACTTTTGCCCGGAATGATTGTTTCCAATGAACCCGGCTATTATCGCGAAGGTGCATTCGGAATCCGCATTGAAAACCTGCTTGTTGTCAAACCGGCTGAACCGGTCAAGGGCGGCGATATTGATATGCTCGGTTTTGAAACCCTGACACTTTGCCCGATTGATCGCAATCTGATTGTTGTTGACATGTTGACAAATGAAGAACGCGAGTGGTTAAACGCCTATCATGCCCGCGTTTTGAAAGAAAATGCTCCGCATCTTGATGATGTTGATCGCAAATGGCTTGAGACAGCAACAAAGCCACTTTAAAGGCAAAAGAAAAACGCGAAAGAAAAATCTTTCGCGTTTCTTCAGACAGAAGCTTTGTATTGACCCTATCATTTCACAACGATTTTTGCCGCTTTTACCTGTTCGCGGAAGAACACAAACAAACCGCTTCCCACAACCAGAGCTGCACCAACAAGCGTAAGCAGGTCAGGCATATCACCAAAGACGATATAACCGATAATGACCGACCAGACGAGCTGCAAATAGTTGAATGGTTGAACAACTGTGAGCGGCGCCAGACTTAACGCTTTAATCATTAAAAAATGGCCGACAACAGAGGTAAAGCATAGCGCCACGAGAATCCAGACATAGTGGCTATCCATATGAACCCAGAAGAAGGGCAATCCCAAATTCATAACCACAAGGCCAACGAGACCGACATAGAAAAACGAGGTTTGCGGCTTGTCAATGCCGCCGACAAGGCGTGTCAAAGCCATATAAAGGGCAAAGAATATCGCCGCAACAAGTGCCCAGACTGCCCCCACCGACAACACGCCACTACCCGGCCTCAACATAATCAGAATACCGATAAAGCCGATTATCAGTGCACAAATTCTTCTCCAGCCGACTTTTTCTTTTAATAAAAAGACTGCAATCACCGTTCCGAAAAGCGGATAGGATTGGAAAATGGATGTGGCTTCGGCAAGTCCCATCACACGGAATGCCAAAGCAATGGCAATGAGTTCCAGAAGAAGCAACAGACCACGCAAACACTGGACAATCGGGCGCTTGCTTTTGATATTGGCAATAAGACCACCACCTGCCGTTTTAGCCATATAGACACCGGCAAGGAAAAACACCCAATAGCGCACCATAACGATAAAAGTTGCCGGATAGTTATGAACCAACGTCTTGGTCATGGCATCCTGACAAGCAAAAATTACTGTCGCGGTCAGTGCCAGACTTATTCCTAAGACAATGCGTGGCTCGTTACCGGCAGATTCGCTCACATGTAATTCCGGTGGAGACGCTTTACGCATTTTCCTCACCAACAAGGTCGAACCACTGGTCTTCATCAATAATTTTCACACCCAACTCCTGTGCTTTTGTCAATTTTGAACCTGCTCCCGGCCCCGCTACAACGAGATCTGTCTTTTTCGAGACGGAAGCAGCGGTTTTTGCACCCAATCTTTCCGCCATTGCTTTTGCTTCGTCACGTGACATGCGCTCCAGCGAACCGGTAAATACAATTGTTTTGCCCTGTACGGGTGAGCCATCTGTAACCGGCAAAACCTCGTCCAGAGGAGTGACTTCGGCAAGCAAGGCTCGCAAAATATTGCGGTTATGTTCCTCACCATAGAAATCGACAACGGCTTCGGCAACAATAAAACCGACACCTTCAATATTGGTGAGTTCATTCCATGCCTCGTTTCCGCTTTCGCCGCTATTTTCTTCCGGATAACGCGCCGCTAAAGCAACCTCTTCAAAAGCATTATAGTTTTTGTACGCCCGCGCAAGTCTTCTTGCATTGACTTCACCAACATGACGAATACCAAGCGCAAATAAAAACCGGCTTAACGGTATTTGTCTACGTGCGTTAATCGCATCATAAAGTTTATGGACAGATGTTTTCCCGAAACCTTCAAGGTTTTCAAGCTTGCTCAATGCCCCCTTCTGGCGTGTCTCAAGTGTGAATATATCAACCGGACTGCGGATTGCCAAATTCTCGTCTTTGGCATTGAAGAAAAATTCGACCTGCTTTTCACCAAGCCCTTCAATGTCAAAGGCATTGCGGGAAACAAAATGGCGGATGCGTTCCATCGCTTGCGCCGGACAAATGAGGCCACCGGTGCAACGCCGAACGGCTTCCCCCTCTTCGCGCACCGCATGGCTTCCGCAAGCCGGACAAATATGGGGAAAAACATAAGGCTCGGCCGTCTTCGGACGCCGCTCCTCGACAATGTCGACAATCTGGGGAATGACATCACCGGCACGCTGGATGACAACCGTATCACCAACGCGAATATCCCTGCCACCACGGATGGTTTCCCCCTTATTGCCAATGCCCTTGATGTAATCTTCATTATGAAGTGTGGCATTGGTAATCACCACACCGCCAACTGTAATCGGTTCAAGGCGGGCTACCGGTGTCAATGCGCCTGTGCGCCCCACCTGAATATCGATTGCTCGCAAAATAGTCATGGCACGTTCGGCCGGAAATTTATGGGCAATAGCCCATCTTGGCGAACGCGAGATAAAGCCGAGACGCTGCTGGAGTGCGAGATCATTAACCTTATAGACCACGCCATCAATATCATAATCAAGATCGGCACGTTGTTCTTCGATTGCATGAAAATGTTCAAGCAATCCATCTGCCGAATGAAACAGTTTCGTTAAAGGATTGACCGTAAAGCCATAAGAACGGAAAACATCCATCATACCCAATTGCGTATCGGCCGGCATGTGGCTGATCTCGCCCCATGCATAGGCAAAATATTTGAGTTTGCGCCGCGCGGTAATGCTGGCATCAAGCTGGCGCAGAGAGCCGGCTGCCGCATTTCTGGGATTGGCAAAGACTTGCTTGTTTTCGGCTTCATGGCGCGTGTTCAGCGCCTGAAAATCGGCGTGAGCCATATAACACTCGCCCCGCACCTCGATCAGATCGGGATAATTGCCTTTCAAAACATGCGGAATATCGGAGATTGTCAACGCATTGGCGGTAACATTTTCACCCACCGTACCGTCGCCACGGGTTGCTGCCGTAACGAGTTTTCCGTTTTCATATCTGAGCGACAGTGACAAGCCGTCAATCTTCGGCTCGGCGGTAATATCAAGCTCGTCATTATCTTTGAGGCGCAAAAAACGCCGTATGCGGTCAACGAAATCATAGACATCCTGATCGGAAAAAGCATTATCAAGCGAAAGCATCGGTATGCGATGACGCACTTTTTCAAATTTTTCGGAAACCGTGGCGCCAACTTTCCGCGACGGAGAATCCGGCCTTATCAATTCAGGAAAACGTTGTTCGATAGCATTGTTGCGCCGCCTCAACGCATCATATTCGCCATCCGATATTTCCGGCTGATCTTTGGTATTATACAAATAGTCATGGTGGGCAATTTCTTTTGCCAACCGTTCCAATTCCTGTTTTGCCTGCTCGGCTGTGAGATCATCAACTGAAATATCTTGCATCATGGTTTTCCAGAATTTTTGAAAGTGAGCCTGACGATTTATGATTATTCATTTCATCAGCACAAAGAAGGATATGGCTCATCTTTAAAATGTGACCATATATCTAGCTGATAAAACGTGAAAGAACCACAAACAAGAACACATATGCCGCATATATTTTAAATTCACAGATGGGCCATTGCAGTGGTAACGAGCATGACGCACCAATTGCCTGTTTTATTTCCATCGCCTGTAAGCAGATGATAACCCGACATTATCGCCTGTCGAATAAAAGGAATAACCCGCAAAAATTGCCCGCAAATTGAATAGCCCTCCTTTTCTCCTATCACTGAAATAGTGCTATCCCGCTTTTTCATTCACGCACAAATTTCCGTTAAATCCGGTTTCTTCAAAAATATAGCGCCGTTTTCTCATCTTTCGCATTCATCATCCGGCTAATCGGCAGGTTCTGGACATTCCGATTATCTTCTGACAGGATTTAAAGTATCCAAAAACGCGGTCAATCTGTCATGCAATAGTCTGCGCCTAGACCGAATGATGTATTCGACCGGTCATCATACTTGCAAACCCCGCGAACACTGCAAGAAAAGACGGGTGGCTTTCACCATTCGAATATTGACTTCAATCCGCTTTTTTAATGAATGCTGCTTTCCGGCAACCGATTTTCATTTACAAAAAACATATATTTCGACAAAAATTCAGCCATCAGGCTTTTATAGATCAATCTCTTTCAAGAAATAGCTGACTTTATACAGTCTTCAATTCTCCTGCAAAGCCGGATGCGTGCGACCTGACGTTTTCTATTTTGCGTTAAGCAGTTTTAACGCCGCCGCACGGGCTTCATCGGTAATATGCTCGCCTGCAAGCATGCGTGCAATTTCCTCGGCGCGTTCAGCATCTTCAAGCTTACGCACACTGGTAATCAGCCGGTCGCCATCCTTGTGTTCCGATTTGGAAATCAGAAAATGACTGTCGGCACGGGCTGCAACTTGAGGTGCATGTGTCACAGAAAGCACCTGAACACCTTTGGCAAGCCTTGACAATCTTTGCCCGATCGCATCGGCAACCGCGCCGCCAACACCTGTATCAATTTCATCAAAAACCAGTGTGGGAGCAGAACCACGATCGGCCAACGCCACTTTCAAAGCCAGAAGAAAGCGTGATAATTCGCCGCCGGAGGCAACCTTCATCATCGGTCCTGCGCGTGTTCCGGGATTCGTGCGAACCCAATATTCCACCCTGTCGATACCTTCGGGCGTGCGCTCTTCTTTATTGCTTTCGATATTGACGATAAATTCCGCCCGTTCAAGCTTGAGAGCCGGCAATTCGGCCATGACCGCATTCGTCAATTCCTTTGCCCGTTCATGCCGTTTTTGCGAAAGTTCGCCGGCTGCCTTGTCATAATCGGCAAGGGCTGCGGCTGCCTCTTTTTCCAGTTTTTTGACAGTTTCCTCGCTCTGGTCAAGGTCTTTCAAGTCCTGATCCATCTTGTCGCGCAATTGCGACAGATTATCGACCGGAACATTATATTTCCGTGCGGCCGCACGCAAAGCAAACAGGCGTTCTTCGACATTGCCTAATTCTTGCGGGTCAAAATCGAGAGCACGCATGGCTGCATCAATACTGTCCTGCGCAAGTCCCAGTGCTTCAAGTGCGTTATCAATCGAATCGACAATCGGCTTTACCAATTCCTCGGCTTCGGGAATTTTGCGTTCGAGCCGCCGGACAAGATTTGCCAAGACGGGAACCGGTGATTGTGCACCATTCAACATATCTCCGGCTTCATTGATGTCGCCCGCAATTTTTTCGGCTTTCATCATATCTGTTCGCCGGATTGCCAAAGTTTCCTCTTCGCCCTCTTGCGGGGCGAGTGCGTCAAGTTCTTCAACAGACGAGCGCAGATAGTCCGCCTCTCTCATAGCTTCCGCGACTTTTTCGCGGTGTTTTTTCAAAGCCGTTTCCAGCTCGTGCCAATGGCGATAACTCTCTTTGACCTTTTTGAGATTGTCATCCAAACGGCCATAAGCATCAAGAAGATCACGATGGGAGGCAATATCGACAAGCGCCCGATCGGCATGTTGCCCGTGGATTTCAACAAGTTCATGGCCGACATCTCGCATCAATGCGACGCTTGCCGCCTGATCGTTGATGAAGACACGCGAACGCCCGTCCGAAGACTGGATGCGGCGAAGGATGATATCACCCTCGTCATCAAGGCCATTTTCTTTGATAAGTTTTCTGGCAGGGTGGTCAAGCGGCACATCGAACACCGCTGTTACCTGCCCGCTTTCGGCGCCATGGCGCACGAGGGAAGCATCCCCCCGCCCCCCAAGCGCAAGCGAAAGCGAATCAAGCAGAATAGACTTGCCGGCACCGGTTTCACCGGTGAGCACCGACAGGCCCGTTTCAAAGTTGATATCGAGCCTTTCGATCAGAACAATGTCGCGGATCGAAAGCTGTATAAGCATCTAAGCTCAAGAACCTTTTTTCAATCCGGTTTTGTTCAAAGCGCGTGAAATCCACGATCCCTTGTTTTCCTGAGGTGCTACCCCACCCTTTTGAAGGAGATTATAGGCATCTTTATACCATTTGCTTTCCGGATAGTTTTGCCCCAGCACGGCGGCTGCCGTTTGTGCTTCCGATGTCAGACCCAAAGCGTAATTGGTTTCTGTCAGACGGTAGAGAGCTTCCTCGATCTGGTTGGTGTTGGAATATTCTTCAACAACCGTGCGATAACGCTTGATCGCCGAAAGATATTGCTTGCGTTCCTGATAATAGCGGCCGATTTGCATTTCTTTACCGGCAAGCTGTTCACGACCGAAACGTATTTTTGTTTTGGCATCATCGACATATTCGGAATTAGGATAGCGGTCGACAACTTCCTGCATTGCAGCAATAGCGCGTTTTGTGTCTTTCTGATCGCGCGTAATATCCGGAATCTGCCGGAAATATGAAAGGCCAATGATATAATAGGCATAAGCTGCTTCTTCGGATGTCGGATAAAGACCAATATAACGCTTGGCCATATTGACCGCTTCATCGTAATTGCCTTTGCGATAATTGGTGAAAGCGCCCATGACAAGTGCTTTACGTGCCCATTCCGTATAGGGATGCTGACGATCAATAGCCTCGAATTTTTTTGCAGCCTCGCTCAAACGGCCGGCATCAAGATTGGCAAGTGCCTGATTATACAAAACATCCGGCGGATCAATCTTTTCGACATAAGATGTCAAATCCACATCTTTATCTTTTTTTGAACAACCGGCTGTCAGGCATACGCTGCCAAGCATCAACCCGATAATGACTTTACGCACGATAGTGGATTTCTTTGTTCCAGCATCCATAATATACGAATTCAACTTCGTCATGGTCTCTCCGGCCTTCCGGCATTCCCTCGTTTATCAAAACCCAAAAGACATCACCCAGCTCGTGTTTCAGACCGAATCGAAGTCATGGGAGGTTATAATGAGCTATTATCAACCTACAACATTAATATTGGATTAGCCGATTTTTACTCAATCGGTCAATCATTCCTTATAGGCTCAATTATGGCAATTCCCCAAAAACTGAAGTTATTAAAACCTAATTTTGTTAAAATTCTTTTGTTTCATAAGCCGAAGCATCCTGAAGCAACGCTTTTACAAGTTTTGCATTCAATGAATGGCCACCGCGAAACGAACGAAAAATCCCGATAATAGGTGCGCCTGCCAAGGCTGTATCGCCCATGGCATCCAATAATTTATGGCGGACAAATTCATTTTCGTAATAAGTACCGTCAGGATTGACAACTTTATCATCTGTGCCGATCACAATCGAATTTTCCAAAGAAGAGCCAAGCGCCATACCGGCAGCCCATAACGTTTCAACATCCTTCAAAAAGCCGAATGTTCTCGCTTTGGAAATTTGATCTTTGAATTTTTCCGGCTCGCAATCAAAAACAAAAGTGCTTTTTCCGATGACCGGCGTGGCAAATTCGATAGAAACATCAAACCTGCGGCCGTCAAACGGCTCGAATTCGGCAAAACCGGTTGCCGATTCGACCCTGACCGTTTTCTTGATAAGGATGAATTTGCGTTTCACCTTCTGGTTGACAAAACCGGCTTTTTCAAATGCGGTGCAATAGCTCCATGAACCGCCATCCAGAATGGGAAGTTCGTTCGACGAAACCTCGATTCTCAGATTATCGAGATTATAGGCGTTGATAGCTGCCATCAAATGTTCGATTGTTTCTACACGCAGCTCGCCGGTTCCCAGCGTTGTCGAAAGTTCGGTCGCGCCGGTTTCAGAAGAGATTGCGCGGAAGCTCTTTTTTTCGCCGTTCGATGCAGTGCGGATAAATATAATTCCCGTATCCGGTTCAGCCGGATTGATCGTCAAAACGGAAGGAAGACCGGTATGCACACCATGCCCGCTCAGTGTCACAGCTTCAGCCAATGTTGACTGGTAATGAGGATCAAAACGAGAATTTATATGTTTGCCAACCATAGTCGCAAGATTTCCCTTCATGAGGCTTTTCCAACTTTTCTTCACATAACACCATTCATGACAATCTTCGACAGAGAATTTCAATAAAACACGACAGGTTGCAAAGGGTGTTTTTAAAAAGAAGCGGCATTTTGTTTTATTCTCTTGAAAATGATTGTCCGGAAAATTGCGGCTATCGTTGTCGGAAAAAGAAACCGATTATCGGAACCGCCGGGCAGTTTTATCATTCCCTGATTATTTCAAAACACTATTCAATCACATTGCCTCAAGCTTTTATCTGTAATGCAGCATTTTCGTGGAGCAATCCGCATTTCTTATCCGGTTTCGCCCCCTTTATACGTCACCGGTTTCTCAGCCCGTTTCTCAATCCGTTTCTCAGCCCGTTTCTCAACCGGCTTTCTGCGGCTTATTCAACCGGTTTTCTACGTTATCGGTTTATGTTAGATAATTCGTGTTTCTGCGCTTTTTCAAAAAACGGTTGTTCTATTGTTTTCCTCAGAAAACCCGTTTCGTCCGACTCTTGTTGATAACCACCCCCCGTTCCAGACTATTTGAATGCAATAAACGGTGTTCTAACCTAAAAAACAGAACCACAGCCCCTCCACGGAGCTTAACGGGCGAATGATAAAGCTTGAACCACAGCGGTGCCTTTTACGCCCGCGGAATCAAGTCGCGTTGCCCAAAAAATTGAACA
The DNA here is from genome assembly GCF_048452985.1 of Bartonella sp. P0282. Classification (NCBI taxonomy): domain Bacteria; kingdom Pseudomonadati; phylum Pseudomonadota; class Alphaproteobacteria; order Hyphomicrobiales; family Bartonellaceae; genus Bartonella; species Bartonella sp. P0282. The sequence continues at coordinate 808,540 of NZ_WTFO01000002.1, forward strand.
ATCGGAAATATAGCAGGCTATTAAAAGCCAGTTTCAACCAATTCCCGTTTTCAAACAAATCCGACTTGGCGACACCCCACGAAGAATTGCTCATAAAAAGCGAAACGGGTTTATAGAGAAACAGCTTCAAATAGATTTCTATCAGAGATGTGAAAAGGGCGCGTTTTCCGGCTCTCTTACATTAACGGTGAACCGTCAAAACAAAAAAAAACGCTGTTTTATGAGAACAGCGGTAGTTTTGAGAAGGTAATTGGGGCTTTTTATTATACCGGCTCAATATTTCATGAGCCGATTTGTTATTACCGTTTATATTCAGTTTGCCTGACGACGCAGAAAAGCCGGAATTTCCAACTGTTCTTCTTCGTTGACAGGCTGCCGTTGCTGTTGCTGCGGCCGCATTTGCGGTTCGGCAGGCTGCTGGTGACGTGGAGCATAAACTGCAGCATCCGAAGAAAGTTGACGGCGGTTTTCCGGTGCGGGCATAACCGGTTCGCGCGTTTGCTTGCGTGCCGGTTCGAGGCGCGCCGTCGGTTCTTCATCGCGATGGATAAGGCTCTGTGTCAATTTTTGCCAAAGGCTGCGCGGGCCTTGCTGTGCGGGTTGACGGTGTGCTGCAGCATTGGCCTTTTCACGAGCAACTGTCGGGAAGTCACGCAATTCCGGCATTCTGACCGGAGCCTGACGAGGCTGCGGTGCGGCCTGTTTTTCACGCATCGACGGTAGTTCTGTCATTTCGTCGAGAACACGAGCCGTTGCTTCCATATTCACCGGAGCATTGGTTTGTTGTTGAGCCATGCGGGGAGCCTGCATACGCGGCGTTTGCGGCATTTGCTGGGGCTGTGCATGAACCGTTGACGAAGCCTGGATTTGCGGGTTGGCACGTTGCGGAATGACGCCGCCATTCGACATCGGCGTTTTAAAGATCTCGCTTTGTGGACGGAACGGTTCTTCAACCGGTCTGTTCATTTCCAATTCGAGAGCTTCCATAACCTCGACCATCGGCTGGGCTTTCGGCTCGGAAAGTTGGGCTTTCGGCCCGTTTTGCGGTGCAGCCGAATTTTCGAGTTTGCGAACCGGATTAGGCATCTGGCTGCCCTGACCATCTGTTTCAGCGCCCTCTACATTCGCACGATCAATACCGGTTGCGACAACCGAAACACGGATTACGCCTTCAAGCGATTCATCGTCAATAGCACCGAAAATAACATTTGCATCGGCATCGACTTCTTCGCGAATACGGTTTGCTGCTTCGTCAACCTCGAACAATGTGAGATCGCGACCGCCTGTAATCGAAATCAACAAGCCGCGGGCACCGCGCATCGAAGTCTCGTCGAGAAGCGGATTGGCAATTGCCGCCTCTGCCGCAGCAAGAGCGCGGTTTTCACCGGAAGCTTCACCGGTTCCCATCATTGCGCGTCCCATCTCGTGCATCACCGAACGCACATCGGCAAAATCGAGATTAATGAGACCTTCTTTAATCATCAAATCGGTAATCGAAGCGACACCCGAATAAAGCACCTGATCCGCCATCATGAAGGCGTCGGCAAAAGTTGTCTGTTCATTGGCAATGCGAAACAGGTTCTGGTTGGGAATAACAATCAGCGTATCGACACATTTTTGCAATTCCTCGATGCCTGCCTCGGCGGTTTTCATGCGACGGGCACCTTCAAAATGGAAGGGCTTGGTCACCACACCGACTGTCAAAATGCCTTTTTCTCTGGCAGCACGGGCAACCACCGGTGCGGCACCCGTACCGGTACCACCGCCCATACCACAGGTAATGAAAACCATGTGGGAATTGCCGAGATGATCCACGATTTCATCAAGACATTCTTCGGCAGCAGCCTGACCAACTTCGGGAAGTGCTCCGGCACCGAGGCCTTCGGTTACGGCTGCACCAAGCTGGATGACACGGTCGGCTTTCGACATTGTAAGTGCCTGTGCGTCGGTATTTGCCACGACAAAATCAACGCCCTGTAAACCGGCATTAATCATATTATTGACGGCATTACCGCCGCCGCCCCCCACGCCGAAAACAGTGATGCGTGGCTTCAATTCTGTAATATCTGGCCCGTGCAGATTGATTGTCATTGTCTTTTCCTTCTCAATAAGTACACCGCAAAGCCCTTAGCGGTAGAATTTTAAAAACATAACTCAACAACTCAAAAACTCTCGCGCAGCCATTGGCCTACGCGTTGAAAGCGCCCCCCCGTACCAGTCTTGAGTTGACCGATCGTATGGACGATTTTTTCCTCGAAACTTGCTGTCTGCGGATAGATCATCAAACCGACAACCGCCGAGAAAGCAGATCCCTTAGCCAAAGTCGGCAGCCCCGATACTCCCAGTGGGCGGCCGACCCGCACATTGCGTCCCAATATTTTACGCGCCGTTTCCGGCAAACCTGTCAACTGGCTTCCACCGCCAGTCAACACGATACGTTTTCCGATAACATGACCAAAGCCCGAACGATTGAGACGGTCACGTACCATTTCAAGAATTTCTTCAACCCGTGCCTGAATAATTCTGGTCAATACAGCGCGGGGATATTGCATTTCGCTGCGCTCGTCGGCAATCGGAGCAACGCTAATCATGTGACGGTCGTCAACGCCGCCCGGCAGTGTTGACCCGTGCATGACTTTAAGTCTTTCGGCATCTTCGAGCGGCATTGAAAAACCGCGGGCAATATCGAGCGTTACATGATTGCCACCAACCGGAATAGCGTCGGCATGGACAAAACGGTTATCCGAAAAAACAGAAAATGTTGTTGTGCCGCCGCCTATATCAATACAAGCTGCTCCCAAACGGGCTTCGTCATCGACGAGAACTGCAAGACCGCTTGCCAGCGGTGTAGCAACCATGGCTTCTACACTGATGTGAGCGCGATTGATGCAGGCTTCAAGATTCCGCAAAGGTACGGTTTCAGCAGTGAGAACATGAACATCGACACCAAGCAAATTACCTGTCATTCCGATCGGATCGGAAATGCCTTTTTCGCTATCGAGCGAATAATTGAGCGGGATCGAATGAACAATATGACGATCAAGGGCAAAAGCTTTTCTTGAAGCACTTGCCAACACCGAGCGGACATCGCGCATGGAAACTTCACGACCGCTCACATCATATTCGCCATGAACAACCACGCTTCTCAAGCGGGCAGACGAGAAATTGACAATCAATGAATCGACAATCAACCCTGCCATTTTTTCAGCAGCATCAACCGCCAACCGTACCGATTGCTCTGCCGCTGCCATATCCATGACCACGCCGGATTTTATCCCGCGCGAACGTTGTACGCCAAATCCCAATATTTCGATATGATGCGTACGGCCGGGCAAATATTGCGTATGATCGAGCGGGCGCAACCGTGCAATGACACAAACAACCTTGCTTGACCCCATATCAAGAACAGTCAACAGCCGCGTCTTGCGCAATCCGTTATGGCTTGAACCGAGCAAATTCATGCGCGCCCCGCCTTCTGCGCCTTCAAGCGACGCTCTTCTTCTTTGACAACGTTATTGCGCCGTTCCAAAGCTTCGTCGGACACAGCCACGGTAATCCGGTCAGGAAGCCGCAAATCGACGCTCAACACATCGCGCGAAAAAAGCCCCTGCTCTTTGTCTGCCTTGACAGCATCGGCAAGCCTTGCCATGGCATTTGCTTCCGGCAGTTTGATACGCACGCCATTATCGAGAAGCACATCCCAACGTCGATCACCAACGCGCACATAGGCACGCACATGTTCCTGAATTTCGGGAAATGCTGCCAGTTCATGCACAAAGTCGGAAGCTTTTTTATCAGCACCGATACCGACAACCAGTGGTAAATCACCAACCAGCCCCGGTCTGAACGGTACAATAACCCGACCTTCATTATCAATAATATCAAGATTGTCGCCATGCTGCCAAACAGCATAGGGTTGCCGTTCCACAAGTGAAACACGCACGCGATCGGGATATATTTTTTGTACATCAACCGATTGCACCCATGGCAGTTCGCTTAAAACCTGACGTGCTTTTGTCGCGTCAAAACCGATCATTGAAGTTTCGCCGTCAAGCCCCAGAGCCGAAAGAACATCAAGCTCCGACATACGGTCATTTCCGGCAATTTCTACATCTTCGACCGCAAAACCGAAAGTCGATGTCGTAGCTTTCACAACCTCGTCGGTATGGCCCCCTGCCGAAATACCGTAAAAAGTCGAAGCTGCAAAAAACAACACCACTGCGAATGAACCGAAATGGCGTGGCAATTCTATTTCAGCCAAAACAAGTTGCGAGACAGTCCGCCGCAATCGCCTGTAAAGGCGAGGCAGATTCGACATAACAGATGCCGAAAAACTATCTCCGTGTTGACTGTTCAACGCATACACGACGCGTCCTCCACCATCCACTTCACAAGGTCTTCAAATGATAGACCCGATACTTTTGCCATATCCGGAACCAGAGAAGTCGGTGTCATTCCAGGCTGCGTATTAATCTCCAACCAGACCAACTCACCTTTCTCCTCGTCAAAACGAAAATCCGAACGGCTAACACCCCTGCACCCAAGTGCCTGATGTGCTGCTACAGACATCCTTTGCACATTTTGGTAAATAATTGGTGAAAGCGGAGCAGGACAAACATGTTTCGACCCACCCGGTTTGTATTTTGATTGAAAATCGTAGAATTGAAATTCTTTATCCGGAACAATCTCGCAAACATCCAGTGCCTTATCGCCCAGAACGGTACATGTCAGTTCACGCCCCGCAACGTATTTTTCAACAATAACATTATCCCCGTAATGCCATGCCGGACCGGTTATTTCAGCCGGTGGCGTATTCTGCCCGGCCTTGACAATAACAACACCGAAACTCGACCCCTCATAAACCGGTTTTATCACATAAGGCGGCTCGATCGGGTGTTTTTTACCAATCTCGAAGCGGTTCATCACGCGCGAGGGAGCTACAACAACACCGTTAGAAGATGCAACAATTTTTGCCCGCCCCTTATCCATAGCAAGAGCAGACGCCAAAACACCCGAATGCGTGTAGGGAATTTCTAAAAATTCCAATATCCCCTGAATACGGCCATCTTCACCGAAGATACCATGCAAAGCGTTAAATGCCACATCCGGTTTTATTTCGACAAGCTTTGAAGCCACATCACGGCCGACATCAACCTTGGTAACTTTGAAGCCCACTTTTTCCAAAGCTTCTGCGCAAGCCGTACCTGACGACAGGCTTATAGGGCGCTCGGAGGAAAAACCACCCATCAATACGGCAACATGTTTTTTTGCCATGTTCTAAAGCTCCCTCAGCAACCACTATATATAGTTCACCCACATCAAAGCCATACTATTGATCGTTTGAATTCTGAATCATCCTTGCGAATCAATGGACTAGCGTTAACCATAATGAATCAGAATCGCCCTTCCCTGACAAGCCCCGCAATATCCAAGATGCTGATTCGTAAGGCGAAATTCCGTTCATCCCCTTGAAATGACTCATAGATTTTTTTCAGTTTTTTTTCGTTGTCTGTGTTTGTCGATTGGAACAAAGCTTGGCAATTCATAAAATAAGAAAATTTCAAATTAAAACACATTAATTTTTAGAAAAATTTTCTACTATGGATAATTCTATCCGGAAAATACAGAGTGGCAAAAACACCGTTTTCGATAATAAAGATAAATTTCAAAATTTATCAATCGCGGGTTTTTTATAATACCATTACCACTTCAATCAATTCAAATTATATTTATTATTTAAAACTTGAATAACATTTTCTTCATTGTTTTTATAAAAAATTTTTTATAAAAGAATATATAGCCAAATTTTGTTAAACCTTTTAATTCTTTATTTTTTTATTTTTTCTTATCCGGTTAACTATAAATTTTTAGGTTATGTCTTTATTTTTGTGCTTCTATCATTCTAATAAATTTACGAAAAATGTATTTCTATATTTTTAATTCGTATTGTTGTTACAAACCTTCCAAGACAGGTCATTTTTTACTGATTAAATTATCTCGCGCATTTTATATCGAGCTTTTTTATTGGATCAGCGGCTTGCAACAAAGGGTTCTACTTCCCGACCGGGTATAAATTGGCCGATACGTTTGATTTCCCAATGAAGGTCAATTCCGGTTTTTTCAAACACACGTTTTCTCACCGTTTCGCCTAAAAGTTCGAGATCATAGGCGGTTGCATCGCCTTTATTAATCATGAAATTACAATGCATGGTGCTCATCTCGGCACCACCTATTGTCAAACCTCGGCAGCCGGCTTCATCAATGACTTTCCAAGCCGATGTGCCTTCCGGATTGCGGAAGGTCGAGCCACCGGTTTTTTCGCGGATGGGCTGAACTTCTTCGCGGTGGCGAATGGCCTCGTCCATGGCTTTTTTAATGTCTTCCTTGTTACCTTTTTGCCCTTCAAGCAAAGCACCGACAAAAATCAAATCATCATCAACCTTTGACTGACGATAGGAATAATGCATATCCGGAAGATTGAGGATATGGCGTTTTCCCTCGCGATCAAGCGCATAGACTTCAACAACATGTTGCGCTGTCTCGCCGCCATTGGCGCCGCCATTCATTTTCAGTGCACCACCAAGCCCCCCCGGTATTCCGCAATAAAAATGAAAACCTGAAATACCCGCTTCGAGCGCGACAGAAGCAAGCCTTTTGTCAGTGGTTGCAGCACCGGCAAAAATACGCGTCTGCGAGACTTGCTGGGTTTCACCGAACCCTTTGGCCGAAAGGCGGATTGTCACACCGCCAATCCCGCCATCACGTATCAGCAAATTGGAGCCGATACCGACAATTGTTATCGGTATATCACGCGGCAATTTTTTTAAAAAAGCCGCAAGATCGGCTTCATCTGCCGGTTGATAGAAGACTTCGGCAAGGCCACCGGCACGAAACCACGTGACCTTACTCATATCCACATTCGGGTGAATTCGTCCTCTTATGCCTTCAAGAGAAGGTTGCAACCGCTTTAAAAGTGCTTCGCCATCTATCATCTGACCAAAACTTATTTTTTATCGAGATCTGCCAATTCATTCGGTAGAGCATAAGCCCATTGGGTAATATTGCCAGCCCCTAAAAATACAACATAATCACCGGGCTTTGCTATTTTTCTGACAATCGGGGCGATTTCCTTCGGGTCAGCAATATAGCGCGCATCACGGTGACCAGCGGTTTTGATCCGGTCAACCAGAGCTTTCGAGTTGACACCTTCAATCGGGTCTTCTCCGGCCGGATAAACCGGAGCGACGAGAATTGTGTCGGCATCATTGAAGCAGGTGGCAAATTCGTCAAAAAGGTTATGAAGGCGCGTATAGCGATGCGGCTGGGCAATAGCAATGACACGCCCTTTTACACTCTCACGGGCAGCTTTCAGAACAGCTTTGATTTCAACCGGATGGTGTCCATAATCATCGAAAATTTCCACGCCGTTCCAGCTACCGGTATGGGTAAAGCGGCGTTTGACACCGCCAAAACCCGCCAAGCCTTTGATAATCGCATCATCGGAAACGCCAAGTTCGTGTGCAACAGCAATAGCTGCCGTGGCATTCAGCACATTATGACGACCGGGCATCGGCAAAACCAGATTTTTCATCTCGATAACCGCGCCGGTTTTACGCGAGCGTATCACAACATCGAAATGCGATTTCGGGCCTTCCATATGGTGGTTCAGAAAACGCACATCTGCCTGCGGGTTGGAGCCGTAAGTAATAACGCGACGGTCATCAATGCGGCTCACCAATGCTTGCACTTCCGGATGATCGAGACACATGACACCGAAACCGTAAAAGGGAACATTCTCGACAAATTGCAAATAAGCCTCACGTTCGGCCTCGAAAGTCCCGTAATGATCGAGATGTTCGGGATCAATATTGGTAACGACCGCGACATCGGCAGGCAGTTTTAAAAATGTACCATCGCTTTCGTCGGCTTCGACCACCATCCAGTCGCCTTCACCCATACGGGCATTGGTACCATAAGCGTTGACAATACCACCATTAATAACCGTCGGGTCAAGATTACCGGCTTCCAAAAGCGTGCCGATCAGTGAAGTGGTTGTGGTTTTTCCGTGTGTACCGCCAATCGCGACAGCTTGCTTGAAACGCATCAATTCGGCAAGCATTTCAGCCCGTCTTACAATTGGTAAATGACGTTCTTTGGCTGCAATATATTCCGGATTATTTTTATGAATAGCCGTTGAAACAACGACAACTTCCGCCTGCCCCAGATTATCGGCACTGTGGCCGACATGAATTTTTATTCCGTGAGCGCGCAAACGCTCGACATTGGCATTGTCCGCCTGATCGGAACCTTGAACTTTATAGCCCAGATTATGGAGCACTTCGGCAATACCGCTCATGCCTATACCCCCAATTCCCACAAAGTGGATAAGGCCAATACTCAAGGGCATTTTCATGAAGTTTCTCCTTCTTTATATTCTTTTACTGTTTTGCCGGCGACCAATGCTTCCGCCAGATCGGCAAGACGTTTCGTCGCATCTCTATGACCGGCATTGTAGGCAGCTTTTGACTGTGTAACCAACAGCGCACTGTTTTTGGCCACCGCATCAATCATTTTTGCAAGTTCGTGACTATCGAGTTCTTTCTGCTGCATCACTTTGACGGCGCCGGTTGCAGCTAACTGCGCAGCATTGGCTGCCTGATCGTGATCGAGCGCGTAAGGGTATGGAACAAGCAAAGCAGGTCTGCCTATTGCAGCAATTTCCGACACTGTAGAAGCGCCGGAGCGTGCAATAATAAATTGGGCATCGGCAATACGCTTGGGCATATCTTCGAAAAATTCTTTGACTTCGGCTTTGACCTGGAGATTCCGATAGGTTTCGATGAGTTCTTCATCGTCACCCCTGACCTGCTGGACAATAGAGAGGCGTTTTTTAACATCATCGCCAAGTAGTTTTATCGCCGCCGGTACAATTTCATTGAAAAAAGAAGCGCCCTGACTGCCACCAAAGATCAGCAGATTGAAAGCATCAGCTCCATCAGACGGGTGATATGGCTGTTCCGAGGCTTCAATCACTGCATCGCGAACAGGATTGCCGGTTACAACAATTTTGTCTTTATACGGTCCTTGATCTTCAAGAAAGCCGCCGGCAATGGCATCAACCCGTGCAGCCAAAGCTTTATTGGCCCGCCCCATCACTGCATTTTGCTCGTGGATAAAAGCACGCAAACCGATCGATTTTGCAGCGTATAGTGGCGGCAATGTGGGATAGCCGCCAAATCCGGCGACAAGAACCGGTCGCAATTTCTTGAATAATCGCCGTGACGCGCGAACGCCTTTCAAGAGCTGCCAGAGCGTTTTCGCCACTGCAAAAGGATTTTTACTGGTTATAGTTGCCGAGGGAATGACATGCACATGATCGTCGTCAAATGTGCGCACAAAGCGTCTTGCCCTGTCATCGGTAATCAGATGGACATCATAGCCCCGCCGGACAAGTTCGCCTCTTAAAGCTTCGGCAGGAAAAAGATGGCCACCGGTGCCACCCGCAACCAGAACAATTGTTTTTTTATCAGTCATTTTACACCGCCGGCATAATAGTCGGTAACGACGCGGAAAGCCTTGCCTCAGGGCGACGACGCGTCAAGCTCAACAGGATTCCCATAGATATGGCAATCGCCACCATAGACGAACCGCCATAAGAGATAAATGGCAAAGTCATGCCTTTTGGCGGCATCAAGTGCAGGTTCACTGCCATATTAATCATGGATTGGCAACCGAACAGAATAGCCATTCCGGCAATAGCAAAACGGGTAAAAGAATCCCGTTCGTTCATGGCTATTTTCATGGATCTGATAACGATGAAGGCAAAAAGTGCAACAATCAGCAGGCAAAGAGCGATGCCATATTCTTCCGCTGCAACCGAAAATACGAAATCGGTGTGACTGTCGGGAACAATCCGTTTGACTGTTCCCTCGCCCGGCCCCTGCCCGAACCAGCCGCCATGCAAAATGGCTTCACGCCCGACATCCACCTGAAATGTATCCCCTTCGCCGGTCAGGAATCCGTTGACGCGTTCCTGAACGTGGTGAACAAAAAGATAGGCACCAAAACCGCCAACAATGGCAAGGCCGATGAACAGAATGATAATAATAATCGGTACACCGGCAAGGAAGAACAAGCCGCCCCAGGTGGCGCTGATAAGCATTGTCTGCCCGATATCGGGTTCAAGCACCAGAAGGCAAGCACATGTTCCATATAGAATAATAGCAAGCAAAAAGCCCGGAATGCCGTTTTTTCTGGTCTGATCGGAAAAAAGCCATGCCGACATAACAACGAAAGCCGGTTTCATGAATTCGGAAGCCTGCACGGACACGCCAAGCACGGAAATCCACCGTCTTGACCCTTTGACTTCGGCTCCGAACAATAAGGTTGCGACCAATAGAACAAGCGTTACCAGCAATAGCAGTGCACAAAACCGGCGAATATTGCGCGGGGTAAAGAAGGAAACAAAAATCATTGTAAAAAGTGCCGGAAAGCTGAAAATAATGTGCCAACGCACAAAATAGAAACTATCCGCAATACCGATTTTGCTGGCGACAGTGGGGCTGGCAGCAAAGGAAAGCATAATGCCAAGCCCCATTAACATGAGACAGGCTGCCAGAATTGGCCGGTCTATTGTCCACCACCAATTGGCAATCGGTCCACGGTCGGCACGAGAAACCATTTCAACCCCTTCGTTACGATCATCTGTTCAAGAACAATTTTTGCTCATTCGCCCATGGAAATTACGCCGAAAAAGATTCCGGTTGGTTAACGCGAACTCAACTTTTCAATTATTGACAAAAAAATGGCTTCGGCCTTCTCAAGCCGAAGCCATAAAATATCGGAGAAATAAATAAAGAGGTTACAACGCTTTGACAAAAGCCTTGAAGGCATCACCGCGAGCGCCGTAATTTTTGAACTGGTCATAGCTTGCACAAGCAGGCGAAAGCAGAATAGCCACTTCTTCAGCCTTGTCCGACCCCGCATCCTGATGGGCTTCCTGAACCGCTTTTTCCAGTGTTCCCGACATTGAAATCGGAAATGCGCCGTTAATGGTACGGGCAAAATCTTCCGCAGCATCACCGATGAGATAGGCTTTGCGGATTTTCGGGAAATAATCTTTCAAAGCGGTAATACCACCGGCTTTTGCAAGCCCGCCGATAATCCAGTAAATGTGATCAAAAGTGGCGAGTGCCGGTGCGCTAGCCTCGGCATTGGTTGCCTTGCTATCGTCTATATAAAGAGCATTGCCGATTTTTCTGACCTGCTGCATACGGTGCGGCAGCCCGACATAGGAAGCAAAAATCCGCTGCAATTCAACCGGTTTTATTTTCAGAATATCAAGGGTGGCGAGTGCCATCAAAGCATTCTGGGCATTATGACTGCCACGAAGCGAGTCTATTCCCGAAAGCGACAAACGTGCTTCCGGCTTGCCATTTTTCACACTGAAAAGCTCGTCTTTGACAGCATAATATCCGCTCTTTAAAACCTTGTCTTTTGATACCGGCAAAACATTATGATGGTCATGTGAAAGCTCTTCATAGATTTTTGTCGAATTTTCATCATCAACAGCAACGAGTGCAGTTTTTGCGCCACTTACCAACCGTTTCTTGATTTCGCAATAATGGGCAAATGTCCCGTGCCGGTCGATATGATCGGGCGAGATATTAAGAAGAATGCCGACAGTCGGGTTGATTGACGGAGTAAGATCAATCTGGAAAGACGAGCACTCGACGACGTAAAAGCGATTTTTTTCAAACGCTTCGAGTGACAAAATAGCAGTGCCGATATTGCCACCCATTTCCGACAATTTTCCGCTTTCGTTCAATAGGTGGTTGATGAGTGCGGTGGTGGTGGATTTGCCATTGGTGCCGGTAATTGCGATGAAAGGCATATCCGCATCGGAAAGATTATGCTGTTCGAGATAATTGTTACGCTCTCGAATGAACAGTTCGATGTCACCGATAATTTCGACACCGGCGGCTTTTGCCAGTTTGACTGTCCAGTGGGGTTCCGGATTGGTGAGCGGCACACCGGGGGCAAGAACGAGAGCCGAGATTTTTGACCAATCGACGTTATGAAGATCGCTCACCGGAATATTGTGGGCACGTGTTTTTTCAACAGTTTCCGCGTTGTCATCCCAAGCGAGAACCTCGGCACCACCGGCAAGAAGCGATTTTGCTGTTGCAACACCCGAACCGCCAAGGCCGAAGAGTGCAACTTTTTTATTCTTGAAAGAATTGACTATAATCATTTTTTTATCTCAGTTTGAGAGTTGAAAGACCGATCAGGGCAAGCACAATAGAAATAATCCAGAAGCGTATAACAACCTGACTTTCTGTCCAGCCTTTTTTCTCGAAATGATGATGAATTGGTGCCATGAGGAAAACGCGTTTGCCTGTCAATTTGAACCAGAAAACCTGAATAATGACGGAAAGCGCCTCCATGACGAATAGTCCGCCGATAACAGCAAGAACAATTTCATGTTTTGTTGCAACCGCAACTGCACCCAACATGCCGCCAAGTGCGAGCGAGCCGGTGTCACCCATAAAAATTGCAGCCGGCGGCGCATTAAACCACAAAAAGCCTAGTCCCGCTCCGACAACCGCGCCAAGAAGCACTGTCAGTTCACCTGAACCTGCGACATAGTGAATCTGGAGGTAATCGGCAAAATTGATATTACCCGATAAATAGGCAATGAGGGCAAATGATGATGCAGCCACCATGACGGGAACAATAGCGAGGCCGTCAAGACCATCGGTGAAGTTGACCGCGTTACCGGCTCCCACCATAACAAATGCCGCAAAGGGGATAAAAAACCAGCCAAGATTGAGCAAATAATCTTTCACAAAGGGAAGTGCGAGACCTGTTGATTCCGTATGCATAATGACGCCGGAGGCAACAATGGCAATGAGAAATTCCAGTGTCAGACGTGCCTTGCCGGAAAAGCCTTTTTCGCTTTGTTTGGTGACCTTGAGATAATCATCATAAAAGCCGATTGCACCGAAGGCCAACATCACAAGAAGGACAACCCAGAAATAGATATTGGAAAGATTGCACCATAAAAGTGCAGAAACGACCGTTCCGCTTAAAATCATCAACCCGCCCATTGTCGGCGTACCGGCTTTTTTGAAGTGGGTTTGCGGGCCATCGGCACGGATTGGCTGGCCTTTGCCCTGACGCACTTTCAACGAAGCAATAATGCTCGGTCCGAACAGAAAAACGATAAGTCCGGATGTGAGCAATGCCGCACCGGTGCGGAACGTAATATAGCGGAACACCCCGACACCAGGCAAAATATCGGTGAGTGATGAAAAATACATCAACATGGAAGCAAAGCCTTTTTATCTTTCAATCGACTGCCTTATAACGTTCAAGCAGAGCCGACACAACACGGGAAGAGCGGATGGAATTTGATGATTTGACCATAATGACATCGCCATCATGAATATCTTTCAAAACCAGTGGAATAATCTCTTCGACATTTTCTTTCAAATAGACTTTGAGCTTTTTTGAAAGCTCCTGTTTCAAAGGCTCGATTTCCCGACCGACGAGATAAACCGGATTTGCACCCGACGCTAAAACCGGTTCGGCAAGTTCGCGGTGAAGTTTTTCGCTATATTTGCCAAGTTCAAGCATATCTCCGAGCACCGCAATGCGCCGCCCGCGTGTTCCGGTTTGGGCTTGTTTCAACAGTTCGAGACTAGCGCGCATCGAAGCCGGATTGGCATTGTAGCTTTCATCAATCAGCGTAAATATACCACCTGAAGGCAGTTCCAGACGATAGCGTGCGCCGCGCCCGTTTTCGGCGCTAAATGTTGCCATTGCCATGACAATATGAGCCATATCGACACCGACAAAATCGCAAGCTCCGAGTACCGCAAGACAATCCTGTACAATATGGCGGCCGGGCGCACCAACTTTTACCATCGCTTCATTGTTGCCGATCTTCACGCTCATGCAGGAACAGTCGGCCAACATATGGAGTTTTTCCAAACGGTAATCGGCATCTTTTGCTTCGCCGAAACTCAATATATTTTCAATCCCGCATGCTTTCGCCTTGTCGCAAAGAAAACGGAAAAAATCGTCATCCGCATTGAGCAATGCCGCACCACCCTTGACAACGCCTTCAAAAATTTCGGCTTTGGCGGTAGCAATTTGTTCGATACTGGAAAAAAATCCCAAATGCACTGCTGCAACCTTGGTGATAATGGCAAGGTGAGGCTGTACCATTTTTACCAATGGGCGGATTTCACCTGGATGGTTCATGCCGATTTCAAATACACCATAATCGGTATCGGCCGGCATACGGGCAAGGGTTAACGGCACGCCCCACTGATTATTGAAAGATGCAGGATTGGCGTGAACTTTTCCTACAGCTCCAAGACAATGGCGAAGCGCTTCCTTGGTGGTGGTTTTTCCGACAGATCCCGTCACAGCAATGATTTTTGCGTTTGATCTTGCCCGTGCTGCTTGGCCAAGTTGATCGAGCGCTTCGAGCACGTCGTCCACTGCTATCATCGGTACGCCAAGTTTTTGGAGATCCGGTTTCCGGCCTTTTTCGATAATTAACAGGCCCGCGCCAGCCTCGGCAGCTTTTGCTGCAAAATCATGACCATCAAGTTTTTCGCCCTTGATACAGAAAAAGATTTCATTTGGTTTTACTGTGCGGCTATCAATTGACACACCCGATAATTCATCCGGCAGATTGCCGATCTCGTCGCCATGGAGTGCCTCTCTCACCTCGCCTTTAGTCCATAATGGCATCATTTGTGTTGTCCTTCCAAGGCCTCCGTTATTTCCTGATGGTCGGAAAAGGGATGAACTTCGGTTCCGATAATCTGCCCCTTTTCATGCCCTTTTCCGGCAACAACCAATGTATCGCCACTTTGAAGAAGGGAAATGGCATAACGGATAGCTTCGCGTCTATCCCCGATCTCTTTGGCGCCACTTGCAGCCGCCATAATTTCTTTGCGGATTTCGGCGGCATTTTCAGTGCGCGGATTGTCATCGGTGACGATAACAATGTCGGCATATTTGGTAGCAATTTTACCCATAATCGGGCGTTTACCCTTGTCGCGGTCGCCACCACAGCCAAAAACCACCACGACTTTTCCCGTGGTAAATGCTTTTACAGCGAGTAGAACCTGTTCCAGAGCTTCCGGTTTATGGGCATAATCGACATAGATTGCCGCTTTATCTTTTGTCGTTCCGACAAGTTCGAGACGCCCCGGTGCGCCTTGCAGCCGTTCAAGTGCACGGAAAACTGCCGCCGCAGAAACACCGGTTGCAAGGGCAAGTCCGGCCGCGACAAGTGCATTGGAAACCTGAAAGTCACCGGCAAGCGGCAAGGTGAATTCAAAAACCTCGCCATCGACGATGCAATCGACAAATTGGCGCGAGCGTTGGTGTTCGACATGACGTAACCTGATAAAATCGCCCTTGCGACCAACGGTTAGAACTTTGCGTTTAGCCCGTTTGACATGTTCGATTGCCGCTTCGGAAAATTTGTCATCGGCAAAAATGACGGCTGGCGCTTCTTTCGGCAGAAGTGTGTCGAATAGACGCATTTTAGCCCTGAAATAATCCTCTACTGTCGGGTGATAATCCATATGGTCACGCCCGAGATTGGTAAAGGCTGCGGCTTTCAATTTTACCCCGTCAAGCCGGCATTGGTCTATGCCATGGGAAGAAGCTTCCATAGCAACATGGGTCACACCTTCATCAACAAGTTCGGCCATTGTCTGTTGTAGTCTTACCGGATCGGGAGTGGTGAGCGAGCCATATTCATTTCTTGTTGGCGTAATAACACCGATTGTGCCGATGGTTGCTGCTGCAAAACCGGCATCTTTCCAGATCTGGCGTGTAAACGAAGCCACAGATGTTTTACCGCTTGTACCTGTAACAGCCACCACAGTGTCGGGTTGTTTACCAAAAAAACGTGCTGCTGCCATTGCCAATTCATGGCGTGCATCAACCACGCGTATGATCGGCACATTTTTTTCTGCAAGTTCAAAATCATGGTCTGTCAGGATTGCGACTGCACCGCGTTTTTCCGCATCCTTGGCATAAACGCCGCCATCGCCTTTATTGCCTTTGAGAGCGACAAAAAGAAAACCGGGTTGAACTTTTCTGGAATCGGCAGTAACGCCCTTGATTTCGATAGAGGGCACAATCGACTTTTGTTGAACGCCGCTTACGAGTTGATCGAGTTTCATGTTCTAACCCCTTTTGTTCTAATCATTAAACGACGTTTCAGGCAATTTCTGGTTACCGGAGGAGGCAAGAACAGGTGCATATTCTTCCCTGAAATCAGGTCTTACGCCCAAAAATGTAGCCGATCTGCGAATAATTTCAGCCACCATCGGAGCCGCGTTGAAACCGGCTGTTGCGCCGAACTTTCCTTCTTCCGCCTTGGGTTCGTCAATAATTGTCAAAACCACATATTGCGGATTATCAATCGGGAACGACGCAAGAAAGGCGTTAAACCGTTTATTTTTTGAATATTTGCCGTTTTCGACTTTTTCGGCAGTTCCGGTTTTGCCACCAACGCGATAACCTTCAACCTTGGCTCTGCGCCCCGAACCTATATCGCCATTCAATTTATAAAGATAACGCATATCCCGGCTTGTTTCGGGTGCAACCACCTGTTTGGAATGTTCTTGCGCCTCTTCGGCCGTGCGTTTCAAAAATGTCGGTTCGATAAGCCTGCCGCCGTTCATCAAAGCGCTGGCGCCAACTGCGGTTTGTAAAGGCGTTGTCATCATGCCATGGCCGAAAGCAATGGTCATGGAATTGACGGTTTTCCAGCGTCTTGGCTCCACCGGACGGGCGACTTCGGGAAGTTCCGTCGTCATACGGTCGAGAAGTCCCATTCTTTTCAAAAATTCGCGGTGCCCGTCAATGCCGATTGTCAGTGCTTCTTTTGCCGAACCGATATTGGAAGAAAAAATAAAAATTTCCCAAGCGGTTAGCGGGCGATATTTACCATGAAAATCACGAATGAAATGGCCGCGTCCGGCAGCCAGCGGCTTTGACGCGTCAATGACACTGTTCAACTGGAATTTTCCTGAATCAAGTGCCATTGCCGTAGTGAAACTTTTAATCGTCGAACCCATTTCAAATGTGCCGGCTGTCATCCGGTTAAGGCGATCTTTTTTAAGTGCATCAACCGGATTATTCGGATCAAAATCGGGCATGGAAGCCATGGCAAGCACTTCACCGGTGTGGATATTGATAACCACCGCACCGGCAGCAATGGCCTGATATCTTTGCATAGCGTCTGCCAACACATCACGCATGATGGCCTGAACACGTACGTCAATTGATAATTTTACCGGCTCAAGCGACGTTTCGTCGGCAAGACCGGCAGCACGCAAATCGCTTAAACCCGCACTGTCGATATATTTTTCCATTCCCGCCGTGCCCTGATTGTCGACATTGACCATGCCGAGAATATGGGAAGCTGTCGGCCCACCCGGATAAAAGCGGCGCACTTCGGTGCGGAAGCCGACACCGGGAATGCCAAGAGCCATAATCTGCTCTTTCTGGCTTGGTGTTAGCCCGCGCTGTATCCAGGCAAAACCGGTTTTCTTTTTGAGTTTTTTATAGGTTTCCTGCCAATCAAGATTGGGCAGAACCGTTGAAATCAATTCTATTGTTTCATCCACATCAATGATGCGGCGCGGTTCGGCAAAAAGTGAATAGGTTTTCAAATCGGTTGCAAGAAGCCGCCCGTTACGATCAAGAATATCGGGACGCGCGGCCGATTGCTCGACAGCGGGGCCGGATGCTTCTTCAATCTGCCCGCCTTCTATACCGAAATAGATAAGGCGGGCAAAAATGACCGCATAGACGCTCAGAAAACAGCTTATCACCACCATCAGACGGCGACGGGTTCTGCGCGAACGGTATTCGGCCTTTTGTAACTCTTCATAACGGTTGGGAGCGGCCTTCGGTTTACGCTTTAAAAACGGTATCAACTTCATGGCCGGACACTCCCTGTTGCGATATTATCGACATTGGCATTGCCGTTTCTGGCGAGCAGGGAATTCTTTTCTTCAAGTTCGTCGTCTTTAATCAGATTTTCAATCTGGTCCGGCAGCCGTTCCGGTATATCTTGCAATTTGATAATCTGGCGGGCATCTGTTACCTGCAATCCGAGTTGATCCTGATAACGGGTGACCAACACCTGCATACGTTCCGGCTCGATCATCATCGCCCATTCGGCATGGAGAAGATTGATGGTGTTTTTCTCTGCAACGATCTGTCTTTCGATACGCTGAACCTCGCCGATGCGCTTTTGTGCATCATATTTTACCTTATAGGTAATGCCGGCTGCACAAATCATAATCGCCACCAGAATCATATCAAATGTACGAAAAACTGTCATTTTCTAGTTCCGTTAAATCGAGCAAGTTCAGGAAGACCGAATATCGTTTTATCAAGAGGTGTTACGTCAGCTTCGGTGCGGATACCCAATCGCAAACGTGCCGAGCGTGAACGCGGGTTGAATTGCAATTCTTTTTCATCTGCCGTCACTCCGCCTTTGGCTACGAGCCTGAATATCGGTTTTTCTGTTTCCGCGACCGGTAAATAACGCGATTGCGCCGGTGCTTTTGAACGGAAAGCAAAAAACTTTTTGACTATACGGTCTTCAAGTGAATGGAACGTTACAACCCCAAGCCTTCCCCCCGGCTTCAATATGGTTTCGGCAGCTTCAAGTGCTTTGACCAGTTCCTGAAGCTCGTCATTGACATAGATGCGTAATGCCTGAAAAATTCTTGTTGCCGGATGAATGTGGTCGCCGGGTTTGCGCCCGACCAATGTTTCGACAGCGTCCGCAAGGTCGGAGGTTCGCAAAAACGGTTTTTTCTCGCGCCTTTCAACAATCATTCTGGCAATACGTGCTGCATGACGTTCTTCACCAAGAAGCCCGAAAATGCGGGTGAGATCATTCACCTTCATCCCGTTGACGACATCGGCCGCACTGAAACCTTTTTCCGACATACGCATATCAAGCGGCCCGTCTTTCTGGAAAGAAAAACCACGCTCTGCCTCGTCAATTTGCATGGATGAAACACCGATGTCGAGAATAACCCCGTCAACTTTATCTTCTGTCACGTGGCCGAGATTGGAAAATTCTGTATGAACGAGTTTCAATCGTGGACGATATTCTTCAACCAGAGTCTCACCGTCACGAATTGCTTCGGGGTCGCGATCAAGGGCAATGACATCGGCACCTTTATCAAGCAGCGCGCGTGAATAGCCGCCTGCGCCGAACGTACCGTCGATAATTGTTTTACCCGCGCAAGCATCCATTCCCGCAACAACAGGTGCGAGTAAAACAGGGATATGACGTTTAAAACCGGTATCCTTAACAGTTGGCATCGTTATCTTTTAACAGCACGTTTAAAAAATGTTGCACTTTGAATGCAGCAGAATGGATTGGCGCATCCTGACCTTTCAACCGGTCAGAATGCGTCAATCTTCTTTATCGCACAGTTATGCTTAACGAAGTGTTAGGATTGAACCCGTCATTCACGAAATTTCCGGTATCAAACCGAATGTCATGAAGAGTAGAACAAAATTCAGTATAAGAACCACTATTGCCGAAAGAATGGCAACAATCTGGGTAACAATTCCATTGGCAAATTGCCCCATAATGACCTTGCGGCCACTAAAATAGAGAAGCGCAATCATGGGGACAGGCAGCGAGATTGAAAGAATAACCTGACTGACAACCAGCGCTTCTGTCGAGTTGACACCAAGGGCCACAACGATAAAGGCCGGTATCATCGTAACGAGACGGCGAACCCAGATCGGTATATAGAAGCCGACGAACCCTTGCATCACCATTTGTCCTGCCATCGTGCCGACAACCGAACTTGAAATACCTGAAACAATCAGCGAAACAAGGAAAACACCCGCCGCACCGATGCCGAGAAGCGGTGTCAATGTGTGATAGGCCTGATCGATTTCGGCGATGTCGTTATGCGCACCATGAAAGGTACTTGCCGCCATAATAACCATGGCCATATTGACCATGCCCGCAATAGCAAGAGCAACAATAACCTCGCGGTTGGAATAGCGCACAAGCTGGCGACGATCCTTGTCACTCTGGACTTTGGCACGTGCCTGTGTCAGGCCGGAGTGGAGATAAAGCGCATGCGGCATAACGGTAGCACCAATAATGCCGACAGAAATCAACAAAGCGTTGGCATCCGGCATTTCCGGTGTGAAAAGATGCAAACCCGCAGCTTCCCAATCAACCGGTGCGATCACCATTTCAATCAGATAACAAATACCGATAATCGAAACCAGAATACCGATCAGAATTTCAGTCGGGCGGAAACCGCGGCTGTCAATCATCAGAAGCGCATAGGTAATGATTGCGGTGATAATCATACCGATAATAAGCGGCATATTGAACAGCAAGGCAAGACCGATAGCACCGCCGAGGAATTCGGCTAGGTCGGTTGCCATTGCAGCAATTTCACTGATAATCCACATAGCCACAACGACAGGCTTTGACAGATTGTCACGGCAGAGTTCTGCAAGGTTGCGGCCGGTTACAATGCCGACTTTTGCCGACAGTGCCTGAAACAGCATGGCAATAAGATTGGCGAGCAACACAACCCACAACAACGTATAACCGTATCCCGATCCGGCCTGAATATTGGTCGCGAAATTACCGGGATCCATATAGGCGATTGAGGCAATAACGGCAGGCCCAACCATGAGAAGAAATGTACGTCCGCCCTTTCGCTTGCCGGCAAGCATTGCAGAAATGCCTTCCGACGTCCGTTCGGTGAGCGAGGACTTACGGGAGAATTTATCATCTTGAAGAGACATGCAACAAAACTTTCTAATTGCGAATGCTTTGCATTAGCTCTAATCGATCTATCCCGTCAATCGGGGTTATATAAAAATATTTGTGAATTCTAAAAAGGTAAATAGCACAAAAGGAAAATGTCAGTTGGTCTATAAGCCGGGTTCTGTATGGCGAAATTTGATTAAAAATTCCGCGTGGCAGCCATTCATCTGGTACGGATGTTACCACCCGTCTCGTGCAACCTACCCGAATGACAGGCCCGGAAATCGGCTGCGAGCAAAGCTTGCGTGTCATTCCTATTCGGTCTTGCTCCCGGTGGGGTTTACCTTGCCACATCCATTACTGGATGCGCGGTGGGCTCTTACCCCGCCTTTTCACCCTTACCTGATTGAACAGGCGGTATATTTCTGTGGCACTTTCCCTGAGGTTACCCTCGCCGGACGTTATCCGGCACCGTTATTCCATGGAGCCCGGACTTTCCTCACCTTTCACCTTTCGGTATTGAGAAGGCGCGGCTGCCCGACCAACTGACCGGCTCTTTATAAAACAAAATCGGGCTACTGCAAACCGATAAAACCGGAACAATAGTCGCAATCATATCCTGCCTTTGGTTGAACAACCGCCCGTCATTCAAGGCCGAATATCAAAAGCTTCTTTATCGGAGACTTAAAATCGATTCGCGAATAATCGGGTGGAAATGTCCCCCTTCATCATCTGCTCGCCCACATGGCCATATAGGCGATGAAGCCGAACTGGCAGCGAGAGCATATCCGGAAACTTATAGCGCTTCCCTTTTAAAAAAAGCCGATATTTTTCAGGATAGAATCCCCGATAACAGAGTTGAAATAAAATAATCCGGCTCGCCCTGAATACTAGAATCCCCCCACCCGAAAATAAAACAATTCTCCCGATAAAATTCCCCGAAACAATTTCAATCTGTTCATAATCGTTTCTGAAATTTTCCGGATGCACAGGGTTTTAATTCAAAAATCTGTTTTTGCGCTATTGCCTGTTATTCAATGTTCCAAGCATTTTCTCATTGATCGTTATGATACAAGCGATCATTATCCGGTTCAAAAACATAAATTATGCAAGGCTTTTCAACGTACCAAGCAGACGATGAAGCGTGTCGATCGTCGAAACATCTGCAACACCGTCAACTTTTTCAGGTCTGAAATGGCGCTGGAAAGCTTGTGTGACCAATCGCGTACGTTCATCGAAAGATCCGGTTATTTCGATACCGTAGCCATAAAGAGCCAACATGGATTGAAACGCTTCGACCGGACGGCCGCTTTCGCCGATATTCATAAAACGCCCGCCGGCAATTGGTGCAGGACGCACGAAATGGCCGACACCGGCTTTAAAAAGCGTCTCCCACGGAAATTTTTCACCCGGATCGGTTTTGCGATGCGGTGCAATATCGGAATGGGCAAGCACATTCCTCGGTTCAATCGAATATCTTGAAATGATGGATTGGCACAGTTTAATGACCGATATGATCTGCTTTTCCGGATAATCGGGAAAGTTCAACAAAGGCCCGCCATTGACGATTTCAATGCCGATCGAGTTTGAATTAACATCTGTGATACCGCGCCAGAAACTTTCACCGGCATGCCATGCGCGAAAAGCTTCTTGAACCAGTTGAACGACTTTTCCATCTTCTTCCACAACATAATGGGCTGAAACCTTCGCCTCTGGCGAACATAAAAGTTGTTCGGCGCTTTCGGCATTTTCCATGCCCGTATAGTGAAGAACGAGAAATTGCGGTTTTGCGCCGTCTTTACGTTCTTCAAAATTAGGCGAAGGGCGGACAACCGCCTCCGGATAATCAGCTTTGAACTGTTGCATTGTCATGCCGTAACAAACTCCTCACGCACGATAGCCCATGCGTTATTAATAGCAGCCAGACGCTCATTGGCAATTGCCATAAATTCCTTTGGCAATCCTCGTGCTATGACCCTATCGGGGTGATGCTCGCGCACCAATTGATGATAACGTTTGCGCGCATCTTCAAAACTTATGCCCTTGTTCAACCCCAATACCAGCCACGGGTCGTTATCTCCCGTTTCGGCATGGCGGGCACTGATTGCTTTGAAACGTTCACGCGAAAAGCCGAAAATATCGGAAACATTGCGCAGAAAGTCCAATTCATCCTGATGAATCACTCCATCGGACTTCGCGATATAGAAAAGCCCTTCCAGCACATCTTCCAGCAATTGTCCCTGACAGTCGGATTCGTGACAAAGCCGAAACAGGTGGCGAGCGTAAACATCAAAACCGGCAATATCCTGTTTGGCGAGATTATAAAGGCGTTCGACATTGTGGAACTCGTGGTCGGGCACCGAAAAGATTTCATAAAATGCTTTGACCTCCGCATCGCTTACAACGCCATCGGCTTTTGCCATTTTTGCCGATAAAGCAATCATGGCAACAGAAAAGGCAACTTGTCTGCGTGTTTCCGGATCACCTTCAAAAATGGTGCGCACACGTTCGACAATGGCGTTCAATACGTCGCCAGCAACATTGCTGATAAGCTCTCCGATGCGTGTCCATAATGAAGGCATTCTATTTTTCCGATATATTAAAAGCCCGCTTTGTCTCGTGTTCTTGTGCCGCAACGGGATTTCTTGGCTCCCGCCCGATAGTCAACCATTGAACCTGTTTAAATGCAATTGATTTTGCCGCTATTTATCACCATCGACAGTCGAAGGACGGTTCATTGCCTGACGGGCAACCTCGCCCGCATCACGTGCAAATTTTTCTGCCTGTTCTTCACTTTGCCCGCTTTTCAAGGCAGCCGCCTTTGCATCTTCCATCAATTTATTAATGACATCGCGTTTTTGCGCCTCTGTCATATCCGATGGTGTAAGTGGTACTTTTGGCAAACTTATGGCTGCACCTTCGGGAAGTGCTTTTTCTCCATTCGATTGACTCTTACCATTCATAAAATAGGAATAAGTCCACCAAAGTCCTGCAATGACGAGAAGGAGGACGATAAAAAGAACGATGATACGGCGCCAACGAAGTTTCTTCATATTTTTTCCAAAAGTTTTTATTTATATGCCATTCTTTTACTATTTTTAGCAATGGTGAACTGTGATTTGAGAGCCTTATAGGGGTGGAATTGTTGTTTAAAAATAATTTTCGGAAAATTGCGCACAGGATTTCGGCAGCTATTGCATCGGCTCTTTTGCTTACAAGCTGCACATCCGTGTCCTATGACCTTGGCGATATTGTGCCGCCATCCGGCACAACGCCGAAAGGGCCGATCAACGCGCCCCGCTTCGATGATCGCAAGCCCCATGATTGGGCTGCGCTTACGCCATGGCATTACCCCATTCACGGAACCGATGTCTCGAAATATCAACAGGCGGTTGATTGGGCGGCGGTCAAACATAGCGGCATTTCATTTGCTTTTATCAAAGCGACAGAAGGTGGTGACCGCGTCGATGACAATTTCATCCACAACTGGGATGGTACAAAGGAAGTGGATATGCCGCGGGGAGCCTACCATTTCTTCTATTATTGCCGCCCCGCTTCCGAACAGGCGAAATGGTATATCAGAAATGTGCCGAAGGACCCGACTGCTCTACCGCCGGTTCTTGATATGGAATGGAACGATTCTTCGCCAACTTGCAAAATCCGACCACCGGCAGACACTGTTCGCAGTGAAATGAAGGTCTTCCTGTCCATTGTTGAAAAATATTATGGCAAGAAGCCCATCGTCTACACCACAGTCGATTTCTTCGACCGCAACGGTTTGTCACAAATAAAAGGTTATTCGTTCTGGCTGAGGTCGGTCGCCGGACATCCGCAAGAAAAATATGGCCCCCACCCGTGGACATTCTGGCAATATACAGGAACCGGACGTGTGCCGGGTATCAAAGGCGATGCCGACATCAACGTTTTTTACGGCAGTCGTGATGAATGGCAAAAATTTGTTTCGGGAAAATAAAAAACCGTGTCAATCAACAATGAATATAGCTTTACATAAGCTTCAGCTAGGAGCAGACCTTTATTTCTGATAATAAATGGTTCAAAACATTTCAAACATCACAATATGCAGGACATGAGGACAAATGTTCAAGACAAGACAGGCTATTCTGGCAGCTTCAACATTTTTGTTTGCGACAGTTTTCTGCCCGCTGTCACAAGCTCAGCAACCTGATGCACAATCACAAACCAACGATACCGCACAAACCGAAGATGCCGCACCAACCGAAGATGTCGCAACCAAGGCTGCACGGGAAGCCTGTGGTACGCCGATTGAAACGTTCAGGCAGAATGTGGCCGACGAAGCGCGTAAAGCGGGTGTGAGCGAGCACGCTATCGACGAACTGAAAAAAGCAACAATCGACCAGAAAGTAATCGACCGTGATAATGGTCAGGCTATTTTCAATCTGACATTTGCGGAATTTTCAAAACGCGTCATCCCGGAAGCGCGCTTGAAAAAAGGCAAGGAAAACTTGCAAAAATATGCCGATGTTTTTGCAAAGGCGGAAGAAAAATACGGTGTTCCGGGACCGGTTATTGCAGCTTTTTGGGGGCTGGAGACCGATTATGGTGCGGTGCAAGGAAATTTCGATACTTTGAACGCCCTTTTTACTCTTTCTCATGATTGCCGACGGCCGGAACTCTTCCGTCCGCAATTGATTGCGCTCTTGAAACTCTTCGATCAGGGTGTGGTCAATGCCGAAACAACCGGCGCATGGGCCGGAGAAATCGGACAAATGCAACTTTTGCCGAAGGATTATCTTGAACGCGGCGTCGATGGTGATGGTGACGGTAAAATCGACCTTAAAGGTTCTGTTGCCGATGCTGTCATGACGGCTGCCCATATGCTAAGCGATCTCGGATGGCGGCGCGGTGAACCATGGCTTGAAGAAGTGCGCCTCACCCGCGATGATTTGCCATGGCAGGAAGCCATCAGGCAAAATCGCAAACCCCATTCGCAATGGACAAGTTGGGGCGTTACCGGTCTTGACGGGCCTTTAGGCCCCGACAATGGCGATGCATCCCTGATGTTGCCAATGGGCCGAAAGGGACCTGCATTTCTGGCCTATGATAATTTCGATATTTTTGTCGAATGGAACAAGTCAATTGTCTATGCAACAACCGTTGCCTATTTCGCTTCACGCCTCGCCGGTGCTCCCGCTTTCGACATCGGCCATCCCGATCCGGGGTTGAACACCGAAGAAATGAAGCAATTACAACAAAAGCTTGCAGACCGCGGTTATGATATGGGCAAGGTCGACGGGGTTTATGGTATATTGACACGCGACGCTGTGCGAACGGAACAGCTCCGTTTGGGACTACCTGCCGATTCATGGCCGACAAAAGAATTGCTTGACCGGCTTTGAATAAAACTGCCGATAGAGTTTCAAAACTGCGCAAAATTTATCAAACAAGCGGGTGAAAGCCCGCTTGTTTTTTACACTTTCTCCGGTTAACAGACTTTCTCCGGTTAACAGACGTTCTCCGGTTAACAGACTTTCTCCGGTTATTTTTAATTTGTTTCACCCGCCCGAACATTGCGCCTTTTCTTCAGGGCTTTCGAGACATCAGGGGTTCCGGGACATCAAGGGTTTCGAGACATCAGGGGTTTCGAGCCATCAGATTTTCCGATTGGTAATTATTTTTATTTCGGCAAACTATTTTTGCCTAAACCCGCAATTTTGTTCCGCGCTTTCAGAGCAAGTTTTGCTTTTTTTGAATTGGACTGGCAATAACCCGCCCCTGATGACTGGCGGTAACCCGCTCCCGATACACTGGCAATAACCCGCCCCTGATTTTTCGCTTTTTGCCCGACCTTTATAAAGTCGCTTGTTTTCAAAGCTAGCTGGCGCAAGTGCGACCGACATATCGGTGGAAATTCCACCAAAGGGGAACTGACGGAAGGTGACAACCCAAGACATTGTCGCTATCCCCCCGCTCCACAACCGGAACAGCGTTTCACTATGAATAATTTTAGAGCTGTCTTCAGGAGCTGCTCCAAACAATGTTTCATAGTACGGAAATAAAGGGGCAAAGAACTTTTGGAAAATTATAATGGCAGTTCAACAAAGCAAAAAACGGGATGGATTATGAATTTCACGGCATATCAATATCTGTGTAAATTTCACGAACACTTCAACCGGCAATCGACGCGGAACAAATCCCCAAAAATAAAAACCCGACCGGAGCAAAGCTCCAGTCGGGCTTCAACCAAGGGAAATCCGTTGCGGGGGGTCTCGGTCTCCCTGGTTGTTAACCGATTTGTTATGCTTTTTGAAAAGCACATCATTGATATGGACGAGAATGGATTTGATAGCAATAAAAAGCTTTAAAACGACAATCAAAAAATAGATTATTTTGCTATTTTTTTTAACAAAATGATAAAACAATGTCTAAATTGTCTTAAAATGAAGCAATTTTAATCTATTTTCAGTTGATTTGTAGAAAATTACACCCTTAACATTATCGTGCCCCCACAGCATGTTCAAACGACGTCGGCTGTCATCTCTTTTTAAAATCGGAGCGATTTCGTTTTTGTGAAGCGAAATGCGTCTGTGGCAATTGTCGCAATCGGGAATGAACGCTTGCATCAATAGAAAATTCAAAATTGCTCCAAACTGGAATCGGTAAAACCAAACCCGAACGAACAAAATAGTGGCGGGCATCGTTCCTGAACGACAGCGCGTAACGAACAATAGGAACGCCACTAAAATAAATATTTATAGTTCCGGTCGGCTATAAATGTGACAAGAGCCAATATGCGCGCCTGTCAATCGGGCACACATATTGAAAACCGGAAATTTGCGGCGGCAAAAGCTTAAAAAGCCCTTTGCTTTTCAATAACCGCCGCCACATGACCTTGGCAACTATCGGTTCTGTTTATCATACTGGCAACTATCGGTTCTGTTTATCTGAACAGCCCTTTTAAGAGACTGAAAAATCCGATTTGACCACCATTATTTATTATTTGCGGTCTGCTGTTTTGGCCGGATGCCGATAAGATAGCAAATAGCATAAACAAGGTCTGCACGATTGAGCGTGTAGAAGTGGAAATCTTCCACGCCATGTTCTACAAGCTCAAGAACCTGTTCGGCAGCAACGGCTGCTGCAACAAGATCATGCGTTTTCTGGTCGTTTTCCAGCCCTTCAAAACGTTGTGCCAGCCAATCGGGAATATGCGTTCCATTGCGTGCGCAGAAATTTTTAACCTGCCAGAAATTATGGATTGGCAAAATACCCGGCAAAATAGGAATATAGATACCGGCTTTACGTACTTTTTCTATATAATCTTCATAAAAATGGTTATCAAAAAAGCATTGGGTAATGGCTTTTGTCGCACCATTATCAATTTTGCGTTTAAGCAGATCAATATCGGTTGCAAAATCCGGACTTTCGGGATGTTTTTCCGGATAAGCGGAAACTGTAATTTCAAAATCCGGATTAATTGCTTTCAAACCGGCGACGAGTTCAACGGCATTGGCATAGCCCCCCGGAGTCGGGTGATAGCGCCCGCCTATGCCATTGCTCGGATCACCGCGCAAAGCAACAAAATGGCGAATGCCCATCGCAGCAAATTGGCGCGCTACGCTGTCAACTTCCTCGCGCGTTGCGTCAACACAGGTTAGATGCGCTGCCGCATTGAGATGCGTTTCTTTGATAATACGTTCAACGGTGCGGCCGGTTCTCTCACGTGTGGAACCACCTGCCCCGTAAGTGACCGAAACAAAATCCGGCTTTAACGGAGCAAGCCGTTCCACCGTTTGCCATAGCATTTCTTCCATTTTTTCCGTTTTTGGCGGGAAAAACTCGAATGAAACCTTTAGCTTGTCGCCTAAATCGGGGCGGCGGGAAAGTGAAGGGGCAGGCATTATGCGGTCTCCGTTACAAGTGTTTTTTGTCGGGCAATCAATAAACGCGGGTCACGTGCAAGCCACAGCTTCAACGTAAGCCCTTTGGTGTTGCCATTTTGTTGTGGTTGAAAACTCAAGGTTTTTTCCAGTGTCAAACCGGCTTTTTCCAGCCAGTATTCCATTTGGGAATCGGAAAAGCCCAAACGTACATGGGCATATTTTTCGCGCAAGAAATCAAGTTCATGCGGCGCGTAGTCGACAATAATGAGCCTTGCACCGGGGCGCATAACGCGCGCAGCTTCAAAAATTGCAATTTCGGGATCTGACAGAAAATGCAGAACCTGATAGATGGTGACGAGATTGAATGTTTCTTTTTCAACCGGCAAGGCGGCCACATCGCCTAACCTGACCTGCGCATTTGAAATACCCGCTTTATCAAGATTGACACGCGCAACCGCCAACATATCGCGGTTGTTATCAATGCCGATTGCGCGGGTATAAAGGGGGGAAAAGAGCTTTAATAGCGAGCCTGTGCCGGTGCCGATGTCAAGCATGGATTGGAATGGCGTTGTGCCGACAAGCTCAACCATTGTCTGTTCAACCGTGTTATCGGGAACATGAAGCAAACGGAGTTTATCCCAATCATGCGCATTCTTGGAAAAATAGGCAGCAGCAGCGCGGCTGCGTTGCTGCTTCACTTCATCAAGGCGCGTCATGTCGCGTTCGATAAGACCGTCTTTTGTGTCGATATGTGCGAGTATTGTTTTCAACATTTGTTGACGTAACGAGCATGAAGACAAAGAAAAATATGCCCATGCCCCTTCCTGATAACGCTCGATCAAACGGGCTTCGGTCAAAAGCCGCAAATGCCTTGAAACACGTGGCTGGGATTGTCCCAAAATTTTTGTGAGATCGGAAACAGTCAAATCCCCCTTATCCAACAAAAACAGTATCCGTAACCGCGTCGTCTCGGCAACAGCTTTCAATACGTCTACCATTTCGTTCAATGCCAATTGGCGAACCATGACTATTTCTCCGGTTTTATGGATATAAAGATATCTTTATATATTTTGCAAATGTCAAGCGGAGAGATTGGTTATGCCCACAATCACCGATCATGATTTTTTCCGGAAGATAAAATTTTACACGCGTATGAACAGTTTTGGTGTCACAGCAATTGCTGCAAGTTTCATTCGTCCCGCTTATTTCGATCATTTTGCGGGCTTGCCGTTGTCCGACTGTTCTAAAACAGAAAATCATTCTTCGTCTTGAAAACAAGTCATCATTGCGGGAATTTTGCCGCTTACTCGTCCTGAACAGTCAGGCTTTATCAAGTCTAGCAAATATTTATCATGCCTTTAATGTCTATTTCTGCCGGTTTTTCCGGATAAACGGCCATTACGCCTGTTTGCGAATAATTTGTGTTTGAACGCTACCCCTCTGAAATATTGGCAAGAGCGGTCAAAAATATGGTCATATAAAAGGATAAAAATTGGCGGCGATTTTCGCTTCACCCGTTATTTTTACATTTGCCCTATCATTTGATCTTGCCCCGATATTTGATAAAATGAAAAAGCAGTTACCGCGCCTTATACCACATAACCGGTTCCGCACTTTTGTAATTGCTAAAAAAGGCGACATGCAAAGATCAAGTGAACGAATTGCGGCACTCTTTACTTTAACAATTTTTGCATTTTGACATATCGAACTATATCTGAAAAAGCTCGAAAACCCGTTTAACAATGAAGCAAGACAAATTTTTTGTTTCCCATGATTTTCTGTTACCCATGATTTTCTGTTACCCATGACTACGAAAAGACAACGCGCTGTTTTAAAGGAACTGACACTGCTTATCCCGCAAGCTCCCTATTCTGATAGCGAGCCGATCAGATCTGCTGCTTTAAGCGCGCATATGAAACATCTTCCCCCTTCAATTGCGGTCTGGCTGTCGATTGTCGCCTATATCCGCCACACATATACGAATTATGATGAATTGCGTGATGAAGGTTATGATAAGGATTCAGCTCGTTTTTTTGTAATAGACGACATTAACGAAAAACTCACCGAATGGCGTGCAACGCGTTTTGTGACCTATGAAGATCACGACTAAAATCTTGCCGGACAAGTTCTTTATATCCACGCGTTAGCCCCGAAGAAAGTGATGACTGGCAATGGGGTTGATTGGCGATTAGGGCGATTGGCAAGGGGGCAATTTGTGATCGGAACGATTGGGGATTGGGCTGATTGGCAAAAGTGTGATTGGGAATGTTTTGGGAATGTTGATCGGAGGGCTTAAATGGTGAAGGCGACACTCTGGAACTGTTTTCTGCCAAAGCCGGTCAAACGTTCAATATGAAATCTTTTT
The DNA here is from genome assembly GCF_048452985.1 of Bartonella sp. P0282. Lineage (NCBI taxonomy): Bacteria > Pseudomonadati > Pseudomonadota > Alphaproteobacteria > Hyphomicrobiales > Bartonellaceae > Bartonella > Bartonella sp. P0282. The sequence goes on from NZ_WTFO01000002.1 coordinate 839,582, forward strand.
TATTTCGTTCTTTTTCAATATTGCAGAAATATGCGGAAAAAATTCAACCCGAAGGGCGACAGACGCAATCTCGAAAGGCGATAGACGCAATAGAAACCAACACAATTCAAAAAAAGGCGCATAAAAGGGCGCATAAAAAGGCACAAAAAAAGGGCGAAAACCCGCCCTTCTTTTTAATTTGTCTACAGCAACTATCAGCGCACGATGACTTTCGAGCCGACCTGCACGCGTTCAAAAAGATCAACCACATCTTTGTTCAACATGCGAATGCAACCGGCTGATACATTTTTGCCAATGCTCGACGGTTGTGTCGTTCCATGAATACGGAAATATGTGTCGACATTGCCCTGGAAGAGATAAAGTGCACGAGCGCCGAGCGGGTTACTCAATCCGCCGGGCACACCGTCTGCGAAGCGCTTATACTGCTGGGGCTTGCGTTGCACCATATCGGCAGTCGGAATCCATCTTGGCCATTTGCGTTTGAATTGTACTTTTGCTTCCCCCTGAAAACCGAGACCGGCAGCACCCACACCTACTCCGTAACGAATTGCCTGACCGTCACCGGTTATGAGGTAAAGATAGTGGTTTTCCGGTTCGACAATAATCGTTCCGGGAATTTCATTTGTCGGATAAGGAACAACCGTGCGTTCAAATTGTTCGGGGATTTTTATTTTTACAGGCGGAATTTTGAACGGTTCGTCGGGAGATTGCTCATAACGGTCATAAACCGATTGCGTACCGAGCAATGTTGATGTCACAACCGGTTTTGCCGGTGCCACCTTTACATTGTCGTTTGATACAACAGTAGGAGCAGGCGTGGTCGCACATCCCACAAGTCCGAACCCCAGAACACCAAGAGCTGTTGCAAGCCCTAATTTTTGCTGCCAAAAATATTTCATTTTCCGTCTAAAAGCCTCTTGATCGCGACACGTTATATCGCTCGTCATTTCTCGTATAACGTGGTTAATGGATGGTTAATAAGATGGAAAGTATTTTTAGGTTCGGCTTAGCGGGTTTAAAGCTTTTAGCCTCTGTTCCAGGATTTTTTTTGAGCGAAAAGACAATTATGCAACAGTAAAGCACCATCCGTCATATGCGTTGCCATTGAATATTAAAAAATCGTCATAGCTTTCAAGAGAATCAATCTGATCCGGTTACAAATAAAGAAATTTCATTACAACAATCCGGCTATTGAATTGTTCTGTTGTTTGCGGAATGTTTTTTTAAAAAAGCTTTTTAACCGGATAAAACAATTGCCAAAAACAAACCCTGAATGACTGTCGACTGCTTATGCCAGCCAATATTTTCCACGGGCTTAAAAAGTAACAACAACCGCCTTTGTCATAGTTCAGAAAGAATAAATCCGCCCGTTTACAGTAAAAATAGAAAGAGCCATGAACAATCATGGCTCTTTTCATTTTGCAAATTTTATTCGTGGCAATAGCAATCCATTATTTTACCAGCACCATAAACAGGCGCGGAAAACGCAACAAAACCTTGCCGTCATACTGGGTTGGATAGAGTTTTGTAATGCGCTCAAGATAAAGCGCAAGATATTGTTGCTTTTCTTCCTCGTTAAGTGGCGCAAGAAATGGCCGCAGGGCTGCCCCTTTCACCCAGTCAACAATGGCTTCATGATTTTCCATGACGGGATTATAAATTGTCTGCCAAATATCAATATAGTGGACGAGCGGCTTCAGAGCATCATAATAGACCGAGACATTCGGTAGTTTTTCTCGCGCTACAGAGCCGATACGGTCATTCCAGCGTTTATCTTCTGCAACATGAATCATCGCACGATGGAGCGGTTCAAACAGGTTATCCGGCATTTGTACGGCCAAAGCCGCACCGGTTTTCATGGCAGACACCAATCGTTTCATCTCGTCAATATGGTCGGGTAACCACTGGAATACGGCATTGGAAAATAACAAATCGACATCGGGTTCCGGCGACCATTTTTCAATGTTTTGAACTGTAAATTCTATTTTCGGCAAGCGCTTTTTGGCATTGGCGATCATGTCGGCAGAAGAGTCAAACCCCGAAACCTTGGCGTTAGGCCAATGTTGGCACAAAACTTCGGTCGATGTGCCAGGACCGCAACCGAGATCGACAATGGTTTTGACCTCTTTCAGAGGAACTGCATTAGCGAGGTCATGTACCGGCCTCAAACGTTCGTCCTCGAATTTCAAATATTGTTTTGCTGACCAATCTTGCATAAATTTTCTCCATTGTCTCATCGGGCAATGAAGTAAGTTTACCACTTTTTGGGTTCAAGACATCCACAAAGTCAAATTTTTTCCGGCAGAAAGTCGAATTTTTCTCGCGATTTTAAAAATTCTTCGGAGCGGCCTTTCCATTTTCCGATCGCTGCGAACCGGATCAATAGTGTAGCTGCCGAACGAATATATATTAAAGGTGCGCATTATTGCTGGAATATAAATCATATTCCTGATTGTTCCGGACAAGCTTTACAAAACACCCGATTGTTCCGAACAATCCTTGGAAACCAATTGTCAAACCGCTTTTGTCATCCACTTCTTCCTGCCCCGTCTTTTTCGGCGAGTTTAATGTCAATATTGCCTGCCGGACTCCATGCTCGCGCAAAATGATATATTTCAGGATTGGAATAAAAATGAATATTCCAAATTAAAAGGCGGGTTTTTCGCCCCGCCTTTCCTGACAATTTCCGTTCACAATCCTGTTGAGGAATAATTCTTGAAACAGAACCGGATGATTGTGTCTAACGGTTCGACTATCGTGTCAAACGTTTATAGGTTACCCGTTTCGGGTTGACGGATTCCGGCCCTAAACGGCGTATTTTATCGGCCTCGTATTCTTCAAAATTGCCCTCGAACCATTCCACATGACTGTCGCCCTCGAAAGCCAGCATATGGGTTGCCAGACGATCAAGGAACATACGATCGTGACTGATAACAACAGCGCAACCGGCAAAGTTTTCGAGCGCCTCTTCAAGCGCTGCCAGCGTTTCTGTATCAAGATCGTTGGTCGGCTCGTCGAGCAGCAACACATTGCCGCCTTCTTTCAGAAGTTTGGCAAGATGAACGCGGTTTCTCTGCCCGCCTGAAAGGTTACCGACCTTTTGCTGCTGGTCGCCCCCCTTGAAGTTGAATGCACCACAATAGGCACGGCTATTCATTTCATATTTGCCGAGCTTTATAATATCATTTCCGCCGGAGATTTCTTCCCAAACCGTTTTATCAGGATCAAGTGCATCGCGACTTTGATCGACATAGCTCATTTTGACAGTATCCCCGATGCGGATTGTTCCTGCATCCGGCTTTTCCTGCCCCGTCAACATTTTGAACAAAGTTGTTTTACCCGCACCATTGGGGCCGATAACACCGACAATTCCGCCGGCCGGCAATTTGAAGGAAAGATCGTCGATCAATACATGGTCGCCAAATCCTTTGGTTAAATGTTCGACTTCAATGACAACCTGCCCCAGTCTTTCACCCACCGGTATGATGATTTGTGCTTCACCGGGACGACGATCATTGGCAGCCTTGACCAATTCGTCATAGGCTTTGATACGGGCTTTCGATTTTGCCTGACGGGCTTTCGGACTTGAGGCAATCCACTCCTGTTCACGTGTCAGGGCTTTCTGTCTTGCAGCCTCTTCCCGTCCCTCCTGTGCCAGACGTTTGGCCTTGGCTTCGAGATAGGCAGAATAATTGCCCTCGTAAGGTATGCCATGCCCGCGATCGAGTTCCAGAATCCAGCCGGTGACATGGTCAAGGAAATAGCGATCGTGGGTGATAATCAGAACAGCACCCGGATATTCGCGCAAATGCTTTTCAAGCCAGGCAGTCGTTTCGGCATCAAGGTGGTTTGTCGGCTCGTCAAGCAGTAACAAATCGGGTTGCTGGAGCAACAATTTGCATAAAGCGACGCGGCGTTTTTCACCGCCTGAAAGTTTGGAAACATCCGCATCAGCCGGCGGGCAACGTAACGCATCCATTGCCATATCCACTTGTGAGTCAAGATCCCAGAGATTCTGGCTGTCAATGACATCCTGCAATTTTGCGCCTTCTTCGGCCGTCTCGTCCGAATAATTCATCATCAATTCGTTATACCGGTCGAGAATTGCCTTTTTTTCGGCAACACCTTCCATAACATTGCCGCGTACATCCTTTGTCAGGTCGAGAGCGGGTTCCTGCGGCAAATATCCGCAAGTTGCCCCTTCTGCCAGCCAGGCTTCACCGGTAAACTCTTTGTCGAGACCGGCCATAATGCGCAAAATAGTCGATTTGCCCGCGCCATTCGGCCCCAAAATACCTATTTTTGCGTCCGGATAAAAAGACAAATTGATATTGTGCAAAATCTTTTTATTACCATAGGATTTGCTAAGTCCCGCCATATGATAGATAAATTGCCGAGCCATATATGTTTTTCCATTCCTTGATTGACGCGTTCAAAGCTGCCTTTATACAAACGATCTTTTCGCTCGCATTTTTAATGAAAACACGTTTTGAAACCACATTGTTTCTGGTCTTTTAACTGAAACGGGCACAATCGGCAATCTTTGAGAAGAGCAAAACAATTCCAAAATGATCTTGCCGAAATAACCTTTCAAAGAAGATGGGCAAATAGCGCTCCCTTAACACCACTCCGATCACATATATCCGGCATAATCGATAAAGGTGCAGCATGTTTATCGACCCGATTAAAGGCCTTATCAGTGATATAATTGTTAAAAGAGCGGATTCTGTTTCCAAAAGGCCGAATTCTGCAAAAACCGAATTATAGCCAGTTGCTGACATGAAACAGTGCACACTCTGCTTTCTTCAAACCACTTGATTATTGTGCATAAAAGCGGTTTTTAAGGCTTGTCCAGCGAGAACAATGTCGTATTAACCCCCTTTAACCGCTTGCTTCAGTTTCTTTCGTTTTTTCAAGCGATCGTGTTATATGTTCTTTTATTGAAACAAAATATAAATATGACATTTGCGCGAATTGCATAAAATGGTTGGGCAGGTTTTGACGAGCGAACAATCAACTGGTGTCACAAGACCTATCATTTTCGACCGGAATGGAAACACTTCTGTTCCCGCCGAAAGCAATGCTCTCCTCGTGCCCGACAGCCTCTATGAACTGCCTGTTTCCTTTACCAGAATGAAAACAATATGTTACCGCATCACCGGACATACAATTGTCGAAAATCCCGCACCTCGAAATGCCATTGTCCTTTATGCGCCTTTTCCATTGGGACTTTGGGCAGTTCATGCTTTGGCCGATGGACATTTTGCCAAATTGATTCTGGATAAGCGCGAGCAATATCGTAACTGGCACAACCGGCTTTCTCGTATATGGTTGAAAAATGAAAAACGGCGCATGGGGTCTGATGTCTATAGTCCCATGATGATGCGAAGACTGCGCGAATCTTTATCGGTGGCTGATTATTTCCCACTCAATATAGGTGATTGGATTTATTTTTCAGAAAAATTACAACAACAATCAGGTCAATTATCGCAAGCTATACTCTGGCTCGATAAAAAGACAAGTTATCAAGATGTTTTGTCTTTTTCATGCTTGACAGAGGTATCAAAATAGCAAAAAAATTTCTTGATGATTTTAAATGTTCGCATCTTTTTGTGCCGATATAGCCGGTCAAAGGAACGTTTATTTTTAATCGGGAGACTTTTATGCGTTTTGCTCAGACACTATTTCTTTTAGCTTTTTTACCTGCATCTGCTTTTTCACAAGAAACCAATATCGAATGTAAGGACCTTGCCGGAGTTGGTCGTTCTGTCATGATGGTTCGTCAAAGCGGCGTACCTATTGAAAAAACAACCAGCCTTATTTTAAACGGGCTAAAAGAAAAGTCACCCGAAGACCAGAAAATACTTGATCCGGTATATAAAAAAATCGTCGAACTCGCTTATAAGGAGAATCAGTTTTCGACCAATAGCGAGCGGATTGAAATTACAAACAAATTTGCCAGACAAATTTTCGAGCGCTGCGCCAGACGCCTGCCGAAAAGCTAGAATATTCAGGCCTTGATTTAATAATCATCATCCGGCTCCGGCAAAGCGTGTAGCTATAGAAAAAAGCGCATTGACAGATGAATGGGTTAACTTTTCGCTGGTAAAGCCTGATTGGCCAGGTTGTTAATGCGGCCGATTGGAACGTGTTTGTGCTTTCCTTTTGACAGCAATCGGCGGGCGACAGTTCGACCTATACTGTTTTCAAGAAAAGCGAAACGGCCGGAAACAAGCCGTTTTATCGGAAACAAGCCGTTTTTTTGAGAGACCGGCGCTTGACGGGTTAAAGCGCTCCCATCAACAGATTCACTCCGGTATCATTCATTGTTTTCAACATGAGATCAAGCGAACCGTTAAGATCCAATCCAGCACAAGCACCAAGCGCGACCGACACGTCAAAGCCACAATTCTTTGCGTCGAGTGCTGAATAGGCCACACAAAAATCTGTCGCCAAACCGCAGAAAGTAAGCTTGTTCAAACCGCGCTCTTTTAAATAGCCACGCAATCCGGTGGGTGTTTTACGGTCATTTTCAAAAAATGCGGAATAGCTGTCTATAGCCGGATTCATACCTTTTCTGATTATCATTTCGGCCTTGTCAACGGGAAGAGATCCGTGAATTGCTGCCCCGTTCGAGCCTTGGATGCAATGATCCGGCCAAAGTGTTTGCGGGCCATAATCGACATTTATGGTATCGTAAGCGGAAGCCCCTTGGTGATTGGAAGCGAAACTTTGATGGTTTTGCGGATGCCAATCCTGTGTGAGAATAACATGATCGAAGCGCATCATCAGCGCTTGAACTGTCGGGAGAATGAGATCACCATCCGGCACGGCGAGTGCACCACCGGGTAAAAAATCGTTCTGAACATCAACAACGATAAGAGCCTCGCCTGCCATTTTTTCTCCCCTTATTTCCCTCACTTGACGGTTGAAGTCACGTGAAAACAGTCATATCAAAAAGGCATGATATTTTGCAAGGAAGACTTTGATGAAAATTACCATGATCGGTAGCGGGTATGTCGGGCTGGTTTCGGGCGTATGTTTCGCCGAATTCGGATTCGACGTGACATGTGTGGACTCCAATCCTGATATTATTTCGCGGTTGAAAAAAGGTGAAGCCACAATTTTTGAACCCGGTCTTGATGAAATGATGATACGAAACATCAAGGAAGAACGCCTCTTCTTTTCAACCGATCTGGAAAACAGCGTCAAAGAAGCCGATGTTATTTTCCTCGCTGTAGGCACACCATCGCGCCGCGGCGATGGTGAAGCAGACCTGCATTTCATAGAACAGGCTGCCGATCAGGTGGCTCATGCCATGAAAGATGGTGCAGTCATCGTTATCAAATCGACTGTCGTTGTCGGCACCAATTCCCGCATTCGTGAACGTATACAAAAGCAGCGGCCGGAAATCCGCTTTTCTATGGTATCCAATCCGGAATTTCTGCGTGAAGGTTCGGCCATTGAAGATTTCATGCGTCCCGACAGGGTTGTTGTGGGCGTTGAAGATGAACGTGGGCGTGAAACAATGCGCAAACTCTACCGCCCGCTTTATCTGCGCGAAACGCCGCTTGTCATTACCTCGCTTGAAAATGCCGAACTCATCAAATATGCGGCCAATGCCTTTCTTGCCATGAAGGTCACATTCATCAATCAGGTTGCCGATTTATGCGAAAAAACCGGCGGCAATATTCAGGAAGTCGCACAGGCAATCGGCATGGATAAACGCATCGGCTCCAAGTTTCTGCACGCCGGTCCGGGATTTGGCGGTTCCTGTTTTCCTAAAGATACGCGCGCTTTTGCGGCAACCGGCCTGCGTTATAAGGCTCCCCAACAGTTGATTGAAACAGTTATTTCGATCAATGAAGAACGCAAGGTAAAAATGGGCGAGCGTATTATCAAAGCAGCAAAAGAAAAAAATACCGATACCGTTGCTGTGCTTGGTGTGACATTCAAACCCAATACAGATGATGTCCGCGAATCTCCCGCTTTAACGATTATCAAAGTCATGCAGGAAGCCGGTCTGACGATACGTGCTCACGACCCTGAAGGTGAAGAACAGGCAAAAAAAGTTCTCGACAATATTATCTGGTGTTCTTCGCCTTATGAAGCCGCCAAAGGAGCCGGTGTCCTCACAATCATTACGGAATGGAATGCCTATCGGGCACTGAACCTTAAAAAGCTTGCCGAACTTATGCCATCCGGCAAAATTGTCGATTTGCGTAATATCTATAAACCGGAAGAATTTCAGGATATAGATCTCGATTATATATCCATCGGCCGTTAAGTAGACGGTCATTGTTTGAAACAGAAAATTGTTCACTTGGTGATCGTTTATATGACGATATCCGGTTTGAATGAGCCGGCGATTATATAAGCGGCACAAAAAAAGGATGAAGCAGATGGCAAAAAACAAACCGGATTACGGCGTTATCGCTGTTTGCTTCATTATTTTCTATTTCGCATTTGAAGCTTTGTTTGTGTCTGTTATCTCGCAAGGTGCGGGGCTTGACGATGCCGAACTTGCGTCCAATATCAGTTTCTGGAATTGGGGCTATGGCGGTTCGCAGCCGCCGCTTTATACATGGATTGCCTTTGCCGTCGAACAGCTCTTCGGGCTTCATTTCTATTTGTTGCAAATTATCAAATTCGGTCTTCTTGCAACCACTTTCCTCTCGGTTTATCTGGCGCTGCGACTTCTTGACGTGCGCCCTGTTGTGGCAGGAGCATCTATGCTTGCAATGTTCCTGCTGCCCCAAATCGGCTGGGAGTCACAACGTGCGCTTACCCATTCTATTATGGGAACCGCCGGTGCTGCCTATACGTTTTTGGCATTCTGTTTTTTTTGCCGCAAACCCTCTTTTGGACGAGCTATCCTTTTGGGACTGGCTTGTGCAACCGCAATTTTAGGCAAATATAACGGAGCACTCTTTCTTATTGCACTTTTCGGCGGCACAGCCTTAACGCGGGACTTCCGCAGCGCGCTGAAAAACCGCTACTTTCCACTGGCTATAGTTGTAGCCTTGATCGCTATTGCACCGGCTACCATTTATATGTCTGCCCACCCCGCAAGCGTCGTTGCACGTGCCAACAAACTGGCAATGGGTAAGACAGGGGGCTTCTTTACCGATCGTCTAACCGGTCTTGCCGATTTTTTTACAGCGTCTTTGGGTTTTGTTTCGATTGCGCTTATTATTGCTTTGATATTGGCCGGATTACATAGTTTTTCCAATTCCAAAGTATCCCGATTGACTACAAGAGATGAAAACAAAGCCGAACATCTCATATACCACATTTTGCTTTTCGGCATTTTGCTTGTAGTTGCGCTTGTCCTCGTGCTCGGTATTACAAATGTCAAAGACCGCTGGTTACAGCCATTGCTTTTTCTTGCACCCGCCTATTTTGCAATTGTCCTTTCGCGCTTGTGCTACTCTTTGAAATATGTGCGCGCATTCGGTGTGATCGGCGCTATTGCGGGGCTTGTCGTGCCTTTTGTCCTTTATCTCAACATCGCAACCGCCTATAACCGGTTCGCCCCGCCGGAACAGCTTTTTGACTATAAAACACTTGATCGGACACTTCGCGCTGAAGGGCCGTTTGTCATGGTTTTCGCGCGTCACCCGCAATTGCCCGGCAATTTGCGCCTGCTTGACCCAACGCTCAAGACCATTCACATAGGTTCGCCTTTTGTAATTGAAAGATTGAAGACGCCGCTCATGGTATTATGGACGGGAAACGGAAAATTGCCCGATGACTTGCGCGCAACTCTTTTGAAGGCCGGCTTGCCGACAACAGGAAAAACCGGCGAAGTGGAAATCGGCTTTAATGGAGGAAGCGATGTGAAACGTATCGTTTCATATCTTTATCTGCCTTGAACCATATCGCGCTTGAGAGAGACCGGCGGGAGAGAGACCGGCCGAAGAGAGACCGGCAAGCCAAGCAAAACGGCTCCGGTTCGTTGTCGCCAAGGGGCGCGTTTCTCATGGAAAAACATTATAAAAGCTTGATTTTTGAAAAATTAGCGGCTTTCGTTTTCAGGTGCAATTTCGCCCGCGATCAGGAATTCATCTGTTTGTGTTTCTTTTCGCGGTAAATCAGCGAAAGGTTACGAATATAAACAATGAGCCCCAAGCCTTGACCGGCAATAAAAACAGGGTCTTTCTGCCTGATCGCATATATAAGCAGAAGCGTTCCGCCCCCTAGCGAAAAAAACCAGAAGGCAACCGGCATAACACTTTTTCTGGCTTTTTCAGAGGCAAGCCATTGGACAACAAAACGCATCATAAAAAGCGCCTGTGCAACAAAGCCCAGAACAATCCACCCGTCCCACTGGGCGACAAAGACATCATGTAACCATTGGGTAAATTGTGAGAAAATGCCGCTCATTTTTCGCCCTTTGCCTTTATTTCTGTCACCTTGGGAACCACTTTGCGACGGCGACGCAGCCACCAGACACCATAGAGATCGAGAATACCACGCAGGCCGCGATCAAGAATACCGTAATTGGAATGGCCATGGACACGTTGGCGATCAACCACATCAATATGCGTCGTTTTGAAACCTTCACGCAGAACCAGCGCTGGCAAATAACGATGCCAACCGTCAAAAAACGGCAATTGGCGGAAAAGCTCTGTACGGATTGCTTTTAACCCGCAACCTGAATCGCGCGTATTGTCTTTCAAAATTGCCTGCCGCAATTTATTGGCAAGTTTGGAGGAAAGCTGCTTCAGTTTTGTATCGGTGCGTTTCAAACGTTGGCCGGCGGCAAGCCCGTATTCCGGCCCGGCGGCAATAAGCGCATCGGCAAGTTCCGGTAGATAAGCGGGATTATTCTGCCCGTCACCATCAATCGTCAAAACAATATCGCCTGAAGCCGCAAAAACTCCCGAACGCACCGCAGCACTTTGACCGGCCGAGCGATCATGACGGATATGGCGCAAAGGTTTGCCCTCGCTCATCCGTTTATATAAGACCTTGGGTGTATCGTCGGTCGAACCGTCATCCACGACGAGAATCTCGTAATCGCGCCCGTTCATGGCATTATCGACTTCATCAAGCAGAAAAGCCAGATTTTCAGCTTCATTACGACAGGGAATGACGACAGATAGTTTCATTTAAATAACTTCGTTCCAATGCTATGCGAGATTGAATAGCATTGAAAACCGCAAGTGTCTATGAAACGCATCATCACCCGTTGCTGAAACTGTTAAAAACCTTGCTCTTCCTGTTTTCCCGATGGCGTGTTTTTGTCGTACCGTGAAAATTGCAGGTTTCAAGCTTCCCGTGGCCAAAAAACCTTTTTACTGCCGAAAGCCCGCTTCTGCGAGAATTTATTGAAAAACAAGGGGGTGGTAAAGGCATGATCGTGTGAGGGGCACTCTCATCCGTTTTCCTGAAACATCACTTTTAAAAAGCAACATTATTTGTGTGCACTGTCATTTTGCTGTTCTTCGTTCGCTGCTCTTTATAGACGATTTTCAGCTTGTCCGAAGGCCGGTTTTCCAACCCGCATTTGCTTTCAGCTTTTTCTTTCGCTTGAAACAATATTTTCATGCCCATTCTGCACAAGAAAGCAAAAAATGTTCCGACAAAGAAATTTGTTTTTTTCAAATAGATTGCGAATGATTATTCGATATTGTGCAATTTTATAGACACAATTCAAAACCTTTCTATATTCTTTTTAAAGTTCATTATAGAGAGGGATACCTAAAATGGCTCTAATATTTTTGATATTAGGTTTTATTGCATCAATTGTGCTTATATATTTCTTCTATTCACTCGTAAGTGCCCAACCACTCTCCCGACAAAACCACTTGCGGCCAGCATTATCAAACCTGTCATTTACATTGATACGGCAAAGATTTACCGGCTTGGGTTGGGTTGGCGTTGTGTTGGTGTTTCTCGCGCCGGTTGCAACGGCAATCATTGTTTCGGCCAATTTGAAAGCAATCGCCGAAGCCACATTTTTTGATACCCCAATCCCCGATTTTACCTTGCTTTACCTTTCATTGGGTTTTCTGGGACTGATCGGCTTTGTCTTCATCATCATCGGACGTGAATTTTATAGTTTTAGTCCTCTAAATGCCAGTCTGGAAGGCGACGGAAATAGACATGCACCTCATCCGGAACCACATCATCCAGCCCCGCATCATCCGGCGCCGCATAAGGTTACCCCCGACCATTCTCCCCGTAAACCGGCTCACCCTCAGCCACCGTTACCAGAAAATCCGGCTCCTCTACCCGAAGCAGAACCCGTCCCCCGCCCCGAATTTGTCACGACAATGAAAGACGACATACCTCCGACAACCACACTTTAAAGGCAAAATTTTTAAACGGGATAGTTTTCCGAACCATTGTCTGGATTAAAAAAACTGTAACTATTCCGTTTTTCCTCTTAAAAAAATAATAACGGGACAATCGCACAATTGCCCCGTTAAGGATTTCACAACTTAAACGTTTCCAAAAAAGTTTAACAACCTGCTATCTCTGCTATTTCGTCATTTTCCCCCTGCCCGCGCTTTTCCAATCTTTCTCCCTCGTTTAAATTTGTAACCCGATTTATTGCCCGAAAAACCCGAAAACAGTCCCGAAAACATTATAAATTGGATTTCAGAAATACGGGGAAATGAAACAATGCATTTTTCTGATCTCTCTTCATCGGGTCAAAACTTGCCTGATTTTTGCTTGGCCAATTTCAAGAGCATTGCATGGAAACCGCTTTTACCCTTTCCCTAATTCGTATCGAGCTTCTTATGCTTGACGCGTTTTCCAAATCTTAAAACAAACGATTACAGGTTTTATATGTGCCGATTATATCGGAAATCGCTTTTCCTGCTTGTTCAAAAAGTTCGGGCGAAAAGCCGCAATACCCCATGAGCAGGCCGTTTTCACGACTATTCCGGCAATAATTCGAGATTGCGCGAACGGCAAAACCGGCTTTTTGAAGCTCGGCCTCCAATGCGACATCGTTGATATTTTTATCAAGAAGTGTAACGAGATGAAGCCCCTGTCGCGGCGGGGCGAGATGCATGAGATTTGCCCCTTTTCCGCTCTGCAATCCCTTGACGAGAGCATCCCTGTTGTTTTTGACAATCCTGGCTGACCGGCGCAAATGCCGCGCGTAATGGCCGCCATTGATAAAATCGGCCAAAGCTTCTTCAACAAAAGTAACGGCGCGTCTGTCAACGAGACTACGAAATTTGATAAGGCGCTCACATAGGTGCGAAGGTACAACCATATAGGCGCATTGAAGACCGGCAAAAAGCGTTTTGGAAAATGTGCCGAAATAGATAACAGAACCATTGTCATCAAGGCCTTGAATAGCAGTCATAGGCGAGGCTTCAAAGCGGATCTCGCTATCGTAATCATCTTCAATAATCATCGCGTTGTTATCTTTCGCCCATTTTAACAAATTGAGGCGCTGCGACAGCCCGATCGTGCCGTCTAAAGGAAATCGTCTTGAAGGGCTGAGCAAAATTGCGTCAGCCGGTGGCAAATTCAAGTCATCGTCAAGTTTATCGTGAGGTAAAAATTCCAACTTCTTGCCGAGTGCTTCAAGTGCCTGAATTGCATTGTGATAAGACGGGTCTTCAACGAGAATTGTCGCTTTATCGCTCAAAAAACATCTCAGGCAAAGGTCCAGTGATTGTTGCGTACCGGTCGTTATAAAAATTTGTGAAGCATCAAGGTTGAGCCCTCTGGCTTGCCTCAAATAAGCCGAAAGCGCCTCGCGCAGTTCCAGTGTCCCGCGCGGATCGGCATAGTTATAGTGACGTATACACGCTTTGGCTGCGCGATTGTTCAAAAGGCGGCGAAACACGTTCATCGCTTTGTCATTTTCAAGAGGTATACTCAACTCGCATAAGTGATAGGCCGATTTTTGTTCACGTTCCGGCACCGAAATTCGAGGTTTGAATGTGCGCGATACATTTGAAGCAACAAAACTGCCGCTTCCCCGCTTCGTTATAATGTAACCGTCGGCAGCCAACATTTCATAAGCTGCAACCACCGTTGAACGGGAAATAGAAAACCGCTTTGCCAAATCCCGACTGGGGGGTAATTTCGCACCATACTCGAATTGTTTCTTATCAATTGCTTGCCTGATGAGGCGATAGACATTTGCGGGCTTCCGGCCATTCTCCGGAACAAGCGGCATCATTGCCGACCAGTCGGGAAAATTGGTCTGATTTTTTTGTTTTAATGTGGTTCTTTTTTGTTCCAATTTCATAGAACACTATTGGCCGCTTCTATCAACTTTTGCAAGGCAAATGGAATGACGACCGAGGACTTCTCCATAACCGATAAAAACCGCGTTAAAAGAAGCTACAAACGTGCCTCTTATAAAAAGGAAACAGTTTATCATATTCTCGACAGCTCGGCTCTGGCGCATGTCGCCTATGTGATTGACAATACACCCTTTTGCACCCCGACAACACATTGGCGCGAAGGCGACTATCTCTACTGGCACGGTTCATCCGCCTCGCGCATGATAAAGCGGTTGAAGCAAGGGGTGGATGTATGTGTCACTGTTTCCCGTCTTGACGGATTTGTGCTTGCACGCTCGGCTTTCCACCATTCGGTCAACTATCGCTCGGTGATGTGTTTTGGCAAAGCCATGCTTGTTTCAAATGAAGAAGAAAAATATCGCGCGCTTAACAATATGATCGAGCGTTTTTTTCCGAAAAGAACAGAGGAAATGCGCGAGGTCACGCAAAAAGAGCTGAAAGCAACATCTGTGATAAAGATGAAAATTGATGTCGCGGCAGCAAAAATGCGCGCGGCAGGACCTCAAGATGATGAGGAAGATTATGCCAACCCCATATGGGCAGGTGTTATTCCGCTCACAACAATTATCGGCAGCTATCAACCTGACGACCGTCTTGAAAACGGTATAACTCCTTCAGAATCGCTCAATGTCTGGACAAGTGGCAAAAGACTGGACGATGTTCTGACCGAAACGCAACAAATCTATATGAACCGGTTGACTTGAGAGGAAGAGTGACACTGTGCAACCACCAATGATTGCACAGCAACATCGCCAACTGCGTCAAATTTCTTGTGCGCGCCTAATCTTTCGGAATAGTCAAGTGCCAATCGGGATGATTGCGGTTGAAGCGTATAGAAGAATAAAGAGCAGTCAGAATGAACACCATTCCGATAACACCCGTCACCACTTCGGGAATATGTATGACGGTCTGCAGATACATGATAAATGCGAGAACCAGAATGGCATAAAAAGCTCCGTGTTCGAGGTAGCGGTATTGTGCAAGTGTTCCTTTATCAACAAGAAGCACAGTCATCGAGCGGACATAGAAGGCACCAATCCCCAGACCGATTGCAATAACAAAAAGATTGGTAGAAAGTGCAAAGGCGCCGATCACACCATCGAAGGAAAAACTCGCGTCCAATACTTCGAGATAAACAAAAGCACCCACCCCTCCTTTATAGACATTTTCCATCGTATGTTTGCGGGCATCCATTAAAACGCCCAAGCCTTCAACAGCGATAAACGCTAGCAAACCGTAAATTGCCGAAACCAGAAATGTATGGTCGTCTTCCGGTTTTACGAGACTGGAAAAAATGAGCACAAGGACAAGCGTTATAGCAATCTGTATACCGTGGATTGACGCATATTTTTTTGCCCGCCCTTCCAGAAACAAAATCCAATGGGTTTCTTTTTCAGGGTCAAAGAAATATTTAAGCCCCACCATAAACAGAAAAGTACCACCAAATGCCGCTATACCGACATGGGCATCTGTCATGATTTCTGCGTAATGTTGCGGCTCCCAGATGGCCAGTTTCAATGCCTGCAAGGGGCTGATCCACGCGGCAAAAGCCACCACAATCAATGGGAAAATAACCCGCATCCCGAACACCGCAATAACAATACCCCATGTTAAAAAACGATGTTCCCAAACCGGGCTCATATCACGCAAAATACGCGCATTTATAATGGAATTATCGAATGAAAGTGAAATTTCCAGAACACCGAGAACACAACATATGAACAGATATTCAAATATGCCGCTGGTGGAACCTGTTTCAACATAGCCAAGCCACATACCCAGGCTCAGACCGACAACTGTAAAAATAAAGGCGCCGGTAAAATAGCGTAAAACGCTCATTATATTCCCTCTTTTAAGCAGCCATCAAAAAGGCTCTTGGCGTTTACCGGTTCAGGACCAACGTCCTTAAACAAGTTCTATATGGAAACAACATGGTCAAAACGCAAGGGTTTTGCTTCCTTTCCGATGTGAAAAGGTTAACAATATCTCAAATTTTTTAAAGCCGGTTAGAAATCATACTTATTACTTTATAGGCTAGAAACACTTGCGTCGCAGGAAAGAACATCGAATGTGTTAGTCATTTACCGTCATTTGAAAATATATTTTTAAATAAACCATTATTATTTTGTGCCAAGCATTGGCAATGTGACAACTTCCATTTTACCGATTGTAATCGGGCATCATTCAATTCTTTGGAAGAAAATCAATATTTTCAAAAGATTTGTATTTCAAATATTGCAAGTTTCTTCTTTTGAAACCGGAACACAAAACAATCAAACGATTTGATTGTCAATATTACGGAGACATTCTGTTCCAATTGTTACCCCTTTAAAGATAATAATAAAACGCTAAACTCTATAACATGTTGTAAATTCCTGAAACGGGGAGAAAATAATATGTTCATCAATAAAACAACAATTGCAGCAGCTTTTGTAGTTCCATGCATTTTCTGGGGCGCTTCGGCTGGTAAAGCGGCAAAACTTGATGTTCCAACAGGGGCTTACGTGTCGGATGCGGCACATACAAACCTGTTGTGGAGCATCAAACATTTCGGCCTTTCCAATTATTACGGACGTTTCGACAAAATCGAAGCAAAGCTTGATCTTGATGCAAACGATGTTGAAAAATCGGCCTTGCATGTCAGGATAGATCCGAAGTCGGTTGATACAAACTATCCCAAAACGCCCAATGAATTTAATGACGAAATTGCCGGTGAAATGTTTTTCGACGCCGACAAATACAAAAACATCACTTTTGATTCAACGTCTATCGAATTGACAGGAGAAAAAACAGGAAAGGTTACCGGCAACTTGACTTTTCACGGTGTGACCAAACCTGTTGTGCTTGATGTCACATTGAATGGCACTCTTGCCTCTCACCCGATGACGAAAAAACCCGCCCTCGGTTTTTCTGCAAAAACGGTTATCAAGCGTAGCGAATTTGGCGTCAATGAACTCGAAGGACCATTGAGTGACGATGTCAACCTTACCATTGAAGCGGAATTCAAACCGGCAGAATAAACATTCGTTTCATATTTTTTGCGAATGTTTGAAATCTATCTATGGCAATCATTTTT
The DNA here is from genome assembly GCF_048452985.1 of Bartonella sp. P0282. Classification (NCBI taxonomy): domain Bacteria; kingdom Pseudomonadati; phylum Pseudomonadota; class Alphaproteobacteria; order Hyphomicrobiales; family Bartonellaceae; genus Bartonella; species Bartonella sp. P0282. The sequence goes on from NZ_WTFO01000002.1 coordinate 856,943, forward strand.
CGTAAAACCGGCAGCGAACATGGCGTTTGCAGGCCGGTTTTTCGCTATTCGGGAATATTTGTTATTTGCGGGCTGTAGGGTCTGTTTTTCCTTTGCCCACCCACTTTCAATCATGGACATATAGCGTAAAGTGAAAGTGCTAGCGTGGATTAAAAGAACCCATCTTTTAAAAAAACAGACGCGAAAACGGTTGAGGTGGTTAAATGCAACACCGGTCAGAGCTTGGATAGGGCTTTTCAATTGAAAAACAATCCGTTCTTTTCGAGCACACGGCAAAGAAGCCGGTTGGGCCTATCGTGGCACAAAAGAAATAAAGCTATTCCAACCGAATATGAAATATACCATCCCCGACAGACCGGGCTTAACACCGCTTAACAAAACCCGAACCGACTATTTTACAATGTTCTGCTTTGCTTAAGTTAATTTGGCTGTGTTTTGCCTTGCTAAAATCAACTTGGCAGCGTTCTGTTTGGCTTAAGTAAAATTGTCTGGTTCTGTTTGGCTTAAGTCAAATTGCCTGTGTTTTGCTTTGCTTGAACGAACTTGGCTATGTCTTGCCTTGCTCTTGACTATGTGTTGCCTTGCTTAAGCCAATTTTGCTGTGTTTTCTTTACCCACTCTGCTTTGCCAAACCCGTCTGGTGATAAAAGCCTATCACCCCACGCTGCGGTTTATTCAGGCAACATTTTGATAAAGCCGTTGTTTATGCCTTAAATTTTCTTACCCGCAATCGCACTCCGGCACAGATAAAACGCTTTTTCTATTTGCGCATTCATGATGAACACCGCAATATCACAATGAACGCCACCGTATCACACAACAAAATGCCGGCGATGATTTTTGCCATATCACAATTGCCAAAGGTTTTGAGTCAGATAACTAAAAACCTTCGCGCTGATTATCAACAAATTTAACTTTTCACATTTTTCCACACTAAAGCAACCACAGTTTTATAAAAGCCATTTAATTATTAGAATATTTTCACATCCTAATTGGCCACAATATTGAATGGATCCCCAATTCTGTAAGTATATGTTCCGACGAAACTCCACACATTATATCCATATAATTGTAGATTGGTTCCTGGTGTTCTTGCTTTATAGGTTACCTGATAGGTATAGTCATCTATTTTTTTCCAATCTTTATTGTTTACACCATATCGGCTATCTCTCGGCATTGTTGTTGAGGCATTTGGTACATCAATATAAACTCCACTCATTATATCATTTGTGGGATTACCATATTCGTCAAAGAGATGAATTGTAACAATAATATCGTCTCCCACTTTATATTCTTTTTTATCCAATTCGATTCTAACAGAACCGGCATATGCTGTCGATGGAATTATAGAAAATGCATTAGTCGACAATGCGTCCTGCCATCCCGGCATTTTTAACGTGAACGTTAAATTCGTGCCGGCTTTTTGTACTTGATACCCAAATGCCATGTAATTGTGGCCATCTATTCTTTTTAAGGTGTCGTAATAGTCAATGCGGTTGGTGCAAGGTTGTTTCACATAATCCGACCCCGGACTCGTGAGCACAGTTGCCATTTGGTTCTTTTGAAAATCCCCCATAGTATCTCCACCGTTCTCTATAACGTCATCACCATTTTTATCTAGCAAGCCTATGTATAAATATGTACAATTACCTGCTGTATAACTATCCTTCTCCATATAAATTTTGGAGTTTTCTTTTACAGGGTTTGAATTAAAGAACAGGTTAAGGTAAAAACTATTATTAGCTACTTTCCCATCATAAGTGGGATATAGGGACACATTTCCCCTCTTTAGAACTTTAAACCTCAGTAGATAGGTTCCTTCTTCATTTTCACTCTTTGTTGCATCCAGAAATTCAAATAAGGTGGATGCTTGCAAGCCCAGTTTTGAAGGATCATAAACAATGATATTTCTATAAATATCACGCGGTTTAAAGGTGAGCGTTACGATATCATCAAGATAAGGCTTGTTATTATCAGCGGTTAAACTGGAATTTGTTTTGTCCAATGCTCCCGGTATTGTAGTTAAAACTTTGGCTAAACTGTTATAAGCGACATTGGAAACTTTCGGTGTAATTGTATAAGTCCCCACATAGTTGCTATATACATAGCCTGTATATATTCCGCTATTTGATGGCGTTTCCCGAATTTGATACATCCATATGCTTGATGCGTCTGCATTTTGCGACGTGACGACAAAACTAATGTTGCTCGCCTTCCCTGTCACAGGGTTGTTGTAAATATCCCTGAGCGTAAAAGTGAGGTTTGTGCTAGAACCTGCTATATTTGTTTGTGGGTCTATTTTAAACTCCGATGTACCTTCATTTATTTCACCGGATTTTATTGTTACCCCTAGGGTAAGAACTGCAACACCCGAAACCGTCGATGTAAAATAATAATACCCCGCTTTCGTGCCCGTGAAGGTGGCTTCATAGGTTCCAGGCGATGTCTCCGTGATTCCTGTCAGATTGAGGGCAGTGCCATCGGGAACCACTATATTCCCGCTGCTACTACTACTGTCTTTGATGGTAAAACCGACATCGCTGCCACTTAGCCCCTTGATGGGATTGCTATTCACGTCCATTGGCTTGAAGGTGAGTTTTGATCCT
>NZ_WTFO01000003.1:0-555903 GCF_048452985.1 Bartonella sp. P0282
GCGAACTGATTGCACTATCCTGCGAGGATCCCGTTTCGAGATAATGCGCCATGTCATCAGAAACCGGTGACAGCGGAACATAAACCGTATCACCCACCGTTACCTTGTCAAAGCCGTTCTTGAAAAACCGATCCTGATTGAGACGGCGCAACCCCCTCAACACTCAGATTATAGCGTTTGGCAACGCTATCAAGCGTATCGCCGGACACCAGAACATAGGCGCGTGTCATCACCGGCGTTGAATAGGTATCATTTAACGAGGAGCGGCCATAACTATCAGGATTCAAACCTCGCGATTGATAATCACCACCCTGATAAGAGTTGCTACCATAAGCCCCCTCATACTGACGATCACGGCTTCTCTGGGCTGCATCCGCCTGCGCTATCGTAAGAAGAAATGTCGAACAAATATAAAAGAATATTGTAAGCCACGAAATCGTTTTGTTTGCAAAACGACTTAAAAAACCACCCCTCATATTCAATCCCCGAGTTGAATATAATCGTAAAAACCGGTCCCCACTTGTTTTTACGACAGAAAACAAGAATCCAATTTGAAGGTTACCATCATTTTGAGTATTAATTCAATACTAATTAAAATGTTTTTACTTCGTTGATGTTAACGTTACGTTTTTAACGTCAACATAAAGGTTCACATTAAAACAGCAAACCTACTCAAAAATGCAGTGTCAAACAACAGTAACGAAGCCCCCCGTTTGCCATAAACCCGATTATTGTATATCGCCAGTTGATCTAACGGGTAAATCCATCTCTACACACTTTAAAGATGAAAATCTTCGGTAAAACTATGTTTATACCTGACGAATTGAGATGAAATTTAACAATTCTCAACAGCTATCCAACATCTGTCGGGACCTGCTCATTATTGACCGGCCTGGATAAGCCCACCCGAACGCAATTTTTTCAGTTTTTTAAATCATTTTTTCAGGCATTTGATGACTATTTTAACGGCAATGGCTGCCTGTTGCGGCTTTTTGATTGACTTTCAAGCCAAACAATTCGGGTTTTCAAAACGTGTTTGATTGGAAATGTTTCGATCTCTTATCTATTTTTAGCCTTGCTTATAGTTGACGCAAATAAAAATACCTATCTAAAGTGCAAGACTACTGACAGGAAGATTCCAAAGGAAACTGAAATGACCATTCGTTCGCGTGCAATCATCGAGACAGAAAATGCTGGCAAATATCTTCAACAACTTGCAAAACATTGGAGCCATAAATTTCCGGATCTGACATTTAATGAAAAAGAGGCTCACATCCCTTTTTCCGATGATGTTACCGTTGACATGTTTGCCGAAACAAACTCTCTCGTTGTTCAGATTGTGTCACCTAATGAATTTGAAGCAATCAAAATTGAAGGTATTTTTGACCAGCACCTTTTACGATTTGCTTTCAAGGAACAGCTTTCGATTGAATGGCACCGCGAAACATTGGCTTGACAGCTATTTGCAACAAAATTGATTGAAAGAGCAGGTATAAACCTGCTCTTTTGTTATTTGCGTTCCCGTTCGCGGGCGAAAACACGATCAATGCAAGATTTTCCCGTTGCAACCGGATTTCACAGTCGAAAAGCCCCCTTCCCCGGTTGCTAGAGAACGATCAATGATGAGAATAAGGCTTTGTCTCTTCAAAGCGGAAGTGTGGGCAATTCCGGCAGTTCTTATCCGGTATTCCTTATCCGGTATTCCTTATCCGGCATTTCTTATAAAGAGCCATTATGAAAAGAAGCCGATAGCCACCCTGCAACGTCTGCCATCGGAATTATGATCGCATTCAACCGGCAGGCTATCAGCTTTCAAAACACCGCGCCGTTCTTTACAGCTTTCGGTCATTCTATTTCAGACTGTCAAAACACCGCCTAATTTTTCTTGTCGCGACCGGAAAGACGGCGTTCGTCATAGGCTTTGACATTTGTATAAGCGAGTGAAAGCAAAGGATGTGTAATGCCAAAATGCTTTGCCCGATTTAACAAATCACCCAAAATATGGTCGCCTTCGGTTTGGTGACCTGCTTCTATATCACGCAACATGGAAGCTGTTGCCAGTGACCGCGAATCTTTGAAAAAAGTGCTCATCTCGTCAATCTGTCCGGCGAGAAGAGGATAGCCGGAAGCATTCGCGATTTCACCATTTTTAACGAGAAAATCCATCATTGCTTCCTGCCCGCCCGGAGCGCGGTTGATTTCTCCGACATTTGCCCGCATCAAACATGTCATACCGGCAAGTGTAGCAAGCCGCACCCATTTGTTCCACATACGCTGTATGGCATTTTTTACGGCCCTCACTTCTACACCTTTGGCATTGTCAAAAAGACTGGCAAAGCGGATTGCACGTTCGTCTTCACCGACCTCTTGAGAGCCGAAAACTCCGATCGCGTCGTCGTTGAGGTGTAAAACAATGCCTTCGGCTGTCAGTGTCGACTGGATAATAACGGAACCGGCCAATACGTTATTTTTGTCGAACTCTTTATTCAAACGGTCAATATGCGCCAATCCATTCAATGCCGGTACAAGAACGGTGTTTTTTCCCATAGCAGGACGGATTGAATCAATCGCGCTTTGAAGATCATATGCTTTGGCTGTAAGAAACACGTAATTGTAGGTTATACCTTGCGAAACCTGTCGGGAAAGCTCTTCCTTTGTAACGGTTTTGACTTGTGTCGTCAGATCGCCTGCCGGGCTTTTTATACGCAATCCATGTTCCTGAAGCAGTTTTTGTCTGGCCGGACGCACAAGAAAAGTCACGTCCCCTCCGGCTTCATGCAACCGCCCGCCAAAATAGCCACCAATCCCGCCTGCTCCCAATATTAAAACCTTTGTCATTTTGAATTTCTCTTCCCTTGGTTTGATAGTTTTGAAATTATTTTATTTGTCTAAATTACTTTTAATTATTCGGAACAGAATTCGCAAACAAAAACCCGGAGGAATGACCTCCGGGCTTTCAAAAATCGTAGCAATGATGAAATTACATGTTATGATTTACTGGCGAACCATCATCAAAATTATGCATTTCCTGATCGCTCACACCATGCCGGGAAACAGGAGAGTTCAGATGACGCCCCGGATAGTAGGAGTCCTCAACCGAACCATCGCCACGATAGAAATAGGCTTTATCTTTGCCTTTGAACTGCTCACTCGGAACGTTGGTTGAATGACCGATGACATAGTGGTTTACCCGGCTACCATCACCAAAACTATTACCGGCAAAAGCGCTGCTTACGCCCAATAGCAAAGCAGATGCGACAAGCATTAATCTTTTCATAATAAACTCTCCTTCTTTTTATTTTTATTTCCGGAATCCCCGCATCTGATCGGGTTATCCGTTTTTTTTAAAAGACCGTTCAAATCGTCGACTTGATGAACATCTCTTGTTACTCACTTAAGAAACTAGCCGGCTGAATACTAATCACATGTCCGTTCAACGTTCACGGAATCGTGATTACAAAATTCCCTTTATTTTTTTGGGGTGAAAACTCTGCGATTGCGAAAGACACAGCCTTCAACAAAATTTGACAAGAGTGACGCACTTTCAGGTGATAGATTGTTATGGTGTTATATTGTTCTATTGTAGTGAACAGGGCTTACCTGATGACTTCCCGTTCAGTCGTGAAACCTCCGAAAATCGGGTTCACTGAAATTTTTCGGCAATCAGGTTTTGTGTCCGCGGAAGGATTATAAATGTTTTGCTAATGTGATGAGCATAAAGCCCAAATCCAATAAATAATTGTGAAATTTTATACAGTTAATAAAAATTACAACTTTATAAATAACATATATTTATACGACTAAAAATACAAAAATATTTTTTAAAAAATTCATAAAGTTTAGAATTTTTCAAATTAAAAATAGCAATAATCAATTTTCAACCTTTAGTGGAATTATAATTATTATTCTTTTTTGATAAATATAGCAGGATGTTAATTTTCCTCTTCCTATTATTATGAATCGCGTGCATGATAAGCTTATTGTTGAAATATTGGAAAATACCCAAGTTCGGGGTGCACATGAATGGGTGGACGGCAAATTGAACCACACGAGATAATCTTTTTTTGGCAATATGCCGGAAAAGAAAAATGGTTCGGTGAAGACGAGCAGTTTGGCAAAGAAATAAGTGACAAATATTTTTTACTTTGGCAAACGGCGCTCTCAGGGCGTTTGAGGTCATGGCAGGCAAGCGATGACGGCTTGCTGGCTTTGATTCTTGTATTTGACCAGTTTTCCCGCAACATGTTCCGTAATGATCCACGGGCTTATTGCAGCGACTATGATGCACTAAAAACCGCCCGTCTGGCTTTGGAGAATGAGACAGATCAACGGACTAATCCGGAATTACGCGGTTTTCTCTATATGCCATTCGCGCATTCGGAAAAACTTGCCGATCAGGAAAAGAGTATTGAACTATTTACTGCTTTGAACAATGCCGACCTATTGCGCGAAGCTGAAATCCGGCACGATATTATCAAACGTTTCGGGCGTTTTCCGCAACGCAATAAAATTATCGGACGCACCACCAAGCCGGATGAACAAATTTTTCTGAACAACCACAACATCAAAAGTTGATTGCCCCGAATTTACCTCTCCTTGCAAAATCAAAAAATTGTATAAATCTTCAAAGCTTGTCCCGATCAAAAAATTCATGCTGTCCACTTCGATCACTACACTTTTGATCTAAAATTACACCAATTGGAAAAGGAAATACCGCATGCAATGTGCCATAACCGGAACTCGCACCTCTGAGGCCGACCGGATAAACACCAATCAAGATCTTCAAAAATTCTGAACAGATTCATAATATAAAATTATCGAAAGTTTTGTAAAAACCCGCTTGATTCTATTTTTTTGATACAAACGGACACCTTGCTAAACCGGAAATTCATAACCGGATCACGATAAAACGCACGATTATTTGCCCGCTTCATCATCTTGAAACAGATGAAAGTTCAATATTCCTAATAGTGATTTTAACACTCGTTCAACCGAATTATTAAAAAGCTGAATTATTCATTCGTAAACAATATGTTAAGAAAGAAATATGAATCATTTTATCAACAAAACATATATTTTTCCCGTTTGACTAAAACATAGATATTTCAAATTGTTATAAAAATCTGTTCCAGCAACAAAAAACTTCCCCTTTCACCGCCCTATCCGCACACAAATGATACAAATATGTGCGGATTTTTTTGCGGCCAAAAGGGGAAGCTCAATATCACATCCGATGCAATAAGCCTGAAAACCTGCTTATGGTTATGCGAGGATTTATATTCGCATTAAACCTCAAGCGGCATCCGCGAATGATGAGCCGGAAAAGGTGATGGTGTGAACTGACAAAACCTTGTCATGAGGAAAAACAAGCTTCCGTGGCGGATTGAATTGTTCGAGTACAAGCTCTTTATCAGTATGATGAGAAAACATTTTTACAAATGCTTTGGGGGCAACCGAATTATCATCCGACATAACTTGCGCGACAACAAAATCACCTTTTTTCACACGCCTTGTCGGATCACAATAAACAATTTCTCCATCACGATAACGTGGCCACATCGTTTCTCCCGATATTTCGACAGCATAAGCGTCGACTGTCCGGATAAGTTGCGGCGGGCATGACACTTCATATAAAACATTGCCATCAAGATCGAATTCGCCGTGTTCCCCACCGACCTCCTGTCCATAAACCGGCAACAGGCGGTTCTGCTCGAAATCGACAAGGCTGTCTTCAACGCTTTTCAAACGACTTTCATTAAAAGCTTCCAATGGCTCGTCTATGAGAACCGGTTGATAGATTGTTTTCATATTCTCTTCTCTTGAATGTTCGATGTTATTTTTTCCTTGTTTGTTTCGCGACTTTTTACCCTTTTTGACGGGGCTATTATCCGCCGGTTTCAGTTTTTTTCCCTTTTTGTTTCCGGTTGCAGATGGAACAACGCCATCTTCAGAATTTGCGGCTGCCATTTCCATAATATTGGCAACGAGTTGTCCGGTGACTATTTCAGGCGGAATACGCACGGTGACACTTTCATTATAAGCCTCCTTACGATTGGCAAGAAGCCGCGTGCGTGCATCAGGCAAAGCCAATGCCCAAACTTCGTCGGGACGAATAGACGGTTTGCCCAGTCCGATCAAAACGCGGGCTATCTTTTCCGTCAGTTCAATGGAGAAATAGTCGGGTGAAAAAGCATTTTCGTCTTCATAGCTTTCGATTATATCAGCGCTCGCAACACCAAGGCTTTTGGCCATATCAATTGTTGACAAGCCCGCACGTTCCCGTAACTCGCGCATTTGCGATGATACCGAAAATAAGTCACGTCCCATAAAAACGCCCATTGTTTGCCTTTCCCATTGTCTGCCCTTCAATGTCGATAAAGCCACCATTTAAAAAACATAATCCTTATCCGTGGCATGGTGTTTTTCGATTGTTGTTTGGTTATAGAACGGAATGGAACGAACTATGTTCCAAAAGAGATTATTATGTTGCATAAAAGCTTGAAAACAGGCGGTCATGAAAACCGGTGAAGAAAGTCGCATCATATGCAAGCTTTACCTCATGAAACCGGCATTCAAAAACGCTCACAGCCCGTTAAAAAACAACGGTTAGAGTGACAGTGTCCATCGCTTCATTAAACCGGAAAGATCGCTTACACTGAAAATGTGGGCTTCAATCTTTGTTTGCTTGACTGACTTGTCGAAAAAATAGCCGGAATATGGTTGCGACCGGTAATAATAGGTGAGAATTGTGCAAAGTGGAAAGCCGATCGTGCTCTCAAAAGCGATCTATGGCACACAAATAGCCGGTCCTCAATCGCTATAACCGGATTACAAAATCATGCTTGTCCACGTTTTATGCTTAACGATATATGTCGTCGCGGATATTCCATGAATTTTATAGTTAAATCACTCGGCTGATAAACGCGCGGAATTTCTGTGTCCGTTTGTTGGTAAAACAACGAACAGACAATGGTAAAAAGGCTCTTTCAATCAGAGCCTTTTTACAATGCGAATTTAGCGAATTACGCCGCAACCGTAGCGGGCGCCCATACTCTCCATTTGGTCGGGAGCATCAGAATAGTTGTCTTGTCCGGAGTGGATCATGAGCGAATGTCCGCGCACATCGTCGAGCTTTTTCAATTTTGGCGCCAGAACCGGCAATGTTGCATTGCCCTTCTCGTCCACGTAGAGCGGCGGCAAATCACCAAGATGACCATTATCATCCCATGGAGCAGAATGGCGGTTGGTGTTTTGTGGATCAAGATGGCCACCGGCAAGCCCGGCAATGTCGACTTTGCCATTTTTACTTGCCAAACCACAATCAGGATTGACGTGAATATGAAATGCATAAAGCCCAGGCCTCAGTTCCTTCAGCTTCGGAGTAAACACGAGACCATAGGCACTTTCGGTAATGGTGACTTCGCCCATTTGATGGCCGAGACCATTTTCGGTTGCGCGATAAATATCAACAGTTAAAGATTGTGGAGATTGCAGAGAGGCTTTCGCACTACTTGCAGCAAAAGCTGCCGTAGATAGCGCAAAGGCCGTCAATGGCAGGGAAAGAGCCAAGACAGGCACACATCTTTTCATGGAAAAACTTCCTTAGATAACTAACCCCGAAGGTAAATAAAAATTTCGTAAAATATCCTCAACGCGGAAACGGGTGCGCACATATCACCCCCAGCGCAACAAATTTACACATCGTTTTAGCTATATTACTTTCTGCCACCATATAAATCACGATATGACGTGAATGATCTATGCTGACAACCTGTTATAACCCTTAATTATACCGGATTCAAATATCAGAGTTGCCTTAAACACGATATTGTTAACAGTTTTAAATTTTTATTCCGGAAATAGCGAATTTTTCGATTAGAATAACCTATTTTTTCGTCTAACTTTTAAACAAAAATTTCTCTTTTTCTGACGAGAAACAGTCTCTAAAAACCCGCTCTTTTACTTATAAAAGTATTTTAATTTCAATATGTTGTTCTATTTTTTTGAATCAAAATTCACAAACTTCTCCTTCACAATATCGTCAGTGAGCTGCGCCCGCTTTCCAAATCCGGCCAATATGGAGATCTCGCATTCACGATGAAAGTCGCCCACAACCTCTTTACATCTTTGCCGAGGAATAGCGTCATCAACATATATCGAGAGGTTCTGCCAACGAGACCGGCAGAATAATTCTTTTTGCTTGAAATTCGATTGTTTCGTTCTGTCAATTTCAGCCCGATAAAAGACCGGTATGCGAAGGCAAAAACCTGCATGGAGGCATTACCCTTATTTTAGAAAAGACAGCGCAAAAGACGGTTGTCTAAAACCTATTATGGAAAACTTGATTGCTGAAACCGGTTGATTGATAAAATTCCGAAAAGTATTAAACGATTCGACGCAACCACTATTATTCAAGAAGCCGCAAAAAGTTTCCAAGCTGTTGTCTTTTCCTTTTGATGAAACGGCTCGCATGGTCATATTCATCCTATAACGGTCGGGCAATGATTTTTAACCTATAATTGTCGGAACGATTGGAACTCTGCTCGTTATTTATAATTGTGCTCCCAAAAGCGATTGATGAAGTGCGTTTTTCTTACCCGGAATAGCAGCGATAAGATCTCGCGTATATTTTTCACGTGGATGGGTAAATATCTGCTCGACATCACCGCTTTCCACCTCGTGGCCGTGTTTAAGAACCGTAACACTGTCGGATATCTGGCGAACAACAGACAAATCGTGACTGACGAAAACGTAAGTCAATGTATATTCCTGTTGCAAACGGTCGAGAAGCGACAGTATTTGAGCTTGCACTGTAACATCCAGCGCCGAAACCGCTTCATCAAGAACAACAATATCAGGATTGAGAACCAGCGCGCGAGCAATAGCAACTCGTTGACGTTGCCCGCCTGAAAGCCCCCTCGGCAGGCGGTCAAATACCGCTTTTGGCAATTCCACCTGATCGAGGAGCTCCATAACACGGGCGCGCCGGCGCTGCTTGTCTTCGTGAGGATAGTTCAGCAACGGCTCTTCGATAATTTTGCCAATCGTGTAACGCGGATCAAGCGAACCGAACGGATTTTGTGAAACAAGCTGGATACGGCGGCGGAAATGGCGCAGTTCCTCACCTTTAAGATGAACCATATCACTCCCGTCGATTGTAATTGTCCCGCTAGCCGGTTTGATAAAACCACAAAGCGCACGGATTGTGCTGGTTTTTCCGGAACCGGATTCGCCGACAATCGCATGGGTAGTGCCGCGCTTAACGCTGAAAGATAAATCTTCTACCGCCCGAAACGATTGTTTACCCGCATAATCTATCACCAGATTTTTAACTTCAACAATCGTTTTATCATCGTGCCATTTTTTCCCGCGTGCCGGAACATGCGTTAATGACGGATCATTGGCTACAAGCTTTCTGGTATATTCCTGTTCGGGCGACGACAACACAATCTGGCTTTCACCGGCTTCTTCCACACGTCCGTCTTTCATGACAACGATTTTATCGGCACGGTCGGATGCGACACCAAGATCATGCGTTACCATAAGAAGCGAAGCGCCTGAATTGACGCGAATATCGTCGATGAGATCGAGAATCAACTTTTGCACTGTTACATCGAGAGCGGAAGTGGGTTCATCCGCAATGATAAGTTGCGGTTTTAAAGCAATCGCTATAGCAATCAAAACACGCTGTCGCATTCCCCCTGATAGCTCATGGGGATATTGTTCTGCACGACGTTCCGGTTCATCAAGCCCGACTTCTCTCAAAAGTTCAACCACGCGGGATTTTATAAGATGTGACGGGCAGGCTTTATGAATGCGAAAAATTTCGCCAATCTGCTTGCCGATCTTCATCAACGGATCAAGCGAAGAAGAAGGATCTTGCGGGATAAGGCTCATGACTTTTCCGCGTAATGCTTGAAGTCGGGATTTTGAAAAGCCTCCGAGATCCTTGCCGTTCAGAAAAATTTTTCCCGTTTCGATGCGGGCATTCGGTTGCAGAAGTCCGAGTATTGCTTGTGCGGTTGTGGTTTTTCCGGAACCGGATTCACCAACGAGTGCCAATGCTTCACCACTTTCAAGCGTAAACGAGACATTATGCGTTACCTCGTTCCAACGCCCGTTATCAAAATAGGAGACAGAAAGATTTTGTACGTCAAGAAGCGGCATTTTCACCACCTGCCCTTCGCGCTAAACAAGCGGCTTATGCGATTGAAACTCAAGACCACGGCAATTGTGACCAGCCCTGGAATTGTCGTCAACCACCAACCGGTCGCAATATAATTGCGCCCCTCGGCAATAATGAGCCCCCATTCCGGTGTTGGCGGCTGGACACCATACCCAAGGAAACCCAATGTGGCGATTTGCAACAAAGCATGACCGAATTGCAATGCGGCATAGCTGATAACCGTATAAAGTGCATTGGGCAGGATATGTCGCCATATGACTGCAAAAAATGTTGCGCCCGAACCATAGGCTGCCTCGATATAATCAAGGCTTTTGATACGCGCCACTTCGGCACGCATAAGTCTTGAAAATCCGGCCACAGAGGTAACGCCGACAGCCACTGCAATCTGTAAACTCCCGAACCCCATAAGCGTAATCACACTGAGTGACAAAAGCAGCGAGGGAATAGACAAAAGCACATCGACAATGCGCATGATGATTGTGTCGACAAGGCCGCCGATACTTCCCGAAACCAGTCCCAGAAAACCGCCGAGAATGAAACCGAAAAGAACCGCTGCCAAAGCACCGGTTAGCGAATGCACCGCCCCATAGACAATACGAGCGTAAAGGTCACGCCCCAATTCGTCGGTTCCGAAAATATGTGTGAAATTCGGAGCAACGAGATGCTCTCCAACCTCGTCAACCGGACTATATGAAGTAAATGCCCATGGCATAATGACAAATAAAAATGCAATAACCAGAATGGCAATGGCAATGACAAGCCCCGGTTCCACTCTTTTAATGGTTACGATTTTTGCCTTTTCCGGCACATTTGAAACGTCGATCAAGTCGGTATTGCTCATTTAACGCCTCCAGCCTTTTTGTTTCAGCCGCGGGTCGATTAACGGAAAAAACAGATCTATGACGAGATTGATGAATACAAATGCCGCAGATGATACAATGACGATGGCCTGAAGCACGCCAACATCCTGCGAACGTACCGCCTGTTCTGTTATTTTGCCGATACCGTTCAAACCGAAGACAGTCTCCGTCACCACCGCGCCGCTTATCAGTTCGCCGAACAGCAGCCCTGCAATCGTCATAACCGGCAGTGCACAATTGCGCAGACAATGACAAACAAGAATGCGAAGATGTGACGCGCCTTTCGATTTCAATACCATTATAAACGGGCTTAATTCGATTTCATCAAGCGAACGCATCAGAATTTGTGCAAGCGGTGCAGAAATCGGAACGGCTAAAGCCGCAACCGGCAATATCATTGCTTCAATGGGACCCGGAACAATGACGGAAATCCACCCTAAATAGAACGAAAATATTTGCACAAGCAGGATGCCCAGCCAAAACAACGGAATGGCGAGAAAAAGACCGGGTAGGCCGAAAAATAAATTTCTCAAGCCCTGAAATGGCGAAAAACTGAACAAGAGAGCAATCAGAAAAGCCAGTATCAGCGCGACCAGAAATCCCAAACCGGCAAGTTTCAAAGTCGCCGGCAAATTTGTAAGAATAAGGTCGGAAACCGGAACCCCTGCTTGTACCGAATAGCCGAGATCGCCATGCAAAAAATTACCTATCGTTTTGAAATATTGGATAATTTTAGGTTCATCAATGCCGTAATTGGCGCGCAGATTGGCAATTTCAGTGGCGTTCAGCCCATATTCGGGGTTAAGAAACTTGACTAAAATTGCGTCGCCGGGGAGAATTTGCAACAAAATAAAGGTTGCAGTGAATGCCGCCCAGAGAACCACAATGGCTTGTAAAAGACGATAGAAACCGATTTTGAGCATTATAAACCTTCGGGCTTTGTGCTTTACTCTCACCAGTTTTCCAACTTTTAACGAGAGCTTTTGTTAAAACGCACCCTGATTTTCCTTAAAAAGAAATCTTCACTTTTCATCAAAAGAAATGTTCGACCGCTTTTTTGAAGAAAGTCCGGTGCCTTTATTTTTGTCGGAAGCCTCATCTTGAAACTGTCATTCCGGCAAAAAATTTGCTGATCTCTTCCCGTTTGACAAAAGTGTTTTTAAACCGGCTTGTTAAACGGGACATTTCAAATCAAGGTTCGATTTGCCAGCCGGTCAATTTCGCGAACCGGCAATGCGACAGGCTGGCAATTTCGCGACCATGCTACTTTTTCGCGATCATCCTACTTTTCTATCCAGCTATTGTAGAAACTTGGACGGCCGACAGATTCAAAACCGATACCCTTGACTTTTGCGGAGCCACCATAAACCTGCGGTTCTTCAAAGATAGGAATGGCATAGGCCTGATCGAGAATATAATCGGTTGCTGCAATAAGTTCGGCATTGCGTTTGACCGGATCGGTTTCTGCCGAAATGTCTTCCAGTTGTTTGTTCAGCTTATCATCAACAAAACTGACGACTTTGTCGCTCAAACCGCCTTTTTGCAATAAAGCATCACGATTCTTGGGATAAAACAGGCTTTTCAACACGTCCGGATCAGCACGCCCGACCATATGTGGCATAACCGGAGTTTTTTGCGGATCAAGATTGTCGATCACTGCATTGGTTCCATCAAATGTTTTGACATTCAAAATAACGCCGACGCGCTTCCACTGTTGGGAAACCAATTGCAACATGGCTTTGTTTTGTGGCTGATGGATCGCTTCATAAGCAGTAAGCACTAGCTTTTTCCCGTTTTTTTCACGAATACCATCCGCCCCTGTTTTAAAGCCGGCTTCATCAAGGAGTGCCTGTGCCTTCGCCTGATCGAATTGAAGTTTTGCACTTTGGTCGGAGTAACCGAAAGCATTACGTGCCATGATAGATGTGGCCAGCGGATAATTTGACGAATAAAGCGTTTTCAGAATTTCCGGACGATTGGTCGCAAAACGCAATGCCTCACGCACCTTCAAATCGGCTACAAGCTCGTTATCGGGGCGAAAGACGATCGAATTGTTGATACCGCGAGTGCCAACCGAATAGACGATATTCCCCGACTTTTTGACGCGATCTTCGTCATAGGCTTGCAACTGCCTGATAAACTGCGCCTGACCGGCAATCAATGCGCCAATACGCACGCTGTCTTCGGGAACAGTCAGATATTTCAATTCATCGAGATAAGCGCGTCCCTGATGGGGTGATTTTTCCGGCGCCCAATTATAATCCTTGCGAACCTTCAAAACAATTTCTTTGCCAAGCGTTTCACTGTCGACATAAAATGGGCCGGTACCAATTATTTTTGTGGCATTTCCCATGGCGTCAAAGGAAAGTGCCAATGTTTTTGGTGAAACAATTCCGGAATTGATCGTCGAGGTTGCCTGCAAAAACCCCGGTGAAGGACGTTTGAAGTGAAAACGCACTGTTAAAGGATCAACAACTTCACTATGGTCATAATTGTTTACCACTTCCGAAACAGGTTGGTGCAAATCCTTATTGCCAAGGCCATAGGTGTCGAAGTTTTTGGCAACAATTGTCGCGTCAAGCGGCGTTCCATCCGAAAAGGTTACGCCCTCGCGCAATTTGAATTCATAAACGGTTTTATCGTCGTTGAACGACCAGGATTTGGCAAGCCATGGCTCGATTTCGAGCGTCTGCGGATTTTGATATGTCAGACGATCGGTTATCTGGTTGAGAATACCGCCATTTGTATAAGTACCGGCAAGTGGTGAATAGAGATTGGTGTGTACCTGTTTGTCGAGGTAAAT
Organism: Bartonella sp. P0282; assembly: GCF_048452985.1. NCBI lineage: Bacteria > Pseudomonadati > Pseudomonadota > Alphaproteobacteria > Hyphomicrobiales > Bartonellaceae > Bartonella > Bartonella sp. P0282. The sequence goes on from NZ_WTFO01000003.1 coordinate 13,850, forward strand.
CAGTGTGCCACCTTCTACCGGTTCTGCTGCCTGAAGCGCCGACATACCAACAGAAAGGACAGAAACAACAGATGAAGCAATAAGAAATTTTTTGAACAAATTTTTCATTTCGGTGCCGCCCTTCAAATCGTTGCGCCTTTATTGAATTCGTCAATATCTTCAAATCCGGTTGCTTCGGGAAACATCGTTTTGTCCTTGCACTTGCGACGGGTTTTTATCGCTCTCATGCACCCAATGGCCGACCGGTTTGAAAATTCACTTGCCCCCAAGAATAAAGCTTCAATTGAATTTTTGAACAGATGCCACTTTTGAACTTTTGAAAAACTTAAAAAATTATTCTTTTTTGATTAGAAAGATTGGAAATTAATACTCGTTAAATTTCAACTCTATGAAAAATTGAAAATGGTATTTCCGACCTTCTGTTTTTTAACAATCCTCGCCCTTATTTCCGTTTCAGAATGCAAGGTCATTATAGAGCTTTCAAAATGTTGTTTTCTTTTAAAAACTTCCGGTATTTCTTGTTAAAACCCCGAACAGTAAAAAACGGGAAGAATGTTTTGTGCAAAAATCGGGATTGGTGCAAAAATCGGGATTTCTAAATGGAAAAGTTTCCAATCGGCAAATAACCCGCGTTATCATCAATTCTACTTCCTGAAACGGGCGCGCATCCCCATTCACCGGCTCCGCGCTTTCGCCATTTTATGCCACTATAATACTGTTCTATTTGCCATATTGTCTTCGGTTTTTCTCACGAGAAAGCGCTCATAAGACGAAGCTGCGACTTCATCAAAGTTTAAAAAAACGGTTGAGCATGGAAATTCTGACGAAGAATAAAGATTTCACGATATAAAATTTTAAAACCCTGCCTGTGTTGAGGAAAATTTACCAGAAGTCCGCGCTATTCGGCACATATTTAGCTCGGCGTTTTTGCAAGAGTCGTGATATTTTTTAAAAACAAGCGCAATCAGGGTGAAACAATGTCCCAACCGATCAAGACTTCAAAGACAGACAAAAATTCAAAGGCCGCAGAAATTTCAAAGGCCGCAGAAACTTCAAAATCCGCAGAAACTTCAAGGGCCGCAGAAACTTCAAGGGCCGCGACCGGTCTGAAAGCAGAAAAACAATCAACGCCGGTCAATAGATCAATATCCGATTTGAACCGCCATCCGGTTCTGGGCATAGATCATGTGTTCATATTGGCAAGCGAACTTGAAAAAAACGCTGATCGCTTCCGCCGTTTGGGATTCACTTTGTCACCCCGCGGTGTTCATAGCAAAGAACGAGGAACAGCCAATTATACCGTGATGTTTGCGGAAGATTATTTTGAACTTTTAGGCATCGTCGAAGAAACTCCGGCCAATCGCGACAAGAAATATAACCTTGAAACATATGGCGAAGGACTTTACGCCATAGCCGGACGTATCGCGAATGCAGTTAACGCGAAAAAAAGTCTTGCCGAATTGGGTTTCGATGTGACGGATGTGCAAAGTTTTTCCAGACCGCTAAAGCTGCCTGATGGAAAAACAGGGAGAGCCGCATTTTCGACAATTGCTTTCGAGCAAAACGAAGTGCCCAATGGGCAAGTGTTCATGTGTGAACAAAAGACCCGCGATATGGTTTGGCGTTCTGAATTGATGACACACAAGAACAGCGCCATCGGCCTTAAATCGGTTACTTTACTTGCCTCTGAACCGGAAGAGATTGCACAACGCTATGCACGTCTTTTCAGAGACGGAAGCGTAAAGAAGGAGGCTCGCGAATTTATCGTTACAACCGGAAAAAATTCAGCCACCATTCGTGTCCTGACAGAGGAAACCTATAAACGCCTTTTTCCGTCCTTCAAGGTGGAAAAAGTTGCACGCCACGCTTATGCCGGACTGTCTATTTATGTAAAAGATATTGGCACGGCCAAACATGTGCTTGAAGAAAACGGAATCACATTTCAACAGGAAAATAACAAAAATATTGTTATCGCACCCGATCATGCAGCCGGTACGGTTTTGGAATTTGTTGAAAAACACCGCGCAGACTAAATCCTTCCCAAACAGATTTTACAAATGCTGCTTTATCGCGCCGTGAAATAGCCTGTTTTCCACAGCGAGTCGGAGGAGATTTCCTGGCGGCTCGGGAAATTTTTTCCTTTTTCCGCTTTTAAAAAAGTGATTTCAAGGTTGTAAGGGGCGGTTTTTGTGCCGGACACATGGCACAAATGCCGTTTCTACCAGCCTTTCCGTGTCAATTCCGAAGACAAAACCGCTTGACAAGGATTACAAAATATTTAAGTTGATTAAAAATATCATGTATTTTCCGGTTATCCCTGAACGCATGGATTTCAACCGTGGGCTTAAGGTAACTTTTAAAAAACATGGATTGAACCTGAGTTGTTTTATCTGGTTGGAGCAAAACTGACAGAGCTTCATTGTTAAAGGCAAAAGGGCAAAGGCTTTTTGTTTTGCGCTTTGTTTTGAAACACGGGAGTCGTCGCACTTGGCTTTCAAGGAGTCACACTTTTGAACGAGAGCCACCTTCGGGAAGGACAGAATGTCCGATAGTGGTTCGGGATTGAAATGATGAATAAACGGGTTGATTGGTCATTCCGGCAATTCAACTATGAAAAAACCGGAATGAGGAATAACAGTTTTGCTTTCTTGAACGATAGGACAGTTCGGGCTTGAAACAATCACCCTTCGAGCTTTCGAGTTGTAGCGTATAAATGACCAATTTAGAGATAGACGAACCCAATAATCTGCCGCTGTGGTTGGGGGCAACCATTTTCGTTCTCGCCGTTTATGCAGGATTAGGCTATTGGGCAAGTACAATGCGTGGCGACCCGAATGTTGTAAGGGGTGGTGCAGAAGGCATCATGCTGGAATTTGCCGAAGAAGCAACGGCTCCCGATGTAGAAACGATTTCCGAAGTTATCAAAGAAGAAATGGTTCAAGATCAGGAAGAAGAAAAAGAAGAGCCGAAGCAGGAAGAGGAAAAGCCGCAACCGGAGCCTGAACCACAAAAATCGGAAATGGTTGAAGAGGTTAAGAAACCCGAACCGAAAAAAGAAGTCAAAAAACCGAAAGTGGAAGCCCGTAAAGTAGAGCCGAAAAAAGATGTCAAAAGGGGTGATGTAACGCAAAAAGCATCGGGGCCGGAAATTGTTGCAAAAAGAGGCCCGACCTATGCAGCCCCGACAACAAACCGTGTGTTTGGCGGTAATGGCAGACTTGTTTCATCGTGGCAAAACAAAGTTCAACGCCGTATTGCGCTGATTGCTGCGCGCACAAAAAAACCTACAACCAACAGTCGTTCGACAACCTATGTCACTTTTAACTTTGACCAGAAGGGCAATATTACAAGCGCACACACGTCGCGTTCATCTGGCGATGCGACAATTGATGATCTGGCACTGCAAATTGTCAAGAAATCAAGTCCTATCCCGACCCCGCCTGAAGGTTGGAACAGTTCTTTGACTGTGCCGGTCGAGGTACGTTGACTTGTGTCCCGTCCGGTTCAGCGGCTTTCCCGTGAATTGCTTTTCTCGAATGATATGGAAAGCCGAGCCCCTGGCAAAAAGAAAGAAATCAAGTCCTATCCCGACCCCGCCTGAAGGTTGGAACAGTTCTTTGACTGTGCCGGTCGAGGTACGTTGACTTGTGTCCCGTCCGGTTCAGCGGCTTTCCCGTGAATTGCTTTTCTCGAATGATATGGAAAGCCGAGCCCCTGGCAAAAAGAAAGAAATCAAGTCCTATCCCGACCCCGCCTGAAGGTTGGAACAGTTCTTTGACTGTGCCGGTCGAGGTACGTTGACTTGTGCCCCGTCCGGTTCAGCGGCTTTCCCGTGAATTGCTTTTATCGAATGAATGGAAAGCCGATGCTCTGGCAAAAAGAAAGAAATCAAGTCCTATCCCGACCCAGCCTAAGAGTTGGAACAGTTCTTTGACTGTGCCGGTCGAGATACGTTGACTTGTGCCCCGTCCGGTTCAGCGGTTTTCCCGTGAATTGCTTTTATCGAATGATATGGAAAGCCGATGCTCTGGCAAAAAGAAGGAAATCAAGTCCTATCCTGACCCAGCCTAAGAGTTGGAACAGTTCTTTGACTGTGCCGGTCGAGATACGTTGACTTGTGTCCCGTCCGGTTCAGCGGCTTTCCCGTGAATTGCTTTTCTCGAATGAATGGAAAGCCGATGCTCTGGCAAAAAGTTGGCGAATTTTGCACATGATAGCAAACGAAATTTCTTTGTTTAACGGTCGATCAATAGTGCCAAATTTTGCGCTATCGGGTTGGGAATTTCCTCTATAATAGAATTTCCGGCTTTCCCTCGTCATAACCCGTTTTTTGAAATCTGCCGTTTTGTTGGCTCAACTTGCTTTGAACATTAACCGGAGAAGCAATATAGACGGCCTTCACTCTACCCTGAGCTTTACCCTGCGCTTTATCATGCGCTTTATCCTGAGCTTTACCCTGCGTTTTATTTTTAACTTTATAACGAGTGCGAGCTTCTTATAAGAAATGCCCGCAGCTTCAATTGAAGCCACTCAAGCTTCAGGCAATGTGCAAAAATCAAAAACACAAACCTCATTGCTTGAAAGAGCATGAACTTTTAATGGAATATTCAGGGCTTCACCCCGTTTTTTCATTATCAAATACGAAACTTGTTTACGACTTTCATGATTGACTTGACGCATGAATTTTTAGCGCCCGCATTTATTTCTCTCCACTTTTTGCCAACAGTCGAGTTTCAGTTTTCGGCGCCCATTCTTTTTTAAAATGAAATATGTTCATTCGCGCCTATTAAAATAGGTTCATTCGTGCCTATTTTGCCACCGACGACGGTAATGGAGCTTGCCAACCACCACTAAAGTTTCTTCAGGCTTTCGGAAAACTTCCCCGCAGTTCCGTTTGTTCGATTCTGCTTTTAATTTTTATGATAGGTCTCGCTCACCGGCTTTACTTTATTAACTCGCTCACCGAATTATCATTAATGAGCGCGGCCCCCTGCTTATCATTGATCGTCATACTCGCCCGCTTAACCGCTTGCGAAGGCGTTATTTTGATCGTGAATGGCTAAACTTTTGTTTTCGTGTCTCTCCGTTTTCACCAAGATTTGTTTATCCTTCGATAAATTTCAGATATTCATTCGCCATTAGGTATTCATTCGGCGCGTTCATATCTGTTTTCTGGCGTTTCCGCTTTTCCGATTTTTGTCCTACCTTTATCGTATTGATATATCGGCCTTTTTATTCTGTGCGAGCGCTCCGCACGGACCCGATTTTCGCGCTTGTTTCTACAGATTTATTATGTTCCTAACGGTTTTCTCCAATTTTGCTTTTCTACCGCTATTGTATTCAATTTTCGTCTTCCATTAGATGTTATTATCACTTATAGTATTACGCCACTTCGGTCAGGAGAACTGGTTCATGTCTCAGGTTCGTTCATTTTTGCTTACCGGTCGAGATTATTGAACACAGTTCCAAATAAAAATATTTTTTTAACTTGGGGTTTATTCGTTTTACTTATTTATAATTATTATAAATTTAATTCAATAAATAAAAATTGATATAAAAATAGTGTTTACAAATTTTTACAATATTATAATAAATTGTTTCTTTGAAAATTACACTTCAAAACTTCAACTGGGAAGAGGATATAATGGATCTGATTTCGCGCGTACAGCGTCTACCACTGGGGCGTTTTCATTACAGATTATTGCTGGTAACCGGTTTAGGCTGGATGTTCGATGCTATGGATACCGGCCTTATCGCATTTATCATGCCGCGTTTATCGCAAAGCTGGCAGTTGGCAGCGCCGGAAAAGGCGTGGGTTGTCAGTATAGGATTTGTCGGAATGGCCATCGGTGCCGTATTGGCCGGTGGCATAGCCGACCGAATTGGTCGAAAGACAGTTTTTGCAGCAACACTTGTTGTTTATAGTATTGCGACCGCCTTATGCGGTCTTGCACCCGATCTGACATGGCTACTGGTGTTCCGGTTCGTTGTCGGCTTCGGTCTCGGCGGGCAATTGCCGGTTGCGGTCAGTCTCGTCAGTGAATATGTTCCGGCACGCGTACGGGGACGCTTCATCGTTTTGTTGGAAAGTTTCTGGGGGGTGGGCTGGCTGTTGGCTGCGCTTATCGCCTTTTTTGTTATCCCGTCTTACGGTTGGCAAATAGCCTTCATCATTTGCGGCATACCGGCACTCTATGTGTTCTATATCTGGCGCAAAATTCCCGAATCCATTCCCTATCTCATTAATCGCGGGCGCATTGAGGAAGCTCATAAAATCGTATGCCAACTCGAAAAAGAAGCAGGCATTCCGGTGGTGGAAAAAATCGAAGTCGCCCCCGTTGCCGAAAAGCACAACGTCTCTTTCACGCAATTGTGGTCAAGCGGTCTTGCCAGACGCACGATCATGCTATGGCTCATATGGTTCGGCATTGTCTATTCCTATTACGGTATTTTCACATGGCTCCCCAGCCTTTTGGAACAACACGGCTTCAGCATAGTCAAATCATCCAAATACACATTGATCCTTATTCTGGCACAGCTTCCCGGCTATATGGCAGCAGCCTGGTTGATTGAAAAACTCGGTCGCAAGGCTACTTTGTCCGGCTTTATCGCTGCTTGTGCAATATGCGCTTATTTCTTCGGACAGGCGTCATCGGATGGCCTCATCATTTTGTGGGGCTGCTTGTTGTCGTTTTTCAACCTCGGTGCGTGGGGTGTTCTATATTCATATACGCCCGAACAATATCCGGCCAATATCCGCGCTTTCGGTTCCGGTTGGGCTTCCGCCATCGGCCGGATTGGCGGCATTGTTGCCCCGATGGTCGTCACCCACATGATGACAGCAGGTGCAGCCGCATTTTCCAGTGTGTTCATAATGTTCACCGGAGTACTCATTGCGGTTGCGATTGTCATCATCGTTTTAGGGGAAGAAACGCGAGGCCGCACACTCGAATCCATCAGCCGGTAATCCGGCTGTTACTGGAACCGGTAGCCAAGCTGTCACCGAAACCGGTCGTGCGGCTCTTCGGTTAAGAACATTTTTTAATCCGGTTTAAAAAAAACGGGCAATAATATAAGCGGAACAACAACATGCTTCCGCTTTGTTGCCCGTTTTTCTTGTCCTTTTTTCTTGCCCGTTTTTTCTTGCCCGTTTTTCTTATCCGTTTTTCTTATCCGTTTTTTCTGGCTCGGTTTTTATGGTTCGGTTTTTTCTGTCGGTTTTTCTTGCCTGCACATCCACCCGAAATTCACGCTTCATCTCTCAAAGGCATTAACAGCGCTTCAATTTATCTTTGCCCCTCGCCCGTGCTTCTGTTTCCCCCACACATTTTCATTATCCTTTAGAACCTCTTCAACCATTCACTAACCTGATTTCCCCCTGTTTTATTCGTTGCCGGTTCTTTCGCTTCAATCGTCCATTCCCGCCTTGTTTATTCATTCCCTCTTCCTTTTTCGCCATTGTCTCTTTCTTATTGTAGGTCTTTCGCTTTGCATCAGGCTGAAAACCAATTTTCCCTTCCCCTGCCCCATCATATTTCCCCTGCCCCATCATTTCCATTTGTCCGAAGCCTATATTGTGCTTGTTAAAACGGTTTTTTCCTTTCCTTCAGGCCATATATTTTCCTTTCACCGGACGGCTTAAAACACGATACAGAGAAACAAAGACAATATGAGCGTTAAAGAACAGCCGGCGGCAAGAACGTAAAACCGGCGTTTCAAATAAATCTTTTCAACGATTAAGCTTGAATCGGGTTTGAGCTGAAACACCGGTGAAACACCAATTTTTTGATGCGAAAATGATCGAGGAAAGCTCGCTTCACAAAGGTAGAAACGGAAAATAAATTCGGGTTCACCATCCATTAAAGTTCAAGCGTAAAAAAACCATAACCCGTTTTTGACGGGTTATGGAACCAATTCAACGTGTCTCAAAAAAAGCGTTAATCAGAACGCTTGCCGATAAAGTTCGAGTGCATCGGCTTCTGTCACCTCGACGGGATTGTTGACAAGCAATCTTGTTTGCTTCATGGCGTCGTTTGCCAGCAATGCCAAACTGTTATCTGTCACGCCCACTTCCTTTAAATGGCGTGGTGCACCGGTTTCCCTCATCAATTTTTCCATGAATTCGACAAAAGCTTTGGAGCGTTCTATTTCAGTGCCTTTTGCATGAGTACCAACAACATCACCAAGCTCCGCATAAAGATGGGCAGCCGCTTTCATATTAAACCGTAAAACCGGACCGAGCATGAGTGCATTGGTAAGGCCATGCGGCAAATGGTAATGGCCACCCAACGGATAGGCCAAAGCATGAACTGCGCCGACCGGCGAATTTGCAAAAGCCTGCCCGGCCAGATTTGCTCCAAGCAGCATTGCCTGACGAGCTTCTTTATTATGTCCGTCATTGCAAGCAGTTACGATATTTGCCGACAACAATCTTAGTGCTTCGCGGGCAAAAGCATCGGAAAGCGGGTTCTTTTTCAATTTTCCGGTATAGGCTTCAATAGCATGAACCATCGCGTCGATACCGGTAGCAGCGGTTTGCAATTTTGGCAGACCGACTGTCAATTCGCCATCCAGAAGAACTCTATCGGCATAAAGCTGATTGGCAACAACACCCATCTTGGTTGTTTCGCCGGTTGTCAAAATCGTAATATTGGTAGATTCCGAACCGGTACCGGACGTCGTCGGTATCTGAATAAGTGGCAAACGGCTACCCTTTACTTTGCCAATGCCATAAAGATCCTGCAATTTCTGATCCGAACGGATAAGCACAGCCGAGAGCTTGGCAACGTCCATAGATGATCCGCCACCCAAACCGATAACAATGTTAATTCCTGCCGCTTTTGCTTTTTCTACGCATTCAAGCACAATATTTTCCGGCGGATCGGCAACCACTTTGTCAAACACAGCAACTTTGAAACCGGCCTTTTCCAAAGATAACTTCGGTTTTTCAAGAAGGCCTGCTTTATGAAGACTGCCATCGGTGACAATAAGCACCTTCCGCTCTTCATAATATTGTTCAACAAATTCTCCCAATTGCTGCGCACCGCCCCACTTGACGGTGATTGACGGCACGGCGTCAAAAGTGAACTCTTGCATATTCCCTCCTCTTCCATCTTCAAGATGGTGTTGAAACTTGTTTTTTCAGCTTTAGCCGCAAGTTTAAACTTGCGGCTTTTTCATCGGCTTTATCACTTCTCCTGAACACAGGCGACGATCATCAAAGAGCACTGCATATGTATTTGACTTCCAGATATTCTTCTATGCCGTATTTTGACCCTTCACGTCCGAGGCCCGACTGTTTGACACCACCAAAGGGAGCGACTTCGTTGGAAATCAAACCGGTATTATGGCCGACCATTCCATATTCGAGAGCTTCGCTTACCCTGACCGCACGGCTGAAATCGCGGGTATAAAAATAGGCGGCAAGACCAAAAATTGTATCATTCGCCATATTGATGGCTTCATCTTCCGTTTTGAATTTGAACAAAGGTGCAACCGGTCCGAACGTTTCTTCATGGGCAAAGCGCATATCCTGCGTAACTCCGGTTACAATTGCAGGTTCTATAAAAAGGCCACCAAGTCTTTTACCACCACAAACAAGCTTACCGCCTTTCTTTACAGCGTCGGCAATGTGCGCCTCAACTTTGTCCAAGGCACTTTCTTCAATCATTGGCCCTATATCGGTATCGGATTTGCGTCCGTCTCCAATTTTCAAAGCTTTGACTGCCTGTTCAAGTTTTTTGGTAAAGGCGTCATAAATGCCTTCCTGAACAAGAAGACGGTTGGCACAAACACAGGTTTGTCCGGCATTGCGATATTTCGATGCAATTGCTCCTTTAACCGCTTCATCAAGATCCGCATCATCAAATACTATGAAAGGTGCATTACCGCCTAGTTCCAGCGAAATACGCTTGATCGTCGGTGCACATTCGGCCATGAGTGTCCGCCCGACTTCTGTCGAACCGGTAAAGGACAGTTTTCGTACCACATTGCTATCTGTCAACACTTTACCGATCGTCGAAGATTTACCCGTAATAATTTGCAAAACTCCAGCAGGTATCCCTGCACGATTTGCAAGTTCGCCCAATGCAAGCGCGGTGAGCGGCGTTAAACTTGCAGGCCGCACAATCATCGTGCAACCCGCAGCAAGTGCAGGCGCAGCCTTGCGCGTAATCATGGCCGCAGGAAAATTCCACGGTGTAATTGCAGCGGTTACACCGACAGGCTGTTTGATAACGGTAATACGTTGTTTCGCCTGGGGCGAGGGAATGGTATCGCCATAAGTGCGCTTGGCCTCTTCTGCGAACCATTCTACAAAGGAAGCAGCATAGATGATTTCGCCGCGCGCTTCTTTTAGCGGCTTACCCTGTTCGCTGGTCATAATCATTGCAAGATCATCTGCATTGGCAATCATAAGATCAAACCATTTGCGCAAAATCTTCGATCGTTCGGAAGCGGTCTTCACACGCCATTGTTCAAGTGCAGCATTTGAAGCCTCGATGACTTTGTCAACTTCCGAAGCCGAAAGTGAAGGGACACTTCCAACGGCTGTACCATCTGCGGGATTGGTAACGGCAATTGTTTCATTACTTTTTGCAGAAAGCCATTTGCCATCAATCAGGCATTTGTCTTTCAAAAGACCATTATCCGATAATTTCATTCTTATTCCTCCTGAATCCGTCGGCTCGCGGCTCCCCTCGCATATTGTCAAGCTTTTGACGAAAAAGCCAAGCCGTTAAAAAACTATGGCTGTTTAAAAACTATGGCCATTTTAAAGTTATGGTATGGGTATTTTTGATAAAGAGCAAGGACGGTGCTGTTCAATAGATCGTTTGTATAACGATAATTTCACCGCATTCCACAGAATGATCGCCATCGCGTTATCATCTTGCGGCATCCGCAAATTCCCGATCTTGTTATCAAAACTGCTAAAAGCGTCCGCGCCGAAAAATATGAACAATAGAACAGCTTTAAAACGCGGTTTTAACCGCTGAAGCGGGAAACTTTATTATTGCCGAATTGATTGTCGTTGCCGGTTTTGACTGAGCCCCATATTTCTGCGCCATTTTTCTTTCCAGAACATTCTGAAAGAAAGCAAGTTTTGTTTTTCCGTTGGAATGCCCGTCTTCACGCTCTGTCGATAACGAAAATACGAAAATTTTCTCGCGACGGATATATTTTTTTAAAAAATCCGGTTCCGATTGCCTATAGCAAATGCCGGGGACATTGAAAATCCGGTGAAATTCAATGAGGCTATATCGAACATCAAAACAAACGGATTTCCGGTTATCATTTCCGCAAAATCACTCCGGATTTAAAATTTGTTTGATGGCAACTTCAAACATGAAAATCTAAAAAAGCGCGAGTCTAATGAATTTAGACATCGCGCTTTTTTATAAACTGACCCCGAAATTTAAAAAAGAATTTGCGGCTTTAAATGAAATGCACCGCAACGGAAAAGGGGCAAACACTAAAGACTCATTTTACAGGAATTTTCGGTTTCCAACCGCGCCCGTAACCGAAAGACATGGCACAGGCAGCAACTTCAACTTGGCGGATGAGCATTTGACGCTCGTCCAAAAGCCTTGAAATCAAGGTTTTAACATCACCATTATAATCTGCAATCAGATGGTCAATTTCATCTTGTTGATAGTCTTTTTGTCTAACTTCACTCACTTCTTCTCACTCCTTTTGCAGGAATGTGATGTTCCCATCAGGTAGCAGAGTCAAGGATTTCGACTTCAAATCTGAAGAGAGTCACCGGCTTTTATAATCGGAGTTTTAGAGGCCGGTTTTTCAAATATTTTTGCTTGGCACACTATCGGTCAACGCAGACAAATTCCGGTTCGCCTGAATTAAGCCCCTTTTACAAAAGTTCGGGAGAAAATGCCCGACAAACAAATATTCTTGCCACTTTGGACAAATACCACAGAGCGATATAGACGTTGAAATTCTGTTATAAACCAGCCATATCGACAAACAAACGCCCGGACAATGCCCCAAGAGGCAAAGGAGCGCTGTATTGCCGACTTCTTAATTATGCCGTTCGAGATGTTTTTTTTAAAACCACTCCCCGACGACACTTTATTCTATTCTTCGTTTTCCACTTATAAGTAGTCACTAAAACATGCGCCACAACTCCCATGCATGTAGTGAAAATAATTCAAGTGATAAATGTTTTTTATAAAAACGGTTTTCTGCAAAAGCTCATGTCAAATACTGCAAAACCGCGCGACCGGCTACAGTGGCGCAAGCAAAACGCTTGCCACTGGCAAATTATAAAAACAGGGTAAAATATGAATCTCTGTCTACCCGCCTTATAAATAAGACAATAAAAACAAGATATTATAGGGATAAACGGAAAGTGGTGGGCCCGGAGGGACTCGAACCCCCAACCAAGCGGTTATGAGCCGCCGGCTCTAACCAATTGAGCTACAGGCCCCACGGAAGCCCCGCAATAACCTAAAATTTTCGTCAGCACAAGTGCCCCCATGTCAACTTATTCACCTTTTTGAAAAATTTAGCGCTTCAAGCTTTTATCTTGCCCCTGAAACTCTATCTAAAAGACAGAGACTTATTGAAAATGAGGAGTAAATGACAGTGTCCCGTATTTTCCCCCGCAACGCCAAAATAATTGCTGCTTGTGCTACCTTTTTGTGTGTCACTTCGCCGCTTGCTCTTCATGCGCAAAATGTGAATAAAACAGAACCTGTCATTGTTGTTCAGGCAAGCGGAGACGAACAGGCAAAACCCGATATCGCCATTATCAATCTGGCTGTCGAGACCGAAGGGGAAACCGCCGATTCTGCATTGAGTGCCAATAATGGAACAATGAACAAGGTTCTTGATGCTTTCAAGAAAGATGGGATCGAAAATGCCGATCTGATGACTTCGGGGCTTTCTATTTACCGTGTCGAGGAACAAGAAAAAAACAAAAAGGCAAATACACCTCTTTACCGTGTTTCCAATAGTTTGAGCGTGCGTGTGCGCGATATAAACAGGGCCGGCAAGATTTTTGATGAAGCGATGAAGTTGGGTGTCAATTCTGTAAACGGTATTACGTTTACCAATGCCGATACAAAGCCTTACCTGACAAATGCAAGGAAAAAAGCTGTCGCGGAAGCCATAGCCAAGGCCAAAACTTTGGCTGAAAGCGCAAATGTGAAACTTGGAAACGTCATTACCATTGCTGAAGATAATTCAGGCAATATGATGATGCCCCGTCTTATGAGTGCAAGTGCCACAGCATATCGGAATGAAACAAATTTTTCTTCCGGTGAACTTGATTACAAAGTCAATGTGACAATGACATTTGCTATCGAACAATAATGAGAACTGCTTCCGGTGCTGCTATTCGTTGGTTAGCTTCCGGCATAGCATTTATCGGGAAAACGGCCATAGGTTTAGTCTGTGGCTTGGTCTCGCCGGTCAATTTGGTAAGATGTTTGCAAGCGAGAGACTATGAAGCATGAGACTATGAGCACACCAATCTTACCGGACAGGAACACGCGTCACTTATGAAGCACACCATAAAGAGGAGTGGCATTCAAGCCCAAATAAACTTTCAAGGATTTTTCTTTCCTTAAAAATTCGCAGAAGTTCTCGGATAAAGGGGGGGTATTCTCATAAGGCTTCAATTGGGTCGATTTGGGAAAGCTTCGGTTTTTGACACGAAAATTCTGTCACATTTGATTTGTCACGGCCTTAACAAATGCTCACTGTAACTTCCGATTGTTGCCGTTTATCTGGAAACACGATTTTACATTATATCTCCCGCGTTTCTTCAAAATACCTATTCCAACAGGCAAACGGAACAAGTGTCTCAAAATCCTTGAACGTCAGCCGTTAATCGGGCCGATGATGTAATCAAGATAATCTTCGTCCGAGATAAGGTCGTCTTCATGAGCGAGAATTTTATCGCGAGCGGAAATATGGGCTTGGTGCACGCTTTCCCGATTATGCGAAACAAGGTGATGCCATGACGGCAGGTCTTTTCCTTCATCAACCAGCTTATAGGCGCAAGTTTCCGGTAACCAGCGCACCGAGCGCACCATTTCGATGTCAAGATAAAGGCAATCGGGAACAATGGACTTGCGATTTTGATAATCACTACATTGGCAGGTTTTCGCGTCAAGCAAACGGCAAGCGACAGCGGTGACAAAAATTTCGCCGCTATCTTCATCTTCCAGCTTTTGCAAACAACACAGCCCGCAACCATCGCAGAGACTTTCCCATTCTTCAGGAGTCATTTGCTCCAACGATTTCGTTTTATAGAATGGAAGATTGTCCATGCTCAATTCTTTCATCCGGCTTTCGTTCAAAGCTTGTTGCCGTAACAGGCCGGAAACGGTGCGGGCTTTTCGGTTCACGACAAATGCGCGCTGTTGCAAATACCGAAAACCGGCTATTATTCAAAAATACGCTCGCCCTGCTCGTCAATAATCTGGCGGCCTTTGATATGAATCATGGCGATGGCATCATCGAGATTGGTAAAACGGTCGGCACGGATGAAGCGGTAGCTCTTGGTCTCGCCATTGACGGTTTTTGAAATAACGCCACAACTCTGGAGCTGGCCTTCATTTTTGTAAGGCGTCGCGGAAATGATAAAGCCTTTATATTCTGTCTGGCCGCCGTCGATTTCTGCGTTTTCAGTTGAAGCGCGTGGAGATTTGCCAAAAAGCCTCTGCAAAAATGACATGGTTTGTCCTTGCTTGAAAAACGAAAAGGCGCGAAACCGCAAGATTTCGCGCCTTTTGCATAAATCTTATGAATCGAGAAAACTTCTCAACTTGCGTGAACGGCTCGGATGTTTGAGCTTGCGCAATGCTTTTGCTTCGATCTGGCGGATACGTTCACGGGTAACCGAAAACTGTTGTCCGACCTCTTCTAAAGTATGATCTGTATTCATGCCGATACCGAAACGCATACGCAAAACGCGTTCCTCACGAGGGGTGAGAGAGGCAAGAACACGTGTGGTCGTATCGCGCAAATTCGCCTGAATGGCTGCATCAATTGGCAATAGCGCATTCTTGTCTTCGATAAAATCGCCCAAATGTGAATCTTCTTCGTCACCAACGGGCGTTTCAAGAGAAATCGGCTCTTTGGCAATTTTCAGAACCTTGCGCACTTTTTCAAGTGGCATAGCGAGTTTTTCCGACAATTCTTCCGGTGTTGGTTCACGCCCGATTTCATGCAACATCTGGCGTGAAGTGCGCACGATTTTGTTGATCGTTTCGATCATATGAACCGGAATACGGATTGTACGAGCCTGATCGGCAATCGAACGGGTAATGGCCTGACGGATCCACCATGTTGCATAAGTGGAAAATTTGTAACCACGGCGATATTCAAATTTATCGACAGCTTTCATCAAGCCGATATTGCCTTCCTGAATAAGGTCAAGAAATTGCAAACCGCGATTGGTATATTTCTTGGCAATCGAAATAACGAGACGCAAATTGGCTTCCACCATTTCCTTTTTGGCAATAGCAGCTTCGCGCTCGCCCTTCTGGACCTGATTGACAATACGGCGAAATTCGCCGATCGAAATTGCTGTTTCTTGCGCCAACATCTGAATTTCGCTGCGCAATTCCTGAATGGTTTTGGCTTCCCTTGTGGCAAATTCCTTCCAGCCATGACCGGGCAATGTGGAAATATAATTAACCCAATCGGCATCCATTTCACGCCCCTGATATTGTTTCAGGAATTCTTCGTGGCGTACGCCGTAAGAATCGGCAAGGCGCTTCAGCTTGCCTTCGCTTTTTACCAAACGTTTGTTGATGTCATAGAGCTGTTCAACCAGCGCTTCGATACGGTTCTGGTTAAGCGACAATGATTTGACAGCTTTGACCAGATCATCCTTGAGCTGTTTGTATTTTTTCTTTTGCGCAGGAGACAGCGCGCCTTCATCATGGTCGGCGAGACTGCTTTCAACATGCTGATCCTGCAATTTACGCAATTTTACATAAGTATCGGCGATGAAGTCCAAAGTTTCCATAACTTGGGGACGAAGTTCGTTTTCCATCGCTGCAAGCGACAGATTGTTTTCGTCGTCATCCTCGTCATCTTCATCCGGCTCGATGGTTTCCCCGCCAACATCGGTTATATCATCGTCATCGTGAGCCACACGCTTGGGAG
The DNA here is from genome assembly GCF_048452985.1 of Bartonella sp. P0282. Taxonomy (NCBI): domain Bacteria; kingdom Pseudomonadati; phylum Pseudomonadota; class Alphaproteobacteria; order Hyphomicrobiales; family Bartonellaceae; genus Bartonella; species Bartonella sp. P0282. The sequence continues at coordinate 29,987 of NZ_WTFO01000003.1, forward strand.
CTTCTTCCTTGGGCTTCAAGTCTTCGATATGTTCGATGACCGGTGCCTGTCTTGCTTCAGGTCCTGCATAAGTGGTTTCAAGGTCGATAATCTCGCGTAAGAGAATGCGTTGTTCATTGAGTTCTTCACGCCAGATAATAAGCGCCTGAAAAGTAAGCGGGCTTTCGCACAAGCCAGCAATCATTGTCTCGCGACCGGCCTCGATACGTTTGGCTATCGCTATTTCGCCTTCGCGAGAAAGAAGTTCGACAGCACCCATTTCACGCAAATACATGCGAACCGGATCATCTGTCCGGTCGTTCTGGTCACGTTTTGATGTTGTTGCAAGCGCCCGACCGCCAGCTTCCACCAGTTCGCCGCCTTCGGATGTTTCTTCCTCTTCGGAACCGGATTCGGCTTCGGCCTCTTCGTCGTCTTCCACAACATTGATACCCATGTCAGACAACATGGCCATTGTGTCTTCGATCTGCTCGGAAGTTACCTCTTCTGAAGGAAGAACAGCGTTCAATTCGTCCATTGTCACAAAACCGCGTTTTTTCGCAGCCTTGATCATTTTCTTTACGACATCATCGGACAGATCCAAAAGAGGACCATCGCCGCTAACCTCGCGCTCGGTCTCTGCATTTTCTGTCTGTTTTACCTTTGTTGCCATTCCGTGTTAACTCCGCTCGGTCACATCGCACATTCAAGAATTGTGTTTTGCAACTTTCTACTCATTCTTCACTTACAGCCGTTATCTCTGGCCAACTTGCCCGCAAATTCGGCGGCCTATCTTTCAATTGAAAAACTTTTAAAGCCGCCATTTTTTTAAAAAAGATTAATGTAGGAGATTTTCTTTTCAAGAGATTGCAAAAATCCTGCCTGATTTTTCTTCAACACCGATCTTCCAGAAATGTTCCAAAATACCATAGCACTTGCACCCGTGCCATATCGTCATTAAAAGATAAGTTCCCCGCCTCATTAACCTCACTCTGATACTCTAAACAGATATTTTTCCAGCCTATTATAGCACAACTGGGCTTTCGTGGCTGATTCGCGGACAAAAAGCGAATCATTTATTATTTTTCCGACTCATTCTGTTCTGATTCGTCTTCTTTCCATCGTCCAAAACCATCAATCAAAGCTTCGACAGCTTCGGTTTTTTCAAGTTCTGATTTTACATCACCGAGCAGGGAAAACATCCCGCTATCCGATTTTTCCAATAATTCGGCTTCGATGTCTCGTAACCTCTTATGTAGGTTATGCGCGCGCAGATGCAAGTAGACAGCCTGCTTTAAGGCTTCTCTGGCATCTTCGATAGGTGCTTCGGCAAAAGCGCAGCGGAAGCCGAGCTTCTTCAATACATCGTGGATCTGGCCAAGAATTTGCCCCTGACCTTTTTGTTTCAAAAGCTTCATCATCGCATCGGCATCATCAGGCTGCCACTCGCCCATAATTTCAAGCATTGCACGATGAAGGCCGATTAAAGCAGGATTTTGCAATTCAAGCTTGGCCAAGGTTTCAAAGTCTTCATACCAGAGTTCGGGATGGGAAGCCAAAGTCATCAGAATCGCCGCTTCCCTGAGCGGAATGAAACTTGCCGAATTTTTGACAAGATTGGAATTGGCCAAACTTGCACTTGGCCCGCCGCCAATAGTGTTCAAGTTCCGGTTACCACGATAATTCTTGCCATTATTTTTGAAAAAAGCAGGGCGAAACAGATTGCGCAAACGTTCACGCAAGTCCTGCAAATAATAATGACGTAAACTTTCATCCTTGATCGTGAAAATGACCGACTTGATCTCCCGCTCGAGAGCCGCGCGCGCTTCCGGTGTTTCAAATGTTTGGCCGAACGTGTATCTGCGCCACAACAATTCGGAAAGCGGGATGGTTTTTGATAGCTCGACTTTCAAACTGTCTGCCCCGCCCGCCTTTACAATATCATCGGGGTCTTTGCCATCGGGGGGCAGAATAAAACGGGCAGAAACACCGGCTTTCAAAACCGGCAAAATGCGTTCTGCGGCGCGAAAAGCCGCGTGGATACCTGCCTCGTCACCATCAAAACAGAAGACCGGATCGGGTGTCATGCGCCATAAAAGCGCTATCTGGTCTTCGGTCAAAGCTGTGCCAAGCGGGGCGACGGCCGTGTCAATTCCGGCCTTTGCCATGGCAATCACATCCATATAACCTTCGACAACATAGACAGGCTTTGCGCTTTCTTGCGCTTTCGGCTGTGCAGCCTTTCGGGCAGTGGCGGCATTATAAAGCATTTTACCTTTATGGAAGAGCACCGTTTCCGGACTATTCAAATATTTTGCCCGTACATTCTTGTCCATTGCCCGCCCGCCGAAAGCGACAATGCGTCCACGCAAATCGGCAATAGGAAACATGATGCGGTTTCTGAACCGGTCATAAGGTGGCGTGTTATCTTCACCAGCAACAACCAGCCCGCAATCTTCCATCTGTTTTAATGAAATATCCCTGGCAATGAGTGCATCCTTCAAGGCATTGCGCGAATCCGGCGAAAAACCGATATGAAAACGATCAATCATTGCTTGCGGCATTTGCCGCCCTTCAAGATAGCTACGGGCGAGGCTTCCCTCCTGCGATTTCAACTTGCTTTGGAAAAAGGCAGACGCAATATTCATGACATCATAAAGATCTTTTTTGATCTTTTCCTGTCGCTCGGTGTCCTTGTCGCGCACCGGCATTTGAACACCGGCCTGATTGGCAAGCCGCTCGACCGCTTCCGGAAAAGGAATGCCATCAATCTCGGTGACAAAAGTAAAAATATCACCGCTCGCTCCGCAGCCGAAACAATGGTAACGGCCTTTTCGGTCTTCGCAATGGAAGCTTGGTGTTTTTTCACCATGGAAAGGACAACAACCCCAAAAATCGCCGCGCGAAACATTGCTTTTTTTAGGGTCAAAATTCACCCTTTGGCCTACCACGGTTGAAATTGGCAGGCGCGCACGTATCTCGTCGAGAAAATCGGGTGAAAAACGCATTACTTCTCGTAGTCTCCGGTTCCGGTTTTATTAATTTAACCATTCTTGCAGCCGAATCCAACACCTCGCCTGAAAAGAGGGTTAAGCATTTGTTTTAAAATGCCATCTGTTTCACATGTCATTGAAAAACCGGACACAAATCGAGCGGATAACGCAAATAGACCACCTTGAACAGTCGATAAAAGTTTAAAACCAAAGCTGAACGAAAAAGGCTATATCGCTTTTATCGGCCATAATGCCATGACAATTCAAGGTCGAATAAAACAGACTTTGTGACTCACAGCGATCGCATCGGCTTTGACCGAAAATCGGCACATATTTTTCTGCCAATCATGGAAGCTGACAATCATGGAAAATGAATGATGATATTTTCCTGCCACTTGAAGAAGAGGAAGCCCGCCCTAACCTTTTTTAATAAAATTTGCTCGTATTAAAGGAGACATTTATGCACGACGCAAGTGTGGGTTGGATTGCCGCCATCATTATTGGCGGGTTGGCCGGTTGGGCAGCCAAAACTTTTATGAAAAGTAATACCGGCCTTATTGTGAATATCATTCTCGGCATTGTCGGCGCGTCACTGGCGAGTTTCTTGTTCAGCCTTTTCGGTGTGACTTTTGCCGGTGGTTTCGGATATTTGATTTCCGGCTTTATCGGGGCCTGCATTCTTATCTGGCTTGGCCGGTTGATCCGTTCGTAAAGTTTCACGAAATCAAACCCCGTTTCGTAAATCCCGTTTCGCAAACGCCGTTTCGAGGTGAACAAATAGTTTGCCAAAATCATAAAACATAAAAGGCACCCGTTCAGGGTGCCTTTATGCTTTCAAAGCGAATTTCAAGTGCTTTCAAAGTGAATTTTGACAAAAATGCTTTCTATACCCATGCGCTTTTTATGCCAAAGTGCTTGTTTAAAAAGTACCGGTTTGAAAATTCCGGTTGTTCCCGAAACGGAAGATAAACCTTCGACCTTATTTCAGTTTTTCACGAATGGCGCTACCGGCTTTTGCAAAATCCATCTGCCCGTTATAGCGTTCTTTCAGCCAGGCCATGACCTTGCCCATATCACGCAGGCTTTCTGCGCTTGTGGCCTCCAGTGCCTCGGAAATTGCCTTATCAACTTCGCTATCGTCCAATTGGCGGGGCAAAAATTCGCGAATAACATTGATTTCGTCACTTTCGGCTTTTGCCAGTTCCGGCCGTCCACCTTCGTTATAAAGTTTAACCGATTCCTCACGTTGCTTTATCATTTTGGCGAGAATGGACTGCAATTCAGCGTCATCAACGGCGGGCTTTCCCTCGCCACGATTGGCAATATCGCGGTCTTTGACGGCTGCATTGATAAGACGAAGGGTTGAAAGGCGGGCTTTATCATGTTCCTTCATAGCAGTTTTCAACGCATTGTTAATGTCATCACGCAACATGGTTCTGTTCCCTCCTGTGGAAATTTGTCTTGGTCTACAAAATCGCTGTCGTTCATGCAATGGAAAGCATTAAAAATAATGGAAAAAGCCATGAAAAAGACTTCTATTGCTCTTTACCTTGCCGAGCAAAGCTCCTATATCACAAACCTTAGCCGAAGATTGGAAAACTCGAACGCCCAGCAGATGCCATTTGCTTGCGGCTTTTTAGTGCGAACAATAAACGCGCCGTTTTAAACCAACGTTTAATTGAGAGTGAGCGATGACTAATACAACAAAAACGACTTTACCTTGGGGCACCACAAAACCCACTGCGCTTTTGGTATTAGCAGACGGAACCGTCATTGAAGGTAAAGGTTTGGGTAGAACAGGTTCCATTGAAGCGGAAGTCTGCTTCAACACTGCAATGACCGGATATGAGGAAATCCTCACCGATCCTTCCTATACCGGCCAGATTGTAACATTTACTTTCCCGCATATCGGTAATGTCGGCGCCAATGCCGAAGATATAGAAGATCTGACACCGGCACAGCGCCATGGTGCTGTGGGTGCTATTTTCAAAGCCGATATTACCCACCCCTCGAATTATCGCGCTGCAGAAGGTCTTGACAAATGGCTCACCCAGCGTGGCATCATCGCTCTTTGCGGCATTGATACACGGGCATTAACCTCGTTTATTCGCGAAAACGGCCTTACCAATGCGGTGATTGCCCATGACAAGAACGGCGTTTTTGATGTCGAGGCTTTGAAAGAACGCGCTCGCAAGTGGAGCGGGCTCGTCGGGCTTGACCTTGCAAAGGATGTAACCGAAGGCCAAACATCCGAATGGGATGAAACGCCATGGGTATGGAATGAAGGCTATGGTCACGAAAAGAAGAAAGATATTCACATTGTTGCGGTCGACTATGGCGTAAAGCGCAATATTCTGCGCCTGCTTGCCGGACTTGAAGCACGTGTCACCGTCGTTCCTGCCAAAACCACGGCTGAAGAAATATTGGCATTGAATCCCGATGGCATTTTCCTGTCGAATGGTCCCGGTGATCCGGCAGCAACAGCCGAATATGCCGTTCCGATGATTAAAAAGCTCGTCGAGACAGGCATTCCGATGTTCGGCATTTGCCTTGGTCACCAATTGCTTGCTCTGGCAATGGGTGCAAAGACCGTCAAAATGCATCAGGGACATCATGGTGCAAACCATCCGGTTCAGGATAAAGAAACCGGAAAGGTGGAAATTGTATCCATGAACCACGGCTTTGCGGTTGATGCAAAAACCCTTCCCCAAGGTGTCGAAGAAACGCAAATCTCGCTGTTTGACGGTTCCAATTGCGGCATCCGGCTTGTCGGCAAGCCCGTCTTTTCGGTGCAACAGCACCCTGAGGCTTCGCCCGGTCCACAGGACAGCCATTATCTGTTCCAGCAATTTGCAAAAATGATCCGCGAACATAAAAAAGCGGCATAATTGGTGAAACGATAAGCTTCTGTTCAACTTGTTGGCGGTTTCATAAAAGCGCAGAAGTTCCAGAGTTTTAAAAACCCGCAACTTTTTGCGGGTTTTTTATTATCCATTTAGCGGGTATTTTTAATCGTGTTTTTTAAAAAACGCGTTGCAAACGACCACATGATATAGCCTATGTTACGGTGGGCAAAATGCGGCTTTTTTTGAGCCGTCATGTTTAAACCGGAACACGGGGCGCATAGCCCCAAAAAAATTCGCATAAAACGCGCTATCCGCTTTTGAACACGCCACCTGTTTTCTTGAAAAAAATGGAAAAACTCCGTCAGGTTTTTTATTTTTCCCGATGATCGTCAAGTTGATATGTTGTCAAACGCGGACTTTTATCTTCACGAACAAAAAAGCCGAAAACCAGAGTTGTTGCGAGCAACACGAAAAATGCGGTTGCACAAGGGGCGCCGGCAAATTTGAACGGTGCTGTGTCGCTGGTGAAATAGCTGAAAATCGACGTATAGAATATCGGCCCGATCATCGACGTGATGGAGGTTATTGATGTCAAAGCGCCTTGAAGCGCACCTTGCGCATTGGCTGGCACTTGGGAAGAAGCAATCGAGCGCATTGGCACGTGGGCGATATATTCCGGCATAGTGAAAAGGAAAACGACATAAAGCATATAACCTTCAAAGGCGAAGGTGTAACCGACCATGCCTACAAGCGCAAAGAGAAGCCCGACCATAGAAATTTTCCAGTTGCTCAAATGCCTTGTCATATAAGGTAAAAGCAATCCCATCACTATGCATTGTCCGATGCCAAAAACACCATAGGCAAAACCGATGGAAAATTCACTCCAGCCATAACGTTCTTTGGCCATAAAAGCCAAAGTTGAAGGCCAAACCGCTTCTGCAAGCCAATAGAGGAAGAAAGCAAAAGCAACCCAAAGCACAGTCGGATAATGCCGCAATTCCAGCAATGCGCCAACCGGATTTGCCCTTCTGATGTCAAAGGGGCGGCGTAGTGACACCGGCAAGGTTTCAGGCAACATATACATGGCGAAAATGAAATTGACGAACGACAATCCGGCCGAGAAATAGAAAGGAATGCGTGGCCCCATTTCTCCCAGAATGCCGCCAATCAATGGCCCCAGAAAAAAGCCGACCCCGAATGCAATGCCAATCAGACCGAAATTGCGTGTGCGGGTGTTATCGTCGGAAATATCGGCAAGATAAGCCGAACAGGTGGAAAAACTGGCACCGCTTATACCGGCAAGAATTCTGCCGATAAAAAGCATGGAATAGCTCCACGCAATGGCGCAAATAAAATTATCGATCGCAAAAGTGATAATGGATAATAGTAAAATTGGCCGTCGGCCGAAACGGTCGGAAAGATTGCCGATAAAGGGAGCAAACAGAAATTGCATGGTCGAATAGACCATGAGCAGAAAACCGCCATCAACCGAAGCGCGGCTAATGCTATCGCCGGTCAATTGGCTTAAATATTCCGGCATAACCGGCACAATGATCGCAATGCCGATAATATCCAGTAACAGCGTGATGAAGACCAGAACAAGTCCCTTGTGAACAAATTTTGCATCGAGACTTTGCGACATAACGAGTTTCCGTGCTGCTTTTAAAAAGCCTAATAGGCCGAATAATCGGGCAAGAAAAGCCAAAAGATGGATAATAAAGCCATGAACATGTAAATTTTTAAAACCGGTTATATTTGCCAATAACTGTTTCTGATAGTTTTACAACCAAAATCCGGATTTGACGCCCCTATCATTCACAACCGGTCATCATTCACATTATGTCAGCAGTCATAACATGTGGAAGCACTCTTTTGGCTATGTAGAAATAACAATGGGGAGAGGGCGACCGCCACGACTGGCAATGATCGCTAAATGACTATCTATTTGTGCTTTTTATATTTGCTTTGAAAAATTGACCCCCGAACATAAATCAGGCAAAGAACAACACTCGCAACAGTTTTGAAAGCAGGATTTGAAACAACATTAAGGCAGGGTTGAAACGGCACGGCTAGACTGTTCCAAATCCTGCCGGAATGATTTAAATTCGCCATAATCTTTCAAAAATGGTCACATGATTCCATTTTACCTGATTGGTAACCGGTTTTGAAAGCATTCACTCTTTGTGCGGAAGTGCCATGGGTAAAACTATCCGGCACTACATAGCCTTGGGTCTGTTTTTGCAGCGTATCATCGCCGATTTTTGCCGCCGCATTCAATGCCGCCCCGACATCGCCTTCTTCCAATAGCCCGTCATCTTCTGTCGAATGTGCCCACACACCGGCATAACAATCAGCCTGCAATTCCGTTTTCACCGAAAGCGCATTGGCAGTCGAAGTATCGGCGCCTGCCCTCGCTTTATTCATCCGGTCAAGAACGCCGGTCAAATTCTGCACATGGTGGCCGACTTCATGCGCAATAACATAAGCTTGGGCAAATTCCCCCGGTGCGCCGAAATGGGTCGCCAGTTTGTCGAAAAATTCGTCATCAAGATAAAGTTTCCGATCGGCAGGGCAATAGAAAGGGCCGACGGCTGCCGTTGCAAGCCCGCATGGCGAATCAATCGCGCCGGAAAAACGCACGAGTATGGGGGGCTTATATTTGGCATTATGCCGACGAAATATATCACCCCATGTATCTTCGGTTTCGGCAAGAACCGTTGCGATGAACCGGCTGCGCCGGTCATTTGTCTGTAACGGTGTTTTCGTTCCCGATGACGCACTATGTTCGTTCACCAGCGCGCCATCACCGAACAGAAAACGTGTCGGACTATAGCCGAAGAAGCTAAGCCCCAGAAAAATAACAGCAAGAATGAAAATTCCCTTGAAACCGCCACGCGACAATAATGCAAAACCGATGCCGCTCAAACCTGTGCGAAAAACCGGACTTGCACCACTATTTTCTTCGCCACGACGATCTTCAATATTGTCGCTTTGTCTGCCACCTTCCCACCGCATAAGCCACTCCTCACGCTTACTTTATTAAAGAGCATATAACTTCCTCCTCCAGGAAGAGAAGGCTCCCGCCCTTAGTAAAGCAAAAAAAATTAGGAAAAGCAAAATTTAGGGGGTTACTTTCACGCCGACTTTACCTATAAGGCAGGCTTAGCCTTAAAAAAAGAAATGTTGAACCTGCCAGTTTTTTCCTGCGCGGGTGTTTGCGATAGGATGCAGCCATGCCAAAACGCACAGATATAAAATCCATTCTCATCATCGGTGCGGGGCCTATTGTTATCGGTCAAGCCTGCGAATTCGACTATTCCGGAACGCAGGCCTGTAAAGCCTTGAAGGAAGAAGGCTACCGGATCATTCTGGTCAATTCAAATCCGGCAACAATCATGACCGATCCCGATCTTGCCGATGCCACTTATATCGAGCCTATAACACCGGAAGTTGTTGCCAAAATTATTGCCCGCGAAAAGCCGGATGCACTGCTTCCCACTATGGGCGGGCAAACTGCCTTGAATACAGCTTTATCGCTAAAACGTATGGGTGTTCTCGATCGTTATAATGTCGAGATGATCGGGGCCGATGCCAAGGCAATCGACAAAGCCGAAGACCGTGCATTGTTCCGTGAAGCCATGGCAAAAATCGGTCTTGAAACACCGAAATCCATGCTTGCCAATGCAACCGAAATCAAGGAAGAAGATCGCAAACGCCACGACGCAATGCGCGACAAGCTCAAGGCCGAGCTTGAAGGTGACGAGCTTGATAAAGCACTCGAAAAACTCGAACATGATTGGCATTTGGGTGAAGGCGACAGAAAACAGCGTTATATTTCCCATGCAACCGGTAAAGCCGGTCAAGCTCTCGATGTTGTGGGACTTCCTGCAATTATCCGCCCGTCTTTCACCCTCGGTGGAACCGGTGGCGGCATTGCCTATAACCGTTCGGAATTTTATGAAATTATCGAACGCGGGCTTGAAGCTTCGCCAACCACAGAAGTTCTCATTGAAGAAAGTGTTCTGGGTTGGAAAGAATTCGAGATGGAAGTTGTTCGCGACAAAAAGGACAATTGCATCATCGTCTGCTCGATCGAAAATCTTGACCCTATGGGCGTTCATACCGGTGACTCGATTACAGTCGCACCGGCTTTGACTTTGACCGACAAAGAATACCAGATGATGCGCAATGCCTCGATTGCGGTTTTGCGCGAAATCGGTGTCGAGACCGGCGGTTCCAACGTGCAATTTGCAGTCAATCCGGAAAATGGCCGTTTGATTGTGATCGAAATGAATCCGCGTGTTTCGCGTTCTTCCGCCCTTGCCTCGAAAGCGACCGGTTTTCCGATTGCCAAAGTTGCCGCAAAACTGGCTGTCGGCTACACATTGGACGAATTGGAAAACGATATTACCGGCGGAGCAACACCGGCTTCGTTCGAGCCGTCAATCGACTATATCGTTACCAAAATTCCGCGTTTCGCCTTTGAAAAATTCCCTGGTGCTTCGCATACTTTGACCACGGCGATGAAATCGGTTGGTGAAGTTATGGCAATTGGCCGTACTTTTCAGGAATCTTTGCAAAAAGCCTTGCGCGGGCTTGAAACCGGCTTAACCGGTCTTGACGAAATCTCTATTCCCGAACACGCTGAAGGCGATGAGAAAAATGCTATCCGTGCCGCTATCGGCACACCGACGCCTGATCGTTTGCGCTTTGTTGCGCAGGCTATGCGCATGGGGATGCCATTAAACGAAATTCACCAGATCAGCAAAATCGACCCGTGGTTTCTTGAACAGATTGCCTCGATTGTCGACATGGAACAGCGTGTGCGCGAACAAGGCCTGCCGAAGGATGCGGAGAATTTCCGTATGCTTAAATCCATGGGCTTTTCAGACGCGCGGCTTGGCAGCATTACCGGTCTTGAAACCGAAGAGGTTACAAAAGCGCGCCATGAACTCAATGTAAAGCCGGTTTATAAGCGCGTTGATACATGCGCTGCCGAATTTGCTTCACCGACTGCTTATATGTATTCGACCTATGAAGTGCCTTTCGCCGGTAAAATGCGTTCGGAAGCCGATGTTTCCGACAGGAAAAAGGTGGTTATCCTTGGTGGCGGCCCTAACCGTATCGGACAAGGTATCGAGTTCGATTATTGCTGCTGTCATGCCGCTTTTGCACTTCATGATGCCGGCTATGAAGCCATTATGGTCAATTGCAATCCGGAAACTGTCTCGACAGATTATGATACATCCGACCGGCTTTATTTCGAGCCGTTGACTGCCGAGGATGTGCTTTCAATTCTCGAAGCGGAAAAAGAAAAAGGCGAACTTGTCGGTGTTATCGTCCAATTTGGCGGGCAAACCCCCTTGAAGCTTGCAGCCTCGCTTGAAAAGTCCGGCATTCCGATACTTGGAACCTCGCCCGATGCTATTGATCTCGCAGAAGACCGAGACCGTTTCCAGAAACTGCTCATCAAGCTTGATTTGACGCAGCCTAAAAACGGCATTGCCTATTCGGTCGAACAGGCGCGCCTTGTTGCCAATGATCTGGGCTTTCCGCTGGTTGTGCGCCCGTCTTATGTGCTTGGCGGCCGCGCCATGCAAATCATCCATGACGAACGCAATTTGCAATCCTATCTTCTCGACACTGTTCCCGAACTGGTTCCCGAAGAAATCAAGGCTCATTACCCGAACGACAAAACCGGCCAGATCAATACACTTCTCGGCAAAAATCCTCTTCTTTTCGATACCTACCTCACCAATGCAATCGAGGTTGATGTCGATTGCCTGTGCGATGGCGAAGATACTTTCGTTGCCGGTATTATGGAACATATCGAGGAAGCCGGTATCCATTCGGGTGACTCGGCCTGTTCGCTCCCCGTTCACACATTATCGCCTGAAATCGTTGAAGAGTTGAAACGCCAGACAATCGAGCTTGCCAAAGCGCTTCATGTTGGCGGTTTGATGAATGTGCAATATGCCGTCAAAGAAGGCGTTATCTATATTCTTGAGGTTAATCCGCGCGCTTCCCGTACCGTTCCTTTTGTTGCCAAAACAATCGGACGGCCGATTGCCAAGGTGGCTGCCCGTGTCATGGCCGGTGAAAAGCTCGAAAAAACAATCAATTATTATGGCGGAAGACCAAAAGCCCAGAAAAAACCGCATATTGCTGTGAAAGAGGCTGTTTTCCCGTTTGCCCGCTTTCAGGGCGTTGATACCTTGCTTGGACCGGAAATGCGTTCAACCGGCGAGGTCATGGGGCTCGACTACAGCTTTGCTCTTGCTTATGCCAAAGCGCAGCTTGGTGCAGGAAATGATTTGCCACGGGAAGGAACACTTTTTGTGTCCGTCAAGGATGATGATAAAACCCGCGTCCTTGGCGCTGTCAAGCGCATGGCAAAACTCGGTTTTTCCATTCTTGCAACAACAGGAACACAAAAATTTCTCGAACAGCATGGCGTGAAGGCCAAGAAGATCAACAAGGTTCTCGAAGGTCGCCCGCATATTGAAGATGCTATTCGCAACCGTCAGGTGCAGATTGTTTTCAATACAACGGATACGGCAAGTGCAATTTCTGATTCAAAATCGCTGCGTCGCGCGGCTTTGATGCAAAAGGTTCCCTATTACACGACAATGTCGGGCGCTATATCGGTTGTTGACGCAATAGAAGCTTTGCAGAATGGCACAATTCAAGTGCGTTCGCTGCAAGAATATACCGAATAATCGTCTGGCCCACGGCAAAAGCATAACTTGCCGTGGGCTTATTCATTTCTCCACCCCATCCCGTGTGCTGGCCTTCAAGCCATCAAGCCCGAAGGCCTACCCTGTTTTAGCTGCCACGGGGTGAAAACACTTCTCGATCGGGCTTAACCATCACTCTTCCATTTCCAAGTGCCTGCCTTCAAGCCATTAGCCGCCTGCCTTCAAGGCATTAGCCCCTCAAGCCCTGACCTGTTTCAACTTTCACACGACAAAAACACTTCCTGATTGAGCTTATCTATTCCCGCAGCCAATCATATGAGCCTGCTTTCAAGCCGCCAGGCCTGAAATAACTTACGGATTTTACCGGAATGAACATTTTTATCCGGCTCATTCTGGCACACAACTTTACGTGGTTTATTTAGCCACACAACAGACTTTGCAACGTTTTATGCTTTTCGACCGGATTGCTCAGCGCCCAAGAAATGACTGCGCCGCTAAACAAAATTATCCCGCCCCCGCCAGTCATGAGCGCAATTCCGATTCTTGCAACAAATAGCTTTCAAGCTTTTATAAGCACATTTCTGAACAGCTTTCGTGTTACCGGCTCATTCCGGCACACAACTTTACGCGGTTTATTTTGCCACACAACAGACTTTGCAAAGTTTTATAATTTTCGACCGGATTGCTCAGCGCCCAAGAAATGACTTAGCCGCTAAACAAAATTATCCCGCCCCCGCCAGTCATGAGCGCAATTCCGATTCTTGCAACAAATAGCTTTCAAGCTTTTATCAGCACATTTCTGGACAGCTTTCGTGTTACCGGCTCTTCATCTCGCGCACTATGAGAAATGGGGAAAGGGAAAATGCGGAAAGTGTTTCTATCGCATTGCTTTACTTATCATTTCTGCCACCCCCAACCTTTTACGTGCCGATCATTTGCAACGTCCCGACTATTTTCAACGTGCCGATCGCTTTCATTGTGCCGATCGCGTTCGGCGTGCCAACCCCCTATGAAGTGCCGATCGCATTTGATGCGCCAATAATTTCCACTTCGGTTTAAAGCGATTATCACTTCTGCTTCACCCTAAAAGCCGTTTTGGCTGAACCCTACCCGACTTGCCCCTCGCCGCCATAATCCTGCCCCACACATGCCCGCCTTAAAATAACGGGTCTCATGAGCGACATTGTCACGTTTTATGTTTCTTTGATTCAATATTTTCTTAAATTTTTTTAAAGCTAAAAAATTTTAAAATAACAAACTCACCCAGTTATTTTTAATAAATTATTTTATTTCATTATGAAATAAAATTAGCATCAATATTTTTTTGAATAATATTTTCATTATTGCGATAAAATAAATAGTATATTTTTTATTTTTTTACTTCTTTTACGCCGTCTAATATCCCGTTATCTATTATATATTCAATTGTTATTTTTCAACAAACAAAAGCAAAATTCGGCCACTTTTATAAGTTTTATAAATGAACTTGATAATTTTGGTAAATTTTAAATTTGCGCTTTTGATAAAAGATGATATATATAGTCATGTTTTATTCCGAGGGTTAAATTATGAATTTAAACAAACTAATTCTGGCTGCTTCTTGCACTCTGTTTGCAACACCGGCTTTGGCTGTCGAATATCCGATTGGCGAACCACAGCACTGCGGTGGCCTTGAGATTGCGGCTGTTTATCTGCAGCCGATCGAAATGGAGCCGGAGGGCATTATGCTTGCGGCTGCGAAGTCCGACATCCATCTGGAAGCGGATATTCATGCGACAGAGGATAATAAGAACGGTCTTCCGGAAGGCGCATGGGCACCCTATCTTCAGGTTTCATATGAATTGACCAAAGAAGGTGCAAAAGAGCCTTTGAGCGGTCATTTCCATCCTATGGTTGCCAATGACGGCCCGCACTATGGCGAAAATATCAAGCTTGATGGTGCTGGCAAGTATCATTTGAAATACACCATTTTGCCACCTTCAAAAGAGTCCATGTTCGGACGCCATGTCGATAAAGAAACCGGCGTTGGCCCGTGGTTTGACAAATGCGTTGTCGAATATGACTTCACCTATGCCGGTACCGGCAAAAAGGGTGGCTATTGATTGTTATGACCGGCAGTCAAATTCTGCCGGAAATAGTTTCGGGATAAGTTTCCAGTCAATCTTATCCCCAAAGATCGAGACCTGTTTGTAATGTCGGGGTTTACTTTCGATCATCCACCATTAGAAGTAACCCCTCCGAGCAGACCGGCCGTTGTGACCTCCACAGCCGGTCTTGCTTTTTAGCGGGGATTTTTTGGTTCTCTGGAAAGTAAACCATTCATTCCGGAAAGCTCGCTTTGGTTCAAAAAAGGGTTTTGTTATGCGCGCAATATTGGTTTTGCTGTTTTGTCTGTTTCCCCTCTTTGCCGGAGCCGACGAACTTTCGCTTTATAATGTGACCATCAAAGATGGTGTATTTGAACCGCAATCAATTGAAGTTCCGGCGGGACAACGTTTCAAAATTTCGGTTAAAAATATCGGTTCTGGGCCGGCCGAATTTGAAAACCTGTCAATGCGCGTTGAAAAAGTTTTAGGCGCAGGCGTTGAATCATTTGTTGTCATTCACCCGCTCAAACCCGGCAGTTACCATTTTATTGACGAATTTCACATGGATATGGCCGGTTTCGACATTAACGTAAAATAGGAGAGCAGACAAATGGGTGCACCTCTTTTCATCGTTTGGCGTGAAAGTATCGAAGCGCTACTCGTTATCGGCATCCTTTATACGTGGTTGCGGCGCGAAAATCTTTTAACGCTTAAAAACCGTTTGTGGGCGGGAACTGCATTAGGGCTTGTTCTTGCCGGAATTCTCGCCATTCTGTTTTATGTTGCGGGCACATGGTTTGCAGGCCCCGGCGGAGAATGGTTCTTCACCGCTATGATGGCCGTGGCCGCCCTTCTCATTATGCAAATGATCGTCTGGATGCACCACCACGGCGCTTCAATGAAACATACTCTGGAACGTGAAGCGGCCGAAAGCCTGCAATCTTCCGGCGGATTCGGTATTATGCTCCTTGCAATGATTGCCGTTGCCCGTGAAGGCTCTGAAACAGTGGTGTTTCTTGCCGGTGTCGGAGCCCAACAAAATGGCTCTTCGCTCGGCATGTTCATTCTTGGTGGTGTGCTCGGCTTTATTCTGGCACTTTTCACTTTCTGGTTGTTGCAGAAATTTTCCAAAATCATCCCGTGGAGATGGTTTTTCTTGGGAAGTGAATTTGTCCTTCTCCTCATCGGTGGCGGTTTGTTGATTACTGCCTTTGACAAAGCGGCAGCCCAGATTTCGGCTTATGATTTACCCGAATGGCTCTACAGCTTTATGGATGATCCGCTATGGAGCACAAGCTGGCTTATTCCCGATAACAGCACATTGACAGGACTGACCGGCTACCATGCGGAACCGTCTTTGATGCAAGTCGTTGTATTGGCAGTTTACTGGATTGCAGCCATTGTTCTTTGTAACAGGAAGCCTGCCAAAACGGCGGTTCGCCCCCCATTGAAAGTTACCTGAAACCGATTTTTTAAAAAAAACCATGTCACGTATCATCACCACTGCCGTCTATCATCTGGGCACTGTCATGCAACGCCATAGAACAGTGATTCAGACGATTCAGTGGTGTGTTGTTGCCATTTATCTGTTTCTCCTTATTGTGCCATCATTTCTGCCATTGCCGCCACGGCAAGAACATATCCTTGGCAATCTCGTTCTTTTTGCCCAGTTCGTATTTTGGGGAATATGGTGGCCATTCGTTATTCTCTCCATGCTGGTCATGGGGCGGTTATGGTGCGGCGTTTTCTGCCCTGAAGGGGCTTTGGCCGAATTTACCAGCCGCACTGTCGGGCGTAACAAAAGTATCCCGCGCTGGCTCAAATGGCGTGGCTGGCCGACAGTGGCCTTTATTCTGACAACGCTTTATGGCCAGTTAATCAGCGTTTATGATTATGCAGAAGCAGCATTTCTCATTCTGGGCGGCTCGACATTGGCAGCAATGGCCATCGGTTTCTTTTTCGGTAAAGGAACGCGCGTCTGGTGCCGTTATCTTTGCCCTGTTAATGGCGTTTTCAACCTGCTTTCCCGCCTTGCTCCTATTTCATTCAAGACAGATCAGGAAAAATGGGCGCATTATTGTGGTGCACGTCAAGAAAACCCCAATTGCCCGCCAATGATAAATATTCACCAGCTTCATGGTGTCAATGCCTGCCATATGTGCGCGCGCTGTGCCGGCTTCCGCGATGCAGTGGCTCTGAAACCACGCTCTGTCATGGAAGAAGTTGTCGTTTATGGTGCAGATAAAAATGCAAGCCCCTGGGAAACAAGATTATTGCTTTTCGGTATGATCGGTGTTGCCATCGGGGCGTTTACATGGACTGTCAGCCCGTGGTTCGTGACTTTCAAGCAGGCAATTGCCGAATGGCTTGTCGACCACAATATTTTCTGGCCGCTCGACCCGACAGCTCCCTGGTGGGTATTGACAAACCACCCCGCCAATAATGACAGTTTCAACTGGGTAGACGGCTTTTGTGTCGCAAGTTACATCTTAGGAAGTGGTCTGCTTTTTGGCACATTTTTGACCCTGATGTTATGGGCTATCGCCTCGCTCATGCGTTCGCAGACACTTTTTCACCATCTGGCTCAAGCATTTTTGCCACTGGCTGCTGCCGGTCTGTTTTTGGGGCTTACAGCAACAACTGTAAAACTTTTAATGTATGATGGCATCACCTTCTGGTGGTTGCCGTATGCACGTGCGTTCATTCTTGCTTTAACTGCGCTCTGGAGCCTTTATCTTGCGGCAAGGATTTTGCAAAGAACGCCGGCAAGCCTCATCCGCAAATATCTGGGCTTTTTCCTTTTTGCTGTTTCTTGTGTTCCTATCGTCTATGCATGGTGGCTTATGTTCTGGGGCTGGTAAAACAGTTTTTTCTAAATGTCGCGTGAGCGAATGTCGGCTTAAACGTTAAAGGCCATCATGCCGCCCTATTCTTGAGGCGGGAGACTGCCTCGACAGCTCGAGGAAGAGAAATGATGCAAACGAGCCAATGATCGGCAATATCTTGCAAACAATCAGGCAAATATCCCGTTCCATTTGGCACTTGTGCCATTTGGCTACCTGACCTCTTCATGCATTCCGGTTTTTACCGGTCGGCAGGAAGTAAAATCCGCTCATAGCGTCGGACCGGCGGTTGAACGGGAGCTTTTAAATTTGCAACCGATAACCCCGAAAATCGGTATGCCAAAAAAACAATCCTGCCAAAACCGATAACGCCCTAAAACATACCCACCAAGATTGCCGAAAAATATATGAACCGTTCAACGAGACGGGACAAAACGGCCATATTGGCTACCCCCCTGCGCCCGCTCAAAAATAATCCGGTATTTCCGGCATGAGAACAGCTTAAATTTGACCCTCGTTAAAAAATCGCCCGCCTGTTATCCCGTCCGTTATCCCGCCCATTATAATTCAGATGTGTTTTTTCTTCAAAGCTCATTAGATCAGCCGCAGTTCAACCAAAACCTGTCGCCGGAATTTTCCAAAAGCCTTATCGAGCCTTTATAAATCTTATGCCTTCAATGGAATCGAGAACGCATTGCCCACTGCCAAATCAATCAAGGTTTCACGTCCTAAATCAACCATGCACATTCTCGCTGCTTTTCATTAAAGCAGGTTCTCAATGCAGATTATAAAAGCAGGCGCCAAACGCAGACCATCAATAAAATCACCGATAAAGAAACCATATTCGCAAAGATTTGCGTTGCTTTTGCCTTTTACAAAAAGGTTTTCTTTTACAAAAAATTTTCTTCTACAAGGGGAGCGTCTTCAAAAAGGGCTTACCTTCCAGAAGAGTTTCGCCTTCAAAAAGGCTTTTGTGTTCTAAGAGAAACGTGTTCGCACAGATAAAGGTATTTTGGCCCGAAAATTATAAAAGATTTTTTTGCAAAACAACTGACTATTTTATTTCCGGCTTATCATTTTCCGACTTATTATTTGCAGATTTATCGCCTGCGTCCTCTGCGGCCACTGTCTTGCTTGCGGTCGTGTTTTCATCGTTTGTTGTTGAAGCGGAAGTTTGCCCGTTTGATGTTTCGTTCTCGTTCCTTTGCAAAGCCTGTTCCGAAGGCTCGAATTTGACTTCCACAATCACATCGAACAGATAGCTTTCGTCATTGCGACGGCTGATATAAACAAAAGTAGTATTTTTCAGATGCTGGAAAACAACCGCGGCAATGCGTTTGCGCACTGTTTCGTCAATACCGTCCATCACCTGATTGGCAACAATCCATTCGGGATTTGTAAGAAGCACGCGGGCAAAAGCAATTGAACGGCGTTCAACATCGTTCAATCGTTTTTCCCAATCGACATTTTCTTCATCAAGTGCCGAAAAATAATCACTCAAACCGGTGATTTCGAGCGCGTGTTCGATTTCATCGTCTGTCGGATTTTTATCCGTTGCCGGATAAAGAAGAACCGTGCGCAATGTGCCCGGTGGAATATAGGGCGCATCGGGAATATAGTTCGGCAAACCGGAATTGGGCAGACCTACCGTGCCCTGCCCCCATGGCCACAAACCGGCCAGAGCGTGATAAAGAATGGTTTTGTCAACGTCTTGCGGCGCATAGATCAGAGTATTCTGCCCGCGTTTGATAGCCAAATTCGACGGTGTCAAAGTCAATTTGCCGTTGGCTGTGCGGATCAACAGATTGTCGAAGGTCATAATATCGGAATCATTGGTTTTGACGACGATATGTTCGCCCTTCAGCCGATCGACATCATCCATCTGCACAACAGCTTGTCTGAAAGTTGCAACACGCAACATCGTTGCCCGCCAGTCGGCCAGCGCGCCATAATTGTCAACAAACCAGCGCAATGACTGGTGCGCCTGATTGAAGGCCTGAACAGCAGCCTGAAGACCGCCGAGGTCAATACCGCCGCCAAAATAGATCGGCGAGGCGATAATATAAGGAGCAACATTCGATACCCAGCCATAACCGGCGGTAATGCCTGTCAATTTGGTCGTTGCGACAACAATATGCCAAATGGCGTTCAAAACATTTTGCACACGCCCGTCGAGATAGCGCTTCTCGTCTTTCTCGGCCCCCATCAGCGTGATCGAATCAATTGAACGGTTGGTGTGCATTAAAGCGGCACGCAAATCTGCTTCACGCGCATAGCGGTTGGCGTTGATCGTTACCAGATTACGCGCAACAAACCAGGTGAGAAAGGAAGCCGCACCGACATAAAGAAGCACTGCCCAGATCATGTAACCGGGAAGCGGAAAACTATAGCCGGAAAAACTGAAAACAAAACCGGCCGTTGTTGCCCATAACGTCGGAATGAAGATGATTAATGTTACACTGGCCTGCAACAGATTGATGCCGAGATCAGCAGTTGATTCGGCAAGATGGCGGGCATCTTCATGGAGTTTCTGGTCGGGGTTTACGCCGACTTCCCCAGCCATTGTCAGGCGAAAGGCACGCTTGGGCTGCATCCATTGGCTGATAAGGTCGTCAGTCAATCCTTCACGCAATTTCATCTTCAAATATTGGTTCAAAAAAGTCTGGACAATATTGAAGATCAACAGCACCGAGGCAATGACAAAGAATACGCCGAGCTGGAAAACAAACTCATGCAAATCTTTACGGCTGATTGCATTCCAGAAATCTTTGGTCCACTCATTGATTTGCAATTGCCCGCGACCAATCAGAATAATCAGCACGAGTATTCCAAGAAATGTCGCAATCAACGTGTTGCGCGTGTGCGAATGCCAGAAAGCGATATAAAGAATTTTTGCCTGATGCGAAAAACGGGTATTTTTGACAATGCCTTCACGCAATGAACCGGGAGCGGCATCGACCGGATTATCGGGCATAACGTCGTCTTTATCGCTGCCATTTTTGGCCATTCAATCAATTCCCCTTACATGACAATCGCGACATTCTGACGACAGTTAAAAATATTGATTGCACCCTTATACACCAGATAGTGTCGGCAATCAAAATAGCAAAAGCAAGAATGCTTGCAATTTTAATATTAATAAAACTTGCTTTCCGGTTTTAGAGGGTCTAATGAAGCGCCAATCGATTTTTCGGTTGTGCGACTTTCTTAACCGTGCAGCAAGCACTATTTAACGAAACTCCCCTTTCTAAATTTCGATCTACCAAATGTATCAACACTGTATGTGTCGATGCAATCATTTCTTATTACAGGAGTTTCCTATGGCTACAGGAACAGTTAAGTGGTTCAACACAACAAAAGGCTTCGGCTTCATTCAACCTGATGATGGTGGTGCAGATGTTTTTGTACACATCTCGGCTGTTGAACGTTCAGGCATGAATGGTCTTACCGAAGGACAGAAAGTTTCTTACGAGGTTGTGCAGGATCGCCGTTCAGGAAAATCTGCTGCAGGCAATCTTTCAGCTCTTTAATGACAAGCGGCTTGAATGCTTTTAATTCGACAATAAAAGATTTATCGGCATTTCAACGCTACCATTCACGAGTTATTACAAAAAGCTCTACCGGTTTTTCGGCGGGGCTTTTTTAATGGTCTAATCATTTTTTCAATTTGATCTCGAAGCCCCCCATTCCCCCGCTTTTATATGTTTCCGTTTTTTCCTCGATCTTTCCCCCTATTTTTTCCCCCTCATTTTTTCCCCCTTATTTTTTCCCCCTTATTTTTCCCCCCTTATTTTTTCCCCCTTATTTTTTCCTTGTCGGCTCCGCGATGTTTCGTCCAATCTTTCCCGTTGTTTTGTCCCCATGTTTCCTAAGAAGTTTCCTGCGATATTTCTCTTGAACGTCGCCCGCGTTGTGTTCTTGAACGGAATAACAAACATGAGTTCTTGAAAGCCAAACGGAAGAATATCGTTTTGCTGTTTCAAGAAGAACGTCAACAAGCTGCTTGCACTTCTATTTAGATAAGCTATAAATTTTATTGACGGTTCCCCTTCAGGATGTCTTCAAAAGGGGAATAATAGGGAACACGGAAAAATTGACCGCACTCAAGGGATTTCAACCGTGGCTGCCCCCGCAACTGTAAACGGCAGCACCTTTTTTAGGGGATTCACCCGACCACTGCGAAAGCGGGAAGGTAAAAGGTGCAAAAAAATGCCGCGAGCCAGGAGACCTGCCGTCAATCATAGGCTTTCACAAGCCTGTCATTGAATATCCCTAACGCACGGTGGGTGCAAAGGAAAGGTAACCATGGCAATCCGGTCAGGCGCCAAGTTTGTCGCCTCTCATATGCTTATACGGATTTTTTTACCCCGTCCGGTTTATGAAGTGATAGCAATGTTGCAGCAGATTGTGTTGCAACAAATATTGTATTTTTTGCGCTTTTTGATCGTTTGCCAACAACACATCCGGAAACCGCTTTTTTCATTATTTTGCTCAAGAGAAGAAAAGATAAACCACGTTGGCAAAGCGTTTTTTATTGCTTTAAAAACAACCGCAATAAAAGGGCTTTCAGGTGTTTCAACACCGTTTATCAATGCCTTCCCGGTGGAGAATTTTTGTAAGGCTCTTCATTCGGATGATAAGCGGCAAATAGAGCCTTCGACGTTGAACGAATGGGCTTTTCCCTGCTTGAAAACTTTCCCGAACGCCCTCGTGAAATATTTGAAACCCGTGACAAGGCAAAACCTTCATAAAACGGCCTTGCCTTGGGCTTGAACGAGAAGAGCAAACTCATGAAAACCATCCATTTGAAGACGACAATTTTAACTGCGGTGATTTCCTTCTTTGCGGTTAATTTTTATAGCAATGCTTTGGCTGAAGAAACGCATTATCCGCTAACGGTAAAAAATTGCGGCCGCACACTGGTTTTTAACAAAGCACCGGAACGCGTTGTTTCGGTCGGACAAAATACGACAGAGATACTTTATGCTTTGGGATTATCCGACAAGGTTAAAGGGACTGCGCTCTGGTATTCGCCGGTTTTGCCGCAATTTACCGAAGTCAACAAAAACGTCAAAATGCTTTCCCATGATGTTCCAAGTTTCGAGAGCATCATTGCCGAAAAGCCCGATCTTGTTGCAAGCCATCAGGAATGGGTTATAGGGCCTGCGGGAAGTGCTGCAACCTATGACCAATTTAAAGATTTTGAAATTCCGGTTTATACCGCGCCTGCCGATTGCGTGGGAAAAGACAACCTTGCCGGTAGCGACGGTTTGCGCACAGCCCCCTTTACGATGGATCTCATCTATCAGGAAATTTCCGAACTTTCGGTGATCTTCAACGTTCAGGATAAAGGAGAACAACTTGTTAAAGAGCTCAAAGGGCGCGAACAGGCTGCAATCGACAAAGTCAAAAACCTGCCCAAGGGCAAACTCAGCGCGGTTTTCTGGTATTCGAGTGCCGATCTTGATATTGACCCCTATGTTGCCGGAGACCTTGGTGCACCCGGTTATATTATGAAAATTCTCGGCATTCAAAACGTTATCAAATCCGATTATGAATGGCCGACTGTGGGATGGGAAACCATCGTTAAAGCAAACCCGACCATTATTGTTCTTGCCGAAATGGATCGCCGCCGTTTTCCTGCCGATGATGTTGTTGTGAAACGTGATTTCTTGAAGAAAGACCCCGTTACAAAACTGCTACCGGCTGTCGAGAATAACCGTCTTGTCAACATGGACGTGCAATCCATGAATACAACCATGCGCACCATTGACGGTATCGAAAAACTGGCAAATGCCATTGTCGAACTTGGTCTTGAAAAAGAGTGACACATTTACCCCGCACGATTATCATCTGGCTTTTTTGCATCTGTCTTTTGCTATGCGCAATTGTGACAGGTGCAGCGATTGGCGAGATTGCCATTCCGTTTTCCACTTTTTTGAAAACCATTGCCAACCATCTGTTCGGTAGCGGTTACGAGGTGGATATATTCCACAGCCGGGTGATCTGGCTGTGGCGTCTGCCGCGTGCAGTCGTGGGCGCGTGTTGTGGTGCCGGTCTTGCCATGTGCGGGGTTATTTTACAGGCCTTGTTGAGAAATCCCCTTGCCGAACCCTATCTTCTCGGCATTTCGTCGGGTGCAGGAACAGGTGCGGCATTGGTTACCGCTTTCGGCATGAATTTGAGTATTCTGTCACTTTCAACGGGTGCATTGATCGGCGGTCTGTTATCGTTTTTCTTTGTTGTTTTTCTTGCCTATCATTCCGGACGCAATGCAACCGCCATTATTCTCGCCGGTATTGCCAGTGCCATGTTGTTCAATGCCTTGACAGCACTCATATTGATGATTTTTACGCCACTTGAAGGACGCTCGAATATTTTTGCCTGGATGATCGGAAATCTTTCCGGAGCGAGATGGAGTGATGCTTTACTGGCTTTCCCGTTAACACTTCTGGCATTTTTAATTTTCCTTGCATTTTCCCGCATTCTCGATGCTTTCGTCTTCGGCTCGCGTGCCGCCAAATCGCTTGGTATTTCTGTCAATTATGTGAGCATGTTGCTGATTACTCTTGTTGCTCTGGTTACTGCCGTTATGGTTTCCATTATGGGTACAATCAGCTTTGTCGGACTGGTTGTTCCCCATGCGGCACGGCTTATTGTCGGCGTGCGCCACCAGCTTCTGATACCCGCTTCGGCATTGATCGGCGCACTTTTCATGATTGCCGCCGATGTGATTTCGCGCATTATTGTGCCCGGCCTTGCTTTTCCGGTCGGTATTGTCACGGCATTGATCGGCGCTCCGCTTTTTGCCCTGTTGCTGTTGCGGCAGAAAGGAAATTGATATGCTTGTCGGCGAACATTTATCGCTTGAACGTGACCATCACACCATTCTTGATGATATAACGCTCACATTGAACGACCATGAAATTTTAGGCATTATCGGCCCCAATGGCGCGGGCAAAAGTTCGCTTTTATCTGTTTTTGCAGGCCTTGTTACACCGACAAAAGGCGATATAAGCCTTGATAATATTGCCTTGTCCAAATGGTCGCGGCGTAAACTTGCAAAAACAATTGCCTTTGTCGAACAACAGGCCGAACCGCATGAGCGCATCGACGTGCGCCACGCCATAGAAATTGGCCGCACACCCCACAAAAAATTGCTTTCACCGTGGTTTCCCGAAGATGAAGAGGCGTTGCAGGATGCACTCGAAAAAGTCAATATGAAAGGCTTCGAGAAGCGTCTTCTGAACAGTCTTTCGGGGGGTGAAAAGCAACGCATCCACATTGCCCGTGCATTGGCACAAAAACCGCGTATTCTCATTCTTGATGAACCGACAAATCATCTTGATATAGGATGTCAATTGGAGATACTCTCTCTCGTTCGCAGGCTTGATCTTTCGGTACTGATTGCCCTTCACGATCTTAATCATGCAGCCATGTTTTGCGATCGCATCGCTTTGCTCGATCATGGGCGTTTGATAAGTTCGGGGCTTCCCGAAGACGTGCTGACGAAACAAACAATATTGACCAACTTCCGTGCCAATGCCGAAATAGACAAGCTTGAAAATGGCAGGCTTCATATACGTTACCTGCTGCCACCTTCATTGAAAGGATAAAAAATGAAAACACTCGTCGCTCTTCTGGCTTTATTCGCCTTTACCGCTTCTGCAAATGCCGAAACTTACGAAGTCAAAATGCTCAATCGCGGAACAGCCGGTGCTATGGTGTTCGAGCCGGATTATCTAAAACTCAAACCCGGCGACTCGGTGAAATTCATTGCCACACAGAAAAGTCACAACGCTGCAACCATTGATGACATGATACCGGAAGGCGCAACCCCCTTCAAAGGCAAGATTGATGAAGAACTGCAAGTGACTTTCGATAAACCCGGCTTTTACGGCATTAAATGTATTCCCCATTATGCCATGGGAATGATTATGTTGATTAAAGTCGGTGACGATCAGGCTTTGCCGCAGTCCTACCGCGATCATAAGCAGCCGGGCATTGCAAAAAAGCGCTTTGATGACATTTTTTCCCGTGTCGAAAAAGGGGAATAGAAAACGTTGCGCAAATGCTGGAATATCGGGAGAATGGCGCGAATTTCTGAAGAATG
Source organism: Bartonella sp. P0282 (assembly GCF_048452985.1). NCBI lineage: Bacteria > Pseudomonadati > Pseudomonadota > Alphaproteobacteria > Hyphomicrobiales > Bartonellaceae > Bartonella > Bartonella sp. P0282. Next base: position 55,546 of record NZ_WTFO01000003.1, read on the forward strand.
ATAAAATTTGCAAGAATTGACCCCGACAGACCGGCTAAACTCTAAACTATTGGTGGCTTCACCAATAGTTTCCTTCCCTCTACGATAAATTGATGAAGACAATTCTTGCACTTTTAAAGCGCTTGGGACATAGATTTATTATGCTGACTTATTGCACTTCAAGGCAAGAATCAGTGCATTGCTTATTCAATCTGAGGAGATAATAGAATGGCATTCATTGGCGATACGCTATCCCGTATCAAGCCCTCCGCGACTATTGCTGTTGCACAAAAGGCCCGTGACCTCAAGGCTACCGGCCGTGATGTAATTTCACTCGGTGCGGGAGAACCTGATTTCGACACACCCGATAACGTTAAAAATGCTGCTATCGAGGCAATCCGTCAGGGCAAAACAAAATATACTCCTGTTGCCGGTATACCGGAGCTTCGCCAAGCCATTGCAACAAAATTCAAGCGTGAAAACAATCTTGATTACAAGCCGCAGCAGATTATTGTCGGCACTGGTGGCAAGCAGGTTCTTTTCAATGCTTTCATGGCAACATTGAACAAGGGCGACGAAGTTATTATCCCAGCCCCCTATTGGGTAAGCTATCCGGAAATGGTTGCCGTCAATAATGGCACACCGGTTTTCGTCGATGCCAAAAAAGAATTCAATTACAAGCTTCAGCCGGAAGATCTCGAAGCAGCCATTACCGACAAAACAAAATGGTTTGTTTTCAATTCTCCGTGCAACCCGTCGGGCGCTGCCTACACCCATGACGAGTTGAAAAAACTGACCGATGTGCTTTTGAAATATCCGCATGTCCATATCATGAGCGATGATATGTACGAGCACCTCACTTATAACGATTTCAAGTTTGCCACTCCGGCAGCCGTAGAGCCGAAGCTTTACGAACGCACATTGACAGTAAACGGTGTTTCAAAAGCCTATGCAATGACGGGTTGGCGTATTGGTTATGCAGCCGGTCCGGTCGAGCTTATCAAGGCCATGGAAACCATCCAGAGCCAGCAGACATCGGGCACAAGCTCGATTTCGCAATGGGCTGCTGTTGAAGCTTTGAACGGCCCGCAGGATTTTATTGCCAAAAATAAAGCGATTTTTCAGGCAAGACGCGATCTCGTGGTTTCCATGCTCAATCAGGCAAACGGCCTTGAATGCCCGACACCGGAAGGCGCATTCTATGTTTATCCTTCCTGCGCAAAACTGATTGGCAAGAAAACACCGGAAGGCAAGGTCATCAAGACTGATGAAGACTTTGTCACCGCCCTTCTTGAAACAGAAGCTGTTGCAGTTGTTCACGGAGCCGCTTTCGGTCTGGGACCGGCTTTCCGCATTTCCTATGCAACTTCTGAAAAATTGCTGGAAGAAGCCTGCCGGCGCATTCAACGCTTCTGTGCAAGCTTGCGCTAAAACTTTGGCCATGAACGGCCTTTACAGATAACGAATTGAAAACCGCCTTTTCAGGCGGTTTTTTTGTAAAATACCAAACAGTTTGTTTTGCCGACGCAGCTCACAAAAAAACCAAACCTTCCCGATCTCCCGCTGCAAAGACAGTTCACTGCAAAACGTCGCTTGAAAAACTGCTGATGGTGTATTCGCCTTGAAAGCTTAGTGATCCTTGCTTTGTCGAATAAATCACTTTGAAGGATAAAAAGAATAATGCCGGTTCAGCCTCTATAAAGCTTGTGCCTGAAAGAGATTCCAAGCTTCCAAACAAGCCGCACATTACCTGCCCCGAACTGACTTGCCCGCTCATATGGTTGATCTTACCCGTGCATACATGATTGACGGGTGCTACGCACCATCATAAAGCTTGTGCCCGCAAGAGATTTCAAGCTTCCAAACAAGCCGCACATTACCCGCCCCGAACTGATTTGCCCGCTCATATGATTGATCTTACCCGTACATACATGATTGACGGGTGCTATGCACCATCTAAAGCTTGTGCCTGAAAGAGGTTTCAAGCTTCCAAACAAGCCGCACATTACCTGCGCCGAACTGATTTGCCCGCTCATATGGTTGATCTTACCCGTGCATACATAATTGACGGGTACTATGCACCATCTAAAGCTTGTGCCTGTAAGCAGTTTCAGCGTCTAAACAGAGCGTGGTAACAACCGCGAAGACCTATTTCCCCCGCACCTATGATTGATACCGCCAGCACATATATGATTGACGTAATCTATGCGCACATGTTGATCTCGTCTCTGCCGAGACGGTCTATATAATCAAATGTAACTCTCCTCGGCAGAAAGCGGGCTGAACGCTTCGCTCACTCCATTTCCTCTAAGATTTCTGATTATCTGCCAGAATAAAAATCACAAAAAAGAAAGACATATCCCCATAACCGGAGAATATGGTATTTGCTGTCGATATAAATTTTCTGCAACCATGATAACGGGTGCGCGCATAAACGCGTGAAACCGGCAATTGTGAAAAGAATTACCGCCGTTACAATTTGCGATAAGATCACCAGAAAAACCATAACTTCTTTAAAAAGCAGAAATACAAAAAAATCAAAAAAAAAGCCGGACAAATAGTCCGGCTGAAGTTTGAAGGTATCAGAGACTATAGTCAATCTGACAAAACCTCCAGAGGGGAACACTCAAGAAACGCAATGGGAGGAGACGTCCACTTGAGATGCCGGTAATATGCACTTTTTTTAGGCAGCCAGCAACCAGATTTTAAGCAGAACAGCTATGCACCAAACGCATAGCTTCATTGAAATATTTTTTGACCGAAAATTTATGTAGATGTTTTATTGTTATAAAACAAATATTTAGAAAAATCTTTTTGTCAGAATCCCGCCAGATCGCCGTAAAAACATCTATATCCCGTTTTGGCTTGATTGAAAATTTTTTTGCCCAGAGAGCGTGCATCCGCTGCTCAAAGAATTGGCACGTTTATTTAATGCCTATTATTTCGCCGCAAGTGAACACGATTTCATATGCATAAATTTGGCACTTGCGAACACTGTTGATAGGCTATCGCCTTCGGCGTTTATCATTTCAAACTGTCAGAAAACCGGCGGGTCAATAGAAAGGCACTTCAAAATCGGAATAAAAGACAAATAATGTGACAGCATAAGGCCGGTAGAGACAAGGTTCATCAGGGCGAACGTTATAAAAGGTTTTTAATGTTTGTTCCCGTGATTGAAATTTTCCGAATACCGCAATCAGAATGACCAATTGCGTGATTTTGCAAAAATATAATCACGAAAAGCATGAAGTTTGGCCGAATTTTTGAGCGCTTCGGGATAACAGAAAAACGTATCGAATGAAGGAATTTCTGTGAGATCGGGGAAAAGTCTTATCAAACCATCATTGGGAGCAATGATATAATCCGGTAAAACAGCAATACCAAGATTTTTCATGGCCGCTTTTTTAATGGAAATCACATTATTGATTTGTAAAGACGGGATACGTTGTGAACCGTCGTTACGACCGGCGGTTTCAAGCCAGTTCAATCCGGCAAGATAGCTTGGCGCCGATTCACCGAAAGACAAAATGCGATGATTATCAAGCTCTTCCAATTGGGTGGGTTTGCCATGATTGGCAAGATAATTGGCCGAAGCATAGACATGCATATGCACTGTAAAAAGCCGTCGCTGGATGAGGTCGGGCTGTTGGGGTTGGCGTAAACGCAACGCACAATCGGCGTGGCGCATTGTCAAATCCAGTTCCTCGTCATCGAGGAGAAGCTGGATCTGTATATCCGGATAAAGGTTGACAAATTCCGGTATACGCTGGACGAGCCAACCGGAGCCAAGACCGAATGTCGTTGTAACGCACAAATGGCCGGTCGGCTTTTCGCGACTTTCACTCAATTTGGAGCGGACATTTTCAAGTTTCATCAATACGTCATGGGCAGTGCGATATAAAATTTCGCCCTGCTCTGTCATGATAAGTCCGCGCGCATGGCGTTGGAAAAGCGGCACGCCGACATCCTGTTCGAGCGCAGAAACCTGCCGTGAAATTGCCGATTGCGATAAATGCAACGTCTGAGCGGCATGTGTAAACGAGCCAGCTTCAGCAGCGGCGTGGAAAATTCTCAATTTGTCCCAATCCAACGGCGCAGCCACCAGATTTTCTCCTCAATTATAAAAACACCGGCTTTTGAGCGGTGATACCCATCTTCTATATCGGGCGCAATTTCCAACTAAAAAGCGCCCGCCGAACTTATTTTTCGCCTGCCTTCAAATCTACCTGTTCATCCAGAAAACGCTCGACTTCCAGCGCAGCCATGCACCCCCGTCCGGCAGCGGTTACCGCCTGACGAAACACATCATCGGCAACGTCGCCGGCTGCAAAAACACCTTCAACACTGGTTGCTGTCGAATCCGGTGCTGTCCACAAATAACCACCGGGTTTCTGGCGCAATTGCCCTTCAAACAGCTCGACCGCCGGCGCGTGACCGATAGCGATAAACACACCTTGCGCTTCGACTTCACTCAATTTTCCGGTCAATGTATCTTTAAGCCGTACGCCGGTAACCGTTGCGCCCATTGGCGGCTTTGGCGGATTACCGACAATTTCATCGACCACATGATTCCAGATGACCCGCACATTATCACGTTTAAGCAAGCGTTCCTGCATAATTTTTTCCGCACGGAAAAAATCCCGCCGGTGCACCACAGTCACGGTTTTGGCAAGATTTGCCAGATATAGCGCTTCTTCAACCGCAGTATTGCCGCCGCCGACCACCACGACATCTTTGCCGCGATAGAAAAAACCGTCGCATGTGGCACAAGCCGAAACACCGCCACCCATAAAGGTTTTTTCGCTTTCCAATCCCAGCCAGCGGGCTTGTGCGCCAGTGGCGATGATGAGCGCATCACATGTATAAACAGTACCTGAATCACCGTGAAGTGTGAAAGGCCGTCTTGAAAGGTCGGCTTTGGTAATAATGTCGTAAACGAGTTCGGTTCCCATTTTTACCGCCTGTTGAGCCATTTTTTCAACAAGCTCCGGCCCCCCAATCGGGTCGACAAAACCGGGATAATTTTCAACCTCGTCGGTAATCGTCAATTGGCCACCCTGTTGCAGGCCGGTGACAATGACAGGTTTAAGCATGGCACGCGCCGCATAAATTGCAGCCGTATAACCGGCAGGTCCCGAACCGACGATCAAAACAGGAATATGGCGCGCTGACATGAAACTCCACTTTCATAAATCGATTAAGGAAAAAGCCTATAAAAGCATTTCCCCAAGGTTGATCCTGCCATTTGATTTATGGTTTAAAATCGGCTTTTGCAAGGCGGTGACAAAGATTGACCGGTTTAATCACAAGAGGTGACAATTTGTGAAACTTAGCGATTGTCAGCAGGGATAAAATTTATATAAAATAGCGGGTGATTGCATAACACACTTACTTAAGTTTCTTTTCAATCCAGAGGTTTGCCATTTTTCGATTTGTCAGCAATGTCTGCGCGCGTTTTGCGCTGATTCTGGGAATAACCATGTTACTCCCTGCCCTCGCAGATTTGCGGGCGGGAAATGGCGACTGGGTTGTTTTCATCCGATCGGCTGCAACAACCATTGCTTTTGCGACACTGATCCTGCTTGCAACAAACGGAGCCAATTGTCGTTTTTCGGCACGACTGGGATTTTTGCTCACAGTTTGCTTGTGGATCACCGGTTGCGTGCTCGGTGCTATGCCACTTTATTTTTCACATCTGCCATTGTCGCTCGCTGCTGCCATTTTTGAAGGTGTTTCCGGCATTACCACCACTGGTGCCACCGTACTTACAGGACTTGACCGGCTGCCACGCGGCATTCTTCTATGGCGTTCGCTTTTATGCTGGATTGGCGGCATCGGGTTTATCGCCTTGGCCTTGTTGCTTTTGCCATCCCTCAGAGTGGGTGGTATCCAGCTTTTCAATATGGAATCTTCCGACCGTGCAGAAAAAGTTCTGCCGCGTGTGAACCAGATTGCCAATGGCATTATCATTGCCTATCTGGGGCTTACGCTTTTATGTATGCTGTCCTATTTTGCCGTTGGGATGACAATGTTCGACGCTGTCAATCATGCCATGACGACAATTGCGACAGCCGGTTTTTCAACCCATGATGCTTCACTCGGCTATTTTTCCAAAACGCCTTCGGTGCTGGTTATTGCAACAATTTTTATGCTGCTCGCCTCGCTCCCCTTTATTCTTTATGTCAAGCTTGTTTTGCCTGAACGTTCGCGGCGTTTGGCCGACCCGCAGGTTGTTGTTTTTCTGTCCATCGTTCTTGTCGCCAGTTTTGCGCTTGCCATCTGGCTGCGTTTCCATTTCGGATTTTCGTTCCACCGTGCATTCCTTGACGCGATTTTCCATTTCGTCTCGGTGATTACAACCACCGGCTATGCCGCTGAAGATTATCTGTTGTGGGGGCCTTTCGCGATCGGCCTTTTCTTTATTGCTTCATTTATAGGCGGCTGTGCGGGGTCAACATCGGGCGGCATTAAAATTAACCGTCTCATCATTCTCTGGCGTTTCACACGCGTCGCCATGATGCGGCTTCTCTCCCCCAATACGGTTGTGAAAGTGCGTTATGGCGGAACCGATATTTCCGGTGATCTTGCCCAGACAGTTTTGCTGTTCATGAGTCTTTATATGGCATCACTTGTGATCGGAGCGGTGTTGCTCTCCTTTACCGGACTCGATTTTGTTTCGGCTTTTACCGGCGCACTAACCGCCCTTTCCAATGTCGGCCCCGGTTTTGGTGACAGAATTGGCCCTGACGGAAATTTTTCCACAGTGGGCGACGCCGCTTTATGGATATTGAGCGGCCTTATGTTTGCAGGACGTCTTGAAATTGTTACTGTTATCATTCTTTTTACACCGGCGTTCTGGAGAAAATGATTTTACCACGTGACGTTTTTCCTAACCGGTGATAGACAGACACTCAATTGAACAATAGTGAAGTAAAGCCTTATGCAGATTAAAGCCGATCTCGATTCAATCGATTGGAAAATACTCAAAGAGCTTCAGAGCAATGGCCGCATGACGAATGTCGAACTTGCTTCAAAAGTCGGTATTTCGGCACCTCCATGTTTGCGTCGGGTGAGACGCCTCGAACAGGATGGCATTATCAAAGGTTATCAGGCTATCCTGAATGGAGCTATGATCGGGCAGGATCTCGTGGCTTTTTGTTTTGTCGGTTTACATCGCCAGTCCGATGCGGATTTACGTGGTTTTGCGGCAATGGTCTATAAGTGGCCACTGGTTAGAAAAGCATGGATGGTGTCGGGAGAATCGGATTTTCTGCTTCACTGTGTGGCTCCCGATCTCAAAAGCTTCCAGACATTTGTTATCGAACAACTGACAGCCGCCTCCAATGTCGGCTCTGTGCGCACTGCACTTACCATTCGCGTCATCAAAGACGAACCACCGCTTATTCTTTAACCGCCCTCCGCGACCACGCAAAAAATTTCTCTTTCCTTTCTGAAACGGGCCGGATTTTTCAGCAAGTCCGCCACAGCATGTCCCACATCAAAGGAAAAGAAAGAAGAAACATAAAGCACACAGTCGGCTAAAGTGACGGCGAAGAGAATAACCGACATGATGTTGAAAGGGGTGCAAAATAACTCTCTTCACCGGTTCGCCTGGAAAGTCAAAACACCTTTATAGCGTTCAAGCTGCTTTTTATTGGCCCCGACTTTATCACAGTGCGTTATTTATTTTTATGTTTTTCCCGATTTCTATGTCACACTATTTTAAATCCGGTCAAATCTATCAAAAAATTATATACCGGCCTTGTACATATAGAATACAATATAAAGAACAGTATTTCAAAAAATAATGATTAACAATGCATATGCGTAACAGTATGCTAATTTTATAATGGAAACATAAAATTGTTTATGTAGGCGTTTTTTGCACGTAAATTTGATACATTGTTATATAATTCTTTATTTATATTATCCGGATTCCGGTTGAATCATGTGAATCATTTTATCATCATTTCATCAAGAGATTTTTTTCGATATAGTGCAATCAAGAACGCTTTTTATCATCCTCGTCATTTGCGAGTATTATATATTGCTTCTTTTAATCGACATTCTGGTTTATTCCATTGTTGGAAACAATATCGGTAAATTGATTTTAGGATTGAGAATTATAAATGCCGATACCGGATCAAAATTGGGTTTATCCGGATATTCTCTTCGGACAATCCGTCAAATGTTTTCCGGCTTCGGATTGGGTATCACCGTCATATGTTTCTTTATGTTTCTTATTCAATTTATAACAGTGTGGATGAAAAACCGTGCAAGTTATGATGCAAAAACTGCAAGAGATATGCGGGCTTTCCCTGGAAACGAGGATATATCGAACAGGATTGCAAACCGCCCCATAGGCATTTATACGACGATATTTTTTATAATGGCCTATGTCTTCCTTTTTGTATTCTTTTCATTTCAATATGCATTTTCAAACAGCATGATTTATCGACCGATATGAGTTCCTAATATTATTATTGCACTGTGTTTTTCCCCGATATGATTTCAGCCTCCGCCCCCACGACAAGAGCGCTAACAATCGGGATTATCGGATAGAACCGGAAAGCGGATAACTGTTGAAACTGTCCATATCACCGCCCATTGTGCCAATAGTGACGCGCATGAAAACCGTTTCAATCGAATTTGTCCGCAATAGGCTTTAAAAAATATTATTGAATAAAGCCAAACGAAATGGCCTATCCGTTCTGCCGGATGTACTTCCCTTCAAATGTCATATCTTTCACTTGCAAACCGTTGCCGTCTGGCAGTCGGATTTGTCGGCGTCAGCCTTAAAATTTCAAGAGTGAATTGGCGCAATAAACAATCTGGTCAGGCTATTTCACCTAACTGTTCTGTCGGGTGTCCTAAAACTCACGGAACAAAATTCCCTGCCTCTTACAGCAGAGAAAACCCTCGATAGTCATAACAACCACAGAAATAGTGCATTATTTTTTTGTAAAAAGTTCCTGATAAACTTCGTCTATCGAGCTTGCTTCTTTATCAAGGGGAAAATCTTTTTGCACATGCTCTAAAGCTTTTTCACCCATGGCGATAGTCTTTTCCGGGTCTTCCAGATAGGGCTTTATCGCTTCTGTCAAAGCTTTTCCATCACCGGCCGGAACGACTGTTCCCGTGCCTTCTGTGACAAGTTCCTGATATGCCCCCGCGTCGCTTGCCACAACAGCGGTTTTGGAAGCCATAGCTTCAAGCGGTGTCAGCCCGAACCCTTCGTTTCTCGATGGTGCAACGTAAAGCGTTACGCGCCGGTACCAGACGCGTATATCATCAACCTCGCCCAGTATAAGAATGCGCTTTTGAAGACCGGCAGCGGCAATTTTACGTTCCAGTTCTTTTTCAAAATCTTTGTGTTCGGCAGTGGTGCGTCCGGTAATAATGGCTGTCCAGTCAGGATACTGGGGCAACAATTCAATCATCGCATCGACAAAAAGATCGGTTCCCTTCTGGTGGCGCACGCGCCCGAAACAACCGACCGCATATTTGCCGGGAAGTTTTGTCGATTGGAATGTATCTTCAAATGTTGCAGGCGGGGTAAACCGGTCAAGGTCTATGCCATGCATGATAACCCGATAGGGCACTTCAAGAAACGAGCCGGAACGGGCACTTGTGGCGATAACCTTGTCCATCTTCCGGATAAGCCAATTGGTAAAAGGCTTATGTTGGCGTTGCGCAGCAGACGTAAATATAAGCTTCAGCTTCATGCGAAAAAGATCGCGTAACAAAATGCCTGCCACCATTTCGACATTGCGCCGCGCATGCCAGATGCGAAACGGTTTGCCCTCAGGCCGTTTCCACAGTTTCAATAAACTTGAATAGCCAAGAGATGGCAAACTATCGGGCAAGCCGGGTCCGATAGTGGAAATGCGTATGCCTTTTTTGCGCTGCAAGGGGATGAGTTGCACAATTGTCGATGTCACACCCGACAAACGCTTTTTGAAATTGGGCGCAATAACGTCCGTTTCGTCAATCGACACACGCATTGAATTACCAATCAGATAAACTGGATGGACAAAATCTCGTAAGAACGCGAACCACCCGGTGCATTCACTTCGATAGAATCGCCCTTTTCCTTGCCAATCAGGGCGCGAGCAATCGGTGAAGAAATGGAAATCTTGCCCAATTTCACTTCGGCTTCCTGCTCGCCGACGATCTGGTAGGTTTTTTCTTCTTCAGTGTCTTCGTCAATCAGTTTGACTGTTGCACCGAACTTGACTTTATCTCCGGTGAGTTTTGAAACGTCGATCACTTCTGCACAGGTAACATAGTCTTCAAGTTCCGCAATACGTCCTTCATTATGGCTCTGTGCTTCTTTTGCAGCATGGTATTCGGCGTTTTCCGAAAGGTCGCCATGACCCCTCGCTTCGGCGATTGCTTCAATGATACGGGGGCGTTCTTCGTGCTGACGCCATTGAAGCTCTTTTTTCAACTTTTCATAGCTTCCGGTCGTCATCGGATATTTTTCCATTATCGTATCCTTTCCTTCCCGCGATTTTTGCGTCGAAAACAAAAAGAAACGGCCTCCGGAACTCCTTCCGGAACCCGTCTCTAAACTTTTAGCTTCCCATTATATAGCATAGGAAAAAGATTTTTCATCCTAAATTTTGTTTCCAAAAACGCCCGACGTTCACAAAATTCAGGCTAAAGATTGCTAAAAGCCGCCAAAACGACATTGACTTTTCTTAACAAAACTTAATTTTCCGATTTATTGTCGAACACTATCTCTTTGCTACAATTTGGCTTAAATTACACTATAATGTTCGACAAGAATAATGCCATGATCCATTCACCTTCTCGGACTTGAGGGCAAAATGAAAAAAATACTCGGTTCCTTGTTGTTTGGTACATTTTTGTTAACGACACAGGCAGCACAAGCAGCAGAGGCGCTCGTAACAGCACCTTTGAATTTCAGAGACGGGCCAAGTACTGCCTATGCCATTCGCGGCACAATAGCTCCGGGTGAAATAGTCGGCGTGCGCGGATGTTCGGGCAATTGGTGTGAAATCAATTATGGCCCGCGCATCGGTTGGGCTTCCGCGTCATATCTGGCCTTCCGCAATGGCGAAGCAGTTTATAACAGCTATAATCGCCCCTCTTCATCGACATTCAATGTCATTATCGGTGGCGGATATTACGATGACGACTGGTATTACCGCCGTTATCGCCGGCCGCATTGGCACGGGGATCATCGTCCACCTCCACCACCGCCACCACATTGGGGCTTTGACCGGCCGCACCGTCCGCCTCCGGGCATGCGCCCGCCACCATTCAGACCCGGCCCCGGTATGCCTCCGCCCCCACATGGCGGGCCGGGTGGCCCATTTCCCGGTGGTGGCCCCGGTGGAGGGCCTGGTATGCCTCCGCCGCCACATGGCGGGCCGGGTGGCCCGTTTCCCGGTGGTGGCCCCGGTGGAGGACCTGGTATGCCTCCGCCACCGCATGGCGGGCCGGGTGGCCCGTTTCCCGGTGGTGGCCCCGGTGGAGGGCCGCGTTAATTCGCACTTGAATTCAATTCCGGCCGATTATTTTATGATCGGCCGGTTTGATATTTGCATGATTGTTTATTCCGGCTTTCTTGCCAAACACCAACGCTCTATTCGAGCCGGATGTTCACCCGAAACATTGTTGCAGGAAAGGTCTTGCCAAAAGCAGGCCGGTTTTGCTTTCCGATAAATTATTGTTAGTTCCGGCTAATGTTTTTGCCAACATCGCTGGATAAAAAATCCATCATGTTTTTGCCGCTTCTTTTGATAACCACAAACGAGGTGAGAAAAATTTTTGTCATTGCAGTCTATAACCTTGGAGGAGCCTTGCAACGATACACAATGATACGGGAAACATTCCGGTTTGAAAGCTGCCGGACTTGCGATCAACCATGTTGACCCACGACCTGATTGAATAAAGATAGATTGGAAGGCACTCTGCCCTTCCGGATTCTTTGAGATGTTAGAAAAAGGCTATGTTTTTCAGGAAAACCACGCTTTTCAAGAAGATTAACGCGATTTGAAACATCAATTTTCGGGATTCGGGACTTCGGGACTTCAAATGATTTTTTCTGATCTCTTCAGCTTTGGCCGATTTCGGGTTTGTCACTTTCTTCGGCATTCGCCAATTTCGGGTTTGACAAGGGAAAAGAAAGAAAATTCCTTATGGATTGTGTAAACAAAATATGGCTTTTATCTTTTATTTTCGGGCAGGAATACCATATTGTTCTATCATGACGTCATTAGCTAAAAAACATCAATCCGCCGGCGCAAAAAAGTCCCGTCCGGAAAGAGAAGACAAAGCGGTTCTGAATGCGCCCACTGGTTCGATTGCCGATTGGGCAGCCGATATTGATAAAGCAGCCGAAAAGCCGGTCAAAAAACCGGTAAAGGCGAAAAAAGCCGCTGCAAAGTCGACACGTACATCGCGCGGCACTTCGATTGGCGGGAAAGCAACTGCCAAACAGCGCGCGGCCGCCGGTCTTAATCCTGTGGCGGGACTCGATGTCGGGCTTGAAGATGCTTCAAAAATTTCCACCGGTGGCGCAACGGCGACCGTCGAGGCATTATCGAACCTGATTGCTTCGGGAAATCCGCTATTTAAAAATGGCAAATTGTGGACGCCGCATCGTCCTGTCCGTCCGGAAAAATCGGAAGGCGGAATACCATTCAAGATGGAAACGCCGTTCCTTCCCTCCGGTGACCAGCCGACCGCAATAAAAGACCTTGTCGAAGGTATCAAAAATGGTGACAGAACGCAGGTTTTACTTGGCGTGACCGGTTCGGGTAAAACTTATACAATGGCGAAAGTCATCGAGGAAACCCAACGTCCTGCCCTTATTCTTGCCCCCAACAAAACTCTGGCGGCACAGCTTTACGGCGAGTTCAAGAATTTCTTTCCGCACAATGCGGTGGAATATTTCGTTTCCTATTATGATTATTATCAGCCGGAAGCCTATGTGCCGCGCTCCGACACCTATATCGAAAAGGAATCGTCGATCAATGAACAGATCGACCGGATGCGCCATGCGGCAACCCGTGCTGTTCTTGAACGGGATGATGTTATTATCGTCGCTTCAGTTTCCTGTATCTACGGTATCGGTTCGGTCGAAACCTATACGGCAATGACCTTCCAGATGCAGGTGGGCGACCATCTCGACCAGCGCCAGCTTCTTGCCGATCTTGTTGCCCAGCAATATCGTAGGCAGGACATCAATTTTGTGCGCGGCTCGTTTCGTGTGAGAGGCGACACAATCGAAATATTCCCTGCCCACCTCGAAGATCGAGCATGGAGGATTTCCCTGTTCGGCGACGAGATTGACTCGATTACCGAATTCGACCCGTTGACAGGACAAAAAACCGGTGATCTGAAATCGGTTAAAATTTACGCCAATTCACACTATGTGACACCGCGCCCGACACTTAATCAGGCGATCAAATCCATAAAGATCGAGCTTCGTGACCGTCTGGCGGAATTGAACAAAGCGGGGCGGCTTCTTGAAGCCCAAAGGCTTGAACAGCGCACCACATTCGATCTTGAAATGCTGGAAGCAACGGGAAGCTGTGCCGGCATTGAAAATTATTCGCGTTATCTCACAGGTCGCCAACCGGGTGAACCGCCGCCGACCATGTTTGAATATATTCCTGATAATGCCATAATTTTTACCGATGAAAGCCATGTCACCATTCCGCAGATCGGCGGAATGTATCGTGGTGACTTCCGCCGCAAGGCAACATTGGCAGAATATGGTTTCAGGCTTCCTTCCTGCATGGATAACCGCCCGTTACGTTTCGAGGAATGGGATGCCATGCGCCCGCAAACCATTGCGGTATCGGCAACGCCGGGTGCTTGGGAAATGGAACAGGCAGGCGGTGTTTTTGCCGAACAGGTCATTCGCCCGACAGGCTTGATAGACCCGCCGGTCGAAGTGCGCCCTGCCCGCAATCAGGTGGACGATGTGCTTGGTGAAATCCGCAAAACCACCGAACAGGGTTACCGCAGTCTGGTGACAGTTCTCACCAAACGCATGGCGGAAGATTTGACCGAATATCTCCATGAACAGGGTATCCGTGTTCGCTATATGCATTCGGACATTGATACATTGGAAAGAATCGAGATTATCCGCGATTTGCGTCTGGGCGCGTTCGATGTGCTTGTCGGCATCAACCTGTTGCGTGAAGGGCTTGATATTCCCGAATGCGGTTTTGTTGCCATTCTTGACGCCGACAAGGAAGGATTTTTGCGTTCGGAAACATCGCTTATCCAGACAATCGGCCGTGCTGCTAGAAATGTCGATGGCCGTGTTATTCTTTATGCCGATAACAAAACCGGTTCGATGGAAAGAGCACTGGCAGAAACCGAACGCCGTCGCGAAAAACAGCAGGCTTATAATATCGAGCATCACATCACACCATCAAGTGTGAAGAAGAATATCGCCGATATTCTCGACTCGGTTTACGAGCGCGACCATGTTCGTGCCGATATTTCCGAATTTGCCGAAGCTGGCAATATGGTCGGCAACAATCTTGCTGCCCATATCGAACATCTGGAAAAATTGATGCGCGACGCGGCCGCCGATCTCGATTTCGAGGAAGCGGCAAAATTGCGCGACGAGATCAAGCGCTTGCAGCAGACAGAGCTTGCCATTTCCGATGATCCGCTCACACGGAATGTCGAGAAGACCATTGAAAGCGGCGAGCTGTCACGCGACAAAGCCAACAAAAAGGGACTCTTTGCTAAGCCCGACCTTGACCATATGGGGCCGAATATGGATGTCGGGATTCTCCAAACGAACCCGAAAAGCGGAAAGTTCAGAAAAAATACGCTTGATGAAATGACGGTAAAACGCACCGAAGTTCCGCTCGGCGAAAGTGCAAAACCGATCAAACGCGAACGTATCGGACTGGGCTCCTTTGAAGACCCTGTGGAAGTTGCGCGCAAACGGCGCCGTCCCGGAAAAACCGGCAGACCGGGTCGTTGAAGTGAAATAAAATTGCAGACCGGTGGAAAATTTTCCGCTCCGGTCTGCCGTTCCAAATCAGCGTTTGGTGCTATGCGCTTTCGGGAAAAATCGAGAATCTTTCCTTTGAAACAAAGCCTGATTGCGCGATAAAAATTGCAATATCTTGAGCTTTACCGCACCCCGTTTTATCGAAAAAGGCTTCCGGTTGAAACAATCAAAAGTCTTTATCATACAAAGATGGAACTATACTTGCGTTTAACAAGAAAATGATTGGAATGATTTTAATTTATCCTCACAATAAATCGGTATGTTTTTCTAAGCAATTGTTTTTTATATTCAATTTATATCTTTATAAAACCGCCTGAAGCAACAATCAACGCACCTGTTTTTCGTTTTATGAAAGCGCCAACTATTCAAAATGCCGGTGTTCGGCGCACAGAATAATCAACATTGTTCATTTTAACTTTATTTGAAATGCACGCCAATCGGCGATAAAAGTGGGATAATGGGAAATTCAAACAGAATATGATGCACGTGGTAAAACAACCATTCCGGCTCGCTTTTTCACGTGATTTTTCTAAAGCCGACAAATGTTTTTACAAAAGTAAAACTATTAAAATCTGTCAATTTAAAGAATAAATTCAGAAAACTCTTGCAAATTTCAAGAAATTAATACAATCTATGCGGGTTCGGGCATTTTACGAACATTGGAAGACTATTAACAGGCGCGCCAAAACCGCTATAAGTTTTGGGCTAGTAACAACCGGATAACCGGTGAAAACCGGTACCGATGAGCCATCGAGAGATGGTTATAATCGAGAGATGGTTATATTGGCCACTATCGGTTGAAAGCTGGTAAATAGAGTGCTTTCCAGACTTCAAGAACTGCCTGCATGTACCGTTTTGCGCGTGGTGTGCGGGACGGTGTTTATTATAAAAACCTGTTGTTACAGGTAACTGAATGAGGAAACATTCTATGGCTCAGACCGGGGAAGTGAAGTTTTTTAACAATGATAAAGGGTTTGGTTTTATCAAGCCGGATGATGGTGGCGCCGATATATTCGTCCACATTTCTGCTGTTCAGGCTTCAGGCTTGACAGGACTTACAGACGCACAAAAAGTATCGTTCGATACCGAACCGGATCGTCGTGGCAAAGGTCCGAAAGCTGTCAATATTACAATCATCGGTTGATTTTTATCGGCTGATTTTATTTGCTGCGTTCAAACCGGATCTTTCGATCCGGTTTTTTTTCGCCAAATGTTTTGTAACAAAAAAATATATTTTGTGATGGAAAAAAATATTAAATAAATTATTTACCATAAGAAAGTCACAAGCAGCGTTCAGGCTGCGTTCAGAAAATGAGATATAGAATTATTTTCATGAATCGAATTCAAAGGAGTTCAACCATGAAAAATTTTGCAAAATTGGCAATAGTTTCTGCTGTATCGGCAGTGATGGTTGTGGCCCCGCTCGCTGCCGCATCGGCGCATGACCATTATTGGCGTGGTCCGGGCTATTGGGACGGTCCACGTTATTGGGATCACCACCATCATCATCACGATCACGGGGATGCGGTTGCAGCCGGTGTGGTTGGCCTTGCAGCAGGTGCGCTAATCGGCAGTGCCTTGTCACAACCATCCGAACCACGGGTAATCTATCAGGCTCCGCCTCCACCGCCAGCCTACTATCCGCCTGCTCCGAGATATTATCAACCGGCTCGTCCTTATTATCCGCCTGCACCAACGGCTTATAAGCCGGTCTACCAGCCATGGAGTGCCGGTTGGCGCAATTATTGCGCATCCAAATACCGGTCATTCAATCCGCGGACGGGAACCTATCGCGGCGTAGATGGCCTTAACCATTTTTGTAACGCCAACTGATTTGATAGCATTTGATTTAAAAAATACCCGGCCTTGTGTCGGGTATTTTTTTAACCTTCAATGAAACAATGCTAGATAAGCAGCATCAATTCCCCATTCAAAAAACAAACAAACGAAATTGCAATTTTTAACAAAAGAGGCATTTGTCGTTCGATTGACCGCTTGAAAGCGTCGGAACAATCTGCAAGGCATTTCTTCATCTTTATCTTTTCGGATAACGGAAAGCTTCCTGATGAAATGGGGGCTGCCCGCCCCTGTTATCCGCCTGCACCAACGGCTTATAAGCCGGTCTACCAGCCATGGAGTGCCGGTTGGCGCAATTATTGCGCATCCAAATACCGGTCATTCAACCCGCGGACGGGAACTTGATCGCCGTAGATGGTCTTAACCATTTTTGTAACGCCAACTGATTTGATAGCATTTGATTTAAAAATACCCGGCCTTGTGTCGGGTATTTTTTTAACCCTCAATGAAACAATGCTAGATAAGCAGCATCAATTCCCCATTCAAAAAACAAACAAACGAAATTGCAATTTTTAACAGAAGAGGCATTTGTCGTTCGATTGACCGCTTGAAAGCGCCGGAACAATTGGCAAGGCATTTTTTCCTCATCCTCATCTTTTCCGATAACAGAAAGCTTCCTGATAATATGGGGGCTGCCCGCCCCTGTTATCTGCCTGCACCAACAGCTTATAAGCCGGTCTACCAGCCTTGGAGTGCCGGTTCACGCATTGATTGCGCCTCCCGAATACCGGTCGTTCAATCCGCAAACGGGAACTTGATCGCCGTAGATGGCCTTAACCATTTTTGTAACGCCAACTGATTTGATAGCATTTGATTTAAAAAATACCCGGCCTTGTGTCGGGTATTTTTTAACCCTCAATGAAACAATGCAAGATAAGCAGCATCAATTCCCCATTCAAAAAACAAGCAAACGATATTGCAATTTTTAACAGAAGAGGCATTTGTCGTTCGATTGATCGCTTGAAAGCGTCGGAACAATCGGCAAGGCATTTCTTCACCCTCATCTTTTCCGATAACAGAAAGCTTCCTGATAATATGGGGAACTGCCCGCCCCTGTTATCTGCCTGCACCAACGGCTTATAAGCCGGTCTACCAGCCATGGAGTGCCGGTTGGCGCAATTATTGCGCATCCAAATACCGGTCATTCAATCCGCGGACGGGAACTTGATCGCCGTAGATGGTCTTAACTATTTTTGTAACGCCAACTGATTTGATAGCATTTGATTTTAAAAATGCCCGGCCTTGTGTCGGGTATTTTTTTAACCCTCAATGAAACAATGCTAGATAAGCAGCATCAATTCCCCATTCAAAAAACAAACAAACGAAATTGCAATTTTTAACAGAATAGGCATTTGTCGTTCGATTGACCGCTTGAAAGCGCCGGAACAATCGGCAAGGCATTTCTTCACCTCATCTTTTCCGATAACAGAAAGCTTCCTGATAATATGGGGGCTGCCCGCCCCTGTTATCCGCCTGTACCAACGGCTTATAAGCCGGTCTACCAGCCTTGGAGTGCCGGTTCACACATTGATTGCGCCTCCCGAATACCGGTCGTTCAATCCGCGGACGGGAACTTGATCGCCGTAGATGGTCTTAACCATTTTTGTAACGCCAAGCGAATTTATGAGAAGCGGCATTAACCCCTTATATCAACATTGAAAAAGTCTACCCGACCTTATGTCGCTGATTTTTTGCGATGGATGTTTTTTCCTCGCTTGGCCTGCCGGAATATTCGTTTAAAGGCCGGATTCACACCGCTATGTCGAACACCTGTTTTGAATTGACCGGATGTTTCAACCTTCAATCTTCATGACTGGATAGCGCTTTGAAAACTCCCGCAAAAAGAATTTGTTATTTTTTGCAGCCTCGCTTTTTATTTTGCCGAGCCATACAGACTTTTCCCCGTGCGCCTTTTGTGGTTTTCCCCTATAAAGCTCCTACCCTGTGCGTTTTTCCGCGCTGTGCGTTTTCTACCCTGTACGATTTCCACCCGTCCGGCTCCATTCCCTATGCGGCCCTCACACCATACGACTTTCTCCCCGTCCTGTCATAGTTGGAAAAGCCGGATTATGAGAGGCTTTGGCCGCAATAGTCGGCCTCTATCAACCGCACATAGGCCGCTCTTTGCGGCCTTTTCAGCCTTGGAAGCTCGCAAAGCCATTGCCCGTCCGGATAGGCTATTTTATCTCAAGCCAAAAAAAGCGATGCGGCACGGGGGCGCTATCAAAGGAACACAAAGAAAGGTCGAAAAAACAATGGCGGAAGTCGCAAAGCGATAAAGCTTTGCCACTTCCGGTTCATAAATCTTGCAAAAACTGATTGTGGAGTTTTTCTTCGCCAATGGTGCTCATACCGCCGTGACCACTGATAAACACAACATCATCACCTAAAGGCAAAACTTTTTCTTTCAAAGAAGACATAAGATCGTCATAGGAACAAAAGGGAAAATCGGTTCGTCCGATCGAATTGTGAAAAAGCACATCGCCAACAAGTGCCAAACGGGTTTCATCATTGAAATAGATAACATGACCGGGAGCATGGCCGGGGGTATGGAACACCTTGAAACTATGCCCTCCACAATCGACAATATCGCCCTCTTCAAGCCAGCGGTCGGGCACGCAATTGCGCACCCCCGTCATGCCATATTCTTTCGCTGTCGTTACGAGATTGTCCATAAGCGGCTTATCGGCAATATTGGATCCGATAACGGGGACATTGAGCGCCTCTTTGGCTTCCATGGCGCCACCGGCATGATCGACATGTGCATGTGTTATCCAGATTGCTTCAACCTTGATACCTGCCTGTTCTATCGCTTGTGCCACACGTGACCAATCACCACCGGGATCAACAAGCACGCCCCGCTTTGTTTCATCGTCATAAAGGAGCGTACAATTTTGTTGGAAAACCGTCACCGGTATGATTATTGCTTTCAGCTTTCCCATAACAGATCCTTCGATATTCGATTGCAAGAATTCAGAACTTTATCAACATGTGACATATCAATATCAAGATTGGTCAATATCAAGATTGGCAAATTTTGCCGGAATGATCTTTAGTTTGCCAGATGTCTTTATTATTGTTTACATCTATTTCTGCCGATGTCACGGGGTTTGCCTTGCTTGATAAAAAGTGGCAAGCCGGAAAAGTCGAAATTTGTAAAACGGCCTGCAAAAACTTTTTTTGAAAAAACAGCCCTTTTAAAGCCAAAACCGGTGTAGCCCACCGGTTGCCCACGCCGATAAACATCGCCCAAAACCCAGACATTGATCGAAAAATTGGCAAACTCTATTATTTTAACCGCTCATGATTTTATTCATGTTATGATTTTCTCCACGTCATTAACGATAAAACGAGTATAAAATCCTGTTATGAATGACGGGCGCGTTTGTCATGGTATTGCCTAAAATATGGAGCAATGAGAGGGTAGCTATCTCGACAGGGATAAATTCTTCCGATAAACTCGGCTCAATCCGGATATGAAAAATGACAGAAAAAAACACAAAGCTTTCTGATGATGCTCCCCATCTTCTGGTGATAGACGACGACACACGCATACGTAGCCTGTTGTCGCAATATCTTGCCCAGAACGGTTTTCGTGTTTCGGTTGCAGCCAGTGCCGATGAAGCACGGCGTAAATTGGCCGGACTTGATTTCGACCTGCTGATTGTCGATGTGATGATGCCGGGGGAAAACGGCATTTCGCTCACCCGTTCGCTGCGCGAGACAAAAACCGTTCCGATATTGATGCTGACAGCCTTGTCGGAAACCGACAGTCGCATTGACGGCCTTGAGGCGGGAGCCGATGATTATTTGCCCAAGCCTTTTGACCCGCGCGAGCTTTTGTTGCGGGTGAACGCGATTTTGCGTCGCGGCAGTACCGGCGGCCAACCGAAGATAGAACAATTGGTATTCGGCCCCTATACATTTTCGATTGCCAAAAAAGAACTGAAGAAATCGGGCGAAATTATAAAACTGACCGATCGCGAGCAGGAAATTATGGTTATTTTTGCCGAACATGCAGGCACGACAATTCCGCGCCATAAACTTGCAACAGGTGAAGGGGAAGTGGGCGAGCGCACGATTGATGTGCAGATCAACCGCTTGCGCCGCAAGATAGAAAATGATCCGGCCAATCCGGTTTACCTGCAGACGGTGCGCGGCATCGGCTACAAACTCTCGATCGAATAGGATCAACTGATGGCCGGGCCTATCGACAGTTTGGGGCGTTGGCTGGCAAAAAAAATGCCAAAGCGCCTTTATGCGCGTTCTCTCATTATCATCATTGCGCCGATGGTTCTGTTGCAGTCGGTGATTGCCTATGTTTTCATGGAACGGCATTGGCAAATGGTGACCGAACGCCTGTCGACTGCTGTGGTGCGCGATATTTCTGCGATTATCGACATTATCGAAACCTACCCGCAAGATGATAATTACAATAATATCACACGCATTGCCCAACAACGCATGGGGCTGAATATTTCCATTCTCCCGCCCGAGCCGCTGCCGCCACCCGGCCCCAAACCGTTTTTTGCCATTCTCGATTATTTTCTGAGTGAAGAAATTACCCGCCAGATCAATCGCCCTTTCTGGATTGATACGGTGGGAGATTCCGACCTTGTGGAAATCCGCATCCGGCTTGATAACCATGTCTTGCGCGTTTTTGCCATGCGCTCGCAAGCCTATGCTTCAAACACCGGTATTTTCTTGAGCTGGATGGTTGGCACGGCACTTGTTTTGTTGATTATTGCTATTTTCTTTTTAAGAAACCAGATCAAACCGATCCAGCAGCTTGCCGCTGCCGCCGACAGTTTCGGGCGCGGTTTGCCGCTGCCGGAAGGCTTCGAGCCGAGAGGTGCAGAAGAAGTGCGCCGTGCAGGCACTGCATTTTTGCGTATGCGCAAGCGCATTGAACGCCAGATAGAACAGCGCACAATGATGCTTTCGGGTGTCAGCCATGATTTGCGAACCATTTTAACGCGCTTCAAATTGCAACTGGCATTGGCAAAAGGAAGTTTCGATACCACCCCGCTTGAACAGGATGTTGCCGACATGCAGAACATGTTGGAAGGGTATCTTGCCTTTGCCCGTGGTGAAGGAACAGAAAATGTCGGTGAACTTGATCTGGAAGAGTTGATGAAAACCCTTCAAAAAGACGCGAAACTGCGTGAACGCGGCTTTGTCTATCAAATCGAAGGTTCGCCTCTGGTGCAATTGAAGCCGAAAGCTTTTTCACGGCTTGTCAGCAATCTTGTCTCGAACAGTTTCCGTTATGCCAAAAACGTCGATGTTGCCATTGTCCATGGTGACGACGACCTTGTCATTATTATCGACGATGACGGGCCGGGTATCCCCGCCAATATGCGCGAAGAAGTGTTCAAACCTTTCTTCCGTCTCGACGAGGCGCGCAATCAGGATGCGAGCGGTACCGGTCTTGGCCTTTCAATTGCGCAGGATATTGCGCGCAGCCATGGCGGCAATATCATTCTCGATGATAGCCCGACGGGTGGCTTGCGTGTCATTGTTGAAATTCCTCTCTAACGCCCGATATGAAATGAACGGGTATTGGTTTTGACCATATTCCGGAGAACCGCCAAAGCGCGGGCTTTCAGGGATTTGTTCTGGCCTTATGCCATTTTTCAGAAAGGGAAATATCATGCCAGCACGTTCAAAAGTACAGCAGGAAGCCGCCGGAGCAGCCCTTGCAGCCAAACGCGGTAAAAGACCGGTCAGTTCGCTACAGGGCGCATCCAAAAAAATGGAACAATCCATGACAGAAGACGAGCTTAAAGAATTTGCGTCAACCAAACGCAAGGACTTGCCGGAGAGCGTCGGGAAAAAATCCAAAAAATAGAATTTTGCCAATTATCTGATCGGATAATGATCTGACAATTATCCGGCAAGCTTGTTCGGGGGCGAAAAGCTGCTAACAGGTGATCGTGTGGGCTTTTACATTTCTGTCGCGATGAAAATGTCGTTCGCAGCATTTGGACATGCGAAGAAATTGGTCATGCGTGAAAATACGCAGCGATGATATTTAAAGATTGCATTTAAAATTGGCGATCATAGCTCGAAAACCGGCTTTACCCTTGGCCAAGAGTTGCAGAGCCTTGACAACAGTCCATTCAGCTTTATCGAATTTATAGCGGACTTACGGCGCAAAAGTTGCGCAGAGTTGAGGGAATATGGCTCTAAAATAAAATGCCTTGTTCAACACGCAAATGCTGCCCATTCAAAGCCGATATTTTCAGACCTTAAAAGCCCCTTGCTTTCAAATGCTGCCCATTCAAAGCCGACATCTTCAAGCCCTGACACCTTAAAAGCCTTTGCTTTCAAATGCCCGCTCTCAAAGCCAACGCCTTAAAAGTTGATACTTTCAAACCGCCATGGCTTTAAATCGCACAGGCTTAAAATACTTGCACTTCCAAATGTCGGCGTTTTGAAGCTACAATGCCTTGCTTTTTTGGGCTTAGAATATACGACCGCCGACCGGAACTTCTTTCGAGGGCTGTAAAAGCACGACATCGCCATTTTCATCCGGCAAGCCGAGAGTGAGCACTTCCGACATGAACGGGCCGATCTGGCGTGGCGGAAAATTGACAACGCACAGGACTTCACGCCCGACAAGTTCATCAAGCTTATAGTGCACGGTGATTTGTGCTGACGAAAGTTTGACGCCAATATCTTTGCCGAAGTCGATTTTCAACTTATAGGCAGGTTTTCTCGCTTCGGGGAAAGCTTTCGCTTCAACTATTTTTCCCACCCTTATATCGACTTTCAAAAAATCGTCGAAACTGATTTCTGTCATCTGACAACCTCTTCGATTGCCTGAAACATATTATTATTTTTCAGCATTTCTCTTGATTTTCAGGTGCTTTCCCTGATTTTCAGGCATTTCCCTTCGTTTCAAACAAAGCGAATTGCAACGCATTATCAGCCGAAAGTGATGACCAGGCCACCATCTGGAAAGCGCTATAATGGGTTTCACAAACATCCAGAGCGTTGATAAGCAGGTTTTCCACCTGGGCATTGGAGGGATGTAAACCGCCCGACAGCAACAATGCCTGCCTGAAAATAACAGATGAAGCATCTTCCCAAAAATCGAAATGCCCCATCAGCAATTTTTCATTTATTGCAAGGATCAATTTGAGAAGTTCTTTTCGTCTGGTTTGTGAAACCGACATATCGAATGCACAGGCAAGATGCAGTGCTTCCTGATTTTCCATCCACGAGAAAGCAATATGGTAAGTTGCCCAATGCCCCTCCACACAAATTGTAATTTCATCCTCCGCCGTTCTCTCGAACGACCAGTCATGACCATTGGCCACCTGTTCGATCAAATCGACAGGGTGGAGATCCCGTTCCAAGTTGCCTACGGCAAGCCTCATTTCATTCCTCAATTCCAAATCGCATTTTCGCGAGAAAATTCCAGCGAAAAACACCACCCACGCGTCGCCACGTGGTTCCAGTTGCCCGCAAAAAACTATAAACGCATAAAACTCACAACAAGCGCATAAAACGCAAAATCCGCCATTCGTTCTATTTCGGCTCTTTTGCGAATCATCTTTTGTTTTCAGTGTATTGATCTGAATCGAGAGTGCTAGTCCCCTTGATTCAAAAAGCTGTTTACGGATAAAAAAACAGGGCGGGAACAAATGTTCGACCCGCCCTAACAGATTCTGGATTAAGCATTTTTCCGACTTATTCACAGCCAAGAAAAACTGGGGATTATTTTTTCTTTTCGTCCTTGTCGGATGAAGATGACGCTGTTTTTGCCTTTGAACCCGATTTGTTTTCCAGATTATCCAAACGTTTTTTCAGCTCCTCGACTTCCTGACGTGCTTTGGCTGCCATTTCCTTGACAACCTCGAATTCGTCACGATGGACAACATCGAATTTATTGAGGACACGTTCTGCCTGTGCGCGAAAAGCTGTTTCAGCTTCATTGCGCACGCCTTGTGCAGCACCGGCTGCATCGGTCATCAACTTTGCTAGCTCGTCAAGCACGCGGTTGGGTCCATTACTCATTTGGCCTATCCTTCTTAAAACTGTTTAGATACCCGGTAAAAACCAATTCAGGCTAACATATAGAACATTTTTTTAAAATGAGGATAGCGGTTTTGTCATCTTTACGAAACTGCATCAAAAACTTGAAAATTCGCGCTGTTTTTTACTCATGGAAAATGTCTCTGTTTAACATCATATCGTTTTGAAAAAACAGAAAATTCCAAAACCCGTTGCTTGCGGTATGCTTGGGCAAACATGAAAAAATTTACAAATTTTAAAGAATTGATAGCATTCGATAGAATTGATAAAAGCTTGACCCGTAAACGTTCCTCGGTCATCTTCAGT
The DNA here is from genome assembly GCF_048452985.1 of Bartonella sp. P0282. Lineage (NCBI taxonomy): Bacteria > Pseudomonadati > Pseudomonadota > Alphaproteobacteria > Hyphomicrobiales > Bartonellaceae > Bartonella > Bartonella sp. P0282. The sequence goes on from NZ_WTFO01000003.1 coordinate 80,747, forward strand.
CAAACAATTTCCGACTTCATCAATTTATCCGGCCTCATGTTATGAATGATCTACCGCCCTGCCCTGCCATTGCTTTTCCCGATTTTTTGAACCCTATCATTGTTCAAATCGGGCCGATTGCGCTTCATTGGTATGGTCTCGGCTATGTTATCGGCATTCTGTTTGCCTGGTGGTATGGTGGATTGCTGCTTAAAAACAAAACACTTTGGTATAACGAAACGCCGCCCATGACACCCCAATTATTGGGTGATTTTGTGGTCTGGGCTGCTATCGGTGTTGTTGTCGGCGGGCGTCTCGGACAGGTTTTATTCTGGGACCCGCAATATTATTTCAGCCATCCTGCGGAAATCATCGCCGTCTGGGATGGTGGCATGGCTTTTCATGGCGGGCTTATCGGAACCATTATCGCAATGATATGGTTTGCGCTCAAACACAAAATCGGCATCTGGACAATGTTTGACACCATCGCTGCCGGAGTGCCTGTCGGCCTCGGCGTGGTGCGTCTTTGCAATTTCATCAATCAGGAATTATGGGGCAATGTCACAAATGTTCAATGGGCCGTCTGTTTCCCGCGCGATCCCGACTATCTCCCCCGCCATCCGAGCCAGATCTATGAAGCGTTGATGGAAGGGCTTATCCTTTTTGTTATACTTGCTATTCTTGTTTTTGCCTTCAAAGCCTTGCGCAAGCCCGGCATTGTTTCGGGTACTTTCATTTTCGGCTATGGTGTTGCCCGCATGATTTCGGAAATATTCCGCGTCCCCGGCGAGGATCCTGAATGGTTTAGTCGCGTTTTTTCCGGTACCGGCTTCACTTACGGCATGGCCTTGTCGCTTCCCATGGTGCTTTTTGGCGTTTATGCCATTTATCGCGCTTTCAGACATGCACCAAAAAACGATGTCAAACTGCGTTCGTTAAAAACCGATGAATGATCTTAAAACCAAAATTTGCGAATTGATCGCGCTACAAGGCCCTTTGCGGGTAAGCACATTCATGACATTGGCCTTGAGCGACGAACAAAACGGCTATTACAAAAATGAAATGCCTTTTGGTAAAAAGGGCGATTTCATCACCGCGCCCGAAATAAGCCAGATGTTCGGCGAGCTTATCGGCATCTGGGTAATTGAAACTTTCTATAAATTGAAAAAACCCGCCTCTTTTACCCTTTGTGAATTGGGGCCGGGGCGCGGAACGCTGATGCAGGATTTGTTACGCACAATCAAAAAACTCTCGGCCGATTGTTTTCAAGCTGCCAATGTTTTGATGGTCGAAACCTCCGACAAGCTTGCAGCACTCCAAAAACAGGCTCTTTCTTCTTATCGTGATAAAGTCCGCTGGCTCAAGGATTTCGACAAACTTCCCGACGCCCCGCTCATTCTGGTTGCAAACGAATTTCTTGATGCCTTGCCGATCGACCAGTTCATCAAAATTGACGGCAATTGGCATGAACGGCTTATAACGACAGATGATAACGATGAGCTTGGTTTTACCGTTGGTAATAATGTGCTCGATCAAACAGGCTTGCCGAAAAAATATCGTGATTTGCCGGAAGGTTCCGTTTTGGAGCTTTCTCCCTTACGGCTCGAATTTGTCGAAAAAGTTTTAAAACATCTCTCCCGCCATCGCGGCTCGGCACTTTTTATTGACTACGGGAGCACCGGCCTTCCCTATGGCGATACATTGCAGGCGGTATCGCGCCATGAATTCAAAGATATTTTCGCAAATCCGGGAAAAGATGATCTGACAAGCCATGTCGATTTCTCTTCACTTGAAGTGATTGCCAAACGTCACGGAATTTTATCGGGCGTCATCACCCAAGGTGCGTTTCTGACAGGCCTCGGATTGGTTGAACGCGCCGGCCGGCTGGGGGCGGATAAAAGCCACGATGTTCAGGAAAAAATCCGCCTCGACGTAGAAAGACTGGCGGCACCCGAAGAAATGGGAACGCTGTTCAAAGTGCTCGCTTTGAGCGATGAAGAAACCGGCATTCACCCGTTGTTTACTGCAGAGCAGAATTACCGCGATTGACAACCCGTTTTGAAAACGCCACGATAAGCTGTTAAATCTAATGGTCGTTCATATGTCACAATTGCCATCCCCTGTTTTTTCGCCTTCCCTTGAAAATTTGGAAAAAAACGGCATTCGCCACGCTTTTTTCACACGTCAGGGCGGTGTTTCCCGCGGGATTTACGAAAGCTTGAACCTTGGTCGCGGCTCCGATGATGACAAAGAAAATATTGATAAAAACCGCAATATTGTTGCCGCTTATATGGGGGTTAAGCCGGACAATCTTATCAATCTCTATCAAATCCATTCGCCCCATGCGCTGATTGTCAATGAACCGATCATAGGTGAACGTCCGCGTGCGGATGCATTGGTCACCAATAAAGCCGGCCTTGCTTTGGGGATTTTGACAGCCGATTGCGGGCCTGTGCTGTTTGCCGATGCAAAAGCCCGTGTCATTGGAGCTGCCCATGCAGGCTGGCGGGGCGCTTTGGCCGGTGTTATCGAAAATACCGTCGCGGCAATGGAAACATTGGGTGCAAAACGGAACAATATTGTAGCAACATTAGGACCGTGTATCGGCCCCAAACATTATGAAGTTGGCAAAGAATTTTATGAAACATTCGTCGAAGAAAACAAGTCATATGAAAAGTTCTTTACCAAATCCGGACGCTTCGGGCATTTTTTCTTCAACCTTTGGGATTTCATCCAGAATCGGCTTGATGATGCCGGTGTTCATGGAGATTGCTTAAATTTGTGTACTTATGGCGACGAAAAAAGGTTTTTCTCCTACCGGCGCAAAACCCATCGCAATGAACCCGATTACGGTCGGCAAATTTCGGTCATTACACTCGCAATATAGTTGTTTGACAAGTAAAAGGCCGGTTGGGTTTCGGGTTTCACAAGGTTTTCAAGGTGAAACTTTTGCGGGGCACAAAAACGAAAAGCAGAACACTTTGCCAATGGAACTGGCCAACGAAAGCCCAAGCCCATCAATACGAAGCTAAAGAATTAAAGATGATAAAGGCAAATTCTCTAGCGGTAAATTTATCATAAAAAATCCGGTGACAAGGAAAAGCCGGTCACCGCTAAGCCCCTCCCTAAAAAAAGAAGTTACGCCCGCCAAGCCCCCTAAAAAACGAAGTTACGTCTGCCAAGCCCCCAAAAAAAGTAAAGTTACAAAAGCGGGAATTGGCAAGGCAGAAAATGTCTATCAGCTTTTGCCGTTTAAATCCGGTCATTGCGAAACCGGATAGCATTTGGCTGTGAATTCTTTTTTTTAAACGGTGCAAAAACAAAACAGTCAATTAGAAAATGGCAGGAGTGACAATATGAACTCTTGCAATCTGATAACAAAAAGTTAAAACCGCAGCCAGAAATTCTGTTTTCTTTAGAGCCAGGGGCCAAGCCATGAAACTTTTCTGCGGCAATTCCAACCCACGCCTTGCCGAAGACGTAACAAAATATCTCAACATTCCCATGGGTAAAGCAACGGTCAGACGCTTTGCCGATCAGGAAATTTTTGTTGAACTCCATGAAAATGTTCGCGGTGAGGATGTTTTCCTTATCCAGTCCACATCCTATCCCGCCAATGACCATTTGATGGAACTTCTCATTATGATTGATGCGGTTCGTCGCGCTTCTGCACGCCGCATTACTGCTGTTATTCCTTATTTCGGTTATGCAAGACAAGACCGCAAGCCCGGCCCCAGAACGCCGATTTCCGCGAAGCTTGTTGCCAATCTATTGACTGAAGCTGGCGCAAACCGCGTTTTGACACTCGACCTTCATGCAGGCCAGATTCAAGGCTTTTTCGATATTCCGACCGACAATCTTTATGCGGTTCCGGTCATTGCCCGCGATGTCAAAAACAACTATCCGCTCAAAAATGTCATGGTTGTTTCACCTGATGTGGGTGGTGTTGTGCGTGCACGCTCTCTTGCAAAACGCCTTGATTGCCTGCTTGCCATTGTTGACAAACGCCGCGAACGTCCGGGCGAATCGGAAGTTATGAATGTGATTGGCGATGTTTCGGGCAAAGATTGTCTTTTGCTTGACGATATTGTCGATTCCGGTGGTACACTTTGCAATGCTGCCGAAGCCCTTTTGAAAAAAGGTGCGAAGAGTGTAACCGCCTATATTACCCACGGGGTTCTTTCGGGCGGCGCTATTGCCCGCATCACCGGTTCCAAGCTGAAAGAGCTTGTGATTACCAATTCCATCATGCCGACACCGGCTGTAGAACAGGCTCCCAATATTCGCGTTTTGCCTATTTCCGACCTCATCGGCGAGGCTATTTCGCGCACAGCAGCCGAACAATCGGTTTCAAGCCTGTTTGATTAAAAGTTTCATTTGTTAACGAATAAAGGCCGCAGGGATTTTGTTTCTGCGGCCTTTTATTATGATGAAACAGCAGCTTTTCTCGCACCAGAACTTTTGTTGAACCGGATATTTTTTCGATCATAAGCTTTTTATAAAACTCACGCTTTCCAGGCAAAAGCTGATCTTTTGCACTTTATCGGGCATTAGCGCTTTTATTCGGCTGCATCGCTTTTATTTTGGAAATCGTCCGGTGCATCGGGGTCACCGGGCAATGTTTCCAGTCCGAGATCGGGAAAAGCGGCAATGCGTTTTCCCCCGAAATCGGTTCTTACCACCAGAAGTCCGCGTTCTTCAAAATAGGTCAAGAGATGGCGCGCGCGACTCATAGAATGCGTGCCATAAAGACGGGCAAGCGTTGCATCGGAAGGGCATGGTTTACCACTTACTGCCGCTTCAGCGACATTCAAAAACACACCTTGAATATCATCTGTCAGTGTTTCGGAAAGTGCCAATGCCTTTTGCCATGTTTCGCTTGCCGCTGTTTCCTCGTCAATCGCGGCTTGTGCTACGGCAAGTTTTCGCCTGAACTGGGCAAGATCAAGCGGTTCTCCCGGAACACGGTGAATGCGGCAACGCACCAGAAAATCCTGATAAAGTACCGCAACCGAACGGAAAGAAGCATCCTTATCATCAACAATTTCGCGCATCACAGCGTCGAGTTCGGCCTCGCGTTCCTGTTCGTCAATTTCGGGAAAGAGGCTTTGGTCTTCTTGCGGCTCTTCCTGTTTCTGGCGCACCAGCTCTTCCAATATTTCATTGGTCGGTTTCGGCGGTGGCGGAGGTGAGGCGCGCCTTATCGGCATAATCATTTCTTCAGGTGATGGTGTGAAGATCAGATCTTCCGCATCGACTGGTGCTTCCGGCAAGGGAAGAAGTTTGGGACTTGTCGAACGGGCAGATGTTTCAACGGGGCCAATGACCACAGGAAGCGGGCGGCGGGACAAAGCCGGACCAAGCGCTACAAAATGCCCGCGTTCAAGATCGCGGAACATTTCCGCCTGACGGCGCTCCATTCCTAAAAGATCGGCAGCACGCGCCATATCAATATCAAGAAATGTCCGCCCCATTAAAAAGTTGGAAGCTTCGGCTGCAACATTTTTTGCAAGTTTCGCAAGACGTTGTGTGGCAATAACACCGGCAAGTCCGCGTTTTCTACCCCGACACATCAGATTGGTCATGGCACCAAGTGAAAGCTTGCGCGCTTCGTCGGAAACATCACCGGCTGCGGCGGGGGCAAATAATTGTGCCTCGTCGACCACCACAAGAAGCGGATACCAATAATCACGTTCAGCGTCAAAAAGCCCGCCAAGAAAGGCGGCGGCAGCGCGCATTTGCTGTTCGGTATCAAGCCCTTCAAGGTTCAAAATAGCAGAAACGCGATGCTGGCGCACGCGAGCGGCAATGCGTGTCAATTCCAGTTCGGTGCGCTGCGCTTCAACAACCACATGGCCGAATTTGTCGGCAAGAGTAACAAAATCCCCCTCCGGATCAATCACACATTGCTGCACCCAATGGGCGCTTTGCTCAAGCAGCCTGCGTAATAAATGCGATTTTCCCGAACCGGAATTGCCTTGCACCAGCAAACGTGTTGCCAATAATTCTTCAAGATCAAGGCTCGCCACTTTCGAGCCGGTCAAGGCGCCACGTTCAAAAATAGTTCCCAGATTGATGTCGACAGTCATTGCCAATCCATCAATTGCCGAACCGTCGCAAGGCTCGTAGAATATTGAAACAAAAATATGGTTGATTCTTTTTCCATGACTCCTTTTAGCATTTCCTTGCCGAAAGGTGAAAAAAACGTCATTTTTTCCCACAACTCTTGCAAGCTCCCGATCTTTCGATTATAGCACCCCAATCCACGTCGACACCCTTGGAGGCAACGTGGGATGGATAAGGGGAAAATCTTTGCCTTTTTCCATATTCATGTCCGGAACCATTGAAAGCTCCGCCCATGAATCTCCAGTTTTTTGAAAAGGACTTAAGCCATGAGCAAAGTTTACACACTCAAGGCCGAAGCACGCGAACGGGTTGGTAAGGGGTCCTCTCGTCACCTTCGCCGCAACGGTCTTGTTCCAGCAGTTATTTACGGCGATAAAAAGCCTGCACTTTCCATTGCCCTTTCCTATAAGGACATTTTTTACAAGATTCACGGTGGTGCATTCTTTACAACCATTGCTTCGATCGAAGTTGGTAACGAAAAAATTGAAGTATTGCCAACCGATTACCAGCTTGATCCGGTTCGCGACTTCCCGATGCATGTCGATTTCTTGCGCGTTACGGAAAAATCGGTTGTTCACGTCAATGTTCCTGTCCACTTCCTCAATGAGGAAGAAGCTCCCGGCATCAAGACCGGCGGCGTTTTGAACATTGTTCGCCACGAAGTCGAACTTGAAGTTCCCGCCCATCACATTCCGGAAGCTCTTACTGTTGATCTTACCGGTTTGGAAGTTGGTGATTCCGTCCACATTTCCGACATCAAATTGCCTGAAGGCTCCTCGCCACTCATCAAGGACCGCGATTTCACAATCGCAACCATTGCAGCTCCTGTTGCATTGCCTGTTGAAGATGAAACACCGGCAACTGACGAAGCCACAGCAGCAACCGATGAAGCACCTGCTGCTACAGGTGAAGAAAAATCCGAATAATGTGACTCAAAAGGCGGGGAAATTTTCCCGCCTTTTCTTTCCAAGCGAGGTTTAGCCATGTTGCTTATTGCCGGTCTCGGCAATCCCGGTTCTGAATATCAGGATAACCGGCACAATATCGGTTTTATGGCGGTTGACGAAATCAATCGAAAATACAAGTTTTCCCCCTGGAACAAGAAATTCAACGCGCTTATTTCCAATGGCACGATTGAAGGTGAAAAAGTCCTTCTTCTTAAACCTCAAACTTATATGAATCTTTCCGGTCAGGCTGTTGGCGAAGCGATGCGCTTTTATAAGCTGCAACCGGAAAATATCATTGTCATTCACGATGAACTCGACCTTGTGCCGGGCAAATTGCGTGTCAAAACCGGCGGCTCCAGCGGCGGCCATAACGGAATCAAATCCATTGATGCCCATTGCGGCAATAATTACCGCCGTATCCGTATCGGCATTGGTCATCCGCAATCAAAAGAGCAAGTCACTTCCCATGTGCTTGGCAATTTTTCCAAAGCCGATCATGAATGGCTTGATCCCCTTCTTGACGCATTGGCCGATAATGTCGGCTTTCTTGTCAATGGCAAAGATAGTCTGTTTATGAACCGGATTTCTTTGGCTCATGAAGGCGAAACAGATCACACTCCCGAAGCCGACAGAAAGCCCAAAAAACAAAGCCATATCAGACAGGCGCGCCCGCAGCAGGCAAAAGAACTCCCCGCCACCGGCCCGATGGCAGAGATGTTGAAAAAACTGTTCAAAAACAACGACTAGCTGATTTCGCTATGGCAATTGGCGGGCACAAATAGCCGCTCGTTTTATGTGTTATATAAGCGCTTTGAGCAATTCCGGACTTAAACAAATCTGCTTCAAACAATTCCGGTTTCAAGCTATTCCTGTTTTAAGCAATTCCAGCCTTAAACGATTCCTACCTCAAGCCGTTCCTGCTTTAAGCGATTCCTGCTTTAAGCGATTCCTACCTCAAGCAGCTTCTATTTAAAGCTATTCCTGTTTTAAACAATTCAGTTTCAAGCTATTCCCGTTTTAAGCAATTCCTGCCTTAAACAATTCCTACCTCAAGCTGTTCCGGCTTCAAGCAGTTTCTATTTAAAGCTATTCCTGCTTCAAACAATTCCAGCCTTAAACAATTCCTGCCTCAAGCGGTTCCTGCCGCAAGCCGTTCCTGCCTCAAGCTGTGCCTGCTTCAAACGGTTCCTGCTTTCAACAGTTTCTGCGTCAAACAATTCAATTGTGATTTTCGCCCCCGCTTGCACCCTTTTGAAAAACAGCAGGGTCGCATAATTGTCGACACTCGAATTTTTCAAAGCCGACAAAGCGATCAATTGCCGAACTGACCAAACCGCTTTTTTCCAACTGCTTTAACAGGAGAAAAAGCGGGAAAAACAATCAGGGGTGAATGACATTTGTTACCGGATGCAATTTTAAAAAACAAAAAAATTCATTCAAAAAACACAAAATCCGAAATGGCAAAATTCGGGTTGTTTGCGTTTTTTCCCAGAAAAGAACACCCGCAAAACATTCAAATGTCTTGCGGGAAAATTTCTTCGCCTATGGTGTTTTTGTCAGCAATGACAGGGTTTATCTTACGAAAGCCCTTGTTCGTTGTGTTGGAGAACAATGACGTGGGTTCCTTCGGGAACGCGCCCGTAAAGGTCGATAATATCCTGATTGAGCAAGCGGATACAGCCGCTTGAAACAGCCTTGCCGATTGACCATTCTTCATGGGAGCCATGAATTCTGAACAATGTGTCCTGACCGTTTTTGAAAAGATAAAGCGCGCGCGCACCCAATGGATTGTCGGGGCCTGCGGGCATACCATCGCCCAAATGTCCGTAACGGTCAGGCTCGCGATCCATCATATCGCGTGTCGGATGCCACATCGGCCACATGCGTTTATATTGAACGACAGCTTCCCCTTCAAGCGCCAGACCGGCTTTGCCGACACCAACTCCGTAGCGTAGCGCACGCCCATTTTCCTGAACCAGATAGAGAAAACGTGCCTGCGTATCGACAACCAAGGTTCCGGGCGAATAAGGGCCGTTGAATGCGACTTCCTGACGCCAGTATTTCGGGTTGATCTTGCTCATATCGACAGCCGGAAGCGGATAAGGTTCGTTTGTCACCGGACCGTAGAGCGCTTTTATATCGGCCGGAACCGGCCAGGATTGTTCGACTTGTGGTTGATTGCTTACGCAGGCGGCGAGCGCCAGGGGTGCGGCAATGATGAATGTACGCCGAGACAGGTGCCTCATGATAACTCCATACAAAATATCGGATTGTTTTAAGCCTGAAAGCTTAGCCAAACGTTAAAATAGACAAGATTCCGGCAAAAACGAGAGTGGTCATCAAAATCGTGTGGACTGTATCTTTTTCGCATCATGACCGGCTCTTTAACTGGTATCTGTTTAAAAACGTGCTATAGAACCAACCATGTTTACACGCTTATCGGATCAGGATTGCGAGAATTTCAATGGGATTTAAATGTGGTATCGTCGGATTGCCGAATGTGGGAAAATCCACACTGTTTAATGCTTTGACAAAAACAGCAGCAGCACAGGCTGCGAATTATCCTTTTTGCACAATCGAGCCGAATACTGGCGAAGTTGCTGTGCCGGATCCGCGGTTGAAAAAGATTGCTTCTATTGCCGGTTCCAAGGAAATCATCCCCACACGCATCAGCTTTGTCGATATTGCAGGGCTTGTGCGTGGCGCATCGAAAGGCGAAGGGTTGGGCAACCAGTTTTTGGCCAATATTCGCGAAGTTGATGCCATTGTGCATGTGCTGCGCTGTTTCATCGACGAGGATATTACCCATGTTGAAGGGCGAATTGATCCGGTGTCAGACGCTGCAACCGTTGAAACAGAATTGATGCTGTCCGATCTTGAAAGCCTCGAACGGCGTATTGTACAGATGAGAAAGCGCGCGACAGGCAAAGACAAGGAAGCTTTGACCGTACTTCCCATGATGGAAGAGGCTTTGAAGCTTTTACAAAATGGCAAACCGGTTCGGCTTTTGAACAAAGATATTTCGGAAGATGACCGGCAAATTCTGGTTTCGTTCAATCTGTTGACCTCGAAGCCCGTGCTTTATGTTTGCAATGTTGCCGAAAGTGATGCGGCAACAGGCAATGATTTTTCCAAAGCTGTCGAGAAAATGGCTGCCGAACAAGGTGCTGAAAGCGTGATTATTTCTGCCGAAATCGAGGCGGAAGTGGCGCAATTGCCGGAAGCGGAAGCCAAAGAATATCTCGAAGAACTGGGGCTTCATGAACCAGGGCTCGACCGTTTGATTCGCGCGGGCTATCACCTGCTTGATCTTATTACCTATTTCACTTGCGGCCCCAAAGAAACCCGTGCCTGGACCATTAAACGGGGAACCAAAGCCCCGCAAGCAGCCGGTGTTATCCATTCCGATTTTGAACGCGGTTTTATTCGCGCCCAAACCATCTCCTATAAGGATTATGTCGAACTGGGTGGCGAAGTGGCAGCAAAGGAAGCCGGTAAAGCGCGTGACGAGGGCAAGGATTATGTTGTCGAAGATGGCGACATCATGCTTTTCAAACATAATTCCTGATTTGTTATCGACCAATAGCGCCGGTTTTACTCATTTTCCGGCCGTTATTTTGTGACCAATCCGGTTTTAATATTTTTCGTGCCCGTCTCGTAAACCATAAAATAAAAGCCGTCCGGAATTTTTTCCGGACGGCTTTTATTCAAACAGTTTCTATAGAAAACCGATAAGCTTTCGATAGAAAAATAGCCTTTCGATAGAGATAGCGTTCTCGCCTATCGAACAGTTATTTTTAATCAGAGCTTTTTATGCTCTTCATATTTGAATTCGGGAGCGGCCATCAGCCCTTCCTTGGTTACATTGACCACAACCTTCCACGCACCATTTTCATGACGCATGTAGATTGTTGAAGGATCAACCACAACATAGCGTTCACCCACACCAAGAAAACCACCTACACCCACAACAATGCCCGCTACATTATTCTGGCGAATGATAATGTCCTTGATCTGGCCGATTGCTTGATCCTGCTTGTTCAATACTTTTGTATCAATCAAGCTTGAAGCAATAAAATCTGTTTCGGTCGGTGTGACATAACGCACAACGACATCACCATTCGGCAACTTGACTTCCGAAGCCGGTTCTTTCGGCGCTTCGATTGTGATCTTCGGTGATTGCGCAAAAGCGCTCCCAGCGATTGTTGCTGCCAAAACAGTGATAAGTGCCAGTCTTTTCATTTAATACGCCTCATAATAATGTTAGTTACTTAAATAAAACGTATAAAAGATAAGAATGTTCCATTTTATTTATATTTTTTTAATGATTATTTATTTTTTTAAAACTGAAAATGGATATTATTGTTATATTATTGCGTTTGTTTTTATTATATATATCTAATATGAACTTCATTTACTCGATTTAAGTTTTATCTGGCCATTCTCTTTTTTGCATGACTGATTGTTACTTGAAGAAAGAATATACCAATCTTGAACGGCTTTAACGCCAAGCCGTATTTTGCGAAAATCGGCAGAGTTGAATAACCACTTGTCTCACCACACAAGATATTTTTAGCCCACAAAAGATATTTTTAGCCCACACAGGATATTTTAGCCCACACAAGATATTTGCAAGTGCCGAACTGCATCCTTGATTGCCTTTTCGACTTCTCGTTTTCAACCTGTCGTTTTTAACCTCCCGTTTTCAACCTACCGTTTTCAACTTGTCGTTTTCGACCTGTCTTTTTCTGTGGCATTTTCCCGAAAGATGGCCAATCATCTTCAATAAAACAGGATCACAAGAAAACAGAGCCAAGCGCAGAATAGAAACACGCGCAAAACAAAAACAACCATAAAACTGGGACAGTCACGAAACAGAGACAGGCACGAAAAAGAGACAGAAACGAAACAGGGACAAGCGCGGCTGAAACACTTTTCCCGCCCCTTTCCGGACTGTGCAAAATTAGAAACCCGCTTGCCGATTGGAGCCGGTTTAATGCGAGCCTCATCACTAAAGAAGACGGCTTGGCACGCATGAACACATGCCAATGAAGACCACTTGCCGGATAGAACCGGTTGCCAGGTACAACCGGTTGCCAAATAAGACCGCCCATTAACCAAGACTTCCGGCTAGCCAGCTTGCAAAACAAGGTCATTTGCTACACAAGGCTGCATGTCAAACGAGACCGGTTGCCAAATAAGACCGCCCATTAACCAAGACTTCCCGCTAGCCAGCTTGCCAAACAAGGTCATTTGCCACACAAGGCTGCATGTCAAACGAGACCGGTTGCCAAACAAGACCGCCGGATAAACAAGACTTCCCGCTAAATAAGACTGCTTATCCAGCTCACCCGCTTGCCATAACGGAATAGAAACTTTTTTAAAGCCTCCCCGAAAAACTCAATCGCCTTCGTAAGAGACCAGTGTGTGCACTTCAACGCCCAATTGGCGAAGCTTTTCGGCTCCGCCATGATCGGGCAGGTTGATAACAAAACAGGCTGCAACGATTTCGGCGTCAATCTGGCGCAACAATTCTGCGGCTGCAATAGCCGTTCCACCAGTGGCGATAAGGTCATCGACCAGAACCACTCGCTCACCTGGTTTCACCGCATCACGGTGCATTTCCATTTCATCAATGCCATATTCCAGACTATAGGCAATGCGCACCGTATCATAAGGCAATTTGCCTTTTTTCCTGATCGGCACGAAGCCTGCCGAAAGTTGGTGGGCGACAGCCCCGCCCAGAATGAAACCGCGTGCTTCCACACCGGCGATCTTATCGACTTTAAGGCCTATATAGGGGTAAACCAGCGCGTCAATGGTGCGCCGGAATGCACCGGCATTGCCCATCAAAGTGGTAATATCGCGGAATTTCACCCCCGGTTTCGGATAGTCCGAAATTGTGCGGATGGCTTTTTTCAGTGTTTCTTCAAGAGTTTCATTTGTCATCAATTTTCAATCCAATTCATTCCATATGCGTCTTTTCACGGCATAGGTCAGGCCTGCAAAGACTATCAAGAACAAGATGACACGAAAACCGGTCTTCTTGCGTGTTTCCATATGCGGGTCGGCAGTCCACATCAAGAAGGCCGATACGTCACGGGCGTAATTTTCAGTTGTTTCTTCTGTACCATCATTATACGTCACCATGCCATCACTTAAAGGGGGCGGCATGGCAAGTGCATTTCCCGAATTGAAATAAGGGTTATACCAATTATTTTCCGCCACTTCCGCCCCTTCCGGCGGGTCGCTATAACCGGTGAGAAGTGCCGTAATATAATCAGGCCCGGCTTCGTTATAATTGGTAAAAATATCGGCAATAAAGGCAGGAAACGGCAAAGACACCGCACGGGCTTTTGCCATTAGCGAAAGATCACTCGGATTGGCACCATTATTGGCAAATTTCGCCGCTTCGACGTTCGGAAATGGCGAAGGAAAATAATCGGTCGGCAAGCCTTTGCGAACAAACATTTCCCCTTCGCTGTTCGGCCCGTCCTGAATGTCATAGGTTTTGGCAAAAGCTTTTATTTGTTCCTCATTATAGCCAAGTGCCTTGAGGTCTCGAAATGCAACATATTTCAAGGAATGGCAGGTCGAGCAAACTTCTTTATAAACCTTGAGGCCGCGTTGCAATTGCTGAAGATCATAAGTGCCAAAGGGGCCGGAAAAGCTCCAGCTCTGTTTTTCGGGAACTTTCAACGGGTAATGCGCCTCGCCGCCTTCCTCTTCTGCAAAAACAGCAAAAGGCACGAAAAGCAATGCCGCCACAACCAGCCAAAAAAGAGAGTGCCTTCTTACCATAGCCGCCACCTTGTTTTGGCCTTTGCTTCCTTTTTTTCAAGATCTTCACTAATGGAAGAAGGAACCGGCAAAGTCTTTTCAAACTTTGGCAAAAACGGCATAATGACGAGGAAAAATACAAAATAATAAAGTGTAGCGATTTGCGACCAGAATACGCTACTTTCTGTAATGGGGGATGCCCCCAATATTCCAAGTGCCACCACATCAACAATAAACAGCCAATAAAACAGTTTGAAAGCCGGACGATAGCGCGCAGAACGCACTTTCGAGCGGTCAAGCCATGGCACGAACAACCAGATCAACACCGCCGCCATCAATATCAGCACACCGCCGAATGTCGAGCTGATCGGCCCGAAATCGAAGGTAATGGCGCGCAACATGGCGTAAAAGGGCAGAAAATACCATTCCGGCACAATATGCGGTGACGTGGTCATGGTGTCTCCGGCGATATAATTGTCGGGGTGTCCCATATAATCGGGCATGAAAAACAAAAACCATGCAAAGAAAATCAGAAATACGCTGATTGCAAAAATATCTTTGATCGTCGCATAGGGTGTAAAAGGGACAGTTTCCGACGGCGATTTCACCTCTACCCCTGTCGGGTTGTTCTGCCCGACATGGTGGACAGCCCAGATATGCAAACCGATAAGAAAAACCAGAATGAAGGGAAAAAGATAATGCAAAGAATAAAAGCGGTTGAGTGTCGGCTGTCCGACATTGAAACCGCCCAATAATGTTTCATGAAGCCAGGGGCCGATAACCGGAATAGCCTTGAAAAGGCCGGAAATGACCGAAGCTGCCGATGTCGACATCATTCCCCAGACGAGTGTATAGCCCAGAAATGCGGTTGCCATCATCACCAGATAGATCAGCACACCAATAATCCAGATGAGTTCGCGCGGTCGCTTGTGCGAGCCATAATAAAGGCCGCGGGCAAGATGGATATAGGCGGCAATGAAAAAGAATGACGAGCCGACAGCATGCCAAGGCTCGAAGAGCCAACCGAACTGGCCGTCGCGCATGAAGCGTTCGCGCGCATCGAATGCCAATGTCACATCGGGAATATAATGCATCGACATGACAATACCGGTCAAAATCTGCGATACCAGCATCAATGTGAGGATGCCGCCAAAGGTATAGAAATAATTGAGATTTCTCGGCACCGGAAAAGATACACCGAGATTATAAAGAAAACGCAAAATCGGTAGCCGCGCGTCAAGCCAGCGTGTTAGCGCATATTTCGGATGATAGGATGAAGATTTTGTCATCGCACCTATCCGATCTGCAACACGTTATCTGACAAAAACCGGTAAGGCGGTATTTCGAGGTTGCGGTTGGCGGGGCCTGAACGCACCCTTCCGGCTGTGTCGTAAACCGAACCATGACAGGGGCAAAACCAGCCGCCAAAAGCACCCGACTGCCCTAAGGGCACACAACCGAGATGCGTACAAATATTAATCATCACCAGCCAGTTTTCATGCCCCTCACCGGCCGATCGGGCAAGATCGGTGGCGGGTTGCTTCCCCTCAAGGTTGGGATTTGCTGCATCCGGATCTTTCAGTTTATTCAGATCGACGTTTCTCGCGTCATCAATTTCTTTTTGTGTGCGATTGCGGATGACGACCGGCTGACCGCGCCATTTGACGGTCACAGACATTCCCTCTTCTATGCCGGAAACATCAACCTCGATTGTGGCACTTGCCAGCACTTTCTGATCGGGGCGTAACTGGTCGATAAATGGCCATGCGACAGAACCGACGCCCAGCGCACCGGCAACGCCGGTTGCAAGAAATAGAAAATCGCGTCGTGTCTTTTCGCTACTCATTGTAAAAGGTTGTAACCTGCCGGAAAAAGGTTGGAGCCTATTGGTCAAACGTATGTTTTTTAGCACACAGCATCAATTTGTCCACGCTTTAAAAAGAATGATAGTTGAAACACCATGTATTTTCAAAATTTTAAAGCCGTTCGCCGACATCGCCTAAGCTTTTTTACCCGATTGTTTCAAATAACGGCAGTTCATCACACAATGAAGAAAACGGGGTGTCGGGTGTCGCGACCGGTCGGAAACGGCAAAATACAATCCGGCTTTTAAAAAAACAGCTTCTCTACTGCCGCTCAACCTTTCAACTTTCATCAGAATTGTTATTGAAAAATAGGCAGCCCGAAGCGCGCGGTTAGGAAACGCCTCGATTGCCCGATAAACTCGCTTAAATAGACACCCCGTAAACGCAAACAAAGAAGAGGTTTCTGTTTTACGAAAACAAGAAACAAAAAACAGGAAACAGGAAAAGATCTTCCGGTTCAAAAGGGGCTGGCGTTTCTGCCCCGTTTTTTTCACTCAAGCCCCTTCAAACGATAAAATCTCAAGACTCACTATCAAGATCAAGATGGCCGCCAACCTGCCGGTTCCACAAATGGGCATAAATACCGTGCTTCAAAAGCAATTCTTCATGCGTGCCATCCTCGACAATTTTTCCCTTATCCATCACGATCAAGCGGTCCATTTCGGCAATTGTCGACAAGCGGTGGGCGATGGCAAGAACAGTTTTTCCTTCCATCAGGCGCGCGAGATTTTCCTGAATGGCAGCTTCGACTTCCGAATCGAGTGCCGAGGTTGCCTCGTCAAGAATAAGAATCGGCGCATCTTTGAGCATGACACGTGAAATAGCAATGCGCTGGCGCTGCCCACCGGAAAGGCGCGCGCCGCGCTCTCCCACAAAGGCATCATATCCGGTCTTGCCGTTCTGGTCGCGCAGACTGTCGATAAAATCGGCAGCTTCGGCATCCCTTACTGCTTCAAGCAATTCCCGATTGCTGGCATCAGGCCGCCCATAGAGAATATTATCTTTGAGTGAACGGTGCAAAAGCGAGGTATCCTGTGTCACCACCCCAATGGCCGCGCGCAAGCTTTCCTGTGTGACATCGGCAATATTTTGCCCGTCAATCAATATAGCGCCCTCTTCGACATCGTGAAAACGCAAGAGAAGATTGACAAGTGTCGATTTACCCGCTCCTGAGCGCCCGACGACGCCGACTTTTTGACCCGGCTCGATATGAAGGTTGAAATCTTTCAAGATTCCCTTGCCCTTGCCATAGTGGAAGCCGACATGTTCAAACCGGATGTCGCCTTTTTTGACGACAAGTTTTTTGGCGTCCTTCTTGTCTTCAACGATTCTATCCTGTGCAATGGAATGCATTCCATCTTCGACAATGCCGATATTTTCAAAAAGTGCGGCCATTTCCCACATAATCCATTGCGCCATGCCGTTAAGCCGCAAGACAAGGCCGATACTGACCGCAACAGCGCCGACAAGAATGGCATCCCGCTGCCATAGCCAGATGCCGAGCGCTCCCACAACAAACAATAAAATACAATTCGACACATAAACGCTGATCGAAAATTTCGAGATCAGCCGCATCTGTTTGTAAACCGTACCCTGAAAATGCTCGAACCCTTCACGGGCAAAGCTTTCCTCTCTTGCGTGGTGGGAAAACAGTTTGACGGTTGCAATATTGGTATAAGAATCAACAACCCGCCCTGTCATGAGAGAACGCGCATCGGCCTGTGCTTCGGAAGCATCGCGCAATTTCGGGATAAAATATTTAAGTAGCCCGATATAGCTGATAATCCACAAAAGAAAGGGCACCATCAGCCGCCAGTCAGAGGAAGCCGCAATCACCAGTGTGCCGAGAAAATAGACAATCACATAGTTTAAAACGTCAAAAAGCTTCATCACCGTTTCACGCACCGACAAGGCCGTTTGCATCACCTTCGCCGATATGCGACCGGAAAATTCGTTCTGGAAAAAGCTCATGGATTGGCCAAGCAGATAACGATGCACAAGCCAGCGTATCCGCATCGGATAATTGCCAAGCAATGTCTGATGCATGACCATGCTGTGCATGGTGACAAAAAATGGCAGGATGAGAACAACCAGCACACCGATGAGTGCAAGTTTTACGCCTTGCGTTTCAAAAAATGTTGCCCGCGAATTGGCATTGAGCCAATCGACAATACTGCCCAGAAACCCGAAAAGCGAAACTTCTGTCACCGCAATCAAGGCGGTAAAGATTGCCATGAAGATCAACCACGGCCAAACGCCTTCCGTATAATAAAGGCAGAAACCCAACAGATTTTGCGGTGGTCGTTTCAGCTCCTTTTCGGGAAAAGCGTTCAATCTTCGTTCAAACCATCCAAACATGGTCGAGCTCCTTGTTTCTGCTTTATTTTAGCTGTCTCAAAATGGTGTTCGACCTCTGCCCGAACACAAAACCCGAACACACAATCTGTGGAACGATCCGGCCCCTTGGAACGATCCGATTAGCGAAGTGTTTCATGGCTTCAAGTGTCATATGTCTTTTTGTCACAAACCGGCGGATTTTTCAAAGCGGGAAACTTTTTTGCTCCCGACTTCTTCCGGCTTTTCCGGATGTCTTTAGACAGGAAAATGCAGAACACGGATTTGCCGACGACGATAAAACGGTTTTTGCGCCTCCCTGAAGATAGTTCAAAACTGCGCGCTTACAAGACGTTTCCCGCAACAAATAAGGCTTTCACTATCTCGAACAGCGCCGACAGCAGAAAAACGAGGCAAAAAGCGATAATGTTTATGAAGTGAGACCAATTAGAGACAAATCACAGACAAACCGGAAAGCCGGCGGCAGACTTTACATAATCCGGTTGTTTGAACTTCGATTTATAAAGCACATTCCGGAAGAGAAAAACACGTTTGCCAAGAATTGTGAATTTTATGTGTTTCGTTGCTTCCCCTCCTCTTTACAATGGCGGGTTCAAAAGCCTATTCAACACTCATGACAGTTCGTATTGCACTTTTTCAGCCCGACATTGCGGGAAACACCGGAACAATTTTGCGGCTCGGCGCCTGTTTCGGCGTGCCGGTTGACATTATCGAACCGGCCGGTTTTGACCTTTCCGACCGCCATTTGAAACGTGCGGGCATGGATTATCTCGAAATTGCAACATTGAAGCGGCACATTGATTGGCAACATTTTCTGGCCGAACAGAAGGCAGAAAACCGCCGTCTCATTCTTTTTACCACCAAAACCGACAAACCTTATTGTGATTTTTCTTTTCAGGACGAAGACGTACTCCTGTTCGGGCGGGAATCGGCAGGTGCACCGGATTATGTCCATCAAGCCGTTGACGCTGAAGTGACCATTCCCATGGTCAAAGTTGCGCGTTCTCTCAACCTTGCGGTGAGTGTTGCAATCGGCGTCAGCGAAGCATTGCGCCAGATCAACAAATAGACCTCATTCAATTAGTCGGCGAATTATTAATAGGTAGACAAAGCCGTTTTCAACCCTTATCTCTTTTCTGGAGTTATTCTAAACGAGTTTATAGATTTAAGACGGATTATGACGAATAGAGACATTCCCGATGACATGCCTTCCGATCTGGAAGACAAGAAAAAGCGGGCAGAAGAGTGGTTCCAATCATTACGGGATAGAATTTGTAATTCACTTGAAAAACTGGAACGGGAACTGACAGGCCAATTTTCCAATTTCTCTGCCGGTTCATTTGTCAGAACCCCGTGGGAAAAACCCGGCGGCATGAATGGCGGCGGTGTTATGTCGGTCATGAAGGGTCGCGTTTTTGAAAAAGCAGCTGTCCAGACATCGACTATTTATGGCGAATTTTCACCGGAATTCAGACAAGAAATTCCCGGAGCACAAGATGACCCGCGCTTCTGGGCAAGTGGCATTTCGCTTATTGTGCACCCACAAAGCCCGCATGTGCCGACCGTCCATTTCAACACCCGTATGATCGTTACAACCCGCCAATGGTTTGGCGGCGGTGCTGATTTGACACCAATGCTTGCCGAGCGGCGCACCCAGTCGGATATTGATACCCAAACCTTCCATAAGGCATTCCAATATGTCTGCGAACGCCACCCTACCGTTGCCGATTATCCGAAATTCAAGAAATGGTGCGACGAATATTTTTATTTGAAACACCGCAAAGAACCGCGTGGTGTTGGTGGTATATTTTACGACTGGCTCCATAGCAGCAAAGAAGCCGGTGGCTGGGAAGCCGATTTCAGTTTTACGCAGGATGTCGGGCGGGCTTTCGACATTGTTTATCCTTCGATTGTGCGGGAAAACTTCAATAAGCCGTGGACAGAAAAACAAAGAAATGCCCAACTTATCCAGCGTGGCCGCTATGTCGAATTCAACCTTATTTACGACAGGGGCACTATTTTCGGGCTTAAAACCGGTGGAAATATCGAAAGTATTCTCTCTTCCCTGCCGCCCACTGTTAAATGGCTTTAGCAATTTCAATTAAAAAAGCCGGAATAGCTTTAGCTATTTCGCTAAGCCAAATCCCGAAATGGGTGTAATCACGAAATTGAACAAAAGGTGGCAGATAAAATAAGCCGGATAAACTTCGCCTTCATCACGTCGGACACGAAAGCAAACCTGCCTCATTTTACCGAATAGGCCGCGAGGCTGATATTTCCGATCAGACCATTGCCACATCTCAGGCCATGGCCATATCTCAGGCCATTGCCACATCTCAGGCCATGGCCACATCTCAGGCCATTGCCATATCTCAGACCGTTGCCATATCTCAGGCCATTGCCATATCGAGGAGTGCTTTCTTATCCAGTAAAAAGCCGGTTTCCACCCAAAGCCTTTCCAGCGCTTTAAGTTTGTGCCCGATGGCCGGCCCCTCGGTGATGCCGAGAGGTAAAAGATCTTTGCCGGTCAAGGGAAAAACCGGAACCTCATAATGCTCGGCCAATTTTCTGAGCCGTGTATAATGGCTTGCTTCAACAAGTGCATTATCATTGCTTAAAGCATGGGCGCGTGCATGTGACAATGCGAGCGTCAATTCGTCAAGAACCGCCTGCTTGCCATGATTATAGACCAGTTTTTTAATTCCGACATCGGGACAATCATATTTGATCGGCCCCATATGCGCAAAGGCGAGCAACCGTGTTTTTTCAGCTTTGGAAAAGCGCAACCGTTCGGCCATTTTTTTCAATCGCACTTCATCGCGTGGCACAATGGAAAAAAGCCGCAATAACGGGTCGGGAGGAAAGCCCATGACATGTTCGGTTCCGATCAGCGGGGGAAATGCGTCGATGCCCCATTTTTCGGTTTCGGGAAGAATAATTCCCAAAATTGCGGCTTGCCGCATCCATAAAAGCGCCCGCGTCGGGTCGGGAGCGGAAAGCATTTTTTTAACCTCCGACCACACCCGTTCGGCAGATAATTGCAAAAGGCCGTCTTTCAGCCGTGCGCAAGCTTTGATGGCTTCGGCATCGGGACGCCCTTTGCCCACCCATGCGTAAAGGCGAAAAAATCTTAAAATGCGCAAGTAATCCTCGCGGATACGATCCTCGGCAACGCCGATGAAACGCAAAGTCTCGCTTTCAATATCGGCAAGACCGTTGACATCATCATAAATTTTACCTTCGGCATCGGCATAAATGGCGTTGATTGTGAAATCGCGCCTTTGTGCGTCAGTCTTCCAATCACGCCCGAAAACAACTTTTGCCTGCCGCCCGTCCGGCTCGATATCGGCTCTAAGCGCGGTTACTTCATAGGAGTGCCCCTTCACCACCACAGTGATTGTGCCATGTTCATAGCCTGTGGGAACTGCTTTGAAACCTTTCTCGCTTACCCGCTTGATAATTTCATCGGGCACACAGGTTGTTGCAATATCAATATCGTTGACAGGATAGCCCAGAAGCTGGTTACGCACAGCCCCGCCTACCACGCGCGCCTCTTCGCCATTTTCCGAAAGACAATGAAGCAGTTGTTGCAGCCCCTCATCGTGAAGCCACAAGGCTTTTTTGGCGATATTAAGCGTAGTCAACGGGATAACCTTTCTGCGAGTGAACGAATCATTGCGGCCGTCGCACCCCATATATAGTGATTGTCGAAGGAAAGTGCATAGAAGCTCCGCTTTTCTGCTCCCGACTTCTTTGATACAATCACATAATTTTTCGGATCAAGCACAAAAGCTAACGGTACAGTAAATATTTCATCAACCTCGTCATCATTTTTGACAAATTCAGCGCCCGCTTCAATCAATCCCACCACCGGACGAATCTCGAAACCTGTCGACGTATAATAGAAGTCGAGTTCGCCGAGTTTTGTGAAATATTCCGGCTCCAGCCCGATTTCTTCATAAGCTTCTCGCAAAGCTGTCATTTCATCGCTGGTGTCGCGCGCTTCTCTTTTCCCGCCCGGAAAAGCGATTTGTCCGGAATGCTTGAGAAGTTTTGCTGTCCGCTTTGTCAAAACGAGATGTGGCATATCGGATTTTTCAACAAGGCCGACAAGAACGGCCGAGCGTTGCCAGGACAAACGTTCGGATTTTTGCCGCATGGGAAGAGAATTGGAAAACGGCCGGCCGGAATTAACCGATTGTATGGAAGAGCGTGAAACGGTTGAAAATTCTGTTTCTTCATTAAATTTTTTGACAATGTCGTTTTGCGAAATTACCCGACTTTCTCTATCCAATTTTAAAAAACCTTCTTGTCAAATCGCTATTCAAGACTTTTAGACAGTTCATTTCTGTTATTTTTCTGCTACAAGCCATGAAATAGTCATTGTTCAAAGATGAAGGTGGTGACAAATTCCATCACCGTCAATTCTATTTGGTCATCTATTCAAAAAGTTCTGGGGAAAAGCCATGAGAAGCGCTTCTAAAACAACATCCGAGCCGAAAAAAACAAAAGCTGGCGCATCTGCCCTCAAGCCTGCAAAAAAGGCTGCTTCCCAAAAAGTTGCAAACAAAATTGCAGCAAAAGATGATGCCGGAATAATTGCCGATTTCGACAATGTCGGAAAGCTGTTTGAAACGTTGCGCGCCACGATCGACAAGGTTGTGTTCGGTCAAAGCACTGTTGTTGAAAACAGTATTATTGCGATTTTGTCGGGCGGGCACGCACTGCTTGTCGGTGTGCCGGGACTTGCAAAAACCCGATTGGTCGAAACATTGGGCACTGTTTTGGGATTGGATGAAAAACGTATCCAGTTTACCCCCGATTTGATGCCATCCGATATTATCGGTTCGGAAGTCATGGATACCGACAAAAGCGGAAAACGCTCTTTCAGATATATCAAGGGGCCGGTTTTTGCCCAGCTTCTTATGGCTGATGAAATCAACCGTGCCTCGCCCAGAACCCAATCGGCGCTGTTGCAGGCCATGCAGGAATATCATGTCACTGTTGCCGGCGAACAATATGATTTGCCAAGCCCTTTCCATGTGCTTGCAACACAAAACCCGCTTGAACAGGAAGGAACCTATCCGCTCCCTGAAGCCCAGCTTGACCGTTTCCTCATGCAGATCAATGTCGATTATCCCGATATTGATACCGAACGGCGCATTATTGTCGAAACAACGGGCGCAAAAAAACAAACAATAAAACCGGTGCTTGACGGAAAGAAGCTCGAAACCATTCAGGAAATGGTGCGACAAATGCCGATTTCCGAAAATGTCGTCGATGCCATTTTGAAATTGGTACGCTCTGCCCGCCCCGATTCCGATAATGTGCACGCTAAAAAACACATTGCCTGGGGGCCGGGTCCGCGTGCTTCACAAGCCCTGTCCTTGTGTGCGAGAGCGCGCGCACTTTATCAGGGGCGGCTTGCCCCCTCGGTTGACGATGTCAAAGCATTGGCAATTCCGGTTTTGCAACACCGTATGGCATTGAACTTCACAGCGCGCGCCGACGGGCTTACAATTTCTGAAGTTATCAATGATCTTGTGAAAGACATCGAATAAAAGGACATCCGCTCACTAAAACAACGGATGACAAAACAACGGACAGCGAAAACAAATAATGGCTATTGCTCGCGACATCAATGTAGAAGCACCAACCGATCTGGCGGTGAAAGCCCGTATCCAGTCGGCCAAACTGCCTGACCTTCTCATCGAGGCGCGCCACATTGCCAACACGCTGGTTTCCGGTTTTCATGGCCGGCGCAAACGCGGCAATGGCGATAATTTCTGGCAATTTCGCCCCTATGTTGATGGCGAACCGGTAACGCGCATTGATTGGCGCCGCTCGGCGCGCGACAATCATATCTATCTTCGCGATCAGGAATGGGCAGCCGCCCAGACGATATGGATATTGCCCGATCAATCGCCCTCCATGCATTATCAATCCCGCTTTTCCGACATGCCCAAGGATAGTTATGCTATGCTTATGGCACTGACCCTTTGCGAACTTTTTTCCCGATCGGGAGAGCGTGTCGCAGTGCCGGGGCTTATGGCTCCCACCCAATCACGCAATGCGGCCGAAGAAATGGCTTTAAGTTTCGCAAATCTCAAAGCCCCCCTGAAGTTCGGTGATTTTCTTGACGTAAGCCGCCATTCGCATATCATCCTTTTAAGTGATTTTCTGGATGATCCGGACACAATTGAAAAGAAATTCGGCGCATTGGCAAATGCCGATGTGACGGCGCATTTTGTCGAAGTTTACGACCCCGCAGAAGAGCGTTTTCCCTACCATGGACGGGTCGAATTTATTGATCCGGAAAGCCGTCAACATTATCTTGCCGGTCGTGCCGAGACATTTCAGGATGCCTATTTGCGCCTCTATAAAGCGCGTCGTCAAAGTCTTGCCGATTTTGCCAACAAGAGCGGTGCGAGTTACCACATTGCCGCGACCGATAAAAAAATGAGCACGGTTATTCTCGAACTTGCCAACCTCATCGGACAGGCTCAAGGTTACAGGAGAGGTTAAGGCATGAGTTTCGGTGCACCTTTTCTGCTACTTTTTTTGTTTGCACTACCGGCTATCTGGTGGCTGTTGCATGTCACACCACCAGCACCCGCGCACGAAATTTTTCCGCCATTACGGCTTTTGTTAAAAATTGCCAATAAAGAGGAAACGCCCAACCGTACTCCGTGGTGGTTGCTGCTTTTACGGCTTCTTCTGGTGGCAATTGTCATCTTTGCCTTTGCCGATCCGATCTGGCGGCCGACATCGACAGTTTTGACAGGGCAAGCACCGCTTGCCATTGTCATTGATAATAGCTGGTCTTCGGTTCATGATTGGGACAAGCGCATCAATGCCGCGGCCGCACTCATCAAACAGGCAGATGCGGCAAAAAAGACAATCTATATTGCGGCAACCGCTGGCAATGACAATCAGGACATCCGCCCGCTCGGCAGTGAAGAAGCGGGTCGTCTTATTCACAATCTGCAACCTTTATCCCTGCCCGCTCACCGCCTTTCTATCATCAACAGGCTGATAACCGCCCTCAAAGGTCAAAAAGCCGATATTGCCTATCTTTCCGACGGCTTACAAATGGTTGAAGACGAAAGCGCATTTAATAAACTCGTTGCCAATACCAATAGCAATATCCTGCTTTACGACACCGACATTGCCGAATTGATCGCCATCACATCGGTCAAAAACGAGAGCGGGTCGCTCGCTGTCGATCTGGTACGCGCAAAAGGCAATAATGAAAAAAACTTTTCGCTTTCCGCCTTTGACCGCGAAGGGCGGCTGATCGGGGAAACTGGAGGTCGTTTTGAAGATGGTGAAACGTCGACAATTGCCGCTTTCAACTTGCCGCTCGAACTCAAAAACGACATTGCCGCTATCAGGGTGAGTGGCAGAAATGATGTTGCAAGCACATATCTTTCCGATTCCAGAAACCATATTTACCGCGTTGCAATTCTTGCAACTTCTGCCCATGAGCTCACCCAGCCGCTTTTGTCGCCCCTTTATTATGTGACCAAGGCCCTTCAGGGGCGCGACCAGATCATTACCGCAAGCAGCAATAATTTTTCCGACGCTATCGAACAACTTATCGCACAAAATCCTTCCACACTCATCATGGATGATGTTGTGAATATGCCCAAGGCTTCGCAGGATCTCCTCACCCGTTTTGTTGAAAAAGGCGGCACACTTATTCGCTTTGCAGGCCAAAATCTTGCAAGTAGCGATAGCGATGACCCGTTACTGCCGGTAAAAATGCGTCATGGAGAACGCCAATTGGGCGGCATCATGTCGTGGGCAACGCCGCAAAAGCTTGCACCTTTACCGAAAAAGGGTATTTTTGCCGATCTTGCTTTTCCCGATGATGTGACGGTGTCGAGGCAAATTCTCGCCGAACCAAGCCCTGAACTTTTCGACCACACATGGTTGAGTCTCGCCGATGGCACGCCGCTCATTACCGCCACCCAGCGTGGCAAAGGCATGTTGATTTTCATTCATACTTCGGCCGACCCGACATGGTCGACATTGCCGCTTTCGGGCTTTTTTGTCGACATGATGCAAAGACTGGCAGAAACAGCAAATCAGACAGACACGAAAAGCGACGTGGCAAAAAGTGATGAAAATATTGTACGCGACCCCTGGCAGATTATAGATGTAAACGGGGCGCTTGTACCGGCCCCCTCAACCGTATCGCCGCTAATATTGAACGATAAAACCGAGGCGCTTCCCTCGTTCAACCATCCTCCCGGCCTTTATGGAAAGAAAAACAACCTCTATGCAGTCAATCTCTTCGATAAAGAGGACAGGTTGACACCGCTCGACACAGAAATTTTTGCCGGAAAAGTGCGTTTGATGGACTATTCAAACGATGTTGAAACGCATTTGAACGGTTTTCTGCTGGCACTTGCCATTGCAATTTTTGCACTTGATACATTTGTGATGCTCTGCGGGCGACAATTGTTCGGAAAACAAGGCCGACTATTCACCGGAAAACGCAAATTTCTGGTGATTTTATTGGCCTTTGCAATGGCGTTCACCCTGCTACAGAGTTTCACGCCACAAGCTGTTTTTGCACAAAAGCTTTCCGACAAAGACACAGCAATGGCGCAATCGGCGGGAAAAACGCGGCTTGCCTATGTCATAACCGGACTGGATGACATTGATAATACAAGCAAAACCGGTCTCGAAGCTTTGGGGCAGTTCATAAAAACCCGTACAACGATTGACCCCGGCGCAGTTGCCGCACTTGATCTTGACGAGGACGAACTCGCATTTTACCCGCTCATTTATTGGTCGGTTGACGCCAATTCGCCGATGCCGACACAAAAGGCGATCGACAAAATCAACACCTATATGCATCAAGGTGGCACTGTCTTGTTCGACACCCACGACCAGATTGAAAGCGGCATGGATTTGAGCGGCAAAACCACACCCAACAACCAACGCTTGCGCGATATTCTGGATGGTCTCAACATTCCCGAACTTGAGCAGGCGCCCCCCGATCATGTTATTTCGCGATCGTTTTTTATCATGCCGGATTTCCCCGGTCGCTATAGAGGTTCGCCATTATGGATTTTATCATCGGCACTTGGGGGAAATGACAAACGGCCAATCCATGCGGGCGATGGTGTCAGCTCGATTCTCATCACTGCCAATGATTTTGCCGGTGCATGGGCGCATGACGGAAAAGGCGCATGGAAATATCCGCTTGTTCCCGATGATGAGATGCAGCGTGTTTGGGCTTTTCGCGGTGGTTTGAATATTGTCATGTATATTCTCACCGGAAATTATAAGGCCGATCAGGTGCATGTGCCGGCACTTCTGGAGCGTTTGGGACAGGAAAAATCACAATGAACCAGTCACTTGCGTTTGAACCTTTGGTTTCCTGGCCGTTAAGCCTCACTTTAATCGGTATAGCACTTGTATTTGTTATAGCCGCACTTGTTTTGCGTAAACGCGGGGCGGTTTTGCGGGCTTGTGCACTCGCTGTTATGGCAATTGCTCTCATCAATCCGGTTATGGTCGAAGAACAGCGGGAGCCGTTGAAAAGCACTGTCGGTATCGTCATAGACGAAAGCCAGAGCCAGAATTTCGGCTCGCGCTCGAAAGATACCGAAGAGGCATTGAAAATGCTTCGGGAAGAGCTTGCAAATCATCCTGAATTCGAGCCCCGCCTGATCGAGGCAAAGGCCATCTCGGACAATAATAATGGTAGCGAAACAAGGCTGTTTACGCCGTTGAACGAAGCCATTTCGGATGTTGCGCCTGCCCGTTATGCAGGCACAATCCTGATTACCGACGGTGAAGTTCATGATATTGAGGCGGCAAACGCCAACACTTCCGGTGAAAAGCCGGTGAATGCCCTTATTACCGGTGAACCCGACGAATATGACAGGCAGGTCAAGTTTGTCGACCCGCCGCGTTTCGGAATTACCAACAAACCGTTTAAAATACGGTTTGAAATTCAGGATAAGGGGAAAGTCCCCGCTTCTGCCCGTGATGCAATGGTGGAACTCAAGATCAATGGCAATGTTGTTTTCCACCAATCCGAAGCAACAAATAAAGAAATCGAAACCGAAATTACCCTTCCCCATGCCGGAAAGAACATTATCGAGGTTACGACCTCGCCTCTTTCTGGCGAGCTGACCGATGTCAATAATACCGCGGTAACGGTGGTGGATGGTGTGCGTGAAAACTTGCGCGTGCTTCTGGTTTCGGGGGAGCCACATAATGGCGAGCGCACATGGCGGGACCTGTTGAAAAGTGACCCCAGCATCGACCTTGTCCATTTCACTATTTTGCGCCCTCCCGAAAAAGCCGATAATACGCCGTTAAGCCAGCTCTCGCTGATTGTCTTTCCGACAACCGAACTGTTTGTCGACAAAATTAACGACTTTGATCTCGTCATTTTCGACCGTTACCAGCACTATAATGTGTTGCCTTTGATCTATTACGACTATGTCGCTCAATATGTGAAAAATGGTGGCGCATTGCTGATGGCAACAGGGCCCGAATTTGCCGGTGACAATTCGCTTGCGCGTACGCCGTTATTAAGCGTTCTGCCGGCATTGCCGAGCGGTGAAATTATTGAAAAACCTTTTACACCGAGCCTGACGCAAGCGGGTTTGCGCCACCCTGTCACACGCGGCCTTTCGGGCGAGGTTGTGAAAAACAATCCGGACAAAGCCGACACGTCAAAGGCACAAAATTGGGGTCGTTGGCTGCGCCAGATCGCAGTTCAGGATAGCTCCAAAAGCACCGTTCTCATGAATGGTGCAGACAACCGCCCGCTCATGTTGCTGTCGCATATTGGCAAGGGACGTGTGGGAATGTTGCTTTCCGATGAAGGCTGGTTATGGGCACGCGGTTTCGAGGGTGGCGGGCCTTATGCCGCCCTTTATAGACGCATGGCACATTGGCTGATGAAAGAGCCGGAACTCGAAGAAGAAGCACTGTCAGCTTCCGGCAATGGAAACAGGCTGACCGTTCGCCGCCAAACCATGGCCGACAAACCCGATATTGCCACAGTCCATTTCCCTTCAGGAAAAACCAAAAATGTGACTTTGGAAAAACAGCAGGAAGGTGTGTTTGAAGCAACGCTTGATACCGATGAAATCGGACTTTTCAAAGTCACCAATGGCGACAAGGAAGCGCTGACACATATTGGCGCGGTCAATTCACCCGAATATTCCGAGTTGATTTCGACTGAAGAAAAACTGTTGCCGGTGGCCGGAACCAGTGGGGGCGCAGTCACGCGTCTACACCAGAAGGCGGGTGATAAAGCCACATTGCCTGCCATAGATGTTGTAAAAGGCAAGAGTCTTGCCCCCGCACAAAGGCAAAACCGCATTCTGCTCAATGCCGCCAGCGAAACCCGACTGGTGAGCACATCCGCTTTTTCACTGTTCAACGGTGTTCTGGCGCTCGTTGCTTCACTTCTTCTGTTAGCAAGCCTCTGGTATAGAGAAGGCCGTTAAATCACCAATACGGCCTTCTTCAAAAATGAAGACAATAAAACGCGCCCCTTCAAGAATTTCGACCACAAATGAAACATGTTGCAGACTGTCACAACAGTTTCCGTTGTTCTTAACGATAACCGAAAGTCACGCCAGTTTTTACCGTTCTAAGGCCTTTCGACGGTCATAACCGTTTTTTACTCGTGCACCACCTTCCGACCGGTGCAATGCCTTTCAACCGGCGCGATCGTCTTTAACTCTCGCGAGAGTTTCGGTTGTCTCGACACTTTGTCGAGCCTGATTGTCTCGACACTTGAACAAAAGCAAAAAGACTTTGGCAAAGTCCAAAACATATGGGCAGGAACCGCCTGTTTACGATGGGCATAAGTCCTTCACCGAATTTCAAAATAGAGCCGGCGTTCACCCCATGCACCGCTTTTCATTGCCGTTGAAAGCAGATAAAATCTGCCTTGCCGATTTGACCGGTTTTCAATCTTGCCGTTTGGACTGGTTTTTGTGAAGCACAAGCCCTTTTGCTGTTTCCAATGCACGATCAACAAGTTCAAGTGCCAACAAGCGTTCAGGATTGACCGGCAAGGGCATAACCATGTCCGTTACCGGTACTTTTGAAAAACCGAAACGGCGATAATAAGGTTCATCACCAACGAGCAGAATAAAGGAAACCCCTTTGGCCTTTGCCTTTTCAATTGTGTGGCGCATCAACAGGCTCCCGACGCCTAAGCTTTTGAACTTCGGTGAAATAACAATCGGTCCAAGCAGGTAGCCATTGACATTTCCCACCACAATCGGGGTCATTCTGATTGTACCAACCAGATGATGATTGAAAATGGCAACAAATGAAAGGCCGAGGTCATGCCCGCCCTTTTCGCGGATAAGGTGGGCGGCACGTGTAAAACGGGCAGGACCGAAAGCTTCTCTGTTCAGCTCTTCGATCATTTCCTGATGATCCGTTTTTTCGGAAATCAACGTGATATTGTTATTATCAACTTTTGGCGTTTGTGAAAGGTCGAGTGCAGACGAATAATTTTCCATATGAAAACCGGCAAGAAAACAAGTGAAACATAATCAACGGCAAAGTATCCAAAACCACTGGCAGTTCATCGTCGTTGATCTGAAAAAAACATCATTGTCTACTTGTTAACTGTTTGCCTATGTCCGACGTGCATTTTCTTGGCCGAATACCTGAAATCCCGATTGGCGGCTTTAACGGCTTTTACCTATCATGGACGATTTCCGAACGGCCAAGCAATTCTTATGCAACACTAAAATTGTTAGCGGTAAAAAAGCATGAAAGCAATCACTTTATCAGCATCTTGTGAGTTTGGCTTTTTTAACGATCTATCTTTACCTGCATCCGGTTATTAAAACTGGTTCATGAATAAACAGTTGTAACAGAAATTCTTGGATAAACAGATTTTTTCTTCTTGCAGTTGATTCGACTTAGTAAACAGTCACTTAATAATCGCCGGAAACCGCCTCTGTTTTTTTCCACAGCCAACAAAATTTGTTGCAATAATGATACAGTTACTTCTCAAACAAGGCGATAAAGCGGCAAAAAGGCGATTGTTTGATTCAAATCAATGGATATTTCAGATTAAATAGGCTTGAACGTAATCAAATTACTGATGTGAAACACGCACGCATATTGATTTAGGAGACAATGATATGAAGAAATTGATCGGTAGCAGTATAGTTGCCATCGCTGCAGCACTCAGCTTCTCAGGTTCAGCTTCGGCTGCCGATGTTCAGAGTGCAAAGCCTGTTGTTCAGGAAGCTCAAAGCCCATGGCAGATCCGCGTTCGCGCTCTCGGCGTTGTTCCACGCGACAAAGGTCATGTTAACCAGATTCATGGTTCTGACCTCGACTTCTCAAGCACAGTTATTCCTGAACTCGACATCACCTATTACTTCACCAACAACATCGCTGCCGAATTGATTTTGGGTACAACCTATTCGTCAATCGACGGTCAAGGTTCGTTGCATGCAGCAGGTGCTGGCAAGCTTGGTAAAACATGGATTTTGCCTCCGACCCTTACTCTTCAATACCACTTCACCAATTTCGGCGCATTCAAGCCATATATCGGTGGTGGTGTTAACTACACAATCTTCTACAATGAAGATGCTGACCACAATTCAGCCGGCATTGGTTTGAGAGACCTCGACATCGACAACACATGGGGCGGCGCTCTTCAAGTTGGTTTTGACTACATGCTCGACCAACACTGGGGCTTCAACTTTGATGTCAAGAAACTTTACCTCCGTCCGGATTTCGACGGCAAGCTTAACAAAGCAACTGCTGACGCTTTGGGTCTGAATGAACACATCAGCGGTAAAGCCAAGCTTGATCCATGGCTGATCGGCGCTGGTGTAACCTATCGCTTCTAATAAAGGCGGGGGCTTGAAAAAGTAAATTGAGGGGGCTTGGTTTACTTTTCACAAAAAAGGGACGCTTTTTAGCGTCCTTTTTTGTTTTCAATAAGTCTCCGGCTTTTACATCTCCGGCTTTTAAGTCTCCTGCTTTATCTGATGTCCTGAATACACATCTGCATACTATTTCACGATAAAAGCGCGCCAGCCGCCTGACTGCTCAAGGGTTTTCTTCAAACTTGCTGCACCGCGCACACGCGCACTGCCAATCCTGTTTTCCAGAACACAAGCCTCGTTAACCGCGTAAGCTTCCTTGCGGGTCCATAGCATTCCTTCAAGCTTGCTCCATCACGGACACGTGCACAACAATCCTGTGTCAGAACAAAAATTTCGCTTGCCGCCCTTGCTGCTCAAAGAGTGTCTTTCAAGCCGTTTTCACTGGTCACATAGGTTCTGCCAATCCCGTTTTAGAATAAAACCGTCGTTAATCTTCCCCACTCAAAGAGAGGTTCTCTCAAGCGCGTTTCACCGCGCAGATTATGCCTGCCAATCCTGTTCTATGAAAAAGCCCGCCCTGCCTAACCTCCTGTCTCCTTGGTTACGAGAATCCTTAGAGCTTGCTACACAATGCACATAAGTTCCGCCAATCCCTTTTCAGAATAAAACCATCGTTAATCTTCCCCACTCAAAGAGAGGTTCTCTCAAGCGTGTTTCCCCGCGCAGAATATGCCTTGCCAATCCTGTTCTATGAAAAAGCCCGCCCTGCCTACCTGTTTCCTTGATTATGGGATTCCTTAGAGCTTGCTACACAATGCGCATCAGTTCTGCCAATCCCTTTTCAGAATAAAACCGTCGTTAATCTTCCCTACTCAAAGAGAGGTTCTTTCAAGCGCGTTTCACCGCGCAGAATATGCCTTGCCAATCCTGTTCTATGAAAAAGCCCGCCCTGCTTACCTGTTTCCTTGGCTACGGGAATCCTTAGAGCTTGCTACACAATGCACATAAGTTCTGCCAACCCCGTTTCAGAATGAAACCGTCGTTAATCTCCCCCCTCAAAGAGAGGTTCTTTCAAGTATGTTTCCACGCGCAGAAAATCCCTGCCAAACCTGTTGGCAAAAAACCGCTAGCCTCCCCACGGCTCAGGGAATTTCCTTCAAACCTGCCATACCGCAAACACACGCCTGACCAATTCTGTTTCATGAAAAAAGACCTGCCTAACCTCCTGCTTCTTTGGCTATGGGATTCCTTCACGCTGGCCTCACCGTGCACATACCCCTTGTCAATTCCGGTTCGGAGCAAAACTTGTTAACCTCCTTCCTGCCTATAAGGATTCCTTCAAGCTTGTCCCGCCATGCAAAGGTAATTTTGTATTTCACAACACAAAGGGTAGCTCATTTTTTTGGTTATCAATCACTCAGAATATGATTTTCCGCCCTTCGCCCGACGATTTACGAGATCATCGGCAGAGACATGCCAATCCCAGCCATTTCCTGAATGATGGCGGATTTGGATTTTATCACCGGAATTCTTATAAAACTGCGATCTTGAATCTTTCTCGCAACTCATGTTCGAGAAGAAAACGCCGCATATGTCGCGGGGCCGTTGATGGATATATGATGCCATTTTCCTGAGAGTGGCTGTTCCCGGTAAATTGCAATATAGCAATCTTGTAAATTCTACCAATCTTACAAAATGTCATACACCGGTCTTGTGCGCTTGGGTTCGAGGCCTATGAGCTAAAGCCCGCTTATTTCCATCCATGCTATTTCCGAAAGAAGCCGAATATTATGAAAGCTGCAAACGTTTGCTCCGACTTTTTTAAAAATGGAGACTTTCCCCGTTTCGTTTGCCTTCTCTCTTCCGGTGCGTGGCGAATAATTGTCTCTTTTTAAGCTGTTTTTTGAATTTTTCCGATATTATACTCTCTCAATTGCCATGTTTGTTCTTATATCCTCTTCATTTTAAAAGCTTTTTGTTTTTTTGTTGCCTATTTTTATTGTCTCGCTATGTTCTGTGGAATGTTTCACTTGGCTCATATATCCGACATTCATTTGTCGCCGCTTCCTGCCCCTCGTCTTTTCGAGCTTATGGGAAAGCGTTTAACCGGTTATATTAACTGGAAGAAAAACCGTACCGGTGAAATGGGACGGCAAACGCTTGATGCTTTAATGGAAAGTATCAAACAAAAACAGGCTGACCATCTTGTCATAACCGGTGATCTCGTGAATCTCTCTTTGCCAAAAGAATTCGCGGCCGCCAAAGACTGGCTTGTGGCGCAAGGTCCGGCGAGCGATATTTCACTCACATTCGGCAATCATGATGCCTATGTCGGGGGCGCTTTCAAAAAAGCCTGCAAAACCTTCCGGCCGTGGATTACCAGCGAAGAAGCCCATGGCTGGAGTGCTCTTTTCCCCTATATGCGGGTTCGTGGACAGGTCGCTATTATTGCCGTTTCTTCAGCCATTGCCACACCACCGTTTTTCGCAACCGGCCACTTTGACAGTGCACAGGCCTATCATCTGGCTGATCTTTTACGCGAAGCGAAAGAACGTAATCTGTTCCGGATGGTGATGATACACCACCCCCCTTATAAAAACGCTACCAATTGGCATAAAAAATTATGGGGTATTGAACGTTTCCAACGTGTCATCAAACAACAAGGTGCAGAACTTGTTCTCCATGGGCATACCCATGTTCCTTCTCTTGAACATATTGAAGGGAAAGAACGCGACGTTCCGGTGGTTGGCGTTGCTTCTGCCTCGCAAGCCTTTGGCGGTAAAAAGCCACCCGCCAATTACAACTGGTTTACAATCGACGGTGATTGTGAAAGCTGGCATTGCGGGCTTGAACGCTATACCATTATCAATAAAGAGAATGAAATCAACTGCACCGAAAAAGTTCCGCTCTTTTAGTGCATTCGATTTAGTGCATTCAAACAAAAGACCTGACAGCAATTTTCCTCTGACCGGCTGGAACACAGCCGGTTTAAAATAATACCAGCATGTAAAATAATACCAGCAGGTAAAATAATACTAGCGTGTAAAATAATACTAGCGTTTAAAATAATACCAGCGTTTAAAATAATACCAGCATGTAAAATAATACCAGCGTTTAAAATAATTCCGGCATTTGAACGAATGCGGCATAAATCGGGTTTGCTCAGCCCGAATATAGCTGTTGTAACTTGGATTTCATATGCTCGAATAAAGCGCCAAAAAACAGACGGAACACCGGTGTTTTCGAGCAAAATCTATGCCCCCAAAAAAGACAAAAAAGCCAAATAAATGCAAAGCCTTGACCTTGACGATGTTTAACGCCTGTCAGTCATGTCAATCAATTGCTCTATTGTTTCCGGATATTTCGTGTATTGAACCGAATTTCTGTTTTTTGGGACTTTTTATGTCGATTGTTTTGTCACACTGGCAAAGCGCGATTGCTCCCGATCTTTTTTATCTTTCCTTTTTCGGCCATACCGGCTTTCGTGGCGAATAAAAAACGTGGGTTTTACCCCTATTCAGAGGGCTACATAAGCCGTTTTGAAGTCATGAGGCGCTATAACCGTTTTGACGTGGTGAAGGCTACATAAGTGTTCTTGGAGTGGTAAGACGGCTTAACGTTATGAACTGTTGAGAAGACTACGGGCCGAATAAGCGTCTTGAAGTGGTGAGACGGCTTAACCGTTATAAAGTAGCGAGAAGATTATATAAGCGTTCCGGAAAGGTTGACGGGCAAGACTATTGAAACTTCCGCCGGCAACTTACCAAATGCCGCTTACTATTTTTCGCATGATTGCGATTTTCATGAGTTTGACGGGCGGCAACAGCAAGACAATAAGCCCTTGTTGCCGCCCTTGAAAAATTAGAGTTTCAAACGATTAACCGCCGAAACAATAGCATCGAGCGAAGCTGTCGCGATATTTTCATCAATGGCAACGCCGAATATTTTTCCTTCCGGATAGGCTATTTCCATATAGCAAATGGCTTTTGCATCCGAACCGCGTTGCAGTGAATGTTCCGAATAATCGACGACCGAAAGCTTCTTGCCGAGATATTTGGAAAAAGCGTCGATAAACCCGTCAACCAGACCGGTTCCCGTTCCTTTAATGGTTTTTTCTTGTCCGCGATCGGTAATTTTTGCGCTCACCTCGACACGGCCTTTTTCTTTTGGATCAGCTTTGGTCTTGTAATCGACAAAGCCGAAGCGGCCACCATTCTGTTTGACATAAGTCTTGACGAATTCATCATAAATGCGCTTCGACGGCAATTCTTTGCCTTCTTCATCGGTAATATGTTGAATCACATCGCGGAATTCGATTTGCAAAGCGCGCGGCAGGTTCAGGCCGTAGTCTGATTGCAGAATATAGGCAATGCCACCTTTGCCTGATTGCGAATTGATGCGGATAATGGCTTCATAACTTCTGCCGACATCTTGCGGATCAATCGGCAGATAAGGCACTTCCCACAAAGTCTTGTTCGACTTTTTCATTGCCTTCATGCCTTTATTGATCGCATCCTGATGCGAACCCGAAAAAGCGGTATAGACCAATTCGCCGACATAAGGGTGGCGTTCGGGAATTCTGAGCTGGTTACAATATTCGTAAACTTCCTTGATCTTTTCGATATTCGAGCAATCAAGTTCCGGATCGACGCCTTGGGTAAACATATTCAGCGCCAGCGCGACAATGTCGACATTACCGGTACGTTCGCCATTACCGAACAATGTTCCTTCAACGCGGTCGGCACCGGCAAGCAGGCCCAATTCGGTGGCGGCAATGCCACAACCGCGGTCATTATGCGGGTGCAAGGAAATCAGAACGCTGTCACGGCGGTCAATATTGCGCCCCATCCATTCGATTTCATCGGCATAGATATTGGGAGACGACATTTCGACCGTGGAAGGCAAATTCAAAATCATCTTGTGTTCGGGTGTCGGATTAACGATTTCGATGACCGCATTCGATATTTCCAGCGCAACTTCGAGCTCGGTTCCGGTAAAACTTTCAGGCGAATACTCGAAACGGTAATGTTTACCGGCTTTGGCGGCCATATCCATCACCATTTTCGCCGCATCGGTTGCGATTTTCTTGATACCGGCAACATCTTTTCCGAACACAACCCGCCGCTGCAATTCACTGGTCGAATTGTAAAAATGCACGATCGGATGATTGGCGCCATCCAGCGCCTCGAAGGTGCGGGTAATCAATTCCGGACGGCATTGCACCAGAACCTGCAAGCTTACATTTTCAGGAACATTGCCATGTTCGATACACCAGCGCGCGAAGTCGAAATCGGTTTGCGAAGCAGATGGAAAACCGATTTCGATTTCCGGAAAGCCCATTTCCAGAAGCAGGCGGAACATGCGTTCTTTACGGTCTTGTCCCATCGGGTCGATCAAAGCCTGATTGCCATCACGCAGATCGACAGAACACCAGATTGGTGCTTTTTCGATACGCTTGTCGGGCCAGGTGCGGTCTTTCAATGAAACTTGCGGGTAAGGTTGATATTTTTGTGATGCTGTCGGCATGCCTTTATGTGAAAAATTTGGTGAAATACTCATGATCTATGCTCGTCTGAAACACCGGTAACCGGTTGATATTTTAAAATGAAGATTGTTGAAGAGGAGCATTTACGCCGGCAGGTAACGACCGCCGGGCGCCCCTCACCGGCCCCGGCAGTCGCTCATAAGCCCAAGAAGAAGCAAGTTTGAAGGCAAAGCACAAAAGCCTGCATCCCCGATGCAGTACAAAACCGATAATTTTTGTGCGTCAAACTTTTCCATAGCGAAAAATATGGCACAGGTTTTTTTCAAGCGCAACCTGTTTTATCAAACCTTCACCCGTTCGTGTTCAAAGTTGTGAACCTGAACTTCAATGTTTCAAACGGGACTATCATGTTCCAAACGGGATTATCATGTTTAAAGCGGGGTTATATCCTATCATTTCGTCAAAGTTTCAACCGGTGGCGTAATTCGTTCACAAGCAAAGCTGTTTTCATGTCGTTGATTTGTTGCTTGTCATTAAGCTTTATCGCCTCTTCGACCGGCATTTCGACAATTTCGATATTTTCCCCTTCTTTGGCTAGCCCGCCACCGGCAAAACGGTGATCTTGCGGGCGGTAATTGGCCAGATAAAGCCATAGCTGTTCGGTCGAGAAACCGGGGGTTGTAAAGCCTTTGAACACAAGTTCGAGATTATGGAGCTGGTAGCCCAATTCCTCTTTTGCCTCGCGCAGCATTGTATCATCGGCTGATTCGCCCTTTTCGATGTGTCCTGCGCATGCTTCGAGCACATACATGCTGCCGGTTGCCAGATAAGTCGGTGCGCGGAACTGTTTAACAAAAAGAACCGTTTTTCTGTCCTCGTCATAAGGCAAAACCGCAGCTCCGTTGCGGTTATGGTAGGTTTCGCGCTTCACTGTTTTCCATTCGCCATCCGCATCTTGCTGCTCATAGGAAACGGCTGTCAGCTTTGTCCAATGGTCGGATAATACAGTTTCTTTCAGATTTCTGATTTTTAACATAATGCTCCTCATGCAATGGGAACGGCGGTTGTCCCCTTTGGCAATTTTGCTTCCTCTTCCGGTTCGATATGAATGACAATACGCGCGTTTTCGATTTCTTGTTTCAGAGCATCTTCGATTCTATTGCATATATCGTGCGCGTCTCCCACCGTCATTTTGGAAGGAACCACCAGATGGAATTCAATAAATGTGACCTGTCCGGCCACACGGGTTCGCAAATCATGGGCTTCGATAGCACCTGCCGCGTGACTTGAAATAATATCCCTGATGCGCATTGTCTCTTCAAGCTCGACACCGACATCCATCAGCCCCTGCACCGAATTGTTGATGACTTTCCACCCTTGCCAGAGAATGTTCAAAGCAACAATAATAGCAAGCACGGGGTCAAGAATGGCCCAGCCGCTCAAGATAGCGGCAAGAAGACCGGCAAGCACGCCGATAGATGTGAACACATCCGTCATTAAATGCATGCCATCGGCTTTCAATGCAGGTGAATGCGAGACTTTTCCCTGCTTTATCAAAATCAGCGCCCAGATTGCATTGATCGCACTGGCAACAAGATTGATCGCCAGCCCGTAGCCTGGCTGTTCGGGCAAATGGGTAGAGGTGAGCAAAGGCCATGATTCGTGTAAAATCATGATGGCGGCAACAAAAATCATTGCCCCTTCAAGAATTGCCGAAAAATATTCGGCCTTGGTGTGTCCGAAGGGGTGATCGTTATCAGCCGGTTTCATGCTGATAAGGATGGCAACATAGGCCGCAATGGCTGCGATGACATTGACAATCGATTCCAGCGCATCGGAATAAAGAGCCACCGAACCTGTTATATAATAAGCGAAATATTTGAGTACAAAAACAATAATGGCAACCGGAATAGACCAGATTGCCAATTGTTTCAGCCTTGAATTCGCACTTTTCATTGCCATGCTTTCTTGATTAGTCTTGAAACAACATTTTCAATGATCGCCATACCGACATTGCCACTTAAACTCATGATTGATTCGGGGTGGAACTGGACGGCCGCAATCGGCTGGCTTTTATGCTCGATTGCCATGATTACGCCATCAGCTGTTTCCGCCGTAACCTTGAACACGGAAGGCAAGCGGCTCGGGTCGGCAAAAATTGAATGGTAGCGGCCAACCGTTATTTCTTTTGGCAAATCCGTAAACAGCAGGGTTTCGCCGGTAATGCGGATTCGTGACGGTTTGCCGTGCATCGGTTCGCTTAATACCCGCAAACTCCCGCCAAAAGCTTCGGTCAAAGCCTGTAACCCCAGACAAACGCCGAAAATCGGAATTTTACGCGCCCGTGCTTTATTGATTGTGTCTTCACAATTGAAATCTTTCGGCGTTCCCGGCCCCGGTGACAAAACAACAAGATCGGGATTGACCGTTTCAAACACCTTGTCATCCACCGGACTTCTTACCGTTGTCACCTTGGCGCCGGTCTCGCGGAAATAATTGGCAAGCGTGTGCACAAATGAGTCTTCATGGTCGACAAGCAGAATATTGACACCCGTGCCGGGCTTTTCTTTCTCCTGCCTTACCGCCTTTGGCAATGGTTTCGCACTGTCACGGATAGCAGCAATCATGGCAGACGCTTTCAGTTCTGTCTCTTTTTCTTCCTCTTCCGGATTGGAATCATAGAGCAATGTAGCGCCTGCTCTTACCGATGCCACACCATCCTTGATACGCACGGTGCGAAGTGTTAGCCCCGTATTCATATCGCCATTGAAAAACACCATGCCGATAGCACCGGCATACCATGCACGCGCGCTTCTTTCATGATTTTCGATAAAGCGCATAGCCCATAATTTCGGCGCACCGGTCACAGTCACCGCCCATGCATGCGACAAAAATGCGTCGAACGCATCAAGGCCATTGCGCAACCGCCCTTCGATGTGATCGACCGTGTGGATAAGGCGGGAATACATTTCAATTTGCCGC
Source organism: Bartonella sp. P0282 (assembly GCF_048452985.1). Taxonomy (NCBI): domain Bacteria; kingdom Pseudomonadati; phylum Pseudomonadota; class Alphaproteobacteria; order Hyphomicrobiales; family Bartonellaceae; genus Bartonella; species Bartonella sp. P0282. The sequence continues at coordinate 121,116 of NZ_WTFO01000003.1, forward strand.
CGCCCGATGACCCTGACCGACCCCGGTTCGCAAACGCGGCTTTTATCATTGCGGTCGACATCCGAACACATGGTCAATTCGGATTCGTCCTTTTTGGAATTGAGCAAAGCCAGTATCTGCTCGGAATCGGCAATGGCATCCTGTCCGCGTTTGATTGTTCCCGAAATCGGGCAGGTTTCAACCCGTCTTCCGGTTACGCGAACATACATTTCAGGCGATGCCCCAACGAGATATTCCTGTTCTCCGAGATTGATAAAAAACGAGTAAGGCGAAGGGTTGGTGAGTTTCAACCTTTTACTGATAGCCGAAGGACTTGCCGGACAAGTTTCATAGAAAGTCTGCCCCGGAACAACCTCGAACAGGTCGCCGCGCTTGAAACTTTCTTTGGCTTCTTTGACCAAAGCAGCATATTCACCCTTTTCATGATCGCCTTTTTGCGGAACGGCTTTGGCTGCTTTGAACGGTTGTTCTTCCGTGTCACGGCTCAAACCTTCAGTCGATTTTCCATTATCGGAAAAATCATAATTTTCCACCCATGCACGTGCCGAATAATGGTCGACAATCAGAATGGAATCCGGCAGGTAAAGCACCATATCCCGCTGGTCTTCCGGACGTTTTATTTTAAACTCGATCGGCTCGAACTGGAAGGCGAGATCATAGCCGAATGCCCCGTATAGACCAAGACTTTGGTCTTCGGATGAATGAAAAATATCGCAAATTGCACGCAAAAGAGAAAAAACCGATGGCATACGCGAGCGTTCTTCCTCGCTAAAGACCCGCCCCGGTTTTTTAACATCTATTGCGAGCTTATCATCTGTGCGTTTTGTCGATTGAATATCGTCCAGCGTTTGAAGACGCGGTTCGATCATGTCGATAAGAACTTTGCCGCGCTCGTTCAGGGCTTCGATTTTCATATGGCGGCCGCGCGAAGTGACAACAAGCAGCGGATTGATGAAGCCCGAATCCCAACGTGTATAGCGCCCCGGATATTCATAGTTCGATGAAAAAACTGCCCCGCGGCGGCTATCAAGAGCATCAACAATCCGGTCAATCGCTCCCTGATAGGCAATATCCTCGCAGCGACGACGAATCTTCAAACCGCCTTTTGTGAGATATTCAAAAGCTTTCTCGCCTGCCATGTTCTTATCCATATTAGAACTCCGTCCTGTTAATTAGGTCACTTATCCGGACGGAGTATATAAAAAAGGCCGCCCGGTTATCCGTCGCGACCTTGTCCTGAATTTTTGCACAAACAAACAGAGGCCGCTAAAAGCAACCCCACCACCAGATCATGAATGTACGTTTATTGTTCATTCCCGTCTTTTAACCTGTCCGCCATTCTATAGCAACACAAAACAACACCACCGAAAGCAATCGAACGCCCTTCTGCATCAAACTTTTCTTCAACCGGCGCGCGAATCAGCGTCGATTCGCGGGGCTGCCCGACAAAATGACATTTGAAATATAGAAATACTCTAAAATAGAATAAATTTGTTTTAATGAAAAATTATACTTGTAAAAATCGAATCTGATAATCTGCTACCATTATCACTTTTCCGTTTTGTTATAAGCTATTTCTCTTAAGCATTACGGAACTGTCTTTCTTTTACAAAGATTCCGGTTTTTTCTTTGCGTAAATGTTTTTGTGACAGTCGTCCGTTCACGAACTATAGATTTCCAAAAAATGGATTACCTGCTCTTCAATCCAAAAACTGTTTGCTTATTTTTTAGAATACGGAAAATTTGAAGAACGATAAAAAGTATTCATGTGATTTTTCATAATTAAAACTTGATAGATGAAACTGATTCGCTGCTCTCGGAATCAATATAAACTTGAATAAACAAATAGCCTTATAGTCAAAATGCGAATATACTTGAAACTATTAAGAAAAGGAAAAGTCCGGGCATTGGGGACCCGGACTTTTCTCCCCTTCGTTGGAGAAGGGATACAGGTGTAGGAAATAGCGGGGGACCTAAACACCTGTCGCCGGCACTTTCAAACATAGAGTTCTATTTGTGCGGCGAAGGTGAATATAGTTGACAGACAGGAATAGTCAACAAATATTTACAACCTATGGTTTTATTTTTTTAATATATCTCCCCACTCCAGACGACGCAGTTCGCTGTATAATTTTTTATTCCTCCGCGTTGTAATTTCGGCATTTTTCTCACCACCGGAAGTGCAGATCGTATATTCCACTTTTCCGCTGGAGCGTTGAGGCCGTGACAGGATGCGACAATATTGCACATCGGGCTTTTCATGAGCGAAGGCAAGATAGCAGAATTTTTCGTCTTCAAAGGGCACGATCGCCTGTTTGGTAAGGCGATGTGTGCGCGAGCGTTCGACTCTTACAGAAAAATGGCACCAGTCCGGCGATTCGACCGGACAAGCAAATTCATGTGGACAAGGTGCAACAATATGGCCGCCTCTTTCAATTAACCTGTCACGTTGGCGGTTCAATCTTTTAAAACCGGCAGGCGTACCCGGCTCAATGAGAAAAAGCATGTCTCCGGTCTTGTTCCATAGGCCATCAACAAGGTGATCCTGTATTTTTTCAGGAAGTTCATCCAGCACATAACTTGCTGTGACAAGATCGGCTTTGGCAAGATTTTCAAAAGCGGCAGAAGAAATATCCATATTCTGCCAATCTGTTGTTACATGTTTTGAAGCGGACGGGGCGCTATCGTCATTCACAAGGCTCGCTGAAAACAGCGTTTTACCGATAGCAATAATATCATGGCTCTGCTCGACAAGCGTTGCATGTTGAAGTGAAGGGAAAATCCGGCTTGCGGCAAAAACGGCCGTGCCCGGTCCGGCACCGACATCAAGCTGGCTTGACGGTGAAAAAGACGGGCAAATTTCTGTGACTTTATCGAGTGCCGAAAACACGGCCGCATAGGTTGCCGGAAAACGCGCTGCTATATAGCCGAATGCAGCATTCCTGTCGGCAATATGCATTTTCCCGTCAAGTATTTCATTGCGATAGCGTTGGGTGAGCCGGTGAGACGCTTTTTCAAGTTCGGCGGGATTTGTCTGTTGAAAAAGCTCGTCAAGCGCGTTTTTCAAATTGGCAGGAAGTTGCATTGTGCGATTCCATAATAAAAGGCTTTTCTTGTGAACCTTATTTCATTCTTTATTGAAATAGTCTAACCCCGTCCTTAAGCTGGACATTGTATAATCATGGAGTTGCCGGAAATCTTGTCGGGCATTTTGAAACAAATAGCATTTCTTTTCCTGAGCTTGTTTCTGGCAGCGGGAACGGGATATGCAAGCGCGGATATAAACGAAGCTGAAACATGCAAAATTGTGCGCTTTGCCGATACCGGTTGGACAGATATTTCAGCGACAACCAGTATTGCCACCACACTTCTTAAAGCACTCGGCTATGATACCGAAACACGGATTTTATCCGTTCCTGTTACTTATGCCTCGCTTTCCAATGGCGATATTGATGTTTTTCTGGGTTATTGGAACCCGTCCATGACACCCGATTTCAAACCTTATCAGGACGATGGAAGTGTCGAGCTCCTCGGTTATAATCTGGAAGGGGCAAAATATACGCTGGCTGTGCCGCAATTTGTCTATGACAAGGGCTTGAAAAGCTTTGAAGATATAAAACGTTTCGGCCCTGAACTGGGTTATACCATTTACGGGGTTGAACCGGGCAATGACGGCAACCGCCTTATTCTTTCAATGCTTCATGATTCCGCTTTCGGGCTTACCGATTTCCATATTGTCGAAACCTCCGAACAGGCCATGCTTGCCGAAGTCGAAGCACGCATTCGGGAAAACCGCCCGATCGTATTCTTGGGGTGGGAACCACACCCGATGAATATGCGCTTCAAAATGGCCTATCTTTCCGGTGGTGACAAATATTTCGGGAAAAATTTTGGCAATGCCAAAGTCGGCACCAATATTCGCAAGAATTATCGTCTGCAATGTCCCAATGTAACGCGTTTTCTCGGCAATCTCGTTTTCGATGTCGATATGGAAAACCACCTGATGGATCAAATCCTCGATCAGGGTGAAGACCCGGAAAATGCTGCCCATTCATGGCTTTTATCCAATAAAGAAAGGGTAAAAGGCTGGCTTTCGGGGGTGACGACCGTCAATGGGGGTAACGCTGTTGAAGCCGTTGACCACGCACTCGGCGCACCCGATGAAGAGACAAATACACACTATAAAATTCCGGTCGGAAAAACCGCAAATACGATCGTCGAGTTTTTGAAAGAGCATGGCGGGCTGGTTTTCACGGCTCTGCGTGTGGGTCTTGGCAGCCTGTTAAAAGCCACTCTGGCACTTCTATTGTGGCCAAATCCGCTTTTGTTGATTGCTATTTTATGTGTTCTTGCCTTTGCTATCCAGAGAAATTGGCGGGTTGTTGTGCTCACTGCACTGGGGTTTCTGTTCGTTATCAATCAGGGCTACTGGGTTGACACGATGGAAACAATAGCTCTGCTGTTCTGGTCGTGCATTCTTTGTATGGGAATTGGCGTGCCGGTCGGCATTGCCTGCGCCCATCGTCCGAAAATATATCGCGGGATCCAACCCATTCTCGATCTTATGCAGACATTGCCGACCTTTGTCTATCTGATACCGGCTATCATTTTTTTCCGCATTGGCATGGTACCGGGATTGATCGCAACCATTATCTTTGTGCTTCCTGCCCCCATAAGGCTCACCCAGCAAGGTATTGTGTCGACGCCAAAAGCCTTGATCGAGGCGGGTAAAGCATTCGGTTCCAACCGGCGGCAGATTTTATGGAAAATCGAATTTCCCCATGCTATGCCGGAAATACGTGCGGGCATGACGCAAACCATTATGCTTTCGCTTTCCATGGTGGTTATTGCAGCAACAGTTGGCGGCAATGGTCTGGGTGTCAAAGTCTATCGCGCATTGCAGCAGCATGATGCAGCTATGGGCTTTGAAGCCGGTTGCGTTATTGTGGTGGTCGCAATCGTACTTGACCGCCTGTTTCGACCGGGGAAGGCACGCTAATGGCCAGAGTCATCATAGATCATGTGAGTGTGGTTTTCGGCAATCGTCAACAGCAGGCGCTCGATCTTGCAGATCAGGGCGCATCACGGGCAGAAATCAAGGACAGAACCAATACAGTGCTTGGTGTGCATGAATGTTCGCTCGACATTGCCGAGGGTGAAACATTGGTTCTGATGGGGCTATCCGGTTCGGGAAAATCGACTTTGCTGCGCACGATCAACCGTTTGATAAAGCCGGTCGAAGGCAATATCTATGTTGGTGATGTCGGCAATGAAATCAATGTCACCACCGCTTCGAGAGAAGAATTGCGCTATGTGCGCACGCGCCTTGTTTCCATGGTATTCCAGCAATTCGGCCTGTTTCCTTGGCGCACGGTCGCCGATAATATCGGTTTCGGCCTTGAAGTGGCCGGAGTGCCCAAAAAACAACGTCAGGCGATTATTGCCGAACAGCTTGATCTGGTCGGATTGAATGAATGGGCCAACCGTATGGTGACCGAGCTTTCCGGCGGTATGCAACAGAGAATCGGCCTTGCCCGTGCTTTTGCAACCGGCGCACCCGTTTTGTTGATGGACGAGCCGTTTTCGGCACTTGATCCGCTCATTCGCAACCATTTACAGGACGAACTTCTGGAACTGCAAAAGCGGCTCAATAAAACATTGATTTTTGTCAGCCATGATCTTGATGAAGCGATCAAAATGGGAAACCGCATTGCCATTATGGAAGACGGACGGATTTTGCAATGTGGTACAGCACAGGAAATTGTGCTATCGCCCGCCAATGAGCATGTCGCCAACTTTGTGCGCCACATCAACCCGTTGAGCTTTTTGACAGCAAGACAGGTCATGCGCCCCTATAATTATGAGAATGGCGATATTTCTGTTGCAGCCATGGCAAAACCTGATACGAGTTTACCTGATCTCATCAGTGTGTGTGACCGGAAAAACGGTGCCATTGGCGTTGCCGAAAATGGGCGTGTCATCGGCGTTATCACCGAGGAAGACATTATCCATCATCTGGCAGAGCATCAGAAACGGTGATAGGTTTGTTTTATGAGTTTGGATATTACAACAATTAGCGATGTTGAAGACCCGCGGCTTGCCCCCTATCGGGACATTCGTGAACGAGACCTTGTCGGGCGCGAACATCATTTCATCGCCGAAGGCAAGGTGGTTCTGTCGGTTCTTTTAAGGTCGGAACGTTTTCAAGCCCGATCATTGCTGGTTGCCGCAGCCAAGCTTTTGGGGCTGATGCCGGTGCTCGATGCAACCAAGCCCGCCTGCCCTATTTACTGTGTACCGCAGAAAATTATGGATGACATTGCCGGTTTTAATGTCCACCGCGGTATTCTGGGTATCGGAGAACGTATAAAGACGCCAACACTTGAAGAATTTTTGGCCGGTTTGCCGGAAAAAGCACTCGTTCCGGTGCTGTGCGGAATTTCCAACCACGATAATATGGGGTCGATCTTCCGGAACGCTGCCGCTTTTGCAGCCGACGGAATTATCATTGATAAAACCTGCTGTGATCCTCTTTATCGCAAAGCCATTCGCGTTTCGGTGGGAGCTGCATTGAAAGTTCCCTATACCCAAGGTGAAGATATAAAAGAAATTCTCACAGCGCTTGAAAAAGCCGATTTCCGTATCTATTCGCTTTCGCCCGCCGCTTCAAATTATTTGAAAGATGCGGAAGTTGCGAAAAGAACAGCTCTGGTTTTCGGTACTGAGGGCGAAGGTCTTCCCGAATTTGTCCTGAAGGATACCGAAACCTTGCGCATTCCCATTGCTTATGATTTCGATAGCCTGAATGTTGCTACCGCAACCGGACTTGCACTCGAACATTTTGCCGATTTTGACAAATTGAACTGACGATCGCACGTCTGGAAAACCTGACGCGGGAAAACTGCCGGACAGGAACGGATAGGTTCAAACAGGCTCAAGCAAGCTCAAACAGGCGCAGATAAAACCGGATAGTATTGTTCAGAAAATATCTATTGTCGCCTAATGCGCGCGATTTTTTCAAAACCCCGATAACAGTGCCGGCTTGTCAGGCTTTGATCGCAAGCCACAAAACTTCCGAAAAAATAGAAATGCGATACATAGCACCAGAAACACCAGACCATGGCATAACAAAATATTAGCCGCAAAAACATGGGTAAAAACGCGGTGCAGAAAAACGTAGCGTAAAAAAACCTAGCGCAAAAAGACCTAGCGTAAAAAAACCTAGCGCAAAAAAAGTAGCGTAAAAAATAACACTGCCTAACAAAGCCGGTGTTGCTACCTTCCGGACAATTCTCTCCCGAAGAGCGGATACCAATATCGCTTACGGGAGCGGGCAATGAAAATCACTTCAGTGACAGAATTTTCAAGCTCAGTGCTTTGGCTCTATCTGCATTTGCCCCTATCTGCATTCAATTGATCGTCCGGATAGGAGAATTTGTTAAACCTGACAATTTTTAGCCGTCAGTTTATTAAAACCGCCACGGGGTGAGGCAAGAGGGATTATCAAAAGCCGACACGGGAACCGGCCAGTCCGGTTTATAAAGAAAAGCCAACATATTAGCGCGCCCCCTGTTTAGCGACGATTGTTTGGCGACGCCCCTTTTTAGCGCCCCCCCTGTTCAGCAACCGGCTGTTTAGCAACAATTGCTTAGCGACGCCCCTTTTTGACGTCCCCTGTTTAGCAACCGGCTGTTTAGCGACACTTGTTTAGCGACAATTGCTTACCCACCATTACAAGCCGGAAAAGCACGCCGACTTAAAGCCCAACGTGCTACCAATTGTGCTTTATTGAATGAAAACGCGGCATTACCCTTTTCAGGCTGCGGTATCCTCACGCGATTTATTCAACAGGTTTTTGAGCATTGTCTCGGCGCGGGCATCACGTTCCGAACGGGTGATGAACCCACCACCAAGAACCCGCGCATCATTGGTTTCATTATCGTAAAGGACACAAGCCTGCCCAGGAGCCACACCTGTCTCGCCTTCCAGAAGGTCGACTGTGAGCGTACCATCATGATATTTCACAATAGCCGGACGTGGCGGGCGTGTAGAGCGTACTTTGGCGGCAACTTCAATCCCCTCTTCGGGGAAGTCATCAAGATTTTCATCACCAAGCCAATTGGTATCCCGCAAAAACAATTTGCGTGTTTCAAGTGCTTCTCTGGGGCCGACAATGACACGCGAATTTTCCGCATCAAGATAGACAACATAAAGGGCTTCGCCGGTTGCAATGCCAATGCCGCGACGTTGACCGATGGTAAAATTGACGATTCCGCTGTGGCGACCGAGAATGCGCCCGTCAATATGCACAATCTCGCCGGGGTTGGCAGCTTCGGGGCGCAATTTTGCGATCACATCCGAATAGCGCCCCTGTGGAACAAAGCAAATATCCTGACTGTCGTGCTTGGAGGCAACGGCAAGCCCCATTTCGGCAGCGATTTCCCGCACATGCGGTTTTGCAAGATCACCAAGCGGAAAACGCAAATAATCAATTTGTTCCTGCGTTGTGGCAAAGAGGAAATAGCTCTGGTCGCGATTGGCATCGACCGGCCGGTATAATGCACGGTGTGCGCCATTCTGGCGGCTTCTGATATAGTGACCGGTTGCCAAAGCATCCGCACCGAGATTTTGTGCCGTTACAAGCAAATCGGCGAATTTGACTGTCTGGTTACAGGCAACGCACGGTATCGGCGTTTCACCATGGGCATAACTGTCAGCAAAAGGATTGATGACCGCCTCACGGAAGCGGGCTTCATAATCGAGCACATAATGGGGAATGCCCAAAGTTTCCGACACCCGCCTTGCGTCTTCTATATCCTGTCCGGCACAGCACGAACCAACGCGGTGGGTTGCTGCACCATGATCGTAAAGTTGTAAAGTCACGCCGACAACGTCATAACCTTCTTTTTTCAACAAGCCTGCGACAACCGACGAATCGACGCCGCCCGACATGGCAACGACTACGCGTGTATCCTCAGGGCGTTTTGGAAGATCTAGACTGTTGAGAGACATAAACTCACCTTCTAACTTATTGACAGTTGCATGAAACTATATCGTGTTTTTATATACACAACACAACCGCCATTCCGAAAAAGAGAATGCAAACAGGTCATTTTTTAAAAACCTGACTTGCCCAGTTTATAAAAAAACAAAAAAAAATAAAGTGGCGTTTTTAGTTCAAGTTTGTTTGATAGCCGCGTTTTTTGTATAAGTAATTGTTTATAAAGTGTTTTTTAAATTAAACACAATTTTGAGCCTGTGTATTTGTTAAATTTTCGTTTCAACCGGTTTAGCTCTTTTTTAAAGCTCCATGGTTATTGTCGCATCAGGTCCTTGAATAAGAGTAGAGAGTACAATGACCGAGTTAGTAAGAACAAGAGTAAAATACGTTATTGGCCCAGATGGGAGTCCGCTTACGATCACCGACCTGCCGCCAAGCAATACAAGGCGCTGGGTTATCCGCCGCAAAGCCGAAGTTGTTGCCGCTGTAAGAGGTGGCCTGCTGAGTTTGGATGAAGCCTGCCAACGTTATACATTGACGGTGGAAGAATTTTTGTCCTGGCAATGCTCGATTGATGAACACGGTCTTGCAGGTTTACGCACCACGCGTATCCAGCAGTACCGGCATTGATAAAACGATGCCCCTTCTTGCCTTCAAGCGTCAATAAAACAACCGTTTCTTGAATTTCAGGAAGCGGTTGTTTTATATTCGGGCAAATTGATGGATGGCGAAAAAGAAAATATCCTGAAAAGAAACAGGAAGCGGCTTTCGTCAACTTATTTCAATCAAGCAAGCGGCAAGACAAAATGCATTCAAAAGCCGGGATGCATTTAAAAACCGAGATACATTGAAACAGAATCATTTGTTGTTCACACGCGCTTCGTTGAAGCCGGTTTTTTACTGTTTTTTTCCGGCTCCCCTCCGTTCTTCCGACTCCCCTCCCTTTTTCCGGCTCCCGTCTGTTTTTCCGGCTTCCGTCTGTTCTTCCGGCTCCCGTTTGTTCTTCCGGCTCCCGTCTACTTTTCCGGCTCTCGTCTGTTTTTCCGGCCCTCGTCCGTTCTTCCGGCTCCCGTCTACTTTTCCGGCTCCCGTCCGCATTTGCAGGATACTGAATGTCCCAAGCCAATTTTGCCGTTGCTGTTTCTATCTGCCCACCTGTTTTACGGCTATGCGCCCGATCTTTTTATTTTTCACGCGCCCGATTTAATCTTTTTTCGCCACACGAATAATGAAATCGGAATTTTAAAAATCAGAATTTTCGGGAGCTTAACCGTCACTTTCCACAATCTTTCCCGCGGCTTTACGGTGTCTTACCTGCTTCTTTCCGGTCTCTTTCGGATGGCTTTCGAGTGGCTTTCCGGTGGCTTTAGGGTCTCTTTCCAGCTTCTTTTCTGCATCGTTCCGGTCTCTTTCCCGCGTCTTTCCTGAGTCTTTCCGGCGAGTTTCCTGTTTTTGAAGCAATCCTCTAAAAATTCGTTAGCTCGAACGGTTTATATCGTTTTTCTTTTAGAATTTTCGTCTCGCGGTTTGATAATCTTTCGGTTCCAATTTCCCGCGCGCAAGCTTTAAGGAAGCTGGCTTCCTCGAAGATATAGCAGCAATAGGGAATTGCTTTTTTGAAAATCTACAGCGGGGAAAACTTCGCCAAATGAATGCGCGTTCTCCTGTTTGCCGGTTAAATCCGGTTATAAAAAATAGCTTATGATTAAAAACTACAAAGCGGAATAGTGGCCTGACAATGTGTGACTACAATCCGGTGCGCGTGAATACAATTTGAGGGTTTGACCACAATTTTTTGTGGGGGTGACTACAATTTTGGGTAATCCCTACCCGCAAAATAAACGGAAATAGAGTGGCCGGAAAAACCGGCCACTTCAAGACTGCCTTTTTATAGGCACGGGAGAATAATTTTCAGCAATTTTCTAAATTTGTGTTCAAGCATCCGGCCTTGGCGGTGGCGCGCAAGGAGAAATTGTTATGTCCGGCCAGTGTCGTTTTACCCGATATGGTTTTGTCGGCTTTCAACTTACGTCCAGTCCAAGTCCAAGCCATATTATGAAAATTGCGACACATACAGGTTTTCTTTGTCTCGTTTTCCGAAAATAACGCGACGATAACGGACAAATAAAACACATATACTCAATTACATAACAACTTTTCGTTGTAGACAAAACCGGTCTATTTATTTTAAAGCCCTATGCCTGTTCAGCGGCAACCGGCTATATTCATGGCTCAACAGAAAGCGCGCAAAACCTGTCGCATCATAAACGCAATAGATAACGTAAACGCGTTAGGCAACGTAAACGCGTTAGGTAACGTAAACGCGATAGGCAGTGCTACTCTTCCCTCGGCTTATCTGGCATTCCCTTGACAGGTGTTGCATGAGACAACCGTTCTGTCGTCATTTGAACCGGCAGGTAGACCATGGCTTTTGTCAAAAAGCTTTTAACCGGAAATTCAGCCGATCATCGAACGGCTTTGAACAAAGACAACATCTTCCTCAGGCAGTGTCTTGCCATCGCGTTCTTCCAAAGCCTGTGCACGTTCCAATTCGGCTTCCAGTTCATGCAACTTCATCTCGGCAGAAGCTTTCTGGATTTGCAAATCGCGAATCGAATTGATGAGGTTTTCACGCCGCTGACGGGCTGCGCGTGCAAAAGTAGGATAGGCAAAGTGATTGACATCAGTAATGCCGGATTTGCGTTCTTCATTGACGATCTGCGTTTCAAGCTCGCTTACCATACGATTGAACTCGCCCATCATCATGTCAAGTTGAGAAATCTGGCGACGTTTTTCGCGCACCTGAAACATTTTCAACCGAACCACACTTTCACGCGGTTTCATACGCAATACTCCTTGACTACCGTGAACAATACACGTTCACACCTTGATACTCATACACGTTGGACCGGAAAACAGTTTATCCCTTCAACTACGGGGCTAACCGGATAATCCGTTGCACTGAATAACGAACTTTTCCGGCAAGCCAGCCCTGTTAAAACTTCCACATTTGCAAAGCTTGTCGACAGGCTGTCTTAACTATTTGTTTACGGTCTTTGAGCACTATAGCCGAAGTCCCTTAAAGCTCGGTAAACAAAAGAGCTTTTTACAAACCGGAAAATCGTCTTTTCAAATTGGAAATGCACGAGTCGTATGAATCGGTTAGCGTATTTTCTTAAAGTAAAAATTAAACATATTCGTTTAACATTTATCACCTTGAATCAAAGGAATACAAGGTTTTTTTCACAAAATTTTATTAACGTCTTGCCAAGAAGAATCATATTTTGTTAACCATTTTGATGCAGATTGGTTAAAGAGGCAACGAATTGTTCTGAGTGCTGCCGAAATGTAAAATCACGGTTTCGGTTAAAATCATGATTTTATGGTGTTTTTTAAATCAGCTGTGCACGTCTTGGCGCAGTTGTTTGCATTGACCGCGATAACGCCTGATTCGGCTAGTGGAAAGGGGATATAGAATATGCGCGTTTTATTGATTGAAGATGACCACGCGACAGCGACAAGTATCGAGCTTATGCTCAAATCCGAAAGTTTTAATGTCTACACCACAGACCTTGGAGAGGAAGGTGTAGACCTTGGAAAATTATATGATTATGACATCATTCTGTTAGATCTTAACCTGCCTGATATGTCGGGTTATGAAGTTTTGCGCACATTGCGCCTTTCCAAAGTCAAAACCCCAATCCTCATTCTTTCCGGCATGGGCGGAATTGAAGACAAGGTTCGCGGCTTGGGCTTCGGTGCAGATGACTATATGACAAAGCCATTTCATAAAGATGAATTGGTTGCCCGTATTCACGCCATTGTTCGCCGCTCGAAGGGTCATGCCCAATCGGTCATCGCAACCGGTGATCTGGTTGTCAATCTCGATGCAAAAACCGTTGAAATCGGCGGTCATCCGGTGCATTTGACAGGCAAAGAATACCAGATGCTCGAACTCCTTTCACTGCGCAAGGGAACAACTTTGACCAAGGAAATGTTCTTGAACCATCTTTATGGTGGCATGGACGAGCCGGAATTGAAAATCATTGACGTTTTCATTTGCAAATTGCGCAAGAAACTCGACGCAGTTTCCGGCGGCGTAAATTATATTGAAACCGTTTGGGGACGCGGTTACGTTTTACGCGAGCCGAATGAAGAGCCGTTGCGCGAAACCGCTTGATAAGGCGGTAAAATCCGTTTCTCGGTTTTGAGAGATCATGGCCGGAGACCTTTTCCAAACGGAAAAGCTCCGGCGTTTTTTTGCGACACAAAGTTCCAGCCTTTTTGTGACATAAAGCTCCGGCTTTTTTTGCGAAATAATGGCCGCATCATCCATTCCGGCCGAATATGCGCGATCCATTCTCGCCAAATATGCCCGAATATGCGTACGATCGGTTCTCGCCAAATGTGAGCACGACCTATTCCGGTGAGTTCAGCTATCTCTTGATCTGACGGTTAAAAAGCGCACTTTATTTGATGGAATTAGTGAAACATTTGCGTGGAATTGGTTAAATAATCCGGTTTTGATCTTACAAAACCCGCCATTATAAAAGCGGCATTGGTCGGGGAAGGCGGCAAAAAAACGCGTTTTTTAAGGGAGAATATCCGGCAAAATGTTTGTTTGATACGCTTTGCTAATTCATTGTTTCTTCACTCACACGTTTTTCAGGCGGGCGTTTAGGCCAGAAAGACGCTAGTGATAGGATATTATCGCAACCTCTCCGTTTTCTGCCACCGGACATTTGAAAGCTTAAATTTTTAAAGAAGACTGCAATAGCAACCAAGGCATATGGCGGTCTTCAAAGTGCCGAATGCGCTTCATAAAATGGCAAAAACCGGTTTTTCCAAGTCTTGAATTTCAACGCTTTCATGATTTGTTTTTGCCCTCTTGCACGTTCCCTCTTGCCCGATCTCTATTCCCTAGTCCCCTTAACCTAATCCCTCTTCCCCGATCTTTCTTCTCTGGTCCCCCTAGCCTATCCCCTCTTGCCCGATCTCTCTTCTCTGGTCCCCCCTATCCTAATCCCTCTTCCCCGATCCTCTGCACTAATCTGTAGTGAAATTTTCTTTTTGTTTTTTTGAATTGCGTTTTGCGCCGCAGGCGGGAACGCACGCCGCCAAACCTGCCGGACTTTGTGCAAAGCACGAAGGGAGGGCTTCTTGCGTCGGGCAGATTATCGCTTCTAACCGGTTCTCGCGTCAGGCCATCTCTCACCTCAGGCCATCTCTCACGTCACGTAAGTTCTTAACGCAGGTAAAGAACGACTGCGCTATTCCAGCTTCAGGCCGGTTCCCGCTTCAGACAGGCTCATGCTTCGGGCAAAGCACGAAGGGGCTTCTTGCGTCGGGCAGATTATCGCTTCTGACTGGTTCTCGCGTCAGGCCATCTCTCGCGTCAGGCCATCTCTCACGTCACGTAAGTTCTTAACGCAGGTAAAGAACGACAGCGCTATTCCAGCTTCAGGCCGGTTCCCGCTTCAGACAGTCTCATGCTTCGAGCAAAGAATGATCGGATATATTCTCGCGTCAGGCCATCTCTCACTTCACGCCGCTTCACACTTCAGGCAGGCCGAATTGACGAAGCCAGTTTTCAATTGCCGGTTCTTTCGTCAATTCCGGATTGTTCAACCAATCAAGATTATGCCGTGAGAAAAAACCCGTTTCACCCGATTCGAGCCGGTTGATAAAATTCAACCGGTGTTCGGTCAGTTGGAAACAGTTATACCTGCCGTAATGGTGATAACCTCCGGTTGTACCTGTATGGCAATCGGCATAGAAGCGAGTTGCGACAACAATAAAGTGTAATAGAATTGCACACTATGGGCATCAATCGGTTCTTCGGGAACTTGCCCGTTATATAATTCAAGGAATTTTGCCGGCACGCGCAACATTTTTCCGCTTACCTTGAGTTGGAAAGCGCGTTTACCGTTTTCTTCGCCGATTTCGACAACAATATCGCCACCGCGAGGAATCGAAAAATTGGCCACCAGAATAAGATTGAGCAATAATTTGACTTCATTCTTTGGCAAAAGCAGGCGCGGTGCTTTCCAGTCAAGATTGCCTTTTTCATTTTCCATATAATTTTTGGCAACATTTTCGGCGTCGCCACTATCAATTTCGCTTCCCGCTGAACCGGCTGCACCGAATGCAATGCGGGCAAATTGCAATTTTGATGAAGCGTTGACCGCAGACATGCGGATAAGCTCCATCGCATCTTCCTGTGCATCACCTTCATCATAAAGTTCAACGCCATTATTGATGGCTCCGACCGGAGAAATAAGGTCGTGGCAAATGCGGCTGCATAATAATGCTGCAAGATCGGCTGGGCTTAATGTAACGGCGAGAGGCATAATGAAAACTCCAAAAACTGCGTTTTGGCTTGGCTTTAATCCAAAACCCTTAAGATTCCATGGACAGATGAAGATTCGATGGAAAGCCAGACAATATTTTCCGGAACAGGCTGAAAATTGTCCTGAAAAGGTGCACGTCTCTAGGCATCACCCTATCTCTTTCACAAAAACTTATGCGCCATTTCGGGAGTTTTTATCATTCTTAAGAATTTAAACAACTTTGCCCGATAGAATCACATGAAACCGGATCTTTGCACAAGCCGAGATCTTACCATTGAGTGACCAGAAGAGGTGAAACACTATGATCCGTTCCATCCATATTCAGTGGCGTAAAGTCGTTTTTCTCTTTGCGTTGGCATTATTTGCAACTGGCGGATTGACCCCGTTGCAGGCTCAAACGCAACCACAGAACGGGCGATATACGGCTCAGGAAATTGTCGACTCCGGCCACCGCTTTTTTGGTGATGCTGCCGGCAGTATGGCAACAGCAATTGAAAATGTCTTTTCAAAATATGGTTTGCCGAACGGTTATATCCTTGGCGAAGAAGGTTCCGGTGCTATTATTGGCGGCCTCACTTATGGCGAGGGTACGCTTTACACAAAAAACGTTGGCGACCATAAGGTTTTCTGGCAGGGGCCAACCATAGGCTGGGATATTGGCGGGCAAGGGTCGCGTTTGATGATTCTGGTTTACGAACTTGACAGCGTTAACAACCTTTGGGGGCGTTATGCCGGTATTTCCGGTTCGGCCTATTTTGTTGCCGGTGTAGGTTTTCATGTATTAAAAAAGGGCAATATCCTTCTTGTCCCTGTTAGAACCGGCGTCGGGGCGCGTTTGGGGGTCAATATCGGATATTTGAAATTGACACCGGCAGCCACCTGGAATCCATTTTAAACATTCGTCGGGCATCCGAGGCGTTTCATGCTTATCCAATCGGTATTGTTTTTCATTCTTGGCATTGCAGCCACGACTCTCGTTCTCATTCTCCTTTCTCCGGCGATATGGCGGCGTGCGCTTTATATTGCCCGCAAACAAATTGCCGCAGAAGTTCCCCTTTCGCTCACGGAAATCGAGGCCGACCGCGATTTTCTAAGAGCCAAACAAGCCGTGGAACTCGTCAAGAGAGATGAAAAATTCGAGCTTCTCGCCGAAAAATACGCGAATGAGAAGCGCAAGCTCGACCACGCAAAAGAAGAGCTTTACCGCCTTTCCCGTGGTGAAAATGGCGCGAATTTATCGCCCTGCCAACCGGATGCAAAGACAAAGGAAGGAGACGGCGAACAGCAACCTGCCGCTTCAACACACAATCGGGATGAAGAATTGCAAAATTTAAAAAATCGGATTGGCACATTGGAAGATGAACTTTCAGAAGCACAAAACAAGCTCGAAGCCCATAAAGTCACCAAAGACGACATCGAAAAATTCCGCGAATATATTATGGATGTTGCAGCTCAATTCACCGCGAAAATAGCAAATTCCGAAGGGGCATCTTCGCCCATTCCCGACCTTGTAAAAAAAGCCCGCGGTAAAAAAAGTTTGGCTGCCCGTATCAAAGGTGATTTGAAAGAAAAAACAACCCATTCGGGGGGAGCATCCCGCCGTAAGAAATCCGCAACGCCAAAGGCTGCAAAACAGCCAAAACAGAGTTGAACCGTGGGGTTGACGATCAAATATGGCCTTAGGCCAACGATGAGGACTTCAAGCCAAGCTGGCGCGAAATAGAAGCTGAAGCAATCAACCGGAAAATTGAAATATCGATTGTGCTTTGACCGGTTCTTTTACCTTCCCGAAAATTATCGACATGTTGGCGCGCCGCAGGCTTCAGCCTGCCGGAATGCCTGCACGTCAGACCGTTGGATAGTCAGAGTGGCGGGCAATTAGAATATCGGGGGGTAGAATATCGGGGGGCAGAATATCAGCCAATTAGAATATCGGGGGGCAGAATATCGGGGCGCAGAATGGCAGGTCATCAAAAAACTCCGGCCAACCGGAATTTCGGGCGGCCTGAATGTCGGGAGTCGGCACTTGCCACAATCTTGCATAAAGGGGAATCCACCGTCCGATGCGGCGGGTTTCGACATTATTACCTGAAACAATGGATCACCTGAAACAATGGTTCAAGCCTTTTTGGCAAAGCTTCGGCTGTGTTTACCTCCCCCAATATGAAAGGTTCACTTGGTTCGGGGCGTGGTTGAAGCGCGATTACAAGCTTTCCGTTGTTTTTCCCCGCCATGTCCTTCACACGAGTCACAAATGAAAATCGCCTTAGGTCAATTTCGGCTCTCTTTTGGTTGAAGCAGTCTTTTTGTCATGGTTTTCGCAAATAGCCGCTTTGAAGCTGAAAACAATCTTCCGTAAATCAGAATTGCTCCAACGGCATGAGCGGAAAAAGGCCTTGCGATAAATAGAGGGAATGCGCTTACAAGGGACAAAAGAAATGCGCGGGCAAAGAAAATGCGCAGGCAAAAGGGAAACTGCCGCCAAACCCGCCTCTTCACAAGAGAAAGCTGTGAATCAAAGCAGATATGTGCGCGGGAAGGTTTTCGCCTTATAGCCTAAGCCGTTCAAAATGGTATAAATATCAAACTGGTTCCGCAGCTGAAACGGGATGGGCGGCGGCAAATTTCAAAAACGCAAAAACCACCTTCCATGGTGGTTTAACAGGAATCAGTCGGATGCTTGAAAAAATATTCCACTTGAAAGCAAACAATACACGCATTGGCATTGAAATTGGTGCTGGTCTCACAACCTTTCTCACCATGTCCTACATCCTTGCCGTCAACCCCACTATTCTGGGCGCTGCCGGAATGGATAAGGGGGCGGTTTTTGTTGCGACTTGTATTGCTGCCGCAGTCGGCTGTTTTATTATGGGATTGCTTGCCAATTGGCCGATCGGCATGGCGCCCGGTATGGGGCTGAATGCATTTTTTGCCTATTCGGTTGTCATTACTATGGGCTATAGCTGGCAACAGGCTTTGGGGGCGGTTTTTCTTTCGGGCGTTGTCTTTCTGATATTGACAGCAACGGGTGTCAGGCAATGGCTGATTGCGGGTGTGCCGAAATCGTTGCGCAGTGCCATAGGCGCCGGAATCGGTATGTTTCTGGCCATTGTAGCGTTCCAGAGTGCGGGCATTGTTATCAATAATGATGCGACATTGGTCGGACTTGGCGACGTTACCAAAGCAGCCCCCGTGCTTGCGGGAATCGGGCTTTTTATCATTGTCGCGCTTGATGCTTTCAAAATACGCGGCGGCATTCTGATCGGCATTATTGCGGTGACAATCCTGTCTTTCATCTTCACCGATGACGGCTACAAGAGTTTTCAAGCGCTTGTCCATTCGGGTGGAATTGCGCTTCCTCCTTCTGTTGCGCCGACCTTTCTTAAGCTTGATATTTTGGGCGTATTACATACCGGTATTTTCCATGTGCTTCTGGTTTTCGTGCTGGTTGAAATATTCGATGCCACCGGAACACTGGTCGGCGTTGGCAAACGCGCCGGACTTATTCCCGACGACAAGCCGAATAATCTCGGACGCGCGCTGTTTGCCGATAGCACGGCCATTCTTGCAGGCTCCCTGATCGGTACAAGCTCCACCACCGCTTTTGTGGAAAGTGCATCCGGTGTTGCAGCAGGCGGTCGTACAGGGCTTACCGCCATCACTGTCGGGGTGTTCTTCATATTGGCACTGTTTTTCGCGCCCGTAGCACTTTCTATTCCCGCCTATGCCACCGCACCGGCTTTGATTTTTGTCGCTTGTCTCATGATGCGCGAATTTGCCGAAATCAACTGGAACGACATTGTCGAAGCCGTACCGGCAGCACTCACCGCTCTTTTGATGCCCCTTACCTATTCCATTGCCAACGGATTGGCTTTCGGCTTCATCAGCTATGCTGTTTTAAAAACAGTGACAGGAAAATGGCGCGAAGTGCATCCCGCAACGTGGATTATCGCTCTCCTTTTCATCATCCGCTTTTTGATTGAAGGCGGGGTGTTCTGAGCGATACAGGCTGCATTCCGCTTTTTTAAGCCGCCATTACCAATCAATGGCGGCTTTCGCACTTTCTTGAAACACCTTTTCTTGAATACAATGTTCCGGCAGTGTGAACATTCGTCTTGGAACAGGTGAATTATCGCCACACCCGATTACAAAGCCCGATTACAAAGCCCGCTTGCAAACCGGATTATAAACCGGATTACCGGTTTTATTTTTACCGCCCGACATTCTTCCAAATCGCTTTGTTGTCTTTCATATCGGCGTTTGCACTTTCATACAGGCGTTTGCGCTTTTATACAGGCGTTTGCACTTTCATACGGGGCGTTTGCGTTTTACTATCGGCGTTTGGCTTGTTTTCCTGTTGCCTCCCGTCACTGCCCGAATGTGCCAAACTGTTTCTCTCATGACCGGAACGAATAAATTTTGTTATTTTCCCGTTTGTGGCGGCGAATAGCCTTTCATGAGCTGTCTGTTTTCATGAACCGGTTTTTCTGAACAACAAAATCGGCTTCTTCTCTATTGTCGTTCTTTTATTCGCATTGCTTTTGTCAATAATTCTCAGCCTTCAAGCGGCAAATTGAAAAAAGCTGCACTTTTAAAGCTGTCACCATGAAAGAAAAAGGCCGGTAAACCGGCCTTTCTTCAAACCAAATCTATTTTTGATAGTGTGCAATTGCTGTTTTCACACTGTCAAACAATTTCTCACTTGCCGTAAAATTCCCGTATCAGGCTGATAATCTTGTCCTGATCGCTTTCCGGCAAATAAGGATGCATTGGCAAGCTCAAAACATGATCGGCAGCGTGTTCCGAAACCGGCAGGCCACCTTTTGCTTGCGGGAAATGACGATAGGCTGTCTGCAAATGCAACGGTTTGATGTAATAGATCATGGACGGAATGCCGGCATTTTTCAAATGAGCCTGAAGCTTGTCCCGATTTTCCACACTGATTGTATATTGTGCATAAGCCGAACGCGTTCCTTTTGCAATTTCCGGCGTTTTGACAACATCCTTCAAACCATCGCTATAACGCTTGCCGATTATGGCGCGTTTTTCCATCTCGTCTTCGAGAATATCGAGTTTCTGCAACAAAATGGCAGCCTGAATCGTATCAAGACGCGAGTTCAAGCCGATGCGGACATTGTCATATTGTGACGAGCCTTTGCCATGGAAATAGATTGAACGCAGACGCTCGGCAAGGTCATCATCATCGGTAAACATTGCCCCGCCATCACCATAGCAACCGAGCGGTTTTGCCGGATAGAAACTGGTTGCACCGACATTGCCGAAAGCACCGCACATAGCATTATCATGCTTTCCGCCAATGGCTTGGGCTGCATCTTCAATAACAAACAGGTTTTCTTTGGCTGCAATTGCCGAAATTCTGTTATAGTCGGCAGGAAGACCGAACAGGTCAACCGGAATGATTGCCCGCGGTGTCAGACGGCCTTCTTTTTTAATCATCGCAATGGCTTCTTCAAGCTTTTGCGGATCCATATTGTAAGTATCAGGCAGAATATCGACGAAAACCGGCTCTGCACCGGTCAATGCAACAACTTCGGCGGTTGCAGCAAATGTAAAGCTTGGGCAGAAAACAGCATCTCCCGGTCCGATATTTTCGGCCATTAGCGGCATCAGCAATGCGTCAGTGCCGTTCGAGCAGCCGATCACATGTTTGACGCCGATATAATCGGCCATACGTTTTTCAAATTCTTCGACTTCCGGTCCGAGAATATATTTGCCGCTTTCAATCACATGGGCAATAGCCGTATTGATTTTGTCTTTAATACGCGCCCTTTGCGCTCCAAGATCTATAAATTGCATATTCACTCCGTTGCTATCAATTGTTTAGCTGGCCGAATCATTCACTGGCACGGCTCGCCTAGCATAACGCCCTAAAACGACAATAGATAATCAAAGTTCTATGACGCATGTAACAGCTTTTTACATAATTTTTTTCATATTCTTATTTCTTTGCCGTATCTTTATTTTTTGCCTGCGTTTTACCGGCAATTTCCTTTGCCTTATGATGCACACTGCCCGCCGTCAGAATACGCAGAACGGCAATGGCTTCATCGCCATTGGTGCGCGGTTCCTCGCGGGTTTCGATACAGTGCAGAAAATGCTGCAATTCGCGGGTAAGCGGCATCGCCTCTTCTACCGGAATATATTCCGGCTCGTCGGCGGTAAATGCCCATTGATTGTTATCCTGCCAAACCTCGAAACGATAAATGGCAAGCTTTCTTCCCCACGGTTCGACATCATCGAACACGGCCATGGCTTTGGTGCCAACCACCGTCAAACGCCGTTCGCGATAGGGATTGAGGCGGGAAGCAAAAAGGTGGCTTCTCATGCCATTGGGAAATTTCATATGGACATGGGCAAAGTCGGACAAATTGTCGATAATCGCCGCGCCCTCGCCGTGAATTTCCGACGGTTCACATTTTGTTATAGCCAGAATCATTGAAAGGTCGTGGGGCGCGAGATCCCAGAGTGCATCACTTTCTGTGTGGAATTTGCCAAGTCCCAGACGGTGGGCATGAATATAGCGCACTTCGCCCAATGCCCCCTGATTGACAAGTTCAAGCAGTTTTTCAAATGCCGGATGGTAGCGCAAAACATGCCCCACCATAAAAATACGCTTGTGTTCGCGTGCAATGCGCACTTCGCGCTCTGCATCCTCGACATTGAGCGCTATCGGTTTTTCAACCAGCACATCCTTGCCGCCTTCAATCGCCCTGATGGCGTTTTCCGCATGAAACTGCGGCGGCAGTGCCAAAACCATAGCATCTATATCTTTGCGGGTGAAAACTTCTTCAACGGGGATTGCCTCGACATCATGTTCGGCTGCAAACCCTTCCGCACGGTGGACATTCACGTCGGAAACGGCTGCGAGCGCTCCCAGACTTTTCAAGGTACGTATGTGATTGCTCCCCCAATAACCACATCCCAAAACTGCTACGCGTGGAGCCATTGTCTATGCCTTATCCTTATTGCTGAACTGAAAAGCAATATCTTATCTGTTCAATATCGGTGATGAACGCCATTGACAAGAGAAAAGCTCAAAAACGATGCTTGACAGAGTGGGATTGAACCCATTATATCCCCGCCACGGCTAAATGTTTTTTAAAAAGACATTTTTTGTGGCGGAGTAGCTCAGTAGGTCAGAGCAGAGGAATCATAATCCTTGTGTCGGGGGTTCAAATCCCTCCTCCGCTACCAAAGCCGCTCAATCGCCCTTTATTTCCCGAAAAGTTCCAATTTGCTTCTTCTAGACCAAAAAAGCTGTCGCCCCGCTTTTTTGTGCCCTCCCCCGAAATCACATCTTTTTTCCTGATAAAGATGTCGCCCCGCCTTTTCGTGCCTTCCCCGAAATCACAACTTGTTTCCTGATAAAGATGTCGCTCCGCTTTTTTTGTGCCTTCCCCGAAATCACATCTTTTCCCTGATAAAGATGTCGCTCCGCCTTTTCGTGCCTTCCCCGAAAAAACATCTTTTTTACTGATAAAGATGTCGCCCCGCTTTTTCGTGCCTTCCCCGAAATCATAACTTGTTTCCGAACATTGTCGGTTAAAGTCATCAATCATATTCAACAGCCGGTAACATGAAACCAAACAAACTTAGAACCGGCGGCATTTCACAGGGCAAGGTCAATTATGGACTGCCCCGACCGGTTCTCTCGTGAACGGTCGTTCTCGTTCGTGTTCAGGCCGTATTTCTTCAGCCGATTCTGATTGAACGGGCAATTTTAGCGCAGATATGACTTACAGCTTGAATTGATAACCGGAAACGGGGTTAGACTTTAAAGGAAAAACCCGTTTTCATTTCTCTCTCATATTGTTGTTTAATTGCTAAATAGTCATGATCTTCAAGATAGTTCGGGAAGTCTTTGCCATTTATGTACGCCAGCCTTGATTCCTCGTTAATCCGGTCGTGAACATTTTTAAGCAAATGATAGAGTTCACTATCAATATCGAAATTCTTTGCCGCAACTCCGTTGCGTTTGGCTGAAGCTTCATATTCAGACACGATATGCGCCCGTTTATCATTCCAAAGGAATGTCTGCTTTTCCTTTACCCCTGCCTTATCCAATGACCTTATACTGGCTTCTTGTGCAGCAGCATAATCACCTGATTTGTTATATTCAGCCCAAAAAGCATCAAGCGTCTGCTTCTCAAGAAAGAAAGTAGCATTCGCTTTATCTTCCTCATTATAAAATCCATCTTCATTGAGAAGAATAGAGGCCAAATCCTCGCGCGAAAGGCCATCAAACGACTTCGGATCAGCGGTCAAATCAAATTTTACGGGTTTAGTTTCTTGTTTTTGCCCTGACGCATCAGCTTTGGGTGAAGCATCAGCTTGGCGTAAAGATGATGTTCGAGACTTTGCCTCGGTTATCTGCCGGGGCAAGATATTAGTATATGAAGTATTTATCATGTTACAAACCTTGAATTGGCATGTACTGTCATCATGTCAGCCAAGTGCCTGATAGCATTTTTCATAAATGCAATTATTATTATATCAAGAATTATGATTATTAGCAACTTTATCGGCATTCAATGCCGATCGTTATTTTTTGAAGACAATTGCAAAATAATATTTTTTCAACGAAGGGCGATTCGTTTTATTTGCCTTTTCCTCGGCCTTTCCAAATGCTTTCGACAAACTTGTTTGCATTTTCTATTTCAAACAATTTTCTATTTCAAACTTGTTTTGGAACGGAAGCTATTTGCTGACGATTGTTGAAAAACCGGCAGGTTGTCCCGTTTCCCTTTGTCAAAGCAAAAACAGCAAGAAAAAAATCGCAAGCCGTTAATTCAAGAAAAATGGCTCCGGCAAATGTGGTGTCACGCCTCTAATCGTGTAAACGTTCCGACACAAAAATGACGGGGAAAAATGCGGTTCTGCTTCTATTAAAAAAGTCGTTAGAATGACATTTATTTCTTGATAGGCTAGTTTTATAGCTTACTGAAAATGGCTTTATTGATAAATTGGGGTTATGAAAGTGACAAAGAACGACGAGAAAAAAACCTTGTCGTCGTTTTGAAAACAATGACCGCAATTTTACATTATTGCGCCCGATAACAGAGAATATTGATGAATCTTTCAGATATTGAAATAGCCCGTCAAGCAACCAAACTGCCCATTGGCGAAATTGCCGCAAAACTTGATATTCCTTATGAGGATATTGTTCCTTACGGGCATGACAAGGCAAAAATTAGCGCAAAATACATCGAGACGCTCAAAAACAATAAAAACGGCAAACTCATTCTGGTGACTGCCATTAACCCGACACCGGCAGGTGAAGGAAAAACCACAACCACAATTGGCCTTACCGATGCGCTCAATCATATTGGCAAAAAGGCTGTTGCATCGTTAAGAGAACCGTCTTTGGGGCCGAATTTCGGCCAGAAAGGTGGTGCAGCCGGTGGCGGACGTTCGCAAGTCATTCCGATGGAAGACATCAATTTGCATTTTACCGGCGATTTTCACGCCATCACATCGGCCAATAATCTTCTAGCTGCCATGGTGGATAACCACATTTATTGGGGCAATGAACAGAATATCGATTCCCGCCGGATTACATGGAAACGCGTGGTCGACATGAATGATCGCGCGCTTCGTGACATTGTTATTTCCCTTGGCGGGGTAAAAAACGGGTTTTGCCGCCAAAGCGGGTTCGATATTACGGTGGCCTCCGAAATCATGGCAATCTTCTGCCTTTCCGAAAACCTTGCCGATCTCACAAAGCGCTTGGGGAAAATCATTATCGGTTACCGTTACGACAAAACACCCGTTACTGCTTCCGACATTCACGCAGAAGGCGCAATGGCAGTTTTGTTGCGCGATGCATTGGCGCCCAATCTGGTTCAGACAATCGAACACAATCCGGCTTTTATCCATGGCGGGCCTTTTGCCAATATTGCCCATGGTTGTAACTCGGTCATTGCCACCAAAACCGCGTTGAAGCTTGCCGATTATGTGGTTACAGAAGCGGGTTTCGGTGCTGATCTTGGAGCTGAAAAGTTTTTCGACATCAAATGCCGCAAAGCCGGATTGAAACCCGACGCAACGGTGATTGTTGCAACAATTCGTGCATTGAAAATGAATGGCGGCGTTGAAAAAGCCGATCTTGCCCACGAAAATGTTGCGGCATTGAAAAAAGGTACTGCCAATTTGTTGCGCCATATTTCCAATATGGAAAAATATGGTGTACCGGTCATTGTGGCCATTAATCATTTCAATTCCGACACCGATGCGGAAATAGAGGTTTTAAAGAAGGCCGTTGTTGAAACGGGCCATCAGGCCATTATGTGCCGCCATTGGGAAAAAGGTGGCGAAGGTGCAGAAGACCTCGCCCGTGCTGTCGTGCAAATGATTGCCGAAAACAAAAGCAATTTCCACCCGCTCTATGCTGACGATTTGTCGCTCGAAGAGAAGATCGACACGATTATACGCGAGATTTATGGCGGGCGTGGTGCGAATATTCCGGCCAATATTCTGAACCAGTTGAAGGCTTGGGATGAGGAAGGTTACGGGACTTTGCCGGTCTGCATGGCAAAAACACAATATTCATTTTCCGCCGACCCGAAACTGCTGGGTGCGCCGGAAAATTTCACCATTCCGGTACGTGAAGTCAAACTCTGTGCAGGAGCCGGATTTGTTGTGGTTATTTGCGGTGATATTATGACTATGCCGGGGCTTCCCCGCCATCCTATGGCTGAAAAAATTCACCTTGGTGAAAACGGCGAAATCGAAGGCCTTTCCTGACCCCTCAACCATATTCATAAACACTTTCAAACCGTCGGCTTAATTATTTGGCTGGCGGTTTGCACGTCTTTATAGCGTGCAAATGCTCAAGATTTTGGCCGCCTGAATGCACAAGGCTTGATAACGCTCAAATGTGCAAAGCTTTGGTACGCCTGAATGCGCAAGACTTGATAACGCGCCACTGATCGAGATTTTTAAGTTTTCCTCATTTTCGGCTATTTCGCCTCATTTCACCTCGAGATTTTTAAGATTTTGACTGATCTTGGCTGCCTCTGCCTTTTATAGCTGCTCAAGATGTCATTGCGCGGGACTCATGGCATTGCCATTCCTGTGTGTTTCTGTGCCTTCTCCGCTCTTTGCCTCGTTATTCCGTCTCCCCATTTTTTCCCCTTGAAGCCTTTTCTTTCTGTTTTTCTGCCTTGCTATTCCTTCCCTATCAATCCATAGCTTTTCTGATCGCCCTCACCTTTCTTTCGCCCTTCTGTTCCTTCTCTATCAAGACGCGCCTTTGCTGATCGGCTCCTGCCTTTTCCACGCCTGACTGTTCCGACACCCTGTTCTTCCTTCACCTTGCTGTTCCCTCTCCTCGCTATTCCTTTCGCCCTTCTATTTCTTTTCTTCTCTGTTCCTTCCCTATAAAGCAGTGCCTGTCTCGAATGGCTTGCACCTTTTCCTTTGTTTTCATTCCTTTGTCCTTCCATTCCCCTCTCCTCGCTGTTTCTCCTCACCCTTCTCTTCCTTCCTTTTACTGTCCCTTTCCTATCAAGACGCGCCTGTCCCGAACGGCTTGCACCTTTTCCTGTCTCCCGTTCTGTTTTGCGCTTTCAAATTGCGGCTTCAGGCCTTTGCCCCTTGTCCCGCGCTTTTCTTTTTTCCAGTCGCTGTTTTCAGACCATGGAATGATTGCTACATTTTAACCGGATAATAAAAAACCCCGGTTGGATACCGGGGTTTTGTTTTTGGTTTTGTCAACAAGCTCAGGCTTGTTGAACATTGTTGCCTGACTGTTTGTCGGGTGCGGATTGAGCTTCCGGTGCATTGCCGCCATTTGTCGGCTCTCCACCGGCAGTTCTTCCGGCACGGTTTCCGCTAAACAGACGGTAGAACATCGGGATAAAGAAGGTTGCAATACATGTTGCAGCCAACATACCGCCGATAACACCGGTACCAATTGCGTGACGGCTAGCGGAACCGGCACCGGTAGATCTTGCCAAGGGAACAACACCAAGGATAAACGCCAGAGATGTCATCACAATCGGGCGGAAGCGAAGACGTGCCGCAGAAATCGCCGCGTCGATTGCCGATTTGCCGCTTTCACGTTCAAGCACAGCAAATTCGACGATCAGGATGGCGTTTTTCGCAGCCAGCCCCACCAGTGTGACCAAACCGATCTGGAAATAAACGTCGTTGCTCAGTCCCCTTAGGTAAGTGAATGTCAACGCACCGGCAATCGCGAATGGCACGGCGGTGACAACCGCAAAAGGCAGGCTCCAGCGTTCATATTGCGCAGCCAGAATGAGGAACACCATAATGATACCGAAGATCATAGCGGTCGAACCGGCACCACCGGCCACAACTTCCTGATAGGCTGAACCTGTCCATGCAATCTGGTAAGTATTGGGCAAAACCTTGCCGGCAATATCGGTCATGGCCTTGATCGCATCACCGGAGGTAAAGCCGGTAGCCGGATCACCCATGATCTTGGTTGCATAGAAAGCGTTGAAGCGTTCAAGCTGGTCGGAACCGGTAATACGCGTTGTTTGGACAAGCGCGTTCAACGGTATCATACTGCCCGAATTCGACCGTACAAATACCTGCTTGATGTCTTCCGCACTTTTACGGAACTCGCCTTCAGACTGGATTTTAACCTGATAGTTACGTCCGTAAAGGGTGAAGTCGTTGATATAGATGTTACCGAATGTTGCCGAAAGGGCATCATAAATCGAATTGATCGGCACATCCATAGCACGGGCTTTGACACGATCGACATGGAAGTCGTACTTCGGAACGTTCGGGTCAAAGGTGGTGCGGACATTCTTCAATTCCGGACGCTGGTTGGCAGCTTTGACGAGCGACATAGTCATTTTATAGAGGTCATCAATCGAGCCACCGGCGCGGTCCTGTAGATAGACTTCAAAGCCGCCGGTTGTCGACAAACCGGTAATGGGCGGCGGGTTGAAGGCGACCGTTACACCGTCCTTGATGCTCGATGTCATGCCGATCACCTGTGGGGCAATGTTACGTGCATCATCCTTCGGGTCGGGTCTCTCTTTCCAATCCTTGAACATGACGAACATGGCGCCCGAACTTGTCTTCAAACCGCCCGAAAGCAGGTCATAACCGGCAAGCTCTGCAATATTTTCGACCGCAGGGTTTTGCTTGAGAATTTTATAGGCCTTGTCGACAACACCTTGTGTTCTTTCAAGCGATGAAGCCGAAGGCAGGAACGAAACCGCAAGCACATAACCCTGATCTTCATCCGGAACGAGAGAGGAAGGAACCTTCTCGAACATGAAGACAGCAAAGACACAAACCAGCACAAAACCGATAATGCCATACCAGTATCTATGGACAAAGAAGTCGACACCGGAAACATAAAGATCGGTAATCTTCTGGAATGTCTCGTTAAACCAGCGGAACGGTGCAATCGGTTCGCTCTGGCGCGGCTTCAACAACAACGAGCACAAAGCCGGTGTCAATGTCAAAGCCACAGTACCGGAGATAACAACCGAAATGGCGATGGTAACAGCAAATTGCTGATACATAACACCGGCCATACCACCCATGAACGACACCGGAATGAACACGGCGCACAGAACCAGCACAATAGCCACAACCGGCCCCGTCACTTCGCTCATCGACTTGATTGCGGCATCATGCGGCGAAAGCTTTTCTTCCGACATGACGCGTTCGACGTTTTCCAACACCACAATCGCGTCATCAACCACAATACCGATGGCAAGCACCAGCCCGAACAATGTCAACATATTGATCGAGAAGCCGAGCACGTAAATGCCCGCAAAGGTTCCGATAATAGATATTGGCACGGCGATAATAGGAATAAGCGTCGCTCGCCAGTTTTGCAGGAAGATGAACACAACCACAATAACAAGCAGAATAGCTTCGATGAAGGTGTGGACAACTTCCTCGACGGAAACCTGAATGAACTTGGTGGTATCGTAAGGAACCGAATATTCAATCCCCGGCGGGAAGGCGACTTTCAATTCATCCATACGTTTCTTGATCGACTGCATGGTGGCAAGCGCATTGGCACCCGGTTGCAGGAAGATCAGAATCGGCACCATAGGATTGCCGTTCAAATTGGATTCAATGAAATATTGCTGGGTACCGAGTTCGATACGCGCAACATCTTTCAAACGCAGAGACGCACCCGTATCATCCGACCGCAAAATAATGTTGCCGAATTCTTCTGTCGTAACAAGGCGGCCTTGCGTCGTTGCCGAATAGGTGAAAGCGCCATTAATATCCGGCTGTTCACCGATACGACCGACAGGATACTGGTTGTTCTGTTCCCGGACCGCATTGATAACGTCGGTCGGTGTCATATTATATTGGGCAAGCTTGTCAGGCCGCAACCAGATACGCATCGAATAATCGACGTGTCCGAGAACCTGCGCATCACCAACACCGGGAATACGTTTCAAATCGTCAACAACGTTAAGCAATGCATAGTTGCCGACATAAATACGGTCATAGGCGTTGGTTGTCGAACGCATGGCAACAAGGCCAAGGATGGACGAGGAGCGTTTATCGGCAACAACACCAAGGCGCTGCACGTCCTGCGGCAAAGTTGTCAAAGCACGCTGAACGCGGTTATTGACGTTAATGGTTGCCTGATCGGGGTCTGTTCCAAGCGCAAAAGTGACAGTAATCTGCAATGTACCCGACGCATTGCTGGTCGATTGCATATAGATCATGTCTTCAACGCCGTTGATCTGCTGCTCAAGCGGCACAGCCACAGTCTGCGCCACTGTTTCGGCACTGGCACCGGGGTACTGCGCCGAAACCACCACTTGCGGTGGCAGCAAATCAGGATATTGGGCAATCGGCAATATGCGCATACACATAAAGCCGGCCAATACGATGATAATGGATATAACCGACGCGAAAACCGGCCGGTTAATAAAGAAACTATAGCTCATTGTGCGGGTCCCGAAGCTTTTGCATTGCCCCCGTTAGGTGCTTGTTGCGGCGCATCGTCGGTGACATTAACCATCAGGCTCTGCCCCTCAGGAACACGCATCAGCCCCTGTTCAATATAAACCTGGCCTTCGGTGACAACTTCATCTCCGTCACGAAGCCCCTGAACGATCTTGTTTTTGTCTTTTGCGTCAAATTCGGCACTGTCAATCAGCCAGTCGCCGTTCTGCATCTTGCGCACGGCCTTGACGGGACGTTGCTCGACAACCATCAAACGACCGGCCGGTTTTTGCGGCTGACCCTTGCCGGCATCGCCAGCATTGGCGGCAGCCGGAGCCGGAGCGCCTTGCGGAGCATTCGAGCCGGCCTTTGGTGGCTCGGGCTTTTTCAACAAATAGACGAACTGGCCACTACTGTTTTGGATAAGAGCCGATTCCGGAATGGTCATGGCATTCGCTAATTTGATACCGGTGACCGTTACACGTACAAACATACCCGGAACCAGACGACGATCGGGGTTGGCAATAACAGCACGTGCCCCCAAGGTTCCTGTCTGCTTGTCAATTGTCGGCGAGGTAAAATCGACCGTACCCTGTTCAGGGTAATCAACCCCTTCACCAAGGCGGACAGTGACTTTCAGATTGTCGATCTTTTCGCCACGCTTCTGCATCTCGTCCATCAAATGGCGAATCTGTTCATATTCACCATCGGCAAACGAGAAGTTGACATAGATCGGGTCAAGCTGGGTAATGGTGGTAAGCAAACTCGATGTCGGGTCGGTTCCGATAAGCGAACCTTCCGAAACAGCCTCGCGACTGGTCAACCCGCTGATCGGGGCTGCCACTTTCGTATATTCGAGATTGAGTTCGGCGGTGCGCAATTCGGCTTTTGACTGCATCAATGTTGCTTCATCGGCATCGCGCTTGGCAAAAGCCTGATCGCGCAATGACGTGGATTGCACCTTCTGTTTTACCAATTCTTCGGCACGGTCGGCATCACGAACCGACTGGTCGTAATTGGCTTGTGCCTGGGCAACCTGCGCGCGTGCAGAAGCAACAGCAGCTTCATATTTGTCCGGATCAATCTCGAACAATATGTCGCCCTGCTTGACTTCCGAGCCTTCCACAAAATTGCGGTGCAACAAGATACCGCCGACACGGGCACGAACTTCGGTTTCACGATAGGCAACAACGCGGGCTGCATATTCGTAATTTAACGGAACTTCTGCCTGATGGATAACCTTGCCACTGGCTTGTGATGGCGGCGGCATATGCTTTTCCTGTTTTCCGCAGGCAACGAGTCCAAAAGACAGCACGCCAACAAAAAGAGCGGCCGATATTTTCCTTAATAGTGTCATAGGATGTCAGACCTTGATATTTTTTTCGTGTCCGGTAAAATATACATACATGAATGTTTGTAAATAGCCAATTAGCTAATAACCACTTAATAACAGCAATAATAAGGCGTCACAACCGGTTGCAAAGACTTAATTTAACATTTTTCAATCAATCTTCCGCGTTTTTCGGGACAAGATTTCGCGTTTCGGCAGTTATTAACAGAACAAAAAGGGTGACCAAATGAGGAGGACAAAAGCTGAAGCGAGCGAAACGCGTGAAACGATCCTCGACGCGGCGGAAGTGGCTTTTCTAACCAAGGGCGTTTCCAAAACTTCGTTGAATGAAATTGCCGAACGCGCTGGCGTTACACGCGGCGCAATCTATTTCCATTTTCGTGACAAACCGGCGATTTACAATGCGATTATCGACCGTATCAAATTTCCTCAGGAAGAGCTGATCGACGAGGTCAAGCGCAATGATTCTGTCAATCCGATCGACATTCTGGAAAAATCGGCTTGCGCTTCGCTTGCCCGTTTTGCCGAAGACGAGCACCAGCAACGGGTGATGACAATTATCACTTTGCGTTGCGAATATGTCGACGAATTTTCGCAAATGATATTGCGCTTGAGGGAAGCTCACGACAGTATGCTCGATCTTTTTACGCGTATGCTCTATGTGGCGCAAAGCCGCAACATGCTTTCCGATGATTGGCGGCCGGAAGATGCGGCGCGCGTGCTTGTGTGTGTTGTGGGCGGCATTCTCCACGAATGGCTGAACTCGGCAAAGAATTTTGATCTTGATGCGCTCGGCACACGATTGATTCTAAGCCAGACAAAATCTTTCCGGAAAGATACAAGACAGCTTGTCGGGTGAAGGACTTTAAAGTTTAAAAATAACCGGCAAATTTTTTTTAGCTTTTTTTATTCAAGCTTCACCACTTTAGACTTCACCACTTTGAAAATCGCCAAAACAACAAGCCCGCTTCCGGCAGAAATTTGCCCATTCTACCTTCGCCTTTAAAATAAAGCGGAATTTTTAAAAAACCGGATTTTTCAAAATAGGCGCATTCACCGATCAACCTTTTTTACCGGTGATTATTCGCCCGCCCAAAGGTGAATAGCACGGCAATTGCAGAATACTGCTTTGCCAATAGAGCACCTTTTCGCATTGGTCTTTTCAAAGGCCGGATGATTTAATTTTCTCGAAAGTTGGATGACAGAATGCGAAACGCAACCGGAAAGACCGGAAAATCAGTGATACCGGCATATCGCAAACGGTTTATTACGCCAAGCGGCTTATTACGCCAAGCGGCACATAAGCGGAAGTTTAATGCGATATGCGAGATACGAGACACGAGACACGAGACACGAGAAATGAGACACGAGACACGAGACACGAGACACGAGACACGAGACACGAGAAAAAAGATAAATTAAAAGGCAGCGTCTTTTTAGACATTGCCTTTAAAATTTTTTCAAACCCGAATTTTCAGTGCGCGCGGCGCTCGTTGACATAAGCGATCAAACCGCTTGTCGAACTGTCGCGGCCTTCGGCACTTTCTTGTCCGGACACCATGGGTAACAATTCATTGGCGAGTTCCTTACCCAATTCGACACCCCATTGGTCGAAGGAGTTGATGTTCATGAGCGTGCCTTCGACAAAAACCCTGTGTTCATAAAGCGCAATCAACCGCCCCAATGTGAAGGGGGTAAGCTTGTCATGAACAAGCGTCAATGTCGGGCGGTTGCCGACAAAGCTTTTGTGCGGGGCTAGTTTTTCTGCTTCCGCCTCACTCATGCCGCCCTTTATCAACATGGCTTTTGCCGCTTCTTGGCTTCTACCGCGCATGAGTGCTTCCGATTGGGCAAAACAATTGGCAAGAAGCATATTATGCTGATGACGCAAGTTTTGTTCATGCCCGTTCACAGCAACAATGAATTCGACCGGTATAATATCGGTTCCCTGATGCAAAAGCTGGAAAAACGCATGTTGCCCGTTGGTTCCCGGTTCCCCCCAGACAACAGGGCCTGTCGGCATTGCAACCGGCTTGCCATCAATGGTGACAT
The DNA here is from genome assembly GCF_048452985.1 of Bartonella sp. P0282. Lineage (NCBI taxonomy): Bacteria > Pseudomonadati > Pseudomonadota > Alphaproteobacteria > Hyphomicrobiales > Bartonellaceae > Bartonella > Bartonella sp. P0282. The sequence goes on from NZ_WTFO01000003.1 coordinate 154,795, forward strand.
GTTTGCCGTTCGATTCCATGTCGAGTTGCTGGAGATAGGCGGGAAGACGCGACAGACGTTCCTCATAAGGAATGACAGCGCGTGTCGGATAGCCGCAAATGACGCGGTTGAAAAAGCCGATCAAACCCAGCCGGACGGCAAGGTTTCGAGAATAAGGTGCGGTGCGGAAATGTTCATCCATTGCATGGCCGCCAGAGAGAAACTTTCTGAAATTTTCCGGCCCGATTGCCATCATCACCGAAAGGCCGATTGCCGACCAGACAGAATAACGCCCGCCAACCCAGTTCCAGAAGCCGAAAACGCGCGACGGGTCAATGCCGAAATCGGCCACCTTGCCGAGTGCTGTCGAAACTGCCGCAAAATGTTTTGAAACCGCCATCTCGCCCAGTTTTTCGGCAATCCACTGGCGCGCAACACGCGCATTGGTCATGGTTTCGGCGGTTGTGAAGGTTTTGGAAGAAATAATAATCAATGTTGTTGCCGGATCAAGCCGCGACAACGTATCGGCAATGTCGGCACCATCGACATTGGAAACAAAATGGCAATTCGGCCCGTCATGATAGGGTTTTAAAGCAAGCGTTGCCATTTTCGGCCCAAGATCGGAACCGCCGATGCCGATATTGACAACATCGGTAATCTTGCCGCCATGTTCGCCTTTCAAAGCACCGGAGCGCACCCCTTCACAGAATTTTTCCATATGCGAGAGAACCGATTGCACATCCTCGACAACATTTTTGTCACCCAGCATGATTGTGCTACCCTTCGGCGCACGCAATGCAACGTGAAGAACCGCACGATTTTCGGTCAGATTGATCGGCTCGCCGGAAAACATGGCCTCTCGCCGCTCTTTCAAACCGGCAGCATCGGCAAGATTATCAAGAAGCTCCAAGGTTTTCGCTGTGACCCCGCATTTGGAAAAATCGAACAGCAAATCATCAAGCCGCAATGAAAAGTGCTCGAAACGCTGCGGGTCATTTTTAAAAAGTGAGCGAATATCGCCAAGCTCCGGATCTTTTGCATGGGTTTTCAATGCGTTAAAAGCGGCGCGGAATTTTTCTTCGTTGCGGAACATGGCAAGCTACCCTCCATTATGTAAATAGAATTTAAGATGAAACATATTGAAGTAAAAGAGGTAAAATTGCCTTTATCCATTTCGCTTGAAAGAAAATTCACCCTCACTGAAAAAATTCGGCGGGTCTTTTATTACGGCTCTTTTTTGCGCCCTCAATTGCGCCATCATAAGCGGGTTTTCTTGAGGCCCCCGATAGACAATCGACAAAGCCGCCAACAGACCAGCAAATAGCTTATCTCTTAATCCTATTATCTTGACCCTGCCTTCAATAAATAAGGGGTGTTAACCACAGCCATGTGGACAACCTACAGCGTTCAATGAGGGACGCGGTTGCCACAAGGCTGCGAGGCCGCAAGCGTCCAGCCCTTTGGGTGGATAACGCTCCTATCGGCCGGGGAAGCCCTAGAGAATGTAACAAGGTAGAATGTTCCAGGGCGACACGGCCTTGCCGCTGCTCAAAATCGAGAACAACGGTCGAGATCGAGGCGCGTCGAGATCCGAGCATAGCGGAATCTCGTAAGTGAATTTTTTTAAAACTAGCCGATCCTGCCGACCACAAAAAAATCAGCGGCCTTGCGTCACTGATCGTTACCCGAAAGGGACAAGACCACACATCCATGGCGGGGCTTGGTTTTGCTATCGCTTCGCGCTGCCGGCACAAGCAAAATAGATCAGGACGATAACAAACAACAAAGTCTTTTCGATTAGTGTTTTGTGTGATAAAATCCAAGCGTATTCATGAAGAATACATTATCGGATGCCGTGAAATCATGAGGATTAGCACTCGTCCATGATCGTCGTGGAGAGAGACAATGATTACATCTGTACATTCTTTATCCGGTGTGCGCGGAGAGATCGCGCTCAAGCTTATCACTGATATAGCGCAACCCGAAGCCGCAAAATCCAAGAAAAACGAAGAACCGACTGTAAAAGTAGGTGCTAATACGACTGTTTCCGACCGAACACAATCCGCAATTTCATCAATTACGTGGGACCCTAATAAAAAACCATCAGCTAAACAAGTTGCAAAGCTCGTTGAATATTACTCAACACATGATGAACCTATGAGTTATGATGCTATGATGATGATTCATTGCTCTGATTGGGCTAAAGTCAATCTAGAAGGTGGTCAAATAAATCAACGTGTGCCGTTGGATCTGTCGATCGATGAATTTAAGCAGCTTGCAAAAAATGTTATCCGCGCTCAATTAACCGAAGCTCGAAAAATGCTTGGTGATGAAGATGGTAGTTTCTCAAAACAACTAGCCGCTTTGAAAAACGGTAATTTTAAGATTTATACAAATGGAGAACAATCAGACCTATTCGGTTTTGCCAGAGTTGAAAGCACCTGGCATAACGGTGCTTTTGGATACAGCTGGAACCAGGACAATGTAGATCAAGATGTTGTTCAGCAAAAAATAAAAGACGGTTTAGGAATTGTACATTCACAAATAGGCGGTTTTGTTTTCACATTTACCTACTGGTAAATGTGCTTTTTGTTAAGTGAGAGGAGAATAATACGCGTATTTTACCTGCTGTTTTATCATCTATTGTTATTTTGACTGTTTCTATTGTGCCGCAAACAATATGAGTGTGGGCATCCGGAATGCTGTTAAGGATGATAACGGCCGTACATATTCTGTAAGCCGGACAAGCGAACGGTGGTGCGGTTCTGGACAAACATGTGACGCACCTTCATTAATCAGTTTTGGCGGTTATGGTACAGCAACAAATCGCGGTACGTTTTTTTGTTTTTCTCGTATTGATCTCTTGTTTCAGCCGGTTGTTTTGGCATTTTGCGCGGCATTGAGCTCCTCCTCAAGCTCGAAATCCTCTTCGGCTTTCGGGCGGATAAAGCGGCCAAGCAAGAGATAGGTGACCGGTGTGACATAAAGCGTTGCAATGGTTGCAAGCCCAAGCCCGCCAACAATGACAAAGCCCAAAGAAATTCTGGCTTCTGCACCCGCACCGCTTGCAAGGATCAGCGGTACACCACCAAGAATGGCGCAAATCATTGTCATTGACACCGGCCGCAAACGTATATTGGCGGCATTTTCCACCGCCTCGCGCAGGGTCTGGTTGCGGTTTCTGAGCTGGTCGGCAAATTCGACAATCAGAATGCCGTTTTTGGCCATAATGCCGACAAGCAGCACCAGCCCGATCTCGCTATAGACATTCAGGCTTACCCCGCTCACCATCATGGCAAAAACCGCACTGCCAAGGCCAAGCGGCACGGTTGCCATAACAATAAGGCCGGAAATGAAACTTTCAAACTGTGCGGCAAGAACAAGAAGAATAATGACCAATGCAAAGCCGAACACAATAATGAGGCCGGAAGAGGTTTCGCTCAATGTGGCAGCCTCGGCAAGCGGGATGATATAGCTTCCCGCAGGCAATATGGGTTTGGCAAGTTCAAGCGCCTGCTGATAGGCTTCACCGAGTGCAAAACCCGGTGCAAGACTTGCCGTCAAGGCAATCGAGCGCATACGCGATTCCCGTCCGAGTTCCGGCGGAACCGGCTTTTCTTTAACCGTTGTCACCACCGACATCGGCACAAAACGGTCATCTGCCGTTTTCATGAAAATATTTTCAAGATCGGTCGGGTCATTGACCGGTGTGCTATTCGACACAAGCTTCACATCATAGGAACGGTCGCCAATATAGACCGAGCCGATTTTGCGCCCGTCAAGCATGGATTGCACGGCATTGGCAAGTCCGGTAATGTCAATACCGAGATCGGTTGCCCTTTCGCGATTAATGTCGATGAACAATTGTGGCTGCGTTGCTTCAACACTCAAGCGCGGCTGCACAAAACGCGGGTCCTCCTGCATTTTCCTGACCAGCGCATCGGCAACCGGTTGGAGTTTGGCATAATCGGTGCCGAGAATTGCAAATTGCAAACCCTGTCCTGCCCCCCTGATGCCGAGCGAATTACCTTCAGCCGCAATGACACGTACAGCCGGAAAACCCTTCATAATTTGGTTGATTTCCTGAACGATTTCCTGCTGGCTGCGGTGACGCTCGCCCCAAGGAGCAAGATTGAGCATGAGAAAACCGTTATTGGACGAGCCGAAAGTGCCTGATACCGAATAGGTATTGATGATTTCGCCCCTTTCTTTGAACGGCAAAAGCGCATCTTCTATCTTGCGCATTTCATCATTGAGATAATCGACAGAAATTCCTTGTGGCCCGTTGATGCGCAAAAATACCTGTGCGCGGTCTTCCGACGGGGTCAATTCCTGCCGCAAGGTCATATAGCCACCAGCGCTTAAAACAACAAAGCCGATCGAAAGCAAAACCACAATCCACGGATGGTCAAGAGCACGGTGCAAAGTGCGGGCATAGAAATTCTGTAATATCTGGGCAAATTTTAAAAGCAATGCCGGTTTGGAATGCCCGTCGCTTAAGCCCTCCTGCCCGTTATTTTCCCGAACGCGCCGGTTTTCCCCACCGTTCAAATTTCCCTCATTATCGGCAATGTCTGCGGCAGACTTTTTGACATCTTTCAGAAATCTTGAAGCAAGCATCGGGCAAAGTGTCAAAGCCACAATTGCCGAAAGCAGAATGGCAATTGCCAGCACAAAACCGAATTCGCGGAAAAGCCCGCCTGCCTGACCTGGCAAAAAGGAAATCGGCACGAAAACCGCAACAAGCGTCAGTGTTGTGGCAATCACAGCAAAAAACACTTCTCTTGTGCCGATAACGGCCGCAGCCCTCGGCCCTGCGCCAAGATTACGGTGACGCACAATATTTTCCAGAACGACAATCGCATCATCGACCACCAGACCGGTCGCAAGAACAAGTGCAAGGAGAGTTAGAATATTGACCGAAAAACCGGCAAGATAAATAGCGGCAAATGTGCCGATCAAGGCGACAGGAATGGAAAGGGCGGGAATGAAAGTGGCGCGCAAATCCCACAAAAACAGAAAAATGATAACCACAACGCTTAAAACCGCAACAACAAGCGCCACCTCGACTTCGTGAATAGCGCCTTTGATAAAGCTTGCATCATCACTCGTTATGGTAATATGCACGCCTTCAGGAAGTGTTTTGTTGAGATTGTCAACAGCCGACCTTATTCCTTCGGAAATATCGAGTGTGTTTGATTGTGCCTGCCGCACAATACCAAGCCCGACACCGGGTTTGCCATTCACACGCACAATCGAGGTTTCCACATCCGGCCCCAGAGTGACATTGGCAATATCGCCGATACGCACACGATTGTTGAGATAGACATTCTCGAATTCTTCCGGCGTGGAGATATTGGCAGTTGCTCTCACCACCAGCGCCTGACTGGAACTTCTGAGCGAACCGGCCGGCGCATCAAGTGCCATGTCGGACAGTGTTTTCGTGACATCGGCAATGGTCAGGCCATAACTTGCGAGTTTTGCCGGATTAATGTCTATCCTGAAAATCTTGTCACGGTCGCCATTGACCTGCACATCCGCAACACCGGAAACCGCCGAAAGCGTGTCGACAATCTGGTCTTCGGTCAAAACCGTCAAATCATCGACACTCATTGTTGTTGACGTTACGGCAAGGCGCATCACCGCATCGGCATTGGAATCTGCCTTGATAATGCGGGACGCATCGGCATCATCGGGTAAATCATTGGTAACACGCGAAATAGCATCGCGAATATCGGCTGCCGCTACATTAAGATCAACACCATCGTTAAATTCGACCGTTACCCGCGAGCGGGCAAAAGAAGAACGCGAGGATATGGTCTTGACACCTGAAACACGCGCCACCGCATCTTCAAGTTTCTGGGTGATTTCACGGTCGATTGTTTCAGCCGCCGCTCCATCGAAATCGGTTGAGACTGTCACCACCGGACGGTCGACATCCGGCAATTCGCGCACATCAATTCCCTGAAGTGCGGCAAGCCCCGCCACCATGATGAGCACATTGAGCACAAAAGCCGACACCGGACGGCGGATAAAAAGCGCAACCAGCCCGCCTTTATCCTTTTCGCGTTCACCGGATTTCTGAAAAGCGCCCGCCATTACCGGTTTGCTCCGTCAGGAATTTTCTTTTCGTTTCCCTTTAATTCTTGAGGTTCACCGGCCGCTTTCTGGGCTTTATCCGAAGTCGCTTCTGTTGCTTTTTCGCGTGGCTCACTATCGCCACCGGATTGAGCCGAACGATTGTCCTGATTGGCAAGAGAAACGCTTTTTCCCGCCTCTTTTGCCCCTTCATCCTGTAAAACATCGACGGCACTTTTATCTTGCAGATTTTGCACGCCCTTAGTGACAACAAGATCTCCTTGATGAAGTGCACCGGTGACCAGTACCGAATCCGCATTGCGCTGGACAATGCCCACCCGCACATGTTCCACAATACCATCTTTCATTGGACCTTTTCCCATTGAACCGTTTTTCACGCGCCAGACATAAGCACCCTCGGCGTTCCACTGGATTGCAAGCGGATCGACAGCCGGATAAGGGTCACCCGGAAACGCAAGCGACACAGAAAAAGACATGCCCGACTGGAGAACACCGGAGGCATTATCGACTTCCGCACGAATGCGCAAAGTGCGGCTTTGTTCATCAATCATATTGTCAATGGCGCTGATGCGGCCGACAAATTCTTCACCGGGGCGGGCAATAGAAGTGGCTTTCACTTGTTGGCCGATTTTGATAAGCGGGGCAAAACGTTCAGGAACCCAGACATCAATCAGAATATGATCGCGATTATCTATGCGGGCGATTGTTGTATCGGATGTTACGTAATTTCCCGCATCAACCGGTAAAATACCCACAATGCCGCTTACCGGCGCACGGATTGTGCGACGATCGGCCGCAAGCTCGGCATCACGCAGTGCGAGCCTTGCCTTGTCGAGTGCGAGTTTCGCCGACAATTCCTGCACTTCGGTTGCCGTATTGGAGGAACGCAACTTGACCGTTCTTGCCATGGTCAATTCCGCGTCATTGACTTCCACTTTGGCGCGCTCGACGGCGATTTCTTCATTATCGGAATCAAGTTTTGCAACCGGATCGCCAACATTGACGTGCATTCCCGCACTCACATAAATCTTGTCCATTACGCCGCTCGACCAGGGGGTGACGGCAACGGTTGCAAGTGCCCTTCCCGTGCCGATTGCGCTTAAACGGTCATTGATGAGTTTTTGGCTTACCGGTTTTACAACCACTTCGTTGTTTTTAGAGGACGAGGAGGCATGATCGTCGGTTTTCCCATTTTTTGAACCCTGCCAGACAAATAGTCCGACGACAATGAGAGCAAAAATAACAACAATGGCAATTTTCGACGGGCGTTTCATCGCGCAACTTTCATTAAAGGATAAGAAAATCCGATAATCTATTTTCTGGCATTCGTTTAAAATATTCTTTTGCTAACGCTTTATTTCAAGCGGCTTCTATGCCCCCATCAACCGGCGATCAAGCCCGTCAATCAGGTTTTTAATACTCTAATTCATGCAAAATAAGCGGTTTTTCGTCCAGTTAAATTTCGGTAATAATCGCAACTTCCGAAATTGCGGGCGGATAAGGGAAAAAACAATTTGTTCTTAATCAATGATTTTTATAGACTGGATTTAAAATGCGGGTTTTATAAGGCAGCATTGACTCGTTATTGGTCAGAACTGACGCGGCATTTTCGCCGATATGACGGTCGTCTGAAGAGGTTGAATGGCTAACGAAGAAATAACCGGCGAACAGACGCCTAAAACGACGGGCATGTCGCTTTATCGCGAGCATGAAAAAATCCCCTTCTACCGGCGTATGCGGGTTCGCCTGTTATTGCTGATTACGCTTTCGGTTTTCATCACTGAAATTATGGTTTTTATGCCCTCTATTGCCAGTATGCAGGAAAGCTGGCTTGAAGACCACCACCAATCGGCAAAAGCCATCAGCATGATTCTGGCTTCCAGCCCCGAAATCACCTTAAGCCCGAACTTGCAAAAAAATGTTCTGACCGCCACCGATGCTTTGGCCATCAGCATTGTCAGAAATGGTGAAAAAATCAATCTTGCCACATCGCCGGATTTGAAACAGGTCAATGAAACAATCAACCTTCCCGACTATAGCGAAACCAAAGCCCTTCTTGATTCTCTCACAACGCTCTATTTTGGCGGCAATAATATTTTGCTCCTTCGCGGTCCTATCGAAGGAACCAACATTATCCTTGAAGTCACCGTCGCCGACGCGAAATTGCGTCAGGCAATGATCGATTTTTCCTGGCATTTTGTTGTCATTTCGCTCACCATTGCGATTGTTGCAGCAACGACAATTTACCTCATCGTCCACGAACTTCTGGTACGCCCTTTACAAAGCATCTACACCAATATGCTCGATTTTGTGATGGAACCGCATAACCCCAGCAAAATTCTGGTGCCCGAACCGCGCCGTGATGAATTGGGAATGACACAAAAACGTATTTCGGTTATCGAAAGCGAATTGCAAAAAAGCTATGCTCACCAGAAACATCTGGCCAATCTGGGGCTTGCGGTTTCAAAAATCAATCATGACATGAGGAATATTCTGGCTTCCGCGCAATTGATGTCGGACCACCTCGCCACGGCAAAAGACCCTATGGTGAAAAAAATTGCACCGAAACTTATCCGCGCTATCGACCGCGCGGTCACTTATAGCCAGACTGTTATCACTTACGGGCGCACGCAGGAAGAAGCGCCAAAGCGTAAAAAACTTCTCCTTCACAGCCTTGTTGCGGATGTGCTTGAATCGCTCACCCTTCCCGGTTCCGATCAGGTCGAATTTGTGAATGATGTACCGGTTGATATGACGGTTGATGCCGATGAGGAACAACTCCACCGCGTCCTCACCAATCTCTGCCGCAATGCTGTTCAGGCCATGGTGGAGCGGGAAGATGGTGAAAATCTTCAAAACAAGCTCACCATTAGCGGACACCGTATCGACAATATGGCCATTATCGACGTTGTCGACACCGGCCCCGGTGTGCCGGCAAAGGCCAAAGAACATCTGTTTTCACCATTTCAGGGTTCGACCAGCCGCAACGGTTCGGGTTTGGGGCTAACCATATGCGAAGAGCTTATCCACGCCCTTGGCGGCACAATTTCACTCATTGATGAAGATAGTGGTGGTGCACATTTTGAAATTCGCGTTCCCGATCTCCCCTCGCATGGTGATGAACGCCAAAGAAGCGAAAAAACACACCAATGCAATGACGCATAATTTTATGATAAAGCTTGCAGGCTTTCAATGAAGCCCGAAAAAGGCTTGCCATGATGTAAAAATGTGAACCACCGGCTCACTCGATGTTTTATTGACAAGCGTTTTTTAAAACAGGGATTTCCCGCGCTTCAGCCGCATATGAGCGAATTAACGACAAGAATGAACAAAAAAATAAATTCTTCTCTTGCATTTTTTTCACGAACCAATTAGGAAACCGCTTGTCAGTCGTTGAAGATGTTCAAATCCGGATGTCGGCAATGAAACTGGCTGGAAACACCGTTCCGGTGGTTTTCAAAAGTGCACCCGTAGCTCAGCTGGATAGAGCACCAGACTACGAATCTGGGGGTCAGGAGTTCGAATCTCTTCGGGTGCGCCACTTGATTTTTTCCTACCAAATTTTTTCAATCTTCATTGTGGGTTATCCGTTCTATTGGACGTAAGCCGCAGAACCAGATTGCGACCAAATCACCTTCAAGGAAAGCATATAATTGGCGATGGTCTTTGATTGCCATTATTGATAACGCTTTATGAAACCGGCTTTATTCCGGAATCCTGGAATATCTTCAACATAATCTGGCTATTTCGCGCCCTGTTTTTACGGGCTATTCGGCAACCTGCTTTTAAAAAGAAAAAGCCACTGTCAGAAGTTTTCCAAATGGTGACGCAGCCATATGGAGCGCACGGGATAGAAAAACAAATACACCCCGTTTATGAAGCTCGTTTCCGATGCGCTCACTCGGCCAACTTCCATTTTCACATCAGCCGCGAAGGTTACGTCGATATTTTCGCTCTTTTCAAGTTTTGCAATGTTTTTTAGACCAAATCCGGCTATCCGTGATAATTCGGGAAAACCCGTTTTCTCAGCTTATTCACCAATGACACAAAAATAGATTTTGACACCAACATAGATTTTTCTCTGAATGAGAACATGTCCCGTTAATCAGCTATCGGGACCTGAAAAATGGATAAAGCTTGCGAAATAAACATCAACAAAAGACAAACAAACAATTTTGGAGCGCACTTATCGTCTTGAGACCAGCCCTCGACATTTTTTACGACTTCATCAATTTCATAGAAAGAATTAATGAAAAGCTTTTCTTGACCTTGCGCTCAAGTGCCGGCCATTTCTTTTTCAGGATAGATCTCGTCTTCATCCCTATCCGGACAAGCACTTAAAGTGCTTAAAAAAGAAATGGCCTGCACCTCATCTGCAAGCCGTGAATAACTTACGTCTTTTTCACTCAACTGTTCGACATTGGTCGTAATGCGCCTCACTGCCGCATGGAAATGGCAAGTCTGTTCATTCCGTTCATCAGCGATATTGCAAATGTAAGGTCCGATATTTCTTTGTCACTAAAGACCTTTTTTAATGCCTCGTACGACTCGTCATCGGCGTGGCTTGTCGATATGTTTGTTAGCTGTTCTGCCCAGTTCAGTGCCGCTCGTTCTTTTTCAGAATATTGGTCACTCACACGCCATCCGGCCACTTCAGCTATACGGCGCTGCGTTTCGCCATCTTTTAGCAGGGAATTTGTATGAAGATTAAGGCAATATGCGCATCCATTGATTTGAGAAACTCTGAGATAAACCAATTCAATCAGCTTTTGTTCGACAACGCTTTTCTCAAGGGCGACTTTCACGGCTCTAAAACCACTCATAAGTTCCGGCGATAAGTCAAAATATTTTAATCTGAGATTTTTCATGTTCTCTTCTCCTTATTATCATTATAGTCTGCAAAATATATTAATAACGAAATCGCGAAACAAACAATAACATTGAAATTAATCATCATTTTTATACTTTGAAAAAGTGACATACTTAGCAAAAATAATATTAATAAAAATATATTTGCAATGTTAATGAATTTGTTCTTCGTGTTAATAATATAGGCTAAAGCTATTAATGCCTCTAAAACTGTGACCACCCAACCAATAACAGGAATCATGTTTTCAGGAGCCCAGGGACACAGTATCGAAACATGTTTAAAAAATTGGGTCATCGAGCCCCATGAAACACCTGTTTCACCAAAATGACCCCAAAAACCGAAACGGTCGAATACAGCCGAAAGATAGCTGATAGCCAAACTGACTTTAGCAAAATATATGCCCCGATTTTGCAGAGGCAATTCAAGAAAGTCAAACATGCATTACCGTATTCTAAAATTCTGTGAATGAAACAATGTCGCAAATGCGCTTGTTGCGATAGGGACATATCGGGACAATTTGATAGTGACATTTGAATTTTGGTTTCAGACACAAAGGATGCATTTCTATAAAAATTTCTATGGGGATTTCTACAAAACAAACGTAAAATTCTGTTTCTTGTCTTTTTGAGCAGAAGGCTGTCATGGAAATTACGAATCCACAAGCCTACAAATCAGGCTCTTTTTCAACACTTGGCATCGTAAAATAACATCAAGAGAAGTGGTTCCGTTTGTTTGAACAGTTTGATGTGTTTTTGGCGGGCTTCATGACCCGTTTATGCTGCCCTCCCCTTATCTGGCAGCATAGTGATGTAAACCTTGTCAGGGCTTCTGGTCGTTCAGGGCTTCTGGTCGTTCAGGGGGTGTGGGCGTTCAGGGGGTGTGGGCGTTCAGGGGTTCTGGTCGTTCAGGGGGTGTGGTTAAGGAATGAAGGTGGGCATCGGCTTCCATAAAAAATTCGGCTATCGGCTGATAGCAGCACGTTCACGAGCCAGAGCCAGAACCTCGCCCCTATGAAGATGAACCTCCTTATATTTAACGAAACATCAAAGAATTGCCAAATTGCCAAAGTCGCTCGACAAAAACGTTGTCCCGCCAAGCTTCCCTGCCATTCATCGAGGTCATTTCACCGGCTTCTCGAAGAATGCCTGTTCTTCCAACCGATATCAATAAACCGGATTGTGATGAGCTGTGATCGTTTCGTCATGATAATCTTTTATTCAAGGCTAAAGGTGAAATCGGGCAGAAAATTCCACTCTCGCGAATGTCAAGTTTTCGAGCGACTTCTCACCGGTTTGACCATTCAATTCTAAATATCTATTGATTACTGTCATTGATTGTTATGAATGAAGATGTTTCTGACGGCGAGGAAACGAATGTCAAACGAGCTTATAAACATAGACGCGATGGACACAAACTATTCGCCAAAATCGTCCCGCGCAGGAATTGGTGATAGCCTCTACCAAAAGATCATTGCATTAATCGATAGTGGTACTTTTCAAATAGGACAGCGCGTACCCTCGATCAGGGCGCTTTCGCGTGAACTGGGGGTTGGAAAAAACACCGTCGAAAGCGTATATAGTCGTCTTATTGGAGATGGTTATCTCGTCTCCAAAGGGCCTGCCGGCACATATGTTGCAAGCCATTCCCTCGCCCCTGAAAGCCAGTCAAAAAAGGCTGCGACCAATTCCGCAAAACATCAGTCCATTTATGCCGAAGGAACGACCTTCAAAAAGCTCCAGATCGGATTACCGGCTATTGATTTATTTCCCGCAAAATATTGGAGTAGTCTTTCAAAGCGAAAGATTGCTGAAACCCATAATGCGTTGTTTTACCCACTTCCAACAGGGCTAAAAAAATTAAAAGAAAGCATCACGCGTTACGTCGGGCTGTCCCGTGGAATCGTTTGTGAACCCGATCAGGTCTTCATCAGTAGCGGATTTCGCGGTGCCTTGAATCTCATTATGCAAGCTCTGAGTGAACCGGAAGACACAGTATTTTTAGAAGACCCATGTTTTCCGCCCGCTTTGGATATTGTTAAAAGTTCGGGTACACATATTGCCGCTGTTCCTGTCGATCATAACGGAATGCAAATTTCAGATGCTTTAAAAAACCATCCCGACGTTAAATTTATTATCGTCACAGCCAATCATCAAAGTCCCCTCGGCTATGTTCTGGGAGATGATAATCGAAACACCTTATTAGATTGGTCGGAAAAAAACGGTACATTTATAATAGAAGATGATTATGATAGTGAATTCCGATATGATAACAAACCATTACCGGCTCTTGCCAGTCTCAATAATCATAGAAAAGCCAATATGATCTATATTGGTAGTTTCAGTAAATTAATTAATCCTGACTTACGATTGGGCTATTTTATTGTTCCAAAGTATATGGTTCCGAAAATAACCGATTTTTATCAAAAATGGATAGATGGATTTCCAATATTAACCCAATCTGTTTTATCCGAATTTATGGATTCCGGTAATTTTGCCAAACATTTGAACAAAATGAGGCTTAATTATAAAAAAAGGCAAATATTTTTACAAAATGCATTGAATAGATATGTTTCCGACATATTCCATGTAAAAAATTTCAATCACGGACTTAACACATTATTACTATGCAAAAATCGTGTTGAGTGTGACGATCTGGAATTAATGACAATTGCACAAAAAGAAAATTTTGGAATTGGATGCATTTCAAACCGTCAAATAGAAAGAAGAGATTTGAGCGGATTAATATTATCCTTTTCTAATTTGAAAACCCAAGAAGAGGCCTATAGAATAATCTCGGATTTTAATCAGGTCATCAGACCATATGTTTCTTCCAAATAAAATATTTTTATAATTCAATATTTCAAATTTTTATTTATGCTTAGGAAATTATACTTCCTATTGTTTGCTCTGATTGCCGCTGTATGCCTAGCATTATTCGATTCATGCACTACTCGGGTGCGCTGATTCCATGATTGCGTAATTTTAGTCACGATCAACTTGATATCAGCCATCTTGCGGATCTGAAGGTTCGTGATAAAAAATTAATTACAGCCAATTGCAATCTGGTCAGAATCTATTCAAGCAGCGTTTTCTTGAAATGTTACAACATGCCATAACGCTCGCGGCCTGTGTGAAGCAAAAAGACACTTATCGGGAAAGATGGATTTGGTTGCTCTAAACAAGCTTGCTTTTTAGCTGCCTGTTTCAACGCTTTGTTCCAGCAGCAATTATGAACAGTTCAAACATTTGGTTTGAAATTAACAAGAATGGCTAAACTATTCGTCTGACGAGCAAAATGGATGGATTATCAGGTGCCATTAATGCCTCCGCTACTAACTCTTATGGCACAACTGAAAATGAAAGAAAAGCTGAGAGCCACGAAAAATCAAGACCTTTGAGGAGCCTATTAAAAAGTGATACTCCTAATCAATACAAAAACTGCTTGGTATAGTTGGTAACATTCGCGTGGTTTATCTGATCTTCTCATTCAACGGCATCGATTCCACCGTGCTTTGAAACGGAAAGAAAATTTAAGAAGTGACGAATGAAAAATAGCAGATACCTTTTGTCCAACAATGACTCTTTATTCTATAATTTTGATAAACATCATTATTACAAAAGCGGTGCGACCTTCGTCGCACCGCTTCTAGCCTTTCAGTGTCAATAAGACTGGTTAGCCGGAGAACCATCACCGAAAGACGTTCTGCCAATTGGAGGCAATGCGTTTTGTTCTATAGGTAAGTTGATTTTTTTATCCGAGCGGTACGAATTTGGTACGCTGCCGTCACCCGAATGATGTCCCACATCAATATCTTTTGTGTAGGTTTTTGATATAGGTGAAGGGATATGCTGGCCATGAATATAGGTGTTTTTGACTGTACCGTCGCCCCAGGCGTTAGCGGAAGCATTTAAAGCGAAGCCGCTCACTACAGCAATACTTAACAGTATGTTTCTAAACATTTTTATCTCCTTTTGATTTCTCATAGGAAATAGATAACAAGTAAGATTTGCTTTCTGTAGCTAGAAAATATTATAGCCTTGCTTCCGATAACTGGAAGGTTGATTGGCTTCATAGCTATCCGAAATCAATTTCCGGTCCTATTGGTACTATACCAGATGGGTTTATCGAAACATGACTTTCATAGTAGTGACGTTTGATATGTGACACATTCACTGTCTCGGAAACACCTTCCAAGGCATAAAATCTTCTCACGTAATTCCATAGATTAGGGTAATCAACCAATCTCCTAATATTGCATTTGAAATGGCTGTAATAGACAAGATCAAATCGGATTAGTGTGGTGAACAATCGAATGTCTGCTTCTGTTAACCTATCACCCAACAGCCATTGTTTTTTATCAAGTATCCCTTCAAGCCAATCCAATGTGTCGAACACTTTCCTCACAGCATCATCATAGGCTGCTTGGCTTGTGGCAAATCCTGCTTTGTAAACTCCGTTATTCAAATATGGGTAGATGCGATCATTCAAGGCATCTATGTCATCGCGCATATCAATCGGGTAGTAATCCCCAACTTTCGCGCCCAAGGCGTCAAAACTTGAATTTAGCATACGAATAATATCTGATGACTCATTTGAGACAATCGTCGCTTTCTTTTTATCCCACAAGACGGGAACCGTGACCTTACCTGTATAATCCGGTTGTGCTAATGAGTACAATTCATAAAGGAAACTTGAATTTGCAATAGGATCACCCGTAACGCATGGTCCTTCTGCAAAACTCCACCCCTGATTACCCAAAAACCAATTCACCACAGATAAACCTATCATACCCTCCAAGCCCTTCAATCTGCGCATGATTGTTGTCCTATGTGCCCAGGGACAGGCTAAGCTTACATAAAGATGGTATCTATTTACTTCTGCTTTGAATTGATCCTCGCTACTATTATGAGATGATCCATCTGATGTTATCCAATGTCTAAAAACAGTCGGATGCCTGTGAAAGTTGCCATCCGCATCATTATCAATTGGTGCGGTATCAACCCATCTGCCGTTTAATAATTGCCCCATAGATATGCTCACTTACAATACCGATTGATCAAAAGTTTATTGCCTCATAGAACTCGGCTGCCGTTGGACCATCGGTCAATTTATTAACTATCTCGGAAAAGTCTTGGTAATGCTGTGATTGTAAATGCGTATCAAGCGCCACTTGACTTATCCATTGCTCGTAGAGTGTCCAAATAGATGGATCCTTAATCGACTTCATCAATCTGTAATCAAGGCAGCCGACTTCTCCCCGAGTACAGGATTGTAAATTTCTCAGTTTGATTTCCAAATCTTTTTCAAGGCCTTTTTTGGCTTTGAGATTGACCAGAATATTTATCGTTTTCATGGCTGATACCATTCTCTTAGTGAGCATTTTTATAAGAGCCGATCAAGCATATCTCTATATGCTGCAATCCCGTTCCACGCATCGGTAAAGACAACTTCATTGACGGGGATAATATCTAAGCCCCACCACGGGCCTTTGTAACCGGTAGCAATGACTGCTTGTAGCATTTGCTCAATGTTCAAGTTGCCTTTGCCGAGACCTATATGTGAGGCAAATATATTTGAAACGATATTGTCATCTGTATCAACAACACCAATGTCGCCAATGTATGCTCCAACCATATTAATAAATTCGATCACACCACCTTTTAAAGTTTCGTATGGTCGTAATTGATTATGCCCGAGTTCTGATATTGCCCTTGCATGGGCAAAGTCGACATTGAGCTTGAAATTCTTGCTATCAACTTCTTTAAGGAGACGGATAATTTCGCTAGGGCGAACAAATATTTGTGCAGTTTCCGGTTCCCAAAGCAACATGACGCCCTCATCAGCAGCCATTTTTGCTTGTTTTTGAAAAGTCTCGACAACTCTCGTCCAAATTCGAGAATAATCGCTATTTCTGGGTAATGGGCCAAATGAGCCAGGATCAACGCGCATAGAAGGCGAGCCAATATCTTTAGTAAATAACAATGAATCCTTGAATGATTTCAAGTAAGATTTATAGGCATCGTCATCTGTAGCCCAAGGCAACCCGTATGGGTCAGGAGCATAGAGAGCAACTTCCAAATCATGGCCATTAATATACTTGGCTAATTCCTTGCGAGAATGAGTATCAGGGTATCGTTCAATAGATGCGTGGTTGACGAATCCTGCACCAACACCAATTCCATCAAAGCCATATGCAGAAAGTATCTTGATTACTTGATCAAGTGTAGCCGGTCTCTTAAGACCTGATGCAAAGCACCAACTCCCCATATATATTTTATGTTTATTTTTGTCGGGTTTTTCTAAACCGTGCCGGGATGGATCATCAGCAATATCCTTGGGTTGTGCCACCATTGTGGGGCTATCCAAACCTGTAACACTCATTGCACCAACACCGCCTAGAATGAACTCTCTTCGATTTGTCATGTTGAGTTCCTATCATCCATAGTAATTTAATGAAGAAGATGACGATCAGTGCATCTCGTACCCACCATCAATATTGTAAGCTTGTCCGGTGATATTTGCCCCATAATCTGATGCCAATAAAGCGGCCATAACACCAAAATCCTCAGGCTGCTGCGGGCGTCCGAGCGGAATAAGCTTCATAACGGATTCCCATGCCTCCTCTTGTGTCCAACCGTTTTTTTGTTTCAGTTCATCTAATTCAATTTGCCATGCCCTCGTCTTTACGATGCCTGGACACAAAGCGTTTACCGTGATGTTTGATGATGCAATCTCCAAAGCAAGTGACTGGGTAAAACCTACGACCCCGAATTTGGATGCGGTATAATGCGTCATAAAAGGCTTGCCCGAACGACCAAGGACTGACGATACATTAATAATTCTTCCGCTTTTTTGTTTTAATAAATGGGGGAGCACTGCTCTTGTGACTTTTTGGGTTCCTGTAAGATTGACTGTTATGATTTGGTTCCAAGCATCATCATCCATATCGACTAATGCCGATCTGTTACTGATACCGGCACCATTCACCAAAACGTCAATTTTACCGAAATGATTAATGACATCAGAAACCATCGCTAAAGACGATTCCGTAACAGCAACATTATGATAAAATCCTTGAGCTATGCCGCTTTCATGTCGGATAGCCTCGGCTTGTGCCTCAACTGAATCTCCTTCACGATCGGTTAAAGCGACACTTGCACCAAATCCGGCAAGGACTCTAGCTATTCCAAGTCCGATACCGTTACCCGCACCTGTTACGATTGCTACTTTGCCATGCAAATTCATAGCTTTCTCCGAAATCAATGCCATATCTTTTCTCCTCCATGGTAACGTTTATTTTTTGTTAATTTGCGTCAGGGTTGTTGATGGGGTTGTTTGTGCCGTTTTCATTATAATTATGGATGATAAGTGATAAATGCTTCTTATCCGTAGATACGCCAAAAGCAGGAGTGCCAGGTGAAAAGGCGGACGATCTAGCTAACGTCCCTATAATCAGCGGATCGAAACCTATCTGATCAATTAAATCGGCAACTTCATTTGTTGCGCGTTTGTCATTACCAGCGATAGCTAATGCGTGTCGGTCGACTGCACCCCTTGGACGTGCGTCAACGTCCAGTTGATGATACCCGAGGTGGCTGAATGTTTTGACTACATATGAAAGGGAAAAAAATTTTTGTATGATAACCGCGCTGGTTACACCCGTTTCAAATTCATCTATTACCCCATCTGTGCCGGGCCAATAATTCATGGCATCAACAACAATTTTCCCTGATAGTGGCTTGATTGGTATGGATTTATAATTACGCAATGGAATAGCGAGTATAATAATATCGGCCAAACCAAATATGGTTTGCGCATCTTTAGCAATCGCTCCGGGAGACATGACATCAATAATAAACTGAACTTGGACAGGATCGCTATTCGAGGCGATATAAGTAACATATCCAGCCTGAACACATAGCTTCGCCAATACCGTTCCAAGTTTGCCGGCTCCGAGTATCGAGATCGACTTCATGACATACCGCCTGTTGTTTCGCGTCTCAGAACGGGTGCCACATCATTCATATATAATTCTAATGATTCACGTGTCATAGAATATGGCAGGTCACCAACATCAATTTGCCCCACGAACCTGTCAATTCCAAGTAGCTCTACCCGTTCAAGAATTGTATCAATAACTTGTTGTGGGCTTCCCACAGGAAGGCTATGCTTTATCCAAACATCATAAGTCTCTCTCGGAAAATTACCGGCGCCAAGTTTCTTACCCGCCTCTTCAAAATAAGACTTGTAGTAGGGGAAGAATTCTTCGCGCGCCTTTTGCGATGTTTTACCGATATACATATGCCCGCTTACAGCGAGGCGAAGCTTCGTCTTATCATGTCCAGCATGTTCAGCAGCACGGTGATATAATTCAACCCTTGGTATGAATTGGCGAGGAGCTGCAAAGAACCCCATCATCATGGGAAGGCCTAGATAACCAGCCCTTATGGCAGAAGCAGGCGTTCCTCCAATTGCTATCCATATCGGCAATGGGTCCTGTAAAGGTCTGGGGGTGATTTCTGCGTCATGCAAATCGGGCCTGAAGTGACCTGACCAACTTATAGTCGGTTGATCACGTAATTTTAAAAGAAGTTCTAATTTTTCTTCAAACAATGCGTCATAGTCACTTAGATTATAACCAAAAAGTGGAAATGACTCTGTAAATGCACCTCTACCGGCAAAAATTTCTGCTCTTCCATCAGATACCAAATCAAGTGACGCAAATTGTTCAAAAACGCGCACCGGATCGGCACTCGACAAGACTGTAACGGCACTCGCTAGCCTAATAGACTTTGTCTTACTTGCTATAGCTGCAAGTATGACCTCCGGAGCGGATATAGTAAAATCATGTCGATGATGCTCTCCTACCCCAAAGACTTCCAAACCACCTTCATCTGCCAAACAAGCAAGCTCTATGATTTGTCTAATTCTTTCGTGCGCGGTCTTGGCCTGATCAGATTTTGGCTTTTCTGTAAGTTCTCCAAAGGAGTAAATGCCCAATTCCATCTTAATACCTCACGATGTAATGATTGAACTCTTTGCTTCTTGGCTTATGTGTTTAGTGTCCGGTTTATGTTGTTATCCTTGGTTGCTGTCATTGCATTCCTAGCTTTTCCATTGCACGCAGATCACTTCTCATTCTCCTGACATGCTCCGGATCAACTTTTTTAGCGCTATTGCCCCAAGAGTTTCTGATATAATCGAGGATTTCAGCGATCTCCTTATCGTTCATTTTCCAGTCGAACGAAGGCATTCCAGCGGCTGTTTGTAAGCTTGAAGTGTGGGGCGCTCTTGCACCTTGCAACATTGCATGAATAAGGTTTGTGGGATCATCGGCAACGATGCTACGATTGCCGGCAAAAGGTGGAATCATTCCCTTTATTCCTTCGCCTTTCAATCCATGACAGGCACTGCAATTGACCTCGTATACAAGAGCGTTGTTTTTGAAAGAAGCATCATCAATAGCCATCGGAGCGGTTCTCTTATGTTCAGA
The DNA here is from genome assembly GCF_048452985.1 of Bartonella sp. P0282. NCBI lineage: Bacteria > Pseudomonadati > Pseudomonadota > Alphaproteobacteria > Hyphomicrobiales > Bartonellaceae > Bartonella > Bartonella sp. P0282. The sequence goes on from NZ_WTFO01000003.1 coordinate 175,236, forward strand.
GGAAGGAACCGTTTTTAGGTATTCAACTATGGCAGTAACATCATCGTCTGTCAGATATTGGAGTGAATCCTCAATTGCTTCAGCCATAGGCCCCGCGGCAATCGTGCTATCATTCGCACCTGTTTTTAAATAGGTTTTTAGTTGTGTTTCGTTGTAACTACCAATTCCTGTTTGGCGATTGGATGTTATGTCTGGTGCATACCAGCCATCAGGAAACCCACCCTGAAGACCTGCTGATTTTATCTCTGCACCCAGACCATTGCGCGGCGTATGACAAACAGAACAATGAGCCAGACCTTCAACAAGATATTTGCCCCGGCTCTGTAATTGCGTAATATTTTCTGTCAATCGAAAGGGCCGGTTTTTAAAAAACAACATATTCCAACCAGCCATGGCCAGACGAATGTTATATGGGAAATTCAGTCCCGCATTCTCATTGACGTTATTTTTAATAGGCTTGATGGTCGACATATAGGCCCAAAGATCATGCATATCTTCGTCATTTATATTTACAAATGCTGTATATGGCATTGCGGGATAAAGTAGACCTTTGGACCCTTGGCCATGACGTACCGCGTTGAAAAAATCACGTTCCGTCATATTCCCGATTCCGGTATCGCGATCAGGCGTTATATTTGACGATAGCAAAACACCGAAATCTGTAGAGAAGCTATGTCCACCGGCAAAATCGCCTTTATCGCTGCTGTGACACGCAGAGCAATCAGAGGCATGCATGATATATTCTCCGCGTGCAATCTTCACCGCGTCATTTATCACGACATCTGCAAGTGGTTTGACATCATCGGCAACAGATGATCGGGAAGTATCAAACGTTTGATACCCCCAAAAGCCGACAATCGTTGCAGCACCGAGACAAAACAGAGCAATCGTTATTTTAACTTTAGAACGTAATTTCATAGTCATCCCCCTATCAGAGGAGAGGGATTTTTTATGTATGTCTGGTGAATGGCATCGGCCGCGCGAAGGGCTAATGCACCCACGGTTATTGTCGGATTATAACCGGCATTGTTCGGGAATGCGGACGCGCCAACAACAAAGACATTATGAACATTCCAGCTTTGTAAATAAGGATTTACAGCCGATATGGAGGGATCTGTTCCCATTGGTGCACCGCCAATTGTATGACCGCTGAATTGTTTGCCCGGATTCCATGGACTGTCGGCCTGATTGACGGGAGTGATATGTTTACCTCCGGCCTCTTTCATGATTTCAATGGCGCGCTGCGTTACATATCGTGCCATATCCATATCATTCTGGGCATAGTCAAAAGTCACCCTCAATAAGGGCAGTCCGTGTTTATCTTTGTATGTTGGATCAAGAGACAGATAGGCATCCCGCGTCGGCATTGAAGTCCCTTGAGCAAATACGCTAACCGCACTTTGGTAGTCTCTGGCGTAGCCTGCTTTCCATTCACTCCCCCAACGTTTTGTTCCGGGCCTCAATACATTCATGTGGGCAATAGGCCTTCCATCAGTGGAGGTGCACATGATGCCAGCCCCGCCAATAAAACCTAAACCGGAATGATCGAAATTATCGCCATTAAATTCATCAATTTGGAGACCCAATGCTCCTGCGCCGATAAATGGATTCATCGGGTTATCGTCTATGAAAGCACCGACGTTCGAACAAGTCTGGTAATTATAATTTTTGCCGGTCGTGCCTTTGCCTGAAACCGGGTCATAAGGCTCGCCAATGCCGGACAACAACATCAGCCGGACATTATCGGTATGAAAGGCTGTCAAACATATTACATCGGCAGATTGAAATTCCTCTTCACCATTTGGTGTAATGAAGCGTACCCCTTTTGCCGTTTTACCGTCATCATGCTTCACTACTTCCACGACCTCGGTGTCGGTTAATAATGAAAAATTCGGCCGTCTCATAAGGGCAGGCAGGATACATGCTTGGGGTGATGACTTGGAATAATTTCCGCAACCATGAAAATCACAAAAGCCGCAATAGGTACATGGCCCCATAGTCACGCCTAACGTATTCACGTAGGCCTGACTGATATTTCCGGCAGGTATCGGAAAGGGCTTATAGCCCATATTTATGGTTGTTTGCCGATAGAGACTCATCCAATTTGTATCTTTGAGCGGCGGAGTTGGATATTCACGTGATCTAGGCCCTTCAAATGGGTTGCCCCCTTCTTGAATGCTGCCCATAATGTTACCAGCTTTGCCAGATGTACCGGCTATTCGTTCAACACGATCGTAATATGGCTCCATATCCTGATAGCTGACGCCCCAATCCTGAATCGGCATATCACGCAGATAGGCTGCTCCATATCTTTCCTTGGTTCTGGTTGCTACTTCGAAATCCCAAGGTGTAAAACGCCATGACATACCCGCCCAATGTGTTGCCGCGCCGCCGACATTGTTACCTAACATGAAAGCACCAGCTGTTCGTATAGGCACAGCTGTTTGATTGGAATGTTGGCGATAGGTTTGCGTGTTGGATGTTTGCGGCAACAACATCGTCCGCCGTGTGTGCCACTTCAATTCATCAGGATCAACCGCAGGCGGATAATCCGTTGATGTATCGCGCCATGAACCGCGCTCGATAGCAACAACGCTAAGACCAGCCCGAGTGAGTTCTTCTGCCATAAACGAACCGGCCCAACCAAGCCCGACAATGACAACATCAACGTGTTTGTGCTTATTAATCATGTCATCTTCCCTATCAATATTCTGGCACGAGGCTGACAGGGATTAACTTCAAATCTTCGCCGCGACGGTCTATATAAGGCCTGTAATCATAGCGCGCTCCAGGAAAACCGATCATTTTCCACCCGACCATATCTTTGTTGCCGCCATAAATCGGATCTGCGAGATACCCCTCGCGGACGTTTTGTAGCATTAATTCAAAAAACGCTTTGGTATTGACAGTACCACCCAAGCTTATCGAACCATCTTCCATGCCCGACAATATGCCGTCGATTTGCTCATTTGAAAGTTCATAAATAGGTTTGCGATAGTTCTCATGACTATAGGATTGAAGGGCTTTCAAACCTGAAATATAGCGGTCTTTGGGAGTTGCTATGAATTGAGGAAAACCCATGATTTTTTCCTCGTTTTGCACGTCATAAGGGCCGTCAAGATACATAGAAGCGCCTGCTCCGTAGTCACCTGACAGCTGATTGTCTATAAACACAAGGCAGCCGGCTTCTGTCGCTGATGGCCCATACTCGTCCGACGGGATAAATCGATCAAAAACAACGGCTAAGGTCTTGCGGTCCTCTTCATCAATCAGGACTTGCCAAACCTTATCCTTACGGGGCGGATTGGGTAAACTCTCATGGGTTATCGCCGTTCTTTCGGGATAACTATTTAGTTCTTTGGCCTGAGAGATTGATGAAATAGAGCCGCTTACAGCTAAAGCGCCTAATGATAACAAAGCTTCTCTTCTATTCATAACGTCCCCTCACAAATGACATATTTATGTCATTCCCAATGTTCATAAGCTATTTTATGTTAAAGAGTATTTTTATCATAGACGCCTGAAGACAACTGAATGCAAAGCTTTTATCAGAGAGGTTTGCAGTTCATGCCATGACGATATAAATTGAAGACACTTTTATCTCATTATGATATTAATGCTTACGCGAGCAAGCCTGATGCCAAGTATGATCGGCATTTATTTCTTTTAACAGACTGGAATTTGTGGGTAGTAAAATGAAAAGGCGTCCAACCATCTACGATCTGGCAACCCAGGCTCAAGTTAGTGTCTCAACAGTCAATCGCATTGTTAACGGTCGTAGCAAAGTTAAGCAATCAACGGTTGAACATGTCCTGACAGTGGCTGACGAGATCGGATTTAAAAATATTGCCAGTATTCGCTCCAGACTTCAAAATAATGCACCGGAAAGAACTTTCGGTTTCTTGATAAACAGCAAAAAGCGTGAACTGTACAATGAAATGGCCAAGGTACTTGTCAGTCGAACGATCAATGCCCAAGGGATAAGTGGAAAGGCCATTATCCGACATATAGAGGATGTTGATTCTGAAAATATTTCTCGCGAGTTGTTAGATCTTGGTGAGCAATGCGACGTTATTGGCTGCATCTGCCCTGACCATCCTTGCATTAACTATGCTATTTCTGTGCTGGCTAATAAGAACGTGCCAGTCGTAGCAATGGTATCAAATGTATCAAGCCCTTCATGTAAGGGCCATGTGGGGTCAAATGACTGGCAACTGGGAAGATCGGCCGGTTGGTTTATGCACAAACTTAGCAAACCGGAAGGTAAAATCGGTGTCCTTATCGGCTCTGATCGATATTTATGCCAACAAGTCATAGAAACAAGCTTCCGCTCATATATCAAATCGCATTCTGGATTGGAGTTACTCGGCACAAAAATGACCGGAGAGTCCGATGAAAAAGCGTATGAATTGGTTGATCAACTTCTAAAAAAACATCAGGACATAACCGGAATTTTGGTCGCAGGCGGCGGTCTTGAAGGAGCAGCTAAGGCGGCCAACATCAAAAGCCATAGGAGACCGACAATTGTTGGCATGGAATTGACCGAATTGACCCGTCAATATCTAACAATGGGGAAGATCGATGTGTTATTACCCCATCCGGTGCTTGAGATAGCAGAAAGTACAGTTCGGTTTATGATAGCTTTGTCAGCATCGACTAACACTACAAATTCGCTACAAAAGATTATTCCATTTCATATTTTAATTGGTGAAAACTGTTAGATGCCATTGAATAAATTGGCGCTTATTTCGGTTGATATAAAATCCAAAAACAAACGCATTCTGGACGGCATATGCGAACGTGAAGCATAGACCGCATATAAGTTGATGTCATCACATTCATATTCCTGAAGCAGACGGACGAGCCGACCCTCTTTTATATCTTTTTCAACGTCCCACAATGCTTTGGATACTACAGCTTTGCCAGCCAATGCCCATTCATGAATAACCTCTGCATTATTTGAAAGCAGTTTACCTGTTACTTTGACTTCTTTCAGATTTCCATTTTCCTTATAAATCCATTTATCAAAGATGCGCCTGCCACGGACTAACCGGGCACAATCATGATCTAGCAAATCCCGTGGTGACTGTATTACAGGATGATTTTTTACATAAGCCGGAGAAGCAATCGTGACACGGCGACTACGTAATAATGTTTTGGTTATCAAGTTGCCGTCGCTTGGAAGGTCAAGTAATATACCTATATCTATTTCGTCGTCCAATATATCGATATGTGCGTCATTCAGCACAAGTTCTATCGTTATCTCCGGATTGATTGTTGTAAATTCAGCAATTGCAGGAGCTATGAAGGTGCGACCTATTTGTAATGGTGCCGCTACGCGCAGATACCCGCTCGGTTGCTTGGCATGAGCCATAACCTGCGCTTCAATCATATCCATTTCTTCTATGATTGCCTCGGCCTTGGATAACAGGAAACTTCCTTCTTCTGTCAACGTAAAACGCCGTGGCCCACGTTCGATCAAACGCACACCCAAACGCTCTTCCAATGCTGCCAAACGTCGGCTCACCGCTGGAAGTGAGCTATGAATTCGTCTTGCTGTCTCCGATAAACTACCGGCAGAAACGATACGGACAAACAGTCTAAGATCGCTCAATTCTTCCATATTTTTATCCTTCCATTATTTGGAAGGATAGCTCCCTTCTTTTGGGACTACAAGGACTCGGCAAACAATACAATCATTTAAACAATGAATTTAAATCGAACCTAAAGATTGTATGGTTATGGAAGAAACTGTTACATTACCCAAACCTATTCTTACCCCGGAACAACGTTTCCGCCGCAGTGTCTACAGGTGTGTAGGAGTTGGTGCATTTTTCTTGTTTTATCTGGTCATAGCCGACCAATTCATGCCGGTCACATCGGAAGTGCGCGTTATTTACGATACAATCCGTATTGCGCCAGAGGTATCAGGCACAGTTGTACGTGTAAATGTTGACAATGACCAGCCGATTAAAGCCGGAGAAGTATTGTTCGAGATTGACCCGACACGCTATGAATTGAATGTCACATCAGCCAGATTAGCCTTGGAGCAAGCCGAGCTTACTATCCGTCAACGTGATGCCGACATTGCTGAAGCACGCGCTGCCATTGCTAGTGCAAAAGCGACCGCTGATGATGCCATCAGACAAGCCAATCGAAAATTGGAATTGAGTGCCAACAATACGATTTCCAAAAGTGATGCCGACACAGCTGTCGCCAATCGCGACGAAAGTGTTGCAGCGCTTCATGTGGCCGAAGCGCGATTGCGCTCAAGCGTCGTTTTGAGAGGAGATGAAGGGCCGGATAACCTTTATTTACGGGAAGCCAGAAATAATCTTGCCATTGCAGAGCGTGATCTATCCAAAACCAAAGTAGCACTGTCCGAAGGTGGCACCGTCACCAATATGCACCTAGGTCCGGGCAACTATGTCAGTGCAGGTACTCCGGTCATGGCGGTTGTCGGCCTTAACCCCACTATCGGTGCAGATTTTAGGGAAAAAGCATTATCGCGTGTTCATGTCGGCGATCCTGCTTATGTGACGTTCGATGCTTTGCCTGGCCAAGTCTTCAATGGCCATGTTTCATCCATTGACGCAGGTATCGCCGAAGGACAGATCAATGCCGACGGTTCGCTGGTTGAAATTGTCGAAACAGACCGTTGGATACGGCGCGCGCAGCGTGTGCGCGTCAATGTTATGCTGGAAACTCCGCCTGAAGTTGTCAGCGGCGGCCGCGCAACTGTTCAGCTTGTGCCGAATAATTCCTGGTTCTCCCGCGTTTTCGCGCAAATTCAAATCCGTGTTCTGGCACTGTCGCATTATGTCTATTGATCTTACACCACAACTCAATGCCAATGATTGGCAAATGGCTTGCCGTATGACGTTCGGCGCCTTTAGTGCATGGGCTTTGGCAACGATATTCGGCTGGCCTTACGCAACCTATTATGCAGTCTATCCGCTGGTTCTCATCGGCTTGGCACCCTCTTATGACAGTCATGTCGCTTTGCAATATCTTGTCAGCGCCCCGACAGGCATGGCAGCAGCAGGTATTATGATTGCTATCTTTTCAGAGCATCCAATGGTTATGATGGTCTGCTATTTCGGCTTCATGATAATCTGCTTTTCTCTGATGGCGGGACCATACAAACTTTTCATGTATGGCGCGATGTCTTTGTGTATTTGCAGCGCCCTGGTTCACTTCGGCAGTTATCCGGAAACGTCATGGCAAGATCTGTTCTGGAACATAGGCGGGGCCATTTTTTTAAGCGTTGTGTTCTATATCATTTCATTTGCCTTGTTTCCTGATGTTGAACCAAGGGTTGCGCGTATCCCGCCGCCACGAACACCCAGTCAACGCCGCCACCTTGTCTTGCTCTGCGCGTTTGGAGCAACTGGGTCGTTTATCTTCTTCCAGTCGGTTGAAATGAGGGATTCATTAAGCGCACAAATGGCGACGATCCTTGTCCTTTTGGCTATGTCCCATGATGCGATATGGAACTCGGGAAGAACACGGCTCTATGGCTCGGTGACCGGCTCGATCCAAGCTGTTGTCGCCCAATTGCTGATTTCCGGCTATTCAGAATATTTTCCTTTGACAGCCTGTGCTTTCCTTTTCGGCCTCTTCTGGTTCAGTGCGCAACATACGCGAGACAAGAGCGGCTCGGCAGAGGGCTTTGCTGCCGTGACAGCGCTGGCAATTCTCTACGGTCTGCTGAAGCCAAGCGATGATATTATCGGAGATTCTCTTTATCGCGGCACATCGATTGTTGTCTCGATTTCCCTTATGCTCGTCTTGATCTCGCTCGTTCATTATGCGCTTAACCGTTTTGCATCGACAAGATGGGAAGTTTAAGACTGCTCATCATGAAAAAATCAACCTTGATAGATGAGAGGAAACCGACATGACCAATCGCTTGCCATTGACAATAATGGCAAGCGCGGCGCTATTTGATAATCAAAACTCTATAACCTCGGTTTTACCAGGCTCTGTCCTTTTCCAAGACTATCACCTCATCCAAAACTATTAATTGACAGAGAAGCTTGCTCATCAAAACCGCGAACGCATTCAGGAAAGAGCCGTCTATGCCATGGCTTGGCGGAGGTATGGCATGCTTGATATCACCAGCGGCATTTTGCGCTATGCGATAGAGAACGTTTTGCAACCGGGCTCTGACACGCCAATGCTCGCAAGGTTCTCATCAATGGCAGATGATATAGGCGTTGCCGATACCGAACGTGATGAACGCTGTTTGTTTTGAATTTCTATTGGCCAGAAGGCAATAGGGATTTAGTCGGCAACAATGATCCCCGTTTTCTTTCGTGCATGATCCTCATAAAATTCCTGACTTTATCCATACATAAAAACGCCTTCCGCGCACCGATTTGCGTTCTAACACAGCCATGTGGGATTTTTAATTATTGTCACGGGAAAGCCCTCTGGGTGACAATTCTTATGTCGAATAGAGGCTTGGCGGTCGAGCTCATGCATATAAATAGCTACGGGTCGCATACCTATTCTCTCTAAAATAAAGAAGGCCAACGCTATTGAGTGAAATTCCACTCCAAAACCATGCAAGATTGTAAACATCTGATCAATGATGTAGGATGAGACGTTATCTGGCAAACACAGAAAAGCTATCAGAAAGTCTTGGATGACACTATTAAAAGTGGACGTCTTCCAATCTTTAACAAATCCAACGGGCAAGATCATGCATCAGATTGCAGACTATATCTTCAGTCCCCGAAGACACCGGCATGTTTCCACCCGCTCAACTGCAATGTCCATGCTGTAGTCATGGTAGTATCTACAACGGTATCCCATATCCGATGGCAAGTTGATAAAAATTGCGCTTCACTTAACTCTTCGTCACCACGTTAAACCTACGCCGAAAAGGAATTTTCAAGATTCCATCTTTGCGTCATTTTCACGAGGCCATTATCTTAACGGTTTTTTCCATGTGGCTGCAACTAACGCGAATTTTTGAGGTTTTCATTCGTCGAAGTGGCTTTTTTCGATGAGCCTCGTTGCTTCAACAGAAGTTTTTCAGCCTCTAAAGCTTGGCTTGATAAAATTCTGTTTCTCCCCAATCATTCATGATTTTCATTCATCGCTCAAATGAACAATAATGCCTTTTTCGTTTTTGAAAGCTCGGCTATACTTGCTCTCTACAAAAACAGGAAAGGCGCTAGAATGGACATAACACGTCGACAATTTGCTATCGCCTGTGGTGCAGCTTTCATGCTTGGTCCGACAATTTCGGCAACTACACAAGCCACAGCTATAAAAAACCCTCCAATCCGTCTTAAAACCGGCCGGATGATCCCGACGCTTGGCATGGGAACATGGACGCTTGCAGCCGGTCAACGCCCTCTCGAACAAGAAGAGGAAGCGCTTGTAACCGGTCTTGATCTTGGCATGAATCTGATTGACACCGCCGAGCTTTACAGTTCCGGTAAAGCTGAAGAAATGGTTGGCCGCGTCATCAAAAAGGCCGGAACAAAACCTTATATCGTTTCAAAAGTCATGCCTTCGCACGCAACAAAAGCCGAAGACATTCGCAATGCCTGCAAAAACAGCCTTCAACGCTTGGGATTAAAGCAAATGGATCTTTATCTTTTGCATTGGCGTGGCGGAATTTCAAACCTCAAAACTGTGGTTGATACATTTGAAGAATTAAAAAGCGAAGGTTCCATTGTCGATTGGGGCGTTTCCAATTTTTCCATTAATGACATGAATGATCTTTTCAGCCTTGAGAAAGGCGACCAATGCGCAACCAATCAGGTGGAATATTCACTTGTCGACCGCTCTATCGAAGGTGGCCTTCTCGATTGGTCAAAAAATAACGCTATGCCGATTATGGCCTATTCACCGCTTGGTTCGGGTAAAACCCCGCTTTTGCAAAATGCGGTGTTAAAAGACATTGCGCAAAAACATCATATGACTGCTGCTGCAATCGCAATCGGCTGGACAATCAGAAACAATTTTACCATTTCCATTCCCCAATCGGGTTCGCCTGCACATTGCCGTGAAAACAGCGCCGCACTTTCTCTTCATCTTGATGAAGAAGATCTCGCCCGACTTGATAAGGCTTTCCCGATTTGAGCAAAAAAGGTTTCCCTCTCTGGAGAACAAGGTTCATGACAAGAAGGTTCAACATGTCTCTTGATCGTCGTTTTATATTAAAATCTGCTTTAGCTCTGTCTCTTGCCGAGATTTTTTCCCTGACACAGGCTTTTTCACAAAATACTGAAAATTCGGTGGGTAAAGCTTCAAATTCATCCAAAGCGGAAACAGTAAACGATAGCCCCGCAACAAAAACGGAAGCTGATGTCAAAAATCTTAAAATCGGGGTCATTGGCGCCGGCTCGCTTGGCGGAACTGTTGCAACCCTCCTTGTAAAATCCGGCCATTCGGTGATGTTTTCTTCGCGCCATCCGGATGAGTTACGACGCTTGACAAACCCGCTTGGAGACAAAGCTTCAGTCGGTACACCGCGCCAGGCGGCACAATTTGGTGATGTTATCCTTGTTGCAGTGCCGTTTTCAGCCTGGCCTCAAATCGGCAAAGATTTTGCCGCTGAAATGAAGGGGAAAATTGTTATTGATGCTACCAACCCACCTTTGTGGGGAGGAGATTTAGAGCCTCTTTCAATCGAAGCAAAGAAAAACGGCGTTGCCGAAACGGTAAAAAAATATGTGCCGGATGTGCGCCTCGTCCGTGCTTTTTCGGCGGTTGACGCCACGGTAATTGAAGATTGTTTCAATAAAAAGATAGAAGCTGTTGGTATGCCGATGGCAAGTGACGATGAAAAAGCGTTGGACGTTGTGGCAGAGCTTGCGCGCGAAACCGGTTGCGAACCTGTCATCACCGGCAAACTTGAAACAGCGCATATTTTCGCCCCCGGCGCGCCGGGCTTTCGTGCCCACCTTCCGGCAGATAAATTGCGTAAACGCCTTGGCCTATAATGATAAACAAGCTGCAACATATATTTGAACGTCTGTTCGCGCTAAAAGCGCATGAAACAGTTGCTTTTTTGGGCGGCTTTTTCACGCTTTTTCTTGTCTTTTGCAGCTATTTCATGTTGCGACCGGTGCGTGAAACATTCGGCATTGCCGGTGGTGTCGATCATCTCTCATGGCTTTTTACTGCCACTTTTTGCGCCATGTTTCTCGTTGTGCCCGTTTTCGGCTTTATCAGCCAGAAGATTAAAAAGACCAATCTCTTCATCTATTCGACGCTTTTTTGTAGTCTTATTATGCTGGGCTTTACGTTAAGCCTTTATTATAATAGCGGCAGTGTCTGGGTGGGGCGGGCATTCTTTGTCTGGGTTTCAGTTTATAACCTGTTTGTTATTTCCCTCACCTGGAGCTTTTTGGCCGAGGTTTTTACCAAAGAACAGGCTCAGCGCCTGTTTGGCCCCCTATCGGCAGGCGCAAGTCTTGGCGGCATAACCGGCCCGTTGATAAGCGCATTTATGGTTGAAAAAGTGGGCTATGCGGGGCTTCTTTTAATTTCGACAGCGCTGTTTTTATCAACGCTTTTTCTCTGGCTTTTTCTCGTGCACTGGCGAAGCGATTTCGGCCGCGGCAAAGACATGAAACAAGACAAGCCTGGAATGACTGCGTCGGAAAAAGAAAAGAGTGAAACCTATTCCGGCATATGGATTGGCTTGAAACTCATTGTGCAATCGCCTTATCTCAGCCAAATTGCCGTTTATGCCATTTTCACCTCGGCCGGAACCACTTTTCTTTATTACGCGCAGGCGCGCCTTGTTCAGGCTACCTTTACCAATCCTGCTGAACAGACACAGTTTTTTTCCATTATGGATACGGTTGTGCAAACCTCGTCCATTCTTATCCAGATGTTCGTTACCGCCCGCATTGCAAAAAAATTCGGCGTGACATTCTTGCTTGTAAGCTTGCCTGTCATGATGGTGATCTTGTTTGGACTACTCGGCATATTCTATTGTTTTCCGATTTTGGCAATCGCGATGATATTGCGGCGTGTGGGAGAATATGCACTTGCCCGCCCTGCCCGTGAAATGCTCTTTTCGGCAGTTGATGAAAATTCGCGTTTCAGTGCAAAAAACGCTATTGATACTTTTGTCTATCGCGGGTCGGATGCATTCTGGGGCTGGGTTGATACGCTTATCCGCAACGTCGTCCAGCCGCCGGTTATTATGCTGCTTGCACTTGTTTTATCCTGTATCTGGGCAATTTCCGGAAAGAAAATCGGCAAGCGTTACGACGAACTTTAAAACCGATAACGCCCAAAAATACTCAACAAGCCTGAAACATGGGCTTACAAACTTATGCCTGAAAGTGGCGGCGAGAATGATGTGCACAAATCATAATATCCGGTCATCATATCCGGCCTCATTTTAATATCCAGCCGGATTTTTACTCCATATCCGGCCTCGTTTTTCAACTGCCGCGATAGGTCGAATAGCTCCACGGGCTTACAAGAAGCGGCACATGATAATGGGCGGTGTTATCGGCTATTGAAAAGCTTATGGTGATTTCATCAAGAAAAGGCGGGTTATCAAGTTTTACGCCCTGGTTTAAAAAATAGGCTGCCGTGAAAAAGTGCAATTCATATTGCCCTTGTTCCATCGCCTTTTCATCAAGAAGCGGTTTTTCCGTTCGCCCATCCTGATTGCTCTTTGTTTCAACAAGCAATTTTTTGACAACGGATTGCGTGTTTTCTCCCGCTAAATGCGTTTTTTCGTCCGTGCTAAGGGGGGTGTTTATTGTCCCGTTATTTTGATTTTCCGTAACATTTTGCGGGCAAAGCTTGTAGAGCTGAATTTTAACGCCGCTAGCCGGTTTACCGGATGCCGTATCAAGAATATGGGTTGTCAAACCGGTCATGTTTTATCCCTCGCTGTCGATGAGATCTTCAAGCCGCAAGCGCGCAATGCGGAAGATTTCCGTCAACGCCGTGGCTTTTTCTTCATCTTTATCATTGTTCAAGCGCTTTTTCATATTGGCGAGAATGGAATATTTGTCATGGGCTTTGCCACCATGCCCCCGAACCGCAATGATAAAGGGAAAAGAAAATTTTGCCCGATAGGCTTCATTCAATTTCTGAAATTGATCGAATTCATCTTCACTCAAACGATCAAGCCCTGCCCCTTTTTGTTCTTTTTCCGATTGCGCCGTCAATTTCGATGAACGGGCAAGCTTACCCGCAAGATCGGGGTGAGCCAAAATCAACCTGTCTTTCAACTCTTCCGGAGCTTGCCGAACCGCTTCGACCATGGTCTCATAAAGCGCATCGAGATTTTCAAACGGGCGTTTTCCTGCAACACTTTCCCCCACCCAAGGGGAATGCTCGAAAATACCGCTTAAACAATCAATAAAAGCGGCGGCTGGAAGAGTGTTCAATTGTTCAATTTTCACGGGGTCTTTTTTCCTTAATTTGTTTGCCGGTATTTATGTGTTCTCAATTTTGATATTTTGCTTCATTCCGTTCTTTAAAACGCAAGTTCGCGAAGTCTTTCCGTCATTTATCAAAATCCGGCAACCGGCTTATTTGCCAAGCCTCGTCTTGATAAAAATATTCTTCAAGATTGTTTTCGACACCACCGCGATCAACCACATAGAAATCGCTCATCTTGAAAAGTGCAAGAAGCGGAAAATGCCAGACATTTTTATGATAATTAACGCCGACACCTGAAGGGCAATAAAAGGCTTGCGGGGCGGAAGGTTTGCCTCCTTCATCCTTTGCCACAACAACGAGAAACGGATTTTCGCCCGCTGGCAGAAATGCCTGCGAGCCATAGGGGTGACGCTCCATCATATCAATCTGAACAGGAAAGTCGATCGGGAGAGACCGGAAGACATTGATGAGGACGCGGGGCTTTTCCCCCTCCGCTTCAACCTTTGCAAGATCATGAAAGCGGGTTGCCCGCCCCTGATTGATCGGGATCATAACCGGATTTTTTTGGTAAGCCGAGCCTGTTTTATTTTCTTTGTCCATTTGGTCGGGCAAAATTGTTTCTTCCCTCACGTCGATCACATCGCCAAAAGGAGAAAATTCGGCTTTTCCGATTTTTAAAACGGCAAGCTCGTGCAATTGTTTTTTATGATTTTCCTGCTCGACCATTGTTTCCTGTCCTCCGGTTTTTCTTTATTCTGTTTCAGGCTTATTTGGCCGGATGCACTCTTTGCCAATGGCGGGCAATATCTATGCGCCGTGCAATATAAACCGACTTTTTGGCTGCCACATAATCAAGAAATTTTTCAAGCGCCTTTGCCCGCCCCGGATGGCCAACCAAACGACAATGCAAACCGATGGAAAGCATTTTCGGTGCGCCTTTTTCACCCTCTTCATAAAGAACATCGAAACTGTCTTTCAGATAGTTGAAAAATTGTTCGCCACTGTTGAAGCCTTGCGCGGTTGCAAAACGCATGTCATTAACATCCAATGTATAAGGGATAATCAGAAACGGCTTATCAATGCCTTCTACCCAATAGGGAAGTTCATCGGCATAACTATCTGACGAATAGATAAAACCGCCCTCTTCCATCGTTAGCCGCAGAGTATTGATCGACGGTTTTCCCTGATAAATTCCATATGGGCGCTCACCCGTTAGTTGTTTCTGGATGCGTACGGCTTCGCGAATGTGAAAACGCTCTTCCTCTTCATCAACATCCTTATATTCAAGCCAACGAAACCCATGGGTGGCAATTTCCCAATCGGCCTCGACCATGGCTTTCGCAACAGCCGGATTGAGCTCCAAAGCCTTGGCCACGGCAAAAACCGTAAGCTTCATATTTCTTTCGGTAAAAAGCCGGTAGAGCCGCCAAAAGCCGACACGCGCACCATATTCATACAAGGATTCAATATTGAGATTGCGCTGCCCTTCCCAAGGAACTGCGCCGACAATTTCGGATAATAAATGCTCGGAGGCTTTGTCACCATGAAGAATATTGCTTTCCCCGCCTTCTTCATAATTGATGACAAATTGTACCGCGATTTTTGCCCCGTCCGGCCATTCGGGGTCTGGCGGGTTCGGCCCATAACCGTAAAATTGGCGGGCACGATAATCTTTCTTGGATTTCATGGTTCTTCTTCCCTAAAGAACAAAATTGAAAACAATATCCGGAAAACACTTCGATATAAAACCGCGTAGAATTTCCGCATCTCAACAGTTGCTGAAAATATGAAAAGCAAAAGCCATGCCACTTCACTTTCGAGGCATAATCGCGCGGACATTTCAGGAAAAACTTATGTGCGTGTTTTTCCTTTCCAACAGTGCTTTTTATCTGTCGGCTTTCATGCTTTCCGGCAGTGCTTTTTATAAGAACTTATGGCCTTTCCAACGTTTCACTTGGTTGTCGGAGCCTCTCTTAATTGCGGTGTACCACACTGCACTGATCGTTTCCGTTCTTTTATTTAACCTCGCACAAAATCAATAATATTGAACAAGCAATGAACTATCAAAAATAAAAAACAAAACAGAAAACAGGCAAAATAAAAACATATTTATACGTGCTGACCAACGCGTTATGCTTGAAATAACAGCAAATTATATTTGATTTTGCCTAAATTTTAATCTTGACAATTTTTTGCCTTATATTTAGCCTCTCAACCACCGGCATAAAGCGTATTGCGGGTCGATCGGGTCGATCCGGACAGAAAGTGTCATCCCCGTTTTAAACCGGCAGCCAAGGTTCTTTTAAAAGCCGGAGCTTGTTCCTTGGACTGTCTTTAATGGGGAATAGACATGCCAGAAAATAGCGAAATAAATCTTGCCAAGCTTGAGCGGCAGGCAAAATATGATCTTGAATGTTTGAACTATCCTGCTCGCCAATGGGTAAAGCCGAAGACATATCACGGCAATCCGGTGAAGGATGTTGTGATTATTGGCGGCGGACAAAGCGGTTTGACATTGGCGCTACAATTGCGGCGGGAAAGCGTTACCAACATTGCCATTCTGGATAAAAATGAAGCCGGTTTTGAAGGGCCTTGGCGCAATTATGCCCGTATGCACACATTGCGCACGCCGAAATATGTAACGGGGCCTGATCTCGACATTGGCAGTTTGACTGTGCGTGCCTGGTGGGAAGCGCGTTTCGGACACAAATCCTGGGAAGAGCTTTATAAAATCCCGACCAATCTTTGGGCAGAATATCTCGACTGGTTGAAAAAAGTCACCCATATAGAGGTGACAAACCGGACAGTTGTAACCGATATAGAGCCGTTGCAAGATGATGTTTTCGCGCTTCATATCGAACGAAACGGCAAAGCCGATATAATCTATACCCGCCTTGTGGTTTTAGCGACCGGCATTGAAGGTAGCGGCCAATGGGTTGTGCCGGATATGTTCAAGGATCATCTTGACAAGAAAGTTTATGCCCACACGGCCGAAGCAATCAATTTTGACAAACTTGTCGGCAAGCGTGTTGCGGTTGTGGGTGGTGGCTCGTCTTCTTTTGATAACAGCGCCACAGCCTTGGAATTTGGTGCAAAATCGGTAACGCATTTTGTCAGACGTTCCATTTTGCCGACAGTCAACCCTTATCGTTTTATGGAATATAGCGGGTTTTTGCGCCATTTTGCCGATCTTGATGACGACAAGAAATGGCGTTTCATGAAATATCTCTTTGATGTCAACCAGCCGCCGACACAGGATTCCTATTTGCGGTGCACAAAATTCGACAATTATGAATTGAAACTTGCAAGCCCCATTAAAAGCTGCCGGATGGAGGGTGAAAAGCTTGTCCTTGTCACGCCCCATGAAAGTGATGAATTCGATTTTCTGATTGTCGGCACAGGCTTGATTATCGACCTTAAAACGCGGCCGGAAATTGCCCGTTTTGCCGATAAGATCGAAACCTGGGGCGACCATTTTACGCCACCTGCGGGTGAAGAACATGCGGTGATTGCAAGCTGCCCTTATCTTGGGAAAAACTTCCAGTTTCAGGAAAAGGTGAAAGGGGATGCGCCATATCTTAATCGGATTTTCAGCTACACTTTTGCCGGTATGCCAAGCCTTGCCGCATCGGCGGGAATTTCGGCTTTGAAATTCGGTGTAAGAAGACTTGCCTATGGGGTGAGCAGTGAATTGTTCTGCGAAGATGCCGATTATCACTATGATCTTTTGAGAGCATTTGACGAGAAGGAACTGACAGCACCCCAACCGGTTGCCATGGGGAAAGCAGGTTAAAAGCCATTAGGCCAAAGGCATGAATTAGCAATTGTCAAAACCGGCTTTGCCCGACAAGCAGGATTTTTCATATTCCTTTCAATGTCATCGAGAATCGCGCCCTTTGTGGCGCGATTTTTATTGTTTTGCTGTTTAATTTTTACACCATGAATTTCTTCTTGCCCCCGCTGGAAAGTCGAAAGCAGTATTAAGAGAATTTAGAGCAACCCGCGCTCATTTTAAGAACGCTTAATAAAAGCGCAGAGGTTGCACCAGAGCCGGTCAATAGTGTTTTTTGAAACCATTGATATTATTTAATCTTTTTATTTTTTGCTTATTTCTTCTTAAAAAATGCATAAAATTTAATCAATAAATAAAAACGCCTAATTTTTAGGTTTTTCTCTTGTTTTCACTTGTTGTTCGTGTAAATCTTGGGGTGTCGAAAATAAAACCGGTTTTCTTTTTTGAAGAAGACAAAGTTAGAGCTTCAAAGAGAAAGACTAGGTTTTCCGACAAATACAGGATGACACTATAGGTTAAAAAATACGCTTGGTTTCATAAGTTGAATGTCGATACGCCGCCTTACTTGTGCTGATTATCCGGTTTTCAAAAAAATTAAACGGATAATACCCGACAGCACAAATGGCAAAACCGGAATTTGTTCATAATGCCCGTTCGGTTTTTCGGGGTTTTCAAAAAACCGGAATGCTTTTTAAGCGGGAGAGGAAAAGTTCATGCAAGCGAAATGTCGAAACAATAGCGACAATGCTTTTTATTCCTTTCCTCGCAACGGTTCTTCAAGGAACCTCACTTCTTGCCTTAAAGGCCAAAAGAAAATTGCAACTTCAAAAATACTGCGCCTCGAAAGGGCGGATATAAAAAGCTTTATCCGGAAGAGGTTCAAACAAGGTTTTTCAACTTTTAAACAAACTTTTCCGATTGCGACTTTTTCGCCCGCCAAACTTGCTTTTAAACGTCTTTTTAAAACAAGGCTTCTGTCAGCCGGTTTTCTTTCATCAAGTCTTCTTTCGGCTAATCTTCTTTGTGGGAGTTTGGCGCTTCTATTATGTCCGCAAATGCTTGAGGCAAAAGAGGTTCAAAAAGCCCCTGACAAAGTGCGTTTTCAACTCGACTGGTTACCCGGTGGCGATAAAACCGCCATTTATGTTTGTGTGAACAAAGGGTTTTGCCAATCCGAAGGGCTTGATGTTGCGATTGAACCGGGGCGTGGCGGCAATGACGCAATTACCCGCATTGCTGCCGGAGTGAGCGATGTGGGAGCAGCCGACATCACCGCGCTCATGGCTGCGCGTGTAAGCGCAAATGTGAAGGTGAGCGCGGTTATGTCGATCTTTAACAAAACGCCACATGCGTTTTATGTGCTTTCCGATAGCCCCATTCAGAAAATCGCCGATATAAAGGGCAAAGCTGTTGCCACCTCGCCTTTTACCGCTTCCAATCTTTTCCTGCCGCCTTTTCTGAAAACCCAGAATTTATCCATGGATGATATTACGCTTACACGGGTCGACTCCGGTGCTTTAGGGCCGATGTTGATAACCGGAAAGACCGATGTGATTATTGCGTGGCTCACCGACTACACGCGTTACGAAGAACAGGCCAGAATTGCGCATAAAGAAATCAGAGCCTTTCCGTGGGTGGAAAGTGGACTTGATCTTTATGGCAGTTCGCTGATTGCCTCAGACAAATTCATTTCCGAACGGCCCGATGTTCTGACCCGCTTTATCAAAGCCTATCGCCAATCAATCATATTCATGCATGAACATCCCGATGAAGCGGTCGATGCGGTGATGGAAAGTGTTCCCGAACTTGATCGGCAGAGTGTTAAAGGTTCGCTTCTCGATACATTGAAGCTCATTTACAATGACGAGACAGATCAATACGGCCTTGGCACTTTCCGTCGCGACAAGCTTCAACGCACATGGCAAAAGACTGCCGAAGCTTTAAACCTCGACCCGAATGCGGTGACCGCTGAAAGTGCCGTTAAAACCGGTTTTTCCGAAAATCTGGAGGGCTTCAAATGACAACAAGCCAATTGCAACCCATAGAAATGAAATCAAGCAATGCGATTTCTCCCCCCTCTATCCGCTTTGAAGGGTTAAGCCAGTTTTTCACGACATCGACAGGGCGAACACAAGCGCTTCACAATATTAGTTTCGATGTTCGCTATCACGAATTTCTTGCGGTATTGGGGCCTTCCGGTTGTGGCAAATCCACGCTTTTGCGGTTGATTGCCGGTCTTTTGAAACCGACACAGGGCAAGGTGGAAGTTTTCGGTATGCCGGTCAAGGAGCCGCGTGAAGATGTCGGCATTGTTTTTCAGCGCCCGACATTGCTGCCATGGCTCAATATTGTGGACAATATTACTTTTCCGATCAAACACAAATTCGGCAAAGTCAATTCCGCCGATATTGATAAAGCCCATGAACTAGTGCGTATGATCGGCCTTACCGGTTTTGAAAAACGTATGCCGGAAGAATTGTCGGGCGGTATGCAGCAGCGTGTCGGCATTGCCCGCGCGCTTCATCTCGACCCCGATATTTTGTTGATGGATGAACCGTTTTCCGCCCTTGATGCATTAACCCGCGATGAAATGGGTTTTGAACTTTTAAGAATTTTTTCCGACCGGCCGAAAACCGTGATGTTCATTACCCATTCTGTCAATGAAGCTGCCATTCTTGCCGACCGTGTGCTGGTTCTCGCCGGCCGGCCGGGAACTGTTTTAACTGAACTCGACGTGCCGCTCGGACGGCCACGCAATGCCGAAACTGCAAACCAAAAGGTGGTCCATGACTTCGCTCACACCCTCAGAAACCTCCTCATCAAGCCCAAGCTCGCTTAACAGGAAGAAGATAAAGCTGTTTCACCTCTCCTCGCTAATGTCGGCTTTACCGGCAGTGTTGCTTATTGTGGCTATTCTTGTGATCTGGCAATTGGCAGCGGTGTTTTTTGCCATTCCCTCTTTCATCCTGCCGCAGCCGGTTGAAATTTTCAAAGCTTTCCATGTGATTGATGGATCGCGTTGGGCTGTTCATATATTTGCAACCTTGCGGGTGGCACTTCTCGGCTTCTTCGTATCCATTCTGATTGCTTTGCCGCTTGCTGTCTGTCTTATCCGCTCGCCGCTTTTATCGAAAACAGTTTATCCGTTATTGGTCATTATCCAGTCGACACCGGTTGTCGCCATTGCGCCGATTGTCATTGTCGCCTTCGGTTCGGGTGATTTTCCGCGCATTCTCATCACCTTTCTTATTTCGTTTTTTCCGCTGGTTATTGCCACTTCGACAGGGCTTCTTTCTACACCGCCCGAATTGATCGAATTGTCAAAATCGCTCCGCGCACCGGTTCGCCGTGAAATATTGCAAATCCGCTTGCCCTATGCCGTGCCCTATATTTTCTCGGCCTTGAAAATTTCCATTACTTTATGCGTTATCGGCGCGGTTGTTGCCGAATTTGTTTCGGCCGATAAGGGCATAGGTTTCTTCCTCCAGCTTTCCACCTCGATTTATAAAATACCGCAAGCCTGGGCGGGGCTTTTTGTGCTGGCTGCCATGTCGCTTATCTTGTTCCAACTTGTTATTCTTACCCAGAAACTTCTCTTCCCGTGGAGTATCAAAAAGGGTTGAAAATAGAAAAGCTCCAAAACAAAAAAAACGGACAAGGGGGGTAACATTTTGCAACACCGTTTGATGAAATATCTTGACGAGGTGGCGCGTTCCGGTTCGCTACGCAGTGCCGCACAAAAGCTTCATGTTGCCGCTTCCGCCATCCAGCGGCAAATAAAGCTCTTTGAAGAAGAAATCGGCACACCGGTTTTTTCCCGCAGCCATAAGGGGCTGGAACTCACGGCCACCGGCGAACTGGTACTTGGCCATATCCGCGAAACAATGCGCAATGAAGAGCGGATGTTGAGCGAGATAAAAGCTTTAAACGGTGTTATCCGCCAAAATTTGACAATTGTGTGTGAAGAAAATCTGGCGGCTACTGTTCTTTTTTCCGCAATTGTCGACTTCCAGAAAAATCACAAATCCACCAAAATCAATGTATTGACGACTGAAAACGACAATGTGCAAAATGTGCTTCTTGATGGCAAAGCCGATCTTGCTTTGGCCTATGACATAGAAAAACAGCCCCGTTTTGCGATTGATAAAGAGGTGAAATGCCCGCTTGGCCTCTTTCTTCGCAAAGGTCATAGTCTCGAAAAACGCTTGCAAGGAAAAACAAAAATCAATCTTGCCGAAATGATTGGCGAAGCTTTGGTTCTTCCCGGAAAAGGCACAAAATTGAAATCGCTCATCGAAACGCTTGGGCCCCCGCTTGTTACCGCCGTTCCGATTGTCGAAACATCATCCATTCCATTGATTGTTCAACTCGTTGCAACCGGAAACTATGTTTCCATTTTAAGCCGCACAGAATTGCCGGAAGGGTTTGATAATGAATTTCTCTTCATTCCCGTTATTACCCATCCTGCTTATCGCATTTTGACATTGTTCCACCAGACAAACCGCGCGTTAAAACCGGTTGAACAACAGTTTCAACATGTATTGACCGGAAAAATGAAAGAAAGTCTTGGCTCACGCAACCAAAACTTTTCCGGAGGGGAAGAAAATCAGGGAGAATGAATATTATGAAATCTCTTTGCCATCGCTTGAAAGAAGTTCAAAAATTATCCGATAAAATTTTTAAAAAAACTTGACCGACGAGACAGGCAAAACAGCAAAAATTAGAATAAATTTTCCAAGCGGTTTTAAAAGCTTTTTGACGAAAGAGAGTTTTTGAAAAAGCTTTCACAAAAGAGGAGACAACAATTTGATGAATGAGAAAGACTATTATTTTCCGCTTGGCGGTTTGCCGACACGTTCCGAACTTTTAAGCAGCAAAGCCACCTTCAAAGACGCTTATATGGTGATGCCCGCTTCTGTCATGTCGGATATTGTCACAAGCCAATTGCCGTTTTTTACAAAATCCCGCTTCTGGGTTTTGGCGCGCCCGATGACAGGTTTTTCAGAAACATTTTCCCAATATATAGGCGAGATTGAACCTTCGGGCGGGGCAACACATCCGGAAAATGACAAGCGTGCGGAAGCCGTTTTCTTTGTGACTGATGGTGCGCTCACCATTGTGCTTCAAGGCAAAAAACATGTTCTTCACAAAGGTGGTTTTGCCTATCTTCCTGCCGGTCACGATTATCAATTATGGAATGAAGCAAAAACCACCGCCCGCTTTCACTGGATCCGCAAGGCTTATGAAAAAGTGGAAGGGCTTGATAAACCTGATGCAATCTTTTCTTCCGACCAGCAAATAACGCCTGCCGAAATGAAAGGCCATGAAGGGGTTTGGATGACAAGCCGTTTCATGGATATGAACGACTTGCGCCATGACATGAATGTTGCCATTGTCACCTTTATGCCGGGGGCTCATATTCCTTTCATGGAAACCCATGTGATGGAACACGGGCTTTATGTCTTGCAAGGCAAAGGCGTTTATCGGCTGAATGATGATTGGGTGGAAGTCGAAAAAGGCGATTTTATGTGGTTGCGCGCTTTTTGCCCGCAAGCCTGCTATGCAGGCGGCCCCGAACCATTCCGTTATCTCCTCTATAAAGATATAAACCGGCACGCAAAACTCTGGTAAGGTAAAACGCTGGTGCAACTTTACGAAGGCAAACTTAGGCGGGGTAAAACTCTCGTGCAACTTTTGCTAATGCAAAACTTTGGTGGGGCAAAACTTTGCTCATGTTTTGAAAGCGGGAGTTTTTAATAGCAATCACCTGTCAAAGCCATCCATGCGTTAAAATGCTCCTCGTCGTCGTGAGGATTTTGTCGCATTTGTTCGTCAAGCTTTTGGCGGCATTCTGCTGGCGGCTTTCCGCCAGAAAATCGGATGAACGGTTGTTATGATGGTTGCAAGCTCTCCTTGACTTGTCATCAATATTGGTTATTTGTAATACAATAAAGGAGATCACATGGCTCGCACAACAACAATGACAGTACGCATTGGCGAAACACTGGGTGATTATGTTGCCCGCCAGATAGGCGACAACGGGCCTTATGAAAATGTGAGCGAATATGTGCGTGATCTCATAAGAAAAGACAAGGAACGTCATGACAAAGAGGCGTTTAACCGGCTGAAAGCCGAGTTACAGCTTGCGTTTTCCGAACCTGACGAGAGTTACGTTACTGTTTCGGCGGCAGACATTATTTCCAGAAACAAGAACAGGTCATGAGCGGTTTTCGGCTGCAACAGGCAGCAATTTTCCGTCTTGACGAGATCTATCGATACACGTCAAACAAATGGGGAGCGGCAAGAGCGGAAGACTATTTGAATGGTTTATTCAACTGTTTTCAAGCAATTGCCGATGGTCAGGTAATATCCCGACCGATACCTGCCGAGTTTTCCGTTCACGGCTATTTCTACCGTTATAAACATCATTATATCTATTGGAAAAAGCTGAAAAACGGCGATACAGGTATTGTCACAATATTGCATGAGCGTATGCACCGGATCGACCGTTTCAAGGATGATTTTTTCTGAAACACGAAAAGTGCGCCCGTTTGAAGCGCTCTTTGATTGGCTGGTACTTTGATGACAAGGTCAGGAGCTTCACAAGGAAATTTTCAAAAATATAAGGCTTGGCACAAATAAAAATCGTTATGCAACCCACGCTTTCATTGCCTCACGCTTAAACAGGCAATGACGGGAAGACCGCGTCTCGAACTTGGCCGCTACCGGCGCAACGCGTGCGCCAGCTTTTCATAATCAAACTTTTGTCAGTTGCTGTTTTAAATCTGTATAGTGGCGTATAAGAATAATGATTGAAAACACATTCTGATAAGGCAATTTTTATGGCTGAAACACTCATCCAATGTTTTGACGGGCACAATGACATTCTCTCCAAAATCCGCGACGAGAAAAACCTTGACCCTTCGGCTTTCATCAATGGTTTTGAAAGTGCAGAACTTGACCTGCCAAAGGCTGAAAAAGGCGGCCTGATTGGCGGACTTTGTGCGGGTTATCCGCCATCGGTCGATCTTCAGCCGGATGAAAACGGTGTCTATCCCGAATTATTGTTAAAAGATGCAACAAAGCCGACCATGGAAATGGCAAAGCTTCTCCATGATATTGAAAAGCTGAAACCCGAACGTTTCAAAATTTGCAAAACCGCGCGTGATATTAAAGAGGCAATCAAGGCTCACCAGTTTGCTGCGGTTTTTCATATTGAAGGTGCGGAAGCCATTGGCGAAAATCTGGAAGAGCTTGCCCGCCTCTATCAGGATGGATTGCGCAGCCTCGGCCCCGTCTGGAGCAGACCCAATATATTCGGTTTCGGAGTGCCGTTCAAATATGGCTCGACAGGCGACATCGGACCGGGCTTGACTGATACGGGCAAAAAACTCGTTCGCGAGTGTAACAAGCTCGGCATAATGGTTGATCTTTCGCATATGAATGAAAAAGGCTTCTGGGACATTGCAAAATTGAGCGACGCGCCGCTTGTTGCTTCCCATTCCAACGCCTATCACTTGAGCCATCAAAGCCGTAACCTCACAGACGAGCAATTGCGCGCTATCGGAAAAAGCAAGGGGTTGGTCGGCATTAATTTCGGTGTCAAATTCCTGCGCGAAGATGGCGAACGCAACCGCGACACACCGCTTAAAACCATTATCAACCACATGCGCTATATCGTCGATATTGTCGGTGTGGAACATGTCGGCCTCGGTTCGGATTTTGATGGCACAACAATTCCGAATGAATTGCATGATTGTTCACAATTGCCGAAACTTGTCGCCGAAATGGAAAAATCCGGTTTCAACCATGACGAGATCGAGAAAATTACCTCGAAAAACTGGATCTCGGTTCTGGAACGCACCTGGGGCGAATAAAGCTTTTTAAAATGCCAATGCGTTCGGCCGGTTGAATCGCATTGGCTAAATATGTTTTTGCTATTTACGGCATAAAGAAAAAGACAAAAGACAACGCCGGAATGTGAACCGGCGTTGACTATATAGAAAAACCACCGCGCATCAAAACGCTACAGTTTTAACGGGAATATTTTTGGCTCACCAAAGTTCCGGCAAAGATAGTTTTTCTCGAAAACTGGTCTAACGGGATTTATCCTCGCTGTTCAGGAAAAGTATTTTTGCCGCGTAGCTTTCAAAGCCCATTGCGGCAAATCTTTCCGGATGAATTGGACGTGCCCTTTATCCCTATGCAATACAAGCGAATAAGCGCGGCTTGTCGAATTATCAAACACAAGTGAAAGATCGGCGATTTCCATAAGCTTTGGCAAATTGGCCATGCTTCTTGGATAACGCCGCTCAATATCTTCCTTCACAATATTATGGCCGCCGCTTTTTACCCGCGAGCGCACCCTTAAACCGGAAGTTTTGGCACTGTCCAATCCGATATAGACGAGGTTGATCCTGAACCCCTGATTTTTAATATCCTGAACTTTTTTCAAAAACACATTTCCTGTGGCCGTTGTCTCTACCGCAAAGGATTGTTGCGCTTTGACGAGTGCCTCACGCTGTTTTACCGCTGCTATTCCCTGCTCAACCGGTGCGCCCGGCAAAACATCCGGATTGACAATAGGCATTTTGAATTTCCGGCATGTTGTAAAGGTTGTTTTACCCGCACCGTTTACACCGGCGATAATCCATAATTCAGGCTGCATCTGTCAAAACCTTCAAGATTTTTTCATTGAGCGCATCATCAACTGCAATGAGCCCTTTTGTGCCATCAGGATTTTCACGAATATATTGCCCCTCTTCCAACCCGTCTTCACGGTCATAAATGGCAGAATTGCGGGGAAAGTGAACACTTCTCACATAGTCCATATAGTCGTTCGACGAGGCTGACAAAATGTCATCCAACAACTGATCGTGCCCGTCCTTCATCATGTGAATACCTCTGCATTCATCTGTTTTCGGGAACCCTTACTATGCAAAACTTTTAAAAAACCGGCAAGTCAAACAACAAACCGGTTAAACTTTTACTTTTTGAGTAAAACGCCTGTCTCTTTTATTCGCAAGCGAACCAGCATTGTTTGAACGTTCAAACACGATCTTCATTCGATTTTTATTCTTCCCGTGAACACTGTTGCAAAAAGTGGACAAGATTTTGCTTTTCCCCAGCCAATCGGGCAGAACATGTCATTCGTTTTTTTAAAGCCGCCATTCATTCGACAATAACCGTCCTTAATTAAAAGGCTCCAAAAATTGACATAAGCGCGTGATGTCAATAGATGAAGGAAACGCCTTTGAAGGGCGCTTGAGGACATTTGTCATGGCCAATATATATCGCGAATTATTCAGAAAACCCGGCACTGTTGCCTTTTCGGTAACGGGGGTATTGGCACGTATTCCAATATCAATGATTTCGATCGGCATTATGACAATGTTTGCCGTTGAAGGCTTGGACTATGCCACCGCCGGTCTCGTTTCGGCAAGTTATGTCCTCTCCAATGCCATTATTACGCCGCAAATATCAAAACTTGCCGATGAATACGGGCAAGCCCGCGTGGCGCGTCCGGCAATTCTGGTTTCTTTTCTGTCGCTCTGCGGCTTGTTGATTGCCGCCCATTATAAAGCCCCGCTTTTCATATTGATTATTGCGGCAATTCTCGTCGGCTTTATGCCGAGTTTCGGTTCTTTCGTGCGCACACGCTGGTCGCAACTCTATCATGGTTCGCCGCTTTTGCGTTCGGCCTTTGCCTATGAATCCATTGTTGATGAATTGATATTCATGGTCGGCCCCATTATTGCGATCGAGCTGACAAACCGTCTGTTTCCCGCTGCGGGGCCACTTGCTGCCGGTCTTATCATGCTTGTTGCAGGCCTGGTCTTTACCTTGCAAAAATCGACCGAACCGGTTGCCCATGGCAGGCGGCAAAAAGGTTCTACTTCGGTTATCCGGCTTTTTTCTATCGCGCTTCTCACCGTGATTATGTTTTGCGTCGGAACCATTTTCGGCACTGCGGAAATTTCTGCCGTGGCAATCGGCAAATCGCTGCAACAGACAAATTACACCGCTCTTCCACTTGTGCTTTATGCGGCCGGTTCTTTCATTGCCGGTATTGTCTATGGGGCATTGCCGACCCGCATGACATTGTCAAAACAGCTTCTTGTTGCCACCATCGTTGCCGCAGTTACAACATTGCCGCTCTTGCTTGTTTCCAATTTATGGAATTTGAGCATCGTGCTTTTTATCGCCGGTGCGGCCTGTTCGCCCACAATCATCATCGCCATGTCTTTGGTCGACACAATTGTACCGCCCGAAAAACTCACCGAAGGCATGTCGTGGGGAATTACCGGAATGGCAATGGGTGTTGCAGCAGGAGCTGCCATTTCCGGAAAATTGATCGACGCTTTCACCCCCGAAACCGGCTTTTATGTTTCCATTATTGGTGGCTTTCTTGCCCTGATTTTAACGGTTTTCGGACAAAAATATCTAAAACCCAAAACACCAAAGCCGAAAACCCTTCTTGAAAATTCCTGAACGGTGCGCTTTCCGCTTTCAAGGTTAGAGCACTTTTTGCTTTTTCCATGTGCCCGAAAGATAATAGGAAAGCGCCAGAATGAGCGAGGCAAAAGCACCGACGGTAAAACTCCACCAGATGGCATCGGCCTTTATGGAACCATAAAAGATGTAATAGAAGCCAAGCCGCACCGGATAGACGGCAATGAACAGGCAAATGAGCGGCACAAGAACCGCGCCATTGGCACGAACTGTTGAAAACAGCACCATTGCAAGGCCGAAAAACAGGAAGCTCCAGCTTGCAATTGCCTGAATGTGCTGTGCCATTGGCACGGCTGCGCTATCATTTCCCAAAAACAGGATAATGACCGGACGGTCGAAAATGAGTAACAGCCCAAGCAGAATGGCTGTCATGACAAATGTTGCCGCGCAGCCGATCCATGTGGTTTTGGAAATTCTGTTCCAGCGACCGGCGCCGATATTTTGCGCAACCATTGCGCTTACCGCTGCACCCACTGCCATGGAAGGCATTTGCAGATAGGTCCATAATTGCTGCATGATGTTATAGGCGGCAATGGTGCTGACACCTTCCTGATTGACGAGACCAATCATGACAAGGCCGGATGTGGCAATGATGACCATTTGCAGGCTCATCGGGAAGCCTTTCAGCACGATAAAGCGCATCAGGCTGAAATCCGGCCAGATATAAGTGAGTTCCCGCCCTTTTAGCCGCAAAGGCAATTTCTTCACATAGATATAGACAATCATTGCAACAAGCGCGAGATAGCCCGAAACCGAAGTCGAGGCGGCAGCCCCCGCAATGCCCATTTTCGGGAAAATCCACAAGCCCAAGATGAGCACGGGGTTGAAAATAATATCCAGCACAACATTGACGCACATGAAAATGAGCGGTGTCATGGAATCGCCCGCACCGCGAAGCCCCATCATCATCATGACCGTCAAAAGATTGGCCGGTGCGGCAAGGAAGATAACCCGCAAATAATCTTCCGCCAGCGTAAAAGCATCTGCCGGTGTTGCAAGAAAACGCAAAATTTCAGGCGAAAAAAACCAGCCCAAAACGGCCAGAACAACCGAAAGAAACAGACAAAAGCCGATAGAAGCGCCGAAAGCCTGCCGCGCACGGTGCAAATCTTTGCGCCCGATGGATTGGCCAACCATAATGGTTGCTGCCATACCGAAACCGAAAACAAGGGCAAACAAAAGAAAGGTGATAATATTGGCATTGGCGGTTGCCGCAAGCGCACTTTCACCTAAAAACCGCCCCACCCAGATTGTGTTGATCGAACCGTTGAGCGATTGCAAAACATTGGAAAGCAATGTCGGAATGGCAAAGAGAAGCAACGTTCTGGTGATCGGCCCTTCAGTCAGATTATTGAGAACAATTGTTTTTTTATGCGGCAAGTGAACGCTCCATCAGCGCATTTTATTGATCGACCCGAAGCGGGTAAAATTTCATTTTTTAAATGATGATATAAAACATATAGGTGTCGTAAATGTTATGTGTAGCCCTTTCGGGCATTCCATGAACATTAACGATGAAGAATTTATTTTTCTCCCAAGGTCAAGAATGAAATGAAAAACCACGATAAAGTGAAGCCAGTTTTGTAATCCCCTCACTGTTCTTCACAGTTGAAACCGGTCAAAATAATGTCGGCCTGAATGATGTTATCAATATAGTCGCAATTTTCTGTCACAAACACCTTTCAAGTTCTGTCAGTTTGGGCCATATCGGTTTTTTCATGTATAAGGTTTTCGGGTCATAAAAGTTCTTCGCGCTATATAGGCACACTGGTTCTAAAGGTTCCATCGTTTTAAAAAAGTCGGGTTCGGGGTATTTAATGCACATTCTTCCTATGGTTCTGGCTATCGCTTTGTTTATGGAACATGTGGATTCCAATGTGATTACCACATCCCTTCCCGCCATTGCCGCCGATTTGAACACAAGCCCCATCGCGCTCAAACTCGCCATGACTTCCTATCTCGTGGCACTTTCGGTTTTTATCCCCATAAGCGGGTGGATCTCCGACCGTTTCACCGCACGCATTATCTTCCGTGTTGCCATCGTGGTTTTTCTTGCAGGCTCTGTTTGCTGCGCTTTTTCCTTTTCGCTCCATTCCTTTGTTTTGTCGCGCTTTTTGCAAGGCATTGGCGGGGCAATGATGACACCTGTCGGCCGGCTTCTTCTCGTCAAATCCACGCCGAAAAACCAGCTTGTCATTGCCTTTCAATGGTTTTCCATTCCAGCCCTTGTCGGCCCGCTTGTAGGCCCGCCGCTTGGCGGCTTCATCACCACCTTTTTTACCTGGCACTGGATTTTTCTCATCAACATCCCGATCGGTTTTATCGGCCTTGTGCTTTCATCAATCTATCTGCCAAAAAATGAAAAGAGATATATCCGCCCGCTTGACTGGACAGGCTTTTTCCTTTCGGCAATCAGCCTTTCCGGCTTCATTTTCGGCCTTTCGATTGTAAGCCTTCCCGCCTTGCCGCAAAGTGTCGGCATCAGTGTCACCATTTTGGGCGTGATTTTCGGCGCCATTTATATCAAACACGCAAAAAACCGCAAAGCACCGCTTCTCGACCTCAGGCTTTTTTCCGATCCGGTTTTTGCACGCGCCATTATCGGCGGCAGCGTTTTCCGGCTCGGCATTGGCGCCGTGCCTTTCCTGCTTCCCATGATGCTGCAACTTGCCTTCGGCCTTTCGCCGATTGAATCCGGCCTTATGGTTCTTGCCGCGGCCATCGGTTCGCTCGGCATGAAGTTCGGCGCCAAGGAAGTTTATGCCCATTTCGGCTTTCGCAAAGTGTTGATGGCAGGTTCTATCGTCTCGGCAATGTTTACCGCTTCCAATGGCCTGTTTTACCCCACCACACCCTATTTGTTGATGATTATCGTGCTCCTGTTCGGCGGCTTTTTGCGCTCGCTTTTCTTCTCCGGTGTCAATGCGCTTGCCTTTTCCGATATTGCCAAGGAAGACATCAGTCAGGCAACGCCGATTGCAGCCGTTGCCCAACAGGCTTCAATGGCGCTCGGCATTGCAATTGCCGGCGCGGTTCTGGAAATTGCAAGCTCCTTTCACAACAATATATTGAAACTTGAAGATTTTCATACGGGCTTTTTCGTGGTCGGCTTCATCTCGGCACTTGCTTTCTTCATCTTCCGCACATTGCCCCGTGATGCAGGCCATGCTTTGAACGAAAAAAGCAAACAATCCACGGCACAACACTGATGAAACCAAAACATATTCTACAGCCGCTTGACCGCATTTTCTAATCTGTTACAACTCCTGTTGAACCGCCTTGACAATATTTGATGTTGCGGCTTGACCGCATTTTCTAATCTGTTACAACTTGCTACATTGCAGCCAATTTCTTACGCCATTGTTGCGGCTTGACCGCATTTTCTAATCTGTTACAACCTATTCTGTTGATGCAGAAGACCTCTTGTGTTGCGGCTTGACCGCATTTTCTAATCTGTTACAACCGCGATTTGATAACGTCTCTTATCGCGTATTGTTGCGGCTTGACCGCATTTTCTAATCTGTTACAACTACAGCGGTCGTTGGTAATGGCCTCAAAGGTTGCGGCTTGACCGCATTTTCTAATCTGTTACAACCGATGTCCACTTAACCCTTTGTTTTATAAGGTTTAAGTGGATATTTTTTTGTAAAAAAATGCTGTTTTTCATTAAAATAACACCGGTAAATTTCAATTTTTTTGACGTATCTTCCACGTTTTACCTGAAAATCTAACAATATTTTCACATAAGCACACGATCAATTTGCTTGTTCCTTAAGGCAAAAAATAGCGAAATTTTATCGTTCGGTATAACGACTTTACAGAAAATTTACATCAAACGTTGCCGGAAAATTTGAGAAAGCAAAAAAGGAAAAATTTGACGACACCGTTGGGTCGGAAACCCCCAACACCAAAAAGGTGGCGCTCCGGATGGCTCGGTGTCCAAGAAAAATATAATGTAATTGAAAAATAAAATCAACAAACAGCATCATGAAGGAAGTAAAGATTGAGTATAGGAACGTTTTACCAGCGTTCTGTTACGGCTTGACCGCATTTTCTAATCTGTTACAACAGCACCGCCAGTGAGCATGAAATTGTTCCAGTTGCGGCTTGACCGCATTTTCTAATCTGTTACAACCGATGTCCACTTAACCCCTTGTTTTATAAGGTTTAAGTGGATATTTTTTTAAAAAAAATGCTGTTTTCCATTAAAATAACACCGATAAATTTCGATTTTTTTAACGTGTCTTCCACGTTTTACCTGAAAATCTAACAATATTTTCACATAAGCGCACGATCAATTTGCTTGTCCTACCCTTGAAAAAATATCGAACTTTCAACATTCGGCATAACGACTTTACAGCAAATTTACATCAAACGTTGCTGGAAATTTTGAGAAAGCAAAAAAGGAAAAATTTGACGACACCGTTGGGTCGGAAACCCCCAACACCAAAAAGGTGGCGCTCCGGATGGCTCGGTGTCCAAGAAAAATATAATGTAATTGAAAAATAAAATCAACAAACAGTATTATGAAGTAAGTAAAGATTGAGTATAGGGACGTTTTACCAGCGTTCTGTTACGGCTTGACCACATTTTCTAATCTGTTACAACCCCGATGATACGTCGAAAAGGTAAAGATGGGTTGCGGCTTGACCGCATTTTCTAATCTGTTACAACAAGGCCGGTATGAAGCCCACCCCTTCCCAGAGTTGCGGCTTGACCGCATTTTCTAATCTGTTACAACCAATAGCCCAGAATTCTTAGCACAATATGTGTTGCGGCTTGACCGCATTTTCTAATCTGTTACAACTGCGCGCTGCAAAGTTGCTTCGCAACCCTTGTTGCGGCTTGACCTCATTTTCTAATCTGTTACAACGCGCCGACCGTTATGACAGAACCATGTATTGTTGCGGCTTGACCGCATTTTCTAATCTGTTACAACCGATGTCCACTTAACCCCTTGTTTTATAAGGTTTAAGTGGATATTTTTTTGTAAAAAAATGCTGTTTTTCATTAAAATAACACCGGTAAATTTCAATTTTTTTGACGTATCTTCCAAGCTTTTCCGTAAAAATCCAACCATTTTCAAATGGCTTGCCAATTCAGAACGGTGGTTAGTCTCTCACCGCTTGAACACGTTCTGTAATTGGCATTTGGTAACAACTAATAACCTATAATCAGGCCTTATCGTCCAACTATTCCGGAAATCACTCACATGCCCCATGAAATCGGAAAATTTATAATGATGAGCGAGCATCAAGGCAAAAAACGGATAACCAACATTCGATACAGAAGAAACCTGCCGCAAGCCACGACAATTCACAACGTATAAAACAAACAAATCCCGATAAAATCAGCAAAAGAATTATATCACAGAAAGGGAAGTAACACGCCGGGGGGCCGGAAATGCAATCCCCACATCGCTAAAAGCCATGGCGTTCCTTACTCGGCGCATCTTAAATATAACAGAATAAGAGAAAAAATCAACGAATAACGTAATTAACAAAGTAAATATCAAGTATAACAAGGTTTTAGCGGCGTTCCGTCGCAACTTGACCGCATTTTCTAATCTGTTACCAGCACAATCCAAAATCACCCAATCGGGCAACCACTAGCCGCACATTGACAACACATCGAACGGTAGTTAACGGCGTGTGTTTTTCGTGCCATGGGAAATCCGAGTTCCAAAAGAAAACGTTGGCCATACTTTGCCAAACAACAACACGCGGCGATTTTGGAAAGTAAAAAGGGGACGACTGTTTGCAAGGGCGTTCGCGTCAAGTCGGAGTTTGTCCAGCCCGCGAGTTGTGGAGCGAATACATGAAGATAATAAGTTCAGTATCCTTCCCACAAATAGCGTCCAAGGTTAGCAATTTCCTGATTGGTTTGCATGTCGCGTGCCGCCAGAATGCGATCGTTGCGAAAGCTGCGCATAGCATTGCGTAAGGTGCAAAAGGCGTCAATATAAATTGTTGTTTTGCCGCCTATTCGATAGATATTCAGAGGCTCTATTACACGCTCGGTTATCACGCCGTCACTGTCAACATATTCAATCATAAATTGAAGACCGCCAGTAATGCGACGGTTCATTGCCTCGACCCGTGTGACAAATTCTAAATTGTCGGGACGGATGGAAGTATCAAGTAGATTGGTCTGATAATTCTGCCATGGTTCGGGATTGATGCGGTGATTGGTGCGCTGTTTTATCACGTGCCCAAGCTTCGCTATTGCAGCGACGCAACACAGTATAAAGCCAACCAGAAGCCATATGCTCACTATCACATCCATTTTGTTCCTCCCCTTGCAATGCAACACCGGTTGAACATTTACACACACTAGCGTTGCTGCTTGACCCCATTTCCTATTCTAATATAATTTAACCATCATAGTAATATTGGCTTTAAATCGGGGTAACCAATGAAAAACTTATCGTATTTCTTTTAACAATCTCTTTTATAACAACATATTCCGTTATAATTACCGGTTTTGGAAAGTCAGAAAAACAAAAGCAAGAAGAAGCCGCAAAAGCGTTTTTATCGGTTAAACCCCGCAATGCCCCAAACAAGAGCTACTAAAAATGTTACTGTTTCGTTTTCTTGATCCATTATTCTTAATCTTGAACATGTTCGCTGTGTTTATGTGGGGATTATATTTGCTTAATCCGTTTTTTGCATTTGTTCCATTCCACGTTGATACAGCGCCGATTGCCCTTACTTTTTGGTTAATTGTATATATCGCCGTTAAACGCTACTTCCGTCGCAAGCGTTGGATGAAATAACCTGCGGCTTGACCGCATTTTCTAATCCGATGCAACTATCAATATTTGCGATTTTGTTGCGGCTTGACCGCATTTTCTAATCTGTTACAACAAGCCAGAACAGCTTCAATGCATATTCGTGTTGCGGCTTGACCGCATTTTCTAATCTGTTACAACTGTCCATGTCGAAAGCTTTGACGTATTCGGTTGCGGCTTGACCGCATTTTCTAATCTGTTACAACCAAGCTTGAACACGTGTGTATCATCGCCAAAGTTGCGGCTTGACCGAATTTTCTAATCTGTTACAACGCGGCGTCGCAGTCTAGGAAAAGCTCATGTGTTGCGGCTTGACCGCATTTTCTAATCTGTTACAACTCAAGAAAGATGGTGAACGCGCAGGTCTTCTGTTGCGGCTTGACCGCATTTTCTAATCTGTTACAACCGATGTCCACTTAACCCTTTGTTTTATAAAGATTAAGTGGATATTTTTTTGTAAAAAATGCTGTTTTTCATTAAAATAACAACGGTAAATTTCGATTTTTTTGACGTATCTTCCACGTTTTGTCCGAAAATCTAACATTATTTTCACATAAGCACACGATCAATTGGCGTGACCCACCCTTGAAAAAATATCGAACTTTCATCGTTCGATATAACGACTTTACAGCAAATTTACATCAAACGTTGCTGGAAAATTTGAGAAAGCAAAAAAGGAAAAATTTGACGACACCGTTGGGTCGGAAACCCCCAACACCAAAAAGGTGGCGCTCCGGATGGCTCGGTGTTCAAGAAAAATATAATATAATTGAAAAATAAAATCAACAACCGGCATAGTGAAAGAAGTAAAGATTGAGTATAGATACGTTTTACCAGGGTTCTGTTACGCCTTGACCGCATTTTCTAATCTGTTACAACTTTTAATAGATTGGACAGTCGGTAAGGTGTGTTGCGGCTTGACCGCATTTTCTAATCTGTTACAACAATGTTCGAGATGTCAGACGTGAAAAAGCTGTTGCGGCTTGACCGCATTTTCTAATCTGTTACAACGCACTCGAATTGTATTACCAGGACATTATGTTGCGGCTTGACCGCATTTTCTAATCTGTTACAACCCCTATACGACCAAATAACGTACCGTCTGAGTTGCGGCTTGACCGCATTTTCTAATCTGTTACAACCACGATCCAGATGGATTACACCTTCGGCCTGTTACGGCTTGACCGTATTTTCTAATCTGTTACAACAAAACATACTCATTACTCATTTGTTTTTCTGTTGCGGCTTGACCGCATTTTCTAATCTGTTACAACTCGCGCACCGGCAGATTTGCGCCTTCCGGGGTTGCGGCTTGACCGCATTTTCTAATCTGTTACAACTCGCAAAATCGTTGGCTGGTCGGCTGCATTGTTGCGGCTTGACCGCATTTTCTAATCTGTTACAACTTCAGTTTTTGGCGACCATGGTACGGCAGGGTTGCGGCTTGACCGCATTTTCTAATCTGTTACAACATTCGTTAACACTACTGCATCAACATCGCAGTTGCGGCTTGACCGCATTTTCTAATCTGGTACAACTGATGTCCACTTAACCCTTTGTTTTATAAGGTTTAAGTGGATATTTTTTTGTAAAAAAATGCTGTTTTTCATTAAAATAACACCGGTAAATTTCGATTTTCTTTAACGTGTCTTCCACGTTTTACCTGAAAATCTAACAATTTTTTCACATAAGCACACGATCAATTTGCTTGTCCGGTAAGGCAAAAAAATATCGAAATTTCATCGTTCGGGCAAGGTAGTTGCGATTTTACCAACACAGGATCAGCCGACATTTTCGGGCTTTTTTTTACAAAGACCTCAAGCAATTTTGTGAACTGCTGTTTCGATTTTTTAGGAAAGCTTTCCGTTGTTACAACGCTTGTGAATGCGCCGTTCTGCTTAATAAGAAGCCCGCTTTGATAAAGCGGACTTTAAGACAGCGTGATAAACCGTAAGACAGCGTGATAAACCGGTTTGTCACATCCGGTTTGCTGTTGCCAATTTTTAAGCGTTGCTAAAACTGAACGAGCCTGCCCCACTCGGACAGTCTCACCCCAATCGGCTCGATTGAAACGGCCTCATCAGGCCTTTTTTACAAAAGGCCTGATTGTTCAGCCAAGTTTTTAAGGCCTGCTTGTTCAGCCAAGCTTTTAAGGCCTCATTATTGAAGCGGGCGTGTTCAGGCGCATTTGCTCAACTGGCCGATCCATTTTTCGCGTTCGAGGACATAATTATCGGCAATAACCAGACCGGAAACCAGCGAGTTTTGTTCGGATGTTCCGATATATTCAAAGCCCTGTTTCTCGATAACGCGGCGGGAAGCTTTATTGGCCGCAAAATTCGAGACATAGAGCGCATCAATATCGGTTGCACGGAAAGCGGCATCAATCAGGCTGCCAACCGCTTCTGTTGCATAACCTTTATTCCAATAGGGTCTGCCAATCCAGTAACGCAGGCTCAGGCCTTCGCCCTCTTCGCGGTCCTTGATATGACAGGCGCCGATAAATGCGCCATCCTCGGCTTTTGTAATGGCATAGGCGCAATAGCCCATCTCGCCCGCAACCGAACGAAGAATGTATTCTGCTGCATGTTTTCGTGTGAATGGAAAAGGCACAGATTGAAGCATGGCAGATACATTCCGGTTGTTGGCGAGATCGGCAATGGCGTCCATGTCTTCTACATTGGGTGCGCGTAAAACAAGCCTTTCAGTTACCAGAACCGGGCAATCCAAGGTTCTGGGCG
This sequence comes from Bartonella sp. P0282, assembly GCF_048452985.1. Classification (NCBI taxonomy): domain Bacteria; kingdom Pseudomonadati; phylum Pseudomonadota; class Alphaproteobacteria; order Hyphomicrobiales; family Bartonellaceae; genus Bartonella; species Bartonella sp. P0282. The sequence goes on from NZ_WTFO01000003.1 coordinate 212,452, forward strand.
GCCTCTTTCTTATTTCTTCTAATAATTCAGTGCTCATAGTTACCTCCTGGAGCAATAGAAAAAGGGAAGGATGGTGTCCCATCTTTCCCTTTAATTTGCTTTGGAAGCTAACCGGGGTCCAATGGGACGCCGGTTTTATTTAAGAGCTCCGGCTTACTCTGCTGCCTCCGCCATCGGAATCACCGACACATAGGAGCGGTCATTCGCTTTGACGCAGAAAGATACTTTGCCCGCTTTAAGGGCAAATAATGTATGGTCTTTACCCATGCCGACATTTTCGCCAGGGTGCCATTGTGTGCCGCGTTGTCGGATAATGATGTTACCCGGAATAACTGCTTCACCACCAAATTTTTTAACGCCTAGGCGTTTTGATTCTGAATCGCGACCGTTACGCGAGGAACCACCAGCTTTTTTGTGTGCCATGGTTGTTCTCCTTTAATCTCTCTTACTCTTCCGACTTTTTAGCGGCTGCCTTTTTCGGCGCTGCTTTTTTTTCGGTTGTTTCTGTTTTAGCTTTCTTTGCAGCCGGTTTTTCAGCCTTTGGTGCTGCCTCTTTGGCGGCTACCGGTTTTGCTGCTTTTTCAGCCGGCTTTGTTGCAGCCTTGGAAGGCTTTGCACCACCTGTAAGAATTTCGGAAATGCGAATTGTGGTGAATTCCTGACGATGACCACGAATGCGCTTTGAATTCTGGCGGCGGCGCTTTTTGAAAGCAATAACTTTGCGTGCACGTGCCTGTTCAACAACCTCTGCTGTTACCAACGCGTCGGCAACCACAGGAGTTCCGATTGTTGCTGTTTCACCTTCGCCAACAACGAGAACCTGATTGAACTCCACAATATCACCGGCATTGCCAGCGACCTTTTCAACTTTCACAAGTTGGCTGGGGGAAACACGGTATTGTTTACCACCCGTCTTGATGACTGCGAACATTTTTTACCCTTTCGTTCCATCCGGATCTTGTCCAACACTTTCAAAGCGATGAGACAGCCCGTCTTTTTATCAGTCGTTAAAATTATCAGCCTTTTAAAATTTGCCAGCCCTAAAAAACCGACCGGCATAATTTTAGGCAAGTGCAGATACACTTTTTCACACAAATGTAGACACACTACGCCTTTGGCCGATTTATGCAGAAGTTTTCTTCACTTGTCAATCGACCAGCTTTAAAAAACCGGAAAGCTTTTTGTGAATTAACCGGCAATCATGGCGAAAAACCGGATGCATTTGACAACAAACCAATTTTTGTCGGGCAAACAGCAAAAGAGCCGAAAAACTCTGATGCGTTTTTTAAAAACGCGCCCGTGGTCCCGCGCAAAATGAACAAAACAGATTTGAAAGGGTGAACGGAATTTTCCAAAAATTAAAAAAAGGGGCTTGTGTCAAAGCCAATTGCCAGCTATTTAGCCGCTAACGCGCTCGGATATTTGTTTAACAAATAAAGTTCGCCTTTATGGAGAGGTGGCTGAGTGGTTGAAAGCACCGCACTCGAAATGCGGCATAGGGGCAACTCTATCGGGGGTTCAAATCCCTCCCTCTCCGCCATGATTTTCCTTTTCTTTGAAACGACTTCTTTAGTTATGCGCCTGAAGCGCGCCACGATTTTTGAGACAGAATTACACGATTTTTGAGACACCGCGCGGTTAGATTTCTGCCTTATCGATCACCTTTCTGACGTTGCAAGCGAATCCGTTTCGCTTGCAACTGTTTATGGCGGACCTGTTACATTCCAAAAGAGCACCGTTCCGCTTCCTTTCGCTTGTTGGCAAATCTGCCAAGCTTTAGCGTCATAGTACCAATCGCTTGGGAATGGTGGTGCCGTTTTGGCCTTTGAGGCAAAAGACTGTGGATGAACATGAATAACTGCGCCGGCAACTGCATCAGCCGTCAGTTTACGTCCGACTTGAACAACATGACGGCGCGCATTTGGCCATGCATTAGCCAAAGCGCGGGCAAGGGTACCGCTGCCACTTGCACACCAGACTTCGTCAGGCATGGCACCGGTCGCTTTTGCCGCTGCCGCTATAATATCTATCGCGGCTGGCGTATCCATCCCAAAGGGGGCAAGCATAGCACCAGTGGCACGGCAATATTCTTTTGCGTGTTTTTGAACAACGTTGAGATAACCAGGACGAACTTGCATGATTTGCGCGCCCAACGCCTTGGCCAAAACAGCGCGTTCATGTGGCTCTTTCCTTGCCGCAACAAAAAGCGTGGCTTTTTTGCCCGTTTGTTTGGCGGCCCACGCTAAGGCCGTTTGCGCCCCGCCTTGGGCTGGTGTTGCATAAACAATCTCGTTCGCTTGTTCAAACAACGGCAATATATAGCGGGCCTTGGTACCGCCACCGATTAAATCGTCGCGGGCAACCCAGACACCGTCATGCTTAATCAACCTCGGTGATGGCAATATATTTTTCATAACGGCACCTCCGCCTTTGACAGATCGCCGCACGTGATCGGTCCTATGGCCTTTGTTGCCGCCTTGGCATCACCTTTCACAAAAACCAAAATGTTTTGGTGACATTTGCCAAGCTTGCGGCTGGTTTCAAAAGGCCGTCCGGCACGCATCGGTAATGAACCCGCCTGTGTCACAAGTATAGCCTCGTTGTAATAGCTTAATCCTGCCTCTTGAAAGGCGTTGATCGTGTCGGGCACGAGGCCACGGTACACACCGGTTGGCGCGCGTATCTCGCCCACGACAAAGCAGGCAAAGCGATCAGGTTTTAAAAGTGCAGAGGTTTTGGCTATAATATCAAAATAGGCCGCTTTAAAAGCATCGTATTTCATGTTGGATAGATCGCGCCGGTCGTCACTATACTTTTCAAGATCGGCATACGGGGGGCAAGAAAGCACAAAATCCGCCTCGATGCCTGCGGCTAGCCTATCAATGTTACGACTGTCGCCAGTGATCCATTTCGGCTTTTTGCCATGGCATAAATTGGCTGCTTGTTTTTCATTCGCTTTAATTTGTTCCGAGCTTAAATCAATGCCGATATAGCTGCGACCTAGTAATGTAGCTATGATGCCTCGTACCGAACCGCCCGCAAAAGGGTCTAACACGAGACCTCCTTTCGGGCAAAACCAATGATAAAGCAGTTCACACAGCACGGGGTCGAATATCGAGGTACCGCCTATGCCCTTTTCTAATTTGCTCATAACTCCCCCCTCCGAGCAATAAACGCCTGTTTACCTTCTTTGGTCAAAAACGCGGAGGTTGTTTTAGAAAAAAGCAAATCTTGGCCCCGGCCTTGGTGACTTTCTATACCTAAGCAATGCCATTGTTTTTTTCGCTTTTGCCACCAACCTTCGCGGGCGTTCAAAACAGAAAAAGGGCTAATGCCAAAATTACGAGCAAAAGCACCTTGTCGCGGTGTAGCCATTATCCTTGTCCTTTCCTTCCTGCTCTTCTTGTGGCAGTCCGTTTAAGGGCTCGTTTTCAATGGCCTCTACAATATTAAATGACCGGCACCGCCGGCATTTTATTTCAAGTTTTCCAACTTTATCCGCCTTGGCCAGAAGGGCGTGGCAGCGCCCGCATCTAATTTCCTTCATGTTTTGTCAAGCATTTCGTCTTAAAGCGGCGAAATCATCTCTTTAAACGGTGATGATAAGCGGCCGCGACGTTATGCTTCTTTCTGTCGGGCGGGGTTCAGTTGCAACGCCAACCCCGTTGGCTGGATAACCAGCCCGGTCGTCTACGCTTGTTTTGCTTTTGGCCATTGAATGGCGCTCAAGATTGCCTCCGCTTCTTCTTCTGTTTTTGCTTCGCCAATAGCAGCTTTTGCTTTTAACCGAATGCCTTCAATAGCAGCACCAATCTTTTCCCACACTGCATACGCATATGTGACAGTCTCGGCCACTTCAATCATTGAAGATCCGTCAATGCCAATACTTGCTTGCAATAAGGGAAATTCATTTTCATCCGGCGGGTTTACATTTTTCGGGTCCGCCGTATGAGCCGCATATTTTTTTGAATAGTCCACCGCCTGTTCGAATTTTGTCTGATAGGTCATCGACTGTCCGACACCGTTCGTTATGTATTTAAGACGTTCTTTTTCGGCCGCTGCATCAACACGTGACTTTTGGGCTTCTTTAGTTTCAGCCAAAGTCGCTGGGAACATTTTCAGGCCGTAGTTTGCAAGAACTGCGGCAAGGGCCCCATCTGTTTCGTCGCCATCTTCATTTTTTGGCCATGGAGTAGGCGGGTTTCCTGCAGCTTGCCACGCTGAATAATCTTTGTCGGCTGAATCGACGATAGCCTGTTTTTCGCTTGAATAAACGCGGCCATCGCTAGCGAGCCAATACCAATTCGTCGGTACATACATTTTTAATCCCCTTAACTTTAACTTATAACGCCGCCAGTGCCTACCCATCCTGGCCGCGTGCCGGGAAATATATTAGTGCCCGAACCATGTGTGCTGATAACCCCGTTTTCAAAGGCCGTGTAAGCCATGCCATCCGGAACTCCGTCAAAAGTGACGACCGCTCCGAAACATGATAAGGTTGAACATCCTTCAGCCAACAACGCAGCCCACGTGGCTTTCACGTTGTTGTATATTATTTTTAATGGAATTTTCACATCACCACCAAAAAAACCGAGGCTAATATCACCTCTCCCAGTCGCGCGAAAAAGGACGATGCCACTGCCGGATATATTCATTTCCCCATATATATTTATGGACCCTCCGTAAGACACGACGGCTTGCGAATTAGCACCGCTTCCAAGGGTAATGTCGCAACTATAAATCTTGATCGTTCCGCCCGTCGTTGAAACGGTATCATCCAAGCCCGCCAATGTCATATTCATAAGGTCAACCTGCGTTCCAAAGCCGGTCCGGCATGCACTTCGTACCGGTTTTTTGGGGTCTGTCGCGAGGACCGACACCGATTTTTTGTTTCCAGCCGCCGATTTGATTACCCAGCTTGGAATCATCGATTTCGTGATAGAAAAACCATCATAAACGCCCGGCGCAACATTGATCGTTATGGCCGATGTTGACATGTATCTTGCGCTGATTTTATCGATTGCGCCTTGTATCGTTGCAAAACCGTCGGCAGGTGTCGGCTTCAAGCCGCTATTTTTGTCATTTCCGGTCGGACCCACTACGTAAAATGTGGTGGCAGGCGGCTCCGGGAATTTGGCGTATCGTTTGTCAAAAAGGTCGGTCAGTGGTACGTAGACGCCGTTAATTTTGATATAAATCGAACCATCCGGCAAGCCGATGCCATGGCCGTCGCGCGTCTGGATAAAATTCCAAGCCTTGCCATTCCACTCGGCCAGTTGTCCGGTCTTGTCTTTCCAGGCGCCCTTGGACGCGGCAGGAATGACATAGGTGTCACCCTGATTGTTGCTTGTTGGCGGGGTGGTAATATCCAAGGCCTTAACCGGTAGCCATGGCGTATTCATCAATTGCCAAGCTGGAATGCGGCGCGTCTCGACATATTCACGCGTCGCCCAAAGAATGGACGGGTCAACCAGCACAACGACTTGCGCTTGTTCGCCGATAACCAACTGGAATTCATAATAGACATCTTCCAGTTGTCCTTCCGCGCTCGTGGCTTTGTAGTATGGCGCCGGTTTGACCACCGCAAGCATGTCACCATCTATATCAAAAAGCCCAAACTCGCGCATCCACCAGCCGCCGACATTGTGCGGGATGATGGCATTGATAATAATAGCCGCAGGATTTTTGGGGTCGATCTCAACCGAGTCCAGTTGCGCTCGCCAGACTTCATGCACAAGCGCGGTCTGGTTGGGCGTCGGGTTCACCTCTTGGCCCCCGCCGTCACCAATGGCAAAATGCGAAAATTTGACCTCGCCCTTATCAGCTGCAGCCTTGGCAATCTTGAATTTTCCCTTGTCGGTTAGAAGAGTGAAATAGCGATTGTTATTATCAGTCATAAAGGCCTCCATTGGCATTGACGCGCACGCGCCGATATGCGTATGCGCCGCCGCCGAGATATGAATGAATTGAATGTTTCTGGTCGCCCAATTGCGGGCCATTAATACGGATTTTTCGCGATTGTTGAGAAACTACGACCGGATGGATAGTGTTCTGGTTTGAAAGCCCTATGAACATTTCAACGAATTGGCTTTTTCGTGCGTAATTCTCGATGGCACGCCGTGCGATCTTCTGCATCCGCGGATCCAGCAAAACGTCCTGTGCGTCAAAAATTGCCTCTCGAGGAAACACCACCGCGCGGTGTGTGCCAGGCTGTCCTTTCGGCTCGCGTTCATACCACTGCGTCCAGCGTACTTGCATGCCGAGCAAAGATAGGACCAGCCGAATGCCGTATAGTGTCCCTTTAGCTTCATGGATCTCATACCAACGTTTTAGAAGACGGCGCTGCACGTCTTCGGTCAAGCCCGGTTCTATCAAGTCCTCGAGGGACAATTCTCTGGTGAGCGCCGGCAGACTGGCAGCGGGTGCGGTGTCGATAAATTCGGCCAGAACCAGCCGAAAATCAACGCCATCCAAAAGCGCGGCCGAGGCCTCCATCAATGGCACGTTAAAAGCATCACGCACGGCAGGCGGCAATGTTTTCGGGTCAAGGCGGGTCTTGCTTTCATCAGCCATCGGTGAGCCTCATTTCGATTGTTACGTCGGCCTTGGCCATAAATTGCCATGGCTGCAATTGCTGAAAGACAAGATTCTGCACATCTACATCGAGGACGCCGCCAATGTGCTTGATCGGGTCAGCCAAATCGGACGGTGCGATAATGCCACCCAGCCTTTCGCGCCATGCGGTTTTAACGTTGTCAACCAATGTCTTGGCTTGGGCTTCGATAACGCCAGCGGCAGCGCGGCAATAAATGACGACATGCGGAGCGCATGTGATGGCATCACAATTTTTCATCGTCACTTGGTCGCCAAGCGGTCTGATTGTTTCGGGGTCTAATGCGGCAAAAACCTGGTTTTTTAAGGCGGCTCCTGCATCACCTTCGGCGGTCAAAACGTAAATGTCGATATAGCAAGGTTGCGGCCGGACAATCGCACAATCAACGATCTGGCTAGAAACACCCATCACGGTTTCACGATAGGCATCGGCGGGGCCTGCGCGACTAATACGCTCTGGCGCGTTGGCAATGCGCAAGCGCCAAGCTTCAAGCGGTTCTATATCCGAGCCGCCATCAGGCGCCGCTTTGTTTGTGACATGCACGCCGCCAATCGGGTCAAGAAAGGTGGTGATGCTGCCAGCCGTCAGATCATTGGCACGGGATCCGGCATTTTGTGCCAACGCCAAAACCTCTATCGACGTTTGACCGGCACCGATGATCGCGTCGTCTTGCGTTAGAAAGATGTCATTGCCATTGCCACCTCTAACGCGTGTGCCAGCCGGAATGAGGACGTTCTGATTGCGCCGATCGGTCAATGAAAATGTCAACAACACGCTGGCCTTAGATGCAGGCAAACGCGGTGTCCAACGGTTTGCGGCAAGTTCGGTCAAGCCGCTTTCACTTGCATATGCAACAAGATAATCGAGCGCCTGTGCCTGTGCCTCCTGCATGGCCAACGAAAACCCATAAGCCCAGGTTTCAATGAGGTACATTTCGACTTGTGCGTTATATAATTTGCGTCCCGTTTGCTTTTCAAAATAGTCGATCATCCGGTCGCGTATTTTAAGCGGGTCGGTTTCAAAGATTGATGGCTTGGGCAAAGCCGCCAAGGTTTGCAAGCTATAAGGCCCTTCACGGTCATGACGCATAGGCAAAACCTCCGGCCAACTGCACATTCAAGTCAAAGTTTTTGAATTGTGCCAACACATCGCCGCGCGGCCGCCATGGAATGGTAACTTTCCAATGGTGAATATCAACGGGCGTCGCTGTTATAGTGTCAACCTCTACACGCACCACCCAAGCGGTGATTGCATCCCAAATTTTTTGACATATCAAGGGTGTTGCTTCTTCGCTCGGCATATCAATCAACGGCATCAGATCGCACCCCTTCGCCGGGTCGGTCGGCACGGAGCCGATCATGGTGCTGACAATGACTGTGATTTCCTGCTCAATATCGGAAAAATCGCTGACAATTTCACCAGACAACATATCGCTACCAGCAGCCACAAGCCGCTTTTGCCAATGAATATACGGGATTTCCGAGCGTTCTATCATCATGGCGCAAGCTTATCGCGTGCGCGTGAATGCTGGCACGGGCATGTTGCCCGTGTTGGTCAAAAATGTGTCTTGAAAACGAACTTTTGGTTCCGCAAGGCCGTCGGCAACTTTTTGCCGCTCCTCGAGGCCTATGGCGTGAGCGCAAATTATGCCAAAGGATCGCCAGTTGTGCCACCACCGGGCGTCACACCCTCATGATGATGGTCTGATCCTACATTCTTGTCATTGTGGCGTAAAGAGCCGCCCTCAAATTTTGCATTGCCTTTATGACTCATATCGCCGGTTGATTGTATTTTGCCCCCGAGGCCTATCACTATGCCGGCACCGCCCACCGTCATGCTGATAGAAGTCGGTGTAATTTCAACAACAGACGAGCCGATCTTGATTGTATGGGGTGCTGTTTGTTCCAATAAATATTCGCCCGTGTCCTTGTCGTACAAATCACGCCGCCCGCCGCGCAATTCATTGACAATTTGTGCCGGGTTTTGGGTCGGTGGTTGGTCTATATCCGAATAGACTGCGCCTAATATCACGCCTTCTTGTGCATGTTCATCAACAAAGCATGACACTTGGCTGCCAACTTCGGGCATGCAATAAGAGCGGCTCTGTTCGCCCGAGGCCAAAGGCTGCACCGGCTGCAACCAATAGCTGACGACATTATCAGCGTCGCGGAATTCAACACGCGCGTGTCCTTTGTCGTTGACTTCACGCACAATGCCATGGCGCGGACCGCTCATAACTTATCTCCTTCACCTTATTCTAAAAGTCTGCAACTTTTCGGGGCTCATTGTGTGACACTCCCGTCGGCATGAACAATGCCAAGATCATCAACGCCATCGGACGAATTGGCTGCATTGCCGCTTTTCTTGGCCTTCTTCTTTATTTTTTTGCCGTCTTGAATATTCTTGTCGGTCGCCCGTTCAATCTGGATGCTGGTTGAATAGCCTGAGCGCTCACTCTTGTGTTCGGATTCAACAATCAGATAGCGTCCATCAAACAGACCAAAATTTTTAAGAACAATGACGCTTCCGGCAACGGCAGTGGGGGTGCCGACGAGATCAAGCGTGCCAGTCACCTTTTGCGCATTCTTTTGGTCTAGCCTGCTCTTTGCAATGCGCTTGGCCTGTTCTTCATCTTCGACACGGACGTTCAGCTTCATCACATCACCGCTTGAAGTCACCACACCTAAATCATCCGCACTGGATGCTTCAGCCCCTACCAATGCCTTGCGGCGTGGGTGTTCAAACTTGACTTCGGCCTTTTTGGCTGCCTTATGGTCAGCAAAAGAAAGATCATAACTTTTCAAGAGCTGCCCGACATCAGCAATACGATCAACCTTAAACACCGGCTCACGCGCTCGCAAGCCGTCGCGGCTGGTAAAAACAAGCTTGCTACCTTTAACAGTAAAATAATGGCCATAATCATCAGCCAAGCGTTTTAAAAACTCCAGATCGCGCTCGCCGTTTTGGGTAATGCGCTGAAACTTTAGATCTTCAATCTCGCCCTCGACTTGCAGCCCATGTTTTGCGGCAATTTTCTGGACGATTTCCGATAGGCTTTGTTCTTCAAAAGCTGTCGTATTTTTGGTGCGCAAGGCTTGCGTCTTGGGCGCGGCCAACCCCTTAATGCTGATTTTATCGCCGTTGCTGTCACCCGTGACGGACCATTCATCAATCGTAAATTCACCGGCAAAAACCAGCTCGTCGCTGTAGCCATACCAGACCTGCATCTTGTCGCCATCCTGTGGCGCATAAATACCCATCCATTCGCCACTGGCATTGTGCATATCAAGCTGGCATTCGTCACTTTCACCATGGCGTTTATCGGTATAGGTGATAGCCGTTGTATAACCACCAAACTCGGCGGTGACATCCATGCCCTGATATTTGACAATAAATGCGGGTTCGCGTGGTGTCATATTTTTTCACCTTCGCCTTGGCCAAAAACCGGTTTCCAGTTTTTGAGGCTCATATTGACATCCCACGTTTCCAAAATGGCAAAAGATTATCGGACACTGTGGCCTTTTTTTCCAGCAACGGGATTTTCAACAAAAGGCCGGCAGGCAATACAGCCGGCACGGAAAAAGCGGGGAACAAGTCCCTGTTTGCGGCAATCAGTACATTTTGCAGACTGACATTTTCATAATAGGTGAAGGCCAAAGCGTCCCAACGGTCGCCGTCTTTGGTAAAATGCTCGATATATGGTTGCACAACTTTATTCATTTTTTTGCTCCCGGCTTGCTATCAGCACCGCCCAAGCCAGCACCGTTGCGTATTTGCCCGATAAGCGCGTCTAGCGGGTTGATAAGCGGGGCTTCAATCAATGTCATGGTGCAATCCATCCGCACTACCGTTCCGCCGCGTTTCGTCGTCTTCAAATTGTCCTTGTCGAGGCTTTCAACCACGTAACGCATACCGGCGAACCCTGTTTGTGTCAGAAATGGCATTGGCGTTTTCATCTGAAAAGCTGTCCAAAGCCGCGCCCATTGAACGGTCGGCGTGCAAAAGGTTTCGTCAAAGAAAAAATCGAATGTGCGCTCGTCCAGTTCACGGCCAATTTCCTGCAAAACCGGCTTGCCGCGGATGACATCATGCCGCGCCCACGTGTTGCGGAAACGCTCCTTGTCGGCTGTAGGGCCAGTCATATAATCATTTGCGGCGAAGGTGCCCAAAGCAATTGAACCAAGGTAAGATAGCAACATCGTTAATACTCCTTACGCGCTTTGGCGGCTGCAACCTTATCCATCAGCTTTGGCAGTTTGCCTTCAAGCTGTGCTAATGTTTCCCTCATGAGCTTATCAAGCATTCCACGGTCGGCATCGCCTTGAATGCTGATTTGTGGCGAAAAGTTCAGCACAACAGAACCGCCACCATTGCCGCCATTGTTATGACCGGCAGGCAAACCTTCGCTTATCGGTTTGCTTACACGCGCTGAAACAAGAGCGGTCGGAGCTGTCCCCGTAAAAATTGCGGACTTTTGCGGTAATGTTACAGCCTCAGATAATACGCTGCGCACACCAGCCGCCACCCGCTCGGCGGCTTTGACCGCCGGTGCCGGGCGCATCGCGGTGGCTAAGGTTTCAGAAAAACGGACTTTATCAAGATCAGACAGCGGGCCGCGTTTGGCAGGGCTGTGCGGCAGATAATCGCGAATCTGCTCGACCACATCACTGGTTGCGGCAATGGCGGCACCCGCACCGTTGCGAATACCTTGCGCAAAAGTACGCATCAGAGCAACGCCGTGGCTTTCAAAACTTGTGGCCGACAAAATACTGCGCGCCGTATTGATCGCGCTAGCAAAAGCTTGTGCAATGCCGCCAGCTTTGGCGATCGTTTCGGCTGTTTTGCTTTGAAGACCAGCTAATCCGCTATTGACGCCGGAAAATTCAATGTCGGAAAGTGCTTCCAGCTTGGCCGTCAGCTTGTCTACCTCCGCTGTGGCAGCGGCAATGGCGGCGGGGTCTTGTGCCACAATATTGACAGCCGCTGCATCTTCACCGCCCGAGAACAGACCTTTAACCCAAGACCATGCTCCCTGTAGCTTTTTGAATATATTACTAATGCTATCAATGGCCGTTTGGAAATAACCCGTAACTTTATCGCAAAGCATCTGAACCAACGGGCTATCTATAATACCGGCCCAATCAATTTCAGAAATAAAATTGCCCCATTCAAGCGGGTTCAGCCAATCAGCCCAACTTATTTTGCTAAGGACGTTATCCCACGCCCAAGAAAAAATATATTTAGCCCAAATTAGCGGCGACAGATATTTACCCCACGATAAAACCGTCAGTACGTTGTCCCATTTGAACAGACCTTTAACCCAAGCCCAAAAATTGGAAAAAATTTGCTTGGTCTTAGCCCATAAATTTTTGAACCACGGCCCGATCTTGTCCCAATTGCGATAAACAAGATAGGCACCGCCAGCAATGGCTGCAATGCCTGCCACAACCCAACCGATCGGCGTGGTCATGAAAGCAATGCCCATACTGATAAAGCCCTTGGTCACAAGCCCGATCGGTGCAACCAACAAGCGCAACGCGGCACCAATTTTTGTAAAGCCGTTAATTTTTGCAAACATGCCAATGGCTGAACCGCCAAAACGCAACAGACCGCCAAGACCCTGTGCCACCTGAAAAAAGCCTGTTGCTATTTTGAAAAGGGACGGGGCAACCGGCAAAGCAATCAATATCATTGCCAGATTTTCCCAGCCACCGACATAGCCGGAAATGCCGTCAAGAACATGAAAGATTTTTTCGCCTGCCGTCCATAATGTTTCAGCCACTGCCCAGCCGATTGTCATGGCTTGTGTCAGTCCGTCCGAAATCTGTTTGCACCATTTGTCCAATGAGCCATCGGCCGCCCATTTATCAATCAGCCCGACAACAGCATCAAGCTTGCCTGTCAAAAAATCGAACACACCGGCATTCATTATTTTGAGCTGGACTTTATCCCACGTGTTGTAAAGCTTCCAAACCATGCCGTCCCAAGTTTTTCCAAAGGCATTGCTTGAACCGCCAAAGCGTGCTCCCATGACCCTTTGCAACGCGGCGGCATTATCGCCACGGCTGCCAGCAGCAGCCTTATAACGCTTCATGCGGCCATCTTTGCCGGCATACATATATTCAATATATTTGCCGTTTTTCTTGGCCTCTATGCCAAACTCTTTCAGGCCTCCCAATTCACCGCGCAAAGCATCCGTATAGGCTTTGGCTGCCTGTTCCATACCCTTATTGGCACCTGTTGCCATATCGGCAAGGCCTTGCAACGCGCCCTTGGTCGGGTCAATACCGGACGATTTTACCTGAATGAAAGCTTGTGTCAGAGCGTCAACGCCTTGTCCTGGTATATTGGCCTTTTCAACCCATTCCATCGCCTTGGCGGCTTCTTCGGCCGAGGCGGTGACACCTTGCATCTGTATTTGTAATTGTTGGTATTCACGGGCTTTTTTTGAACCGGCCAGCCCTAGCCCAAAACCAATACCGCCCAAGGCCAAAGCACCACCGGCAAGCTTGACGCCATATTTCATGACACCTAAGCCGCCGTTGGCTATATTTTCAATGCCGTTTGCAACCTTTTTTGACGACCAGTCAATGCGCTTGCGTTGTAAATTCGCCCAAGCTTGGGCTTCTTTTTCCAAGGCGGCCGTCTGTTTGATCGAGTTGTCGGTGTTGGCCTTGCTTGCCTGTGCTGCCTGTTTGGTGGCTTGCGCGGCCTTGGCGGCCGCCTGTGCATTTTGGCTTTGCGCTTTGGCGACCTTCTCTGTTGCTTTTGCCGCCTTGTCTGCACCTTTAATGCTTGCATCATTGGCGCTTTTGGTGGCTTTTGCCACGCCCGCAATGGCTTTGGACGCCTTATCAACAGCTTCAATTGTCAAAGAAAATTTCATGGCAATGTTTCCTTGGCTATTGATTTTTTATTGACCGGCAAACTGTTCTGATAAGCATCCAAAAGATGCTTATCAGCGTACCGGATGGCTTTAATGGTAAAGGAAAACTTCATATGATTATGTCCTCTCCTCTTACCCTTTGCTTGCCTTCGCCATTGCGGCTTTTTCTTGCTTAGCCGATTGAACCGCCGTATCAAGCCAATATTTTAATTCACGCGGTGGCATATCCATCAATGTCAGAAATTCCCAACCCCGCGTCACCATCCATTCAATATCTAGTGGGTTGGGGATTATGCGTTTCCCTCGTCGTCCTCGTCATCATCGCTATAAAGTTCGGCAAGCAAAGCCATATAGTCACGGCCTGTGATCCGGTCTTGAATATCACCCATTGTCCATGCTTTACCGTCAAAACGGCAAACGCGTTGAACAAGTGCCATATTGATCTTTGCCGGATCACCTGCGCCATAGCGCTGGGCTTCCTGTGTATCGCGCGTCGTCCAATCTTTCGGTATGGTCACCGTTACCCCGCTGCGCTTCAAAACGAGTTCGCGGGTCGGAAAATTCGGGGTTAGATTAACACCGGATTTTTTGACTTTTTCGGACTTTGTGGTTTCGGTTGTTTCGCTCACGGCTGTCTCCTTTGGTTATTCATTGGGTTGCTGTCTCTTTTGGTTGTTCAATATGCGGGTGGGGCAGATCGAGACAGCGTAGGACTGCCCCACCCATTAAAGCGCCCTGCAGGGAGGGGGTGGCGCTTTAATTCCTTTTTAATCACTTCGGCCAGACATCCTTGCCTGCAATGCGATATATTCCGTTAAACAGATCGTATTCGATGTCGGGTTCTGAAAAATTGGACCGCTTGGCAACCAATGACAGAATGGTCATTTCCACTTCACGTTGGGTCGGCTCACCAAGTTTATATTCAAGATCACCGGTATCGCGGCAAAGCGTTTTGACAGTAGTGATCAACTTATGGCTCTTGTCTTCGTCGAGCCCATCGGGGCCGAAAATATCGACATAGCCATGCAACTGCCATGAGAAAGCCTTAACCGGGCTCAAGATTACGCGGTCAACATCGGGGTCAAGATATTTAAAATTGACCGTTGCGTTCAACGCTTCTAACGCACGGCTCGGCAAACTCGCCGCGCCGATCATTCCGAGGTTTTCATGATCGACATTTTTGGCTGCAACCTTGCCAACTTTAAACGTCTCGACACGGCCGACAAAACGGTTGCCTTCGAGATAAACATCGGCATCGGTGATTTGGCCTATTTGAATAGGATTCATAAGATCAACTCCTTTTTGGTTTTCGCCTTATCCGAAAACCGGTTCCCACTTTTCAGGGCTCAAAGCTTACGCGGCCAAGCCAAGGACATTGCGCACGATAGAAAGGTCGAGATAGCTATCGACCGTCAGGCGCTCCATGACAGAGACGGGCTGAATATCAAGATGATAATAGAAATGACCGTCTGCGACGTCGCGGCTTGTCGTTTTGACACGATCAAAAAAGAACCGGCTGCCCGAATAGAGCGCCCCGTCACCTTCCTTTTTACGCAAAAAGGCATTCACATCAGCTTCCACCCACTCCAGATTGGCAGGTGTTGCAATGCCATCTACACGTTGTTGCATGTAATAAAGAACGGACTCATGCACCATGTCCATGGTGCGGCGTGTCTGTATAAAATTGCGTTGCGACAAATCGGACGGGAAAGCGGCCGAACGGTTGCCCCAAGTCCTAAACCCGTTGGCAAACATATTCATCGCCGTCACAATGCCAACGCCGTTCAAGGCATTTGTATCCGATTGATAATCGCCCGGGTGGTACGAAATATCACGCTCAATACCGACAACATCGGTCATCGCTTTATTGGATGGTGAATAGTGATAGCCTTGCGCCAGATCTGTGGCGACAATCACACCCGCCATATGCTGGCTGAAAGGTTGATTGACCACATCATCAAAAACCGGGTCATAGGATTTGACCTGTGGGTACATCAAGATAGCCCGATCGGACGCGGTATTGTATTCGCCGCCTTTGCCACGGCTGGCTATAGCCTGCTCAATCGTCATGCCTGCGGGCAGATCGGAAATATTGACCGCATGAAGCTTGTTGGAAATGACGTCCATTTCGGTGCGCACGCCGGCATGGGTTGAATAGCGCGGTGCGATCAGGATTTTCGGGAAATAGCCCAACTCATTATAGGCACCATAAGCCAGTTGAAAACCGGACGCATTACCCGCCGCATCAATTGTGCCGGTGATCTCGGCCGCCGTTACCATGGTTGGGTCAGGCTTTCCGTTCTCGTCTTTATGCTTGTCCGGATCAAAGACATTGACGGCAATGATTGTGCCGCCGCCTTGGCCATCTTGTGCCTTGTTGAATATGGCCTTGATTGCTTCGGGGATAGAATAGCCACCGCCAATCTGCGGCCCCAACAATGCGGCGGCATCTTCCGGTTTTCTAATGACAATGCGCTTGTTGATAGCAGCCTTGCGCTTGTCAGCATCATCATAGATTTCTTGAATAGGTGCGGTACCGACAATCATAGTGACCGCCGACTTGGCCTCACGCACAATGCCCGCGCCTTCCCGGCGCTCAATAACCTCGGGGCCGTGATGAAAATTCTCAGGCATTATTTTGTTTCCTTCTTTTTAGGTTCGGTTGGTGTGTGGGCGGGTGCAGCGATAGCTTCAAGCAAACCACCGGCAATCATTGCCTTGATCTCGTCATGGTTTTCCGGCAGATTGACGGCTTTGCCGTGCACAAGGTTGCCGTCAAAAACGGTCTTGCTACCGTCCTTGATCGTACGGGCCTGAAACGGCCCTTTGTAAATGAAACGAGCCATTTAAAACTCTCCTATTGGTTTGTTACCTTGGTCGATCGGATAAGGATTGTGTCCGGTGTCGCGCCGAATTTCTGCAATCGACGGGATATGGTGGGAAAATTCCATCACCCAGCGCCAGCCGCCTTCAATACGGGCATCCAGCTTGTCCGATATAATTTGAAACGGTGTGGCACCGGCAACGCTTTGGCCTTGCAAAGTTTTTCGTACCGCCTCAACCGCTTCATGCGCGCTAATAAGACCACCGTTCTTGCCGTTTAATGAACGTACAAGAATAAAAAGCTGCCAGCGCAAGGTACGGCGTGTTGCATAGGCCGTTGTCGGCTTGTCATCGCCCGCTTCATAAGTGGAACCGGCATAAAGCGTAAACACTGCGCCGCCATCGCCCTGAGGAAAATCATAATTCTCGACGTTCTCGTCAAAGGATTCAACGCGGTTCAATTCTTGTGGCAACTGCGCTTTCAAGGTTTTAATGATGGCATCCTCGATACGCGTCAGCATGTCCGGTTTTTTGTTTTCGTCTTTTCCGGAAACCGTTCCACACTTTTCTGGGGGCAAATCTGTCATGACCACCCCTCCAAAGCTTTATTGATACGGCTTTCAGGCATATAGCCCTTGACCGTCTGTGCATGGGTGTCCGGCTCCGGCTGTGAGCCATCACCATTTGAATCCAATGTCATGCGGCCATTGCTTATATCTTTAAGCTGTGCAATCGCATCCTCGTAACGTTGGCGCACAACCTCGGACATATTACTTGACTGCCCGCCTTGGCCCCGCAACTTGTAGCGGGCAATATCAAAAGCAATGTCTTTCAGAAGATCAGGTATTTTGGCAAAGCCTGTTTTATACCGGGCGCTGACATAGCCATCAATCAGATTGTCGGCGGCCAGCAAAACGGTTGCCGCACGATCAAGATCAAGCGTGCGATTATCGCGTCCGCCTTGTCCCAATAGGCCGTCTGCTTCGGTTGCACCCAAACGGGTGACAAATTCCTCTGCGGCCAGATATTTCGTGCGAGCAACCATGTCGTTTAAGCCTCCTTGATAAAGCCAAGGTTTAAAAGCATTTCGATTTCATCCTCTTCGAGATTAAGGGCAATAACATCACCGACAACGCGGCGCTTTCCCTCATATTTGAGCGGAATCAAAATCGTATATTTAACGGTGCCAACCGCTTTGCCGGGTAGATCGACTTGGCCGACATCCTTGTTTGCCCCTTCATTCGTGCCACCGCCTTGCCGGTCGGGCTGTTGCGGTTCGTCCGGTTTCTGTGTTGTGCCAGTGTCAGCGATTGCAGACGGGCCGGACGCGCGGCCCGTCTCATCGGGTGAAAGAACGGTGGCAGGCGCACCAGTTCCTTCGGTTGTGTCCGTTGAGATTTCACCCTTAACACCTGCGGCTTTAGCGGTATTCTTTTTTGATTGCCTTGACACGATTAACCCTCCGCAACGTCTTTGAACAAAAAGCCGCCTTCCGCGCCGGTTATATAGGGGCGGTATTCTTCCGTGGTCGGATAAATCCAGCTTTTTGTCTGGCGTTCCTCATAAGGCTGCTCCACGATAGGATAGCCCTGTAGGCGGTATGTGTAACCGAATGACGGCACCATGTAATTGGTACCTTTTGGCACATAGGCCAACACCGCATCGTTGCCCCAAACATCATTGGCTGCATCATCATCACTTGCATTTTCATCCAGTGCCACAGCCTTACCGATTAAAACCTTTTCAACATTGAAATACTTTGCAAGCATTTCAGCGGTAATGCTGTCGGACGAGGTATATTTGAATTTTTCTGCGATAGCGGGATGGCCGTCCAAAGCATTAAAAGCCGACGGACCCAAGACCAGCATATTCGGATAGCGGCCAATCATACGGCGCACGGCCTCCTTGGCTTCCTTAATGTCATCCTTGGGCTTTGAGGCTGGGTCACTCCATTTATCGGATCCGGTAAAAGCTGTCTGGTTGTTTGGTTTGTAATTGGCCGGATCACGCACCATGTTGGCTATTTCGACTTCGCGACCAAGTCCAATAATATCCTGCACACTTTCAATCGACGTTTTGGCAAGATCAATGCCCGGAACCTTTCCTGCATCTTCCTGCAACTCGTACGGCACCTGTGCCTCAAGCGATTCCTGGCGCAAAGAAACCGGATCACTTTCATAGCCGAATTGAATACGGCGTGTTTGTGAACCGGGGGCGCGACGCGTGTCAATGTAACGGCGAAACGCATCCTTTCCAAAACGGATTACCTTCATGGAGCGGTTGGCAATATCGACATAGGGCAAAAGCTGCGTGCCGATAAACTCGTCATTGGTATAGCCCCGCGCATGATTGCTCAAAATCGGATCAATTGCCTGTGCCTGTCGGCTTGTCATCTGTCCCATAAAAAAGACCTTTCAAATTGGATTTCATGAATTAACGGATAAGAACGCTTACTCGGCCGCCAACAGCGGCGTCATTCAGCGCTATGCCAAAACTGGCGGCACCGGCGGCAATGGCGACGGGTTTTGCCGTGTCATTGGCGGCAAGCTTTTGCCCCTTGGCAATGGTGGCACCGGCAACCAGATCAACCAAACCGGAAGCAGTAATGCGCAAGGCTTCGCCCTTCTTCGCATCATGCATTGCCACGCCTTGCACTTCGTCTGTGCTTTTGGCCGCTGCATCGGCAAAGTTGACAAGCTGCCCTTCTTGTATGTCGGCGGCGGCGGCAATGGTATAAGTCAAAACGGCGACAGTGGATTTCAGCATGTTGGTGTCTCCTTTATTCACCGCGCTCAATGGCTGCGGCGGCTTCAATGTAGGTGAGATTGGGGTTGGCACGCATCCGCGCCATTGCCTTTGCATGAAGGGCGAGGCGATCAGGATCAACGCTATAGCCATCCGGCGCGGCAAAACTGACGCTTTTATCTAGCCCGCCATCTTTAGTAACAGAGTCACCTAACGGAACGACGGGCGGCTGTTTCATGAGTGCTTCGCGCAAGGACTTGGCCGGATCGCTTCCATCCGAGAAGCTGATAGAGGCGGCATCAATATCAATTGCATCAAGAATGCCGACAAGTGCCTGGCGCGACACCGGCAACCACTTGCCTTCCTTGATAAGATTATCGGCAAAACTGACGTTGGCATCATGCGCTATTGCGCGCTCGCGCTCACGAATGGTTGCCTCCCGCTTTGCCAGTTCTTTTTCTTTCTCGAGAACAGCAAAAGCGGCATCAGGCCTTTTTTTCTTCTTCGCGTCTCCACCATCGACACCGTTCGATGCTTCATCTGTCTTTTCTGTGGCATCCGGTTTTTCTTCCGGCGCAATCGTGGCGGCTGGCTTACCTGTTTTCACATTGCTGTCGACCTCTTCGCCAAAAAGCTTGTCGGCTTCTTCGTCGCTCATGAGCGACTTAGCTTCATCAGCGCCGAATTTATCGGCAAGCCACGCCATAATGCGGGCGCGTAAAGTTTGGGTTTCTTGTGGCATATCTGCAAAATCCATCGTTTCCAAAGTGATTGATTGTTGATCGTCATCCCCGGCAAAGCTAACAGACTTCAAGCCTGTAACCGCCGGGGATGCTGCACCCAAAAATCCCACGTGCCGTAAATAGTAATGTCCGGGTTTTGGGTTTGCGGGATGCTCCGGCGTAAAGAGGCGCACGGATATTTTTTTGTAGCGCTTTGATTTCACGTCATCGGCAAAGGCGGCATCAAGATCACCGACCTTGGCAACAAGACGATTGGTTTGCTCGTTAAATTCTAGCGATTTCACCCAGCCCTTGGCCGGATCATCGGTACGGGGATGCCCGACAACAATCGGCGCATCTGCAAAATCGGCATCATAGATTCGCGCTATGTCGCGCAAAGTCTCTTTTGTAAAAAAGAGAGGAGCATTTCCACCTAACGGACGAAAAGTACCGGGCCGGAAAACCTCTATATCAATTGTGGGCGCATCTTTTTTCATGCCGCCAGATTAGCGACAGCACATATCGACCGGCACGGGAACCTTGCCCGTGTTGTGCATTTTTTTCGAAAATTTTTAGATGGGGGGGGTATCGGATTTATGCCATTATAAGACGTTTAACGTCAACCGTGCCAAAGATTTATTTTTACAATCGAATCTAACGCCTATCTAACGCGCATACACGCGCTTTAACAGTGCAACCCGTGAGATTGTGCGCTATGGGATTAAAAAACGCATTGGCGGGCAAATTTAAAGTTTCTTACTCAGGGTCGCTTTCCACATCAAACCAATCCTCAATTGCATCCATGGCCGCTTGTTCGTCTTTTACACCAAAGCCGATATAAGGGCGGGCTGGAATCTTCGCACTTTTTGCAAAGATTGCTTTGTTACCAGCCGGAATGCGCAAGGCCTTTTTATCTTTAGGAACAATGGTTGCACCGAATTGGTGAACCGCCGCATCAACCGTGTTCGGTCCCAATTGTAAAACATCGCCATTGACCTGATAGACAATAGAACCTTTCAAGCGCCCCGTGCGGTTCAATATTGGCCCGGCCGAACCGCGCAATTTTTTTGTGAGTTCACTTAACGGCTGCCATTTATTGCCTTGCGGGTCTGTCTGTGTCTGGAAACGCTCGAATGTGGTTTCCAGTAATGCCTCACCGACATTTGCCAAGGCGCCACTCACATCCTTGGCTTTTTCCAACAAGTGATCAAGGACACGATCGACACGTTGCTGTTCGCCGTCGGTTAAAACCAGCTTGATCTCGACTGCCATTTGATTTTCCGTCCATTTTATATTATCTTAAAAGGTGGAAAGGCCATGCTGCGTAACCGGCCACCAAGGCCAGACCTTAAGGGCAATTGTTACGAATTGCCCTTTTTTGTTGGCCGCCGGTAAAGTAACTGGCCGTGTCGTTGATTTTCTATGTATTTTTCACGCTTGCCTGATGAGACGTCATCGATGGGAAAAAGCGTAGTGCCCGACCACCCGTCCTGGCCCCATTCAAAAACACCGACTGCCGGTGTCTTTTCCTCAAAACGCAAATAACGGCGGCGCAAAACTTGCCTGCCCGTTGTCTTCATATTCTCAAAGTCAACCCAAATTTCATCCGGATCTATTAACGCTTGAAAAGCCTTCAAGAGGTTCTGCGCGCGGCCTCTTTTTAATGACTTCCATTTACCTGTCGCTGTCTTAAACATCGCTTCGCCGACAGGAATGGCATATCCAGCTTTGTCACGTATCAGAACAGCGCCATTCTCTCCACGTTTTGCGCCAACAAGTGCAAGGATCGCATCAACATAATATTCCGCTGGCTTTCCATCTGGCAGCGAGCCAACATTTGACGGCTGTGCAATATCACGGAGCGGGCGGCGTTGCAGGGGATCCGATGCACTGCGCAATGGATTGAGTTCGTCTTGCAATTCCGGCGGTACGAGCCCTGAAGACCAATCCGCACCGGGGGCATGATCCCATCCGAAACTGATGCCATTCGGTACTTCAAGCGTTTCACCTGTTTTTGGATCTTTTACTTTTCGATACGTCAACACCGGCGTTTCATCTGGCACTGTCTTGCCCAAGCGTTCAAGCTGACGGCGTGATAGCGGCTGCACACCGCACGAACACCCCCAGCCGTTTGGCGGGTAAATGACCCGCCAAATCGGATTGTTCCAGTCAAGCACTATCCCGTCGAGCGCAACATGGTCTTGGCGTGGCATCTTTGGAGATCTTAAAAAGCCATGCTTATATTGCCAAAAAGGCCGCACCTTTACCATTTTCGGATCAGTCATTTGTTTCCAACGGCCGGCAGCATATGCAGTGCGAATATTTGTTTCAAAAATCACACGGGCGCGCCATGCACGGCCTTTCGGTGTTTTTTCGCCAGTCCAGCCGGTCCAGCCGTGTTTGGCTACAATGGCTTCAAATTGATTGGCAAATTCTTCCAACCTTTTTCCGTTTTTTAATGCATCAATAAGTGCGTCCTTCATGTCGTTCAAAAATGCATCTTTTGTAGCACCGGCTATAACAAATGCACGGTCATGCGCACGGCCTTCGAGATCACGCCAATGTTTTGTCGGCTGCCTGACCTTTTGGCGGAAATAGTCAATGGCTTCTTTGAAGGGCGTTAGAAAACTCATTCGTCTGCGCTTTCTTCTAACAAATCCGCCCGGCCTTTTGCATCGGCGGCAAGCATGGCTTGCCCCAGAACGTCGGCAAAAGGCGTTAAGGCAAATTCAGGGTAAAGCGTTAAAAGCCGTTGCGCAAACGCCGCAAGATCTTCGCCGGCGTCAACCGACTTTTTCAATTCCTTTTTTATAAGATCAATCCAGCCGGTAAAAATCGGTTGTGCGGCTTCTTCCAGTTGATCAACCAATGCCGTCAAGCCATGATCGTCATGGGGGTGATCTGAGTTATCGGGTGCGGCGAAGCTTGTGTCCGTTTGCCCCTCATTATTTGAAGCAATAGGAGTTGCAATCATTTCCCTATCGAAAATCTCGCTATAGGTTTTTGCTATGCCGACAGCCGGAACAAAGCCCGCTTGTTTAGCTGCTTGCAAATTATCCATCTCGGCCTTTTGACGTTCAGCGCGCTTCTTTTTCAATTCTTCGATTGCCGTCTCGTTTTTGGTACGCGGACGCCAAACAGTGGGGTATGGCGCCCCCGGCAAATTATAGTCAATAATCCATTTAACAATTGTAGCGTTCAAAGTCTCGCAAAGTGCATCGGCGTCACTGTCTGCCACACCGTCAGACACTTCCATATGCCCCTCGACAGCGGCGCGGCTACCCACACCATCAAGGGCGGTTGATAAGGTTTCTCCCAGAACTGTGACGCTTGTTTCCTCATTCCAGAACCGGCACCATTTTTCATAAGACGTCGTATCGCTTTTATTGACCTCCATAAAGTCAACTTCGGTACCGATTGGAACAACAATGACACCGGCCTGCACCATATCGGCCAACAATGTGGTTAATCGGTTTACCTCGTCCGGAGGTGTGCCGTATGGATATTTCCCAATAGGTGTTGGGGCGGCAAATTTTTCAAGAAAATGTGCCCAAAGCGCTACGCCTTCTCTTTTAAAAAGGACATTCCAGAACAATATGCGACCAAGGCCACGGCCATAGGGATCGGAACCGTCATCATCATGGCGATAGACAATGAATTTGCGTTCAGGAAGCTCTATCCCCTCAAACGGAGCTTCGGGTGTCAAAAGCCGCAATTTCCAATCACGATCAAAAGCAAAACGCGCCTGCCTTTGTTTCTTGATTGTCTCCGGCAAAATTAAACCGGAGCGAACATGCCAGACAATCTCGCCGACGCTATAACCGAACAACGTTCCGCTTAAGGCATCCTTGCAAGCACGGTCAAAAGAAAATCGCTTCAAAGCATATTCGACCAGCTCAGCCGCCTCTTGTGCCTGCGGATCATCATCTTCGGCAGGCATTACCACCCACTCACGTGATATAACTTTTGCAATCCGCTTTTCCAGAACCGACTTGGCGTGTCCGTCGCGTTCAACTTCCTCATAAAGCCGAATACCTTTGCCGCCACCTTTTGCGATCAATGTTTCATCTTGCGGGCGCAAAACAGTTGTATAGTTCGGCACAGTTATATCATTGGAAACTGTTGCAATAAGCCGCATGGTTTCCTTGCTTAATGTTATTTGCTGACTGGCTGTTGTGGTCTGTCTTTTATTCTTGCGCTTTGTCATAGGCGCCACCCTTTCGTCAGATCGTTATAATGGCCCGTCGCCGCAACATGAATGTCATCAAGATTAGTAACGGCACCACGGCCTATTGCCTCTTTAAAAAGCATCTCCAAAGCATCCGGTCCGTCATCATGATCGGCGGCTGGCCAATGCGTCAATTGCTCAATCAATGTCGTTTGGCTGGAATGGAATAGAATGGAACCGTTTGTTATGGCAGGCTCCAGACTTTCAATACGCATTTTCTTGTCGCTTGTGTGATTGATGGCAATTGCGGAAATATAGACGCCTTCTGCAAGGCCCTGTTCCATCGCTACCGTTCGAAAAAATTCCTGAAACTGCACGGCCTCGAAAAACCAAAGCTGGCATTTATATTGTTTTTGAAAACGTATGACATCGGCAATAATAAGGCTTGGCAAACGCTTTTTGATTGAGGCTTCGACAACGTAAAGCTTCGGCGCACGCCCAGAACGGTCTAACGCACCAATCAAAATAGCCGATGGGTCACGACTTTTACCCGCTTTTCCCAGGCTTGGGTCAACTGCACCAAAATAGAGAAGCCCCTCCGGCAAATGTGCCCAATAGGTTAAATCTTTGAAGGGCGCGTCTTCGCTCACCGGCTCGCCTTGTTGTTCACTCGCAAAGGCAATCCGGCTTTCAGCGCGTTGCATCATTAACTGCTCAAGTGACTGCATAGCAGGCCAATTTAAAACCGCACCTTCGTCCATTGCGGCCTTGTGCTGCAAATAAAAACGATGCGCGGCGGCTTGGTCTTCATTGCGAAAGACTTCTTCCCACCTATCCCAAAGCGCCAAATCATCCGGAAACTGCATCAATGCTTTAAACCGCGTCACATGCCAACCGGGTTTTTTTGACATGCGGATAATGACGGCATCGTGATGCAACACAGTACCTATGTAAAACAGCTTCATAGATCCGTCAGCTTGACCCAATTTCGAGACAGCCTTTAAAATCCATTGTTCGAGTTTGTCGCGTTGCTCCGGTGAGCGCACATTCTCGTCGTTTTCAATGTCATCCAGCACCACAAAATCCGGTCGTTTTGCGCCATGGCGGCGACCACGTAATTTCATGCCCGCGCCAACAGATTCTATACGCACGCCATTACGTAAAGTGATCTCGCCTTCTCGCCACAATCGGCCCTTGCCAACCAGATCGGGAAAGTCATAGGCAAGGCGCGGATTTTCTTCCAATTCCGCCTTTATTGCTTCCAGCGCAAGCGCGGCCTGCGCATAAGCATCCATCGCAATAATCGTATAACCGGTCAGCCCAACCAATGCTAACCAGATCGGCGCTGCCATCGAGATCAGTGTCGACTTTGCCGAGCCACGCGGGGCGATTAACAGCTCTTTTGCTCCCTTTGTTTGCTGTGCAACTTGCGGTACCAGCTTGAAAATTTCATTATGCAAAAGGCTTGGGGCTTTCGTCAGATAATGAGGAAAGTAAGTTTCGGCAAAAAATTTAAAACCTGTTTCGAGATCGAGTGCTTTTTTTATGCGCTGCGCCTTGGCCTGTTCATCCGGATCAAAACCCGCCACTTCCACCTCAATGCGCGCGCGCATTGCCTCGGCCAGTTTTTCAAGTTCATCCTTGAAACCTTTGGCGCTGAATTTACGCGTGCTATTGGGCAAAAGATTATCGGCCATCATAGACCTCGGCCAAATAGTCACCAAACGGCCCCAATATTTCAAGAATGACGTCGGCTTGTTCCGGATTTTTCCGAGAAACAAATTCTGCCAAACGCTTTAGAACATCATAGGCAACGCCCAGCTCTGACAGTTTCGGCGCGCTGCGGCTGGCGGCTGCAACCGTTTTGTTGAAAGCGTCTGATAGCGTCGCCATCAGTTTGACGCGCTCACTTGCTGATAGATCACGATCATCTTTCAATGCTTCCATCGTGCTTTGGAATTGAAGCGCAAATTCTTCCAAACTAGCAGCAATCAAAACGGCATAGCCATCACCCGTAACCAATGCGTTGGCACGCACCTTGTCCCAATCATCGCCGTCCTCTTTAGCTTCGCGCTTCCATCTGTTTATGGTTGGCAAAGAAACGCCGGTCAGCGCGGCAATATTGGTCAAAGCCAAACGCTTATGAACAAAGAGATTGCGGGCTTCACGTTTGGTGGCATCATCATGCGCCATGGTTCAAAACTCCGGACGCGGAATTTTGACCCCGTCGAGAAAAGCTTTTCGCTCTATATGATCGAAACCAGCGCGGGTCAGTGTGGCAACAAGAACGTTTCCCGGTTCATCCAGAGTAACCGCGCCCATCTCGGCAAGCCACTTCAATTGCTGGCGTACCCATTCGCGCGACCGGTTATGACCGCAACGTTGCAAGGCTTCATCAAGCAAGGTTTCATTCAATTGGCCGCTAGGCTGCATATTCAAGGCTTCAAGAATGTTAAGGCGGGCATCCTCATTGACGATTTGTGCGAAACGCGATTTATCAAGACTCATAGGTTTTTCCTCGCTTGATCCAGCAATAGTTCATTCAATCGGTTGGTGGTCGAAGAGATTGGTTTTAGGCGTTCGTCCAGAACACCTATCTGGCTACCCATCTTTTCAAGTGCAATTTCTATCCGGTGGACGGCATCACGATCAGGCAAATTTGCTAAGGCATTTTCCAGATAGTCGACCCGCTTTACCAGTTCGTTTTCTTGCGTTTGTAAAAGCTGGATTTCTTTTTCATTTTTGCGGCTTCCAGAGGTCAATAAATTATATATTGTCGTGCCGAGGCTTAATGCCGCGACACCAATGGCAAACCATACCTGAATTTCCGAGGGTTCCATCTCACTGCCTTGCACTGTTATTTATAAGAGCGGCAATGTCATCAGGCATTCCCTTTTCTTGAAGCTTGGCCGCCAGCATATCGGCAACATCGACCGGCCTTAGTTTGAAGTGGGCTAGGGCATCCGGTACGCGGGCTTGAACATAAGAAAGGCCAGTTTTTATAAGCAATGACCGCACATCAATGGTTGTTGCACCTTTTACACGAATATGTTCGCGTAAATTGTCAAACGCATAATTTACCCCGCGTTCAACCGCCCCCATCACAACTGCCCGTTGTGCGTCGTCGATTTTTATACCGACAAAATTCCGCAAACCATTGGTGATACGAGTGACAGCCCAACCAATGATGCCTGCTACCGCAACAGCGGCATAGTCAATCAATGTATTGGTTATTGGTGCCAGCGATAGAGTCGTGTCAGCGGCAAAAGCTGCGGCTGGAAACAGCAAAACCAAAAGGAAAATGAAAAAACGCATATTAAGCTCCATGTTTTTCGGCTTGACGGGCAACTGATTTTGTTGCCCACATGATTGCTGTCTCGAGATTTGTTAACGCGACCGCTGTTTCGCGGCTTTCCCCAAGGTCTTTGATTTGCCCCCACAGAACGGTTGCCGTGCGCTTGATCTTTGCAATCTTGGCAAAATCGTCGCTTGACAATGAAATACTATTCATTCCCATCACATTGCCATTTTGGGCGGTAACAATATTAGCAGCCAAGGTCATGACAGCATCAATCGGTAGGTCTGGCAAAGGCTGTACTTGTTCGGATTGTTCAGTTCCCGGTTTATTTTCCTGGCCGATAGTCGGGTCAGCCTTGAGACGTTCAGTCTGCAAAGCAATCTGCACCTCATTGCGCATCGCGCTATCATAAACGCCATCATTCGGAAGGCCGTACAGTGCTTTAAAACGGTTCACTGCTTTTTCAGTCGCGTCTCCGAATACACCATCAACATTGATATTTTCGCCAAGTTCTACAAGTTGCGCTTGTAAAAGCGCCACATCCAGCCCTTTAGAACCATGTTCCAACAATCTTATTTTCATACGACCGGGGGCAAGAATTTCAAAAGCACGTTCAGTGGCAATCTCGCGCTCTTCTAGGCCATTGGTACCGCCATTGACTGCAATCGTCACTGTTTCAACACTGGCCGTCTCAGCAGACTTTCCAATATGGCGCTGAAAATATGAGAGCGCGGTCAAAAACGCCATATCGGGCTTTGCAACTTCGTCAGGGTTGCCGATCAGGTCAACCCCTAAGGCCTTGCCTTCAGCTTCATAATTGTCATGACCTGTTAGCTGTTTCAGCCCGCGACCGCGATAACGCCAGCCATCGCCTTCCTTGGTGTTGCCCATACGCCCGCCATATACTTTATTCGCAAGCGCTTGCGGATTGTTGGCATAGGGCTGTGCGTCTTCCAGTGTTTTAAAACGTTTTGGCCACACCTGGCATAGTCTTTTCGCGGTATAGTTCAGATTTTCCAACAGCCGCGTTAAACCAGCACTCTCAACTTTAATCTGCCCCATAAATTTTGCTTGAGCAATCGGGCTTGTAATGCCAAAGCGTTCCCAAAGTCCTTTATAACCGCCTGCGACCATTGCATCGACAATGTGGGCTTTGGCATTTGGGCAAATTGCTAGAATATCAGCTTTGTATAGCATGGTTGCGACCTTTCGTTTGGTCGATCATGCCAAAAGCTAGTTCTTATGAGCACGGGCAACATGCCCGTGTCAGGCCGATTTTTTTAGATAATCTTCAAGGTCAATTTGTCGTGGGTCTTTTGTTACAATCTTTTGACCCAACCGCGCGTTGTTCAGCATGGGTTGCGTTTTAATACATCGCACCGCACGCATTGTTATATTCAAAGCCTGCGCAATTTCTCGCTGCGACTTGCCTGTCTTTATCAACTTATTTACAAGCTTATGCAAGCCCCAACTTGTAAAAGGACGAATTGGTATACTGAGTTCATCCCCGCCCAGCCGCGCAATCAAAAGCTTGGCGTTGGCTTCGCCTATGACATTCAGATCATGATCTTCACGCCATTTTTGTGGCACCCAAAACCGGCAGCCGCCAAAGTATTCAACCAGCCGCAAAGCCGTTTCCATATCGCAAATTGATGCCACTTCCTCGACAGAGGGCGCAAGACAATCCAGCGGTATGTCAAGGCTGCGGTCAATCATATCTTCACCGTAAAGCTAGTATTAATACCAACATAATCAACGAATAGGGTTTGTTGCTTTATTGTAAGACGAGTCAAAACGGATTTTTCTTCAATCAATGTCTCATCTTTTTTTACATAAAAAAATCTGCAAGAAATGCCGTTATCTTTTCTCACCCAAAACCGTGTTTTCTTTGCAGCAAAAGAAAAACCGTCTGCCACGAGATCCTTGTGAATTTTATCAAGCAACATCGCATGTTTTCGGATAATCCAATCATGATCATCATCGCTAACACTTGGGCGCGTATTTTTCTTTTTCCTTGCCATCACGCCGCCGCCTTTTGTTTCTCGCGCACCAACACGCCCAGCCGCGCAATTTCAGCATTCAGATCACCATTGGTTGTAAAGTGCGCATCAAGTCCGAGCTTGCGCCGTTGCGCGGCAATAATACGTACTTGCAAGAAAGAAAGTTCGGTCATGCCGTCTCGTGCTGGATAGCTGGATGGATTAAGATCAAGACCGGCACGCACCATCATTGTCTTGATCGCATCTATGACCTTAGCTGCATCACTGCCATGCGTTAGAAATTGTGTATGATCTACGCCCGTCTGACGCTTGGCAAATTTAATCAATGCACGATCGTCGGGATTCTTGATTACGCCAAGGTGATAGGCCGACAGCCACATAGCTTGCAGTTTTTTACCATATTTTCCGCTGACAGACGCACTGCGTGGCCGCTTTGCCGTACGATTGCCCGGTAAACGCTTCATTGCAAGAATAACCTTTTGTGCTTCTGCCTCAGTCATGTTTTTGCTGGATTGTTGGCCGACCTCTCGCAACATAAACGACCGGCGCATATCCTCATCCATGCCGATTCTACGGGCCTCGGCATGGATCGCTCTAATTTGTTGTGCGTTCGCGCTCATCATGCCGCTCTCGGAAAATTATCAAGGAAGCGCGATTGGCCGGGGAACGCCCACCGATGCCAAATCCTAAAGCCGCTTAAGTCACCCTCCGGCAGACCAGGGCAAAGATAAGTGCGGCCGTTATAAGCCAATCGACACCTCGTTTCTACAGTGTTCTTAAAGGTCCGTCCTTCACCTTCTGCAAAAATTAAAGCACCCTCGGGAACCGTTGACAGCATTTGGCTAAATCCGACAACGCCGTCTCGAAAACAATATGCATAATAATGTGCCATTCACACTGCTCCTTTTTTCAGTTCGAGTGGTTCAATTATAAAATCTTCGCCACCCGATTTGATTGTAACGCCGGGCACGGTCATCGCCTTGTCCGGCTCGGCTAGCATGGCATCCTTGTTGACTTCTTCCTTGACGCGAATAAACTTTTCCAAACCAGCAAGTTTACAACCCTCAATGATTGCCTCCACACGGCGTAGGCTCACACTTGGCGGCCGCGTGCGCCACGATACTGTGCCGGTTGAAAAGCTCGCAAATTTTACTTTCCCATTATTGGTGAGCTCATTCCGGTGCGCTTCGCAATATGCCTGCACGCCAGCGGTCAAACTTGCGAGCTCTTCATTCAGGGGCGCCGCTAGTTCGTCAAAGGATTTGCCGATTTCCCGCACGCGCTCGTCATGCTGCGCTTTAATTACATCCCGTTGACTGTGCAGATCCCCAATTCTCGCGATTTTAGCGACCACGTCATCACGACTTTGCGGCACGGCGATCAAAGCCGCGTTTTTTGTTTTCTTTGCCATCGTTCAAACTCCTTTAAGCTTTAAGCGGCTTCATTGCCGAACGCATTGGCATTGGCAGGTGTTGCTTGGTTAAGTGGGAAAGGAAGCGGTACAACCTTTTCATTTGGGTTCATTGCCATTTCATAGATCAACTGGATTGCTATACGTCTGCAATCGCTGGACGTCAGAAACACGCCGCCATGGCGGGCAAGTTCAAGAAACTCGTCATGCAATTTCATCAATCCGTCTGGCACTCTGTAATCTGTGTTTAAATGTTTCATGATGCTTTCCTCTCATTTTTGGCAGGGTTGAATTCGCAAATCTGGCAGGCTTGCCAATGTTTTACCTCGGCGCGGCTGCTCGTTGGTATCGGCCGGTTGCGGTATTGGTTGCAATCAGCTGCGGTCAGTTCTTTTTGAAGGTATGGACAGGCAACAAGGCCGGTCAGGTTTTCCATAATGGCAATGCGCAACTTGTGTGTATCGCCGGGATATTTACCGGCTCGTGCCAACGAAAGACTGGACCGTTTATAACCGATCTTATCCGCAACGGCCTTGATTGACCCCAAGCGATCAATCGCTGTTTCCAAAAGTGCAGTAGCATGGGCATCAAGCTGCGAATAAGTCATTGTTCCCCCTCCGTTTGCTTATTGCGGTCAATCATCTTGCCTTTCGACCAGATTGGCGCAAACGGCCCTGTATTCTTTATCAGCCGATAAACTTTGAAGCCGTTGGACGTTTCGGCCGTACCTTTCTCTCGAGAGCCGAGCTCTACAAGATAACAAGCGTTAAGCAGCAATCGAAAATAGGTTTGCAGATTGTGTTCCGGAGCTTTGTCCTTGGCGGTCTTTGCAACCATACTAATGCTTGGCACTGTAAAGCGACCTTGAAAGCGCATGGCATTCCATGCTCTTTGGCGCAATGTATTTGACGGCTGCTTTGCCAACATATGACGAGGCTTATTCGGCCCACTTGTGATGCTGCGCCCCTCATTCAAAAAGTCACGCCCCTCGCCCGTTAGCTGAAACCGGCCGCGCTCGAGGCGTTCAATCAATAATTTTTCAATCAATTTGCTGGCGGCCTTGCTGATTTCCGATCGGACAATCGGCAAGTGTGTGTCCAATTCATCAAGGGTTTTAAAGCCCTTTCCGATCGCGCCCAGTATGGCGATTTGTGTTGTTCCTTGACCTGCCATCATACAATCTCCGGCACAAAAATTGGCTTGCCGGTGCGGCGGTCATTAACCAGCAACTTACCAGCCATATCAGACAGCGTCATCGGATTATCCTTGCTAAATTCACCGCGTTTCCCGGCGCGTTCAATATTGGCAATCGCTTCCTTGACCTCACGGTTAAAACCACGCGTGACTTGATGGACAAAATTGACAAGATTGTCTGCCACTGGCACTTCGCAAATGGTATCCATGAATAAACGCACGTCACGCGGGCTTGACACATCAAAACTGACATATTGCGCGATGCGGCTTGCAACCTGTGGCAACGCCGTCAGATTGTCACGCAACTTGCCCATCCCCACCAGAATGAAAACAATGTCACCAAGATCGCTAAAATCACGGATGCTTTCCATAATGCGGGAATTGCGCGATATGTGGTCAGCTTCATCAATAACAACTGCAAAAGTCTGCCGTTGTTGTGCCATGAATGACTGGCGTTGCAACATGGCTTCCATTGCTTGGCTAAAACGCTTTGCATAAGAGTGCATTGGTGTCACATTCATTTCACCCAAAAGATCATTCAAAAACCAGCCGGGCGTCCATTCCTTTTTGGCGCGCACATAGATTGCATCATTCTGGATTGCCCAGCGATGCAGGGCTGTCGTTTTCCCAAGTCCCGGCAAGCCATCGACCGCCATCAAGCAAGCCTCTTGTGCGCCGCGCCGTTCCAATGCCGACAAGGCACTGTAAAAACGCTGTATATTTTCGGTTTCGACAAATTCGTTTTTCATTTATAGTCTTTCTGTCTCTATGACTTCCGGCGTCAGGCGGCAGATCGGGCAAGCTTTACGAGGGCATCCAGATCAACGCCTTGGCGACCGAGAAAATCAGCATTGTGTTTTGTTGCCAAAAGATCATCACGAATATTCGATTGATCTTGCGGCGTCACTTTTTCAGGGTTATCCAAAAGCCAACGCGCATACTCGGCGTCGTCCCTGAAATTCGGACGCTTGCTGGCTGTGGTGGAATTGTTTTGCTGCACTATTGGCGCATCATTGCTTGCGACCAGAACGGGGCGCGGCGCTTCAATCGGTTGCATTGGCATAACGGGGTCGCTATAAGCGTCCAAAGTGATTGCGTGCAATTCTGCATCAATCGCATCAACTTTGCGCATGGCGCGAGCCTTGCGGCCCTTGTGGCGTTTTTCCATTGCCGCTTGTTCTGCACTATAGGGCACAAAGCGGGTCTTGTGACCTTCAAATTGCGCAACGGCGATCAGCTTACCGGGCTTGCGTTCACCGTCGATCAAGACAATCTCGCGCACAACGACCTTTTGTGCGTCGTGTATGTCATAAGCAACGATCACCTCTTTCCCGTGATACTTTTCCAGTTCAATTGCAAAATAACTATTGCCCAACCATTCGACCAAAGCACGGCGGGTCTTACGAATGACCCAAGGCTGCAAGAGATCACGAGCCTCCTCGTCATCAATGAGATCAGGCGTGAAACCATTGGCAACAGACCGCGCCCAGACTTCATTCGGTGTCATATGGCGCCGCTTGCCACTGACTGGATCAATCATCTTGTCCAGACCTCTATGTGGCCGGTCATTATACCGATCAATCAAATTCTGGCAGGCTTCCAAAAATTCGGACCATGACGGCAACAAAGATGAAATACCGCTTGTTTGAATATCTTTTCGTGTTGTCTTGTGAACAACTTTTGAAGCCTCTCGATCCATATCGCGGCCAATGTAGGTTGGAAACTCACGAGCTAAGACCGTCCAACGCTTGTTAAAGTTTTCAATGACACCTTTGGCTTGGCTATTGTACGCAATGGCATGCGTCGGCGTTGTGCCTAGCCGTGACAAAAAGCCGGTCAAGTCATCTTCCATTTTTTTATTTTTGTATCCACGCCCATTGTCCGAATAGAACAAGGCGGGAATTGCGCAAGTGCGTGCAGCCATCAAAAGTGCGTCAATGACGGCATTGGCATTTTCATCCAGCGCAGCCGACCAGCCTACAATCTTGCGGCTATGCGCATCAATGATTGTGGTGATTTCCGGCTTGAATGGTTGGCCATGCAACGGGTGTGCGATTTCCGCGTCGAACGTTTTTCCGTCGGCCACATAAACCGACGCGGCCAAAAGATCAGACACATCGCGGCTCTTGTATGCTTTTAGTGTTTTTAATTCATGCGGTCCCATCCGGCCGCGCTGTTTTTCAATTTCTGGCAGCTTATCGAGCGCGTGTCGCACTTGCCGCAAGCTGGGCATTGTCTGGCCCTGGTTATCCAAGCACCAGCGTTCGTAGGACTGCGCAACGCTTGGCTTTTGTGGATGGCGATAATACTTCAAGAAAGCTTTGAGCCAAACCGGCACGGATTGTTTCTCGCGGGTTTTTTTGGGTGCAAGTGCTATCAACCCGCCATCTTCGCGCATTGCAAACCAACGCGCAATTGTGCCACGTGATAGGCCACGCCCTTTATCATTGGCATGTATAGCTAGCGCCGCTAATTCTGGAGCTAGCCGACCGGCTTGCAGATCAGCCAAGAATGCCAAGATTGCACTGCGCTGAGAGTCACCCTTATCAAACATACGCATACTGATATGATGCAAGACACCAGCGCGCGCATTCATCACGTCCTTTTGTCGAGCTGTCAGATCAGTCATTTGCACTTGATCGGCCTTGACCAGATCACGACTTTTTTGTTTCGCAACCTCATTGCGACGGAACGGCATTGTGTATTCAACCATCAACGCTGTTTGCAATGCTACAGGAAGCAAAGAAACATGATATTCCATTCCACCCGAACGTCCGCATCTTTTACGGGCTAAAGGTGAATTGTCCCAGCCTTCACGGTTTATAGCAATCTGGACGCCGCGCTTGGTGCCGGGCATTACTTTCAGCCCATGACGGACAATTGCGTCTGCGATTTCTTGCGGCGAATAAAATGATTGAAACATTCAACGCCCCTTCACTTTTGCCAGAAGCTGGTCACGGCGACGGCTGATTTTCTCTAATTGCTGTTCGGCTTGCCAGACTTCAATAATATCCGCATAGCGTTCCGGCACCGCCACAAACCCCACAAATTGGCATATAAAGGCCAATAAACCGGCGCATTCAGTTGCATCTAACAGCGCTATGAACCGTTCTAATGTTATTTTATGGTTTTCACGCGCTGGGCTCGCATAAGCATCCAGCATATTGACTGTGATTGTTTGATCCAAAAACTCCGACATTTCTTGAGCTATTTTTTCGCGTGTTTTGCCCGATTGTTGGCACGCATGGGCAACCACGCGCGCAATTTTTACGTTTAAAGTCCCCCCTTTTGTAATTTCAGACGCAAGCTTGGCCGCGACTTCTTCCGGTTGATAGTCACGGAAAAGATCAAGCGTGTTTATGTCGCGGCGCTTGCTCATTATGCCAGCCCCTTGGCTTTCACCCACGCAACAATTCTTTCAGCTTGCGGGGTCAGCACAACGTCAAGTTCATCATCTTTCAGTTTTGAAAGGCCTGTTGATAACGCTTTAAATTTGCGCTCGATGGCGGACGGAAGACAGCCATTGGTGAGAAGCATCAAAGCTTCCGTAACATTAGAGGCCTTGGGCGGTGTCGCCAAAATCAGATTGAGTATGGCCTCTTGTTGTTTCGCTGTTTGCTCGGATAATATTTTCAGATTAGCCATATGATCGGCTAGCCATGTGCCAACCAAACGGCGCCGGCTTTTGTCTGATAGGCCTTTCCAAACAGACACGGCCAGTTCAATCGAACGTTTGGATATGCCCAAAACTTCAGCCGTCTTTTGTGCAAACGAAAAAATTTCGTTTGCAGAACCGTGGCGTGCTTTTGCACCAGCCACACCCGCCTTTGTTTCGGGATGCAACTGCTCATAAGCAAGCTTCATTTCATAAAGATGTTGGCAGCGATCAAGTCCCTTAGGCTCGTTACGTATAAGGTTTTCAGTGACTTCTTCAAGCCGCGCCTCATGCTCATTCTTTGCGGTCGAAAGCAACGCCGGAATGCGTTCTTCACCGTTAAGAATAAAGGCTTCAAGGCGATGACGGCCGGATACAAGCACCGGCTTGCCTTCCTGTTCACGCACCTTGATCGGATATTGCAAGCCTTGTTCTCTAATCGAACCGGCCAACGCATCAACATAGGCTGGGTTCACATGCCTAGCACGATTTTCTGGCACCACAATTTTTTTGATTTCCAGATCAAGCACGAGGCGATCAGATAGAACCTTGTCAGGCTCTATTGATTTTGTTGACATAGGGGCGTTCATGCGGCCTTCTCCATGTCAATCAAAGCGTTAGATTTTTTACTTTCTAAAATCGCTTTATATCTGTTAGATAGAACACGAGGTTTTTTAATGAGGTAACGATCTGGCCAAAGGAGGCAGGGATCTTGGTCTATACAAGCCGCAATTATTGATTGTGCTTTATAGTGACACTTGTTTTTCACCTGAACGAACGTAGACGGGTGATAGCCGTTTTCACGGGCAAGTTCGGATAAACTAAAGCCCCGCCGTTTTATTTCGGCAATAATGCCTGGCCAGTCTAACTTAGGCTTACTCATTACTTAATCTCCCAAAAAGCGGTTGTAGCAGCACCCGCTTTTTTTCTGGTAGTTGGATTATAAATACAGACCGTAATCACGGTTTATAATAAAGGAGGTTAAGGCAAATTTTGGGTTTTGTAAACCTATTTTTTGCTTTTTGACATGGCGCGCCCAGAACGAATAAAAACTGTTTTAGGTCAACGGCTTAGATTAATTCGTCAACGAAACGGTAATCTAGACAGAGATGTATTTGCTAAAAATTTGGGTATAAATGCAAAAACTCTCGCAAATTATGAAAGGGGTGATTCTGCGCCGGACGCTCCAACCTTGGCACAATATCAAAAATTATATGGAATAAATATCAACTGGCTTTTGTCTGGTGCCGGCGACATGACGTTAAATGGTGCTGATACAATGATTGATAACGAACGCTTAACTATGGCTATTTCAGCGGTCGAGGAAGGATTGCAAAGAGTAAAAAAGACGTTACAGCCCAATTCCAAAGCAGAATTAATAGCGATTGCTTATAAAATTCTTGGAAGCGGTGAAAAATATGATGCTACAGATGCCGATAATATTATTCGGCTTATAGCCGCAAAATAAAACAATTCTTGACCAAATGATATCATGATTTCCCAGATTAAAGTAGGGAGACCAAAAATGAACGGTTGGGATGAATTACACGAGAAACTCGCAAAAGCTTTTGAACACCACACTGATGAGACGAATAATGAAACTGTAACTGGAACTGTGATTCAAATCATTGTCGGCAATATTAATACCTTCAATATTAATAAAAATGAAGAAAATTTGAAAAGAGATACCAGAGAGAAATAAATAGGAAACTGAGGGATAAAATGCGTGGAGTGAGAATTTTTATAGCAATATCTATTTTGACTGTAGGCATAGCTTCAGCCGATGAACTCAAAACGATGTCTGCTTTTGATTATCTTCTGGAATGTGAAAATTTGATCGGTCAGTCTGTCCAGATCGACGATTGTGAAGCAAGCAACGTTTCGATTGATGGCTTTCTTTGCCGTGTTAAAACAGAGACAGGGAATGCTGGGGCTATTACCATATTGCCGAACAAACTTCCAAAAAAAGAAATGTCTTATGGTTTACAAAAGTGCGGCAATTCCCGTCCGAAAGATAATTGCGTGGCTGTCATAAATGGCATCGCAAAAAAAAGCGCATCAGGTATGGCTCAAATTGAAGCTACCGAAATTATCTGGCAAGCTGAAAAAAAGTGAATTCTTCTGTTCCCACCTCAATAAAATCGAGGCATTAAAGATTTTCACCTTAACGCCTTGTTATTATTGTATATATTTTAGGTGGGAACAACGTCGCGTAACTTCATTCAAAATTTCCCACCTTAAACAGTTATTTGTCTCAAATATCGTGTCACATTCTAACGGCGTAATCAGTGCAAGGCCTTGCTACACTTGACGTTCCGTTTGATAGCACTTTGATTGAAAATGATATTAAAATGATAGCGAATTGATCGAAAATGATAGTCTGTCAGATCATGACGATTTTTTCCGCGTTTTCAGCCGCAATCGGGTTTTTATAATATTTTTCAAGCAATTGCGGTTTTTTTCGGTCAGTTCTTCATGACTCAAATATTCTGGAAATCTGTCTCAAATAACACAGTCCCCTACAGCGCCCGTTCGGAATGGCCGTGCTTGACCGCTTTTTCTAGTCTGATAAACTGTAACGCGTAAACTAGTGATTGACACTTTGTTGCGGCTTGACCGCATTTTTTAATCTGTCGTGTTCAGGCTGCAATATTGGCTTTATTGACCAAGCTTGCAGCCTGATCGCGTTTTATAGGCTGATATAATTGGCCAAGTTCTGATCTCTGAAATCGTTTGTTGCGGCTTGACCGCATTTTCTAATCTGTTACAACTCCGGTGTGTGGTCAACACTGCTCGATGAAGCAAAGGAAAAATCCAAACACTTATCACGTGAAGAAGCGGTAAAAATAGGCGTTCTACTAACACTTTTCACCGGTAGGCGTGTTGTCGAGATTTTTTGCCAAGGAGATTTTTCTCCAGCACAATTGATTGTCGATAAGAAACCTGTACAAAATGCATATGATTCTTGGCATGTAAATTTATACGGCCAAGCCAAGACGCGGGGTGCGGACGGGACGAATTTCGACAAAACTTATGTAATCCCGACACTGACGCAGTCGAAAAATGTCATTTACGCACACTGGCTTATGCGTAATAGCTCGTTTGGCAAAGAATGGGCGGAAATGACACCGGACGAATTTAAAAACGATCTTTTGCGAACACCTTCTCCAAAGTGTATTGCTTCAATCATTAGAAACCAGCTTTTTAGTGAATCTTGGCCAGAAGGCCTAAAAATAAAATTTTCCGATATAAGGACAATCTATGTAGAAATTACAAATGCTTTCTTCCGTCCGAATAATCTGACAAAAGCTGGATTTATTACTAAAATACTCGGACATTCGACCGAATATCTACAGACGGAAAATAGCTATATGAAATTTTATCTGCCAGACGTGACAAAGGCCGGTGTTTCTCAAGGCATAAAAACACGTTTTTTACATCGGTTGAAAAATTACTACAGCGAGATGAAAGAAAAATATCCAAATTCCTACGCTTGAGTATTAAGGTTCTGGATAGAAAACCAAACAAACAAAAGCCCCTATCAAAAGGGGCTTTAATTTTTTGCTGAATTTAAAAAATATTAGCAATCAGGAATATGTGTGGCTAACAGCTTATTATACCGATTGGTATCACCAGAACTAATAGCTTGATTAAGGCAATATCTGTACCTTTCTTCCTTCCACTCTTCCAACTCTGCCCACTTTTCAAGCCGCTCTTCAACTGTCCATTTTACTGCCAGTGCAATCATTGAAGTAAGTTTCATTTTGGTGCCTCTTGTAACTCTTGCCAAAATTCTCTCTTAAGAAGAAGATATGAAACATTTTTATTATTGTAAATTATTTTTATTATAAATTTAATATTTTTTATTGTTAATGAATAATTTTCTCAACTGTAACGCCCGTTTTACGCTTTACGTCTACAATGGCCGCAGTAAAGTTTCTTGCTTGTTTTCTATTTTCTGTTTTTTGTTCAAGCCATGAATTTATCAAATCGCGTGTGCATTCAAGATGATATTCTTTCATCCAATCTGATGAGTACTCATTAGAAATACCGTTTGATACCAATTTGATAATATCGCGTTTGATGTCTTCATCTTCCGCACATTGCCACGTGATGCGGGACATGCTTTGAACGAAAAGGGCAAACAATCCACGGCACAACACTGATGAAACCAAAACATATTCTACAGCCGCTTGACCGCATTTTCTAATCTGTTACAACGAGGCAGCATATTACAGGCTGCTCGCGGGTGTTGCGGCTTGACCGCATTTTCTAATCTGTTACAACTCATTCGACCCGCGCTTTCCGGAAGATTTGGTTGCGGCTTGACCGCATTTTCTAATCTGTTACAACAGTTGCAAAAAACAAATGAAGATTATGTAAGTTGCGGCTTGACCGCATTTTCTAATCTGTTACAACCGATGTCCACTTAACTCCTTGTTTTATAAGGTTTAAGTGGACATTTTTTTAAAAAAAATGCTGTTTTTCGTTAAAATAACACCAGTTGAGCGGGATTTTTTTGACGTTTCCTACGTGCTTGATCGGAAAATCTTACGATATTTTCATATTGCTTGTCGGTAAATTGGAAAATATAGACGTTTCCTCGTTCAGGCAAGGAGCATTCGATCTTCGTGACATAAGATTCAAATTGTTCTTTTCCGTTACAGAAACGCAGATAGTTCGAGAACTCGCTCATCTCGAAGCCAATATCCAACAAAAATTGTCTGAATTTCGTTGCGTCGTGGCGCTGTTTTCTTGTGTCTACCGGTAAGTCGAAAGTAACTCATATCCACATTAATCGATACCCGCTTAAATGTTTAGGACCCGATGTTGCACGTTCAAGATAGGCTGTCATAATTGTCATCTTCTCCCCACGCCTCATCAATTTGAACCGAACTGTTTTCCAAAGAAAAAATTGAACGCTCATCAGGTAAAGCCAACTTGACCTTGCCCTTTTCAAAACTTTCCGCAACCGAATGTACAAAGTATTGAACTTGCTGGTTGACAGGCGAAGTTCCAACATGACTTTTCAAATCAAGTGTTGAAAGTGAAGCAAGATAAGTTTTTACCCCGGCATCAACTTTTGTTTTTCCTTGAGTAAGCAGGTGGAAGACCATGCGATCAACAAAAGGACGATAAGGTTCCATCAAATCATCAGCAAGCGCGAAGGCATTGGCACGATGTGAATGAAAAACGCCCAATGTTGGATGACCGCACAAATGGCGCGTGAAACAAGTGCACGTAGAACGATGTAACCATAATTTAAAAGGCTGTTGACACCTCCTTGTGCTATGTCACGCTTGAAGGCGGTTCCGAATAATGCTTTCCAATATTTTCGGGCGGCCTGTGCTTCCTTATTTTCCGGGTCACCGCTACGCACCTGACGGGCAATGGAGACCGAAACCTTGCGCTCGTTCGCCAGCCAGGACAGAAATGCCTCGACTTCGCTGCTGCCCAAGGTTGCCGGGTGACGCACACCGTGGAAACGGATGAAGGCACGAACCCAGTGGACATAAGCCTGTTCGGTTGGTAAGCTGTAATGCAAGTAGCGTATGCGCTCACGCAACTGGTCCAGAACCTTGACCGAACGCAGCGGTGGTAACGGCGCAGTGGCGGTTTTCATGGCTTGTTATGACTGTTTTTTTGTACAGTCTATGCCTCGGGCATCCAAGCAGCAAGCGCGTTACGCCGTGGGTCGATGTTTGATGTTATGGAGCAGCAACGATGTTACGCAGCAGGGTGACGGTGTTCGGCATTCTGAATCTCACCGAGGACTCCTTCTTCGATGAGAGCCGGCGGCTAGACCCCGCCGGCGCTGTCACCGCGGCGATCGAAATGCTGCGAGTCGGATCAGACGTCGTGGATGTCGGACCGGCCGCCAGCCATCCGGACGCGAGGCCTGTATCGCCGGCCGATGAGATCAGACGTATTGCGCCGCTCTTAGACGCCCTGTCCGATCAGATGCACCGTGTTTCAATCGACAGCTTCCAACCGGAAACCCAGCGCTATGCGCTCAAGCGCGGCGTGGGCTACCTGAACGATATCCAAGGATTTCCTGACCCTGCGCTCTATCCCGATATTGCTGAGGCGGACTGCAGGCTGGTGGTTATGCACTCAGCGCAGCGGGATGGCATCGCCACCCGCACCGGTCACCTTCGACCCGAAGACGCGCTCGACGAGATTGTGCGGTTCTTCGAGGCGCGGGTTTCCGCCTTGCGACGGAGCGGGGTCGCTGCCGACCGGCTCATCCTCGATCCGGGGATGGACCGGCGATTGGTCCATGGCGAAACGGCCGACCTTGCGCCGACCGGCTTCGGGCAACAGGTCCGCGAAGCCATGGACCAGCGCCGCGAGCATCATATCGAACAGCGCGACGCCACGCGCAACAGGGACGGCCGAATCTTCTACCGGCGCAATCTTCTCGCCACCCTGCGCGAGCGGGAAGTTGCGCGCGCCGGTGCGGAGATGGCCGAGGGCAAGGCGCTGCCGTTCCGCGCCGCCAAGGATGGTGAGAGTGTCAGCGGCAAGTTCACCGGGACTGTCCAGCTAACGAGCGGCAAGTTCGCCATCGTGGAAAAGAGCCACGAGTTCACCCTTGTCCCGTGGCGGCCGATCATCGACCGCCAGCTCGGCCGCGAGGTCGCGGGTATCATGCAGGGCGGTTCGGTGTCGTGGCAGTTAGGGCGGCAGCGGGGGTTGGGGCTATAGGAGCCAACGATACCGCATTGCAACGCAACAACTAATTCGATAAGAGCTGCTATTCA
Organism: Bartonella sp. P0282; assembly: GCF_048452985.1. NCBI lineage: Bacteria > Pseudomonadati > Pseudomonadota > Alphaproteobacteria > Hyphomicrobiales > Bartonellaceae > Bartonella > Bartonella sp. P0282. Next base: position 254,731 of record NZ_WTFO01000003.1, read on the forward strand.
ATTTCGTAATCGTGGAGCCATCAGCATGGGAAATTCCAAGTCAGCAGACAAGTAAGCCGCAACATCAGAATTGTTGTTGCGGCGCTCTGTAAGACCAATCCCATCTGATTGCTGACGAGCAGACGCTGCCCGGTATCCTTAATCGAGAGGTTGATTCGTCATGACCACCACACGCCCCGCGTGGGCCTATACGCTGCCGGCAGCCTTGCTGCTTATGGCTCCCTTCGACATCCTCGCCTCGCTGGCGATGGATATTTATCTTCCAGTCGTTCCGGCGATGCCGGGCGTCCTGAACACGACTCCATCCATAATCCAACTCACGTTGAGCCTCTACATGGTGATGCTCGGTGTGGGCCAAGTGATCTTTGGGCCACTCTCCGATCGCGTCGGGCGACGGCCGATCCTGCTTGTAGGCGCAACGGCTTTCGTTGCTGCGTCTCTGGGAGCGGCTTGTTCTTCAACTGCATTAGCCTTTGTTGCGTTTCGTCTGGTTCAGGCTGTTGGAGCATCGGCCATGCTGGTGGCCACCTTCGCGACCGTGCGCGACGTATATGCCAATCGTCCCGAAGGTGCCGTCATCTACGGCCTTTTCAGTTCGATGCTGGCGTTCGTGCCTGCGCTCGGCCCTATAGCCGGTGCGCTGATCGGCGAGTTTTGGGGATGGCAGGCGATCTTCATCACACTGGCTGCACTGGCTTCGCTCGCACTCTTAAACGCCAGTTTCAGGTGGCATGAAACCCGACCGTTGGATCAGGCCAGAACGCAACGATCTGTTTTGCCGATCTTCGCGAGTCCGGCCTTTTGGGTTTACACGGTCGGATTTAGTGCCGGCATGGGCACATTCTTCGTTTTCTTCTCGACAGCCCCCCGTGTTCTCATAGGCCAAGCCGGCTATTCCGAGATCGGATTTAGCTTGGCCTTCGCGACTGTCGCGCTGGTCATGGTCACGACAACCCGCTTCGCAAAGTCCTTCGTTGCCAAATGGGGTATCGCGGGATGCGTAGCGCGCGGGATGGCGTTGCTCGTTTCCGGCGCGATCCTGTTGGGGATCGGCCAACTTTTCGGATCGCCGTCATTTTTCAGCTTCATCCTGCCGATGTGGGTTGTCGCGGTCGGCATTGTCTTCACGGTGTCCGTTACCGCCAACGGCGCACTTGCGCAGTTCGACGACATCGCTGGATCAGCGGTTGCGTTCTACTTCTGCATCCAAAGCCTGATAGTCAGTATCGTCGGGACATTGGCGGTGACGCTGTTAAACGGCGATACAGCGTGGCCCGTGATTTGTTACGCCACGGCAATGGCAGTGCTGGTGTCGTTGGGGCTGGCGCTCCTTCGATCCCGTGATGCTGCCACCGAGAAGTCGCCAGTCGTCTAGCCGACGACTGGAAGCAAGCCCGCTCCGATGCGGCGCAATAATCTTCGAAACCTCGTGAATGGCGGTATCCTGTCTGGCAAGATACCGCTCATTTCCCTTGTCCCGTGGCGGCCGGTCATCGACCGCCAGCTCGGCCGTGAGGTCATGGGCATCGTGCAAAGCGGATCGGTGTCGTGGCAGTTGGGGCGGCAAAGGGGCATAAGCCTCTAATCTGTTGTAGATGAACGCAGCCGCTCGAAACCAGCGATGAGGCTGTCGAGTCCGAAGTTGAACGCAGCATCCATGCCGTCTGTTTCCAACTCGTGAAACAGATCGTGCAGGAAGGACGACGGTGCTTGCTCGGACACATCTGGCCTGTCCGGAACTCTCTCATCGGCATCAGATGCCTGCTGCTCGAGAACGGAACCGACCACATAGTGACTGACCGCCCGGAGCGCCCAAACGGCGCGCTTCGGACAAAAGCCCTCCGCGCAGAGAAAGCGTATTTGCGTCTCGGCGGTGCCAAAATTCGGTTCTGTCGGTCGAGTGCCGGCATGGATACGCGCGCCGTCCCGATAAGAGAGCAACGCCGTTCTGAAGCTCAGGGCATTCTCTTTCAGGAACACCCGCCAGTCCTCATTCTCTTCGGGTAGCGAGCGGGTATGGCGTTCCGCCAGCATCGCCTCGGCGAGCGCATCAAGCAGCGCTCGCTTGTTCTGGAAATGCCAGTAAAGCGCAGGCTGCTGAACCTTGAGGCGTTCAGCGAGCTTCCGCGTCGTCAGGCTGTCCATGCCAACCTCGTTCAACAGCTCTAGCGCCGCCGCGATCACGGTGCCCTTGTCCAGTTTGGTCATTCACGTTCCTTCGCCAGTGCTTGACAATTTATCACCGATAAGTTATATTTCCATCTCCTTATCGTTGATAAAGTCGCTCCATTGAGCGGCGCTGGAGTTTCAGGTGCGCAGCTCTGCCATCATTGCCCTGCTGATCGTGGGTCTTGACGCCATGGGTCTCGGCCTCATCATGCCCGTCCTTCCGACGCTTCTGCGTGAGCTTGTGCCAGCAGAGCAGGTCGCTGGACACTATGGTGCCTTGCTGTCGCTCTATGCATTGATGCAGGTCGTCTTCGCGCCCATGCTTGGACAGCTTTCGGATTCTTACGGTCGGCGTCCGGTACTTCTGGCTTCTCTTGCAGGAGCCGCAGTCGATTACACGATTATGGCATCAGCGCCGGTCTTATGGGTGCTCTATATCGGCCGACTCGTGTCCGGCGTCACGGGCGCAACCGGAGCTGTAGCAGCCTCAACCATTGCCGATTCGACGGGGGAAGGTTCTCGCGCACGCTGGTTCGGCTACATGGGGGCCTGTTATGGGGCGGGCATGATTGCCGGGCCAGCACTTGGTGGCATGCTCGGTGGTATCTCTGCTCATGCCCCGTTTATCGCCGCCGCCCTTCTCAACGGGTTCGCGTTCCTGCTTGCCTGCATTTTCCTCAAGGAGACTCATCACAGCCATGGCGGGACCGGAAAGCCGGTTCGCATCAAACCATTCGTTCTGTTACGGCTGGATGATGCATTGCGCGGGCTAGGTGCGCTTTTCGCAGTTTTCTTCATTATTCAACTGATCGGCCAAGTGCCTGCAGCCCTATGGGTCATATATGGCGAGGACCGTTTTCAGTGGAACACCGCGACCGTTGGTTTGTCGCTCGCGGCGTTTGGGGCAACACATGCGATCTTCCAAGCGTTTGTTACCGGCCCGCTTTCAAGCCGGCTTGGAGAGCGGCGCACGCTGCTGTTTGGCATGGCTGCGGATGCGACTGGCTTCGTTCTTCTGGCTTTTGCCACGCAGGGATGGATGGTGTTCCCGATTCTGTTGCTGCTTGCCGCCGGGGGTGTTGGCATGCCGGCCTTGCAGGCAATGCTCTCAAACAATGTCAGCAGTAACAAGCAAGGGGCTTTGCAAGGAACGCTAACGAGCCTCACCAATCTAAGCTCTATCGCAGGACCGCTTGGCTTCACAGCACTCTATTCTGCCACCGCCGGGGCATGGAACGGTTGGGTTTGGATTGTCGGCGCGATCCTCTATTTAATATGTCTGCCAATACTACGCAGACCATTCGCAACTTCATTGTGATTTAGTCATGGCGATTTGGCATGCGTAGACTTAGGAGAAATGACGGATTAAATCTGTTGAGCAATCATCTCCTTTCGGGGCGAGTGCCAATGATGACCTTAGTTCACACTCTCGCTGTCGCCGAATATCTCAACTTCCGTCACGCCGCCTTACCGCCAACGGGTCACCACTTTGCGGATCCCGACCATCGCTAAAAATACGTGCGCCGGCATTGAGAATTTTTACCGCTTCCCGCTTGTCGTTTAATTGAAAAACGGCCCAGCCGATAGAATTCGTACCAATATCGAAAGAAAAACGAACATTGGAATAATTTTCTGCAGTCATAACCGCTCCCCTCACGCAAAATTATTGAAAAATTTAAACAAGAGGAAAAAATAAGCAAGAATAAAAAAATATTGACAACTGGTTATTTTCATATAATTTAATGTTCACAGATTAGAAAATGCGGTCTGGCTGTTAACAAGCTAGATATGCACCAAATAAGACAGCTCCTCAGGGGGCTGTTTTTTATTGTACTTTCATTTATTTTTCGCACATTTTTTCTCGCACGGGTTTCGTGGTTGTTTACATATTATTTATTTAGCGGACTTGTCATCATTCCGGCCACTTTGTGCTTGGTGGAAAAAAAGAATGCTATCTTTTAAAGGCGGAATAGCTTTTGCCCAAAAATAGCGGCGGGAAATATTCGGCTTGTTTTTGCGTTTTTCCTGTTAAAAGAGCGGATAATAACTATTTTCGATAGATGACGACATTCTTTCGAGAGGAACGACGATTTTTGAAGCCGGAGCTTGAAGGCGATTAGCACATGAAAAATTCAACCGACATGTCTATTGCGACAATCCGTTTTTTGCGGGTTCAAATATGCCGCTTGATGGCGGTTTTCATTGTCGTTTTGCTGTTGAGTTTGTCTATATCAAAGCCGGAGGCGATAGCCGGTGAGGATTTTTCTGATTACACATTGGACAAGGTGGTGGTTTTGATGCGCCATGGTGTGCGCCCGCAAAACGACACCGCAAAACTCGATCAAGCAACCGGCAAGAATTGGCCGCGATGGAGTGTCCCCGACGGCAATCTGAGCGGCCATGGCTATGCGGGAATTGTTGACCAATCCCGCTATATGTTTGAAAACTGGAAAAGCGAAGGCCTTGCACTCTCCGACCCTTGCCCGAAAAAAAATGAAGCCTTCATCTGGGCAAGCCCTATCGAGCGGACTGTTGCAACAGCGCAAGCTTTAACCGACGGTATGTTTCCCGGATGCGGTATAACGCCAAGCCATTTGCCGCTTCAAAAAAAAGACCCGCTTTTTCAATCTGTGGAAATGGGGCTGGCGCAACCCGACCCGAAAAAGGTTGACAATGAAGTGATGAAAGCCATGGGCGGCTTGCCTGAAAAAGCCGCACAAAAATATGCCGGTGATGTGGCGCTATTGCGCCAAACCGTGTGTGGCACAGACCCGAAAGATTGCCAATTTCTGGATGAAAAATGGAGCCTCAAAAAAACAAAATCCGGAAAATACAAATTGACCGGCCCGGTCTCGGCTGCCAGTGCAATTTCGGAAACAATCCGCTTGCAATATAGTGAAGGATTGCCCCTTCAAGAGGTTGCATTCGGGCACGTAAAAAATGCGGGCGATGTGTTGAAACTCATGAGCCTCCATGCGGCAAAATATGATCTTCTCGACAATACAATGGAAATTGCAAGAACCGGCGGCAATATTTTAATGCATGAAATAACCGATAGCCTTACTGCCGGTAGCGTGGCGGAAAACAAAGAGAGCTTTCCGGAACTCAGTTTCCCCCTTGTTATATTTGTCGGCCATGACACCAATATTTCACAAATCAAAACCATATTGGATTTTCATTGGAAACTTGCTTCCTATCCGGCAGACGATATTCCCCCCGGTGGCATGTTGATATTCAAGCGTTATAAAAATAACAAAACCGGCCGCTTAGCCGTGCAATTGTCATTTGCTGCCCGAACACTTGATGAATGGCGGTTCCTAACGCCGCTTTCAGAGAAAAACCCGATTGCCCGCGAAATTTATACCAATCCGGAATGCAGTTTATCCGGAAAAGATGAAAAAGACAGAATGGAAGAGAGGCAAGAAAAAGCCAAAACACCCGAAAAACAGGATAACGCTAATCCAGCGGGACAAAAGGAAAGCGCGAAAAGTGGTGCTTCCGATCTTGGAACGCTTTGTGACCTTGAAACTTTTATAAGTCTCTATCGTGATAAACTCGATGATATTCCCGATAACCTTCCGCTGTTCAAATGAGGTTTTATTTCATTGAAGATAATGTTGCAATCTGATGAAGAGAATTTCAACTTCCCGATTGCTTGAAAATTGTAGCGATAGAGCAATTATTTTCGCCGGATAATTCGGAACAGTAAGGATTTTGAAACTCGTTTGCGGAGCCGGAAACGGGAAACAGGAGTGCCTTTGACGATGCTCTTGAAGTGTTATATAGCTCGACTATATAACGAATTAAAATCACGGTGTCTATCTTGAAAAATATCGGTTTTATCTCCTTCGGCCGATGGAACGAGCAGGATACATCTTCGACCAGATCTCAACGCGATGCATTTCTTCAAACGATAGAAATGGCTGTTGCTGCCGAGGAAATTGGCGTTGACAGTGCATTTTTCCGGATTCACCATTTCTCCAACTCTTTTTCTTCCCCCTTCCCGCTTTTGGCGGCAATCGGTACCAGAACAACCAGAATTGAAATTGGCACGGCTGTTGTTGATCTTCGCTATGAAAATCCCTTTTATATGGCAGAAACTGCCGGTGCTACCGACCTTATTTGCGGGGAGCGTTTACAGCTCGGACTTGGGAGAGGCGCGCCCTGGTCGGCGATAGAAGGGTGGAGCCATTTCGGCTATCAACCGGAAGCTGGCCAGAATGAAACCGACATGGCTATCAAACGTGCCGAAATTTTTCTTGATCTGTTGAATGGCGAAAAGAATATCAAATTGGAAAACCCTTTTCCTGATGATCCAAGCGATTACAGAATGGCACGTGTCGAACCTTTTTCGCCAAGTTTGAAGCAACGTATCTGGTGGGCTTCCGGTTCTCTTAGTAGTGCCGAATGGGCTGCCAAACACGGTTTGAATTTGCAAAGTGCCGGAAATAGCGGGCCGAAAACTGACAAAGCCATGACGGAGAAAAACGCCATGACGGAAAAGAAGGCAATTCCGGAAAAGAAGGCTGGCACTTTTGCTAAAACCGGTGAAACACAAAATGGAAGTGCAGCCTCGTCGTCAACAGCAGGCCAGACCGGAAAAATGGTCAAATTTGCCAATCAACCGGACCATATCAAACATTATCTGCAAGCCTGGAAGGAAGCCGGACACAAACGGAAACCGCGCGTGGCCATTATTCGCGAATTGGTGCCGCTTGATAATGAAGCAGAGAAAAAACAATTCCACGATGTGAGTGCAAAGCTTGCCGATTTATGGCCGAACCACAGAAAAGCCCGCACGGTTTTTGAAGGTGGCTATTGTGGAAGTTCAGAAGAAATCGTCGAGCTTATGAAAAAGGATGAAGCCGTCAGGCTTGCTGACACAATCATGATACCGGTTGCCAATGAAATCGGCCTTGATTTCAATTTGCGGCTCTTGGAAAAAATTGTCAAAAATATCAAGCCTTATCTCGAAGATGACCGGCAATAGCTGGACGGTGATTGGCTTAATCGCCAAAACCTGTTTTTTAATCGCGGATATAGGTGATTTTTTTGCCCCTAATATCGGCAATGGCTATATCTGCATTATAAAGGCGTGAAAGATTGGTTTCATCGACGACCCGTCCGGTATCACCATAATCCATAACATGGCCATGTTTTATCAAAAGCGAGCGATCGGAAAAATAGAAGGCCTGATCGGGATGATGGGTTGTGAAGATAATGCTTTGGCCGGCCTTTTTCAGATTTGCGAGCAGGCGCATCAATTTGTCCTGATTTGAAAAGTCGAGACTGGCTGTCGGTTCGTCGAGAATGATGAGGCCGGCATTTTGTACCAATGCACGCGCGATAAGAACCATCTGGCGTTGGCCGCCGCTGATAAGCGGATAATATTTATGAGCAAGATCACCGATTTCGAGTTTTTCCAGAATGGCTAAGGCGGATTCCCGCATGGCTTTTGTCGGTTTTGAAAACAACGATATTTGCGAAGCTTTTCCCATCAACACCATTTCAAGCACAGTGAAGGTAAAATTGCCCGCGCTATTTTGTGGCACGTAGCTTACGCATTTTGCCCTTTCGGCAATTGTGAGGGTGGATATGTCCTTATTGCCATAGCAAATTCTTCCCGCTTTTTTAGGCAGAATTCCGAGAATTGTTTTGAGCAAAGTGGTTTTACCTTCGCCATTTGCTCCCAGAATGCAGATGGCTTCACCACCGGCAAGATGAAAGCTCACATCATTGGTGATAATTTTGTTACGATAGGCGGTCGTGAGGTTTTGAACCGATAGAAGCTTATCTTCTGTCATGTGCGCCCTTTCACCAGAAGGAAGATGAATATCGGCGCGCCAATCAGGGCTGTCAGAATGCCGAGCGGAATTTCAACCAGCGTCAATGTGCGGGCAATCGTATCGACAAACAGAAGAAACAGCCCGCCAACGCAGGATGACATAAGCCCCAGGCGGGCAAAAGAAGGACCGACCATCATGCGCGTCATATGCGGGACAACGAGACCGACCCAGCCGATAATTCCGCTTATCGACACGGCTGCCGAGGTGAGAAGCGTTGCCGAAGCAATAACGAGCAAGCGGGTGCGGACGACATTCAAACCGAGAGTTTCCGCCTCTTCTTCGCCGACAGTCATGACATCAATCCGGAAATGCATGGCGATGATAAGACCCATTGCGATGATAAAAACCGGAACCAGAGGAAATATTTCATAATTCTGGATGCGCGAAAGGCTGCCGAGTAACCAGAATGTCAATAATGGGAGTTGTTCATAAGGGTCGGCCAGAATTTTTACCAGTGAAACGCCCGCGCCCAACAGGGAGCTGACAACAATACCGGCAAGGACGAGAGACAGGATTCTATCGCGATGACGGGCAAGCGAGGCAATGGCGATAACAACACAAACAGCCGCCACGCCCCCCAGAAATGCACCGAATTGCAAAAAAACGAAACTCAGTGAAAACAGAATGGAGAGAGATGCTCCAAGTGCTGCCCCCGAAGAGACTGCAAGTAAATCGGGAGAGACGAGCGGATTGCGAAACAGGCTTTGATAAGCCGCACCTGCACAGGAAAGCCCGGCACCGATAACCAGAGCGGCAATAATACGTGGAGCGCGAATATTTTCGATAATGACTCTTACATTTTCATCAACTGTTAAAGCAGCGCCGGAACGCCATAAAAGCCAGCCATATAAGTCATGGAAAGAAACCGGATAGGCTCCCACGCACAAATTGAGCACAATCATCGCCATGATTGCCATGATTGCAAGCCCCCAATAGATTGCCCCCTGTCCTATTGAATATTTCATTGTTCGGCCTTTGCAAGGCCGAGAACTGCATCAATTTTACTGTCATCAAGATCAACATGATAAAAAAGCGCGTAAAACTCTTTCAAATCGGCCTTGAAATCTCCCTCATAGCGATCGGGATAGAGTTGATGGGCAAGCCACATCACACCGATCACACGATTGACGGAAGGTGGAAGATCGATAAAACTGAAAGGTAAAGAAGGCGCTGTAAGCACATGTCCGGTTTTGACTGCCCTTAAATTTTTCCAAACCTGATCATTTTTGGCCATATCGGCAAAACGGTTATCCGAAGCGACAATAATATCCGGATCAAGTGCCAAGATCCGGTCGCCTGAAACTTGCAATATGCCGGTATTGCCGCCAACTTCGCCGATTATATTACGCCCGCCGCCTAGCTCGATTGTTTCGGCGTGGATGGATTTTGTGCCACCGCTTTCAAGCCCGTTCATGCCGCGCGCATAATATATTCCGGGACGTTTGCTATAAGGAATGGCTGCGATGATCCTGTCGATTTTTGCCAAGTGATTTTCTATAAAGGCAGCGCGTTTTTCCCCTTCATCCTTCCTGCCGATGAGCTCGCCGACTTCACGATAGGCATGGGGCAGTTGATCTATACTGCCATCATAAAGAACAAACGGTATGTTTGTGCGGTTCCTTACTCTTTCGGCAATAGACAGATTGGTCTTACCGTGATTGCCAAGATCAATAATAATGTCGGGTTTACTGGCAATAAGATATTCAAGATTGCTTTCAGCGCCGCTTTTTCCCCCGATCGAACCGATGATTTTCATGGTTGTGGCAGGTTCGCCCAGAAACTCTATCGAGCGGGGATTCCACCGGTTGGGCCAGCCAAGCATCAAATCGGGAGCGAGCGAATAAAGAAAAATCGACGCGGGAGGACCGGCGGCGGCAATCCGTTCGATCTTGTCGGGAACTGTTATTGTGACACCGCTGACATCACGAAGCTCGCGCGCCAATGAATGATTTGGCAAAAAAGCGATTAAAAGAATGACAAAAACTATAAAGACTGCTTGCCAATATCTCTTCGCCGTAAAACGCGAAAAAACGGGATAAGTTTCTGCCATGATCGTGAGCACCTTTACATCTATGGTTGAGGGCTTTATGAATGGGATTCGTTATATATCTTAACTATATAACGTTATACGCTATATTGTTTACCTATATAACGACACAACAGAAATGAGAACAGAATTTTTCGCCCCGTTTGTTTAATCGCTAAAGATGAGCAATCGCTTCTTTAGTGCAATTTCCGGAAACCACGCTCATGACTCTCCATTGTCGAAAAAAGTTTCTTCTTGCCACTTTTTCCTCTTTTGTGCTGCTTCATCCGGCAATTGCACAAAACGCCTCCCCCACAACGACAGAAGAAAATTCTTCAAACCCGATAAACAATAAAACCTCCAACACACAGCAAAACACCAATTCGGACAACCAGAAAAACACGAAAACGCCTGATACGACCAAGAGCACAAAAGCCGCTTCTGATAATGGAAGCGGTGCAGCTAGCGGGGCTTATGAACTAGGCAAGGTTGTTGTTTTTGCCAATAACCGTGAATGGGGGCAGACCGCCGGTGAAACGATTTCCCAAAGCACTGTTTCTTCCGAAGACATACGCGTTTACAACCGTAATTCGCTCGACGATGCCTTGAAAATTGTACCGGGTGTGACCATCCAGAACACCGGTGCGATGCGCAATGAACAAAAATATTATATTCGCGGTTTCGACATGGATCAGGCGCCATTGTTGATTGATGGCATACAGGTTTATCTCCCTTATGATAACGGGCTTGATACCGGTCGTTTTCTGACACCCGATCTGGCCGAAATACAGGTGCAGAAGGGTTATGTTTCTGTTCTTAACGGCCCCGGAGGGATGGGCGGTGAAGTCAATCTGGTAACGCGCAAACCGACAAAAGCACTTGAAGGCGAGTTAAGGCCGACAATCGACATTGGTAATACCGGTTCGAGAAGCGCTTATCTGACATCCGGCTATGTCGGAACCAAACAAGACGGCTATTATTTGATGGCAAGCGGTGCTTATCGCGATAGCGACGGCTTTTTCATGTCGCGCCATTATAACCCGCTCGAAGTGGCGGGAGCCGTGATCGAAGATGGCGGGCGACGTGACAATTCCGGTGTTCGCGATTGGCGCGGCAATTTCAAAGTGGGCTTTACGCCCAATGAAACCGATGAATACACAATCAATTATACCAAACAGGAAGGCCGCAAGGATTTGATTTATGCCGTCGACAAGCCGGTAGACGGCCTTTCGACAGGGGGCAAACCTTCCGACAACCAGCGCAACTGGAAATGGCCTGACTGGAATGTCGAAACCGTTTCTGGCGCCACACATACAGAAATCGGTTCTCAATCCTATGTCAATACGCGCCTTTATTATGCGGCTTTTGACAATACAATCGACAGCTATGACGATTACCATTTCGACACGCAAATGAAGCCGAAATCCTTCACCTCGACCTATCATGACAAGGGATGGGGCGGTTCGATAGAAGGGGGAACCGAACTTATCCCCATGAACACCTTGAAGGCTGCGCTGCATTATCGCCGTGACGAGCATCAGGAATATAATTTCAAAAGACCCGACCTCAAAAATGCAATTGCCGACCCCATTACCGAAGACCATGAAGATGTTATGTCGGCCGCTTTGGAAAATACTTTTCATGCCACGGACACACTCGATCTTGTCGGCGGGGTGAGTTACGACTATCGCGATTTGAAACGCGCCGATTATGTTGTTTCCGGAACACGCAATATCGACCAATATAAACTCACAAATGATGATGCTGTGAACTGGCAATTTGCTGCCATTAACCACATTACGCCGACAGGTGAAATCCACGCCAGTGTTTCAAGCCGCACACGTTTTCCAACTTTGAAAGACAGGTTTTCAGCGCGTTTCGGTTCGGCTGTTCCCAATCCGAACCTGAAAGCCGAACGCGCCACCAATTATGAAATCGGCTGGTCCGACCTTGTCACCGCCGATCTGAAATTGGGAGCTGCGCTCTTTTATAACGATATTGATGACATGATTGATGGTGTCTATCTCGGCATCTATAATGATGACGGCAAAGAAATGGCGCAAAATCGCAATGTTGGTAGCGCAAATTACAAGGGCGTGGAGCTCAATTTTGAATGGCAGGCCACAGAAAGCGCTGCAATTGGCGGCAATTACACCTTTATGCACGGCCATATCGACTCCCCCTCCGGCGATGACACCAAAGTCACCAATAAACCGGAAAATAAAGCTTTCATTTATGGAAAAATGCGGGTGATCGAAAAACTCAACATCATTCCGAGCCTTGAATATAATTCCTCGCGCTATAATCAGGGGGCGTTCCAGAAAGAATATCGGAAAACCGACGCTTTTGTTCTTGGCAATATTTCTGTCGAATATGAAATCAACAAAAATTCCAGCATTACCGGCGGTGTGCGCAATATCAGCGACGAAAATTATCAGGTTCAAGCGGGTTTTCCGGAAGCCGGACGAACCTATTTCATTAGCGGGCGTGTAACATTCTGAAATCGCAATATGGCAGACAGGCGTTCCGCCGAACGCCCGTTTTGCCGGTCGAATTGCCCGTGCTCGTCTCCTTGAATTGGTGTTTTACCCGCTTGGGTTAGTGCTTGATTTGCCGGTCGAATTGCCCGTACTCGTCCCATTGAATTGGTGTTTTACCCGCTTGAAGAAACGGTCGCCTTGTTGCGCAAACTCCATATCCTGTTTTGAGCCGGATTGGGCGTGATGCACCATTAAAAGCCGGATTAATAAACAAAAAGAAAGCCGCTCGCCCGCGCATGAGAGAGCTTATTCAGCCGCTTTCGGGAGCGCCGTTTTTGTTTTTTCAAGTTCTTGTTTTAACCGCTCTATTTCATTTAGCGCTTTTTCAAGCTTTTCATTGACCGTTTCTATGCCCTTATTGGTTTTTTCAAGCCGGTTTTTAAGGGCAGAGCGTGCGGCAACAACATCAATATTTGCTTTAATGACCTCTTCAAGCTTGCTGCCTTCCGAATAATTTGCCGGTAAGACACATTGGACACGGCCATCCGCTATATATTTCGACGCCGTTTCGTGTGCGCCATTTTTATTGGCTTTATAAACCGCAATTGAAAGCCCGCCCTGATCTTTGACAAGGCGAAAACAGGGAACATCTGTTGTTCCGTCGCCAATATAGACCATATTTTCAAAGGGAACGGGACGGTCTGCCTTGTTCACATATTGATTGACCTTGACATCGTCGCTCAGATCGAACGCGCCTTTATTGATGCGAAAAAGATATTGTGTTTTGGTTGTGTAATTGACGGCCAAGGCCGGTGAAAAAGCAACACCATTTGCGTCGAACAAGAATTTGGATGCGTAAATTTCAGTAAACTCTTTTGCGATCGCCGTTCCGGCAATAATTTCATAATTCCCTGAAGAAAGCAGATAATGTTTGACCTCCACACCTTTTGATTTTCCGTAAACATTGATGCGTTGAAACCAGCTTTCGACACCTTTGAACAATTTGACTGCTTCGCCAAGTTTCTTGAAATCTTCACGTCGCACCGGAACTTCGGCGGCATCGGCTTTGCGGAGCATCCGGCTCATATAGATGAGCACATTATCGCCCTGATTTTCCTTTGCCAATTGATTGACCTCTTCCCAGAAGTCTTTCGGCTTCATACCGATATTGGGCAAAAATTGCGCTTCTTGCATGTTACCGTCGGCCAATGTGCCATCAAAGTCATAGGCGATTGCCATTTCCGGTTTGTTATTTGTCATCAATTTTGCCTTTCAGATTGCCTTTATGGCTAGCATTTTCAAAGCTTTTTCAAAAGCCCGCCACGGTGCGCACCGTTTAATAAAATCTCTCACCGGAAAAAAAGCAAGTAAAGCCAATGTTTCCATTGTATTTCTTTATTCAACAACGTTTCCACAACTCGAAATTATAGAATTGCGCTTCTATAGCTCAGGATAAAGACCGGATATTTTAATACCGGTCATAAACTCTCGCGTCCCATTGTTAAAAAACAAAATGACAATTTTAAAAAACAAAATGAATTGAGTGGAACGAATTTTTTGGCCTACCAAATGAAGGGATTGAAACTTTTTTCAGATAAGCTGTTCTACATAATTATCGCCGAAATGCCGGATTTACTTGCGCCGATTGAAAGCAGGTCTGACCGGCGAAGAACTCTGAGCGTGTCACCGTTAAGGCGCTTTTTTTAAAAAAAAGCGGTTCCGGTTTTGTGACCTCGCGCTCCAAGCAAAATTTTGAAAAGCTCGTTTTAATCTATCACTTTCTGCATGAAACCGCTTTCCGCACGAAACCATTTTCCGCCATAAAACCGCTTTCCGCATGAAAACATTTTCCGCCATAAAACCATATGGCGGAAAGGAATGCGTGTCGTTCAGGCCTTTTTTTCTGCCGCAACAAGCGGTTGTTTCAAAATGCCAAGCACAATCGTGGTAACAATTGTACCAATGATAAGAGCTGCAAAATAGCCGATATAATTGATAACGACACCCGGAATAAAAGCAAGGAATATGCCGCCATGGGGTGCGCGGAGGCCCGTACCGAGCCCCAAAGCGACAGCACCGGCAACAGCCGAGCCTACAACAAGCGCGGGAATGACACGGAACGGGTCGCGTGCGGCGAAAGGAATGGATCCTTCGCTGATGAAAGCAAGCCCCAGAATGAAGGTTGATACTTTCGAGGAGCGTTCGTCGGTTGTAAAGCGGTTGGGGAAAATCCATGCGGCAAGTGCCAAAGCCATGGGCGGAGTCATACCGGCAATCATGGTTGCAGCAATCGGCCCGTAAACGCCAGATGAAATGAGGGCAACCGAAGTTGCATAGGCTGCCTTGTTGACCGGCCCGCCCATATCAACCGCCATCATGCCGCCGATAATGGCGCCGAGGAGATAGGCATTGGTGCCTTGCAAGCCTTTGAGCCATTCGGTCAAGAAATTAAGAAGCGCTGCGACCGGCGTTCCGATAGCAAACATCATCAACAGGCCGGTTATCAATGTGGCAATGAGTGGCAAGACCAGAACCGGCATCAAGCCTTGCAAGCTTTTGGGCAATTTTATCCATTTGATTGCAAGGCGAACCGAATAACCGGCAATGAAACCGGCAAAAATGCCGCCAATGAAACCGGCGCCGATATTTTGCGACAGTAACCCGCCGATCATTCCCGGTGCAATGCCCGGCCGGTCGGCAATGGAATAGGCAATAAAGCCGGCAAGTGCGGGCACCATCAAGGCAAAACCGCCCTTGGAGCCGATGACAAAAAGTGCATTGGCAAATGTGCCTTCCTGACTGGTGACACCGACGCCGCCAATGGCAAAGGACAATGCAATCAACAGGCCACCGGCAACAACAAAGGGAAGCATGTAGGAGACACCGGTCATCAAATGCTTGTAGACACCACCGGCCGTTTCACTGCTTTCAGCGCTTTCCCCTTCCTGAACCGCTTTCTGCTTTTGCACTTCGGCGCTTTCAATAGCCTTTTTTATTAAAGCTTGACCATTATTGATAGCCGGTTTTGTCGGGCAGGAATAAACGCGTTTTCCCGCAAAACGGGTGCGGTCAACCTCCCGGTCGGCGGCAATAATAACAAGATCGGCTGCGGCTATTTCGGCCGCCGTCAAAGGTGTACCGGCACCAACCGACCCTTGCGTTTCAACCCTGATTTCATGGCCCAAAGCTTTGGCCGCTTCTGTCAGCCCCTCGGCTGCCATGAATGTGTGGGCAATACCTGTCGGGCAGGATGTCACAGCAACAATTTTAAGACTGCGATTGGCGCCATTCAAATCCTGACGACGATCATCGGAACCGGCTGTTTTTTCTGTTCCGTTTTTTGCCCGACCATTTTCGCTTGAACCCCCGAAAATAATGGCAGAAGGTTTTTTGAAAAGCTCTTCAAATGTGACCCTTTGCAATTGCCCTTTGAAGCTTTTGATATGATCGCTTTGCCAATCATGATTGTTGCTGACAAGCAGCAATGTATCGGAACCGGCATCTTTGGGAATGCGCGGCAAAGTTCCCGTCTCGACGATTTCAAGGCTTAAAACTGCGCCCCTTTCGCTTGCGGCTTTTTGAAGAACTTCGCGAGCAAGCAAACTATGCACACCACCGCCCGCACCATCTATCAAGGCTATCAAAGTCATGTTCTTCTCCTCGTTCAAATGCGGCGATCAACCGACCTGCCGACATTCTACCTTTTGAGCCAAATTTTCGATTATCGTCTTTTCCGGCAAAGCCGGTCCGAATTTTTGAAGTTTGCCAACCGCAAAGGCTGTGCCAAGGCGTGCAATATCTTCAAGTTTTGCATTGTCGGAAATGCTTTTTGCAATGCCTGCAACCATGGCATCGCCCGCCCCGACTGTGCTTTTGACGCCCGAAAGCAAATATTGCGCGTGGATTGCCCCTTCACGGGAAACAAAAAGCCCGCCTTTTTCGCCCATAGAGACAGCAACAAGCTTCATTCCACGGTCAATCAACGAGCGGGCAATGTTTAAAACCTCGCCTTCATTTTCAAGCTTTTGACCGCAAAAGGCCGAAAGCTCGTCAATATTGGGTTTGATAGCAAGGGGAAGTTTTTCTGCTTTCAACAATTCCTGAAGCGCTTTTCCGCTGCAATCGACAATGATTTTTGCGCCACTTTCCGCCCTTTCAACCTCGTTTCTATAAAAACGCGGATCCATTTTCGGGGGAAGGCTGCCACTCATGACAATAAGTGCACCTTCGGCAATAAAATCATCGACAATATTTTGCAATTTTGCGATTTCTTCCACCGTCGGGCTTACGCCTTGTAAATTGATGTCGGTGGTTTCGCCCTCGTCAACGATTTTGATATTGGTGCGCGTTTCCCCCTCATAGCGGATAAAGCGGTCTTCGATATGGTGACTTTGAAAAAGTTCTTCAAAAAGCCGGCTATTGGCTCTTCCAAGAAAACCGGTGACCGCCGTTTTAACAGAAAAATCGGCAAGGCAGGCTGCCACATTAATCCCCTTGCCGCCCGCATTGAAACGCGCCTCTTCGGCACGGTGGACATGCCCGCGTTCAAGCTTTTTCAAATGGATTGTTTCATCAATTGCCGGATTGACGGTGAGTGTTGCAATTTTCATGACTTGGCCTCGTCAAGGGCACGAACCTCTTCGGCGGTTTCACATTGCAAAGCCTTGTTGGCAAGTTTGCGCATATCGGCAAGGCTTTTTGCCCTGAGCCTTGCCTTGACGGTTGCAATATCACGCGGGGTCATCGACAATTCATTGACACCAAGGCCCGAAAGCAACATCGCCCCGAACGGGTCACCGGCAATGCCGCCGCAAACGCCTACCCATTTGCCTGCTTTTTCTGCCCCTGCAACCGTTCTTTCCACCATGCGCAAAACCGCCGGATCAAGGCTGTCGGCTTCGGCCGCAAGATCGGGATTTTGCCGGTCAACCGCCATGGTATATTGGGTGAGATCATTGGTGCCGATCGAAAAGAAATCGACATGGGGGGCAAAAATATCGGCCATAATGGCAGCCGCCGGTACTTCGATCATAATGCCGATTTTCAACACCGGTGCGGCAAGATCTTTGCGGATTTCTTCGGCAAGCGTTTTCAACTCTTTAATTTCGTTCACCGACATAATCATCGGAAACATAATCCACGGATCGCCACCTTCTTTGGCGGCGCGATAAATTGCGCGCAATTGCGGCACCAGCAGGTCTTTTCTGCGTAATAAAAGCCGCGCGCCCCTCACGCCCAAAAACGGATTATCTTCTTTCGGTAAATCAAGATGGGCAACCTGTTTATCGCCACCAATGTCGAGCGCCCTGATAATAAGCGATTTACCGCCCAATGCCGAAAGCATATCGCGATAGACCTTATATTGTGTCTCCTCGTCGGGCGTTTCGGTGCTTTCCAGAAACAAAAATTCCGTGCGCATCAGCCCCACACCTTCAGCCCCTTCATCCAATGCAAAGGCAACCTGATCGGGGCGGTTGATATTGGCTGCAATGTCGATTACATGGCCGTCGGTGGTTTTTGCGGGCTTGGCGCGTTCGGCAACTTCTTTTTCACGCTCTTCTGCCAATTTGACGATTTGCTTTTGTGCAGCCTCGACATCTTCCTTTGTGGGCGAAAGATATAAAATGCCGTTATAGCCGTCGACAATCGCGCTCTCGCCATTCTTTGCTTCAAAAACCTTGTTTCCCGCCGCAACCAGCGCAGGGATTCCCAAAGTGCGCGCAAGAATGGCGGTGTGAGAGGTTGGCCCGCCCGATGCCGTGATGAGACCGTGGACTTTTTCAGGGTTGAGATTGGCCGTATCAGAAGGTGTTAAATCTTCCGCAACAATAATTGCCCCTTCACCGATATTCTCGAACGAGCCTTTGGCATAAAGCGGGTCGATCTCGGCAAGGACACGCCCGCCGACATCGCGCAAATCCACCGCGCGGGCGGCAAGCAAAGGATTATCCATATGTTGAAGGGCATTGGCCGCCTCTTCGACCGCCTTGTTCCAGCTCCATGCCACGCCATGGCCTTCCGCCATCAAATGGCAGGCAGAAGAGATAAGATTATCATCATCAAGAAGGGTGGCCTGTGCCTTGAAAATGGCAGCATCCGACGCGCCGATACGACGGGTCACATCATCGACAATCGCTTTCATCTTGTCTTTGGTGCGCCCCAAAGCGTTTTCAAGCCGTGCGGCATCTTCAGAAAGTTTGCCGGGCTTATCTTCGACCTCACCCGCCCCGTTTTCCAGAATGAAAATTGTACCGACAGAAAGACCGGGGCTTGCCGAAAGGCCGTCAATGCCCGCTTTTCCTGAAGGTGGCCGGAAGCCATAAATTTTCTTCGGTTTCACTTCCGCTTTTTCGGCCGCCTCCTTTTCGCTCAGGGTGATTTTTCTTGCCATTAAAACCGCTTCCCCCAGAAGCTCTTCACCATTTTCCGCGTCGGTTGAAAAAACAAGCGTGTCACCATTTTTCCCGCCCAGTTGCAAAAGACCGGCAAGGCTTGTCATATCGGCCTGACTATTGCCATTGCGGACGAGAATTTTTTGCCCGCTTTTTTTGGCAAATTCCACCCAGATCGACGCCGGACGCGCATGAAGACCCGACGGATAATCAAGAACCCATTCCTTGGTCACTCGAAGATCGGCGGCCTCACTTTCCGGTGCATCGTCATTTTCGACAAGGGCTGCCATAATGGCCGATTTGTCGCCCGTCGTTTCAAGTTTTTGCAGCGCGTCGGGATGGCTGAGAAGGCGGGTGAGCCGCTTTAAAATTTCGATATGACCATCGGAATTGGCGGCGATAGCAAAAATCAGTTTTGCCTTTTCGCCATTTTGCCAGTCCACCCCGTTTGGAACCTGAATAACCGAAATCGCATCACGGTTGACAAGGTTACGGTCTTCCACCATGCCATGGGGAATGACAACGCCAGAACCAAGCCACGTATTGGCAACTTTTTCACGCGCCAACATGCTTTTTCCATAAGCCGGTTCAATCGCGCCTTCATCAACAAGAAGTTGAGCTGCGGCAAGAATGGCCGACTCCTTGTCGGAAAAATCCGCATTCAACAAAATTGCATTTTCGGAAAGAATTGCTGTCTTTTCAGATGCTGCTGCCACGGGTTTCCTCCCTTGGGCTTTTCAAAATGAATTGAAAACGTTTTCTTGAAAAATATCAAGCAACTGTTTAATTCTGTCATATAATTCTACAGCAAATTCTGGAAACGTTTTCAAGGAAAAAACGTCTCGTTCATGTGCGAGTGCACCAAGAAAGAAAGAAAAATCGAATGGCTGCCACAATCAAGGATGTTGCAAAACTTGCCGGTGTTTCGGTTGCCACTGTTTCGCGTGCGATTTCCGGCAAAGTTGTGAGCCATGAATTGAAAAGCAAAGTGGAAGAGGCAATCCTTGCCACCGGTTACCGGCCGAACCTTGCCGCCCGCCGTTTGCGGGCGCGAACCGACGACACAATCGGCCTTATCATTGCCGACATCAGAAACCCGTTTTTTACCCGCTTTGCCCGCGCGATCGACGATATTGCCAAAACCCGCAACCAGCATGTGATCTTATGCAATACGGATGAAAATCCGGAGCAGGAAAAGGCCTATCTCGACTTGATGGAGGAAGAAAATGTTGCCGGTATTATTCTTGCCCCTACACTTTTAACAAGCCACAAACACATAACAAGCCGCAAAACGAGACCGGCAAAACTCCAACGCCCGCTTGTTCTTGTCGATCGCAGGCCTGATGAAATGATTTATGATGCCGTGCTTATCGACAATCTTGCTGCCGCCAAAAAACTTGTGCATCACCTTTATGAAAATGGCAGAAAACACATTCTTTGCCTTTACGGAGCTGATAGCCGAACCGGTTTTGAACGGCAAAAAGGCTTTGATGAAGCAATCAAGGCACTTCACCTTGCAGGTGAAAGCGTGGCTGTTAAACACGGAAAAGATAATCTGGCGAAATCTTTAAAAAATGCGCTTGCAAAAAATCCTCAAATTGATGCGCTCATCGTCACCAACGGGGTTCTCGCTTTAAAAGCAGCGGCATTTTTAAACAAAGCCGGTATTGTTGTGCCCGATCAACTGGCTTTGGCAGCCTTTGATGACGAACCGTGGATGGAACTTGTCTTTAACGGTGTCACAACCATTGCCCAGCCGGTTGGCGACATTGCCCGCGAAGCCTATCATTGTTTGATGGAAAGGCTCGAAAACCCGTTAAAACCGGTGCTGCAAACCGTTTTGAAAAGCAAATTGATTGTTCGCGGTTCGACCTTGAAAGCCTGCCCGACCACAATATGAAAGAAATGAAATAAGGCAGGAGCTTTCTTCTTTTGGCACATTTGGCGGTTCGGGAATTTGGTTCACACCATGATGATTCACTTTCGCCCACGCTTTTGATGAAACTTCAAGTGACAGAAATTGAAATGCTTCAATAAAGCCGCGCGACTTTAACGGTTGATATAAAAGTTAGACCGGCGAGTAACGCCGCCGCTTGCAAGAAAGGTTCACGCTTTCTTTTTTGAAACAATCCTGCCCGATGGTCATTGGCGGTTACAAAACATTGGCGCCACGACCACATGATCGCCAACAACGCTTTTGATGAAACTTTATGTGGCAGAAATTGAAATGCTTCAATAAAGCCGCACGGCTTTAACCGGTTGATATAAAAGTTGGACCGGCGAGTAACACCGCCGCTTGCAAGAAAGGTTCAAGCAAAGCAGGCGGCTTGTTATTTGACAGGCGCGATGAAAGCTTGGCGCAATCACCGCAATGCCCCCCCGCAAACAATTATAACCGATAAACGGCTGCTAAAGAATTATTGCGGCAGCCGCTTGATAAGACTGGAGGTATCAAGATTATTGCGGGAGCCGCTTGATAAGGCTTGACGTATCAAGCCGGCCGCCATTTTCTGCCTGAATATCGGCATAAAACTGGTCGATCAAAGCGGTGACGGGTAAAACCGCGCCATTACTGCGCGCTTCATCAAGGCAGATGCCGAGATCTTTTCTCATCCAGTCGACAGCAAAGCCGAAATCGAACTTGCCTTCAACCATGGTGCTGCCGCGGTTCGACATTTGCCATGAACCGGCAGCCCCCTTGGAAATGACATCGAGAACCTCGTTCATATCAAGGCCGGCTTTTTTACCGAAAGCAAGCCCTTCGGCAAGGCCTTGAACAGCACCGGCAAGGCAAATCTGGTTTATCATTTTGCACAATTGCCCGCTGCCGCTTTTTCCAAGCCGCTTTACCGAAATACCATAGGCTTTCATGACATCGGCGGTTTTTTCAAATATGTCCTTCTCACCACCGCACATAATGGTGAGTTTGCCATTCTCGGCACCGGCCTGACCACCCGAAACCGGCGCGTCGATAAAACCGATACCGCATTTTTTGGCTTCACCTTCAAGCTCGCGGGCAACTTTTGCCGAATCCGTCGTGTGGTCGACAAAAACACTTCCCTTTGCCATTGTTTTGAACGCGCCATCCTTGCCGGTTGTGACTTCTCTTATATCATTGTCATTGCCGACACAGGCAAAAACAATATCCTGCCCCTTTGCCGCTTCGGCCGGTGTATCGGCTTTTTTACCGTGAAACTCCTCTACCCATTGTTCAGCCTTTTTGGCCGTGCGGTTATAAACCGTCACATCATGACCGGCTTTTTTCAAATGCCCTGCCATAGGATAGCCCATTACACCCAAACCGATAAAAGCCACTTTTGCCATTTTGCCACTCCCTGTTTTGCTGCTTTCCGTATTGCTGCTTTCCGTATTGCTGCTTTCCGTATTGCTGCTTTCCGTATTGCTGCCCGATTATTTTCGATTAGTCTGCTTTTATGAAAAATATTCATAAGGCCAATGATCCTGATAGAGTTTATCAAACTCGTCTTGAAGAATATAGTTGTTATCAACAGGAAAAAGAATTGAACCCGAAACAACCGGAAATAGAATGGAGGTTTTCTATTTGCGGTTAAATTGTTTCATTCTTGACCGTGATTTTCCGGGGAAGACCGGAATTTTAAGAAGGCCGGATTTTTTAAAAAGACCTAAAATTTTTTAAACAAGACCCGATTTTTTAAACAAGAATTACGTGTTTTAAAACCGGTAAAAAAAGAAAATGACTGTTTGGGCAAGAAAAAAGGAAGAAACCGGATGATTTCAATTCTAAATGAAATACCATCGCTCACGCTTTAAACAACCGGAGAATTAAAAACAATATTAAACACCGGAAATTAAAAAAGCAAAATGAAGCAAAACCGATAGTAAAACAAATATTCAAAAGGAAATTCCCTATATGTTTACATGTGATGCATTTGCCGTTGACGCGGCTGACCAGACCTTCCACCCTTTCACATTCGAGCGGCGTGACCCGCTCGACCATGATGTGGATATTGAAATTCTCTATTGTGGCGTTTGCCATTCCGACCTTCATACCGCACGCAGTGACTGGGCGGGCACAATTTATCCTTGTGTGCCAGGTCATGAAATTGTCGGCAAGGTGCGCCGCGTGGGCAAAAAAGTAACCCGTTTCAAAGAAGGTGACACGGTGGGCGTGGGCTGCATGGTCAATTCCTGCGGAACTTGCGATTGCTGCCGTGCGGGACTTGAACAATATTGCGAAAAGGGCAATACCTTGACTTATAACAGCCCCGACCCTGAAACCGGAAAAGACCGTTATACGTTTGGCGGCTATTCCAAACGCATTGTGGTGAACGACAATTTTGTTCTCGCAGTGCCGGAAAATCTTGATCTTGCAGGAGCAGCACCGCTTCTTTGCGCGGGCATTACCACCTATTCGCCATTGCGCCACTGGAAAGCCGGTAAAGGTATGAAAGTGGGTGTTGCCGGTCTTGGTGGTTTGGGACATATGGCGGTGAAACTTGCCCACGCTATGGGAGCCGATGTGACGATGCTTACCACCTCGCCTTCCAAAGAAGCCGATGCGCGTCGTCTTGGTGCCCATCATGTGGTTTTGACACGCGACAGCGAAAACCTCGCAAAAGCGGCAAAAACGCTTGATTTGATTATCGACACCATTGCGGCCAAGCACAATATCGACGCTTACCTCAACCTTCTTAAAGTCAATGGCACATTGGTGCAGGTTGGTGCACCGGCCGAACCTTTGCCGGTTGGCGTTTTCAACCTCATTACAGCACGTCGTTCACTTGCCGGTTCGGCCATTGGCAGCATTGCCGAAACACAGGAAATGCTGGATTTTTGTGGCAAACACAACATTACCGCCGATATAGAACTTATCAAGGCACAGGAAATCGACAAGGCTTATGAACGCATGCTCAAAAGCGATGTGAAATATCGCTTTGTCATCGACATGGCGTCATTCTGAAAAACGCTTGCGTTCTAAAAATTTAATTCCGGAAAACGGTTTTCAGTCGAGAAAGCGGGGCGAGCAACAAGCCCCGCTGGCAACAAGCCCTGTTGACGCCCGATTTCAGCGAGCGGGCAATGTTCATGTGCTTTCAACCGGCAAAGCCCATGTGCTTTCAACCGGCAAAGCCCATGTGCTTTCAAACAATAAAGTTCATGTGCTTTGAAAATATGTTTGGAAGACTATTTTTGTTGGCAGCGCATTGAAACATTTATTCAAAAACAAAACCGGAATTGATAACGAAACCCCATTTCAAGGAAATGAAACAATGGAAATCAAAAGAAGTGGCAGCCGCCCTTCCGGCAAAGTTCCGGAAGAATTTTTTACCGGTCGGGTGAGACTTGATCCGGCAATCGACCCGCATGAGGGTTCAAACCTTCTTGCCGGTCATGTCACCTTCGAGCCGGGAGCACGCACGCATTGGCACACGCACCCGAAGGGACAGGCTTTGATTATCACCTTCGGGCGCGGGTTTATCGGCCGTGAAGGTGGCGAAGTGAAAGAAGTTTTCGCCGGTGATATTGTCTGGTTTGAACCGAATGAAAAACATTGGCATGGTGCTTCCCCCGATACAGCAATGTCACATTATGCCATACAGGAAACGGTAGATGGCAAAAGTGCCGACTGGATGGAAGAAGTGACCGACAAGCAATATAAGGGACAATGAAAACAAACTAAAATTTCAAAACTCTACATTTCATCAAAACTTTTACTTCATAAAATACGACAAAACCGGCAAGAAACTTGATTGCCCCCCTTTGGGGGCAGATGCTGCGCAAGTTTTCTTGAAAAGTGTGACAAAGTTTCTTGTTTTTTTGGAAACTGTTACAAAGTTTCTTGCCGGAAAGAAAAATTGACATTCTGAAAGCCCCTCGCCCTCAATGCGTGTTGCATCAATTCAAAGTCGTTTTTTTAAAACGCTGGTTTTTTGAACATTCAAAACTTTGAAAAGCCGCTTCATATTTTGCTTTTCCGCCCGCCTGTTTTTCCAAAGCCGATCCGTAACCAATCCAATCAATTGTCATGTTGCAAACTTGCGGCGGGCAAAGCCCCGATTTTTTAACAGACAAGAACGGGAAACAACAGATAATGCCGGATGAAAGAGGCTCGATTTCTTCGGCTCTTTTCACGGATTTTCTTTCAATCCGGCTCTGATTTTTCGCCGTTTTTCGCTAATTTTCTTCATTATTGTTCATAATATTTCAACAAAATAACAGTCATTCTGTTCAATAAATTTCGCGTCTTATCTCGAATAGAACGGCGATTCCCGTTTCGATTCGCAAATATATTTTATTTCACCCATATAAATAAATAGTATAACGATAGTTTAAAAACTTTCCACATGCCTGAAGTTGCATTCAATATATTATAATTTTATTTTTTTTCGCTTCTAAGTGATTATTATTAAATGTTTTTTACAGTATATTTGAACTATTCTAAAACTTGAGTATTGACATTAGGTTTTAATGTCTTTCTAAACTGTTTGTTAATTCTATACTTTTTTATTCAACTTTAAATTCGAGGGATTGTTTATGTCGATCGGACGCAGTGAAGGAGAACATTTTTCAAACGATCAGGAGTTCGTGGCGTGTCAGAATTCGGTGACGGAGAAGAAAATTCTGGATGGCCAAAGGGACATGGCTGCCCAAAGTTTCAGAGCGGAAAACGAAACGGATTGGGGGCAAAAATCCGGCGCGGGTAAAAGCTTCTCGGAGAGAAAAGGTTTCGGTGCGGGTCAAAGCTTCAGTGAGAGAAAAGGTTTCGGCGCAAGCCGGAAAATGTTGGTTGCACTTAGCTGCAGCACAATTTTTTCAATGAGCCTATTTTTTGATGGCACAGCTTTTGCCGAGACAGTCAATGACGAAGTGAAAATCGCCAATAATGGCAAACAGAGCAAGCCTGTCAGTGCACAAAACAAACAGAAAGCTGTTAAAGACAATGCGGCAGAAGAAAACGGCGGGGCGACTGTTGAAGCTTCTTCTTCTGCCTCTCCTGCGGCTTCTTCCGGTAATGCGCCACTTGCCAATGAAGGCACAATGTTACGCCAAGTGGTGGTGAGTGCGACCGGCTTCGAGCAGAATGTGAAAGATGCGCCTGCCAGTATTTCGGTTATTCCGCGGGAGGAAATCGAAAAAGGGTCGTTCCGCGATTTGACCGACGCATTGAAGAATGTTCAGGGCGTTGCCGTGACGGGGACAGCCGCCGAACAGGATATATTCATTCGCGGTCTTCCCGGTGCTTATACGCTTATTCTGGTTGATGGCAAGCGCCAGAGCACGCGTGAAGCACGCACCAATGGCAATTCCGGTTTCGAGCAGAGTTTCATTCCACCGGCGGCGGCAATCGAGCGGATTGAAGTTGTGCGCGGGCCGATGTCTTCGCTTTACGGGTCGGATGCGATGGGTGGTGTTATCAATATCATCACCCGCAAAGTGCCGCATAAATGGACCGGTTCTTTTACCCTTGACGGTACGGCAAACCAGTACAGCAAATTCGGCAATACAGCCCAAGGAAGCTATTATGTTGGCGGCCCTCTGGCGCCCGATGTTGTGGGAATGCAGCTTTGGGGAAGAGGCTTGGGACGCGAGGAAGATGATATTATTTCCGGTTCGCCGAAGAAAAAGGAAATCGACATTACCGGCAAGGTTACTGTAACGCCGAACGAAAACAATGACCTCACCTTTGAGGCCGGTCACACAAGGTTGCGCCGCTATAGTTCGGTGGGGCACAATATCGAAAGAACCGAAAATATCAGCCGCAAACCGGTTGATACCTATAACAAGAATGATCGTGACCATTGGGTTGTCGGCTATACCGGCCGTTACGGCTTTACCACTGCCGATTTTTCCGTGTTGCAGGAAACCGCAAACCGTACCAATTACACATGGGACAGCCCGACCCACGATTATGTTGCCAATTTGCGTTCGCCGGAAATAAGAAACACCGTGGTGGATGGCAAATTTACCACCCCGTTCGACATTTTCGGCCGCCACACATTGGTAACCGGCGGGCAATTCAACCGTGGGGCATTGACCGACCAGAACCCCGGTATGCGCACCGGACTTGATGAAGAATTCACCATCGAGCAATGGGCGGGTTTTGCCGAAGATGAATGGTGGCTGACCGATACATTCTCGCTAACCGGCGGGGTGCGTATGGACCACCACCAGATTTATGGCGAACATTGGAGCCCGCGCGGTTATGCTGTTTGGCATGCGACCGACAATCTTGTTTTCAAAGGCGGTGTTTCAACCGGCTTCAAAGCACCGGAAATTCGTGAAATTGCCCCCGGTTATGCTTATACAACCGGTGGCGGTAACTGTTTTTACGGGCGCAATCCCCCGAAAGGGCGCAACCGCTGCGGTGTGATTATCGGTGCCGACAATCTGGAAGCGGAAAAAAGTACCTCTTATGAATTTTCCACCATTTGGGATAATCTTGATAATCTCGAATTGGGGGCAACCTATTTCTACACCGATTTCAAAGACAAAATCACCAACCGGCAGGTTCTCGATGCCAATGGCAAGCAGGTTGAATGGTCGGTTGACCCGAACTATGTGCTTTATGAAAACCTCAATATCGATGATGCTGTGATGCAGGGGGTGGAGCTTACCGGTTCATGGAAACCGATTGATGTTTTGACCTTCCGTTCCAACTACACCTACACCCATTCGGAACAGAAGAGCGGCGATTATGAGGGGCTGCCTTTGGCAAGAACGCCCAAACACATGGCGAATGTCCGTGCCGAATGGCAAACACCGATTGAAAAGCTCGAAAGTTTTGCTGCCGCAACCTATCACGGCAAGGAAACCAATGCGGGTTTCAGAACCGGTACGGCCGGTAAGGCGGTTTACAAAGATGGTAAAGTTGTTGGCCGTGAATATGACGATTATTTCACCTTCGATATTGGCGGTTCTTACGCTTTTTCCGAAAATGTCAAACTGAATGCCGCAATCTACAACCTGTTTGACAAGCGTGTGGGTGTTGACCAGTTCAATGATGTGGTGGAAGGCCGCCGCCTCTGGTTGAGCATGAACTCGCAATTTTAAGGGTCGGGATGAACTCTTGAAGGACAGAATTAATTTTGAAAGTTCATGGCTGATGAAAAACATCAAAAATATCATGCGCCGGTTTTTTAAAAACCGGCCTTCCCTGTTTCCGGCAAATGCTCTTTTTACAAAGAATGTTTTTGCTTCGGCAAATTCTTTAACTCCGGAAAACGCTCTTTTTCCGGAAAATGTTTTTGTTCGTGAAAAATCTTTGGCTTTGGCAAAACTTGAAAGTTTGGCGGAAGCCGGAAGTTTGGAACGCTGCCTCTCCGGAACGCGCCGGTTTATTTCAAGCCCCCGCTTTGTGTGGGAAAAACAGGGGGTAAATGTTCGGGTAGAAAGAATGGGAATTGTTCCGGCTGAAAAGACGGGAATTGTTACGGCTGAAAGGACGGAAATTGTTACGGCTGAACGGGCAAAAAATGTTCCGGTTGAAAGGACGGGAATTGTTACGGCTGAAAAGGCAGGAGATATTCGGGCAGAACGGGCGGGCGCTTGCGGCTTGCAAGCCTTGCCATTTTCCCGCGTTCCATTTTCGCGCGTTCCATTGTCCGGTTTGTCATTTTCCAGCTTTCCATTGTCCTGCTTGTCATTTTTCCGCTTGAAGATGTCTGCTCTTTTTGTTGCCAGTCTTTTCTTTGGCCTTTCCTGTAGTTTTGCGAATGCGGAAAACGACAATACAGAAAAAATGCGCATTCACACCAAAGATATAGAAGTTTCTTTTGTGGATGGACATATTGCTTTGTTACCACCTGAAGAGGCAAAAATTCCGGCCGCTAACAAACAAGATGAAAAGGAAAACAACACAGAAAGCCTGACAAAAACCGGCGGGGAAAAGTCGGACGAGCTCAAAACAAGCGACGGGTTTAATGGCGCCGACAGTCACGCTTCGGGCGGCGTGGTTCCTGAAAATGCTCATGAAAAAAGTGTTCAAGGGACAAACACCGCACAGGCAACAAATGAAGAAACAAACAAGGCCGGAAAGAGCAGCGAAAACGACGGGATAAGGCACTATCGCCTGTTTATTGCTGTGCCGGAAAAGCAAGCACCAAGAGAGGGCTTTCCGCTTGTTTTACTCCTTGATGGCAACACAACATTCAAGCCCGCAATCGAGGAAGCGCCCGATGCCGTAATTGTGGCGATCGGTTATCCGACAGACGAGAAAAAAGAGATTGTGAAACGCCGTTTTTATGACCTCACCTCTTATGCACCGGCCGATAAAATTCCGCTGCGTGAAGGCATGGAAGCGCCAAAAACCGGCGGTGAAAAAGAATTTCGCAGCATTATTGAAAAAAAGATTTTGCCGGAAATATTGATAGAATTGCCGGTCAATCGCGACAATGTCACGTTCTTTGGTCATTCGCTTGGCGGGCTTTTTGTGATGAAGAGTTTTTTATCGGCGGGCAATCACGGTTTTTCCACCTATTGCGCTGCCGACCCGTCTATCTGGTGGAACGGGCATGAATTTATGGAAAAACTTGCCGCTTATAACAAGCCGGAGGGGTTAAAAACGCGGCTATTGATTGAAACATCGGGAATTAAAACCCATCATAAGAGTGTGACTGAGCCGGATAAAAAGCCGGTTAAGGATTTACATTCCGGCCCGAATGGCAAAGATGTTTCAGAGATTTTGAGAAA
The DNA here is from genome assembly GCF_048452985.1 of Bartonella sp. P0282. Taxonomy (NCBI): domain Bacteria; kingdom Pseudomonadati; phylum Pseudomonadota; class Alphaproteobacteria; order Hyphomicrobiales; family Bartonellaceae; genus Bartonella; species Bartonella sp. P0282. The sequence goes on from NZ_WTFO01000003.1 coordinate 284,315, forward strand.
GACAAAGGCAGTTGACAACACGTTTTACAGCTTTTCCGATAAAAACCACGGCACAATGCTTGCGCCTGCGATCAAAGATTGTCTGCAATTCGCGTTGAATGCGAAAAATTTCAAACCACAAAGGTCACCCGCAAACTCCCTTCAACCAGTCGAAAAGAAATGAGGTAAAAATGATTAATAGACGCAATACTCTCGCCGCACTGCTCTTTGGTGCACTGGCTTCCGTTCTGTCATTCCAATCACCGGCAAGTGCCGATGTTGTCATCAAACATGCCGCCGGTGAAACCTCTATTCCCGATAGTCCGAAACGTGTTGTGGTGTTCGACCTTGCCACGCTCGACAATATGAATCGGTTAAAAATCGACAATATTGTGGGTGTACCGGAAGGGATAAAGCCGAAATATCTTGAGCAATATAATGATGCAAAATACACCAAGGTCGGAACCTTGTTTGAACCCAATTACGAGACAGTGGCAAGCCTGCGCCCCGATCTTATTATTATTGCCGGCCGTTCGGCTCCGAAATTCAACGATCTTGCAAAGATTGCCCCGACAATCGATTTGTCAGTCAACAATAATCACTATCTTGCCGATGTTGATCGCAATGTGACAATTTTAGGCCAGATTTTTAATAAACAGAAAGAAGCCAAAGACGAAATTGACAGTCTTAACAAAAAGCTTGAAGGGTCAAGGAAGCTTGCGGCTGACAAAGGAACAGGTCTCCTTATTCTGACCACCGGTGGCAAAATTTCAGCTTTCGGCCCCGGCTCGCGTTTCGGCCTGTTGCATTCCGGTTTCGGTGTCAAACCGGCCAATGACAAACTGGAAGTGGGAAATCACGGGCAGATGATTTCACCAGAATTTATTTTGGAAACCAATCCCGACTGGTTGTTTGTGATCGACCGTGATGCAGCCATTGGCCGCGAAGGGGAATCGGCTGCAAAATTGCTCGATAATGCCCTTATCAACAAAACCAAAGCGGCAGAGAACAAGCATATCGTTTATCTCGACCCGCAAAACTGGTATCTTATCGGCGGCGGGCTTTCGGGTCTTCATGAGACAGCCGATCAACTTGATGACGTATTTTCCAAAGCAAAATAAGCATTTAGCCTGTTGTTGACTGAAAAAGTCATGAAACGGGTTGATTGTTTCAAGCTTTAACGCTTAAACATCGGAAGCAGCAGATTGGTCTGCCGGCTTCTGATGTTTTTTAATCGGGTAAAGATTGACGTGCGCTCTCTTATTATTGGCATAACGGTTATTATCGTCCTGTCGATTATCAGTATGTTTCTGGGATTTTCCAGTGTCACCCTCTCCGGCCTTCTTGCCGGTGACGAGCACAGCTTTCTTGTATTTTTTCAAACCCGCGTTCCGCGCACCATTGCACTTATTCTTTCGGGCGCTTCCCTTGCCCTTGCCGGCATGATTATGCAAATGCTGACAAGGAACCGTTTTGTTGAACCTTCGACAGCGAGAACCGTTGAATCGGCCTCGCTCGGTATCCTTGTGGTGATGATATTTGCCCCCGGTCTCGATGTGATTTTGAAAATGCTGGTGGCAGCCCTGTTTGCGCTTTTCGGCTCGCTCATTTTCATGTTTTTATTGCGGCAAATACCGCTTAAATCTGTGCTGATTGTGCCGCTAACGGGTATCATGCTCGGCTATGTGATTGGCGCGCTCACAAATGGCATTGCCGATCAGGAAATGCTGTTGCCATCGCTGCAATCCTACCTTTTTGGCAGTTTTTCCATGGTGGTTGAAGGCAAATATGAACTATTATGGCTGTCGCTGCCGCTTTGCCTTGTTGCCTATCTTGCGGCCGACCGTTTTACCGTTGCCGGTTTCGGCGAGGATTTTTCCAGTAATCTCGGCCTTGATTATAAAAAAGTTATGCTTTTCGGGCTTGTCATTATTTCCATGATAACGGCAACCGTTATCTGCACCGTCGGGCGGATCCCCTTTATCGGCCTTGTCGTGCCCAATATCGTCTCTATTGTCATGGGCGACAATATGCGCCGCACAGCACCTTTTGTCATGATAACCGGTGCGGGACTAGTTTTGACATGCGACATTCTTGGACGGTTGATGAGCAGATCGGCCGAAATACCGGTTGGAACCATTATGGGTGTGCTTGGCAGTGTGCTTTTCATTGCACTTCTCTTGAAATGGAGAAAGCGCCTTGGCTAGAAAAATACCGGAAAATAAAAAGCCCGCTTTAAAAGGCGAGAGGCCACAGACTGACGGAAAAGACGTTGCCGGAACAAATCCGGTGAAGTCCGGCATGTCCACGCCCGACCTTCTTGAAAGAGATCATATCGAAACAGCAATTGGTGAGGATAATTTTACAAAAACAGAAATTATCGAAACGGATACCAGCGCACCGGATAATCAAAGAAATGAGATTGTCGAAGCCGATATTGTCGAAGCGGAAATTGACGAAAAAGATATTGGCGAAGCCGGAATTGGCGAGGCAGGCCTTGACGAAGTAAAAATCCCGAACAAGAAAGCGGACAGGGATTTGGGTAAGGAAGCGGAAAGGGACGCAAGCGGGGAAGCAGGCAAAGAAGCAGGCGGGGAAGCAAACGAGGACGCAGGCAGAGAAGCAAACGGGGACGCAGGCAGAGAAAAAGGCAAGAAAGCAAGCGAGGAAAATGCCGCAGCTTTATCCGGCTTTATCAGCACGGATGAAGCAAATTCTTCCAAAACGGCTATTACCGGCAGTGGTTCCGCAGATTTGAGCTTCAGCAAAACCGGACATTCAAGAAAAATCCGCTCGACACTGCCGCTTCTCATCGGTCTTGGTGTTGTTGCTGCCATTTTTATTGCGCTTTACCTTTCATGGAATATGTCGGTTGTGATCTGGCCGTTCCGTTTGGGTAAACTCGTTTCGCTTATTCTGATTGCCTATACCATTGCTGTTTCAACAGTGCTTTTCCAGACGGTTTCCAACAACCGGATTCTTACCCCCTCGATTATGGGGTTTGACCAGCTTTATATTCTCATCCAGACGGTGGTGGTTTATTTTGTCGGCTCGACCGTTATTTACGGGGTGAGCGACGAAGTGCGCTTTATCGTTGTGGCGCTCATTCTGACACTGTTTTCGACAAGCCTTTTCACATGGCTCTTTTCGGGAACCATCAAGGGGCTGCATATGACGCTTTTGATCGGCGTTGTGTTTGGCGGCCTGTTTTTCAGCTTGCGCATGTTGTTGCAACTGCAACTGAACCCCGATGAAGCGGTCAATCTCACCGATGTGATGTTTGCCAATTTCAACCGCTTCAACACCAATCTGATCGGCATTGCAGTGATTATTGTTGTGATTGTTTCCCTGTTCGGCTGGCGTATGCGCTATCTTTTCGATGTGCTGGCGTTAGGGCGCGATATGGCAATCAATCTCGGTGTCGATTATAAACAGGCTGTCACGCGCATTCTCGTGCTGGTTTCGATTATGGTTGCCGTTTCAACTGCACTTGTGGGGCCGGTCACCTTTTTCGGCCTTCTGGTTGCAAGCCTTGCCTACCAGTTTACGCCGACAGCCAAACATATGAGCGTGTTACCGGTTGCCATTCTGCTTTCGATTATTTTCCTGGTCGGCGGACAATTCATTCTCGAACAGCTTTTCAATATGGCAAGCCGGTTGAGCTTTATTATCGAATTTGTCGGCGGCATTGTGTTTTTGACCCTGCTCATCAAGGGAAAATTGAGATGATTGAAATTAGCCATGTATCCAAAAGCTATGACGACAATAGCATTATCGAGGATTTGTCACTTGAAATCCCTAAAGGTGGAATGGTTTCGATTATCGGCCCCAATGGTGCGGGTAAATCCACCCTTCTAACCATGATAAGCCGCCTGTTGCCGATCACAAAGGGCACAATTACCGTTGACGGAATTGATGTGACAAAGGCCAAAGGCTCCGATTTTGCCAAACGGCTTTCTATTTTGCGACAGGAAAACACTCTCACAGCGCGCATCACCGTGGAAGATCTTGTAAGCTTCGGCCGCTACCCCTATTCACATGGTGTCTTGACAAAAGAAGACAAAACATTTGTCGATAATGCCATAAGCTATCTGGGGCTGGACCCTTATCGCAAACGTTTTCTTGACGAATTGTCGGGCGGGCAGAGACAACGCGCTTTTGTTGCCATGGTGATTTCTCAAAACACCGATTATATCCTGCTTGACGAGCCATTGAACAATCTTGATATGCGCCATGCCGTTTCAATGATGAAGCGGCTTCGCAACGCGGCCGACGAATTGGGCAAAACCATAATTATGGTAATGCATGATCTCAATTTCGCCTCCTGCTATTCCGATCTCATTATTGCTTTGAAAGAAGGAAAACTCGTCTATTCCGGTGCACCCGAAAATATCATGAAAGATGAAATCCTTTCGGCAATTTATGACATCGACATCAAGGTCAAAGATATAGACGGGCAGAAAATCGCTGTTTATTACCGCTAGATCGACTTTTTAAAAAAACTCTGCCACCCGAAAACTTCGGGGGTGTAGAGACAAACTGAAAAGTCGTAAGAAAAGGCTGCTCGAAGAAATCAAAAGCAATGAGCGGGAAAGGTGAGGAAAAAACAAAAACCGTGTAAAAAACCAAAAACCGTGTAAAGACAATAAAACGCGGGAAGAACAATAAGACATAAGAAAATAAGGGCAAAAAGCAATTGCCTGAAAAATGTGTTGGAATGCGTTTCTTCACAAAAATATTCTTATGCATTTGAAGCGCGTTCATGTTTATAGTCATGGGGACGAAGCTTGGCCTGAAAAGACGGCTGACACAAGATTGAAGTCCGCATTGTTAAAGAGACGTTGCAAGTGAATAGAAATGCTGAAGTGACAAAATCCTATAAATTGGCCGCTATTTTTGCGATTTGCCTCGGCGTTATCATGGCTATGATCGACACCGGTATTACCAATACCGCCCTTCCCACAATCGCACAGGAATTCAAAACCAGCGAAGCTTCAACCGTTTGGGCGGTGACGGCCTATCTTCTTTCCATGATTGCAATGACACTGCCCTTCGCAAGCCTTGGCGAGGTGATCGGCTTTCGCATTATCTTCATCGTCGGACTTCTGGTTTTTACCCTCGCTTCGCTTCTTTGCGGGCTATCATGGTCACTTCCAACACTGGTTGGCGCACGCATTTTGCAAGGTATTGGCGCGGCCGGAATATTGAGCACCAACCTTCCCCTTATCCGCTTTACCTTTCCGCCACAGAAACTCGGTGTCGGGCTTGGTATCAATGCCATTTGCATGGGAGTGGGCTTTTCTTTAGGGCCGACACTCGCCTCGCTTATTTTGTGGTTTACCACCTGGCACTGGCTGTTTTTGATGAATGTTCCACTCGGTATTGTGGCACTTGCCATATCCTTCCATTCGCTTCCAAAAACGCCCTTGAGCCACTACCGCTTTGACAATCTTGCCGCCTGTTTTTGCGGCATCGGTTTTGCCGCGCTTATTTTCGGCATTGGTGAATGTGCGCACCGCCAGCCACTTTCCATGATTATTCCGACCTTTGTCATTTCATTTGTTGCAATTGCCGCACTTATCATCCGCCAGAAAAACCACCCTGCCCCGTTTCTGGCGTTCGATCTCTTTTCCTCGCGGATTTTTACCCTTTCCATTCTTGCCGTTCTTTTTGCCTTTATCGCGCAAGGGATTGCTTTTGTGGCGCTTCCCTTCTCGTTCCAGATGCTCATGCATAAAAGCCAGTTTGCCACCGGCTTTCTGATCGCACCGTGGCCTGCTTGCGCGGCACTCACTTCAACCTTTACCGGCAGGCTTTCCGACCATTTTTCACCGGTTCTTCTTGTTGCTATCGGCATGTTTCTATGCGCAAGCGGAATGTTTTCTTTAAGCCTTCTTGGTGAAGGAACGCCGGTTCTTGTGATTGTGATCTGCATGATGGTGTGTGGATGCGGCATGGGCTTTTTCAATGCGCCCAACCAGCGCGTTATTATGCTTTCCGCCCCCGCCGACAGAAGTGGCGCAGCCGGTGGCATTATGGGCATGGCAAGGCTTATCGGCCAATCGGTGGGAAGTACACTTGTTGCATTTTTCCTGATTGTCTCTTCCCATTACGGCTCGCGCTATGCTTTGTGGTGCGGCACAACCTGTTTTTTACTCGCCGTATTGACCGGCGGCTTGAGGCTCACAAGCGGAAAACATAAAAAATCATAAAGTCTGCTTTCTGTTTTTGGCTGTTCTTTTTAGGCTGTTCTTTTTAGACCTTTTTTAGGCGGTTCTTTTTAGGCCGTTCTTTTCTGGCATTCAAGCCACAGCCCGCGGGCCTCGCGGCTTGAACCGCCTGTCCCATAAGCCGTTTCAAAGCTCTGCCACTTAGCCGTTTGAAAAACGTGTTTCCAGAAGATCGACTTCGCGGATCAATCTTGCAGTTGTCTCTTCCGAAAGTTGGTGACGACGGCCGAAAGCAAAATAGGTCTGACGTTCGGCTTTCAAAGCTTCAAGGCGCAAACGCCGTTCGATTTCGGCAATCTTTTGGGTATTGCCTGCATCCGCATCCGAAATATTCTGGTCGGCCAATCTTTCACGATAGTTCGCCATGACGCGCGCGCCTGCACTTGTATAAAGGTCGGCATCGCTGCGGCCTTCACCCCAATTGTGCACTGCCTGTTCAACCGCTTTGATGGCCGCTTCGGCAGCCGCAATATGGGCGCGCTCTTCTTCCTTCTGATGGGAAGGTTCGGGCGGCAATTCCAGACCTTTGAGGAGGAATGGCAATGAAATACTTGCCATGACAAGCGAAATCAGAATAACGCCGGTTGCCAGAAATATTGCAAGGTCGCGGGCGGGAAATGGCGAACCGTCGGGAAGAAAAAGCGGCAAGGTCAAAACACCGGCAAGGGTTACCGTGCCGCGAACACCGGCAAGCGATGTCACAGCAACCAGCCGCCAACTCGGCACAAAGGGTTTCAAGCCGCGCCGGTAAGCACGTGCAAGCGTAAAACGCAGAGAGACCCAAACCCAGATAAATCTGAGTACGGCAAGCGCCACATTGATTGCAATGACATAAACCACAAGCCAGACGGGTTCATGGTGTCCGGTTTCCTGAACCACAATTGCCGCACCGCTGACAATATGGGGAAGCTGTTCACCCAAAATGACGAAAATGACACCATTGGCAACAAATTGCACAGTGTCCCAGACAGCAAGCCTGCGAATGCGCGTCAAAGCAAGGTTGCGCAGACTGTCTTCGGTAAAGCTCATGGAAATACCGGCGGCAACGGCGGCAAGGATTCCCGATGCATCCACCTGTTCGGCGGCAAGATAGGCGGCAAAAGGAATGAGCAGGCTTATAAGAATATGGGAACCGGTTTCCTCGCCGAATTTATGGTTCCAGAAATTGCTCACCCAGGTGACACAGAAGGTGGTTGCCGCCCCGATAATAACACCGGCAACGGCAGTCCACAAAAACGTTCCGAAAGCCGCAACAAGCGAAAAACTTCCTGTCATAGCCGCTGCCACAGCAAAGCGCATACTGACAAGGCCGGATGCATCATTCAACAGGGATTCACCTTCCAGAATATGCATCAAGCGCTTCGGGATGGGAGAACGTTTTGCAATTGCACTGACTGCAACCGGATCGGTTGGCGAAACAATGGCGGCAAGTGCAAAAGCCACCGAAAGCGGCATGGCCGGAATAATCCAATAAGTGAAAAAACCGACACCCAAAACCGTAAAGACAACAAGCCCCAGTGCCATTTCAAGCACTGTCCAGCGGTCGCGCTTCAAACCGTCTTTGGGAATGCGCCAACCGTCAAGAAATAAAAGTGGCGGTAAAAACAACAGGAAAAACATTTCCGGCCGTAATTTTACCCCCATGTCGCCAGCAAGAGAAACCACCGCGCCGACAGCAATCTGGATAAGCGGTAACGGAATGGGCAATGGAAGTGCGCGTGATATTGCGCCGCTGATGATGACAGCGACCAGCAATATCAATATCACGACAACCGATTCCACTCTCGATAACCTTTCAGAAAAAACTATGCCACGCCATTTAAGCAATGAACAGTTTCAATAAGATAAACAAAAACGAACTTCTGAAAATTCCTGCCAAATTTATGACAATCTACTTCTGCTCATGTCATGTGCGGTAAAAATGGTGAATTGTGGGCAGTCTTTCTTCTATTCAATGAAAAATAATTGCGCTCCATCAAAATTGTGTAACCGGCTGAAATCCTCCCGTGAGCTGATACTGTTCGGGTCGAAAAACCGAGCTTTGGCAATCCGTCTCTCTTTTCAAGACATTAGCGGCTTTTACAAAAAAGACTTTTCCTTTGAAGTTCAAGCATTACCTAACATTTTGTTTTTCTAAGATATTCTTGAAATTATCCTGCTGCTTTCAGAAGGCGCCTTTTTAATCTTCTGCATTTTTTAAAGAACCATAATGCCGTTTTGACTCCCGGCTAAATAAATTTTCGCAATCTTTCAGAAGAGTTGAATATTTCATCCTATTTAGATTGCTCTTAAATTATCTTCCTGAAACGGAATTCTCTTTTCTATATTGAAACTTTACTTGGTGAAATTATCATGTAATATTGTTCTATAGTAGAGCATAATCTATGAACAGATTGATATAACCGAATACTGTACACGAGTAAATTGTGGGAGAGACTATCATGGCACTGACACCGGTCCAGAATTTGAAATTCGCTTCTGTCAAAATCTTGCAAGAGAGAATTGACCAGATCGAACAACAAGCCAAACGCGCTCCCACGACGACGGAACAGATTTTTAAAGCCAAAAAAACAGGCTCTTCTATAAAGGCGGAAGAAAAGTCGACTTATGACAAAATCCGCAGCAAGATTGCCGGAGCTACGGTATTTGATAATAGCCGTATGAGCAAAAGCGAATTCAAAGCAAAAATACTGAAAGAAATAGCAAGGAGCCTTGGCATTGATCTTGATAAAGATGGAACAGATCTCAAACATCTGGCCAATTTGGTCCGCGACAAATTGGCTTACATGAAATCTCAAGACCCGGTAGGTTATGAAGAATTTATGGAAGGCATCACTAAACGGCTCGGCCTTGATAAATTAGGCTTGAAGGCGGAAGACGTTGTCGCGGCAATGGCTGACCCATCTTCACAAAAGGCGGAAGAAGTTGACCAAAAACTTGATGTCTATTTCGGGAAAGATGGTAAGGCCTCTTCTGAGGTTGACAGTGAACTGGACGATATTAAAAAAATTCTCAATCAGAACGGCGACACTTCAGCAAGCGAAAAAGCAGCCGAACAACTTGGCAACGCATCATCCAATGCTTCAGTGCCAAACGGGATTTTGACCGATCAGCCGACCGGCACTTATATGCCGAAAAGCTTCCCGCCAGCGCGTAGGTAACTGCTTTTAACACTCATCACGCGAATACCTGTTTTTTTAAAAAACTGCATTTTTGAATGCTTGTGTTTCCGGATGAGAAATCGGTGTGAAGAATGGCAGAAGCTCTGTGTCCAAGACAAAGCGGAACGTCCGGAACGGGTGAAAACCGGAAACCGGTGGGACTGACCTTTTAAAACTGAAAAACGAGCCGTAAAAAGCAGCAAAACACCGGCATTAGGGAAATGCTGTCCGGGCTTTAACGATAGAGTTTTTATGCAAGCTCGGTAATTTTTTCTACCCGCGAATGGTTCTTCAAGCTTTTCAGATAAGGTTTGTTATTACCTCAAGAAAACGATTTTCCGGAAACATTGGAGATTTTACCAATTCGGTTATGACTTTGATAGCAAATGATTATTTCGGTTTATTGCAGATATGTTGATCGCCCCGATAATGCCTGATTGGCTTTCATTTCTTCGTGGTGCTCAATCAATTTCATATAAATTATTTGCCCAGTCAAACTGTTCACAATGAAAAGCAAAAGTTATTTTTCGGATATTTTATATAAGCGGGAATGCTAAGTCTGTCGAGCGGTTATAGGCGGCCGAAGCAAGGCAATAAAAAACCCCGCAAAAAGCGGGGTGGATTGATTTCTTTAAAAAAATTAATTTATTTGCTCGGCTTGATCTGGTATGGAATCGTTTTGTTTTGAGCCTTTCTTATTGCGTTTATTTGCTCGACTGTCAGTTTTCTTGTCTGCTCCATTTGCAACAGCAGTTCCTTCATGGCCCCGTTCATCGTCACATTCTTCCTCTTTAGATCCATATCGTTCATCACAATTCTCCGAGAGCTCGCAAAAATATTCTACTTGTGGAATTCCTTGAAAACTGAAATCCCTTTTGTGAAAGCGGCTATAAAACGTATCATAAAGGTCAACGATCTCACGCGTTTCAGGTTCCACAACCCGCTTGAACAATTCTCTAGCTTCTTTTCTATCTATCACATATCCATGCGATGGATAATTTGCAATAATTTTATTTAAAACCCCTGACTTAAGATTACCAAATTTTTGGTTAAGGTTGGCCCCATATCTTGTTGCAATATTCAAGATTCTTTGGTGTTCTCCAAATTTTATAGGGTCAATTTGTGCAGTTATCGGCGATATCATCGCTTCAATAATCTTGGCTGCCATATCCCCCGATAATTTAGCATTTATTCTGGTGTCATCGTGTATGCTTTTCATCGTTTCTGCAAAACAGTCAGCGGACACCGCCTGCAAACTATTCAGAGCCGTCATTATGTCGAGGCCAGAATTAGACTCGTCCAACTCGTCATTCTTTTTTATTTGTATATCCAGAGGGCCAAGTTCGCCCGTATCACCTATTATAAGTTTGTTGGCTGCAATAGCTAAAAGTGTGCCTGCACTCTTGCAAAAGCTCGATATTAATACAGAAAAATCCTCGTAATTGTGCTGTAGCGCGCGCCCAATCCTATAGCCCGCATCGGGATCGCCTCCTAAAGTGGTTATACCCAAAATAACACTTTTATTTAAATCCGATTCCTCTTTCCGCTTTTTAATTTCTTTTGTCAGCAACCAATAGCCTGGGTAATTTATGGCGCCACAATAATAATATACGTCGCATCCCATGATAATTTCTCTCCCTACATATCAAAAGCTGAGCGCCATGTGCATTATAGACCGAATAACTCTGTAATTTCCAGTATTTTATGAATAGCCACAATATTTTTTATCAAAATTGATGATTTTGTCAGGGTTGTATTTCTTTAGAAACACTTCGTGCGATGTTCGTTTCGCAAAAACTGCAATCATCGCCTCGATTGGTTCATCTATAGTTTTGGCAATCTGCACCACGACTGAATCGCCAATACGCACCGGTTTATGCGGGTGGACAAAAACCAGATCACCCGCTGTAAAACGTGGTTCCATAGTGTCCCCTTCGACGTATAAGGCATATAGATCCTTGGTCATCAACAGAGCGGGTGGCCTATGAACGTAATCAATGATCGATAAATCGAGTTTGAACGAACCGTTGTCGCTGTTACAAGCATTAATCCCCATCACCGGAACGGTTTGTGACATGTACGGGAGCGGCGGTAAAGTACCATTAGTGAACTCCACCTCGTTGCTATTTGTTCGGGTAATTTCTGTTCCGGCAACATTCGGGGTTTTACCGGTAAGAAGCCAATCAACCGAGATTTTAAGAGCTCCGGCAATATCTTCAAGGGTGTTCGGGCGCGGGTGAGCCACCCCGGACTCCCATTGGGCAACTGCGTTACGTGTCTTACCAACCGCTCTTGCTAGCTCTTCTTGCGTCATCTTCGCTGCAATGCGAGAATTTTTTATACGTTCTTTCAAATCCATAGTTTTGTTTAGAAAAATTACATTTTGCGCCATCAGTTTTATTTATATCGTGTAGAATGTCATGACACTACTAAAATATCCATTGAAAGCGATTGGTGTTGTTGGCTTTTATAAAAGTATTCAAGCAAAAATAATATTAGACGTAATTATCTGATAAATCCGGTACTCCCTTCGGGCGTAACGAGGTAATAGGTGATTAAGATGCCTGCGGAACGCATAATAAACCTATGTTAAAAGTCGGGAAAACTAGCGCAATCTTCGTTCATTTTAAGCCGGTCTGTTTGGCTTTATCAGTGAACCTATTGTGCGATGAAACAATACAATCTCTTTAGAAAAGACTATCTAACGATCTTTTTGTCTCATCCGCATGGAAAAACGAAAGGTGCTACCCGTTAATGTTCGTCCGGTCTGGTGGCGCAATCGGAACCGATAAAGAGAATTTCTTCTCTCGTCATAGTGATTGGCGGGTCGTTTTCGTGCTCCACTTCTGCCTGAGCCGTGCGCATGAAAAGAGCAAACCGCAAAGGCTCGAATGTCTCATCCGTCATCGGGCTTGAACGATAAAGTTTCCAAGCCAATGCCACAACTTTTTCTGCCCGCGAATGGTGCGCCAAACTTTTCAAAAAAGGCTTTATATCGCCCCACGAGAAGTGTTCTTTTTCCTGTTGTTTTTTTCCTGCATTGTCGGCTTGGTTAACCGTTTTTTTTTGATGTAGCCCTTCGGGTTTTCGACCATCCAAAGTTTTACTTGTTACATTGGCAGATTTACTTTGCTCTTGATCTATTTCTGCGCGACCTGTTTTTTTGCTACGCCCATCGGCTTTACCGGAAGGCGGTTGTGTTTTTTGATTAAAACTTGAACCATTCTCCGGCTGGCCTTTTTGGTTGTCAGCGTGGCGAAGAAATCCGGCTTGCGGCTTTAAAGTTTTTCCGTAAATTTTAGGCTTTTTCATCCCGCCTACCCCGCGCTGTTTTAAAAAGAAACGTCATAAGCTTCAACACGTTTAACGGGGGAATCGTAAAAAAATGACATGATTAATGTCAACATTTTTTATGTTGTCAAATGTCAGACTTCTTCATCAAACGAATCGTTTGACCTAGGCGACATGTTGTTTTTTTAAGACTTTCCGGAAATGATTTATCACTTCTATTTAAAACCGGACGAATGTTCGGTTCAGAAAAGTAGAGACTGAAAAGCCTCTTTATGATTTTAAAAATTTAAAACAAAAAACGATAAAATAACAAAAATTTTAAATTGTTTTATTGCTTTTTATGAAGAATTTTAAATGTTTTTGCCGGCGTTAATTGGGTGAATTTCTATAAACAAACGTCATGCGGTAAGAAATGAAAAGGCGGCTGACAAAGCGAAAGCGGCGAGAAGAATAGCGCTTCTCCTCAACCGGCAAAAGTGTTTCGCACACCGGTAACTCACGTGCTAAACCATGCAAGTATCAAATGTTAAACTATTCAATTATTAAACCATTCGGCGTTCAATATTCGGGCGCCAAGGATAAGCCCCGCCCACCTTTGGCATAAAAAATCCCGCAATAGCAGGTTGGTTTGAAGTGCATCGGTTCCGGATTAAATCACCTGCCAAGCAATATAATTTGTGAAAATTGGTCAGGGTAAATCCGGTTTCATCAGATCAGCCCGCACAATTGTTGTTGCTGTTTACAACTGAAGCACCAACACATCTTTATTCGGTCGATCGGGTTGCGAAAATGATTTGCCGCAAAGATCTGCCGATTGAAACATTTTGCAACATGTCGGCACATCCGATATGCTTATGTTTTCTAAAATGTTCCGGTTTTAACGGGTAAAACGGCCGATATAGCGGCCAAGAATGGTGATTTCGCTCAAATTCAGAATGCGCGGTTTGTGGTGGGGATTATCCGATATGACCTCGACCTCGATTTCATCGGCACCGGGGCGAGAGACGATTTCCAACCGCTTGATGATAACCCCGCCAAGCTCGTCAGCCAGCGCATAAATTCCCGGAGGGGACGGAACACGGTGCGATATGTCGATAAACACCGCATCGCCATCATGAATAGTGGGCGACATGCTATCCCCATAAGCGGGAAGAACGGCAACATTGGACGCTACAACATTGAGTTTTGCCAACAGGCTTTCGGGTAAACGCCAAAAATCCCGTATTACTTCTGTCGAAATCTGAACAGCATTTTTGGCACCGTTCACGATCATAATTTCCCCGCCGGCGCCCATGCCTGCCTTGACATCAATTTCGGGTATTTCGCCGTCTTTCAATTGCGATCTTGTTTTGACATCGCTATCAATCCGGTCAGGAATATCGGGATCGAAACTCGATACCATCTTGCGTTTTGCGCCATTTTCGCCCGTCAAAAGATAAGAGGCGCTCACGCCGAATTTGCGGCCATAAATGGCAGCCTCTTCAGGCCCGAATTCATTCTGCCCGTTTTCGTGCGCCCGATAGGTCGAATGGCTCACACCAATTGCATCCGCAGCTTTCGTTGCAGATGAAAAGCCCGCTTTCAGCCGTGCCTCGCGTAATCTTTGTCCCATCGTGTCCATAACATAGATTATGTCAGAATAATAAACATAAATCATGTTGACAAGAGGTGTAAAATGATGTTGTTATACAACCTGTCGCTATTATAACGCGAAAAACAACATGATAAATGTTTAATGGTGGCAAAAAAGTTGAGGAAGGTGCGGTGCGTGTTTTCCTGCAAGGTTTATTAGACGGCGTATTTGCCATGTTTCGGGGTGGAACAAATGGACAAATCAGATATTGGCGTGTTGTCAGATATTGGCGTGTCACGATTATTCGACACCGATATTTTGCATGAAATACAACCGTTGACCTGCTTTAACCGCAAGCCCGCACTGTTGACTTGGCCTTTAGAAGCTTCAACCGAAATACCAGCAGCAGATAATGAAGGCGCATTAAAAAGCATTCTGCAAAGTGCACAGGTCTTGAAATACCACTTTTGCGCTACGCCTTCTTCCGGCAGTTTCCAAAACCTATTTGAAACTGCCGGTGGAAGCACATGTTATTCGACGATTATGGCTGCGCCCCGTTCATTATCCCGAACGTTTTTATGCAGCTCGCCTTCTTTAGCCCGATCTTTTTTTAAAAAAAGCAAATTATGCTTATTCGGCTTTGGCTCTGTCGGAAGCACTATCATCCGGCGAGCCTGCACCTTCTGCAGAAGCCTTTCTGGCATTGGTATTTTCGAGTGTCACATCATATTTCTGCGGCTCGGCAAGGAAATTTTCCGGTTTGCCGACAGCGATCATACATTTGGCGAAAAGCGGCAGAACATCCTTGCTATCAATCGTATTTTCAGAAGCACCGGCAATAATACTGAACAAACGGAATGCGACTTCTTCCGGTGTGGCTGCTGCATTGACAGTTGCAGATCTTATCGGGTTAATAACGGGCATTCTTTTTCCTTTGTCTTTCATCAATCACTTGATGAAATAGTTAAACAACTTGTTGTTTTTATCAAGGCAATAGCAACCGCCATTTTTAAACCGGTGAGCCTTACCGCTTTCGGGAAAAGGCTTTGTTTGAGCGCACCTTTTTTTGCCCGTGCAGGACAACAAAAATCAAACCGAATTTTTAAAAGCAGTGTTTCGAGCGCAACAAAAGTCTGCTTGTCAACAAAAAACGTAAACGAAAAAATCAAAGATGTGACACGAAAAAGCAAGGCGTTGGCACTTCAAGGTGGAAGCGTTTTTGAAGCCGGTTTTTCTCCAGAATTATTGGAATTTTTTGCGCGTCAATTGTGCGGCCAACCAACATTTTTCAAGGCAGAGAAGAGAGTTTTATAAAATGGATTCGTCAACACTACGCCGCCTTGCCGGTTTGAACCTTTCTACCGAACAAATGTCGGCTATTCTTGAACTTCTTGCCGATTTAGACGAGCGGGAAGACCAGCGCCGTGCCCGTACACGCGAGCGTGTGCGCCGTTTCAGGCTGACACGGAAAAACAATGTAACGTTACAAGAGGAAAATTGTAACGGCGGGGAAACATTACCCCTTTCCCCTAAAAGAAAGGTTCCCCCACACCCCCTTAAAGAAAATACCCCCTTTCCCGCTTTCTCTGATACGTCTTCTGATGCGCTTGTCGAAGAGCCAACCGACAAAAAAGGCGGGCATGGTTTTCCCCTTTGCCAAAATAGAAATTTGCCGGAAAATCCCGCGGGATGCGAGCAGAACAAAGCTTGTTCTTTTGCCGTGAGTTTGCCCAAGGACAAGGCTTGTTCCTTTTCTGAAAAGTCCGCTTTTCCGCAAGCGGAAAGTGCGCCACTTTCAGCAAGCATCGGAACGTTGTCTGCGGCTGAAAAGATCGAGGCTTCCGGCGCAATTTCAGCTTCCGGTATAAGCGCGAGCGTGCCGCTTTTGCCTTCACCTTCGGGAATTTTTGGAAGCCGGAATTTTGGAAAAAACGAAGTTCCAGAGCTTGCAATAAGCCGCCCCGACAAACGTGATTTTGAAGCCGAATTTCATGAAATTTTCTGGCCGTCTTTCCCGAACAAATGCGGCAAGCCGAAAGCATTAACGGCGTTTTTGAAAGCGCGCAAAAAAGACAGTCTTGCCGCCATTATGGCGGGGCTTCAACGCTATATCGCCGACAAGCCGCCCGACCGCCCCTGGCTTAACCCGACAACGTTTCTCAATCAGGAACGCTGGAATGACCAACCTGCCCCCGTTCTGGAGCGAAAAAATGCAAAATTCGGATATGATAAAAGATCGACAGCCAGAAAAGTTACCGATGCGATGGCCCGTCTCGCACCTCGATTTGACGCTTGCCAAACTCGTTTCCCTCACGACAGGTGAAGGCTTTCCGCCCCGCTTCAAGGCGGGAAAGAAACCGACAAACGCCCAAATTGCAACAATCAGGCACACGCTTGAGGACGCAAAAAACACACTTTTAAAAAAGGCGCGAAGCGACGAAATCATGAACCAGTTTTTGCTGCTTTCGGGCGGTATGCGGCTGCCCCGTGATTTAGACGGGGAAAGCGCTGCCAAATCCTATATGATTGCGCTTTCCGGCTTTTCCAGCTTTGCCATTATGCAGTCGGTGCTTTTGATTATTCGCGGCAAGGCAGAAGGCTTCAACAAAACCTTCATGCCGACAGCGCCGGAACTTGCCGCTTTTTGCGAACATATCGAAAAAACCGAATGGTTGAAAATCGACACTGTGGAGCGGCTTCTAAGAGCCGGTGAAGAAGAACAAAACGACGTTTTAATTCCGGAAGCGCGGGAAGAAAAACCGGCTTGTGACCACAAAACCACGACCGCAAGCGAAAACAAAGCAACAGAAGATAAAAACAGGGCGGCAAGTTTCCCGCCCGCAAAACAAATGCGCGTTCAATGAAGCTGAATGAAACGGAATGGGACAGCAAGAGACAATACGGGACAATGTGGGACGGTATGGGACGACATGGAACATCTGTGAAAAAGCCCAATAGTTTTTTGGGCGGTAAAAACGCGAACCACAAGATTTCAAACAACAACACTTCAAACTCAAGACTTCAAACGACAACCCGATAAAAAGCAATCATGAAAGGCTTTAACCATGCAGGAAATTGAAATTATCAGATTGAAAGCCCGTTCAAAGGCGGGCAAACTCCGGCTCAAGCGCGGGCGCGGAAGGCCACGTATCGAAGGTATTGCGCGCGAACCGAATGGCAGGCGCAGCCGCGCAAAAAAACCGCGCGAGGCGATTGACCGTCTTGCCATTTTGATGCGTGCAAAGCACACCGGCCTTTCGGAAAGACAGGCAAAAGACCCGCGCGCTTCCACCTATATCGGTAGGCTTTTTTTGGCAGGTCCTGAATGCGGCGGCATTAGCGAAGACCAGTACAATGCAGCGCTGAAATTTATCGAGGTGGATAACAATTATAAAAAGGCACTGCTTTCGCCTGCCGCCTATTACGACGATTTTAACAGCACGCCCAATCCCGAACTTTATGAAGCGTTTTGCAAGCGCGCAAAAAAGCAATATCTTGCCGCGAGAGAAGCCATTCAGGAAGCACAATTCGATAACAGAATTGATAACCTTTATGCCGCCTTGCAATATATCGTGCTGGAAGATCTCGAATTGCCGCACCTTGTCGGCGCAACAAGGCTTGTACTCAATGCGCTAAACCGGCATTTTTTTCTTGCCAATAAAGGTCATTAAATTTTTAATGACCTTGATGGCGCAACGGGAATTCTATTTTGCAAAGGGATTTTCTTGATCCGCAGGAAATTTAACTTGCAATAAGGAATTTAATATTTGATTTTAATTCTGTTACATCGGCAGAAAGACCATTTTTAGAGAAGATTATTTGTAGCAAGGACTATAGGCTGAAAGAGCACGTTTGGCTTGCAATTTATAAAAGAGGTCACCTTCGTAAAGCGGAAGTCCAACCCGCCTTTTTATCCCGACTTGCAACTCTATTTCTAAAAGGCAGGCACTCCCCTGCCTTTTCTTTTACACCTTGCACAATTTATCACTGTGCAATGACGGGGATAAGCAAAAGCAGGCAAGCTAACCGCCCGCCTTGGGTTGATTGAGATGGCGCCGGTTTAAACTTTACCGGAAATTCAATTATCTTTATGCGTACGCGACCCTTTGCACTTACTTTTTATCCTTTGGTGGAGAATATTGCATAAAAGGCATATCTCCAAATATTTTTCTAAATTGTTGTTCTGAATCTATTCTAATTAACAATTTTCCATGATCGTCTTTATTGAAACTTTTTGGCTCGCAATTCGAATAATAAAAGCACTTGTCTAATACGTCATGTTTCTTTACTTTTTTTACAGGAACACATGCATTTATCCAACTCGTGCAATTGCTAAAGTCGCATTCATAGAAAGTATTGTACTTAAAACTATTATCCGGAAGATAGCTTTCAGGTATAATACGCTCGACTTTTGTTTTTTTAGTAATCCCGTTTGTAATCGGTATATAAGGAGATGAATATATAAAAGCAATTTTGCAATTAGAGAATTTACAATTGAAAGCTGCAATCTTCGTAATTATTGGAAGTGTATGTTCCACATTTATTCCATAGAACATACAGTCTAAAAACCCAAATTGACAAATAACTTTTGATTTTATGAATCTTTGAATAAAGTTGTAACTAAAAGACAAACCGACATATGTAACATATAAATTTTTAAATTCAAATTCATTCAAATATTTTACATTATCATCTTTCTGAACATGATCTTTACGTGATATTATTATAAATTCGCTAATATAAAAATGAAGCGGATTATTTTCGACCAGATCATCGGCGTAGACCATTGCGCGTAGTCTGGCTTTATTCGCCGTTGTGACGTCAGTAGCACTGGTTATGAAATCTGCTATTAAATCGAATGCTTCTTTTCTGAGAGGCCCTTCAGGATCACTTGCGGCTGCATTCAAGAAGGAAAGGCCTGCATATTTTTGCGCATCGCTTTCACTGCTTAAAAGTTTTGATGCTTCTGCGATAAGCTGGGCGGTATCACGCCGCTTTGCCATGGCGATTTCATTGTCATGACGTTTGCCATCCTGCTTCTTTTCTTCAAGCTCGATTGATTTGTTCTTTGTCGCTTTGGCCGCCCAGAAAAAGGTAACAAGACCGGCGGTGGCGAGGGCTACATTTTTTATGTCAATGCCACCGAAAAAGGTTGAATTGTCTTGACCCGGATAAAAATAGAGGAAAGCAATTGTCCCGAATAATGTGCCAAGAATTAAAGTAACGTTCAAAACGTCAACGGCAAAACGGTTGCTGGCAAAATCGACACTTTGGCGAATATTGGCGTTTTTCAACGGGAAAAAGGCTGCATTAATCCAGCTATTCAACGCCACAAATAAAAGCGTTGCGACGATGGTAACCAAGGAAATAACTTTCAATTTATATTGAAAGTCATGAAAGGGATAAAAAACCGATAGACAGAGGAAAACAATACATAAAATAGTCGAGCCGAGAAGCGCAAACCAGTTTGTTTCTTTCGTGATGATTGCGGGAAGCAAGATCAATATGTCCGCCAAAACGACGAATAAGAAAATGGCCGCCCCAAGAATGTTGTTAGCTGTTCCGAGAAAAAAATAATTCGGAAGAGACAAAGCTATTGCTACAATTAAAAAGAAAACACCAAGCCAGAACATGCGCTTTTTAAACGCAATGAATTTTTTATCTGCTTCACTTGCTTGTTCAAGATTATCGTTCTGTTTATCGGTATTGGTATTTGAAGGCATTCTTCGCTTTTCCCCTTCCCTCACCCTAGCGATTTATGCCAAGAATTCAGATAAAAGCAATGTTAGGATGTGGTTTTCCCCTTTTTGCAACTGCTATTTGTGTGATGTTTTTCTTGTCTATTGTTGCAAGCTTCCGCAAAAATGAGAAAAAGAATAAATGAAAATGATTTACAGCATTATCTCGTACCGCGAATTTTTCATGGTCAAAGCCGGAATTGTCGTTTCCGTTTAGAATGTCGTTTAAGCGCAAGAAAAAAGCGTTCAATTTCGTGAAGTGATAAAAGGCAAAGCTATTTTTGAACCACAGAATCGGTTAGTATTTGAACATTCCAAAGACATTATATTTTCACTATTCAAAAGAACGTATGACCTTTTAATTATGAGCGATTCTACTGACGACCTTCCGTTTTCCCAGCGCTATGGCTATGTGCCTGCTGTTCAACAGCTTGCTCTGGGAGAAATACCAACTGCATTCAGAGAAGAGATAAAAGCTCTTCTGAACGAAGTTATTCTACAATATGATGAAAGATATATAGATTATAAAAGTGTAGATTTTTTTAGAGATATTTTTATTAATTTTTTCGGAGGAAATTATGAACAATTTTTAAAAAAAGTTCACAAATTTCATAAATATATTATTAGAAATAAGATTTATTATGATATAATTTTGTTAGAAAAAGATTTTGTTGTAAATTTTTTATTCAATTTTCTTGATAATTGTAAATTTTTTAGGCTATTTGATTTACTTGAAAAACTTATTAACAGCCAAAAACAATTAAACTTATACGCACATAATTATAATGCTAATAATCGAATATTTGGGGATGTTTTAAAAGAACTTTTTGAAAAGCACCATTTATCCTACACAATTTACAACGGCAAGATCCAACCTATCGGTAGTGAATTTGAAGGCAAGACCTATGTTGCTGCACTTGATGAGACCAAGGATAAAGGCCAGCTTGGTGCCCATAGCCATTTACTCAAAGCCGGAGAACAGATAAATCATCAGAAGTGGGCTGATAGCGTTCGGGAAAGCATCAGCGCGGTGGAATCTGTCTGCCGCAAAATTGTCGGGGGGAAAAAAGTAACTCTCGGTTCGGCACTAAAGGAAATTGAAAAGAACTATCCTCTGCATCCCGCATTTAAAAAAGCGTTGAGCGAACTTTATGGTTTTACCTCTGATGAAAACGGAATTCGACATTCGCTGTTGGACAAGTCGACTGCAGCAGTTGACGAGGCCGATGCGCTTTTCATGTTGGGGGCTTGCTCATCCTTTGTTTCTTACTTGCTTTCCAGAACAATGCTGAAAGACGATAAGTAAATTTTTTCAAATTGATTGAGATAAACCTTCGGGCGCTCATAACTTCAAAACACTTTGCAATAACATAGAAGCGCCCAGACGTAAGAGAGTAACTCTATGTCGCCATACCGGAAAAATTCCGGCAATGTTACTTCATTTTCAAGAGTGATAGAAAATGCAGGAAAGGTGTTTTGCTTTTCAGTTGACGGGAGAAATTCCAAGAAACACCAGAACGATAGTTAATTAAAAAGCTGGCGTAGCGCGATGCCGCCAGCTTTTAAACTTAAAACTAACCGGTTAGGGAATTTGATAAATGTGCCTGCGAAATGGCAGGCGAATATTCAGTCTTCAAATTTCCACAACCGGTGCGTGAGATGAGGATTTCACCAGATCAATTGCATGAAGAGCATCAGCCTTGTTTTTATAGCCTTCGCCGCTTGTTGCGATCTTTTCGTGGTTAGCCGCTTTCAAATGCCAACGCCATTCGCCGTTTTTATCTTTATAAATTTCAAATTTCATGATTTTTTCCTGTTTTTAATGGATTATTGATAATTCAGAAACGTTACGCCAAACGTTTTAAGGAAATTGGAGTTTTTATTTCATCATTTCAAGATAAATATTAGATATATTATGTTTATTTTTGAGTTTTATTTTTTATGAGTGAAACTCTTTTACACTAAAAGAGAACTTCCCTATCTTTATTCAAAATTCTTTTTTTAAGTTAAAAGGCATCTGCATTTTTCAAAATGGAAATGATCTATTTGGCAATTGAAAAACATGTGTCGATTGGTTTTGGAAAGGAGCGACCAATAAAAATTCACGCGTCTTCCGACCGCCTGATTTTTAGAAAATAAATTTTTAAAATTTCCGATAATTTTTTTCTTGCAAAAATGCGTCACTAAATATTAACTGACACATACGGCACAACAAGAATTGTAACTATTGTTTAGTTGACGTTTATAAATATAAAAAACGTTTTATGATTTTTATGATATTTTAATTATTCGATTATTGTCGAATTTGTTTTCCGTTTAAAAACTATTATTTTGAAATACAGAATTTTATTCATGAATATTGCTATTGGCTGTTCAGGCGTTTGTTGAATGTTTTTAAAAAATCCGGATGGAATATTTTGAGCCGCAAAAATGTGTGGCAAATATTCTCAAGCGTGTAGCGCATTTAACAGTAAAAATTTTTATCCTTGAAAAGGAAAAGGGACGTGGTCGGAACCAAAAAGCTAACACCCCCTGAAACAGCAAAATCCGTGAAAAAAACCGTCGTTAAAAAAGTGCGCCAACAAAAAAGAGCCGTGCCTTTAACGGAAAAAATTGAAAAAGAAATTGTGCAGGATAGTGATGGATGTTTAGAAAACGCTGCACTTTCAAATGTGAGACTTGAAAAGGAAGTTGGGCGGCAAGTGCTTGGCAATGAGGGGATGGCCGTTCGTTCAAGCGTAGAGTTCAAAAAAGAAACGCTGGAAAATGTGCTTGAATCCAAGGAAAAGGCAGTAACTCTATCCGCAGGGTTTGGAAAGCAGGCGTTACAAAAAGTGACTGATCTCAAGGAAAAGGCAGCACGTTCGAGAGTGAAGCGTGAAAAGGAAGTTTTGCAGCAAGTGCTTGGCAATGAGGGGATGGCCGTTCGTTCAAGCGGAGCAGTTGAAACAAAAACCGTGCAGGATGAGGATGATGCCAAGGGAAAATTGCCGCTAGAGAGTAATGCAGTTTTGAAAACAAAACCGACTGAAAAAAGTTTAACAAAGAAGGCCGCGCAAAAAAAGCGGGAAGCTGTGGGAGACAACAAAGCTTCCGGAATTTTGAAAGGGGCTATTTTAAAAGCTGCAATAAAAGCCGGTAACCAATTGGGAGAAGACGGGCTTGTTTCCTATCTTGAAGCACAGGCTTTAAAAAATGCTTCGTCCTTTTTGACACTGCTCGGCAAAGTATTGCCTGCCGAACTTAATTCAGAGGGACAAGAATTAAAAACCGTGACAAAAATCGAACTGGTTGCTTTATCTCCGTCACCGAAAGATTTGACAATGGCAAATGAACCAGCCGGAAAAAAGCGCATGACTTCTAAAAAGCGCATGAGCGGAAATCAGGAACTTTGGATAAATCAGGAACTTTCGGAAATCCTTAAAAAAGACGATTGAAGAACTTCCGGTTAAAAAGGCTTTTAAAAAAGTGAACCGGTTTTTAAATTGTTCAGTGAATTTGTTTTCGACGCGCAATGAAGAGAGAGTTTTACTGTTTTTCATGTCGTAAACGTTTTTTCAAAAAAACGTCGTGCCCGTTTTGAAATGGTGGCTTTTTGAAATGGTGGGCTTTTTTAAAAGCTTGACGTGCTGTTTCTCTTATATTGGCCTTATCGTGATGGGATCTTTTATTTCCGGAAGGCGTGGTTTTGAAAAGTGGCGATGCTTGTTTAAAACAAGCGTTTTCTTTGCATATCCGTCAAGGTGATGAGGACGGCTTTCATAACAGCTTTTTAAGCTTTTTTAGGCTTCCGGATTTGGTTTGGAACGCGCCAAATTTTTGTCCGGTCGTTTTGCCCTGTGGTTTTGTGGTGTTTCATGACAACAGAAAAAATAGAATTGCCGGAAAAGCTCATCACCCTTTTCGATGGGCCTGCCGATGTCAGGGCGGCCTATGGCGGGCGCGGTTCCGGAAAAACCCGTTCCTTTGCCACAATGAGCGCAGTGGTGGGCTATTGTTTGGGAAAAAGAGGAATTCGCGGCATTATTCTTTGTGCCCGCCAGTTCCAGAATTCACTGGCCGACAGCTCACTTGAAGAAATCAAAAGGGCTATTGCCGATTATCCGTTTTTACAAAATTATTATACCATTGGTGAAACCTATATACGCTCGAAAGACGGGCGTATTACTTATGCCTTTTCCGGTCTTGACCGGAATATTGCCAGTATCAAATCGAAGGGGCGGCTGCTTCTCTGTTGGGTGGATGAAGCCGAACCTGTGACCTCCCACGCATGGAACACATTGATACCGACTTTGCGCGAAGAAGGTGACGGTTGGAACACCGAACTCTGGGTAACATGGAACCCGCTCAGAAAAGAGGCAGCCGTTGAAAAGCGTTTTCGCGACAGTAAAAATGTGCGTATCAAATCTGTTCAACTGAATTGGCGTGATAATCCGAGATTTCCCGATCTGTTAAACCGCGCCCGCCTTGATGATTTGAAGAACCGGCCGGAAAGTTATGACCATATATGGGAGGGTGGATTTCTTGCCCAGATGGAGGGAGCCTATTTTGCAACCGGTCTTGCAATTGCCAAAGAAGAAGGGCGCATTTCCAACGTTCCGGCCGACCCGTTAATGACATTTCAGGCTTTTTTCGACATTGGGGGAACAGGTGCCAGAGCCGATGCAACCGCTATCTGGATTGCGCAATTTATCGGAAAAGAAATCCGCGTTCTTGATTATTATGAAGCCCAAGGGCAGCCTTTGAGTGCCCATATCAACTGGTTGCGCGAAAAAGGTTACGAACAGGCAAGAATTACATTGCCGCATGATGGCGCAACCAAAGATCGCGTGCGGGATGTGAGTTTTGAAAGTGCGCTTCAACAAGCCGGTTTCGAGGTGGACATTATTCCCAATCAGGGAAAAGGAGCAGCACGCGCCCGCATTGAAGCGGCAAGACGGCTTTTCCCCTCTATCTGGTTTAATGAAAAAACCACAGAAGCAGGACGCGATGCTTTGGGTTGGTATCACGAAAAGCGTGATGACAAACGCGATATAGGACTGGGGCCGGAACATGACTGGGCAAGCCACGGGGCTGATGCTTTCGGCCTGATGTGTATAGCCTATGAAGCACCAAAAATTTCTAAAAACCGGCAGCGCAATTCTCTTAGACATGATTTCAATACGTCATGGATGGCGGGATAACAAAAAGCAAAATTGTCGACTGTTGAACCAATATTCAAGTGAAAGAACCGCGCTTGTCCAAATTATAGCGGATAGCAATTGCGTTTTGCTTTTCTTTCAAAGCTTGAAAGCGATGTTTCAAAAATAAAAGAAGCTGCCAAGGGTGCGGCACAATATGCGAAACCGGAGACTTTCTTGGACAAGAGCTTCCAAAATGGGCAAAAGAGCAAGAACAACCGGTGGCAAAGCTGCAACAAGCTTTATGCGCGGCAGGCTTGAACTTGGCAGCGTTCGTAATGTGCGCGATGTTTGCATTGTTTGCGGCACGGGAAATGTTCGGAATATTTTCGATGTTTGCGGGACGCGTAATATTGGCAGCGTTCGCGGCATGAGTGATATTCGCTGTGTTTACAGGCTTTCCACAAGGTGCACTATTCGGGACAATAGAACCGGATGCGCAACTTGTCAGCTTTTGTTTTTCCGGCAATGGCCTTTGCTTTATGGGACCTGACCTTCTTGTTTCTTTATGACGGTTGCCTTGTGCTTGCCCGCCTGCCCGCTTGCGCGTTTTGCTTTTGTTTTTTTCGGGCTTTTCGGCTTTTTCAGAATTGAACTTTCAAGTTGTGCGGGCGGCGCGCGACCAATTTTAACCAATAATTTTACGGGCTGATGATGATGCTAGAAAACGAGACTTTAGAACATGGTTCTTCCACGCAGTTTGACAGTGCAAAAAGAGATATTCTTTTCCAGTCATTGCTGAAGCTTTTCCGGCAGGATATGGCGCATGTTGCCGAATGGCGCAAAAATGCCCGCGAAGATTATGCCTTTTATAATGGCGAACAGTGGGAAGCCCAAGACAAGGCGGCGCTTTTCGAGCAAAAACGCCCTGTCATGACGTTCAACCGCATTGCGCCGCTTGTCAATGCCGTTATCGGCTCGGAGCGCAACAATAAACGCGAAGTGCAATTCATACCGCGTGAAATCGGAGATGCGAGAGCCAATGAAATATTGACGGGTGCGGCGGAATGGTTTCGCGATCAGGCGGAAGCGGAATATGAGGATTCGGAAGCTTTTACCGATACCGTCATTTGTGGCATGGGGTGGACAGATACACGCCTTGACTTTGACGATGATGAAACGGGTAAACCGGTTGTTTGCCGCCTTGACCCGTTAAAAATGGTGTGGGATGCCTCGGCGGTGAAAGCCAATCTGGTGGATGCGGAGCGCCTCTGGTATATTGACGAAAAGCCGCTTGCCGAAGCGCGCCGCATGTTTCCCGATATTGACCCGTCATTGCTTGATGCGCGTTGGGCAAAAAATGGTGTTTTTGACAGTGACACACCTCTTTCCCATGTAAATTCCGACACATTTTATGGTGAAGACCGGACGGGTGTTTCGGAGAGGCAAGGCTTGGGGCTTTCTTCCGCTTCCAGCTCTCTGGTGACGCTTGTCGAATGCCGTTGGTTCGAGCGCGAGGCTTTTTACAAGGTTTTTGACCCGCTGACGGGTGAAACACAGGATTATTCGCTTCGCGACTATGAAGAGAAAAAGAAAATTTCGCCGGAAATACAATCGGTAAGGCTTACAAGAAAGATTGTGAAAAGGGCTTTTCTGGGCGAGGTTTTGCTTGCCGAACCCGATCAACCGATGGTGCCGAACGGACAACTTGGTTGGGAATGCATTACCGGCTATTTCGACAAGATGAAAAAGCATTATTATGGCATTGTGCGCCCCACAAAAGACCCGCAGCGCTGGGCGAATAAATTTTTCAGCCAGGTGATGTATCTTTTAAACAGCCAATCAAAGGGCGGCATTCTTGCCGAACGCGGTGCTTTTGATGATGACAGGCAGGCAGAAGAAAGCTGGGCGCGCGCCGATGCCATTACCTGGACAAAACAGAATGCGCTAGCCGGACAAAATGCCCGCATTCAACCCAAACCAGTGGCACAATTTCCTGTTGGTTTTTTCCAGCTTTTCAATGAAGCCAAAGAAGCAATTTCCGATGTAACGGGCTTATCTTCCGAATTCATCGGCACGCGAGAAGTAAACCAGCCCGGTGTTCTGGAAAGCCAGCGCCGGCAATCTTCTTTGAATTTGCTGGCCTCGCTTTTTGATGCGCTGCGCCGTTATCGGAAAAGACAGGGGCAAATTATGCTTTATCTCATACAGAACTATCTTTCCGATGGAAGGCTTATCCGCATTGTGGGGGATGACAACAAGAAATATGTGCCTTTGACACATGAAGCGGTCGCCAATCGCCAATATGACATTATTGTTGATGATGCACCGACAAGCCCCAATGAAAAAGAACGGACATTTGCGATTATTCAACAGATGTTGCCGATGTTGAAAGATTATCTCACACCGGAAATCGGACTGGAAATTCTGCGCTATTCGCCGCTTCCCGCCTCGCTTGTTGAAAAATGGACAGCCAAGGCACAAGAAGCGGCTCAACAAAAAGCAGAACAGGAAATGGCCAGAGAACAGATGGCCAGAGAACAGATGACGAGCCAAGAAGCGGCAATGGAAAGAAATGCCGTGCCGGAACAGTATACGCGACAACAGGCGGAGCAATTGAAGTTGCAAGCTCTGGCAAACGAGCTTGATATGAAAGCAAAAGCCCGTGAACTCGACCTTAATGCCAAAGCAGCCGATCTTTTTTTAAAAAATCAGAAAACACGGCTTGAGACCGAAACAGCCAAAAACCGCGCACTCATTGAACAATTGAAAATTGAACAATCGCAAACGGGGCGAGCCAATTCCTGAAACAGGCTACTCACAAAGCTTGGACGGAATGGATTTTTTAAATTTGGCAAAGCGGCATTTCAGATTGTCGCTGATTTTCAACTCCCGCAATCGCAACTTTTGTCTTTCTTGCCGGATGAACCGGCTTCGCCTCAAGCATCGGCGTTTTGATGCTCTGCTGCCCGTTTTTTAAAGGGCATGTTTAAAGGATAAATTTATGGATATTGCACCCGAATTTTCACCGGAAGAACAGGATGTTCTTGGCCACCAAAATACCGACAATAACGGATTTGATGATGAGACCGCTTTACCGGAAAATTTTTCCGACAGTAATACTATGACCGAACCTTCCGAAAGTCAGGAAGAAAAACAAGAAAAACCGGTAGCGGAAGAAGAAGACGAAAGAACCGCAAAAGCGCGAAATCATATGGTTCCCCATGGTGCACTTCACGCCGAAAGGGAAGAACGCAAAAAAGCGCAAGCCGAGGCGGCGGAGGCAAAAGCCAAACTTGCCCGCATTGAAGAACGTTTCAAAATTGCACGTGAATTCACAGAAAATCATGCCGGAAGCGAGAGCTTCTCACCGTTAAAACAGCCGCAACCAGAAGCGCCTGACCCGGAAAAAGATTTTGTCGGCTATGTCAAATGGATTGGCACTAAATTGCAAAACGAGGAAGCCGAAAGACAAAAGAGAGAAGCCGAAGAGCGGCAATTTATTGAAACCGCGAGAGAACAGGAAGTGGTGAAGGATTATTTTGCCACTTCTGTAACCGCACTCAAAGCCGAACTGCCGGATTTCGACGAGGCGGCCGATTTTCTTTATGAAGCACGGGTGAACCAGTTGAAGGCGCTCGCCGATGCCTATCCTGCTTTTAAAAATGCCGATGCGATCAATGCGCAGATTGGCAACGAGCTTGCAGCCATTGTCAAAGGTGCTTTGGAAAGCGGCACAAATCCCGCGCAAACAATTTATAATTATGCAAGAAATATCGGCTTCAAGGCGAAATCCGCAACAGGATCTATGGCGGAGGGTGACATTGCCGCAATGCGTGCCAAAAAAAACGCCGCACGCACGCTCACCGCATCAAACGGGCGCGCTATTGCCGACCCGGTGAGTCTTGAAGCCATAGATGCCATGAGCGACCGGCAATTTGCCGAGTGGATTTCCAATCCGAGAAATGAAAGAGCCTTCAACATTCTGATGAAGGGGGAATAAGGCTTTTAGCAAAATAAGTTTTTTATAGGGAGCCTGTTTTTTAAAGCCTGATTTGAGACACGAAGCTTCAAAAGCTTGTGCTTTAAAAAACACCGCCCGCAAAAAGATGGGGCTTGCAAAACTTCAGGCTTTCAAAGCCTTGAGGCAAGCTTGTGCGGGTTTGTTTTAAAACTTTCAACTTTTTCTTTTGCGGATTTTCGTTTGAAATGGACGTTATCATTTTCACCCACCGGAGGTTTTCCGGTTTCGTTGGTTCGCTCGCGTTAAAGCGACAAAATGCTTGAAAATCAATTGAATTTTAGGAGGCCATAATGGCTATTACATCCATCGGGGTGAACGACCCTCTGGCTGTTCGTGCCTGGTCGAAGAAACTTGCCGTCGAAGTATCGAAAGCTACCGAGATTGCGCCTTTGATCGGAACCGACACCAACAGCATTATCCAGCTTAAAGACGAAACCCAGAAAGGCGCGGGTGATACTGTCCGTTTCGGCTTGCGCACCCAGTTGACGGGCGAAGGCGTTTCGGAAGGGGTTAAACTGGAGGGCAATGAAGAAGCCCTTTCAACCTTGAATGATGCTGTTATCATCAATGAACTTGCCCATGCTGTGAGGGTGAAAAACGAGGGCACAATCGACCAGCAGCGCGTGCTTTTCGATTTGCGCAGCGAAGCCAAGGACGGTTTGACCGACTGGTATGCCGACCGTTTGTCGCTTATGTTTTTTACCCATGTTTGCGGCTATACCGCCACACAAATGAACTTTGAAGGGCGCACCATTTCATTGTCGCCGGTGCATTACGGTTTTAACCAGCCGACAGCCCCGACCGACAAGCGCATTATTCGCCCGAATGGCAAAACCACTGACGAAAGCCTTGATGAAAAAGATGTGTTCAATCTTTCTCTGGTTGATAAAGCGGTGGAGCGGGCGAAATTGGCCAATCCGCGTTTGCGCCCTGTGCGTGTCGAGGGTGATAGTGTTTATGTGCTTTACCTGCACCCGACACAAGTGACGGCATTGCGCACCAACACGGCAACCGGCCAATGGCTTGATATACAAAAAGCGGCCTATCAGGGTTCGCGCGCCAAAAACCCGATTTTTGACGGCTCGCTCGGCATGTATAACGGGGTGGTTCTGCGTGAAGCCGAACATATTACCGAAGGTGTCAATTCTGCCGACCCGACCACGCCTGTTTCAAACACCCGCCGTGCGGTGCTTTTGGGTGCACAGGCTTCCATCGTTGCTTTCGGCAAGGACCGCGGACCAACGCGCTATAAACTGGTTGAAGAATTTTTCGACTATGAACGCGAACTCGGTGTTGCGGCAAAAACCCTGATCGGTATGAAGAAAACAAACTTCAAACTGAAAGACAGCACGATCGGCGAACAGGATTTCGCAACCATCGTCATTTCAACCTATGCCGAGCCGCTTTAAGAACGCCATTTGAAACAACAGAAAAAGGGGCAAGTGCTCCTTTTTCTTTTTGTTCGACGAGCTGTTTAAAGCGCGATTTTCCCCTTTCCGTGTTTTTTAAAAAACCGGTGATTTTGTCAGAAACAAAAAATGACCCATGCTTATTCTAAAGACATGCCTTCAAGCGATGATACCGACTGGATATTGATGGATTTCAATGAACCTGTCGCAGAAAGCGGGAAGGTGCGAGATACAAATGTGCAAGATATAAATGTGCGAGATATAAGAGCCGCGCCCCTTTCCCGAAAACCGGCAAAAAAAGCGAGAGTGAAAAAACCGCAAGCGGAAACCGGAAGCACATCTCGAAACAGTGCGGAAAAAGCCGGAAAACCGAAAGCCGCGCCTTCCATACCGGCGCAAGCAACAACAACGCAATCAACAGCCGCCGATTTGAAGACCGCAAGCGGAAAGAAGCGGCGGAGAACACCTGACCTGCCCCCCAAGAAAAACCGGAAAACAAAGGTTTAATATTATGGCCATTATCATTACCACGACAGGGCCGATTACAAGTCTTCCCACTTCTCTCCAGCCGAAAAACAAAAACTTTTCGGATATGATTGCCATTATTCAGGATGAAATTGACGACACGACAAATGAATATATCAGCCAAATTCAGGAAGCAATCTATTCGGCCATCCGCTTTTCAGCACGGGAACCGCTTTATTTCAATGAAACGCGCGATATTACCTTTTTGACGACTAAAAATCAGGAATGGTATGGCGCAACAACCGAAAAGGCGATTGCAAGTGCGGCCGGTATCCGCTTTGTTTTTCTTGAAAAATCGGATGGAAATGCAAAAAGGCTTCATCTCAATTCCCCGCAAGAACTTGAAAGCGCGGGTTCAGCCCATGGCGAACCTTATGCCTATTGTTATTTTTCAAAAAAACTGCGGTTCTTTCCCTGCCCTGACAAGGTTTACAAAATACGCCTGATGATTGAGCCTTACCGGCTTGAAGAAGTTTTGAAAGCCGACGAGGAAAGCCCCTGGTTTCTCGATGCGTTCGACCTTGTCAAAGCGCGGGCAAAATACGAGCTTTATAAAGATATTTTGAAAGATGCCGATAGCGCTCGAACAGCGTTTGCCGATTTTAACGAGCAGCTTTCTGCGCTTAAAGCGGAAACTTCGCGGCGCAATGGTAGCGGCAAAATCAAAGCAACGGTGTTTTAAATGACATTTTTAACCATAGCTGAATATCGCCCCGACATTGCCGACATCAATAGCGACTATAGCGATGATATATTGAATGTTTTGCCGGCCGACGGCAGTTATATTCCAATGCCCGGCTTCAAAGCATTCTCCAAACCGTTTCCGGAAAAACCTTATGGAGCCTATGCTGCACGGTCACTTGACGGAACAACCTCGGTTTTTGCCGGAACTGCAAAAAAACTTTTTGTCCTCGACAATACCGATCTTTCCTGGCGCGACATCACTCAAACGGGAAAAATCTATTCCGCTTCCGATGAGGCACGCTGGTCTTTTGCTTCTTTCGGCAATTATATTATCGCCGTCAACAAAAACGACCCGCCACAGGTTTTCGAGCTGAACCGTTCGGCAAAATTCCGCAATCTTGGCGGAAATCCGCCACGGGCGGGAGCTGTCAAAGTGTGGGGCGATTTTGTTTGTCTCATGCAATTGCCGGATAATCCCAACCGCGTTTACTGGTCGGGCCTTAATGATGCGGAATTCTGGACGGTTGGAGAAAAGTCTTGCGACTATCAGGATTTTCCGGATGGCGGAAGTGTTCAAGGCTCCAGTGAAGCGACCAACCCGATTATTTTTTTGCAATCGGCGATTTATCGCGGCACATTCATTCCGGGTTCCGACATCATATTTTCATTCCAAAAAATTCATGACAAACGCGGTGCAAAATCATCCAATTCGATCAGCAGTCGCGGTGAATTTTCCTTTTATGCCGATGAAGGCGGATTTTTCCAGATTACAAGCGATGGCGCGGTGATACCTATCGGTTTTGAAAAAATCGATCGCTCGGTCTTTACCCGCATGAATGCCAATAATCTTGCCGAAATGTTCTGCGCAATCGACCCCTTCTATAACCGTGTCTATTGGGCGATGGATTATAACGGTTCGGGCGTGATGAACGAATTGATGGTTTATGACTGGGGCCTGCAAAAATGGACAGTTATCAACATTGCGGCAAGCAGCATCATGCCGATTTATACAAGCGGTTACACGCTGGACGGGCTTGATAATATTTCAACTATTCTGGAAAATTTGCCATTTTCGCTGGATAGCAAAATCTGGCAAGGCGGTGCGCCCATTCTCGGCGCTTTTTCAGTTGATTACCGTTTGGGCTCCTTTTCGGGGGAAGCAATGGAGGCAATTGTTTCCTCGCAGGAAATTGCTGCCCCCAATGGTGATATAAACCGGCTGGAAAATGTCATTGCACAAATAGACACGAATGAAGCCTTGCTTGCAATTGGTGCAAGAATGCGGAGAAACCCGCAAGAACCGGTAAAATGGTCGGCAGAGAAAACCGCCTCTTATAATACCGGCCGTTACCATGGACGCTCACGGGCGCGTTTTCACAAATTTCGCCTGCGTGTTCCGGCAGGGGAAAAATGGTCGCATATTGCAGGCTTCAATGTCGATTTTACAAGAGCCGGAAAAAGATGAGCTATAAAATCTATCTCACCGAAAACTGGCCTTATGAACGGATGAAACGCTATAGCGGCGATCTCACAGAGGCGATGAAGAAAATCGCCCGTCGTTTTCCCGACGACATATCATTTCAAACAATGGCAGAAGAAATTGCAAGTGGCGAGCGACAATTATGGATCATTGTTGACGAGAAAGAAAACTTTGTAGCCTTCGTCACCTCGCATATCGAAATTCTGGCGAGCGGAAAAAAACGTGTCGAACTCCTCGAACTTGCCGGTCACGGCGGCGAGAAAATAGCCGATATGATCGAACCGATAGAAGAATGGGCAAAAACCATCGGCGCATCCGAAATTTGCCCCATCGGTCGCATCGGCTGGTCAAAAATCATGCGCGCACATGGCTATAGGCCAAGCGTGGTCAAATATCGAAAGGAATTGAACAATGGGCGGAAGTAGCGGAAAAGGTGCAAAAACCACACAAACGAAGACCGAGACATCAGCCCCGCCGGAATGGGCGGCACCGCTCTTCAAGCGCTCGGCCAAGGATGCCATGGACCTTTATAATTCCGGTCAGGGTGGCAATGTTTATCAAGGCTCGCGGGTGGCCGATTTAAGTGACACAACAAAAAATGCCATTAGCGGGCTTGGAAACGCCACCGCCAATTATGGCAACAGCTATTTGCAAGGTCTTGCAGGCGGCAAAAATGCGAGTGGCCAGAACCTTGCCGATATGGCTTCAGGAAAAATGGTGGGGGGAAACACAGCCTATAATCAGGCTTTACAAAACACACTTGATAACACCGCCACCACCATCAACAGTCAAATGAGCGGTGCTGGCCGTTATGGTTCGGGCGCCCATAGCGGTGTTCTGTCTCGACAATTGGGACAGGCTGCAACAACGGCACTTTCCAACCAGTATAATCAGGATGTTGGAAATATGCTCAATGCCAATGAACTTATCGACAGGGCAAACAATAACCAGCTTTCGGCCGCAAGCAATTATTTTCAAGGGCAAGGCAATAATCTTCTTAATGCTTTGAAAGGCGGCACAATCCTTGACCAGAACAACCAGCAAAAACTTGATGCAGCGCGTGACCAATGGAATGAAGAAGATAATCGTGGCTGGAACCGTCTTGCCATGCTTTTAAGTGCGGCTCAAGGTGCGGCCGGAAATTACGGAACGTCAAGCGGAACGCAAACAACAAAACAACAGAATGGTGCGCTCACCACAATAGGAAACGGTTTGGGTGCGCTGTCATCGCTTTTTGGTCTCTCGGACCAACGCACAAAAGAAAATATCCGCTATGCGGGCAAACGCAACGGCTACAATGTCTATGATTTCAATTATATCGGAAGGGCTGAACGCTATCGCGGTGTTATTGCGCAAGAAATCCTTAAAACCGACCCCGATAAAGTTGTGATCCACCCCGAAAGCGGATTGTTAATGGTCAATTACAACAAGCTCGGATTTCCTATGGAAAGGCTTCAATGAAGAATTGGCGTTGTGTTATCCGCCGGATCTTCGCTATCGTCCTGTTTCATCCCCATCAGTAAAACTGATTTGGTGATATTTAAAAGCATTGCAGATATAAGGAAGATAATTGAAGTAACCTTCAATATAACGTTAAAAATAAAATTGAAGGAAATCTCAAAAACAACAGGAACAACCCGTTGTCTCCGGATTCATTTTAGGCACATTTTACTATCATAAATAAAATTCGCCTTTTCACCCTTATAAGTATAGATAATGTTCAATTGATCGACCGTGTCATTTGCCGAAATAATATCACAGCCGACCGAACGAACTTGACTATTGAGAAAATCAAGCCTCGTTTCCCAAGTTTGTACGACATAATCCTTTGCCGATATTGGTTCACGCGGATCTACAAGTATCAAGTAGACATCATAACCCCGCTCATTTGCCTCGACATCGGCATATTTAACCAGCCTGTCGGATTGGTAAAAAGGCTTGAAGTTTATAGAAAAATATTGAGATCTGTTTTTCTTATATCTATTTGTGCGTCCGTCAGCGATACACATATATAGATATGCCGGTATCGAAATACATATAATACAAATGACCATTAGAAATAGATGATTGGACATCAATTCCGTTTTCTTTAAAATTCTGCTGAAAATGAAGAAAAGAATTTTCTCGATAACGAGAATACCCAATATAATAGCCAAATATTCAAAGAGTTCGTCGATGAATTCCACGGGATCAAGTCCGGCAAGTTTAAAATATGTCGTTACTTACACGTGCCATCGACGGCTTTCAATAGAAGGTGCAACGCTTTCGCCATTGTGTCCAACGCGTACCTTATTTTTATCGTCTTATAAGAAGAGAGAAAACGGCTCGTTTAGAACAACCCTAAGTTCGCTTTTTTAATGTGTGTTTTGTTCAAAACATAACAGGAGATGTTTCAAGAACAATGTTTACGTGAAATGGAACCCTGCTATGCAATGGATGAAGATCAATGGCTGCTTTGTTTTTCACATGCTTTTCGATCGTATAAAAATGTGGCTTCCTCGTCATTAAAAGAATAAATAATCAAAATATAGCCCAGCTCTTTAAAATTGCCGGATAAATTGCAGGCAAGAGAGCGACCTTTATAATCAAGAAAATCCTTCCTTTCTGCCAATGTTTTTTCAACGTAATCCTTTGCATCCATCGGTTTTTCAGGGGGAACAAGATATAAATAAATTTGATAACCGGATGAGCCAGACAAAGTGTGTTCGTGATCTACGAGTTTGTCCGATTTATAAAAAGGTGTGAAGTCAGGATTCGGGTTTTGGCTAAAATCAAGAATGTTCGCGATTAAAGGGTCATCAAATACATCATAAGCTACAAACAAAGATGTCGCCAAACAAAACCAGAAAACAACTATTGAATAATTGGCAGGCTTTAAATTATTTTTTTCAAATGCCGATTTGAATGGCAAAGACAGAAGATATGCACAAAATATTATTATAACCAATAATATAAGAAAAACTAAAAAGTCAAAGATAAGGTCAAATATAAATTCCACTGGTTCGGCTCTTTAATTTCGGAATATTCGATTTCTTATAACGGCTTTTACTCGCTTTCAATAGCCAGTAAAACATGCTTTATGGTTCTTTTGGAAAGCCCCCCACACAAATGAGAGCGGCTTGTTCTTGTTCTGCTGCCCCCAAAAAATGAAGATTACCGCTGCTCGTTTTTAAAACAGTTTCATAGTGTTTTTGGGCTTGTCTTTTTTGAAGATAGAATAGGATTTCCTAAACGCCGATTTACAAATTTTCTTGGAAAAACAACCGGTGGCATTCTGGAGCCGTGCCAAACCTTATGTAAATCTCGCAAGCTCTATCAGACAAATAA
This sequence comes from Bartonella sp. P0282, assembly GCF_048452985.1. NCBI lineage: Bacteria > Pseudomonadati > Pseudomonadota > Alphaproteobacteria > Hyphomicrobiales > Bartonellaceae > Bartonella > Bartonella sp. P0282. The sequence continues at coordinate 320,856 of NZ_WTFO01000003.1, forward strand.
CGGAATTTAAAATAGCGTTGAACGCGCTTCTATTTTTAACAATTTTTCGCGTTTTAGTGAAAAGGCGGCAAATGGTTTCACATCCCGCCAGCCTAGCCTTCTCGACCTTTAAATTTATCACTCAAAACCGGTCAATAGACGTTGCCAGAACGCTCCGGAAAAACCGGAAGCGCGAATGAAAAATTCCACCCGAATGGAGGCTACCTCATGAATTCACATTCTTTTTTTAATTTTTGGGCTAACCGCCCGTCCACTAACAATGCGCCTGTGCTCGGCTCGATTGGCCCCTTGGGATTTGGTGGGCAAAACTTTAAAACCGGCCTATCCGCCCCTTCCCGTGAAGCGGGCGATAACAATAGAGATAATCCTTCCGCACCCACCACCGCTTACGGATTACTGGAAGACGGGCAAACGCAAAAAGGCCTTGAAAAAGGCGCCGGTTCACTTGCCAATGCATTGATTGCACTCGGCAATGTTGACGCACCGCAGACAAGCTCGATGCAACTAAAACCGGTGCGTGGCCCGTCAACCGAGCAATCGCAGGCACTTTTGCGCCTTTTATCAAACATGCAGTCGAAAACCAATAATGGAGGAATGTTATGAGTTCGATTTATGATTGGTCACTTTCGGCGGCAAGCAATGCCAATGCCGACAATATTATCAACTGGACAGAGGGGCAGCCGCCAAGCACGGTCAACAATTCCGCCCGTTCGATGATGCAGCGTGTGCGCGAATATATGTGCGATATTGGCGGCGATGTTACTGTCGAAGGGTCCTCTTCACGCATTGCCATTCAGTCGAAAACACCGGTAACCGCTTATATCAACGGCATAACATTGCGGTTTCGCGCACTCGGTGTGAATATCGAGCAACCGATGATAAGCCTCAACAATATTGATTATAAGCCGGTTTTCAAGGCAACCTATCAGGGGGTAAAACCCTTGGAAAGTGGGGATATTCAGACCGGCGCTCTCTATGAAATTGTCTTTTGCAGTTTACTGAACAATGGAAGCGGCGGCTGGTTTTTGTCTTCACCGACACCTCAACAATCAACGCCGGCAGGTATTATTTCAATGTTCGGTGCGCCGACCGCACCCGCCGGTTGGATACCCTGTGACGGGCGCCTGTTATCGAGATCACAATATTCGGCACTCTTTTCAGCGATTGGCGAATGGTGGGGAAAAGGCGACGGGCAAACAACCTTTGCCGTTCCGGATTTGCGCGGTGTTTTTCTACGCGGAACAGATGCCGGTAAGAATATCGACACCAACCGTGCCTTTGCCTCTTTTCAGGATAGCCAGAACAAATCGCACAGCCATTCAGGCTCTGTCGGCGAGGCTGGCGAACACAACCATGGTTATACCCGTTGGGTGCACAAAGGTGAAGGACCGGACGGCAAAAATGGCTGGAGCTGGTTTGCAGAAACAACCGATTACACCGCAATGTCGGGCAGACACAGCCACAGTCTCGCCATCAATGCTGACGGCGGCAATGAAGCACGACCTGTCAATGTCGCTATCCAATACATCATCAAGGCCTGAACAATGGATGAACAACCTTTTGCAATATCCGGCGTGAAAGAACCGGAAAAAATCCGGATTTTAATTTACGCCAATAATCACACAGCTCATGTACCACTTTCCTCGCTCACAAAGCCTCTCGAAACGAGATTGGAGGAAATTGAAAAACGTCTGGACAAAATGGGGGGTTAAATGGCAGTACCTTATCATACACATAATTTTGAAATTCCCACTGCAACAAAACAGGATATGGTCGCACGCGCTTCCAACGAAAAAGTTGTAACACCTTCGGTTCTGGGAACTGCGGCAACAGCCGATACAAGCGAATTTGCAACCGCCGAACAGGGCAAAAAAGCCGATAGCGCAATTCAAGCCGAAAATCTCGGCACTTTGGCCAGAAAAAATAAAGTCAACTTAGCCGAAATCGAAACCAATGGAATACCTTCAAGCACGACGTTTCTATCCGGTAACGGCTGGCAGACCCTTTCCGGCGGTGGCGACATGACAATCGCAATCTATGACCCGTCGCATAAGAAGGCGGATACGTTCGATATGGGCAATATGAAAGAAGCTGCCAATGCTAAAATCATGTCTGCCGACGAACGCAAAAAAATAGCAAATCTGGATAATGCCTTTCTTTCGCGATCTGGCGGAAGCTTAAATGGCAACCTGACCATTAACGGTTCTTTAAATTGTACAAAAAGCATTCAAACGAATGGTTGGTTTAATACCAAAGGGACCGGAAGTTACGACGTAGGGATTCATTTTGATTTTTCGGGAGACGGAGAGTGCTATTCCGATTTCGTCTTTACTGGTAACTCAATGAATATATATCTCAACAAATTCGGGGATGTGGCCGAATTTTATGATAATGGAACAACGCGTTTTGCCGACAGCATAAACATTCAAGATAAAACCTATTGGCAGCCTGACGGAAATATTCGTGGTGAATGTTGGACTCGCGGAAGCCTTTACAATCATATTGAAGATCGTGCATGTAAGTATGCATCGGATCTCTCTCTTGCTGCTCAAAACAAGTGCGTCACTGATGCCCGTTTTGCCGGTTATGGAGAATTTGCCTTTACCCCTGGTGAAGGCGGAAAGTCAGCTTTCAATAATCCCGTCCCATCCGGTTACGTTATGACAGGCTTATGGAAAATAAATTCCCAATGGGAAGTTATCAGCTATAGCCAACCGCAAGTTTACATTGCAAACCGTGGATGGTTTGCTCTCGGAGGGTGGTAAAATGAGAAATTTTGGCAAACTTACAATAACGCAAGAAGAAATCAGTCTTGCTGAAGACATTAAAGACGATAAAGGCAACATTATACACCAAGCAAAATCCGTAAAAATTAACGTCTTGAAAGATAAAGATGGCATTGAATGGCACGACCTCTTCAAGCAATATCCGCATAAATTCTATATCGCTGTTGACGATAACAAACATATTATTTCCATGACGGACGACCCCGAACAGTCGCAAATCGCCGGATTTGATATTATCGGCATTGATGAAAATTGTGGTGAAACTTTCGGTCAGGGCGGTAGTGTCTATGGCAAGCTATGGGATAGTGGAAAGATCGTCGCACCTCCTGCATTATTTCCACCCTTATCAGCACGGCAATTCTGGCAGGCGGCGCTTGTCATCGGCGTTAGAGAAGAGGACCTTTCAAGCGGTATTGCCGACAAAAATAGCCCCTTTTACATTCCCGATGAAGAAGAACGTGAAAGCGTATTCATTGATATTTCCAAGGCAACCACCTTCAATCGGGACTTTCCACTTTTGAAAAAAATGGCCGAAGTCAACAAAATACCGGATGCGCAGCTCGATACTTTATGGAATTGGGCTGCCAATATCCAGTAAATATTGCCGTAAGACCAACTAAAAACCCCGCATCTTTTGCGGGGCTTTATTGCCTTTGGTAAATGAATGAGGTTGTTTTTACCGTCGAAGCATCGCTCTGGCTTTTTTTATTTCTTCCTCGTCAAAAAGCGGGTGCCATTTTTCATTGTTTGCAACAAGAGATTCAACTGTCAAATCAAGCCGGCCCTTTTCGAACAGTTTGGAAAAGCCGGTAGAAACAGAATTGGAGTGTATCAACTTTTTCGCGGCTAAAACGCCTCCATTATGCTCAACCATTTGTTTAAATCTGGGCAGTTTTATCCCCACTTCATCGCGAGCTTTATCATAAATAGCTAACATTTCTTTATGAAATTCATCTGCCAAGCTTGTCATTTTATACTCCTCCCGAATGAAACCGGACTGGCATTCATAATATCATATGCTGCCACCATTTTTCAAAAGGCAAAATATGAAACTTTCAAATTTTCCCTCAATGAACAGTCTAAAAACAAAGTGCCACAAAGTTTGCGTTAAATGTCAAATCCGTTAGGGTAAAAACAACCTCTGTTGCCGATCTTTGCTTTTCACGTATCAATTGGTACATCGCAAAGTTCGCAACCTTCCGGAAAAGAACGTTAAAAATCTATTTTGCTGAGGCTTTGTCGGAAAAAATTTTCTTCAATAACTTCTCTTGAAACAAGTCAGAGGCCTTACTTGGTGCATTGCCGATCACCTGCCGTCATAAGGCCGTTTATGTTTTGTAAGCATCGACTGGTTCTTCAGTTTTAAACATATAAATACCATTCATGTGTTTTATATAAAATTTAAAATATAATTTTCTATATTTTAAAATTTTTTACAATTAATATTATAATTATTTATATAATTTTTATATTAATAATTTATATTTTATTATAAATATTTTCATATATACAATTATTAAATTAAAAAAATATAAAAAATAAATTTTAAATATAAATTAATTTCACATTCATGAGTAATAAACGCTCTGAAGAACGCATTCTTTTTACATTCAAGCATTCTATTGACTCGATGACCTGCACAATATAGAGCTTCTGCTCCAAGCAGGTGCATACAAATCGACAGCACAGTTTTTAATTTGGCACTAGATGACCGGCATATTGATAATGTGAAGAGAGCTAAGCAGTGGAAACCGGATTTTATAAGAATATTGAAAAGAAGTTTAATGATAATGTACATTATCTTATAAAAGAAATTCCACTTTTTCTAAAAGATAACTATTTATTTTTATGTATATTTTGTGCATTTTTATGGTTGTTTTTCGCTTTTTATCCTGGAACAGTTGCCAATGATGCATACGATATGTATAGCGGAGCATTTTACAACAATATAGGAAATTGGAATTCTGTACTTTTAGTAAAATTTTGGCGTATTATTATTTCTATAACAAGTATAAAATGTATATACGCACTAATATCTTTGACAATGATTTGCGTTGGATTGTACATAATTGCAAAAAATATTTCAAATGGTATTTTTACTGGTCTTATATGCATAATAATATTGTTTATACCTCCCGTTTTTGTTTTCCTAACTGTTGTTTTGAAAGATACTTATCTCGCTGCATTTATCTTTTTGATAGCAGCATTGATGATTGATGGTGCAATTTCAGACAAAAAGAAAAGCGTATTCTTTTATGTATTTTCAGCGTTCATTCTGGCATGTTGTTTTTATGTGCGTTCCAACGGTTGCTTTATAGCAGTGCCTCTACTGGTCGCAATTTTTATGGGGTGGAAAGCTCCGATTATATATCGTTACATCTCATGTCTTGTCCTTGTCATCTGCATTATAGTGACGACCCCGCTTGTAGATTTGAAATTATTGGGAGGTAGAGATGACGCTCCGGAATTTTCGTTGATGCTTTTTGATATTGCAGGTGTAGCAAAATATAACGGGGTATCCACTCTTCCTGATATTCCTGGCGTTCCTGACCAGGTAAGCCTTTTCAAAAAGTGTTATTCACCCCTCCAATGGGATACAGTTGCAGATTCGGTAGGCCCTGATTGTAACGGAGTTGCATACTATTTTTTTCATGAGAAAGATTCAGGAAAAAAAAGCTTTAAGGCAGCCAGACAGATGCTCCGTAAAGCCTGGATTGCGGCCATCACACAGCATCCGGTAGCTTATTTAAAACATCGCATATCTCACTTTAACCGTTTTATAGACTATCAGGGACATCGGCCTGTTTATCGACCAATTTATGTCGCAATAGTTGGCTTTAGTCGTGGATACGGCGATCCTGACCCTTCTCTCACTTACGTGGTTAAGCCTCCCCGACTGTGGAACTCTGTTATTAATATGGATTTGGGCAACCAACTGTGGTTCCATCCTTATGTCTATTTGCTTATTCTGTCGTTTTTCTATCTTTCAACGCTTGGCACCAGCGACCGCTTTAACCGGACATTGAACGCTGTTGCGTTTTCCGGCATGATCTACCTTGTTGGCTTCTTGTTCGTCGGTGTTTCTTCCGACTTCCGATATTCCTATCCGAGCTTGCTGTTAAGCATTTTATGCATTTTAGCTGCGTTCGGCTATTATAGCCAAAAGCGGAAAGTGTTCGGAAACAGAAAAATGCGGATCGTGGGAGCCTCGATCACAGTTCCTTTATTTTTAGTCGGCATTATTCTGTAGCCTCTTAAAACCACAGAAAAAATGCGGGATTTAGAAAGCTGAACGGCGAAAAAACTGAAGATTAAACTGATTCGGCGGCAAGTCGCTGCCGGATAATAGGCCATGACAGGCAGCTATCAGGGCTTTGCGGACACGATTCATTTTACAATTATCAACGCTGCAAAATTGTACCAACTTGCATAATCTACGTCTTTCATAAGTTTGTTATTGAATTATTTTTTGATTGATATTCAAATAAATAATAATTTTAGTTTTTATATTTTTATTTTAATAACTCTTATACCCTATGGATATTAATTCAAAAATAATAAGCAAAAATTGCATAACTTTAGACATCGAATTTTCCCAAGTCTTGCCTGATGCGCCGGCTAGGTGGCCATTCACAACAGCCATACATTTATTTATTCAATTTTAGCCCCTTACGATTGACATGATATGGTGCACCATATAGAGCTTCTGCCCCAAGCAGGTGCATACAAATCAACAGCACAGTTTTTAATTTGGCACTAAATGACCAGCATTTTGATAATGTGGAGAGGGCTAAGCAGTGGAAACCGGATTATATAAGAACATTGAAAAGAAGTTTAATAATAATGTTCATTATCTTATAAAAGAAACTCCATCTTTCCTAAAAAATAACTATCTGTTCTTATGTATATTTTGTGCATTTTTATGGTTATTTTACTCGTTTTATCCGGGAACAGTTGCCTATGATGCATTTTCTTTATATTCAGACGCATATAACAATCATACTGGAAATTGGCATTCTGCGCTCCTTACAAGAGTCTGGCGACTTATTCAGTCGGTTACCGATATAAAGGGTATCTATGTACTTATACCTATGGCTGCGACCTGCTTGGGATTGTATATAATCGCCAAACATATTTCCAAAGGAATTTTAACCGGCATTATCTGCATATTGATATTGCTCCTGCCTCCTATTTTTACCTATATCACAACTGTTTTGAAGGATACTTATGTCGCTTCATTAGTCTTTTTGATAGCAGCTCTGATGATGGACAGAGCAATTTCAGACAAAAAGAAAACAACATTATTTTGTGTGTTTTCAGCGGTTATTCTGGTGTTTTGCTTTTTTATACGCTCCAACGGTTGTTTTATTGCCGTGCCTCTGCTTGTAGCGATTTTTATGGGGTGGAAAGCCAGAATTATTTATCGCTATATTGTGTGTCTCGCCCTTGTGATTTGTGTTGTCGCGGCGACACCATTTATTGATCTTAAATTATTTCACGCACAGGATGAAGCTCCTGATTTTTCCTTGATGCTTTTCGATATTGCAGGCATAGCAAAATATAGCGGGGTATCCACTCTTCCCGATATTCCTGGCGTTCCTGACCAGGTAGGTCTGTTCAAACACTGTTATTCACATACCCAATGGGATTCGGTTGCAAATTGGGTAGGCCCTGATTGTAACGGTATTGGAACCTATTTTTACCATGAGAGAGATTCAGGGAAAAAACGCCTTAAGGCAGCCAGACAGGAGCTCCGTAAAGCCTGGATTTCGGCCATCATACAACAACCGAAAGCGTATTTGAAACATCGTCTCTCATTTTTTAACCGCTTTATAGACTATCAAGGACACCGGCCTGTTTTTCTGCCGGTATACATTGAAACAGTCGGGTTCACCGATATGGTAGGTCATGAAGAGAACCGTGAGCTCACCCAAACGGTCAATCCTCCGCGTTTATGGAAGTCTGTTATTCATATGGATTTGGGCAACCAATTATGGTTCCATCCTTATGTCAGTTTGCTTATTCTATTGTTTTTCTATCTTTCAACCCTGGCAACAAACGACCGGTTCAACCGGACATTGAATGCTGTGTCATTCGCCGGATTCATCTACTTTATGGGTTTCTTGGTGGTAGGTGTTTCTTCCCAATTCCGGTATTCTTATCCGTGCTTGCTGTTAAGCATTCTATGCATCCTGGCTGCGTTCGGCTATTACAGCCAAAAGCATAAAGTATTCGGAAACAAAAGAATGCGAATTATTGCAGCTTCAGTCACTGTTCCTTTATTTTTAATCGGTATAATCCTATAAATCAGTGACGTTGGAACGTTTGACATCTGATATGAACTGGAAGAAAAAATATGGAAAAGTGTTCGATCGCAGTAGTTATTCCTTGTTATAACGAGGAAATCACTGTCAAATCTGTAATCACAGATGCGAAGCGTTACATTAAAGGCGCGACAATTTACGTCTATGACAATAATTCTTCTGATAACACCGTCAAAATAGCAAAAGAAGCCGGCGCAATTGTGCGTAGTGAAAAACGACAAGGCAAAGGCAATGTTATCAAACGTGCATTCAGGGACCTTGATGAAGATGTGATAATGATTGTCGACGGTGATTCAACTTATGATTTATCCATCGCCCAATCTGCGATCGACAAATTTGTTGATGAAAAACTTGATTACATGAATATTCGTCGGGTTTCCGAGGCCAAAGAATCCTATCCTTTTGGCCACCGTTTCGGAAACAAAGCTTTAACCGGCGCAATACAATTTATCTTCGGACGGCAAATTACCGATATGTTATCCGGATATAAGATTTTTTCACATAAATTCGTCAAATCATTTCCGATTTCTTCCAACGGTTTTGAAATCGAAACAGAAGTTACTGTTCATGCCTTGGAAATGAATGTTGCACTGGATGAAATCGAAGCCCCCTATGGAGAACGTCCTGAAGGTTCCGAAAGCAAACTTTCAACGATTAAAGACGGTCTTCTGGTTGGTCTTACCATCATCCGTCTTATCCAGTTGGAACGCCCCTTTTTGTTTTATTCCGTGGTTGCACTGTTGTTCTGGATTATCTCTCTCGCCTTTGGCATTCCGGTCATTACCGAATATGCAAGAAGCGGACTGGTTCCGCGGCTGCCAACAGCAGTTCTTGCCGGTTTTCTCGGACTGTTAGGCGCTATGAGCTTTATGGTTGCGCTTATTCTGGATCTCGTCAAGAAAACACGGGGCGATATGAAGAAACTTGCTTACCTTGCGGTAAAATAGCAATCATAATTATAGATCCGTTTGTTGCGCCAATCGTTTTATCTCACGGTCGCCCTTTCCGCTTTTTCAGGGATGGGGAAAATTCCAACTGCTATAAATCCGGTTTGATAAACCGGAGTTTAGGAATAGCGCTTTCCGCAGCTTTCTGGGCTTTCATTTGTCTGATGACAACAGCATCCGGTTTTTAACAAAAGCAAAAATCAACGAATTGAATATTGAACCACAGCCCCGCTTTTCGCGGGGTTTTTTATTGCCTTGAATTATACCTTCGAAAGGAAACACCATGACGCGACAAATCAACCCCCACGGTCTTGAAAAACTGAAACAATGGGAAGGTCTCAAAACCAAAGCTTATAAAGATGCCGGCGGCGTCTGGACAATCGGCTACGGGCACACGGCAGCGGCTGGAACGCCCGCACCACACCAAGGAATGGTTATCACCGAAGCCGACGCGGAAAGCATTCTCCTGAAAGATCTTACGCAATATGAAGCGGCTGTCGAGAATAACGTCAATGTCAAACTCAACGACAATGAATTTGCCGCTCTTGTATCCTTTGCTTTCAACGTCGGCATCAATGCTTTCAAAAATTCTGCACTTCTCAAAAAACTCAATAAAGGCAATTTTGATGCGGTTCCATCTGAACTGATGAAATGGGTCAAAGCAGGGGGCAAAAAGCTTCAAGGCCTTGTCAATCGGCGGCGGGCTGAAGGGTATCTCTGGATGGAAGGCGCTTTTGTCGCTTCCAAAGATGTCGTGCCGGAACAAAAAACTGTTCATCCGGTGTTGAAGCCGGAAGTCATCGGGCCGGTTATCAGCGCCGCTTCCGGCTTGACCGGTTTTGCCACCGGTTCGGGGCCTTTCCAATGGGCGTTAGCAGCCGTCATGGTGATCGGCGTTGCAATCGGCAGTTTCTATTTCATCAAACGATTGGGAGAGGCGGAATTATGACCACACTCGAACGCCTGTCAATCACCATTGCCATCATCATTGTTGTTATTCTTGCCGCCGCTTCCGGCGGTATTTTTATCGGGCAAAGATTAGAAAAACAAAAATCGCTTGCAGCCGCCAACGCTGCCTTCCAAAAATCACGCGAGGTTGAAAATGAAGTTGAAGCTCTTACTCCTTATCAGCGCTGCCTTGCTCTTGGCGGGGTGCCAGACCAATGCAAAATTCTCCTGCGCGGGTTGGACAAAACCGCCAAAGGTGAATGACGCGCCACGTCTTGTCGAAACCGAACCTGCAATCACCAAGTGGATCATCTCGACCGACCGTTTCGGGCAAAAACAGAAATGCTGGAAATGAAAAAACTTCTTCGCCTTATGCCAATAGGCATTCATTAAAAGTCGATAAATTGGCGGCGAGTTGATAACGATGTTTTTATACGATTTGTCGAACAATCCGGAAGAAACACTGTGACACAAAACGGCATTCCGTTTCCAATCCAAGCCCCATCACCTATTTTATAACATATGAAATGCGGTGCTTTTCAGTCTCCAATAAATATCATTGATAAAAAATTCCGCCGGCATTCTATCTCTCGGAGAATTACAAACCAGTTCGACTTATTAAAGTTCTACTTGCCCCTCTCCGTCGACACAGCTTGCGCCCGCCTATCATAATATTCGCCGACTAACTTATGAGAGCAAATAATATTTGAATAACGGCTCGCGCCTTTCATGGAATAATCAAATGTCAGAAAATAATCCCCCTCCCGACTGGCTTGCCTATCTTGTCAGGTTCGGACTTCTTGCTCTTGCCGGTGCATGTGGCAGTTTTTTAAGCCAGCTTAATGGCGCGCCAAAAAAATGGCCGCAACGCGTAATGGAATGGGTTGGTGGTGCTTTATGCGCTATTTATGGGGCGGAACTTGCCGCCAACGCACTCTATCATCTGCTCGATAAATCCGACCTTATTGACGGTTCCTATGCCGTTCCGGAAAAATTCCTTGGCCTTGCCGGTTTTTTATGCGGTGCTTTGGGCGTCGCAGCTATTGATATTGGAATAGGATTTTTGAAAAGAAAATTCGGCTCCTGAAACAGTCTTGTCAATTCTGTTCCATTTACCATTTGAAATCGGTACTTTTCACGAACATATCAGCTTTGCTGCCTATCAATACAAAGGGAGGTTGATAAGCGCATTCCAGCGCGACGGGTTTTTTCTTCCGAATATTTCGCCTGATAAAACATTGCCGAAAAAGCAACGCGATTGCAATTTTTCAATCAACTTTTCCGCCGATACCGTTGAACCGGCCAAATGCAAAATCCTGTCGGCTTGTAGACCGTTGTTTTTCGTCTTTTATAAGGGAAAATTGCAGCTTGAACAAATAGCGCGTTACAGAAACATGCACTTATCAGCATGAGATGAAAGTTTTATCACACATTACCGGATTTGAGGGTCCCCACGCACATCACGAAATCGAAAAATATAATCATAACGCAAAAATAAACCGTAAAAAATAAACACGGAAAGTTAAAAAAATAAACGGCAAACAAATAAAGAACAGACCGTCTATTCAATCGGCAATTTCGGTTTCCACCCCCGACCATAGCCGACAGACATAGCGGAAGCCGCAACTTCAATTTGGTGGATAAGCATTTTCCGTTCATCAAGCAAAGCTCTAATGAGGGCTTTTGCATCCCCGTCATAGGCTGCAATGAGGCCATCAATATCGTCTTCACAACTATCTTTTGAAACAGCTTTGCTCACTTTACGCGACTCCATTTTTGTTCTCGTATTGTTCTTATTTTTCTAAAAAGAGTCAATGAAAAAATCGTTGAGACCTATAGTCCGAACGAAGCTTTCATGTCGTTTATATGCGGTCAGCGAGTTGCAGGTTCAACCGGTATTTTTATTTTCAGCTAAATCAGAAATCCGCTTTTTTAATAAATCTGTTTTCCGGCTATCGCAAATTTCTGTGACATTTTTTATGAGCCTGCCGCAATAAAACCAATACCGGCAACGAGTTTTGCAGTGGCTCATACCCGGTTCCGTTTTGCTTGGATTTGCGCTGTTTTCCTGAATTTCCGGATAACCTCGCGGGGGAAAAAGAAAAATAATTGAAACTATCGTCCGTCCTGAAAAACATGAGGCAATCGCCTATCAACAAGGCCTGTCATCACAAGCTTCCAAGGATGATTTTAGAATATCGGCGGTAGAAAGAATAAGTTTCATGTCCATTCCTTTTATCTGGAAAAATCCAAAATGTTCATAAAACCTCTTGGCTTTTTCATCAGCTGCCTCAACGACAACAGCACGGAAAGCAACAAGCTGAGAAGCGGAGATGACCAAAAGAAGGGCATTGCGCAAAAGCGCAGCCCCCAATCCTTTACCTTGGTGATGTCTGTCAACCGCCATGCGCGCAAGAAGTGCCACCGGAATTTCATCAGGCGCATGAGCTCCTTTGATTTTACGCGGAGTGTCAGAACGATAAATCATGCCTGCACACAAAGCGTGGTAGCCCACAACACAATTATTTTCGTCGGTTATTACAAATGTTTTTGTATAATGTTGAGATTGATTATAACCAGCCATATTTTTTAGCCAGTCATCAAGGACAGGAGAGCCTGAAGAAAAACTATCCGTCAAATGTTTTGATGCATCAAAGGGGCATGGTTTACAGTACCCCATGATTAATCACCCCATTCAACCTTATTGTTGAAGAGTTTCACCAAACGTTTATGTGCTTTTCCCGGCTGCAATAATTTTTCATCAATGCTATCGAAAAGATCAGACTGAACTCCAATAAACCTTTGATCCATAAGTTCTCGTTGCGCCGAAAAAACCGATGCCTCTGTCATAAAAGCTGCGACCGATTTGCCACAAATCTTCGCTGCTTTCGAAATCAACCGCATATGATCTTCAGTCATCCGCAAATTGAAATTGGCATTTTTCTTTAGTGCAGACATAGCTATAACCTCATAACGCTGGTTACTTACTCAGACTTATCACATAGAGGTGCCACACGATATTGCGTTCACCGCTTACATCTATTTAAGGCGATGTATACACAATGTAAATGCATAAAAATACAAAATCTTATAACTTGTTGAAATTTTTATTAAAAAACGAGAGAATTTTGACCAGTTACCAACAAACGAGCACAATAAACCGTTGCAATTAATAGACTGACGTGAACCAAAGAGTTGGAAGCGCCTCCAAAAAAAGAGGTGCTTCCAGATTTTCCCGTTTTCTGGGACTATACGTTAGAAGTGTCTTCTTCGTTCCACCTTTTAATAAAATTTTTCATCTAGGTAGGTTTAAGTCACGACTAACTTTGATTTCAAAATGAAACGAAATGAAAAAACATTTTGATCGAAAAAATTGTATAATAAATTCAATAATTGAATGTAGTAAAATCATTGCTTGCCTCCTTTCTCGACTATTGTTGCATCAATTTTTTTGAACAAGCTGTTGCAAAGAATGGAAAGATACGATTATGGGTTTCTTCTCATTCCACATATTGCTATTCGCAAAAACGAAAGATATAATATGTGGCCTTAGTTAGAGAATAAACATAATCGCACCTATTCTAACCGCGACAGTTTGTTCGATATTCAAAATCAAGCCTTGGTTAACTCCAAGGCTTGATTGTTAATGGCGGAATTATCACTAACAGTTTGAATGTAATTTATAATCTTTAAAAGTATCAATAATAATAAAACGGGTTCTATTCTCTAAATTTAGTAAACCGGGTAATGATTACTTTTTGTGTTATTGAAGAAAAAATAAATATTTGAAAATGCTATATAAATTTCATTTTTAAAAAATCGAAAAAGAGTTCGATTACTCGAATAGAATGTATTCTTTCGCTTAAATTTTTGAAGTTTAAAAACGTTAAGCTTTGAAAAAAATAGAGTGATACCCATATTTATTACCGAATCACCAGTCATTCCGGCTGCAACTACAACTAACCAGAAACATTTTATTATAAGCTTCGCGTGTCACCTTCAGCTTATGCTTTTCCATTAGAATTTTAATAAAAATATCCGGTCGTTCTGGTATGCATTTTATTCGTGCACGGGCATTTTATTTAAGCACGGGCATTTCAATTGACGCAGCTGAGACTTATGAACCCCGACTTTTAAAACAATTATAGATGATAAAATCACACGCAAAGCATGATTGTTTTTCCGACGTTTTGAAATTTGAAAACTCGACGATTTGTCGTTTAAAAATAATTTTTGATGAAAAATGGTCGGAGTGAGAGGATTTGAACCTCCGACCCCCTCGTCCCGAACGAGGTGCGCTACCAGTCTGCGCTACACTCCGACTAACTGGTGTTGGCGGGCTTATACCGTTATGACAGACTTCTCGCAAGTGTTTTTTGAAAAAACACGCTCAACAATTATTCATTTCGTGTTTGTTCCCCCCTCCTCCTTGGCTCGCAATCACCTTTTCCTGATCTGTTTCACCCATATTGGCTCCCTTCCCCTCGCCCGCCACCGTTTTTATTATAGTGGGCTTGAAATTTTTTCGCCAAAGCATGAGATTTTTCCGGTGGTGTGACGGTTTTTGCCACTTTAAATTGCTTTCTTCCCATCTCACGAAACTTCTGTTGCAAGTTTGACCGGTTTTTCGTTCCTGACCGATTTTTCCCGTCCCAACCGTTTTGTGAGCATTCGGGGCTTTTCCCGTTTATCCAGTCGGGCAAAGATCACGCCGGCGGGCGCCGCCGAAGGCCGGTTTAAAAAACATTTGCCTGTTCTCATAGCTATAAACTTGTCGCTTGGAGAAGCGCTCGACTATTATCGGTCTTCATTTTAATGGTTTTATTATTTTTTATACGACGGGCGGCATTCACTTGACCTAAACCCTTGAAAAGCGATAGCAAGAATATGCTTTTTAAGTTCAAGCCGGAAAAGAAAAAATGGCCGAAAAAATCATCAGTTTCATTATGAGTGGCGGCGTTGGCACCCGCCTTTGGCCATTATCGCGTGAAGATTTTCCAAAACAGTTTCATGACCTTTCCGGCAAAGGCTCGATGGTGTCCGGCACTGTCAAGCGCATGAATGCACGGCCAAGCGGCCACGGGCCGATTTTTCTGATTGCCTCGGAAGCCCATGAATATCGTTTGCGCCATGATATTGCCGGTTTGCCATTAAATGGCGGACGCCCGATTTTTGAACCTTTGGGGCGAAATACGGCGGCGGCGGTTGCTTTGGCAACAGCAATCACACTTGCCGAATATGGCGACAAGCTCATTCTGGTTGCCCCGTCTGACCATGAAATTTCAACCAATGACGATTTTTGGAAAACCATTCATGAAGGCGAAGAAGCCGCAAGAAGCGGCCGCATTGTCGTTTTCGGAATCCATCCGGACAAGCCGGAAACCGGCTATGGCTATGTCGAAACAGGACAGGAAAAAAACGGCGTTTATGACGTTATCCGCTTTGTTGAAAAGCCGGATGTTGAAACGGCCAAAAAATATTTGCAGTCGGGCAATTTTTTATGGAATTCGGGAATATTCCTTTTTTCCGCAGCAACTATGAAAAAAGCCTTTCTTGAATTCCAGCCGGAAATCTGGAACAAGACGGTCGAGGCGCTGAAAAGCGCCCATACAGACATATCGGGCACATGGCTAAATTACGAGCATTATGCGGCCATACCTTCTGACTCAGTCGATTATGCCATTATGGAGCATGTCAAAGACATTGCGCTCGTGCCTGCCCGCTTTCACTGGAATGATCTCGGCTCGTGGCAATCGCTTTTGAACCAGCAATCAAGCCCCACACCGCCTGATGAAAACGGTAATGTGATTATTGGCGATGTTGTGGCAATCAATTGCCATGGCAGCTATTTGCGCTCGGAAGCGGGGTTACTATCGGCTGTCGGGCTTCATAATATGGCGGTTGTTGCGACAACAGACGCAACTTTTGTAGCCCCCGTCAAAGAAAGCCAGAATGTGCGCGACGTGGTGGCAACACTTGAGAAAGCCGGAAGGCTTGAAACCAAATTCACCCCCGCTGCCGATAAAATACCGCAAAGTGGCGCTTATCTCACCCGTGTCGAGCATTGGCTTTTTGATGAAGCGCTGCCGCTTTGGTCAACCCGCGGGGTTGATGAAAAAGGCGGTTTTTATGAAGCCTTGGGCTTTGATTCCATGCCGGTATTGCGCGCCAAACGCATGCGCACGATGGCGCGCCAGATTTATGCTTTTGCCATGGCCGGTGAAATGGGCTGGGACGGTCCTTATAAAGAGCTGATCGACCACGGCCTCGAATTTATCGGCAAAAATGGCAGAACAGACCGTGGCGGTTGGGTTTTGCAGATTTCACAAGATGGCAAGGTTCTTGACGCAACCGAAGACAGTTACGATCAGGCTTGTGTGTTACTGGCACTTGCCCACGCCCATCGTGTCGGCAATAAAAAAGCCTTGCCGCTTGCTATGGAAACCTTCTCTTTTATCGACCTTCATCTTGCCGATAAAAATGGCAAAGGCTTTTTTGAAAATGCCAAAGGCGACGGAGAGAAAACATTTCGCCGTTCCAACCCGCATATGCATTTGTTTGAAAGTTTCATGGCCTGGTATGATGTGACAGGTGATAGAGATTATCTTGAACGGGCAGAACGCATTGTCGATCTTTTCAAGGAACATTTCTTTGATGAGGATAGCTGGACACTTGCCGAATATTATGACGGGAACTGGCAAAGAGCGGCTTCACCTGAAGGTGACATTTGCGAACCCGGCCACCATTTTGAATGGTCGTCGCTGCTTGTCGATTTTTCCAAAAAAACCAATGACCGCAGTGTTATAAAACTTGCCAAAAAGCTTTATGCCTCGGCCATTGCCAATGGTTTGAACCGCAAAACGGGACTTGCCTATAACACAATTTCGCGCCACGGAATGCCAATCGACACCAATTCGAGAAGCTGGCCGCAAACCGAAGCGATCAAAGCAGCGCTTGCGCTTGATGGCAATGACGGGCCGGATCTGAAACCTGAAATAGAAGCGCGTGTAGGAAGGCTTTTCCGGTGGCATATCGACGCCGCCCCCAAAGGTTTGTGGATTGACCTCATATCGGAAAACGGCCGCGCCATTGCCGAAGATGTTCCGGCTTCCATTTTTTATCATATGATAACGGCTTTGACGCAATATCGGAAATTTGCCCAACATTGGAAACTGGCTTGAAAGCTCGCCGGTCAGTTCCTTAAAATCTGCCCTGCCCCGTTCTACGCCGTTCATAATTTTTGTGTTCGCCCATCGAAAACAGGGGCAAGAATTGCCGCGTTTAAAACCCGCACAATCCGGTTTAAAACAGAAACGCGCAAAACCGGCAATCAATCAAACAATAAAAAACCCGTCCGGTTTGTGTAACGGGCGGGCTTTTATCGGGGTTCTGGAGTTTGAATATTTTTAAAAGACCTATCAGCGCCAATCGGGGCGCGGATGCCAAGGTCTTGGACCGCCATGGGGACCATGTGGTCCGAAATGCGGGCCATAATAGGGCGGCGGGGGCGGAGGTGGTACAGGATAGAAGTGCCGGTGCTCGAAATGGCGCCGATGCGGCGGATAGCGGTGATGATAGCGGTCATAATGATGATGACCCTCGTCGATGATGATGACAGGATAAACATCGGCCTTGGCAGAAAGTGCACCACAAAGCGGCACTGTCATTGCAAGGCTTAAAAGAACAACAATCAGTTTTCTCATGTGAGATACCCTTTTAACGATTCTTGGAACACACCTTACGCTTTGTTAGCTGAACTTATCCTGAACCTTTTGTTAATCTCCCGTTCATCTTCGCCTTGACGAGAAAAAACCGATAAACCACTTCCCGAAAAGGCACACATGCTTCCCGAAAAGTGGCTCAAGCGGCTCCTGAAAAGTCCCACATGTTTCCCAAAAAGTGGCTCAAGCGGTTCCTGAAAAGTCCCACATGCTTCCCAAAAAGTGGCTCAAGCGGTTCCTGAAAAGTCCCACATGCTTCCCAAAAAGTGTGAAACGGTTTTTGGTGAAGAAGCATGTGAGAAAGAAGCACGGTTTTCGGCAAAGAGCCGCGTGAACAAAAAAATCGCGGTTTTTGGTGATGCATCATCGTGGAATAAGGAGTTTTTTTTAACAAAAATGTTTCAATGACTGGTTCGCTTTACAACCGGCAGAGACAAGAAAAACCGTTTGCTGGCGCGCTACTTTGAAGACCGTTTCGAGCGGTTGATAGTGGAAAATTGCCGGAAATAACAACTAAACTATTGAAAAACTTCTGTCGATAGTCCCGCTTTTCTCCCGTCAAAGTAAAAATTGATTGCAAAAAAATCAATTCGAGTATTACGATGATCGCACGGGGGAACGGACTATGAAATATATTTTACTGCTCTTCATTTTTTTCACAGCCTTATTTCCGGAACTTGCTGCGGCAAATACACCGTGTTCAGGCCGGAAAGGCGGCATTTCCCATTGTGTTGGCAGAACCTTTATCTGTAATGACGGTTCAACCAGCGCATCGACCAAAGATTGTTCGGCCTATATGGGGGGCGGTGCAACAAACCGCCAATCTCTCGAAAGCAGCCCGTCTCTCATGGAACCATCAACGGGAAATTGTTCTTGCCGTTCGGGAACCTATTGCGTTGGCCCCAGAGGTGGACATTATTGCTATTCCGATAGCGGGCAGAAAAGCTACCTTCCCCATTGAAAGCAATTTTGCAAATATGAAAAATCCCGAAAACCGGTCGCAAAAATTGCGAAAAGCCGTGAACCAAACACTTTTTAAAAAGGCCGTTCGGCGCCCAAGCCGATTGTTTTAGAGTATTCATCGGCCGCATCCGATATATTCTAGGTTTTTCCCGCGCTACGATCGTCTTTGAAACTTCGCAACCTTTCCGAACCGCAAAAAATTTCTGTCGAATGCGTGACCGCCTTTTTTATGCCCGTGGGGCTTTAACGCACGGGCATTGTTGATTTATAACCGTTCGCAAATGGCGGTGCTTGCAAGCACCTCACTTGCCTTCACTATGCCCGCAGGGCTTTTTCAAGCGCACATTGTTTTGAACCAGTTTTCGCACACAAATGGCGGGTGATTGGCGTTAGGTGCTCACTCGCCCTTGATACGTTTGAACGCTTCATCCAGGCCGCCGGTGAGCGCTTCTCTGCCACCATGATCGGTAAAATATTGGGAGACCAGCTCGTTCGTGCCTTTTTTGGTCGAATATTCGGCTTCCAATTTAGTAAAATCGGGCTTCTCTACTTTACGTGCCTCGTCGGCAAGATTGCCAAACATAGAGGCAAGAAACGGTGCCGACTGGCTTTCATCAAGCCCGTTTTTTACGAACCAACGGTTTGCCGTTTCGATGAAATTGAAATAGACACCCATCAGAGAGCCGGCAGTCATCATCAAAGCAAACTGGCTTTCATCCTTGACGGCAATTGCCCCACCCATCGCATTGAAGATTTTCTTCAATTCCGGATTGTCGGGATAAATTGCTGTAACGCTTTTCGCTTCGGCAACAAAGGGATGCGGCACGGCGCGAAAAACCTTTTTGCCAATCCATTTTTCGGTCTCGGTTGCCGTTGCCATGGCAATAACCGAAATAACTGTTTTTGCTTTAGAAAAATCGAGTTTTTTCAATTCTTCTTCGGCAATCTGGCTTCTTAAACAAATGAAAACATCATCGCTCCGGTCAATCACATCCTGATTGTCTTTGCCGATTTTCACCTTGTCAAAGCGCTTTGAAAGCTCTGCCGCGCGGTCGGCATTTCTGGGTGAAATCGTGATTTGTTCAACCGGAAGATTGCTCTTCATCAAGCCTTCCACCATGGCCGAGGCAATGGTTCCTGTACCGATAAAACCTAGTTTCATTTGTCTCTTTTAACCTCGCAATTCAGGATCGGGCCAAGCCAGCGTTCGACTTCACTCACCGGCATTGCTTTTCTTTCGGCATAATCTTCAACCTGATCGCGTTCGACTTTGCTCACCGACATTGTTTATTAGATTTATGACCGTTCGCAAATGGCAGGTGATTGCTTGCAAGCACCTCACTTGCCTTCACTATGCCGGCGGTTTTTTTCAAGCGCACATTGTTTTGAACCAGTTTTCGCACACAAATGGCGGGTGATTGGCGTTAGGTGCTCACTCGCCTTTGATACGTTTGAACGCTTCATCAAGGCCGCCGGTGAGCGCTTCTCTGCCACCATGATCGGTAAAATATTGGGAGACCAGCTCGTTCGTGCCTTTTTTGGTCGAATATTCGGCTTCCAATTTAGTAAAATCGGGCTTCTCTACTTTACGCGCCTCGTCGGCAAGATTGCCAAACATAGAGGCAAGAAACGGTGCTGACTGGCTTTCATCAAGCCCGTTTTTTTCAAGCCAACGGTTTGCCGTTTCGATGAAGTTGAAATAGACGCCCATCAGAGAGCCGGCAGTCATCATCAAAGCAAACTGGCTTTCATCCTTGACAGCAATTGCCCCACCCATCGCATTGAAGATTTTCTTCAATTCCCGATTATCCGGATAAATTGCTGTAACGCCTTTGGCTTCGGCAACAAAGGGAAGCGGCACGGCGCGAAAAACCTTTTTGCCGATCCATTTTTCGGTCTCGGTTGCCGTTGCCATGGCTATAACCGAAATAACTGTTTTTGCTTTAGAAAAATCGAGCTTTTTCAATTCTTCTTCGGCAATCTGGCTTCTTAAACAAATGAAAACATCATCGCTCCGGTCAATCACATCCTGATTGTCTTTGCCGATTTTCACCTTTTCAAAGCGCTTTGAAAGCTCTGCCGCGCGGTCGGCATTTCTGGGTGAAATCGTGATTTGTTCAACCGGAAGATTGCTCTTCATCAAGCCTTCCACCATGGCCGAGGCAATGGTTCCTGTACCGATAAAACCTAGTTTCATTTGTCTCTTTTAACCTCGTAATTCAGGATCGGGCCGAGCCAGCGTTCGACTTCGCTCACCGGCATTGCTTTTCTTTCGGCATAATCTTCAACCTGATCGCGTTCGACCTTGGCAACGCCGAAATAATAGCTGTCGGGATGGGAAAAATAAAGTCCGGCAACCGACGAACCAGGCCACATGGCATAACTTTCGGTAAGTTTCACACCGGTATTTTTTGTCGCGTCAAGAAGCTCGAACAATGTGCCCTTTTCGGTATGATCGGGCTGTGCGGGGTAGCCCGGAGCCGGACGTATACCGCGATAATTTTCGGCAATAAGGTCTTCCTTGGTCGAATTTTCATCGGCCGCATAACCCCAATAAACCTTGCGAACGCGTTCATGCAGACATTCGGCAAAAGCTTCGGCAAAACGGTCGGCCAGAGCTTTGACAAGAATGGAAGAATAATCGTCGTTTTCGCGTTTGAAACGTTCGGCAATTTCTTCCTCGCCAAAGCCGCTCGTTACCACGAAACCGCCAAGATAATCCGGTGTGCCGACAGGAGCCACAAAATCGGCCAGAGCAAGATTGGGCTTTCCCTCGCGCCGCTGCAATTGCTGGCGCAAAGTGAAGAAGGTTGCCCGCTCGTGTTTTCTTGTCTCGTCTGTATAAATGCGGATGTCGTCACCAACGCGGTTTGCCGGCCAGAAGCCGATCACCGCCTTCGGATGGAACCATTTTCCGGCAATGATTTTTTCAAGCATTTTTTGCGCGTCATCATAAAGCTGGCGGGCAATTGGCCCTTGCTTTTCATCATCAAGAATTGCCGGAAAACGCCCGCGCAATTCCCAGCTCTGGAAAAACGGTGTCCAGTCGAAATAGGTCGAAAGTTCGGCAAGATCCCAATCGTCGAATTTTTTGACACCGAGAAATGTCGGCTTGACCGGTTTATAATTCTTGAAATCGAGTTTCAGTGCATTGGCGCGCGCCTCATCTAATGAAACGCGGGTCTTTTGTTGTTCGCCCTTTTCATGGGCGGCGGCAAGCTTGGCATATTCCTCACGGATTTTTTCGATTGTCGCCGTTTTTGTTTGCGGGGAAAGAAGCGATGAAACAACCCCCACGGCCCGACTTGCATCAAGCACATAGACACTCTGCCCGCGGTGATATTGCGGATTGATCTTGACGGCCGTGTGAACGCGGCTTGTTGTTGCTCCGCCGATCAACAAGGGAATATCGAAGCCCTGACTTTCCATTTCATGGGCAACATTGACCATTTCATCAAGCGAAGGTGTAATGAGGCCGGAAAGACCGATTGCATCGGCCTTTTCACGCCGTGCCGCGTCGAGAATGGTTTGTGCCGGAACCATTACCCCAAGGTCGATAATCTCGTAATTATTGCAGGCAAGCACAACGCCGACAATGTTTTTGCCGATGTCGTGAACATCACCTTTGACAGTTGCGAGAATAATTTTGCCCGCACTCTGGTGGCCTTCACCACCGTTTTTACGCTTTTCCTCTTCCATATAGGGAAGAAGAATGGCCACAGCCTGTTTCATCACGCGGGCGGATTTCACCACCTGCGGCAAAAACATTTTGCCCGAACCGAAAAGGTCGCCCACTACATTCATACCGGCCATGAGCGGCCCTTCAATGACATCAAGCGGGCGTTCGGCTTTTTGGCGTGCTTCTTCCGTATCAGCGTCGATAAATTCGGTAATGCCGTTCACAAGAGCATGTTCAAGGCGCTTTTCCACCGGCAATTGTCGCCAGCTCAAGTCTTTTTCCTTTTTGACACCGCCACCGGCCTTACCGCGATATTCTTCCGCAAGAGCAAGCAGGCGCTCGGTTGCGCCAGCGTCTTTATTGAGGATCACATCTTCACAGGCTTTTTTAAGCTTGGGTTCGATTGTATCGTAAACGGCCAATTGTCCGGCATTGACAATGCCCATATCCATACCGGCGGCAATTGCCCGATAAAGGAAGACCGAATGCATCGCCTCGCGAACCGGTTCATTGCCACGGAACGAGAATGAGAGATTGGAGACCCCGCCGGAAATATGGCAATAAGGCAATTTTTTGCGAATTTCTTTGGTCGCTTCGATAAAATCGACGGCGTAATTATTATGTTCGTCGATACCGGTTGCAATGGCGAAAATATTGGGGTCGAAAATAATATCTTCAGGCGGGAAACCGACCTTGTCGACCAGAATTCTATAAGCCCGTTCGCAGATTGAAACCTTGCGTTGCTCGGTGTCGGCCTGACCTTTTTCGTCAAAAGCCATCACCACAACCGCCGCCCCGTAACGGGAAGCAAGTTTTGCGTGTTCGATAAACTTTTCCTCACCCTCTTTCAAGGAAATCGAGTTGACGATGGATTTTCCCTGCACACATTGAAGACCGGCTTCAATAACTTCCCATTTCGATGAATCAATCATGATGGGAACACGGGAAATATCAGGCTCGGCGGCAAGGAGATTTAAAAATTTGCGCATGGCCGCAACGGAATCAATCAAGCCTTCATCCATATTGATGTCGATAACCTGTGCACCGTTTTCCACCTGATTGCGCGCAACATCGAGAGCGGCGGTATAATCATTATTGGTTATGAGTTTGCGAAACCTTGCCGAACCCGTGACATTGGTGCGTTCGCCAATATTGACGAAAGGAATGTCGTGGGTGAGTGTAAACGGTTCAAGACCCGACAAATGCAAAAGCTTTTCCTGCGGCTTGGGCTTCCTCGGTTTGAACGGTTTGACCGCCTCGGCAATAGCGCGAATATGGTCGGGCGTGGTCCCGCAGCAACCGCCGACGATATTGATGACACCTTCACGCGCATATTCCTCAAGCTCTTTTGCCATAATTTCGGGCGTTTCATCATAACCGCCAAAGGCATTGGGCAAACCGGCATTCGGATAAACACAAACCAGTTCTTCGGTATTGGCAGCAATTTCCTTCACAAGCGGAAGCATGGCCTTTGCGCCTAACGCACAATTAAGCCCGACAGAAAACGGCTTGGCATGGGCAACCGAATAAAGAAAGGCTGTTGGCGTCTGCCCTGAAAGTGTGCGCCCCGACATATCGGTAATTGTGCCGGAAATCATAATCGGCAATTCGATATTTTTTTTGGCAAAAACTTCTTTTGCGGCGAAAATAGCCGCTTTGGCATTGAGCGTATCAAAGATGGTTTCAATGAGAAGCAGGTCAACACCGCCATCAATCAATGCATTGATCTGCTCGCCATAGGCAATACGCAATTCATCAAAGGTAATGGCACGAAAACCGGGATTGTTGACATCGGGCGAAATCGACGCGGTCTTATTGGTGGGGCCAATGGAACCGGCAACAAAGCGCGGCTTGCCGTCTTTTTCTTCGGCCTGCAAGGCTGCGCGGCGCGCAAGACGGGCGCCGTCACGATTAAGCTCGTAGACCATATTTTCCATGCCATAATCGGCCTGCGCAATGGTGGTTGAAGAAAATGTGTTGGTTTCCAGAATGTCGGCACCAGCCAAGGCATAGCGCAAATGGATGTCTTCAATGGCTTTCGGCTGGGTCAATGTCAAAAGGTCGTTATTGCCTTGAAGAGCACAGCTACAAGCCACAAACCGTTCACCACGAAAATGTTCTTCATCAAAATGGAAAGACTGGATTTGCGTTCCCATCGCGCCGTCAAGAATAAGAATGCGCTCGCGCGCCAATCGGCGCAATTCTTCCGAACGGTTTTTCGGCTTTTCTGTTTGACCGAACAATTGTTCTACAGGATTTGATGTTTTGCCAGAGGCTTTCTCTTCACCGGAAGATGACTTTTCGACAATATGAGACATAGCGGGGGAACCTTTCATATCAGCCGGTCATGAGTGACATAAAGAAATCTTTATGTCAATGAATTCCAAGAATAGAAATAAAAAACGCCGGTATAAACCGGCGCCTTTTTAATAAAACTTTTTGTGATCGTCACCGGACAAAAATACCGATAGAGCAAGCGACACACAAAACTGACAGAATTATCAAAATAAGATAGGCTTTTTTCTTGTCGAACAGAATTGCAAAAGCAGAAAACCAGCCCATGACACCGGCACTTAAAGCAAACATAAAACCGGCGCGGTTCATGGTAACAAGATGGGCAGCCATCAGACCGCCAATAATCAACGCACCAAAAACTATTATAAGACCGGTTGCGAACTTCTCATAATCGTCCATAATCAATCCTCTTCAAGCGGGCTTGCAATTATCCAGAAATCGAAGTCCGGCTACTCAATGTTACTTTTCCTTCTAACGCATGAAAGACAAAAACAAAATGTTTTTTTCGTTCATGCCGCTTCAGCGATGCGCCTAACGACGAAGTTTTTTTCATGGAACCGTTTTTCCTCTCCCAAGCTCTTCGTCGTTAAAGCTATTATACCCTATTTATCGCAGAAGCTATTATGAGCAACACCGCTTATCTTGAACAAACCGGAATTGCCAAACCGGAATTGCCAAGCCGGAATTGCCAAACCGGAATTGCTCGTTAGCTCTCCCCTTCTCATGCTTTTCAATTTTCCGGTTGAAAAAACGACTCTATATGGCGGGGCAATTTCCACGGGCTGACTGCAATCAAATCATAGCGCAGCCGCAATTTTTTAGCGTCGGACTGGCGTGCGAGAAAAACATTTGCCGCCTTGTCAATGCGCTTTCTACTTGGTTGTTTGACTGCTTCCATCGCCTCTTCAATGGTGGGACGCGCTTTTACTTCGACAATGGCAATAACATTGCCACGCCGTGCTATAATATCAATTTCACCGAAATAGGTTTCAAACCGGCGTTCGGCAATGTGATAGCCTTTCAGTTGCAACCATAAGGCTGCAACTCTTTCAGCATAAATGCCATACCAATATATTTTTTTCTTGCGTTTTTTGTTCATGATCCCGCTTCATGAAAAGGTGAGAAAAATGACAGGCCTATCTACTTACAAGAATAAAAATCTATAAAGAAATATTTAAAAAAACACAGCACTTTGATCGTGCTGCCAACGATTTCAAAGGTGAGAGAACCGACAATTTAAAAATTAACCAGCGAGAAATCTAAAAGATTTGTTTTAAGCGCCTTATTTTTCCACTATTCGCGCTTTTTCCACTATTCGGGATTTTCGAGCCGCTTCACTTTTTTAAGCTCCCTGCTCTTCGTTAAAAAAGCTTAGTCTTTCAAAGATAACAGGCGCTTGTAAAGTTCCGTTTTTTTGTGTCCGGTTATTCTGGCCGCTTCAGCGGCGGCTTTTGCTGCGGAAAAATCTTTCGCAAGTTCGACCAGAAGCTTGTCGATTTCTTCCGTGTCGAATTTTTCTTCCTGTTTTGATGGCGGTTCGACAATTATAACAATTTCGCCACGTATTTTTTCGCTATCATTATAGCGTTCATGAAGCTCGGAAAGTGGCGCAACATCGACTGTCTCGAATTTTTTGGTCATTTCGCGACAGATTGCGCCGCGGCGATCTTTCCCGAAAACTTCAACCATATCAGCGAGAGTTGTAGACACGCGGTGCGGCGACTCGTAAAAAATCAATGAAGCGGGAATGGACGCAAGTTCTTCAAGGCGGGCTTTTCTTTGCATGGACTTTGTTGGAAGAAAGCCGGAAAAGAAAAAGCTGTCGGTTGGCAGACCTGTTGCAATCAATGCTGTCAAAGCGGCAGAAGCACCCGGAACGGGCACAATTTTGATATTTTTTTCGCGCGCCTCGGCAACCAGCCGGAAACCGGGGTCGGAAATAAGCGGCATACCGGCATCGCTCACCAGTGCGACCGATTGGTTATCTTCGAGAGCGCCGAGAAGTTTTTTACCTGCTTCCTCGACATTGTGTTCCTGATAAACGATCGGCTTCTGGTGGATACCATAACGGTCAAGCAAGATGCGTGTCACTCTGGTGTCTTCGCAGGCAAGCACATCGGCAGCGGCAATTGTTTCTATTGCCCGCAATGTTATATCGCCGAGATTTCCTATCGGTGTTGCCACAAGGTAGAGCGCCGGTTCAAGGGCGGGTGCTTCATAAGCATTCGCCCCGATGATATATTTCCTGTCTGTCAAAAAATTGTCCTACAACATTGAACCTGTTGTCTTGAGTTTGCGGTGAAGTCCAAAGGCTTCATCAAGAATATGCGGAGTCTGGCCGCCAACCGTTTTGCAAGCACGATCAAAATAATCGCGCAATACATCGCGATAGTCGGGATGGGCACATTTTTCGATAATAAGCGGCGCACGTTCGCGTGGTGCAAGACCGCGCAAATCGGCATAACCCAATTCTGTCACCAGAACATCGACATCATGTTCTGTATGATCGACATGGGCAACCATTGGCACAACCGAAGAAATCTTGCCACCTTTGGCAACCGATTTCGTCACAAAAACCGAAATATAGGCATTTCTCGCAAAATCGCCCGACCCGCCAATACCGTTCATCATATGGGTGCCGCCGACATGGGTCGAATTGACATTGCCGTAAATGTCGAATTCAAGAGCGGTATTGATAGCGATAATACCGAGTCTGCGAATAATTTCCGGCAAATTGGATATTTCTTGCGGCCGCAAGATCAGCCGGTCCTTATAGTGTTCGATATTGGGGAAAACACGCGCTGCACATTTATCGCTCAATGTAATCGACGAAGCGGATGCAAAATCGAGTTTACCGGCATCGAAAAGCTCGAATGTCGAATCCTGCAAGACTTCGCTATACATCCGTAAATTATGGAACGGACTATCCACAAAACCGGTCAGAACCGCATTGGCAATCGTGCCGATACCCGCTTGAATGGGGCTTAATGTCATATCCATGCGCCCCTGGTCTACTTCTTTCAGGAAGAATTCGGTCAAATGGCGGGCAATGGCATTGGTCGCATCATCTGCCGGCAGGATCAATGACGGGCTATCCTGCACATCGGAAATAACAATCGCCGCGATCTTGTTTTTGTCAACTTTGATCGACGTCGTACCGATACGTGTATCCGGCTCCAGAACTTCCACCGGTTTGCGATTGGGGCGCGGGGATGGAATATAAATATCGT
Organism: Bartonella sp. P0282; assembly: GCF_048452985.1. NCBI lineage: Bacteria > Pseudomonadati > Pseudomonadota > Alphaproteobacteria > Hyphomicrobiales > Bartonellaceae > Bartonella > Bartonella sp. P0282. The sequence goes on from NZ_WTFO01000003.1 coordinate 348,749, forward strand.
GAATACCTTCTATTGCCGGATTAACGCTGGTATTGAGCTCGATGATAACCTGATCGGCACCCAAAGCAAAACTTGCCGAATTGCCCACCGAAGTGGTTGGCACAATCGAGCCATCTTCATGTATGATCGCCGCTTCGATAATGGCGATATTGACCGGTGGTAACTGGTGGGCGCGCAATTGTTCGACCGTTTCGGACAAATGTTCATCAATAAACATGACCTCGCCGCGATTGATCGCCGCTCTCAAAGTTGTGTCGACCTGAAATGGCATACGACGGGAAAGTACACCTGCCTCGCATAACAGCTTGTCGGTGTCATAGCCCAGTGAAGCCCCTGTCAGCAGGGTAATTTTAAAGGGGTGTTTTTTTGCCCGTTTGGCCATTGCGTGTGGAACAAGCTTGGCATCTCCGGCGCGGGTAAAACCGCTCATGCCAACGACCATACCATCTTTGACAAGGCTTGCCGCCTCTTCTGCCGAGACGATTTTTTGTCTCAATTCCGCACTTTGGATCCGGTCTTCAAACATTCTATTCTCCCATTTCTCCACAACAACAAAACGAGCCCCGCCCCGCTCGACTTTTTGTGGCTCAAGTAAATTTTTCCAAACTTATGCTATCAAGCCTCTTCCATTTCTTTCAAAATATTCCTTGCCGCTTCCAGAGGATTATCAGCTTTGATAATCGGACGGGCAACCACGAGATGACTTGCACCGGCTCGAATAGCTTCCATCGGGCTCATAACACGTTTCTGATCGCCTTTATCTGCCCCTTTCGGGCGGATACCGGGGGTGACCAGAGCCATATCAGGACCGATAATAGCGCGTAACTTGCGGGCTTCGGCAGCCGAAGCAACAATACCGCCCATTCCTGCCAAACGCGCGTCTTTTGCCCGCTTTAGCACCAATGTTTCGGCATTGTCGGAGTAACCGGCAGCTTTCAGATCAGCGTCATCCATGGAGGTGAGCACGGTCACACCGAGAAGACAAAGATTGCTTTGTCCTGCTGCGGCGACTGCCGCGCGCATCGCCTTCGGATAAGCGTGGATTGTCAACATATCGACTCCGAGTTTGACGATATTTTCAACCGCACTCGCAATCGTATTGTCGATATCCAGAAGTTTCATATCAAGGAAGACTTTTTTGTTTGCCGCTTTGAGTTCACGGGCAAATTCAAGCCCGCCTGCAAACAATAATTGATAGCCTATTTTATAAAAGCTGATGGTATCACCCAATTGATTAACCAGCTTTTCTGCCTGCCGAATATCGGCCACGTCCAATCCGACGATCAACCGATCTCGCATAACACTTGCCATCAATTAAACTCCATTCCCATTACATTCAGAAAGTCCGGAACATCCGCAACCAACTGCAACAACAGTTTTATTCCGGATAGGTTCCATCCGGAAGCTCCTTATCAGGCATAAGCTGAAAGTACAACTTCCGACTTTCTATTATCTAACGCAATTACGCGTTTATATACCGGCATAGCCGGCATATAGATAAATTATTTCCTCCCGTTTTGGAAATCACGTTCCGCTGTTCTTCAGTTGCGGTATCGGAATATTGACAGTGCCATTTCCCGTGCTGACATCGGTTTTCTGCCTTGTGACAGATTCGACAGCAGCTTTGGCATCATCGGAAATACCCGAATTGTCACCAAGTCCGGTTGCGCCCAGAAGCCCTTTTGCCTTGGCATCATAATAATAGCCGCGGGCGTAAAGGCGCACAGCCTGCGCTTCATCCCCTTCGGCAACCTTGTAGGCACCGGCCAGATATTTCACGGCAAAGCGCAAATTCGTCTCGGCATCGAGAAGCCCCTTCGGGTCGCCCTGATAGCCCATGCCCTTCGCTGTCGGGTGGCTGATTTGCATCAGGCCGAGATAGGGGCCGTTACGAATATTGGGATTGCCGTTGCTTTCACGTTTGACAACCTGCCTCACAAGCCTTTCAGGCACATTATAGGCCAATGAATATTTGGAAATCAGCTCTTCCACTTGCGGACTTGCATGGGCAAGTTCGACAGGACCGGAAGGCGCGGAAAGTGCCGCAGGATTGGCTGCCGCCTCTTTGGCGAGAGCAGCGGGATTTGCTTGTTTGCCGTTAAAAGAGAGTTCCTTGAACACGGGAACGGGAATTTTCTTGTCAATCAGATAACCGTAAGATAACGGCGTTGTCATTGTTCCGACCCGTGCTATCGACTTGGTCGCATCGGTAAGTTCGGCTTTTGGCTTGTTCTCATTGGTACAGGCGCCCAAAAACCCTGTTAGTACAATAATACTGCCGCTGACAATCAAACGTCGTTTAGTCATGCACCACCCGTTTTTATTCAAACTTATGCAAACTTTTTCAAGAAAGCCACAAAATCACGGCTGTCAAAAACGCACATACTCTGTACACAAAATGCGTTCCGGCGTGTATTAGCCAATTTCATGGCAATCCTGTGACCAAATTGTCATTTTCTGGTCAATCCTACCGAAAATCCTTGAAAACCTGTGGTTTTACAAGGAATAATTCCGATATGAACGACACTTTGAAACGTAAAATGCGTTTCAAAATGACATCTAGGCACATCAGTTGCAAAGTCAACCTAGCACAACTTGTTCGACTTGGCAAAACATGGTTTACGATAGGTTACTTGCGAGCTTTTCGGCAATTTCCCGATAGAGTTTGGAAAAAGTGCTTTGTGGTCTTGCAACATAGACAGGTGTGCCCGCATCCGACAAAGCGCGAACATCCGGATCAAGCGGGATTTCGCCCAAAAACGGCACTTGCCGGTGGTGGGCTTCATTGCGCGCCCCGCCATGGCCGAAAATGTCATAGCGTTTACCGGTATCGGGAGCGATAAAATAACTCATATTTTCGATGACACCCAGAATCGGCACACCGACCTTGGTAAACATTTCGATTCCCTTGCGCGCGTCAACCAATGCGAGATCTTGCGGGGTGGAAACGATAACCGCACCGGTTAACGGCACTTGCTGGGCGAGTGTCAATTGCGCGTCGCCGGTGCCGGGTGGCATGTCGACCACCAAAACATCGAGTGGCCCCCATAAAACATCCCGCAAAAATTGTGTGACCGCCGACATCACCATCGGCCCGCGCCATACCATCGGGCGGTCTTCGTCAACAAGAAAACCCATCGACATCAATTTCAAGCCGAATTTTTCAAGCGTTTCCAGCTTGTTGCCTTCGACAGCACGCGGGCGCTGGTTGATAAGGCCGGTTAGTCTCGGCAGTGATGGCCCATAAATATCGGCGTCCAAAAGCCCCGTTTTAAAGCCTTTATCGGCCAGTGCCAAAGCCAGATTGATAGCGGTTGTCGATTTGCCAACGCCACCCTTGCCGGATGCGACAGCAATAATATGTTTGACACCTTCAATCGGCTGTTTTTCACCAACACCGCGACCAACATGCGCATGTCCCGACTGCGCAACAACTTTTTTAGCACTTCCGGCGTGGCTTTCGCTGCCATTCCGGCTTGTCTCCTGACCGGTTCCGCCTTTTTTCTCGGCTGTCAAAGTAACAATAGCCGCTTTGACACCATCAAGCGCCTCGACCACTTTCTGCGCAGCCTGTCGCATCGGCTCCAGTTCCTGCGCACGTTCATCCGGCACAGTTATCGAAAAAAACACTTTGCCATCGGAGATGAAAATTTCCGAAACAAGGCCGAGCGAAACAATATCGCTTTCAAAATCAGGCCCTTTGACCTTTCGCAACTCATCAACAACATCATCGCTTGTGATATTGGACACGAACTTTTCCTTCCTGCAAAATTGCTGGATTTTTCTCTTTCCTATCGCGGTGACAAGCCTTCGGTCAACCGGCTAATGGGCAGTTTTGACGGTTTTTGTATTGGCCGAAATATGGCTCGAATTCTTGTCGGCCAACCATTTGACAATAATGTCGCGGTCACGCTCGCCTATCATATGGTCACTATCGACCATCACATTATCAACCTTGGCAGAATTTTTATGGAACAGGGCCGATAAAGCCGGTTCAAACGGTGAATAAAGCGCGTCCTTTTTGCCCGAAATAATCAGGACTTGTGTTTTCGACAAATCCTCGCGCGCCGTATTATCGAGAATAGGCATTGAACGCATAAGAATGGCACGGCGCACAAGATCGGGATGGCGCATCATAATAACGGCCAGCAAATTCGCGCCATTGGAATAGCCGACAAAAGTCACCCGCGACAAATCATAATTTTCATCATCGGCAAGCCCGACGAGAAATTTTACCAAAGCATCGGCTTCGTGAACAGCATCCTGCTGGTCGAACTTTGTCGGTGTAATTTTTCTGAACCAGCGCGTTTCACCATTTTGCACAATGCGCCCGCGAATGCCGACAAGTGTTGCCCGTGGCCATATCGGGCGGGCAAAGGACAATAACGAATTTTCATCGCCGCCCGACCCGTGAAGCAATATAACCACCTCGCCGGATGGATGATCGGCACGGTCAATGCGCATATGAAAATTCTCTAAACGCTTCAATCCGGTTTCGGTCGCATTATTCTGCTGCATAAAAATTCCTCTATTTCGCGCATTATTGGCATTATTGGCGTTATTGGCGTTATTGGCGTTATTGGCGTTGTTGGCGTTATTTCCGTTAAACGCTTTTATATTTCCGGTAAACGTCCGGTCATTCCCGTTCAATGTCGCTCTTTGAAGCGGTTTTCCGGCTTCCGTCTCTGTGTCGCGCCCGTTTTGGAGCGACAAGGCGACCTTCCCGTTTTCCGCTTTTTGCATAAGCGCATTGACTTTTATAACGTCCGAAGATTGTTTAATTTCGCCCGATTTTGCCACTTGACGAGCTTTCCCGCCTTCAACAGGCACAACTCTTCGAGCAGACTTTATCATGCGGGCTGTCTCTGTCTTTATTTGCTCGGATTTTATCCGCTCACGCCCGATTGCCGAGATTATTGCATTTTCATTTTTCGTATCATTTCCGGTTTTCGTTTCATTATTGACCGGATCATTATTGACCGGAAGCGCCAATTTTTCCGCCCCCTCCCCCCATGAGGACGCCATTGCATCGCAAATGAAATTTGCCAATGCCAGAAGAAAAAAAGCAACAATAAAACCGAACCCTTTTGTCATGAACACGATTATGAAAAAAACCCTTTAACAATTTATCAATATAAGGAATGGAAGGCCTTCCGGCAAAACAATTAGGGGTGATAAGGTCGTTTTCCCGCACCTTTCAGGCCAAGCTTTGCAAGTTTGCAACGGGGGCAAAACCGGCTCATATCAAGCTGCTTTGCCATAGCCACCCTATTCGCCTGCTCGTCTTCACCGGTTTTGATGAAAATGTGCCTGCCTACCCGCCCCATAGCCACCCTATTCACCTGTTCAACTTCACCGGTTTTGCTGAACACGGGCTTGCCTACCCGCCTCCGGCAAAAAACGCCGCCGCCTGTTTTTTAAAGCGCCGCCCGCCTGTTCTATTATGCCTGTTCTATTATGCTTGTTCTATCGGGCTTCACTGTTCCGGTTATTTGAGGGTTTTATCCCCTTCACAAGGCCGTTTCCGACAATACCATTTCCGACAATTCCATTTCCGCCAATTCCGGCCCCGACAATACCATTCCTGACAATGCTATGCCTGTCTTTGCCTGCCTTTGTCCGCTTTTGCCTGTCTTTGCCTGTCTTTGCCCGCCTTCAATTGTCTTTCATTATCTTTGATGACGATTGCCGGTTTTAAAATAAGAAAAAATAGTGGCGCTTTAATAAAAAGTAACCAGCGGGCACTTTGCCCTTACGCCACAGCACTTTTTCGGTTCATCATTGCGATAAAAATTCTATACGGGCGGGTTTATTTTTCTTTGCCGAAATGCAGAACCAGACCAATTCGCAACGCTTCAATACACAATAAATCGCGCAAGATTCCATCATCCAAATCGAAGCTGTCATTGTATGAATGAAAATTCTCGACCGACCTTTCGACCTCGAAAACGCCATTGACCGGAAATTCAAATGATTTATTTTCCGATGAAAGATATTGACGAATCGTAGAGATCAGCCGTTGCATATCTGTGCACTGTTCATTCATCCCGATACCCGATATACTCTATATAACAAATAGCAATCATAAGTTGTTTTTTGTTTGAATACAACTTTATTCTTCGGCAATAATATCGCCACTTTGTAACGTAATATTGCAGACTGGAAGTTTATTGGCATCCGAGTCGTTTTATGCAGCAAAGTCTTTCCGTAAACCGGACAAAATTCACCCGTATCATCGCCCGTATAGTGACACAAGTTGCACGTGCGATCTGGTTTGTTTTTGCCTGTTTCATGCTGCTGTGGAGCCTGTTTGCGTTTTTCTATCAATTGCCGTTCAACATGCCGGTTTTTGTTACCATTGCGGTTTTGTGGCTTGTCATCGGCATTTATGCATTGGCGCTTGAATTCAGAACGCCGTGGAAATCGCGGATTATATTGGCGATTATGTTTATTGCCGTTACAAGCTGGTGGGCAACGATAAAGCCGACATTGCACCGCGATTGGGCGCCGGAATTATCAAAAAGTGTCGAGGCGGAATTCGACCCGATCAATCCCGACATTGTCCATCTTGAAAATATCCGCGATTTTGACTGGATTTCGGCTTACGAGGGAAAAGAACGATGGGAAAATGGCACTTATAATATCAAAGACATTGTCGGACTTGACGTGTATCTATCCTATTGGATGGGGCCCTATATTGCCCACACGCTTGTAGGCTTTACCTTCAAAGACGGGCGTCATCTGGTTTTTTCGGCAGAAATCCGGCGCACAAAAGACCAGAGTTTTTCGGCCATAGGCGGTTTTTTCAAAGAATTTGAATTGATAATGATTGCCGCACCTGAAGAAGACATTATAAAATTGCGCACGGATATAAGGGGTGAACATGTTTACCGCTACCCGATCAATGTAGACCGGGAAAAGATCGAAGAGCTCTTTCTGAATTATCTTGAAACAGCCAACAAGCTTGCCCGTAAAGCACGCTTCTATAATACTGTGACGGCCAATTGCACAACGGTGGTGTTTGACATGGCGCGCATTCTCGACCCCGGCATACCGCTTGACTGGCGCATTCTCTTTTCAGGACAACTTCCCTCCTATCTTTATGATCTCAAGGTGGTGGATACGAAAAAATCATTGGCCACACTTGTTGACGAAGCCCGTATCGTGCCCCAGATAAATGGCCGTCGCGACCAATATTCTGTTGATATAAGACGGGCGCGAAACACGAACGGCAATTGACTCGGCGAAAACTAAACCGTATAAGCGCAAAAATTGCCCCTGAACTGCAACTTGAACTTGAAGCAGGCGAAAGGGCACAAAAACTGTTCAACCGGCGGGAAACCGCACATAGAACCAAGAAGGGCCGCACGCCGCGGTATGTTAAATAAATGAAACGTACATATCAACCGTCCAAACTCGTTCGTAAACGCCGCCACGGTTTCCGTGCGCGCATGGCAACCCTTGGTGGCCGCAAAGTGATTGCAGCCCGCCGCACACGTGGTCGCAAACGCCTTTCAGCCTGATTTCGACTTTATTGCTGACTGGTTCAAGGATTTTACAACGATATGGGGGAAAGTTTGTTTCGGCTACAGCTTTTTCCCTTCTTCGCTGCAAATGGTCCGGCATTGAAACACCCGTTGGAACCCGCTTCCTTATGGCAGAGTTTTGTTAAAGGTTTTTCCGATGCGTGAGAAATCCTACCTCCGCCTTCGCAAAAGGGCGGATTTTTTGGCATTAAGAAACGGTGAAAAACGACGTGGCCCGTTTTTTCTTCTGGAATCGAAAAGTCGCGATTTACCGGAAGAAATCAAGGAAAAAACCTTGCCGCGCGTCGGCTTTACCGTAACACGTAAAAATGGTAATGCGGTCAGGCGCAACCGCATCAAGCGGCGACTACGCGAGGCATTCCGGCTTTCATTGACGCGTGACAAAGCCGCTCGTAACATCGCCGCTCGTGACATCACCGCTCATGACAAGGCCGCCGCCACAAATTGTGACATCACCGCCGGCACAAATTGTGACATCACCGTTCGTGACATCACCGCCGGCGCAAATTGTGACCTTGTCAACGGGACAGATTATGTCATCATTGCGCGTCCCGATGCACTTGACGCATCATTCGCCAGTCTGACCGGAGAAATGAAGCGCCGGTTCGGACAAAAATGCAAAACTCGAAACGATAACAGGACAATCGCTCATGGAATATAATCGTAATTTTTTCATTGCTATTGGATTGTCTCTGCTTATCATTCTTGTCTGGCAGTTTTTTTACGTTGCACCGAAAAATGCCGACCAGCAAAAGGCACAAGAAATTGCCCGCCAGATCGAGCAAGATCAACAGGCACAAAATCAGGCCGTTCCGACTGCCGAAAATGGCACTGTAACACCGCCGCAAAACAAAGACGAAACAAACCCCGCCGGTCTTGAAATGACACCGGACGCCCGCAATGCGGCGTTGAACAAGTCCAAACGCGTTTTGATCGACACACCTGAACTGCAAGGGTCGATCAACCTTGTCGGCGCCCAGTTCGATGATCTGTTTTTGAAAAATTACCGCTTGACGGTTGACAAGAACTCGCCGGAAATTGCCCTTCTCAATCCCAATGGTTTCAACACAACCTATATCGCCGAATTCGGTTTTACCGGCAAGGGTTTGCCCGCCGGAAGCCTGCCGCAATTCAACACCGAATGGAAGGTTGATGGTGAAAACGCAACCTTGACACCCAAGACACCCGTTCATCTTGTCTATGATAACGGTCAGGGACAAGTCTTCCACCGTGTGATCTCGGTTGACGAAAATTATATGTTCACCATTTCGGACAGTGTCACCAATAATGCTTCTTCGGTTGTAAGCCTTCTGCCTTATGCGCGCGTTGCACGCGCTGCTCCTCCCGAACACGCAAGTGCCACCTATCTTCTCCATGAAGGCATGATCGGCGTTGCCGGTGATGACGGCCTCAAGGAAGAGAAATATGCCGCGCTCAAGGATTTGAAGCCGGATGCGTCAAACGAAAAGAAAATGGTTTTCGATAAGGTCAAAGGCGGCTTTATCGGCATTACCGACAAATATTGGGCAGTTGCCGCTATTCCTCCGCAGGACGAGGAATATACCAGCCGTTTTGTCTATTTCGATCGTCTTTCCACCCATTACCAGTCGGATTTGACCGGCAAGGCCATCACCGTCGCTTCGGGTGCAACCGAAACCATTACCAATCATTTGTTTGCCGGAGCCAAACGCGTTGAAGCCATCAATGCCTATCAGGACAATCTGAAGATTTTAAAATTTGAATTGTTGATCGACTGGGGCTGGTTCTCGATCATCACCAAGCCGATGTTTGCTCTGATCGACATTCTCTATAAGCTCACCAACAATTTCGGTGTAGCCATTCTGCTTGTTACTGTCATTTTGAAAGCGGTTCTGTTCCCGCTTGCCAACAAGTCTTATAAATCCATGGCACGCATGAAAGTTGTGCAACCGGCAATGATGGAAATCCGCTCCAAATATGCCGATGACAAGGTCAAGCAACAACAAGCCATTATGGAGCTTTATAGAACCGAGAAAATCAACCCGCTTGCCGGTTGCTGGCCGCTTCTGGTGCAATTCCCGATTTTCTTTGCCCTTTATAAAGTGCTCTATATCACCATTGAAATGCGCCATGCGCCGTTCTTTGGCTGGATTCAGGACCTTGCCGCCCCCGACCCGACATCGCTCTTTAATCTGTTCGGTTGGCTTCCCTATAATGTTCCGGCATTTTTGATGATCGGTGCATGGCCTGTCATTATGGGTATCACCATGTTCTTGCAAATGCGCATGAACCCGACACCCCCCGACCCGACACAGGCCATGATTTTCACATGGATGCCGATTGTCTTTACATTCATGCTTGCCTCGTTTCCTGCCGGTCTCGTTATTTACTGGGCATGGAACAACACGCTGTCGATCTGCCAGCAGGCAATCATCATGAAAAGTCAGGGTGCAAAGATCGAACTTTGGGACAATCTCAAAGCCATCTTCAAAAAGAAACCGAAGAAAGAGACCAAATAAGTGACAGACAGTCCTGCATTGGCGGGACTTTTTGCCCGTAACTGGATTTTTATCCGCGGTGTACCGGCAATGAAGTTTCTGCCGCCCGAAGGGCCAGCCGAAATTGCCTTTGCCGGTCGCTCCAATGTCGGCAAATCCTCGCTCATCAATGCGCTGGTTGGCCATAAAGGTCTCGCCCGCACGTCCAACACACCCGGCCGCACACAGGAGCTCAACTATTTTGTGCCTGACGGCTTTGCCGGCACTGTTGATGATTTGCCGCCGCTTGCACTTGTCGATATGCCGGGCTATGGCTTTGCCGAAGCCCCGAAAGCGCAGGTCGACCAATGGACAAAGCTGATTTTCGATTATCTGCGTGGTCGCACAACTTTAAAACGCGTTTATGTGCTGATTGATTCCCGCCACGGTATCAAAAAGAATGACGGGGATGTGCTCAGCCTTCTTGATAAAGCAGCCGTTTCCTATCAGATTGTGTTGACCAAGATCGACAAGATCAAACCGGCCGAACTTCAAAAATTGATCGAAAAAACCCATCTGACCATTGCCAAACGCCCTGCCGCTTTTCCGCACATCATTGCCACCTCTTCGGAAAAAGGAATAGGCCTTGACGATTTGCGGGAAACGATTTTAGAGGCTGCCAATCCGCTTGCCCGATAAGTTTTTGCCCGATCAAGTTTTTGTTCATTGAATTTTGCCCCGTCAAATTTCGCGCGGTTCAAATTTTACGTGGTTCAAATTTTACGTGGTTCAATTTTTGCCCCGTTAAATTTTACGTGGTTCAAATTTTACGCGGTTGAAGTTTCGCCCCTTCCAAGTTTTGCCCCGTTCAAGTTTTGTCCCTTTCAAGTTTCGCCCCGTCCAAGTTTCGCCCCTATCAAGTTTTGACCCTTTCACGTTTTGACCCTTCCAAGTTTTGACCCTTCCAAGTTTTGACCCGTTCAAGTTTCGCCCCTTCCAAGTTTCGCCCCTTTCAAGTTTCGCCCCTTTCAAGTTTCGCCCCTTTCAAGTTTTGTCCCTTTCAAGTTTCGACCCTTCCAAGTTACGCCCCTTCCAAGTTTTGACCGATTTCGTTTTCAAAAGTGGCGGCTTGAAAATGCGCGCCACAATAAACAAAACCTTTTTGGCAAGCGTGAAATTATTTGCAGTCATTGCCTCATCATTGAAACCCGGTTGGTAAAGGCCGGCTATTGGAAATCACTTCCTGCTTTTTAAAAAATCCTGCCTTCATTTTAAAAAATTCCCCCTTTTTCTGAAACTATTTGCGCGCAAAGCCTCACCAGCCAAACCCCTTTTATAAAAAACCGGCTCTGATCCTTGTCCGAAAAACAGTTCTCATGGAAAAGCCACCTGCTTACACTTGAACTCTTGCAGAAATTTTGAGAGGGCAAGACAAAACATCCGGCACGTCAAGACAAATCATGATTACGTCACTTCATGACTATGTCTTTTCAACTTGACCGGTTTGTTCATTCCGTTTTCAAATTATTAACGTTGAGAAACAATTTTTTGCCGTGTTTTACAATTGGTTAAGCATGAGTGTTGCAACAGGGGGAGCATTGTGGTTCCCTTTCTTGTTCTTCGGGCGAATGGGTTCTATAAGGTCTTTTGAAGTTTTTAAAAAACCAGAGTAGTCATGCTAACGCTTTTTCATCATCCGATGTCCTCTTCTTCCCGTTTTGTGCGGCTCATCCTCAATGAATATGATGTGGCCACCAACCTGATCGAAGAGTATGAATGGGCACGTCGGCGCGAGTTTCTTGTGCTCAATCCGGCCGGCAGTGTACCGGTACTTCTGGCAGAACGCGAAGTGCCGCTTTGCGGCGCCTATGTCATTTACGAATATCTTGATGAAACGCGCGGCGGCTTGCGCCGCGACCAGCGCTTCTTTCCCGAAAACCCGCTTGAACGCGCAGAAGTGCGCCGCCTGACCGAATGGTTTTTAACGAAGTTTGAAAGCGAAGTAACCCGTCACATTGTGCGCGAACGTATTTATAAACGCGAAATTCCGCTGGCGCAGGGAGGTGGTGCACCCGATTCACAAACCTTGCGCAATGCCCGTGCCAATATTCGCCCGCATATGAAATATCTCGAATGGCTTTGCGCCTCGCGTGACTGGCTCGCCGGAAACTCTATCTCTTATGCCGATCTTGCAGCCGCCGCTTCACTTTCGGTTCTCGATTTCATGGGCGAATTGGACTGGAAGTCTTTTCCTGCCTCGCGCGACTGGTATATGCGTATCAAATCGAGGCCGTCCTTCCGGCCGCTTCTGAATGACCGCATAAGGGGCATTGCACCGAGCACGCATTATGCCGATCTCGACTTCTAGCGACAAAGCAAAACTCAAGGATTTTCTCCTCGAAGAAGCCGCAGCCCTCGGTTTCGATGCCATTGCGATCACCGGTTCCAACAATCAAAAAGCCGGTATTCACCTTTTCGAGGCATTGAACCACGGCTATCACGGTACCATGGAATGGATGGTTGAAACCGCTAAACGGCGCATGGCTCCTGCCAATTTATGGCCGGAAGTCAAATCGGTCATTATGCTTGCTATGAATTACGGGCCGGAAGCGCATGAATTCCACGTTAAACCCGACAAAAGTTCCGGCAATATTTCCTATTATGCCCGCCATCGTGATTATCATGAATTGATAAAGGGGCGTCTCAAGCAGATAGCCTCGCGCTTTGTTTCGCGTTTCGGCGGCGATGTCAAAGTCTTTGTCGATACCGCACCCGTTATGGAAAAACCGCTTGCCCAACTTGCCGGACTTGGCTGGCAGGGAAAGCACACAAATCTTGTAAGCCGTGAATTCGGTTCGTGGCTTTTTCTCGGTTCCATTTTTACCGATGTGGAACTTCCTTTCGATCAACCGGAAATCGACCATTGCGGTTCTTGCCACGCCTGTCTTTCCGCCTGCCCTACCCATGCTTTTCCCGCCCCTTATCAGCTTGATGCACGCCGCTGCATCTCCTATCTGACCATCGAACTCAAAGAGCAAATCCCGCTTTCATTCCGTAAAGCCATCGGCAACCGCATTTATGGCTGTGATGATTGCCTTTCCGCCTGCCCGTGGAACAAATTTGCCAGAAACACACGTGAAATCAAACTCAAAGCACGAGAAAATCTGATTGCACCGAAACTCGATTTTCTTTTGAAACTTGATGATGCGGCTTTCCGTTCATTTTTTACCGCCTCTCCGGTCAAGCGTATCGGGCGCAACCGCTTTATCCGCAATTGTCTGATTGCTGCGGGAAACAGCGCCGACCGCTCGCTTGTCAATGTGGTCAAGCCGCATTTAAAGGATCCCGATCCGCTTGTTGCCGGTATGGCCGTCTGGGCCTTGAAACAACTCCTCACAAAAGCCGAATTTGATGAATTGGCAAAGCGTTCTATAACATTCTCTTCAGACCCCGATGTGTTAAAGGAATGGGAAGATTGAAACGGATAACGGAAAACGCAAAAGCGCCAGAACAATTCATGATGCTCGGAGCCGGTTATTCGGCTCGCGCCTTCGGTTCGCTTTATGGTGAAAACTTGTCCCTCGAACCCGACACATCAGACACCACTTCCGCCGCCCGAAAAAGCCGGATTTGCGGCACAACACGCACAAAAGAAAAATTCGCCTCTCTCGAAAGTGCCAATATCGAACCCTTTCTTTTCGACAAGCCGAACCCGTCCTTTTTTGAAAGGCTTGAAACAACAACACATCTTGTTATTTCGGTTTCACCCGATGACACAATGAGCGACGCGGTTTTGAACCGGCCCGACATTCTTGGCTCTATGCCGGCGTTAAAATGGATAGGCTATCTTTCCACCATTGGCGTTTATGGCAATCATGACGGCCGGTGGATTGACGAGTCTGCCCCCTGTCGCCCCTCGCTCAAACGCAACATTGCCCGCCTTGAAGTGGAAAAAAAATGGCAGGCTTTCGGGGAAAAACGCAATATTCCCGTTGCCGTTTTGCGCCTTGGCGGCATTTATGGCCCTTCACGCAACCCTTTTATAAAATTAAGTCAGGGCAATAAAACGCTCATTATCAAAAAGGGGCAATTTTTCAACCGCATCCATGTTGATGATATTGCCGGTGTCATCAAGGCTTTTTCTTCGGCAAAACGTGAAGGCATTTTCAATATTGTCGATAATGAACCGGCAGCGCCTGAAGATGTCATGCATTATGCGGCAAAATTGATGGGTGTGGCCGATCTTGAAGAAGTGCCCTTTGAAAAAGCCGATATGTCACCCATGGCACGTTCTTTTTATGGTGATAATAAAAGAATATTGAACCATAAACTTTTAAAAACAGGATATAATCTCGAATATCCCGATTATCGAACCGCATTGAAAGCCATGTGGGCAGATCATCTTCGGGGTAAAAAGTTCTAGCAATCGCACGCAAAACGGAAAAGCAGGCGGAGGCTTGAAAAAAGTTGCAAATATTGAACATTGTTGTGCTTTTAAAAAAAGTTTGCGCATTTGAAAGGCGTTAGGAATGTCTTCACGGTTCAAGTCACTCAACCGGATTTTGGCAACAACATTGGCCGCAGTTTTTTTGCCAATGGCGCTGGCGCATGGTGAAGAGCCGACCGAACAAACTTCCGACGCACCGGCAAAACAGGCTTTTGGTGCTGTCAGATTGCCCTCGTCCGGTCAAGCGCAATCCATCGGTTTTTATTCCAAAGGTTGTCTCAATGGTGCCGAAGCCCTGCCGATTGACGGCCCCAACTGGCAAGTCATGCGCCTTTCGCGTAACCGCAATTGGGGGCATCCGGCCACTATACGCTTTATCGAGCAATTGTCGCGGCAGGCTGCCAAAGATGGCTGGTCAGGCCTCCTCATCGGTGACATTTCGCAACCGCGCGGCGGGCCGATGCTGAACGGGCACGCCTCCCATCAAATCGGGCTTGATGCGGATATCTGGCTCACGCCTATGCCGGACCACCGTTTAAGCGCGGAAGAAAGAGAAAATATGCAAGGCGTATCTATGCTTAAAAAAGATTCGCTTTATGCCGACCCGAAAAAATGGACTCCCGAACGCACAGCCCTTATTCGCGATGCCGCAGAAAACCCCGCAGTCGAACGCATTTTTGTGCATCCGGGGATAAAAAAACAGTTGTGCGACACAGTCACCGGTGACCGTTCATGGCTCCAGAAAGTGCGCCCCTATTGGGGGCATTTCTGGCACTTCCATGTGCGGTTGAAATGCCAGCCGGGTTCGGACAATTGCAAACCGCAACCGAAAGTGACAGCCGGTGACGGTTGCGACAAATCGCTTGCCTGGTGGTTTACCGATGAACCATGGGCCGACAAAAAACCCAAAAAGCCCGTTACAACACCACCCCCGAAACCGCGTGTGATGATGGTTTCGGATTTGCCGAAGGAATGTCGTGCGGTTTTGAATGCACCGGAAAAACCGGCTAAATAGAAATGACTGTGCAAATATTAACAGCTTGAGAGAAGCGAATATATTTAATTGCTTGAGCAAAGCGAATATATTTAACTGCTTGAGCAAAGCGGATATATGAATAGCTTGAATAAAGCGGATCTTTGCAAATCAACCACCAAACCGAGGAATGGCCTTTATGCAAAATCAAAATCTGGAATTTCCTGTTCTTATCGGCGATATTGGTGGCACCAATATGCGATTTTCGCTCATCCTCAATCAGGCTGGCGAACAGCTTGCCATTGCCACCCGCAAGGTTGATGAATTTCCAACCATTGAAGAGGCGATCCGGCTAACCATTCTACCACTTTTAAAGACGGCTCCGAAATCGCTGTTTCTGGCCATTGCCGGTCCGGTCACCGGCGATCATATCAAATTGACCAATTGTGACTGGGTTATTGCCCCGAAAAAGTTGATAAAAGAATTCGGCTTCAACGAAGTCTTCATTATCAATGATTTCGAGGCACAAGCCCTGTCGACGGTGACCCTGCCGGAAAAATATCTGCAAGCCATTGGCCCGATAAACACCGCGACAGATAATACAAAAGTCATTATCGGCGCCGGTTCGGGTCTCGGCATTGCCGGTTTGATCTATCTTGACGGTCGCTATATCCCGATTGAAGGAGAAGGCGGACATGTCGATTATGCCCCGCAAAGCGAAGAAGATCTTGCTCTCTACCCGTTTTTGAAAAAAATTGTCGGCCGTGTAAGTGCCGAAGAGCTGTTAAGCGGGCGTGGGCTTCTCAACATCTATCGCGCATTCTGCGACATGCGCGGGGTTCCCTCCAATATCGCAGTGCCTGAAGAAGTTACGGCTGAAGCCTTGCTTTTCCATCAACAATTTGCCCATCAACAATTTGCCAATCAACACCGGCCCCATGACAATCCGGCTTTTGACGCAGTCCGGTTTTTCATCAATTATCTCGCGCGTCTTGCCGGTGATTTTGCCCTCGTTTTCAAAGCCGAAGGCGGCGTTTATATTGGCGGGGGTATTTTGCCGGAAATGCTCCAACTGCTAGACGAAACCGAATTCCGCAAAAATTTCATCCACAAACAGCCGCACGAGAAATTGCTTGAAACAATCGCTACCTTCATTATCCTTCACCCGCGAGCAGCTCTTGTCGGAATGGAATCTTATGTCCGTGATCCCGCTCGCTTCATGCTTGATAAGGAAGGCCGGTTCTGGGTCAAAAACCTGAAGTAGCCCTTCCTTCGGCACTTGTCGGAATGGAATCCTATGTCTGTGATCCCGCTCGCTTCATGCTTGATAAGTAAGGCCGGTTTTGGGTCAAAAACCTGAAGTAGTCCTTCCTTCGGCACTTGTCGGAATGGAATCCTATGTCCGTGATCCCGCTCGCTTCATGCTTGATAAGTGAGGCCGGTTTTGGGTCAAAAACCTGAAATAGCCATTCCTTCGGCACTTGTCGGAATGGAATCCTATGTCCGTGATCCCGCTCGCTTCATGCTTGATAAGGAAGGCCGGTTCTGGGTCAAAAACCTGAAGTAGCCATTCCTTTGGCACTTGTCGGAATCCTGTGTCCGTGATCCCGCTCGCTTCATGCTTGATAAGTAAGGCCCGTTCCTTTTCTATCATACCTGTTAAAGTCAAAAATACCGGTTAAAAACCGGAGTAAACAGGAAACACCCCGAATATAGTAACCAATCCCGATTGACGTCTATAAAACCAATTTTCGCCCGACAAAGTCCCGACAACAATCAAGCGGAACTATAAAACCAATTTTCGCCCGATAAAGCCCCGACAACGATCAAGCGGAATGATCGACACTGTTAACCACTTGAAGGCATTTTTTCACCCTATCGCGACAATCTTCTTCGTCTTTTCAGTGCTCACATAACCTGCCTTTTACCTGACACTTTTTATTGAAACAGAAAATTATTTAAACCGACAAAATTTTTCCCGTTCCGTTTGAAGTTTCATACGGTCAATCCGGCAAAAAATGTACTTTCAATTTATAAATTTTTAAAAATGCAAACGCAAAATATTATTTTTGTGTTAACGATATGTGTGGCGTATGCCATATCGGCCTTGCTTTCCTGTTTGATAGCTCTTAAAAAACTCGTTCGGCGAATTACCAGATTTCTTTGGAAGAGCTGCACTTTCATTTGCTTCTCGGGGTTTTATCATGTCATTCAAACTGAAATATTTGCATTCGGTTTCGCTATGTGCCTTTTCTGCGGCAATAGGCATAACCGCTTCCACAAGCCTTGTTGCAAATCGCGCTTTAGCCGGCGAGATCAGCTATAATGGAAGTGATAATAGCCTGCTTCTCAAGGATTCCACATCGAATTCCGATCAATATAAAAGCCTCTATTCGCAAACTAACCTTTCCGGAAATACCGTCACAGTCATTGGCGGGTCAGACAAGCAGATAGAATGGTCGACAACAGATGGCGCCATTGCGCCTTATATTATTTATGGCGGGGTCGATATCTTCGAGGAAAATAAAGCGGCTTCCCACCCCCTTAGCGATAATATCTCCGCTAACAACCTCATCATAAAAAATGTTTCCTATGACTGGTCAGCCACTACTGCCGAAAATAACCATTCTTATTCTCAACCCGGTCAATTCGGCGGCGGTTCCATAATCGGCGGGCTGAGCTATGGCAATGCTTCAAATACAAGCGGTAATGAGGAACAAAAGAACGGAGTACATGGCAAAAGCATTTCCGGAAACTCCATTATCCTTGAAAATGTCAGCGTGACGGGCGGTAATGGCGGCAATGCAGCGAATGAAAAAAACGTGATGTCAACCGTTGCAGGAAGCAGTATCGGAGGCATGGGAGGAGCTTCTATTTTTGGTGGATTGAGCATTGGAGTTACCGAATACGCGTTCGACCATGATGACGAAGAGGGCGACAGCGGAAACGGCGGTGACGTATTCAATAATACAATAAGTTTGAAAAATGTAACCCTCATTGGCGGTGCTGGTGGCAATGGCGGAGCTAATCCCGATATGGATGATAACGCGGGAGGTCTAGGTGGTTTCGGCGGCGGCTCCGTCTTTGGTGGTGTCAGTATCGGTGCTGCAGGTGGGCCTCTTGAAGCCGGTGATGGCGGTGCAGTCCATGATAATCAAATTTCTCTTGTCGATGTCACATTGACTGGCGGAAATGGCGGAAATGGCGGTTTGTCGAAAGATGATGCCGGTTCTGGCAATGGTGGCGTGGCTGGTGGCTCTGTCTTCGGCGGTTTATCCATCTCCAGTGCCAATGGTTTTGGCACAAAAACATCTGGCAAAGGTGGAAACGTTTACAACAATCATATTCTTCTCGACAATGTCACTTTGAATGCCGGCAATGTCGGCAGAAGTGGAGGAAAAGGTAGTACGGGCGGTGCCGGAATTGACGGGCTTGAGGGCGGCTCGGTTTTTGGCGGGGCCAGTATCGGCGGAGCAAGCGGAGATGGTGATGGCAGAGAAAGCACGGCCGGAAAAGGTGGCGATGTTAAAGACAATACAATCGTCATTTCCGGAAAAACCCATATCTCCGGCAATGTTTATGGCGGCTTTTCGCAAGGTGGTGCAGCCGGCGAAAAAGCGAAAACAGGTTTGTCTGGCGACATAACTGGAAATGCCATTACACTTGAAGGCGATGGAATAACCATCGGCAAGCGCGACGCAAGCGGCAATATAGTAAGTTACGGCGCAATTTATGGCGGTTACAGCCTGAAAGGCGACGGCACAATCAATGAATTGGCCAATGTCTTTACCGGTAACACTCTCACTCTTGACGGCTATCGCGGTAAAGTCTCCGGCATTTATAATTTCCAGAATTATCACTGGATTTTGCCGACCGATGTGAAAAATGGCGATACCTTGATAAAAATTGCCGAAGGCGGCAAGGCTGTTGATCTCACCAATACCAACCATACAATTGCCGATATGGCTCCTTCGGGGAACCGCCTTGAAACCGGCAATATCGTCACTTTGATCGACAAAACCAGCGGAACACTGAACGCACAAAGCGCTTACACCATCCATCAAGGGCAATTCATTGTCTATCAGGCAAAACTTCAGCAGACGCACGACAGCGATAATGCTCTTGTTCTGAAAATTGCCAGAAGACAAAATGACGGCACAACCGGAAACAATAGCGACGAAAACGGCAACGAAAATAACACTGGCGGCAATAGTGGCGGAAACGGCGGAGGCAATTCCAGCGGCGAAAATAACACTGGCGGCAATAATGGCGGCGGAAATATTTACCAAGGGGGGCAATCGGCCGCACAATTGAACCCGCAGTCGAAGGCTTATTCGGAAGGTCGTGCAGCAAGCCTCGGCTTTGTTTCGCAAGGCTCCGATGTTATTGCCAACAGCATGGGCACAATTAGCAGTATGGCAACAACAACGGATAACCGCATCAATCATCCGCTCTATGTTCCCTTTATCATGACCGGCGGTTCTTCCTCCCGTTATCAAACCGGAAGCCATGTCGAGATTGACGGTTTCAACATGATTGCCGGTCTTGCTTTCGGCTTTAACCTTGAAGCCGGTCATAAAGTCACGACCGGCGCATTCTTTGAATATGGCCGCGGCACTTATGACACCTATAACAGTTTCGACCGTTTCGCTTCTGTCAAAGGTGACGGTGACAGCGATTATAAAGGCGGTGGCATTTTCGCCCGTCTTGAATTTGCCGGAACCGGTCTCGGATTGGTGAAAAATCTGAAACCCGACGAAACGGACGGGCTTTATGCCGATGCATCTTTGCGTTTCGGCCAGTCGGACGGGAAGTTTACTGCCGGTCGCAAATTCGGTCTTGAGGAACAGGAGGTCGACTATCGCGGTTCTTATGACAGCACGGCCAATTATTTCGGTGGCCATGTCACGGGCGGCTATGTCTTCAATTTTGATGACCGGCGTGCTCTTGATGTCTATGGCCGCTATTTATGGACGCGTATGGAAAGCGATACGGTTAAAATCGACCAAGAAAAATTGCATTTCGACAGTTCGACGAGTTCACGTATCGAGCTTGGCTCCCGTTATTCCTATCAATATAATGATTGGTTCAAGCCTTATATCGGCGCAACTTATGATTACGAGTTTGATGGCGATGTCGGTGCAAAAGCTTATGAATTCGATTTGCACAAACCGTCACTTGAAGGCTCGACCGGCATTTTTGAAGCCGGTTTCAAGATGAACCCGTTGAGAGACAACAAAGCTTTGACAATCAATGTTGATGGTCAGGGTTATGTCGGCGCCCGTCAGGGTGGCGGTGGCGGTGTCAAACTCAAATACGAGTTCTGATAAAACACGCTTTTACGAGTTCTGATAAAACACGCTTTGGCAAAGGGTATATCTCGAACTTTGGCAAAGCAAAGTTTCAGACTTTGGCAAAGCAAAGTTTCAAGCTTTGACTAAGCGGAGTTTCAAACTTTGGCAAGGCAAAGTTTCAAGCTTTGGCAAAGCAAAGTTTCAGACTTTGGCAAAGCAAAGTTTCAAGCTTTGGCAAGGCAAAGTTTCAAGCTTTGGCAAAGCAGAGTTTCAGACTTTGGCAAGGCAAAGTTTCAGACTTTTTCAAATCAATGTTTCAGGCGTTTACAGAGTAAAGTCTCAGGCTTTTAGAGAGCAAAGTCTCAAGAAGACCACCTCTCGCCGGAGAGATTGCGAAAAACCGGGCTTTGTTAGGCCGGTTTTCGCCCCCGAATAAATCCGGATTTCATGGGGAACACTCCCTTTTCGGCTTTACCGCCTTTATTGCGGGCGACTTTTTTCGCCCCCCACCCTATTCATCTCATTCCGGTCTTTTCATTTTGGTCTTTTCATTCCGGAAAATTTTGCTTTTGACTTTTCGCGAATGCCATCCTCACACCTATTGACGAGAAACACATCCGCAATTTCAAAAGAAACCCGCTATAAAATTCTTCAACTCTAAAATTCTTCAATTCTAAAATTCTTTAAGCGGTATCTTGCTTTTTAATTGTCTGGCAATTCCGGAATTGGTTTATATTTTATCGCTCTCTTCTTCCTGCAAAAGTTTTGCCCATCTCTCGACAAAGCGGTTTTTCGACAATCTTCCACAATCACCAATTTTTCTCCAACAGTTGGATTTCTTGTGCGATTGCCTGCTATCAGCAAAACCGGAAAACCTTAATGACTCAAAATGGCCAACCTGTTTTGTGATATTTTTTCAAACTTTGTCAAAAAGCATAGTGTTGCAATCTCCACCGGTTTTTAGAGAATACCGCCAAACGCCAGACAAATCCTCCCGAATGGTGAAGAAAAGCCAAGGATGAAATTCTATTATTCGCTTTTTAACGCCGCTAAAACCATCATTTTTCAAATAGCATTCTATGTTTTTGCTTCCCGAAAAACTATTACAGGAAACCGATTTTCACTTTTATTCATATTGAGAATTAACATTAAAACAAAGTTATTATGCCAGCTAATTTATTATATTTATAATACTATTTTTTAATATTTAACGACATAAATATATATATTATTTTTATTATGTTATTTTATTTTATAAAAAAATAAGTTAAAATACATTTTATTTTATTTTATTAATTAGAATTTTTTTGTGTTATTTTCTATTTATTATTGATTTCATAATTTTGTGTTTTTCTCCTTTTAAATTTCAATGGATCAAGATAGACTGCGTTTGATTCATGCGCCATCGATTAATCGGCTATCTGCCGATGAAGAGCGCTTCTTGTTTTTTTGCGACTCCGGCCTTGGCCATGAAAGAGCGAGGAAATTTTATGCACCTTTCTTCTAAATACAGCCCCCTCTCGAAGGTCTTGTTAAACGCTGCCTCGTGCATCGTTCTTTCGGCTGTGGCTTTTTCAGCCATGACAGTGGAAGAGGTGAGAGCGGACGAGCTTACCTATGACGGCACTGATAACAGCGTTTTAACCGCAGATCCGACAGATATAAATGCTTCCCGCATGAGCCTTCTCCCGCGCACGAGCGATCAAACCAATACACTGACCGTTAAAGGGGCAGTCGCGGGGCAAAGAACGCATTGGGAAAACACTGTTGCTCCCTATAATGTCTATGGCTTTGCTTCTGTGCAATATGATGTGACAGGCAATAATGGCATTGACGGAGCCTCTAACACAGGGGCGATCGTGTCGGTCAAAGATGTTGAATATGACTGGAGCGGAGCCGGAAATAAAGCAACAAATGCCGAACAAGCCGGTCGACTTGGTGGCATGGGGGGTGGTTCGGTTTTTGGTGGCCTCAGTGCAGGCGCACCGGGGAGTACCGCCTATGATGGTACGAATGCGGCCTTGGGAGGAAATGGCGGTTACATCAAGGGCGTTCATGTTACCCTTGATAATGTCGCCATTCATGGAGCCGATGCAGGTGAGGGAAATAGTTCACCCGATGACAACCATCGTGGAAGCACTGTTGGCGGCATGGGGGGTGGTTCGGTTTTTGGCGCAATCAGTATCGGTGGTGCCGGAGCCTGGTCTACACATTCAACCGCCGATGGTTCAAATGGTGGCAGCGGAGGCGACATAAGCGGCAATTATGTCACTTTGAAAAAAACCGACCTTTATGGTGGCAAAGGCGGCAATGGTGGGTCGAAAGCCGGTGGAAGTACCGCGGGCTTTGGCGGTGCAAGTGTGTTGGGCGGTGTTTCTATCGGCGGTGCCGGTGGCACCAGCTATAGCGGAACCCAACATAATAGTCAGGGTGGATCAACCGGTGTCATCTCCGATAACCACGTTATTTTAACGGATGTAACTTTGACCGGAGCCGACGGCGGTAATGGCGGCTCGACCATTAACGATAACGGGAGTGGCGGAACGGCTGGTCTGGGTGGCGGTATCATCGGAGGCGGACTGGCAATTGCCGGCGGAGGTGGTTTTGCCGGAGGTAGCGGCGCCTCGAATGCTGATGGCGGTAATAGTGGCGCCATCCATGATAACGAGCTCATCCTGAACCATGTAACAATCAAAGGCGGAAATGCCGGTAAAGGCGGTGACGGCGCACCCAATAGCGGCGGTGGCGTTGGTGGCATGGGTGGTGGTCTGATTTTTGGCGGCATGACAATCGGCGGTGCCGGTGGCTCCGGCTATGCGGCTGATACGTCGAGCGGTAATGGAGGTGTCGCCGATTATGTAAAATCCAATAGCGTTACATTGGTTGATGTCACGATTGACGGAGGCGCTGGCGGCGCTGGCGGCTCGAGCACAACAAGTGGTGGTGGTGCCGGTGGCGCTGGCGGCGGTACGGTTTTTGGCGGTCTTTCCATGGGAGGGGCCGGTGGTGCCGGTGACGCAAAATCAAACACGGAAAATAGCGAGAGTAGAGGCGGTAATGGCGGCAGTAGCGGAGTTGTCAGCAACAATATTATTTCTCTCGATCACACAACACTGAATGGCGGTATTGGCGGCAAAGGCGGTCAAGGTGGCGGCATTGGCGGCATAGGCGGCGGCAGTGTTATCGGCGGTTTGAGTACCGGCGGCGGCGGTGGCAACGGCTCGAATTCAAAGAAATATAATGGCAATGGCGGCGATAGCGGCGATGTTACCAATAACCGGATTAAGATTGTCGATTCCACATTGAACGGCAATGCGGGCGGTACCGGCGGGTCAATTTCCCATACGATTACAATCTTGGACGAAGAAGGCGACAAGAGTGTTAGTATGGGTGGCAGCGGTGCCGGTGGCGCTGGCGGCGGCAGCGTTTTTGGCGGGATCAGCCTTGGTGGTGCCGGTGGCTATGGTTCGCAAGGGGGATTGAAAAACGGCACTGGTGGCAATGCCGGTACTGTGAGTGGCAATATCATTATCCTTGAACGGGTAGAACTTCACGGTGGTGCTGGCGGCGCTGCCGGAAATATCGATGGCGAAAACAATAGCAATGAAGGGTCCGGTATTCGCGGTTCGGATGGCGGAAGTATCTATGGTGGTGCAAGTGTCGGTGGTGCTGGCGGAATAGGATATGACGCGACACAAACCAATGGTAATGGCGGCAAAGGTGGCAATGTCACCAATAACCGTATCAGTTTGACCGACGTGACACTTTATGGCACGAAAACGAGCCCTAATGGCGATCATAAATACGGGGTTTATGGCGGCGTCAGCATTGGCGGAGACGGTGGCTTTGGCGACATTAGCAACAGCATTGACAAAAACGGCGGCAAGGGTGGTGATGCCGGTGATGTCAGTGGCAATACAATTGAAATTTCCGGAAAATCCGCAATCAATAAAGATATTTATGGCGGTCTTTCACAAGGTGGAAAAGCCGGCACTCACTTTAACGACAAAAATCAGCTCATCAATAGCGAGGTGGGGTTCGGCGGCAATGCCAACCACAATACCGTAACTCTTAACGGCGACCAGATCGTCATTGGCGAACGCGATGAGAGCGGAAATGTCACACAATACGGCTCGATCTGGGGTGGTCGCAGCCTTAGTGGTGATGGTCAAGACTGCCTCACAGCCGATGTTTTTTCCGGCAATACTCTCAATCTCAACGGTTACCGCGGAACCGTTTCCGGTATCTATAATTTTGAAAATTATAACTGGACTTTGCCGACCGATACCAAAAATGGCGATACAGTGATAAAAATTGCCGAAGGCGGTACACCGGTTGATTTGACCAATACCAAGCACACAATCGCCCAACTGGACGCGAAAGCACCACGCTTTATTGCCGGTGACGCCATCACTTTGATTGATAAATCTGCCGGCAGTTGGTCACCTGCTTCCTATGCGCTCAAACAGGGTCAATTTATCTTTTACGATACAACGCTTAAACAAAATAAGGCCGGAGACAACACCGCTTTCATTCTGCAAATTAACAAGAAAACCGACAAAACTCCCGATCACGATCATGGTGAAGATCACGATCACACCGGTGATAATACCGGTGGTGGCGATCATACCGGCGGTGGAGACAATACCGGTGGTAACACTGGTGGCGGTGATAATACCGGTGGCAATAATGGCGGCAATCACAACAATCCGGGGCAATCGGCCGCACAATTGAACCCGCAGTCGAAGGCTTATTCGGAAGGTCGTGCAGCAAGCCTCGGCTTTGTTTCGCAAGGCTCCGATGTTATTGCCAACAGCATGGGCACAATTAGCAATATGGCAACAACAACGGATAACCGCATCAATCATCCGCTCTATGTTCCCTTTATCATGACCGGCGGCTCTTCCTCCCGTTATCAGACAGGAAGCCATGTCGAGATTGACGGTTTCAACATGATTGCCGGTCTTGCTTTCGGCTTTAACCTTGAAGCCGGTCATAAAGTCACGACCGGCGCATTCTTTGAATATGGCCGCGGTACTTATGACACCCATAACAGTTTCGACCGCTTTGCTTCTGTCAAAGGTGACGGTGACAGCGATTATAAAGGCGGTGGCATTTTCGCCCGTCTTGAATTTGCAGGAACCGGTCTCGGATTGGTGAAAAATCTGAAACCCGACGAAACGGACGGGCTTTATGCCGATGCATCTTTGCGTTTCGGCCAGTCGGACGGGAAGTTTACTGCCGGTCGCAAATTCGGTCTTGAGGAACAGGAGGTCGACTACCGCGGTTCTTATGACAGCACGGCCAATTATTTCGGTGGCCATGTCACGGGCGGCTATGTTTTCAATTTTGATGACCGGCGCGCCCTTGATGTCTATGGCCGCTATTTATGGACGCGTATGGAAAGCGATACGGTTAAAATCGACAAAGAAAAATTGCATTTCGACAGTTCGACGAGTTCACGTATCGAACTCGGCTCCCGTTATTCCTATCAATATAATGACTGGTTCAAGCCTTATATCGGCGCAACTTATGATTACGAGTTTGATGGCGATGTCGGTGCAAAAGCCTATGAATTCGATTTGCACAAACCGTCACTTGAAGGCTCGACCGGCATTTTTGAAGCAGGCTTCAAGATGAACCCGTTGAGAGACAACAAAGCTTTGACAATCAATGTTGATGGTCAAGGCTATGTCGGCGCCCGTCAGGGTGGCGGTGGCGGTATCAAACTCAAATACGAGTTCTGATAAAACACGCTTTGGCAAAGCAAAGTTTCAAGCTTTGGCAAAGCTTTGCATTTTGCAACAGTTACGCTTAGCCAATTTCAAAAAGTTGCGCTTTGCAGAATTGATTTTGACTGACAGGAAATTCTTGTCTTATAGATTTTGACAAACAATGAATTGAAGCCTTACAGAAGACACTCCGTAAGGCTTTTTTGACGAATTAAAATCCACACGAAAGATAGCGAGCGCGAAAAGCAGATAAAGCCCGAAAAACCTGAAAAGCGTGAGAGGCAGAAAGAACGCAGAAAGCAGAAAAAGCAGGACACGCAAAAGTTTGCGAATGAACAACGCCGAAGTTTGTCGGCGAGGCTTCAATAGATGATCTTATCGGGGCACTTGACGCGCAGAATTGTTCCGGCGAATATCCAAGACAAGATCGTATCAATCAAATGCGAAAGCAGAATTGTTCCGGTAAAAGATCCATGCAAGATCATCCTGTTTCAAAGGCGAAGCAGATTTTTCCGTCAAGACAAAGCATTTTCGGGCACATCTTCCGATTACTGAACACCACCCCGCCTCCACTCGACCGGCAAACGCGCCGCCTCTTAAACCGGCGCAAAACAACGCAAACGACCATCACCGTTCTATTGACTGTTAGATCAACAAATCCTGTTAAGAAGTCGATCAATTGACTTTCAAACAGCTTTGCGAAACCCTTTTTCCAAAGCGGTCTCTCAATTTGCTAAAATAGCCATTCATTCCCCCTTGTCACAACGGCCTATCAAATCCTTTTGCCAAAGTGGCCCGCCGGATCATTTCGTCAACGCAACCTGTCAAATCCTTTTGCCGGAACGACCGGTCAAATGCGTTCGCCAAAGTGACCCGCCCGCCCCTTTCATGAAAGCGTCCGCCAATTGTCTCGGCCTTGAAAAACCAAGGGAAAAGTGAAAAATCTTCAGCATTCTAACAAAGCCTGCAATGTCACTTTAACAAGTGGCAAAGGGTTTGCAAAAAATTGTAAAGGGTGAAACAAGTTGCTGTTTTATAACCGGTTTCAACCGGTGATAAAAAGATAAAACAGGCCAGTCATTTCACCTCCTATTTTTTCGCTCTCTGTTTTGACGAGAGAGAGATACCCTTCCCGATTTAAAAAATCACGCCAACCATTCTGTTTCCAAATTGAAAACCTCTGACCATTTTGCCTGAAGCTTCCAATTGCTTGACGTTATTGAGGAAATTTTCATCTGCTCCACCAAAGAGAGGATGCGTATCATAGTCGGAACGGCCAATCACTTCGACGCTATCGTTCTCCACCGCTTGTAAAAACTCGTTCCGATCGGCACACGGCCAATAGGCCAATATTTCTTTCGCATAAGCCACGGCAATTTTCTGATATTGCTCATCTGTCAAACGGTCTGCATCGTCCGATTCAAAAAAAACTCTGAACAGTGATAATCATTCTGGCATCTTTATAGGGCTGATAATCATTGATATTGAAATCTTTGCCCATTGCATCCTGAAGTAAACCAACGACTTCGGAAAAATCGGAAATTTCCCCGCCACTCATTGGCGCTTGATCTGCACCAAGAGGTAGAGGACGCGAATGATCTTTGACCTCGCTCTGCTTTTTCTGTTCTTTACTCTCGGCTCACTGTTTTGGCGCTGGATTTATCAGCGGCTGTATTTCCGCTATTGCTTAACGCCTCACG
Source organism: Bartonella sp. P0282 (assembly GCF_048452985.1). Classification (NCBI taxonomy): domain Bacteria; kingdom Pseudomonadati; phylum Pseudomonadota; class Alphaproteobacteria; order Hyphomicrobiales; family Bartonellaceae; genus Bartonella; species Bartonella sp. P0282. The sequence goes on from NZ_WTFO01000003.1 coordinate 376,898, forward strand.
TAGAATTTTTAATGCAGTTTCAGAGTTGGAATAACCAACATTCATGTTTGTGTTGATATTGACTATATCACCTCTCCACAGGTGATATACGGTTTCAAGCTATCATGGCTCCCCCACCGAAAATTCAACATTCTTCATGGATGCCCGTTAATAAAATAATACAAAATTCCAATCGAGCCTATAGCTGCAATATATTATAATTCATTTTATCTTTTTTATAATCAATTAACGGTTTTTTTGTGCATAATTATGAGAATTTGAAATATATAAATATTTTCTATATTTATCTTTTTTGTGATTTTTAAAAATATTTTTCCTGACAGTTCTATAATGATATTTTTAAAACTCACCCCAAATCACACCCCAACTCACAACAGAAGAAAGCGCATAATCTCTGACTGAAGTGCTAATGAAACGACAAATAGAAATATTGATTATTTTCTTTCTTTTAAAATATTGAAATAAAAAACAAATATTTTACTTAAAACTATTAATAAACTTTTGTTCAACTAAAACGAAATCCCGCTTTTTCTCGCCGGAAATAATCCTTCAAGCCCGCTCACATACGGCTATGCTTCTTGATGCACAGGCAACATATTTTTTGCCAGCCAAGCCAATTCCGGCGATTTCAATCTTCAACTTGATTATAATTTCTGCTGGCGAAGAATTACAACCGGCTCAAACAGTAAATTTGAAGCCCGTTCTGTTTTCTGCATAAAAATCCGATTTTATCTTTTTATATTCCGGATCACCGTAAAGATCGGGCATTTCGCGACCAGCGAGGAAAGCAATAGAACTTTCGTTAGACATGCGAATATAGAAAGCTTTCAATTTTTTATAGAGACTGTTTGCGATGTCATAATCCTTGGCAATAACACCATCGCTTCGAGCATAGTTCTCGTAAATGACAACAGCATTCGCGCGCCTTTTTGCCCATTGAAACGTCTGCTTTTCTAAAGGACCTGCTTGATCTTCAAACTTTATCAACGCCTCGAAACCTGCTCTATGACTACCAGTCGCCTGATAGACCCTCGTATATTCATCCATGCCCATTTCATAAATGAAGAACTCTGCTGTATCCTGCTGGTCTTCCGTATAAAGTCCATCTTTATTGGCCATGATTTCAGCAAGTTGATTGCGCGAAAGTCCTTTGAAACTTTCAGCATCATCTGTCACGTTGATACGGGCAGGTTTCAACTTTTCGGCCGCAACAGATGTCGCTGTATCACTCCCCTTGGGGGTGGACGTTGTTGCCGTATTCTGAGTGGAAAGTTGATTGATGCCATAAGCGGAATAGGATGTGTTTATCATTTGACTCACCTCTTATGCACCACCCCACTTGATGCATAAATGAAGGGAAAATGACAGCCATCATGTCTGCCTTTATGGACCCGATCGGCATTATTCATTAATGCTATTTTGATTATATTATATTTTACTTTTAAATTCAAATTTTTCAAAAATATCGCTCTATTATAAATTGATTATTGATGATATTTTCTCTCTAAATCTGCAAATCAAAATAATCCGAATGGAATATGAGTGACATGAATATTCTTTCGAGTTCATCATTTTGGCGTTCCGGTTAAACCTCTTGCACTTTCAAAACCGGATTCGGCTTTCTTTTATTTATAAAACGCAAAATATTGTTCCTGATTGGAAAAAGCCTTCTGTCACCCTTAGTTAAAAAAACAACCGCCTCTTCCTGGATAAAGGCCGTCACCCTCGGCATCCGGTTTTTACAAAAAAACATTCCGTAACGATTTTTCCGATTGCCGATTATTCCTTTCCGAAATGAAAAGTCGCAAAGAAAACCGGAATTGTCGGCAATAGAGATGAACGAATTATAGATGGCGAACGGAAACGACATAGATAGCGAAAACCGGCCTTCAAAATTCGGCAACCGAATAATTTTTTAAAAAACGGAATGCCGCTTTATTCACCGGTTAAAGCTCTTCTCATTTTCTTGCCAATCAGATAAAACGTAAAATAATGATTTCGCAATAAAAATGATTTGCAGGAGAAGACAATGCGTTTGGCGGTGGTTGGTGCTGATGGTAGAATGGGTAGAGAACTGCTTTCGGCAATCGGGCGGATTGAAGGTGTCGAACTTCAAGGCGCCATTGTCAAATCGGATTCGCCATTTGTAGGGAAAGACGCAGGCCTCCTTATTGGTCAGGAACCTCTGGGTATCACCATTACCGATGATCCTTTACCGGTTTTTGCCAAGGTCGAAGGTGTTCTTGATTTTACCAGTCCGGAGGCAAGCGTTCTTTATGCAGGTTATGCCGCTCAGGCGCGCATTGTCCATGTGATTGGCACTACCGGTTTTTCCGAAGAAAATGAGAAGAAGATCAAAGCGGCTGCCGCTCATGCAACAATTGTCAAATCAGGCAATATGAGCCTTGGCGTAAACCTGCTCGCGGGGCTCGTCAAAAAAGCGGCCAAGGCCTTGAATATGGAAGATTACGATATCGAGATTGCCGAAATGCACCACCGCAAAAAGGTTGATGCCCCTTCCGGCACAGCGCTGCTTTTAGGCGAAGCCGCCGCAGAGGCTCGCAATCAGAATTTGGCAGAAGTGAGTGTGCGCGGGCGTGACGGGCATACAGGCGAAAGAAAAGCCGGTACAATCGGTTTTTCGTCGTTACGCGGTGGCACTGTGGTCGGTGACCATTCGGTGGTGTTTGCCGGTGAAAACGAGCGCATTGTTCTTTCACATCTTGCACAGGACCGTTCGATTTTTGCCGATGGCGCGGTGAAAGCTGCACTCTGGGCACAAAAGCAAAAGCATGGACTTTATTCCATGGCCGATGTTTTGGGTCTTAATGATTAATTGACTTGAGTAAACCCCTATCAAGGAGGAAAGAATGTCGCGAATATTGGTTTTGGTTCGACACGGACAAAGCGAGTGGAACCTGAAAAATCTGTTTACCGGATGGAAAGATCCCGATCTTTCTGAAAAAGGATTGGAAGAAGCAATCTCCGCCGGAAAAAAACTGAAAGCAGCAGGATTGAAGTTCGACATTGCCTTCACATCCGCTCTGCAACGCGCACAACATACCTGCCAGCACATTCTTGACGAAATGGGGCAGCCAAAGCTTGAAACAATCAAAAATCAGGCTTTGAACGAACGTGACTATGGCGACCTTTCCGGCCTCAACAAAGATGATGCGCGCAAGAAATGGGGCGAAGAGCAGGTTCACATCTGGCGCCGCTCTTACGATGTTCCACCTCCGGGCGGCGAAAGCTTGCGCGATACAGGTGCACGCGTTTGGCCTTATTACCTTCATAACATCCAGCCGCATGTACTGCGTGAAGAAACGGTACTCGTTGCAGCCCATGGCAATTCATTGCGTGCGCTCATCATGGCTTTGGAAGGCTTGAGCGGCGAAGAAATCGTCAAGCGGGAGCTGGCAACAGGTGTTCCCATGATTTACGAGCTTAATGCCGATTCAACAATTGCTTCCAAAAAAGTGCTTGAATAGATAAACCTCGATTCAAACCTATGCCATGCCGGAACAAATCTGCTCCGGCATTTTTTATAATCGCTGCTTTCTATCAGTCACCACCATGAAAATTGATAGCTAACAGCTGAAGCCACAAATCCTGAAGCGGAGGTGCGCAAAAATGCAACGCGCAATATTAAAGACGGGATTAAAGGGGGGGCGGCGTTGAAATGGTCAGAACCACACCCCAAGACATAACACTGCCTTACATTACCCTGCTCAAGACTTCATACTGCTCGACATTTCACCGCCTGACATGACTTTGCGCGACATTGCACCACTCGGCATTACTCTGCGTGGCTTTACATAGCCCGACATTGTTCTCCGAGACGTTCCACTGCATGACATCACTCTGCCCGAAATCATACTTCTCGGCATTTCTATGCCTGACGTTACACTGCTCGACATTATTCTGCGTAACGTTACATTCCTGATATTACACTAATCAACGTTACACCGCCTGCATCGCAATCCTGACATCACATTGCCCGACGTTACATTGCCTGAGATCACACTGCCAGACATTTGCCTAACGACATTATACTGCCCCACATTGCAAACAGAAAAATCTACGTTATTTCAGTTGCGGTGAACTTCCCCCAATTGACGAACAATCAAGACGGCTTTATTCCGTCCACTTTATTCATTTGTTTGCATCTCGTTTGTTTTACTTCCTTCTGTTGCCAGCACTTCCCTTTGTTTAATAACTTCTTCGCTGTAGGTTTCTTTTTGATTTACTTCCTGCTTTTTACATGCGACCGTTTTGCTTTGCTTAACTATTTTTCGTGTATTTAGTTTTGTTTTGCTTAGTTCTTTTCCGTGCGTTTTCTTTTGTTTTACTTCTTTCTGTTGCGTCCACTCTCTTTTGTTTTACTTCCTGCTTTTACATGCGCTCCATTTTGATTTGCTTAAATCTTTTTCGTTCAATTTGTTTTTTTGCTTAGTTCTTTTCCTTGCTTCCTCTCTTGTTTTACGACCGTCTTTCCCGCCCATTTCCTTTTGTTTGCCTTCCTTCTTTCCCCGCGCCTTTCCTTTTGTTTTACTCGCTTCTTTTCGTGCACACCGTTTTATTGTACTCGTTTCAATTTCGCGGGTGCTGTTATGTTCCAATTGTGCTGTTTTTCCCGCCCCCCCATCACAACAACCGGCTTGAACGGCTTGAAACACTGTTGCCGATCCGTCGGCAATCATTTAGACACAGCTCAGCCTTTCCGTTGCGCATTCCGGTCTGCCGGTCACGTGACAGCTCTGCCATTCCCCTTTATTGATCTTTTCACGACGTACTGGTTCGCTTTTACGGCGCCTCTCGACCATGGAAGTTCTTTTATCCTGCCAGCGCTGGAATTTTATAATTTCGGGAACGGTGAAATGGTCTTCAAGATAAATTTCACGATGGCTTGTGGGCTACATAAAATTCGGGTTGACAGTTAAAGATTGCCAGCTTAGATGAAACGCAATGCCCAGATGGCGGAATTGGTAGACGCGCAGGTTTCAGGTATCTGTGCCGCAAGGCGTGGAGGTTCGAGTCCTCTTCTGGGCACCATTCCCATTTTTTACCGTATAACTTATTGTTTTTATTGAATTATTTTTTAGGCGAGAGCATAGAAGTTTATAGTTTGTTCTATTTTTGCAGTTTTGTGATCGCTTCCTTGGCAAGCCGAACGCCGTCTGCACACCTCCTATAAAGTGACGGATTACATCATCAGTCCATCCGAATAGTGCTTTAAGTTCTGCCACAGTTGCCCCTGCATTAGCAGCACGTGTTGCGCTTATCTTTCTAACGCCATGAGCCAACTTAAGAACGCCTGCGCTATTGCAGGCTGCACGGAAATAGTTCCCGAAAGTTTCTTCTGTCAAAGGCTTATTTTCACTTCCCTAAATAATGGCAAGATCGCTTGGTGGTGATTTTTTTAACGTCCACGCTAAGACGGGCAAAAACAGTGAAGTGACAACCGTTTTAACCCCGCTTTTTCTCGCTCGTATAATTGCCACACTATCATGGATGTGTTGCCACCTTAAACGAACAGCGCCGTTCTTTCTCGCATTTGCACACAAAGCATATGAAACGAGATAAGTTCTTTTGCACCTTCTCGCAAATTTCTCCTCATCTTGATTAAATCCTACTAAGACTTTCATATCCTTTTCGGATCATAGCCGCCATGAGTTTACGTCTTGCAGGTAAAAAAGATTCATAAGACATTTCTTGCCAATTTTCCGGTAGTGCTTGCTCGTAGCACATTTTTTGCCATTGCTCTTGATTAATATTTCGGGTTTTCAACACCAATGGAACATACTCAGAAGGCTTTGCATCATTAATATCAATATTATCCGGCCATTCTAACAGTGCATAATTTGCGATCTGGTTGGTCATTTGCGTATCTTCTATGCCTAGACGTTCCAGATATTTTTTTGGAAACAGGTGGTGACGGTCAAGAGCTTTTTTATTCGGTCTCAATTCCGGATCAAGCAAATCTCGAACATATTTTGTTGAGAACAAAACTCTGGCACCAAGAATGTTTTGAACCGCAATAAAGGCAAAGAGACCAGGATTATTTGCCGATGAATTATCCAAACGATCAGGAAGTGTTATCTCCCAGAAATCATTGGTCAGCATTGATGCGATCATGTTATTCAATTCCGACATGAACATCGACGCATTCCGGATATTTCTGAATCTCGCCAGATCGCCATCAAGTGTTGTTTCTGACGAACTTGTATAGTGTCCTGTCAAAGATGTTGCAAAAAACCATCGGCTTATCAAAGGCTGTAAATCGTGTTCTTCGATTTTATACCGCTCCCGCCCCATTAAATAGAATATATAGGCATAAAGCAGTGTAATTTTTGATGAAATTAACTCCCTGCTACGAAACCCTGCCCCGATGATTGCATTTAAAAACTGATGCCAATTTCTCAGCTTGAGTACCTGCGCCTGCGCCTCTTTCAATGTATCGAATTGCCTGTCGCGACGTTCTGGATCAAAAAGGCCTGTTTCGGGATCTTTTCCCCGCAATATTTGATATACACTTTGCAAACGTCCCCGACCAAAACCATGGGCGATAGAAACACGTAAGAGCTGGCCTGGATCAGGCATGATGAGTTGATTGAACGGAGACGCATCACTTTTCGGTATCTCACGTGACTGGCGGCAGAATGTTTCCAGTTCCTTTCTGCCCTCGGGCCAGAAAACCGAAAGAAGTGTGAGAATAAAATCAGACTGATTGAGTTTTACACCTTTGCTATTGATCCGCACAAAAATATCGGAAACCTGCTCTTCATCAACATTTGCTTCTATTTCCAAAGCGGTAAACGGGTAAGATTTCAAGTTAAACAGCCGCTCTATATTCTGTGCAATACGTTGCTCATCTTTAGGACTTAATTCTACCCTCTCCTTCAAATTCGAAAGAAATTGATTGATAACAGTGAAGGCCGTTTTCTCAGGTTCCCAGAGTACCGAAATATTCGGAATATATTCCGGGTCGCGAGTTACGGCTGCATCACAAACATCAAAACGCGCATCACGTGGTCGAAAGGCGATTTCAATCTGCCGCTCCTGATAATTCTTGTCGAGAACTTTTTGATTATTGAACACCGCATAGAGTGAGGTTAAACGCTGCTGTCCATCAATAATAAGCCGCGCCGGATTTTTATATTGCTTATTTTCAATGCCAATTTGACGAGCGCGATCATCATGCGCATTTGCCCAAAATAGAAAATAGCCGACTGGAAAACCGCGATACATGGAATCAAGAAGATCTCGCACCTTGGTATTTGACCAGACAAAAGGGCGTTGAATATCAGGAAGAGCTATGCTTCCCATTTTCAAATCATTTAACAATCCCGCAAGATCGTAACTCACATTTGTAAAAGCGGTTTTGGCGGACATGTTCTATCCTTACTTTTTCTTTTGATATTTATGTTTCAGATAAGCAGCTATATGATCGATATCGGGAAACATTGACATTCCTGTAATATTGAGTTTGCTAAGTTCATCAATTATTCGATTTTTACAATCTGATGGAATAATTATTTTTTCCATTTCAAACGCGGCGGTATCTCTGTCAAAATGATATTTTAAAAATCCTGAAACTATAAAGGCACCAGACTGCGCAATAATTCTATTATTGGATTTCAGACTACTAACGAAATAATATTTTAGCAAGCAAGAAGGATCAATTTTTTTCTCAAAATAAATTTTCTCATTTCTAATTAGGTTGACAAGTTTTTTACAATATCTATTTTCATTGAATTCTAAAAAATATTTTTTATATTCATTTTCGTTTTTATTTACTAAATACCTATAACTTAAATCTTCGAGTTCACGTTTTTCATAATCACTTAATCCAGATAGATTACATATAATTGATAACGTATCACTATCCGGATTAAGAATTCTATCTTCCTCAAAGTCAAATACATAAACAGCCCCGTCCTGATCTTTTTGTTCTTCGTCACTACACGCAAAAAAAAGCGCGACTAATGGATTCATCGTGACATCAAGCAATCTTGTCGGTAACCCGTAGTGCTGGCTATGCATCAGTCGTTGAAAGCAAGTCACATCCTTTTGAAAATCATCCGGTATCTCATTGACCAGTTCAGTCAAACTTTGGCGTTCAACATCAGCATTCTTCCTTTGCCGATGAAGGCTCGGTTCAGGACGCCAAGCTTCACAAGCTTGCCCACGATAACAAAAAAAACCATTTTTGTTTTCTTGCTTCAAAACGTATGAAATAAAATCAGATACGCTTTCGACCTCAATATCTCTTCTGTGTCTTCTTTCATTACCAGCCATCTCCCTATTCCCCTTCAAATCTCCAATTCCGGCAAGTTACGGATAATTTTCATGGTTTCCATAGAAACAGTAATAATTCTTAATAATAATTCCAGCGGATAAGCAGGATTATGCATTGTCTCGCGTGCAAAATCATTGGCATCATTGACAATTCCACTAGTTTTATCAACGCGTATACTTTGCCTCTCCATCACCCAGTCAATTGCCGTTTTATTGTTGACGATATAGTCATAAGCGGCAAGCGGTATTCCCGTAATGGTAATTTTGTCATTGTAATGAATGACCGAGCGGTCTTTGTTTTTGCCCCTCCCGCCATAGCGCATTTTCGTCACATAAAAATCGTCCGCTTCAAGTGTTTTCTTTTTTGTTAGAATTTTGACCGGATATTTTTCAACGCTTTCATAGTTTACATGCAAATGCCCCAATGCGCGACCGGCACTCATAAAAGCCTTGAAGTCTTCAAGCGTTTTAACAGCAGGAATGCGTGGCAGTTCTTTAACGAGATTATCGGCAAAACGGGTTCGATAGTCCGGCGAATGCAAAATCCCGTAAATATAATAGAACAGATCTTCTTTCGTGATGTGATTATCTGAATAGGCAGTTTGAAAATATTCCAGAGCCTCGTCTGTAATAGCGTCGAGACGCTTGAATGAACATTGTTCCTGGGATTTTCCTGCCGCCTCGTTACAAGTTTTTTCAAAAAGATAAAGCGGGAAACATTGGCCATTATCCTCGAACTGGAAATCGCTAATCCGGTTCGACAGAAGAACTGAAAAACCACCGCGCTTACCATTGCCCGATATACAAATAGCTATATTTTCCGAAGCATTGTCAGGAAAAATCTCTTTCATCGAATAAAAGCTGTGATTGAAGCGGGAAGCGCGATAGTGCCATAATTTGGTAAACGGACGAATATTACATATTCCGGTCAATTCTTCCGAAAATGTTTCTTTAATCTGTTTTTTGAAACCCGACTGCCAATTGCCGCCGCCCCAACTGAATTTTTTTACGTCTTTTTTGACGAAATCTCTCACATTGACGACTGTATCAGGAAAGCGTTTCTTATAGCGGGAATATCTGTCGATTTCGCTGTTATAAAACTCTGTCATCTGGCGGGCATTGGTTAGCAGTCTCGACTTTGAATAATTATAGACCCAGGCATCACGACTTGAAACAACACCACTTGAATAGAGTTTGAAAATTGTAAGGGTTTTGTTCCTGCTCTTCTCGCCCATTGCGAGATAATTTTTGAAATGCTGATCCCGCTGATGAAGCCAATCATGGTAACTATCGGGAATAATTTTTTGCCATTTGTCTTTCAAACCGGCAATGCTTTTGAATGTTTTGATGATTTCAAGTTTGCGGGTGTTATCAAGATAATCGCCAATGTCATAAAAAAAGATCTGCCCCTTTTGTTTGGCCGAAGGATTTTTAACGAAAATAGATATGGCAACCGGTGCGCGTGAACCGACGCCGAATATATTGCCGCCTTCTTTGCGCCTCAGCTTGCCGGATGTGCGTGCATTGCCGCGCAAATGGAAAATATAAATTTTGGAAAATTCTTCGGCGAGACATTTGCGCATACCATCGGCCGAAGCGGATTGAATAAAACCGGCATTTGTCACAAAACCGATTACACCACAATCGCCAATATGATCGGATGCCCAGCGAATGGCTCGAATATAGCTGTCATAGGACGACCGTTTACCGCCTTTGTTCAATGTGGAAACAAGATAGGTTTGCGCTATTCTTCGGTCAATCTGCGGATATTTCAGGTTTGCTGCATCATCATTTGCACTCTCCTGCCCCGTCGAATAAGGCGGATTGCCGACGATAACCTTTATATCAGTCAAACCATTGCTTTCGGCAAAACGTTTCTCGTCATCATTTGTGTTGATATTTTTATGACTGTCGGGCTTTTTGGGAATGCTATTTTGTTTTGCATCCATCAGGAACGTATCTTGCAGGCGAACACCCGAAAAAGCCTGATATTCACCGCCATAGCTGGAATAATAAGCCGTTTCTATATTGATTGTGGCAAGATAACAGGCCAGCAAAACAAGTTCATTGGCATGAAGTCCGTTATTATAGACAGGTTTTGAATTTTCTTTATCAATCAGCCCGCATTCAATGAGGCGGGCGATAAAAATACCGGTTCCGGTGAACGGATCAAGGATATGCACCCTTTTACTTCCAAAGGCACTATTGAACTCTGTTCTCAAAATGTCATCGACGCTATGAAGAATGAAATCCACCACTTCGACCGGCGTATAGACAATTCCCAAACGGTCGGCCATCTTCGGAAATGCTTTGCTGAAAAACCGGTCATAAAGTTCGACAATCAGTTTCTGCCGCGCTTGCCCGTTCTTATCCACCCTTTTGGCGCTCTCGCTCACGATCCGGTAAAATGCTTCCAACTTCTCCGGCTCCGAAGTGATGGCGTTCTCGTCAAGTGTGTCCAGCACCTTGTTTATGGCAATGGATAGGGGGTTGTTTCCTGCCACATTGGAATGGCTGAACAAAATATCGAAAACCGGCTTGGTAATGCGATATTGTGCCAGCATTTCAACAACCATCTCATCGTCAAGCGCAGCATGGAAGTTTTTCTCAAGCAAGGCTGAAAAGTCGTTGAAAGCGGTATGAAGGCCTGAATGATCGGGATTTTGAAGCTGGCGCGTTATATGGTCGATCAAATTTCGGGCGATTTTTGCAATCTCATCCGCCCATTGTTGTGAAAGGCGCAAACCATCAGTTCTTTTGACCGGCTTTTTCGGTTTTGCAAAATCCAATTCTGTCACATCCCCGTATGAATAAACTGCAAGGCTTTCCATGCTTGGAAAACAGTAATGCCGGGTCAAACCAACTCTTGCCGACCATGCCGGTTTTGCCTCAAATCTTTAGCATATTTGCCTGAAATATTCAATTTTTGAAGGTTTTAGAGGATGTTTATCGCGCTATCAAAATTTCACCCGCCATTGGTAGCGACGCTTCGCAAAAATTGAAGCGGAAAGACTTTAACGAAATTTTCCTGAAACATGAATACGAAAATAGTCTTTTCAAATTGCTATATCGGTCGGAATCCTACTGCGGGGAAATTTCAGGGAAAAGAGCCATAAGACCGTCGGAAATGGCTCCCTGCCAAACAATATAATCATGCCCACCGGAATATTCGCGATAAACAACCGGAACCTGCTTGGCGAGGAGCACCTCGAAAAGGTGGCGATTGGCGTCGAGCAATGATCGTTGCCCGCCACTATGGCCGCCCTCGAAAACACCTACCGACAAAAACACGCTTAACGGCGGCGAAGGCATCATTGCAACGACCCGTGACACATAATCTTCTCTTTCAGAGCCGCCATTTTCAGGCGACCACCAGAACGATCCGGACATAGAAAGAACATGGCCGAATTTATCCGGATGGCGCAATGCAACAGTCATTGCGGCAAGTCCGCCAAAACTTGATCCCGCCAGAACGATCCGTGACGGAGGAAATTTTCGTACCATTCTTCTTTCAATTTCAGGCAGCAATTCAAACGCCAGAAAATCGGCAAAATCAGGATTGCCGGGCAATTCTTGCATACGGCTTTTACGGTCAATATTATGAATGAAAACTGCAATGGTCGGGGCGATGACCTGCGCTTCAACCATTTTATCAAGAATAGCGGGAAGCGGAACTTTTGTCTGATACTCTTCGCCGTCAAAAACAAAAAGCACAACGGGTTCAATTCCGTTTTTTCCTACCCCTCTCTTTGTTACGCCTTTGGTCTTGTAGAGCGTAATCTTATGGCGATTACCAAGCTTTAAACTGGAAATATAGAAATTCTCGGTTGTAGCTTTCCTATTGTCGGAACTTACAAGGCGGGACTGTGCCGGTATCCAATTTTGTGCCGGTGCATTTTCAAGTTCGACAACCGACTCCTGATTATAAGGATCAGGCGCATCGACGGGGTGAGGTTTTAAATTGAGCGGATCGGCTTTTACCGTATAGGAAATGGCCATGCGTTTTTCTTGCGGCGTTCCTTTTATTTCCGGAACATCGACCGCCAGTTGATAGCTGAAGCGCGTATCCGAAGGAACTTTGAAACTCTTATACCATATGTCTGTTGTTCCCAAGCGAACGAGTTTTTCATGATCGCCGGAAGGTGCTCCCAAGAGAAAGACATTTTGCTTTGCACCTCTTTGGAGAAAAGTGATAATCCGTTCATTACCTTCGCTTTTTTCAATAAGAGGCGTACCCGCTTTCACAATTTTTTCCCAGAATATCCGGATTTCGTCCGGTTGGAATCCGGTTTTTGCCAATTGTTGCAAGGTCGGGCTTAAAAAATCTTCAACCGGAGCTGGTGTCGATTTTTGATGATCTATATCGGGGTTTTCGAGTTTCAGGCAATAACGACCGGCCTTGCCGAATTCGAGTTTCAGACGTTGTGTTTTCGTTGCCTTGAAACGGAACCGGTTTTCACCGGTTTTTTGATGAAAAAAGTGTCTGGAATGCGCACCGTTTTGTTCCACAAGATCAACGCTGTAAAGCCCCTGAGGAGCATTTATTACGCCATTGAAAAACCGGTTTTTCCCCTGATTGAGCAAAACAAATCGTGTTTTTCCTTTGGCCGCATTATAACACCTTTCGGATGCTTGATGGATGGTGCGTTCATTTGCGCTTCCTGTTTGCAAACTTATCATGATGAACGATACGAATATCGGAAAAAATAGAATTGGCATAGACATGGCTGAAAGAACAAAAAGATGAATAGTGACAGCCGGCGTTCTCGAAAAAACATGTTTCAACATTGTCTTACCATGTCTTTTTTAGCGATGCCTGAATGATGCGACCATCACCATAAAAGCATGCATAAGCATTTGCGCAAGAAGCAACAAACCGTTTATCGGCAATATTTTTCACATTGATTTGCAGGGATAGTCCCTCAAAATCTTTTCTTGCTGCGCCGAAGTCATAACCGAGCATTGCGTCGACCAATGTCACATCAGGGACTTTAAAACTGTTGGCATTATCACCCCAACTTGTACCGAGATAGCGCAATCCACCGCCAAGCTTTAATCCCTCGACCCTTCCGGAGAGAAAATCATATACCCCCCAAATAGAAAATTGGTGTGCGGGAATACGCGAGGGCGTTTTATCAAGCTCTGTCGTGATAATCGTATCTTCAATGGTCGAATCGATATAGGAATAAGCACCGATGAGCGAAATTGACCGTGTAACTTCACCTCGCGCTGAAAGCTCGACCCCTTTATTATGAATTTTTCCGATCTGCTGATAAGTTGTATCGGCAATTGAAGGATCCCATTTTCCCTCCACAACATTTTTTTGTACAAGATCATAATAGGCGGCTGTTAAAATAAGGCGCTCCGCCAACGGGCTATATTTGACACCTGCCTCTATCTGACGGGCAGTAACCGGATCAAATGCACTATCGCCGGCAACCGGTGCCTGTAGCGCAGGTTCAAAAGACGTAGAGTAACTTATGTAAGGCGCTATGCCGTTATCAAAAGCATAAAGTGCCCCCGCACGCCACGTTGTCGCTTTATCCTTATAGCGATAACGCATTGAATTATAACGATCGTCAAGATTGGTATCTGCCCAATCATGACGAATGCCACCCATGAGGTTAAGCCTGCCTAATGAAGCCTGTTCCTGAACATAGGTTCCTGTCTGTTTTGCATCCAGAATTTCGCGACTGGATAATGGCAGTTCCAGACTATCGAAGTCGAAACCGCCATAAACGGGATTTTCAAGCGAGATAGACGGAACATGGCGGTCGCGTTTCCACAAATAATCACGTTTTCGGGTACGCGTATCGACACCTGCAAGGACAGTATGGTTCACCGCTCCGGTGTCGAATTTTGCTTCCAACTGACTGTCACTGGCAAATTGTTTCCAGATGTCTTCTCCATCCGAGGCGATACGGGAAATGAGCGTATTATAACCGGTATCAGGATCTTTCGTGCCAGCTCCCCATGTCAGTGTTGCTTGCTGCATATCCACTTCGTGATAAAGCATTTTTTGGCGAAAGGTTAAACCATTGTCGAAAACATGGGAAAATTCGCCTCCTACCCACTCCTGTTCGCGTTTAACGCGTTCAAAATGGGGATCGGATACAAAGAAATCACGCGGAACATGTCCGAAGCCGACAATCGGCCTTACCGTACCATCGGCATCAAGGAAATTGCGATATCCGGCTTTCGGTTCTTTTTGATAACCGGTCAAAAGTGTGAGTTTTGTTGTTTTATCCGGTGACCAGGATAAAGACGGAGCAAAAGCATAACCTTTTTTGCGCGCAAATTGTTCCTGCAAATCGGTGCTTATGCCGGTTCCGACAATCCGGTAGAAAAAGTCGTTTCGCCCCGGTATATTCTCGCTTATATCGAAGGACAGACCGTATTGGTTGCGATTGCCGGTCGATAGTTCCACTTCATGAAATGGTGTCTCTTGAGGTCGTTTGGAAACGGCATTGACAATTCCTCCGGGATTGGTTTGCCCGTATAATACGGAATTGGGACCCGATATCAGTTCAACACGTTCCAACAAATAGGGATTGATTTGCGCGTAGGAAGCATCTCCCGAAAGGAGAAGTCCATCAAGATAAATCGGTACATAGGAAAAGCCACGCACAAACATTTCGTCGCGCAAATTGGATGCGCCACGATATTCCGTAAAAACACCCGGCGTATAGCGCAAACTTTCCGCAACCGATTGCACATGCTGGTCTTCCATTTGCTGTTTGGTTACAACGGCAATGGATTGGGGCGTTTTGACAATCGGCGTATCGGTTTTGGTTGCCGTAAAGCTCTGTTTGGCGGCATAACCGATGACCGGACCATCGCCTTTTTCATTATCTCTATCGACGACAACAGTCTCTAAAACCTCGTCATCGTGTTTTTCCCCGGCATCGGCCGAACCCGACATGGTCGAAGACAACAATATCGCCAAAACACCTGTCACAAAATTTGCTTTTGACGAGCATATAAAAGAATTGCGGTTGTTCGGGACAATTGAATGAACCATGGCTTTGCTACCCCGCGAATGGCCGATTGCTTGATTAAAACTTGATTGACTTTCTCATGTATATGCGTAAATTTGAAGAAATTGGCAAAAAAGTCTTTTGCTAAACGGGCAAATACGTTTGCGGCAGCAACAAATGACAACGAACAGAACAATTCCCGAACATATTTTTGTCGGTCACATAGAAAATGAACCGGGTTGTTCTGACGACGAAGATTTTCACGAAATATGGCCGAAATTCATGGTAATGGTGTTTTTCTCCGGCCATCAGACATTTGAAATTGACGGGCAGTTTTTTTCACCGGGTGTAAGCGACAAACCAAGAATAAGGCCGAAAGTATTTCTGTTGAATATCGCAAAATTTTGCAATATCCGCTTTTTCAATGTTACTGGCGAAAATCTTACAAAAGTTATGGTTTCGGCACCACGCACCTGGATTGAACGGATATTTGAAAATTTTGATCCCTCCGCGCGTTCGCTTCAACCGTTCTTATCCGGACATTTGCAAAATTATAGTTTTTATCCGAATGCAACAATCGTGCATTCGGCGCGACAGATTCTTAATCCGCCTGACAACATCTCTCAGGAATTGCTGAAATTACACGAGCGTAAAATGGGCATGGAGGTTCTTTATGAAAGTTGTTTGTCTTATATCAACGATCATCAGTCCAAAGATGGAAAACCGACAATAAATTATAGCCATTTCGACATAGCGCAAAATGCGCGGAATTACATTTTGTCGCATTTGGAGAAGGAGTTGCGAGCAAATGTGATAGCCAATGCGCTTGGCGTAACAATGTCGACGTTAAACCGCGCTTTCAAGACTGTCTACGATGAGACAATATCCGGTTTCATTTGCAAGGAACGCATGAAAAAAGCGAGATTTCTTCTGGAAACGCAGGGCATGGCTGTTTCACAGGCCGGCTACCTTGTTGGCTATTATAACCCGTCGAATTTTGCGACCGCCTATCGGCGCGAATATGGCATCGCTCCAAAAGAACACCGTTTAAAAAATCCCCGTCCGTGACAGAAATTTTGATTGAACACATTTATCAGAATGGCTTTTGCCGCTGTCCCCGTTAATATATGCAAGCTCCTCGCCAATATATTGCAGTACTTCTCGTCAACACAACGTTTCAAACAAGTCTGTGTTACGAAGAAATATCATCTTCTCCGCACATAAAAAATCCGGATATTGCGTTTCAAAAAGAAATTCTCCCTGAATGCGAATAACCGCAGATATTGATAGCCCATGACTGCCAATTTTATAGAAAACGAGTACGGATAATCGTATAGCGATCATCGTATACGATTATTCCGGTCTTTGGCGAACCGCGTTCAATCAATCGAATGCGGTTCGGTCAACATGCCACTATGCCATTAATATCCGGCTCAAGGGGTTATTATTTTGCTTTCAGGCCAAACATCGGCTTTTTTTTAGCCCAGAGTTTTCCTGTAATAAAATCGACCGGTTCCCGATCCGGCTTTCCGGAAAAGAAATCAAGCTCGACATAAATTTTTCCCTTGTCAATGTCGGCGGCAAGTTGACTATCCCATGGCCAAGTGGCCATATGAAGGCTGGAAGTTCGCGGGTGACCTTGATAGAGCTGTTGAACCAATCGGGTTACGATGTTTTTGTCAATTTTTCCTACATATAAAGCCGTCTTTGACTGTGTCGAAGAACTCGTATAGGAATTATTCATATTTTTTTCATTACAGCCGGAATAGACAAAACCATTCCTACTTTCTTTTGCTTCCAAATAAATTTTATGTAAATATCTTTTATATATACTATCTGTCGAAATAACGTATATAACCTCCAGATCATTATAATTATTTGAAATATTTCTTATCGATCTATCTTCAGAACCGTCTTTTATCTTATTTTCTAAATATTTATGTATTTCCGCTTTTATTTTCGATGAGATCAGATCTTTATCGATATGCTTACGAACCTCTTCATATGTAAATTCGATATTGATTTCATGTATGTTTTTTCCGGAATATTTCTGTATTCTGTTTGCAATTTCTGTGAAATAGTTAACCGCATCGTCTAATAAAGATTGATCGATCATAAGTCATTTTCCCCGATAATTCACAAAGGCCCGATTTTCGATTTATTCCGCCAAAAACGGAAAACGAATTTTCAACATGGAAATATTTATTCTACAGCGCCCGAAGTAAAGCAATATCCATTTTATGTCTTTTTTGAAAATTGTATGAAGCTTTGAAACACCACAGCTTTTCACCGCAAGTAAGGCTGGTTACCGGCTTTTGCACGTTTGTTCATGGGGGTTCCGGATTGCCGGTTTCAAGAAAGAAGCCTCCCGTGGTGCGTATTTTTCTTGAGTACCGCTTTCTTGAGCCCGTTTTTTGAGAACCGTTTTTTTGAAAACCGCTTTCTTGAGTGGTGTCGGTTCCCGATCATGCAAAATCGGGGCATTTTATTTAAAAGGAATATCGGTTGATCGGAAATGTCAGGCCATTCACTTTTTGCCACCTGGAAATTGCCGCAACATTGAAAGTGACAATGCGGAGTTTAAAAAACCGGATTTGAAAAAAGTAGAACATGCAAGGAATTAAAATTAGTCCGCCCTTCATGATGCGACAAATATTGCTGTTTTCTACCCTTTAAAAAACGGTATTATTTTACTTTAGAATGCAATTTATCGGCGCGTTGCCATTACACTTATTTGCATTTGTTCAAAAAGCTTTAGTGGCCGCGTCCGGAGATTTTGACCGCAGCCTTTCAGACCAATTTCCTTAATTTTCCTTCAGCCATTTCGCGGGCGAACGGAACGGCGCAGAAATTCGCTTGTTGGCCCGTCAAACTGGATATGCCCCTGATCGAGAACAATAACGCGTTCCGTCAAATTCAGAATCTCGAAACGATCTGTCGACACAACCATCGTGGTATCGGGCTGCAATATGTTTTTCAGCACATTGGCAACGCGTGTCTCCTGTTTTTGCGACAATTGGGAGGTCGGCTCGTCAAGAAGAAAGATCTTGCGTTTTGTCAGTGCAAGGCGGGCAGAGGCCAACATTTGTCGATGTGCAGGATTTGGATAGAAACCGGCATCACGCCATGTCACTTCAAGTTTGTCGGCAATTTTCATTTCACCGCTCACAAGATCAAGCTGATGGAGAATGTTTTCGCATTCCTCGCGCGAGAGCCGGCCTTCCAGACACAAAAATTCATAAACCGAACTTGTCAGCATGGCGTGTTCTTGCCATGCGTAATGAATGAGATGTTTTATGGATTCGTCACCTGCATGAAGCGGTCGCTTGGAAAATGAAATCGTGCCTTTTTCAAGTGCCAGATAACCGGCAAGCAATTTCAGCAAAGTGCTTTTACCGCTCCCGTTACGTCCGAAAAGCGCAATTTTCTGGCCTTTCGGTATGACAAGATCAATATCGTCCAGAATAACTTTTTCATTGTTATAGGCAAAAGTTCCGTGCTCAATTGCCCATAATGGCGTTTTGAGATTTTCGTATTTTTCAATAAAGATCGGCTGTTCCTGATTGTCGGAACTTTCGGTGATAAGTTTTTTCAACCTTGTGTAAGAGCGGTGGGCGCCATAAGCATCATAAACAATACTCGACGTGCTAAAAAGTGGCATCAACATGCGGCCGGCAAGCAAAATAACTGCGAATATTGCACCCTGATTGAGTGAACCGGCAAGAACCAGATAATAGGCCATAATAACGATCAGCACCAATTGTGCGCCGTTAATGGCATAATTCAAACGTTGGAATGCCGCGCTGCGTTGATAACGTTTTTTCCATGCTTCTATATCGGTCTCGGAATCGGCCAAATAGCGATCGCTCACAACATCCGGCCGGCCGATAATCGATGCAACCATCATATCAATGATATTCGGAGGGTCGCGATAGAGTGGCCGTTCGCTGAATTGCAACTCGGCTAGCCGCCAATAATAATACATCACGCAAAATATGACCGCGATGATGAATATCGGGACAACGACCACCCATTCCCCCAAAATAGCAATGACCAGCAGGAACAGCAAAATAAACGGGACATCAATGACGTTCAGATTTAGTCCCATATAGGCAAAATTTCGTACTATTTTCCAATCATCAAGTGCACGAAACTGGGCAGCCCCCCATTTGTTGGACTGGCTGGCATTGACGCGCAAAAGCCGCCTTACAATATTCGGCTCTATCGTTGTATGGATGCGTTGGACAAGCGCGATGTTGAGCTTCTGGCGCTCGCGACGAAGCAGGAATTCGCCAATCAATGCCAATGCGACACCGACCGAAAAAGTCCATAACGAGGCTGATGCATAGGCCGGTAAAATGCGGCTATAAATTGCATTCAGATAAAGCGGTGTCACGACAATCATCAGGTTGATAAAAATCGAGCCGAAAAGCAATTTCCAGAGAATGGACACCGCCACGGGATCCGATGAAATGAGGCGGCGCAAATCGAAATTGTCAAGAAGACTTGCTTTGAAAACCTGATATTGCGGAATACATTGATCTGTAAATTTTTGCGCTTTTTCTTCCGCGCTTTTCTGCTTTCCGGCGTTTGTACCACCAGCCGGAGTTATAACAGTTCCGGCATTCGTATTGGCAAGCGCATCGAGTTTCACAACTTCGGCCGGATGCACAGTTTTTTCAGAGGCTTGCAGCTTTACGCCATTTTCATAAGGCTGTTTTTTAAGTTCAAGAGAAGGTTCGATTTTGCTTTTGACTGTCACCTCACCACTGGTAGAACCGATATTATCAGTTTCCTCTTCGTGGCTTTTCTGTTTGTCTTCATCCAGAAAAACTAAGGTACCATCATTTGCAACCTCTACCGCGCGATAATTACCGGCAGGGGTAACAACAATATAAACGCCACCAATCTGCAAAGCCGATTGTTTATTCACCCGTACGATATGTACGCCTAGCTGACGCTCGACCAACTTGATTAAGGTTTCATCACCCGACATTGGCAATGTGCGTATGCGCTGCCAGTGGAAGGGAAGAGAACCGCGTATTTTGTTACACGCGGTTTCCAGAGCGTCGATCAAAGGAGTCATTCAATTCTTTCCAAAACGGGGCAGTTCTTTCCTGAACGGGCAGTTCTTTCCAAAACGGGGCAGTTCTTTCCAAAACGGGCAGTTCTTTCCAAAACGGGGCAGTTCTTTCCTGAACGGCAGTTCTTTCCAAAACGGATACCAGATTTTAAAAGCAGTCAACAATGAATTTACAGTTACGGAACTTACAATTCCGCTTACGAAATTGAAGGGTGGGATTCCTGCAGGTGAGAATCGCCCTGTCTTCCTCTTGTAACTTCAATTGTATCGCCCGTATCGACACCATCTTTTTGTGCGCTCCAGGTTTCGTTACCATGATTGTCGTCTGCGGTTTTATGCCAATCCCAACCGCCGGCTTTATCAATGGCGTTAAAAATATCGGCAGTCGAGTCACTGCTATTGGGATCACCATTCAAGAAGAACTTCGCATGATAATGACCGTCACTATCGGCAGTGCCGGTTGTGAAATCCTTGAAGAAAGCGTCAAGGTCGACGTTCAATGTATCTTTATAGGTATCAATAAAGCTGAAACCTTCAACATTTTTAAAGCCGCCGCCAATGTCATAACTCTGAGGTCCTGTGGCACCCTGAGCACCCTGCCTTTTTACCATATAGTCGATGCCGTCACCGCCGTCAAAACCGATAAAATACGATTGAGGAACTCCTCTATTGGTTGTGAAATGGACGAGGTCATCACCAGCCGTACCGATAATGGATTTAACGTTAACCAATTCATCCTTCTCGGTTCCGCCACCACGAGTGATATATCCACTCTGGTCATCTCTCATAAGGACATCCAGATACTCTCTTGCGGTAAGCTGGCTATAGTCGAGGACTGCACCATTGGTATAAATGCTTTTAACACCACCATGACTGATAAACCTGTCATTGCCGGCTACACCATCAAAGGAATGGCCACCGGCTGCACTTCCCTCGAATACATCGTCTTCTTTTGTACCGGAAATGATTCCGATACTCTTGAAGATATCCTTTCCTTGCGTTCCAACCGTGGGATCGTTACGGTCATAGCCTTTTATCGTTGTGCCGGAATAGGATGAACCTTCATCCATTTTTACATAGACACCATGGATATAATCACCATGATCGGTTACATAATCATAACGTAAATTATCAACCGTCAGTTGTGCCCCGTTCTTCGGAGCCTGTGTAACACGTGTATCGTTACCATCAATATAACTGATGCCGTCCTTGCTCGAATTTTGAACAGAATAAAATGTATCCTCTTTATAGCCACCTACAAGTCTTCCCTCGGTACCCCATCTGCCGGTAATCGAGTTTTTGTATAATAAAGCGCCATAAGCATTTTCAAAATCATGCAATTTATCCTCGGACTGGACATTATGTGCGTCTTTCCACAAAGTCTTTGCATATCCGTGGTCAAGATCAATGATGACATTATCTCTGCCGGCCGTAAGATTTGACCGATCCGCCCACGCCGCCATTTGCGCATAATCTGCCGAATTATCGTCAGGCGTCCCATCGGGGTTCATGAACATTCCCTCGATGCGTCCACCCATATCCGGCGCACCGACATAATATGTATCCGAACCTTCACCGCCGTAATATTCATCATTACCTTGGGTTGCCAGAAAATAATTGTCTTTGTCATTGCCGTAAATCAGATCACTGAACTTGGTGCCAATAACATTTTCAACATTGCTTACATGACCTTTATCGGCACCATCGGCAAGTACAGCACCATGTTCGTCATGGCTCAGTATATTGTGTTTATTATTGTCAGCATAACCTAGTTCATTTGCACCAAGATTGACGTAAATACCTTCAGTGCGGTCATTCGGATCTACTTTATTATCAAGTGGATTACCGTTGGCGTCGGTGGTTTCCAGAACATCCTGGAACGAAATCCAGTCATTTTCCCTGCCGCCATCGGTTCGTGTGCCACCATCATAAACGAGATATCCCTTGCCGACATAAAGAATGTCTGTTCCGGTTCCGCCATGGACAGTCACTTTACCGGTAGAACCGCCGAGGTAATATTTATCCAACCCGCCTTTATTGGTGATTGTTGTTTCACCGGACGAATATTGGAAATAATAGTTACCATCAGAATTACCATCATCGACAGGCAATCCCGAATTGTCATTCGCAAAAACACCATCCTGTATATTCACCTTGGCCGACGAATATCTGAAATTGAAATCATCGGGTGTTTGGGCGTGAAAATCACCCATTGTAGGAACATATATCTGGCCATAATCGTCCGCGTCCGTCTGTGTATATCTAATATGGCCGTTTTGATCGTACAGAATACGCTGTTCGTCTGTGGAACCGTTATCTCCACCATCAATAATATTGACCTCGCCTTTGCTGTGGTCAAATGCATAGACATCAGAACTGTCGCCATCAATAATCTTGACAGTCGACGATGCCGTTACATTCTCTCCGTCCTTATTAACAAATCCGGAATTGGAAAATTTGTAATTGCTTACGCCTGTTGTATCCGTGATGATTGTTTCTTTGTTTGCCGAATTTGTAAAATCGTAACTATCGATGTCCCATAGTCCATTTTTCGTTAAATTGTCGCCATTATCGGTAATGGTTACTTTATCGATTGTTGTATCCTTGAAGTCATAAGTCTCGGAACCTCTTGCATCAGTAATATCAACAGTTTGCGAATGACTATTGGAAAAGAGGTAAGTGTCATTTACAGAAAAAGCATGAGTGCTCCCATTTCCGGGGTGGGCCGGATCATCCAGAGCATCCCCTTTATCGTTAATGGTCACAGCGCCCCGCTCACCATCTGCCTGACCGGAATCCGAATATTGGAACGAATAGGTGTCAGCCTCGCCGCCATCTGTGATATTGACCACGGTGTTTCTTATACGGTTGTCAAACGTTCCGTCGCCAAAGTTATAAAGATCGCCAGGATCATTATAAGCACTGCTATCATCAATTGTCACAATAGAATCGTGAACCTGCGTAAAGTCATACTGATCGTTACGATTTCCACTCTCTTGAATATAGACTTTTGTTTGAGCGGAAGTAAAATTATAAAAATTCTGTCCTTTTTCCTTGTCAATTATAGTAATATTATAATTGTCATCGCTGGCAAAGCCGTTCGATGTCGTTCCACTAAAATCATACCTGTCAACAGGAGTTTTGTCCTGATCGTTTGAAACAGTACTATCGGTGTCGTGAATCGTGATTGTATTTGAAGCACTCGTTATTGAATTTTTAAAATTATAAGTATCACTACCGTGCTGATCGGTAATATCGACTTTGGTATTTACATTCATGAAGTTATAACGAGTAGCATAGCTTTGATCTGTTATCGTTACACTACCACCTTGGGCACGATTGAAGTTGAAGACATCTGCTCCGGTCCGCCCCATCCTGCCACCACCATCATTAATTGTGACTGTAGAATTATTGATATCGTTGAAATAATAATTATCCTGCCAATCAGCATAATCGGTAATATTGATATTTGATTGATCTGCGCGGTTGAAGTAATATGTGTCCTGGCCAACCCCGTCTTGAATATTGACAGTCGTGTTGGTTATATGGTCCGTGTCCGAGGCATAATTACCTGCAAAGTTGTAAACATCATCGTTATACGTGCCGACATTGTCGGTAATATTAACCAGTGCGTTTACTGCATTGTGGAAATTGTAAGTATCTTCAGTATTTCCGCTATCGTTGATTTGAACACTCGTAACAGGCCCATTGGCATCACCCAAATTATCGAAATTGTATCTATCACCACCGTTATCATCAGAAATCTTGATGTGAGGCTCGCCCGAAATAGCGTCTACGGCTTTCACATTATTAAAATTATAGGTGTCGTTTCCCGAATTGCTCCCACCTTGATCATTGATATGAATAACATTATACGAATCAAGCGTTACGCGGTCAAAATTATATGTATCCGCGCCACCACCATCGGTAATTTCGACCCTTGTATGGGAGTCATTGAAATAATACTGATCCCTGTCTGTCGAGAATCCATTGCTAATTGCAGAATCTACAATTGTGACCCAACCGCCGTCTGTGCGTTCAAAATAATATTGGTCAGCTCCGCTCTCGTCGATAATATAAACGCCCGAATTGGTGATATGGTCTGTCGGCTTTTCACTGGCATTGTTGGCATGAGTGGCAAAATCATAAACATTATCAAGATTTAGCTTTTTACTATGGTCATCGTAATAATCGTGAATAACGATACTCGAATTCGTTGCCTCATGGAACGTGTAATCGTCAGTACCTGCTCCGTGATCGTTAATAATTACCTTGCTGTTGATATTATTGAAATGATAATGATCTGTGCCGTCTGTGTCGTTAATGACGATATTTGCCTTGCCATCTTCTGTGACAAAATCATTATCTGTTGCGACTTTGGTTCCGTCGAAATTATAGTCGTCGCTATAATTGCTGTCACTCGTATCATTAATTGTGATTGTATTTGAATTTTTTCCGCTGGTTATAGTATTGCTGAAGTCATATTTATCAGCGCCATCCTTGTCGGCAATGTCGACTTTGGTATTTGCAGCAGAAAAATGATATTCATCAGCCGCCAATGTTCTGTCGTCAGCACTTCCCGCACCGGTATCCTTGATGGTTACAGAACCACCTTTGGTGCGATCGAAATTGTAGGCATCATTGCCGTTTTCATCGGCTATAGCAACCGTCGTATCTTCAATATGGTCAGTGGCGGATTCGTTATTGTTCTTTAGCGTTGCAAAGTCATAAATGTCGTTGCCACCAAGATAGATGCCGTCATTGAGGCTGTTAATCGTAATATCGGATTTTTTAGCATCGTGGAATGTAAAATAGTTGTCGCCCGATCCAAGATCATCAAGGCGGACTTTGCTTTGAACCCTGTCAAAGTGATATTCGTCCTTGCCGCCCTGATCCGTGATCGAAACATTCTGATCCTTGCCTTCAGCCAGACTGTCTGATGTCACATCATTGAAATAATAAGCGTCATCGGCGGTACCTTTATCCGTTACCGTGATTGTGTTGTCCGCGTCCGCCTTTGCATGATCGAAAGTATATTTATCAGCACCGTCCTGATCGGTAATATCGACTTTTGTTTCAGCAGCCGAAAAATGGTACTCGTCCTGGGCTGCGTCTTTATCGCTGATCGGCCCCTTGTCTTGAATACTGACATAGCCACCTTTTGTGCGGTCAAATTGATATTTATCGCTGCCATTTTCATCAACAATATCAACTTCGGAATTCTCGATATGGTCAGTCGCATCGGGTTTCTCGGAAGTCAAAGTAGCAAAATCATAGACATCGCTACCACTTAAACTGGTACCATCATTGATATCATTGAGATCATTGATTGTAACATGATTGTCTTTGATCTCGTGGAATTGGTACTGGTCGTTACCGGCTGCAGAATCAATAATTTCTACGCGATTGATAGCCTTGTCAAAGTGGTAGAAATCACTACCGCCGGAATCGGCAATCTTGTTCTCGCCTGTCGAAGATTCAAAATTATAGCTATCGTTCGAGTCTCCTTTACCACTATCGACAATGGTATTATTGCCCGAAGAATTAACGAGATTGTAGATGTCTTCTCCTGCGCCTGCATATAACCGGTTATTACCGCTCGAGCCGTTAATGGCACCGCTTTGCGGATTTGTCATCTGCATGTCGAAAATGTTATTGCCATCACGCCCGTCAAAATAATAGGAAGCCGCTGTGTCGCCGATCAAAAAGTGATCATCGCCCCTGGTGCCGACAATTTCGGTAAAATTATGCATTTCGGCAACATCGCCATTGCCGGTATCGGTAATCTTGTTATTGGCAACATCGTATGTCAGCCCCGGTAATCTATTTGAACCTTGCTGTGTTGTTACAGGATAATCATCACCGAAGATCAGGCGGTTTGTGCCACCTTCGCCATCATATTTGATATGGTTGTTGAACTGCGAAGCATAAATCGTATCGTTTCCGCTGCCGCCATAAATTTCACGTGCGTTCGGCGTTTTCGGCAAAACAATCGCATGGCTATCATTTATGACAGTATCCGGATTATCTCCGGAATACTGGTTGGTAAATTCGGATTTGGCTTTGGTTTCCTTACCCTCACCATCGACCCAGGTAATGTTGATATTGTTGCCGTTATAATCGACATTGCCTTTATAATTAACGAAAATCTCGTTATCTTTAAGCTCGATACCATATTTGGCAACGAAATCCGCATATTCAGGACTTCCCTTCCAGATGATGGTCATACCATCAGGAATGTCGGCTATATCCTTGATGCGTTTACCGGCAACAGATTCCCCGCCCACCAACTGGTCGAAAGTAACAATGCGCCCCAAACGACGATCCAGATTGTTAGGACTATTTTCTGTGTTGACCTGACCATATTTGAAAGCACCATTATCGGCATGGATAACAAATCCCTTTTCCTGATCGGCTTCGTGACGCAAATCAAGAATAGCAGGTTCGCCATATTGAACACCGAGATCAGGGTTCGTACGCGCAGCCGTTGCCCCGCCCCCCAAATGCCAAACGGTCGATTCCGTTCCGTTATCATTTTTAACAGTCGTTCTGGTGCTGCTTACCTGATAGAGATTAGCCTTCTCGACAAATGACAAGCCGGTCGGACCATCATTATCACCAGTCCCGTGGTTATCGTCGTTATCGCCATTGTGGCCACCACCATGATCGTCGCCACTGCCATTACCAGAATCGCTAGGCGTTGTCGGTTCCGACGGCGCGGTTGGAAATACCGGAGCGGGCATTGACTCGGACGGGCTGTTGGTTGGCAACTGAACGCTGCCTCCCGATGTCGTTGACGGGACAAAACTTACCGTATCATCAAGCACAGATGGCGGATTACCCAGAAAATCAGCCACAGACAGACGTTCATCGCTGTTGCCTTTTCCCCCGCCATTCAGGATACCTGTTGTGTCGTCGGAATCGAAATCTGTTGTTTCATTGACCGGAGCGGATTGGACAACCGCAACTATAGGATCGTTAGGGTCAACCTTGACATTTTTTTCGCGAATTTCACTCAGTTCGGGGCCAGGTTCAATCAGATCGGCGCGCTGGAACAATTCATTCGATGAAACAACCGTCCCGTCGGTAAAAGTCAGATTGAACAAATTTTCGTGCATGGACGACATTTGCGCAGCCTGAACCAATGTCAGTTCGGCACCATCCTGCGTACGAATGACAACGTCACTCCCGCGAATGATAATTTCCACCTGGGAAATGGCTAGCGGGATATCGTTATCCGAATAAGTATCAACCAGAACAGATACGCCATCCTTCTGTGGAAAAGGTAGTTTCATTGCGATTTAACCCTTATGATTTTCAGTACCCTCGAAATTCGGGATACACTTACAACGTTATAAATATAGTAATATTCGTCTTCTGTAACAAGCTCAATTGCGACGCAGTGCCCCCCCCTCATTCGCTAAAGACAACCGACATTCCGTCAATAAAGGGCTTGAACAAATATTGAAGAAACGTTCGTTGTCCGGCCAGTGCAAAGGTTTCAACGGTCATGCCCGGAAATATTTTCAGTTTTTCATTCTGTTTCGCATCCATCGTGACAGTAACCTCGTAATAGCGTCCCCCCTTATCCTCTTCACCGACGGCATCGGCGCTAATCACGGAAACTTTTCCCTGCAAGGTCGGGCTACTGTAATTTGAAATGGCAAGGACGCGCACTCTCACATCCTGCCCCACCCACAACCGGTCGCGATCCTGCGGGTTGACCTTGACATCCGCAACAAGCGGAACTTCGCTCGGTGCGATTTCAAACAGTTTTTCTCCCGGCCGCAAAACGGCACCCACATGCGGCATCACCACTTGCTGGATCACACCATCGACCGGCGACACGATTTCGGAATTTTTCGCTCTTTGTCTGCTGGCTTCCCACTGCGCTTTCGCTGTCTCCAACTTGACCTGAACTTCGGCAAGTTGCTTATTGGCATCCTCGTTGAATTCGGTTCTATACATCGACATTTTCAGCTTGGCTTCATCGCGTGCGGCTGTCATTCCGGGAACTTTTGAACGTGCATCGGCAAGCGTGCTTAAAACTTTTTGATATTCGAGCCGCCGTTGAACAAGTGTCGCTTCCGGTGCCGCACCTCTTGCCACCAAAGGTTCCAGAAGTTTGATATGCTCGTTCGATAATTGCATCTCGGCACCGAGATTTTCTATCGCAATAGCATTGGAAGCAAGTTGTGCCTCTTTTTGTTCATACTGGGTTTTTGCAATGGCAATAGATTCATCCAAAGCGCGCTTACGTGCATTGTATAAATCGGTTTCGTTATGGTAGATTTCGGCGAGCTTGGGATTGTTAGGCTCCGGCGGATTGAATTCCTTTCCGGCGAGTTCCGCCCGCAATCTTTGTTCGCGCAATTCATAGGCGCGAAGCGCAATGAAATTGCTTTCATTATCTTCAGCAACCGTGAGATTTTCAACATTGGCAAGCACCTCTCCGGCCTTGACCACCTCGCCATTGGTAACGAGAAGCTGTTTCAACACCCCGCCTTCGGGATGTTGTATCTCGATATTATGCCCCTCGACACGGATAATTCCATGTCCTCGAACCAGTACATCGAACGGCCAGAACGCAGCCCACAAAAACGCTGCAAGCAGACACAGTGCCAGAAGCCATTTTGATGGCGAAATGGCCTTCACTGCGTTGACGAGTTTGCCCCACTTACTGCGTTTTGTTGTTATCAGCATTGTCATGTTCAACACGTAATATAATATAATCTTCTGTGTTATCCGGCACAATCAGATTATCAAACCTGATATTTTTGATAATCGCACCCTCTTTTTGCAACACAGCCATTGTTGCAACAGCACGGTTAACTTGCAACAATAATGTATCACCTGTTGAAACATTCACACTCCGTCCAACCGAATAAATCCGCAATTTTTCGGT
This sequence comes from Bartonella sp. P0282, assembly GCF_048452985.1. NCBI lineage: Bacteria > Pseudomonadati > Pseudomonadota > Alphaproteobacteria > Hyphomicrobiales > Bartonellaceae > Bartonella > Bartonella sp. P0282. The sequence continues at coordinate 406,161 of NZ_WTFO01000003.1, forward strand.
TGTCAGCACACTCTTGTTTCGTAATGCCCATTCACGCACTTCGTTTTGCTGGGTTCCTGTCAAATAGGTTCTGTTCAATTCGACCTTGATCCGCAAATCCCCGTCACGCTCTTTCAAGACATCCGTGTTTACCATGACAAGTGGCAATTTGACTGCAACCTGTGCGCTACCGTCATCTTTCTTGCCACCACTGGCTGTCGGAAGATTTTCTTTCGACGTGCTGAATTTCGATTCACTATCGCCAGCTTTCTGCGCATCGCCGCTTGATTGTTCCCCGCTCGCAGTCTGGGTTCCTGCTTCCGTTTCAGGACCGGCAATTTTCGATGTTGCAACAATGACCTGGAACAGCATGGCCAACAATAGAAACACCATCAAAAGAACGGTCAGCATATCCGCATAGGCAATCCAGATATTTTCACCACCACGTTTCTGAGACATCATTAATGCTCCACCAATTGAAGAGCCAATAGCCCATCATGTGGCTTGCCAGCCAGATAATAGATGCTGAACACAGCGCGCATAAAGCCGTAGCGAGCGTCGATTGCATCCGTTCTTGATGTAAAATATTCCGTTTCTGCGGTAATCAGATCGGACAATTTTCGGTCACCCAGACGAAATTCTTCAAGATAAAGACCACGGGTTTTATCCGCTTCGCGGGTGGCCTCCTCACTGATCGACCATTGTTGCGATGTTATTTCAATATCGCCAAGCAAGGCACGAACTTCGTCATTCACCGTCGAACGCTCTTTGCCAAGTTGAGCTTCATTGACATTGACCTGCGCATAAGCTTCGCGAATTTTCGCTTTCTTGGAAAGATCGAAAATATCGAATGTCAATTTGAGCTGAACGCCACCATCCGTGTTCGATACATTGTAAAGATTATCGACGCTCTCCAGACTACGCTTGTAATCTATAGTCAAATCAAGCTTTGGCTTCAAACTCGCTTTGGCACCGACAACACTTTTCCGGCTTCCTTCGAGTGCTGCACCTCTTGCAAGCACTGCCGGATTTTGATCGGCGGCATTGACTGCAATATTATCCAGATCCCTTACCGGCGGGAGCGCCGTGCGCTTGGCCGGCAAAGCTTCCACTTCCATCCCCACCAGTGCATTCAATTTCTGGCGGGCGCGGGACAATTTCAGCTCTATATCCTTGCGCCGGTTGACTGCATTGCTCAATGCCAGACGCCCACGAACCGCATCCGACTGCGGCGAAATACCACCCGCAACACTTTCGCCAATTGTCTGGTTCAACGAGGTAATCTTGTTGACATAGCCGATAGCCGATTGAAGCTGTTCGGTATAGGCCTGAACAGCCATATAAGCATTGGCTGTATCGAACATAACAGTCAGGTCTTCGGCATGTTTTGCATGTCCGCTCGCGCGCAAATTATAGCTTGCCGCTTCTTTATCCGCATCACGACGACCGAAATCATAAATGCTATAGCGCACGTCAACGCCTGCAAAGGCTGTATCGTCAAAATCACGATCGCGACTGGTGATGCCACCATCATAGCGCAAATTCGGAGCTGTCAATTCGGCACCGACCGTCGGATAATATTTCGCTTTTGCCTGATCGAGACGGCTTTCGGCAATATCAAGCTGGCTCTTTGCCACTTTGATTGTCCACGAATAATCGTGAGCTTTCTTCAACGCTTCTTCAAGCGTTAATGTCTGTTTTTCCCGCTTGAAAAATTCTTTGGATTTTTCTGTTACCGGACTATTAACATTGGTATCTCCGGCTTTTTGACCGCCCTCCGAACGGTTGCTATCCTTAACCGCCTGAGTTGTCATTGTATCGACACCTGTAGGGGCAACCTTACCCCTGTTCTGTGCACAGCCAGTCGAAACAACACTGCAACTTACCAGAAGAATAGACACCACACGCTTAAAACTGTTTGAGCAATTCATTAGAATTAGCCTTTCGTGGGTGGAACATCACTGACCTTTTGTGCAGCTTTGATGGCAGAGACAATAGAAACACGCGCTTCTGTCAGATCACGCATTCCCTCCATGATCGCTTTCTGCTGTGTATGCATAACCTGATTTGCGTTCTCAAGTGCCTTTTCCTGCTGGACACTGTGCGTAAGCAAATTCGCCGCCGACTGTTCGATCGAACCGGTATCACGTTGAATTTCCTGAAGTTTATTGGAAATTGCTTCAAGGCTTGTCAAAAATTCAATACGGATCTGGTTCAAACCGGCAATGGCCTGCGCCACAGTTTGATTATTGTTTTCCTGAGATTCAATGCCGCGCGCAATATAGGCACTGTTGGTTTTGGCAATATCGCTCAGTTCGCTAAGCGCCTGATAGTTGTTCCCGATAATTTCGATAATCTGTTTTGTTGCCTCGGCATTAGAGGTCACCGTATTCAGAATTGTCTCGACAGAGCGCTTATTGCTTTCCGATTGTTCCGTTACAACAGTCAACATTTTTTCCATTGTTTGCTGCTGAATAGCCTGTCCTTGAACGAAACTATTGGAAATATCAATAAATTTTCCGGTATCCTCGTGTGAAAACTCGACATGACGGGAAAGCACCGCGGCCAAACGATTTATCGCACGCGTTGTTGCATCTATTGTACCGGTTTCACCGGCCATTTTCGACGCTTCTTCTCCACTTGCAACAAATGACCATTTTTCAATATCGTAAACCCATCCTTCGGTTGTACGCCCCATAAAATGGGCAATAAGCCCCACACAAATCGACGACCCCAGACCGAACATCGAAGAGGAGAACGCCGTTGCCATACCGCCGAGTGGCGCAGCCAATGAATTGACAAGAGATTTTGCCTGTATTTCATCTGCCGAGGAAAGAACGTCGATCGACCCGCGAATACCTTCCATCGTAAAGGTCAGACCGAAGAAGGTACCGAGCAACCCCATCGAAATAACAGCACCGGCAGCGTAGAAGAGAAAATCGACACGCCAGTCAAGCGCGGTTGAAACCAGAGAAATAGCCGAATTACGTTCATCTTCGTTAAAGCTGATGAGATCACGCAAACGACCACGCAACAACCGCATACCGCCTTTGAGTACCGGCTCGTCTCCCTCGTGCGGGAAGTTTTGCTTGAATTTCTGCCACTGCACCATTCCGCGTTGGAGATAAAAAATTGTGTAGAGGGCGTAAGACAACACAATGACATCGAAACAAGCGATGATCGAGTTGAAAATGATATTATGTGCTACAAAATCACCGTGAAAAATCAGCGTATAAAGCAATGCGATGAGCGACAACATTGCCAGAAGCAGTGAAAAATAAAGCACAGAACGTGTAGATCTCATACGACCCCCTCAAAAAGGAAACAAAGCATGACCTTTATCAGCCTTATCTTTACAATGGTTAATCACCGAAAACTCGTCCCGACAATCTTGCTTCTAACAACCCGATTTGGACTTCACCCCCTACGTTCCCAAATATTTGCCGGTTAAGAATCAATTTCATCTTTTAACGATTTGCTATATCTTTTCAAGACATGGTAAATTTTTGGTTAAAAAAAATGCTTAATAAAAAATTTCCTGGTTTTTAACCTGCTGATTTTTCAGCATTTTTTTATGAAATAAATTCCGATAAAAATATTTAGCCGTTTTATTTCAATGAACAATCAACAAAAAGCACCGAAAATTACGAACCAATTTTTCAACCAATAGTTCAGTTATCTGATGATTTCTCTGCTTTAAACTTGATTAACAAAATCAACTTATTTCTGCCCGATCAAGTTGATTTTTCATATTCTTATCACATATTTTTTTAAATTCAACCATTAGTTTAGTAGAATGCAAAGAATTCACAACATTTAATAAAAAGTCATAAAGTTAGATAAGAATATGTATTTTGTTATAAATTGATTATATTATTTTAGACTCTATTTTATAATATTTTTTTGTTAAAAATTTTATCTATTTAATATTATTTGATAATTGTCAATATTTCCTATTATAATTTTACTTATTTTTAAAACTATTATTTAAATAATATGGATATTATAGGAGGAATTGCGCCATAAATGAATAGATAAGCTTTTGTAAAACGTTGATATACTATTTTTAACTAAAAAATAGCGGGCTATCAAAGTTTTACGGATTATAGGCGGGTCTTTCCGGTTGTTCCTTAAAACCTGGTCACTCTATTGCACGCTGTAATTTGCCGTCCATTGTTGCTTCTTCGCCTTTTTCCGAGAAGGTTCGTTTTTCCTGTAATGCCAAGCGTAATAATTGTTTTCATAAAAATGTGGCTCTTCTTCCTTCTGTTTTGTAAACGCAACTCTTCCTTTGACTGTTTTATGGAACCCGTCTCATCAATGACTTATTTTATGGTTGATTTCCATTATCGTCGCCATAACGGTCGCAAACCTGTGTTTCTCGTCTCACATAAGAACAAACGCGAATATTTTAAGCTGCAATTATCTTTCAATTCCGGCGCCAATATATCTTGAATCGGTGCTATAGCGAAGGTTGATTGGTGAACTGTCGAATTGGCATGGCAGCAGTATTATTTCCAGTCGAAAAGCTGGCCTCTACAACCCGACTTTCGGGAAAAATTTACCCGCCAGATAGATTATATCGACCGCAACAAAAATAACGAGAGACGATAAACCGGTTGAAAGCATAGGCGTTTTATTCCTGAAACCTTATAAAAGCATCGGCTTTCCTTTCCTCCGTGACCATATTTCAATACTGATTGCTTGTCTGTTTTTTGTGAACAATTTATTCATCTTTCAATGGGTGGTTTTTGCATTGAAACTATCGAACAGGCGATTTTCCGAGGCAGATTTGTTCAACATAAAAAGTGCCGTTTTGCCGTCGGTGAAAACGGTTTGAAAACCTATAACCGCTGAACGGGTTAAAAAATTCCGGTTTGTTTCTTTATCATCCTCATCATCACGCAAAGAAACAACAAAGTTGTTTTCATAAAGATCGGCAACGATTGTTGCAGCCTGTTTATTCAAAACATTGGTTTTGTCGCCATAATAAATACCTTTGACATCCACCACAACACCGCCGTCGAAATTGTCCGATTGGGAAAATGAAAGATCGATCAGGTGGGTTGCTCCCAGATTGTTGCGATAGTTTTTCCGGATACTCATTCGAGCCGATAATTTTCCGTCATCGGTTTTGAAATTGCCAACCAATGCCGTTTCATCAAGCGGATTATCTTTTGAATGGGGAGCGTTAAGTGACCAGCTTACAGTTGATTGCAACTTCACTTGTTTGCCCTTCTTGTCGGTAAGCAACAACAGGGCGGCTTCCGGTTTTTCTTCATTTGAACTTTGTTTGTCGGAAAAATCATCCGGCTGAATAGTCGCGTCTGTCCGGCTTCCCCCTGTTACGTTTTTATTCGGGACCTCTTCCAATTGCGGGCGCATCACCGATAGCGGATAGGAAACCGCGCCGGTTCTGACACTCTCCTTCGGTGTCAAAACGGCTTCTTCAGCCTCTTCCCGATCATCCGCTTTTACCCGTTGTGATTGAACGGATAGCCCGTCCTTCTGCGTCTCGCTATTTTTTTTGTCGGAAAAATTCCGGTCTGTCGAGCTTGGTTCATCTTCAAAATTGCCCAAGGGAACATATTTTTGTCGCAGTAAACCCTCGACAGTTTCACGTGAGGCCGGTTGATTGATCGCAGCCGTTTGCGCAGGATCAGGCTTTTCATTTCTGTTTGCAGTCACGCTTTCCCCTGCTTGTTTGAACGGTTCGCCAATCGCTACAGACGGTTTTGAACGGTTGAAGAAATAGCCGCCGGCTAAAAGCACAGAAACGAGAAAAATTGCGGCTGCAATAAAAGGTTTGCTCCATAATTTTGCATGATAGTCTTGAAAATCTTTCATGCGTGATGGCCGTTTTTCCCATCTTTTTGCACCTTTACGATCAACCGGAACTGTTGGAAAGAGATCCTGCGTGACATTTTCTTCACCCCTATGATCGAGTTCTTCACCCCTATGATCGAGATTTCCGAAAAACGCGGTTCTATTCTTTTCAAATATGTCGGCAATATCGGGCGCACCTATTTCCGCAGTTTTATTTTCTGAAATTGCAGTTGTGAGTTGGTTTTTCTTATTTCCACCTTTCATTGTCGAATTGTCTTCATGTGATAATTGAAAGGCCGCCACTTCTTTATCAGTCGTTCCATTGCTTTCCGCAGTCATACGCGTTGCGGTTTTTTCTTCGGTTGCGGTTTTTTCTTCGATTGCGGTTTTTTCTTCGATTGCCGTTTTTTCTTCGATCGTATGAACGTCAATAACCGCGCTTGTTTCTTCAGCATTAGAAAAGGATGGAGCGGCTTTGTTCACTGGTCCGGTTGCAAATGTTTTTTCATCATCAACGTCTATTTTACCGGAAGCTGCTTCGGCGGAAGCGATATATGGCTTTTCATTGTGAGCGGCATTGGTTTTAGTGGTATCAAACGATTGTCGGACAATATCCACTTCAGTAACGGTGCTTCGAACCGGTTGTTCTTGCCGCGATGAAGGCTTTCCCGAAAAAGCCGGTTTTTCTTCTGACATTATTTGCTTTGAAACAGCTTCATCCGAACCTGAAACAGAACCTGAAACCGCCTTTTCATCCGGATTTCTTTTTGTTGGAAACACAACTGTCGCAGCACTGAAGGAAGTAACCTGCGCACCCGAAACAGAGGAAGAAATGCCGCTATTTTCTTTCACCGAAGAAAAAGGCACAGCCTCTGCCATCACCACGGTTTCGGTTTTGAAAAAGCTCTGTTGGTGCTCCTTCCCGCGATTTTCCTGAATATTATAACGACTGCCCGCAGAATTGTCGAAAGGCTGTCGTGCATTTCTTTCGGCTTGTGCATCAACCATGGAAAAAGCGTTTTGGTTGAAGAAACTGTCGATCGAAACCGGATTGGCCGGTGTGTCGATATAGAGGGGGTAATCCTCTGCGTCAGGCCTCATTGCCCCCCTCGGTCGAGGTTTCAAAACGTCGGAAAAAACCGGTTTTTCTTTCCTGTCACTGTTTTCTCTATCAGCCCTGTTTCTTCCGTCATCGCTGTTTGTTCTGTCATCGCTGTTTGTTCTGTCATCCTTGTTGCTTCTATCGGGCGTTTGTCCTGCCTCTAACCTTTGTTGTTCTCCGACACTCTTGTTTTGTGCGTCAAACTTCTGTCTTGATTCAGCATGATGTGCGGCTTCGCTCATTCTGTCGCCGGTCGACAGGGGAGCTTCCGAACGGCGAAAAACACCGGTTGGCGATGGCATTTCATTTGCCGGTTTTTCGATAAAGACTGTTTGCTGTTTTTCGCTGTAACCGGTTTTTGTTGTTGCACGATTTTCCGGTTCTGCTCCATCAGGCATTGGCAAAACAGAGACCTCTTCTTCTATAGTTCCAACAACAGGTTCAACACCTTGTCTTTGCAACTCACTAAAAAACTTTTTGCCGGATTGGTCTTCGGCACCTATATGCATTCGCTGCTGCCAATCCCTATTCTCTTTATCGGGATTGTGTTGCTCGTGCTCCGATTTCCCGTGAACAACATTCTCATCGGGCTGCGTTAAAACCGTCGACACTTCATCATCACGTTCCGGCAAACGGGTCTCGCTATCAATTTCCGGCTTTTTGCTTTCAACCATGGAATTGATAATCAATACCGGCTCGTTCCCATTCTTCTGCCGGGCATGAGTTGCAACTTCCGCAGTTTCTTCGGCTATATTTTTTGAAAGCTTGTCGAACTCGTCTTCCAGACCTTCTATTAAGGGGTCGATAGGTGCGTTACTTGAATTGGCGCCGAGAGGCTCGACCGTGCTACCCCTATCGTTATTCATCGCTGAAGCGTGAAGATTATCGTCTTTGTTTTTCGGTTTATCTGCAATATCGGCTCCGTCATGGCCGGTTCTATCGGGCGGAGCTTGCAGATTATATTTCTGTTCATGGAGCGCGCTAATTTCGGCGTCGCTCTCAAGTGCGGATGGTTGCTCTTTCATACCGACCTGTTCAAGCTTCTTCAAACCTGTCCGGCTTTCTGTTAACGGGCGCAATTTCGCCATATCAATAGCGACATCCTGTTTCGTGCCAAAATAATCCGGCAAATAGGCGTGATAGGCAAAATGGCAGCTTACATTCTCTTGGCTAAGCTCGAAAAATTCCGGTTCCAGCACATAAAAAGACTCCACTTCACAAATCGCTGCTTCGAGTTGCAACAGATAGGAGCGCTGAACCAGTTCCGGCGCATCCATTTCATCAAGTTTGGATTTGATTGCAGAACGCGCTTTCTCATAGATATGCTGACGCACTTCCGAGGTCGGCTTCAAATTTTGCTTTTCTATCGACTTCTTGAGAAGTTCTGCAATATTGACCATTCTTTACGCTCAAACCTTATTCAACATGTTTCGTTTAACCTGTAATAATTTTGTTTAAATAAAATATCATTTATATTTTTATTTAAATAATTAAAAACTATAGATTATAATTTTCCTTTTATTTTTGTTTTTATTATTTAAATATTTTATATTATATAAACTAAATTACTTTACTTGCTTTTACTTCTTTAAAACTGGACAAAAACAAAGAGTACTGCACACAATAAAACCGCAAAATGCCGATTTTTCCCGTTCATCGATTTTTCCCGTTCAACGATTTTGCCATTCGTTATATTCCGATCTGTTTTCTAGCGTTCCCGCAGTGCCTCCTTCGCCCGATTGAGCGGCTTGATAAGATAATCAAGAACGGTTTTTTCACCCGTGCTGATTTCGGCAGTTGCCACCATTCCCGGAATAATCTGGTGTTTTTTCCCATCTTTGGTTTCAAGGTAGCTGTGATCGGTCAAAATATAAGCGCGATAGTAATAAACGCGCTTGTCGACATCGTCCTCGATTGAATCGGGTGAAACCATTTGCACATGCCCCGGCAACGAGCCATAGATTGCTGAATCATAGGCTGTTATTTTGACATTTGCTTTCTGGTCTTTGTGAATAAAGGCAATGTCACGCGGATTCAATTTGGCTTCGATTAGAAGCTGGTCGCCCAAAGGTACAATTTCCATGAGCGTGCCGCCGGGCGCAACAACGCCACCGATGGTGGTTACCCGAATATCTTTGACAATACCATTTGTCGGCGAGCGGATAACGGTGCGCGTCAGTTGATCGGCCAGTCCTTCCCTTGTTTTCAACAACGGCTCAAGATCGGCCATGGTTTTTGTATAATCGCCACGCAAGGCGACATAATATTCGTTTTTTGTGGCAGCAAGTCGTGAAGAAAGTTCGGCTGCATTCTGCTGAAGCTTCAAGACTTCAACTTCGCTGGCGGCTCCGGTTTTAAGAAGCGGTTTGGCGATTTCGACTTCGTTCTGGGCAAGTTTCAATTGTTCTGTAAGGTTGAGAACATTTTCCTTGAAAGCCTGACGATTGGTGTAAAAAAGTTCTGTCTCGCGATCAATCACTTCCTTTTTGTCGCTTATATCTTCAGGATAATCGACTTTTTCCTGATTGTTCATTTCAGCGTCAAGGCGTGCGGCACGCGCTTTGAGAGCAACAATTTTGGCAAGTGTTTCATCAACATTGGACTTTGCTTTGGCAGGGTCGAGTGAAGCGAGAATTTGTCCTTCTTTGACTTCATCACCTTCCCTCACCATCAATTCGGCAAGAATACCGCCTTCCAGATTCTGGATAATCTGGCCTTTTGAAGCGGGCATCACTTTGCCTTCGCCGATAGCCACTTCGTTCAACACCGCGAAATAAGACCAGACAATGAAAATGCAAATCATCGCAATGATAATCCATAGAATAGCCCGTGCGCGCTGGTTGACGCCGTGAATTTTCACAAGTGAATCGACATTCATTGCTGTACTTTCTGTTTCATCCGCAAAGACGTTTCCGCCGCTTCCGGCTTCACTGGATGGATACCCAATATTTCATCTTTCGGGCCGTCGCGGACAATTCTGCCATTGTCGACAACAATAATGCGATCAACGAGTTGCAGAACCGGATAACGATGGGTGGCAACAATCAATGTTCTCTCGCCAAGCCATGACTGCATCCGGTTCAACACGGCAATTTCTGTTGCTTCGTCCAGTGAAGCCGTCGGCTCGTCGAGAAGCACAATGCGGGGAGAGCGCAGGAAAAGCCGCGCCAACATCAATGTTTGTTTTTGCCCGCCCGACAGGCCGACACCGCTTTCACGAAGCTTCAGATCAAGCCCGTGCGGCTGGTTGAGAAGAAGATGATCGGCCGAGGATAAACGCATCGCCGCAAGAATCTGTTCGTCGCTTGCTAGAGGATTGGCCGCAAGAAGATTGTCGCGCAAGGTTCCGTAAAACAGGCTCGATTCCTGAAACATTGCCCCAACATCACGACGCACATCGGCAATGTCGATCATGCCGATCGGCGTGCCATCAAGCAAAACGCGCCCCTGCACGGGTGCGGAAAGACCGGCAAACAAACGAAGTAACGTCGATTTACCGGCGCCCACACGGCCGAGAATGGCAATTTTTTCACCGGCACGAATATCGAGCTTGGGGATTATCAAAGCCGGTTTTTCCTGCGGGCCATAAAGATAGACGAGGTCCTGCATCTGGTACTGACCGGTCAAAACCGGCTTATGATAATAATCCTTGTCGCTATCGTGATCGACGGGCAAAGTAAGGAGCCCGTCCAATCCTCTTTTCCCCACTCTTGCATTTTGCAACTTGCTTAAAATTGCCGGAATTTGGGCAAGCGGCGCAATGGTGCGGCTGGTTAGAATTGAACAGGCAAGAACAGCACCGAAAGAGAGCTTGGCATCAAGAATGCCATAAACGCCGGCGATGACCACACCGACATAGGCGATCTGCTGCATTGTTTGGGAAAAATTCATCAGCATGGAAGCAATTTCGCGCTGTTTCAGGCCGATTTTACTGCTGACCTTGTTGACTTCATCCCAGAGGCGGCGGAAACGCGGTTCTGCCTGCAACAATTTGATGTCTTCCGCGCGATAGATCGACTCCATCAAAATGGCATTGCGCATGGCCGATTCTTCCAACCCCTGACCGGAAAGCTTGGCCAGCGGAAATTGTGCAATAATTCCGGGCAGAACAATGAAAGGAATGGCGGCAATGGGAACCAGAACGATTGCACCGCCGATGAGCCAGATGATGAAAAGAAAAGACACGACAAACGGCAGGTCGATAAGAACGCCCAAAGTGCTCGATGTCAAAAGCTCGCGCATCTGGTCGAGATCGCGCAATTGCGAGATCAATGTTCCCGGTGACCTTGGCCTCGCATCATTGCGGATATTCAAAACGCGGGCAAAAAACATGGCTGACAATTTGAGGTCGGCCTGTTTGCCGAAATGATCGGTGACTGCCACACGGGTTGTCTTTAAAACAAATTCGAGAAGCAGGGCGAGAGCAACACCGGAAGCGAGAACCCATAATGTATTGGTGGAACGCCCCGGCACCACCCGATCCCAAACCTGCATGGCAAAAAGCGACGTGCCGATTGCAAGCAGATTGCCAACAAGCGAGCCAAGCCCCAATTGTAGAAATATTGGCCAATTGCTCACAAACAGCCCTTTGAACCACGACTTCGGTTTTTTTTGCAAATATTCGTCAAGCCGGTCATCGTGGGCAGCCAGATGGCGTTCGACAAGCAGCAATCTGATTTTGTCGCCTTTGGCAATTTCAGAAAATGGCACACGTTTTTCAAATGCGGCATTATTGACCACAAAATGGATAATGGCGGTGTTTTTGTCGCGCCCTGTCAAAAGCCCCAGAGTGCCATCAACCTGTATAACGGCCGGTAGCATCACTGACGATATTTCACCGGCACTCACTTCGACAAAAGTTGCCGCAAGTCCGGATGCTAGCGCAACATCAATAATTGATTGTTCGGTGGCCTCTCTTCCGCTCCATTTGGCGGCATTTCTAACAAGTTCGTCGGATACCGGAATATCAAGTTGGCGGGCTGCCAATAATAGAATATCGACCCATTTGGCAATAAGTGAGGCGGCGTCGATCTGTTCAAATCCGGCATCCTGGCTTTTCGCAATACCGGCAGTTTTTCGGGCTTCGCGCGGGGTGTCCACTTCCCCTTCCGGTCGGGTTTCCTTTTGCGGTTCGTGTTCCGCTCGTGCTTCCTTTCGCGGCTCGCGTTCCGGAGCTTCCGGATTATTTAATGGCGAGGATCCCCCCGCCTGCGGCCGGTTCGGAACCGGTTCATTACCGGTTGCTTTTTTATTTTTCTTGCCCGAAGGAAACGAAATGCGATTTGAAATGATTTCCAAACTTGACATGGTGATACTTTCAATTGTGCTCGCGCAGACGGGTGACCAACTGCCCCACCGCATAATAGGCTTTGACCTTGGCATAGAGCCGGTCGGATATTGCTGTAATCTGGTCGCTTTCGGCAGAAAACGTATCTCTCTCGGCATTGATGACATCGGTAAGAGGGCGTTTGTTCAAAGTATATTGCTGCCAATAGAGATCGCGCGAGGAAAGCGACAAATCCATCAATTGTCTGGCATTATCCATCCGTGCGCTGGCCCCTCTTTCTTCCGTTTCGGCAGAACCGCGGGTTGTACGCGAAACAAGCTGTTGATTGTCGCGTGCCTGTCTTGCCGCGCGCAGTTCCGCTTCGGCCGCCTCTATCTGATATTTTTCGCGTTTTCCGGTTGATAATTGGCCACTTAACTGCAAGCCGACAAATGTGCTGTCATTGGTGGCATTGCGCTGGCCGGTTGCTCCCGATTGGCTGACGCCAAGGCTCACCGAGGGAAAACGATCGGCTTTTGCAAGCCGCACTCTTTGCTGTGAGGCTTTGACTTCCGCTTCTGCCGCAAGAACCGCCGGTGTCTTGTCGACATCGCCCTTGCCCTTGCTCAAACTGTCCATAAAACGGCTCGTTTCAGCCAATGTTGCCACTTTTGTCGGGCGAAATCCGCTGATTTGCGCGAATTTTCCCGCAGCCACATCAAAACGCGTTGTCGCCTGCAAGAGATCGGACTTTGCCCGTTGCATCGCCACTTCCGCCTGATTGAGATCGGAAGCATCGGAAAGACCGGCTTTGACACGCTGGGAAATTTTATCATGCGTATCGCGCAGCAGTGAGGATTCCCTTTGCGCCGCACCGATCATATCCTGTGCTGCCGAAAGCTCTATGAAAATATTGGCCATATTTTGCGCCACATCTTCCATAGTACTTTGCAGTTCGTGCATCTGTTTTTCGTTGGTTGCCCGAGCCGCACCGATGCGGCTTGAGGTGCGGCCAAAATCGTAAATAAGTTGCGAGGCTCCCACTGTGCCGCGCACATTACCGGGGTCATTATTGTTACCGGAAGAATTGTAATAGCGGTTATAACCGGGATTGACGCTATATTGCAGCGTCGGGTACCAGGCGGATTTTTCAATCGCTATTTGTGCCTTGCCTTGAGCAACAACCGCATTGGCGCGCCCGATGTCGGGGTGACGGGCAAGCGCAACCCCGACTGCATCCTTGATGCCAATGCCATTCAAACCGATTGTCGTAACCGGACTATTTTTACCATTTGTGTTTTGTGATTTCTCTAATAAAGCATTGTCGGCATTGCCGGAAGCCGCATCTGTTGTGACCTGAGCCGCTTTTTGGCCTTCCGCTTCATTGTTGACAACTTTTCCGGTCGCCACATTATGTTCGTCGACAACCGACATCATGGAATCTGCTATAAGCCCCGCCTCGCCACTTCCGGAATTTGGTTGGGCGGGATGATGGCGCACCACACGCGGGCTTTGTGATCGGGATGTGGTGCAACCGGTAAAGCTGATACCGATGGCAAACAGGCTCACTCCAAGCAGCAGATATTTTGGCAAAAGGCTGAACTTAACCATGTGTCGCACGCAAGTTCCCTTCTGCTGTTTCTATCGTTCCGGAACTTTCCGAAAACTGCCTGTCGGGTTTCACTCCAAATTCACCGGCCGGAACCGTTGAATAATTCCGGTAGGCGGCAAAGCCTTGCTGTTCACGCGGCTCAATGTTTCCGCTATCTTTCCATTGCGGCTTGGCATTTGCCGCATTGATCCGCATAAGTTCGGCACCATATTGTTGCATTCTTTCCATGATGCGCGGCGGCAGATAATTGAGGTCTCTGATTGCCGCACCGGCACTGATAATGCCGAGCGGTGCTGCAACGAACAGCCAGTTCATCAAATGAAACAGGGGAGACCAACCGCTATTATAACCGGCAATGTCGATAATGCGGGGTAACCGTTCTGAAAAACAGGCTTTCATGGCTTCATAATTTGGCGAACGTTTTGCCTGACCGGCTTCGCGCCAGAATGCGCTGTCAGACCGGCCACCATCAAAATGCATACGCTGGAAATCGGCTATTTCGCCAAAGCTTCTGTCATTTGCTTCATTGAAAGCCCCGATCGTGTGAGCGCCGATAATCCCCTGACAGGCAATGAACGTTCTTTCAAGCTCGCCAAGCTGTTGCAACATATGCGCAAATGATGAAGACTCAAGCGGACTGATAAAGCCTGACGCAACACCGAGAGAAACCACATTATTGTTCCAGACGGTTTTGAAATTCCCCGCTTCGTAAGTTGAAATTACGCCCGCCGTGACTGCAAAACCGAAATAGGATTGAAGCGCTTGCCTGATTTGCGTTTCAGTGCCTGATTTGCCGGAAAAAACATAGTGCACAAAGACATGATCTCTCAACGGCACTTGCCATAAATAACCATTGGCGAGCGCCACCGCCGCACTCACAAGAGAGGGGTTTTTCCTTTCTTCGGGAATTTTGAAAGACAAATAGCGGTCTTCCGGCAATTGTGATGAAAATGAACGCCAGACGGATTTATAGGCCTTTTCTGCGCCAAGCCGCTCGAAACCGGTTGCATCAATGATAAAATCGGCAGAAATTTCGGCACCACCGGCAAGTTTCAATGCGACAACATCGCCACTTTCTGATTTGACAAACTCGACCACCTTCCGGCTCCGGCTGGAAATCTGCCGCGAGAGGGCAATTTTTTTCAGAAGCTTCAAAAATTTGCCGACATTGAAATGGAATGTTGGTTTTATGCCGCTACGCCGCAGATTGAAAACGGCATTGGCTTCGACTTGTGAAGCACCCGTTGCAACCAGTGAAAATCCGGGAAACAAGGTATGAAGAGGTGTTCCCGTTGCAATACGGGTCGCAAGAAACGGCCAAACTCCGCGAAACGAAAAATCAACCTCTTCGACATGTTCGTCGGGTGCAGGAAAAAGCTCATAGAAAATATCGTTTGCATTGTCCGCGCGCCAGCCGTGATAGGCATTGCCGATTTTGAAAGTTGCATCGGTTTCGCGCACAAATTCATCAATGTCGATAGAAGCACGTTCAAGACTGGCAATAAAATTGCCGGATCCGCCCTCGCCCCCTGAATAAGCCGGATTATCGGGATCTTCCAAAACCACGATTTCCACATTCGGGCTGAACACACGTCGCAACATCAATGCGGCCAACCAGCCGGTCAATCCCCCACCTGCAACTGCAATTCTTTTTGCGCGCCTAAGATCCAGCAATTTTTGTCTCCACCTGAGGTTTAACGCTGCAACGGGAAAGATACGCCCCGCCCGAAGGTCACTCTCCATGGCGGGAATTTCCCGCCATGGCAAAAATCAACCGATGATGATTTGATGATTTGCCAACAAAGTCTCCAGATCTGTATTGACATTGTTCAAAGTCAGAAGGTCGCTCGACTGGAAAGCATTCCCCTTGCCATCACGGTCAATACTCAAAATCGTATTGCCGTTTTCAACGCGGGTCGAGAGGAAGTCCTTGATATTATCCCCCCAGTCGATCTGGGCTTTGCCCTTGTCGTCAAAATGGGCAGCACCATCGGCATCGGCACGGTAACCTTGCAACAGGTCCTTCACATCAATACGGTCGGCATCATTATCAATTTTGGTTTTGTCGGCATCAATATAGGTTCCTACCTTGAAGCCATAGGCCGTGTCACTGCCATTGCCACCGGTTGCATCATCCTGCTGGATCAGGCGATAAAGCAGAAGATCATGACCGCCGGATTCAAGGTGATAGGTGTCGTTACCACCGCGACCATCAAAGAAATTGTCACTCTTGTTACCGGTGAAGGTATCGTCGAATTTACTGCCGTAAATACCTTCAATGTCATTGAACTTGGCGTTGTTGAAACCTGTCGATTGATAGCCGGTGTTACCGAGATCGACTGTGACACCGTTGGTTGCCTTGCCAAAATCGACAATGTCTTCACCACCGCTTGCCTGCCAGTATTTCTCGCCGGCATCATTCCTCCAGCCACCACCACCGGAATAACTCTGGCTACCGGCTTCGGCGGTGAAAACATCATTATAACCGGTTCCGACAAGTCCCGGACGATAGCCCTGGGTTGCCGGATCATTATTTCCCGCACCGGTGGTGACCGTGTCGCCATCCTTATTGGCATTCAGAATATAGGCATGGTCGGCTTCAACAGCTTTAAGACCTGTCCACGAGGTGTTGACATTTTCTATCGTGTTTTCTTTGCCATAACCGGTTGTATCTGTTGTGCGGGTGCGGGCAATGCCGCCAATATCATTCGATTGCCCCTCGGTATTGCGCAAGACAACAACCGAATAGGTTTCATTTTCTTTCAAGCCATAGAAATGGACAAGACCGGTATTATCGGAAACACCCATGCCACCTTGTGCATTGATAACCTGCACGGCAACCAGTTTTCCCGAAGAGTCAAAAAGCTGGACGGTATTGTTATAGAACACATTGGCGCCATCCTTGTCGGTGATGCGAAAATGCAATGACGTTCCATAACCCACCTTGTTTTTGTTCGACAAAATGAGCGATGAATGGGCGTTGTCTCGCTGCATGGTGACATCAAGCGCGCCATCCCAGTCATAGTCGACAACACCGATGCCATAAATGAAGTTAATGCCACTGCCATTAATGCTCTTTGGATCAACATCGCCATTGGCACTGGCAAGACGGCCACCCTGCGCACCGAAGATATCCCAATTATCCCATTGGACCGCGCCATCAAGACCGAGGCCGCCATTATGCCAGAGTTTCGTGCCGGAGGCACTCTGGCCAAAGCCCGGAACCTCCAGAATATCCATTTTGCCATCGTGATCCCAGTCGATAGCAACCGACCAGCGACCGTCAAGGTCGTCCTTCATACCGTAAGCACCACGCAATTGCCCGGTTCCGTCACCTTTATTATAAAAGATCTGGCTTTCCTTGTTGCCATGCCAATTACGGTGATTTTTGGCAAGGAACAGGTCCATATAACCATCACCATTATAATCGGCCCATGTCATGGAAATGGTATTTTTATAGTTGTCAGGACCAATTCCCTCATCAGTGCCATTACCGTAACTCGGCAATGAATCGTCAAAATGCTGGCCAACTGACCAGTTGGCACCATAAACCCCGTTAGGGGCAGACACACCATTGTTCATGAGCGTCATCAATTGATACCAGTTGTTGCCAAAACCGGAAACGCCTGTCGTATTGTTAATCAGCCCGTTACCGGCAAAATCAATCGTCCCGTTATTGTCAAGGTCGATTGCCGACACATGGTGATCGGTCATAAAATTGGTTGTGAGCGCGGACTGGTTACCGCCGAATTGCCGCCCCATACCGATAAACTGGTTGCCGTTCAGGCTTGACGAAGTCGCGCCCTTGTTCAAGAAGACAGATCCTGAATCAATACCGGAATCACCCTGAATGACATCAAGATAACCGTCGCCATTCATATCGAAAGTGGCAATGCCGCCGAGGTGGTTTTCAATAGACACACCATTGAGCATGTCGGCATATTTCACATCGACATAATTCCATTGATTATCACCTGTGCCGACATAGGCGGCGGTTGTATACCAGGAATAGGAGGTTTTTGTTGACCATACATCAATGTAGCCGTCATGGTTATAATCGGCCATAGTATAGGAACCGAACAAAACATATTCCGGCCCCCACCCCCAAACGTCAACAGTCCCGTTGTTAATTCCTGTCTGATAATCCAAATAGTGGGCTTCGGCCTTGCCGCTACTGTTGAAAACCCAGACATTTGAATTGGAAATGACCTGCCACTCGCCATTATTGTTGAGAGCGACAGCCTGCGTATAACTTAAATCTCCACTACCTCTTTGAGTATTTCTGTTTGAAATTCCATAATCGGGAACATTTGCAGCACCGGTTGTGTCAACGCGCACTTCGACATTGTGTGCTTCGCCGACATAACCGGAATTCGACACAATTGCCGTGGTAAAGATATAGCTGTGGCGGTCGGTCAGGCAGCCATCAGGCAGTTTGAAACTGAATGTGCCATCCTTACCGATCTGGCTTTTGTCGACATAGCCCAACAGCACGTGATCGCGATAAATGCCGATTTTCGCACCATCTTCAAGGTCGGCAAGATTGCCGCTGATTTTACCCATCAAAACAGGATTTGTAACATCGACATATTCACCATTCTGGAAGACTTTACCGGTTTTACCGGTAAAGCCCACAAATTCGGAATGTTGAGCCGAACCATCGCTATCAATAACAACAGTTTTTGCCGACTTTTGGGTTGCATCATCATCATAAATGCCGGTACTCGAAATAACGCGCGTCTTGACGACATAACTTCCGTCAGCAAGGGCGGGCTTATTTCGCCAATCAAGTTCCCACTTTCCATTGGCTGAATTATAGGTGAGGTCATACCATTGGTTATTGATGAGGGCTTGAACCTTGTCGGTATCCTTTAGCGTTCCATCCACTTTGAAGCTGAAGAGCAATGTATTATCCTGCGTTGTGAAGTCGCCGCTCTTAAACCCGGTATCGTCGGTAATACTGTCGAGTGTTGCCTTGGCACCGGGAACCGTTTTATCAACAATAAACGAATGCGCTTTAGATGCCGGTCCTTCATTGCCGGCAGCGTCCACCGGACGGGCTGTCAACGAGTGTGAACCATTGGCAAGCTTGGCATCGGAGTTTCTGTTACCCGCTTCCCAGAACCATGTATGATCGCTATCCACATCCACTTCGGCAATCAACTTGTTATTGTCATAAATGCGCACTTTCTTGGCGTCGCTCGGTGCGTTTCCGCTGAAGATCGGGCTATCATCATTGGTGTAATCATTTTGATTGACAGTGATAACGGCCGGACCGTCTTCACCATTGGCACTATTCGGCAAAACATTATCCTGAACTGTCTCGCCGGTTATCTCCTTGGGTGCGGTAATGTCGACCTTAACAAGATATTCGTTTGAAACGCCGCTGGTCTTTCCCACGGCATTTTGCGAAACGGCCGTAAACTTGTGGTCATCTTCGGTGAGCATTGGTCCGGTTGTATAAGACCAGTTGCCGTTTCCATCGGCATAAACGCGGCCAAGTTCCTTGCCATTATCATAGATGATAACAAGGCTGTTCTTCGGTGCCGTGCCGTTAATCGTCGGGTTGGTATCGTCGGTCGTGCCATTGTCGACACGGGAGCCACCATTTGCAACTACACCCTGAATAAGGCCGACATCATCAATAACCCCGGTAATTGTCGGCTGTTCCGGTTGACCATTATCAATATTCAGTTTGAAATCCTGTCCGGCAAGAACATTGCCACCGGCGTCTTTTGCCTCGACATAATAATTATGTTCGCCGGCGGTCTGTTCCGTCAAACCGATAGACCATTTGCCGTCTTGCCCGACAACGACCGGGTCACCAATTGTCTTTGATTTTGAAGAATCGGTATAAACGGTGACAGTCGAGCCTTGTGGTGCCGTGCCGTGAAGTTCGGGCGTTGTATCGTCTGTGTGCCCGCCATTGGCAATCGGGCCTTTAAGCGGATCCACATTGTCAACGGCATAATCAACCGTTACGGTATTTCCATTATCGGCTATTGTAATATCGGTTCCAATGCCGCGATTGCTTTCATTGCCGGCCGCATCTTTTACTGTGGTGGTAAAATGATGTTCGCCTTTATCAAGCGGTGTTGTCGGTGTGAACGACCATGTACCATCCGGATTAACTTTCGTCTCGCCGATTGCTTTGTCACCGTCATAAATGGTTACAACATCGCCGTCTTTCCAATTATCTATCTTGCCAGAGAAGGTTGGCGTTGTATCGTTTGTTGTTCCGTGATCGGTGAAGGCATCGGAGATCACGGCTTTATTGGGGGCAACATCGCTTGAAATGGTAGCGCGTCCGGGACTGTCCGGTGCAGTTCTATCCACCTCGAACGGATAGGGTGCTGTCGCTGCACTCTTGGTACCGGTTACGTCCTGCGCCTGTACCCAAATATTATGAATACCTTCGTCAAGCCGCTGCAAACTCTTTTCCCAATTGCCATTGTTATCAACTTTTACACTTCCGATCAGGTAGTCCACACCATTGATGCGGTCGTAAATATTGACAGTTGACCCTTTGGTACCCGTGCCCTTTATAAAGGGAGTATCGTCGCGGGTAACGCCATTTCGCTGGATCTGGTTGTCAGGAAAACTGATGTTCGGATTCTCGTCGGAGCCAAGCTGGGTAATAGACGGTGTTCCGGGAGCGTGCCCGATAAGATCGAATTCGAATATATCCGATTTTGTCTTTCCCGTTACTCCGGCATGGCTGACAGGAACAACCCAGAAACGGTGGTGCCCCGGTAACAAAGGACTTTCCGGCTCCACACTCCAGGAGCCATTTTCATTGACGTTTGCCTGGCCAATCGGTTTGGCATCAGGATCGGATGGATCTCCATCATAAAGAAGAACATATTTAACCTTGGCCGGATCAAGCGAACCTGCTTCACCTTTGACTGTCGGCCTATTGTCATCGGTAACAGCGGGCTTGCCATTTTCACCGATATTGCCTGTTTCAGGGTTCTGATCGTCATAGACAACATAGCTCTTCGAGCCTAACCAATCCGGCCCTTGCGTTGTCAGGAACAATCCCAGCGGCGCGGATTTTTGCCCCTGATTGCCTGCTGTATCCTCAAGCACTGCAACAAAATAATATTCCGCATTATCCGGATAATCGGCCGCATCAAGATTGGGTGTAAATTTCCAATTGGTTCCATCAGGATGGACAGAACCGAACTTGATCGGATTGCCATTCTTATCCTTCAGGATATTGCCATTTTTATCCGAAAGATAAATGACAACATAATCGCCGGACTTCGCACCCGAGACCGTTCCATGTAATTCGGGTGTGCGGTCGTCGGTATAGTTTTTCTCGGTATGACTGTTGAATTCGTTTTTAACACCAACATCATCAATGAATTTATCCAGTGTTAACGAGCCATCGGGAGCATCGTTATCAATTGTCATCATTCTTTCGGTGACCGACGATGTACGACCTGCATTGTCAATGATGCGTGTTTTTAAAAGATAGTCGCTGCCCGACGGTAAAGCCGTTACCGGACGGAAGAAATAGCAGCCCTTTTCTGCGTCATAGGTTGTGTCATACCAATGACCGCCAATGTTGATCTGGACTTTTTCACCATTTGCAGCATTCAGCGTTCCGGACACATTTATATAAATTGTCGGTCTGGTGTCGTTGGTTACAAAATCGTTCGCGTCATAGCCGGTATCCTGCGTGATAGACGAAATGTTTGCTGTTGTCGCAATCGAGCCGCTCAGAACAGTAAAATCCCATGCATCGGTCGGAATGCCGATATTTCCCACCGCATCGACAGGTTTGGCCTGGAACGAATGGTCGCCATCACTTAAAGCCGTGTCGGGCGTATAGCTCCATGTATATTGCCCGTTATTTTTGATTACATCGACTTCGCCGATTTTTATTCCACGGTCGTAAATATAGACCTTTTCGGTATCGGCACTGGCCGAACCGCTATAGGTCGGCTTGTTATCATTGGTCAAACCGTCAATAACACCGGTGTTTTCATCTACGTCATCAACAAGACTGGTGTCAGTCAACGCCGCCGGTGCTGTCAAATCAATGGTGTAGTCGAATATATTCGATTGATCGCTTTCGTTTCCTGCCGCATCAACAGATGTTGCCGTAAAGTGATGTTCTCCTTCCGGTAACGGGCTTTGCACGGAATATTCAAAATGGCCGCTTGCATCGGCACGAACACTGTCAACAAGGCGCGTTACCCCGTTGATCGTATCATAAATATTGACCATACCATTGGCTTCGGCACCTCTGCCTTTCAGTGTCGGGGTGGTGTCGTCACTCGCCGAGGGTGATGTCATATTGTCCGATTGCATGGCACCGACATCGTCGGCAACGTTTTCAATTACCGGAATATTGGTATTGCGTGTATCGACTTTAAGTACAAATTCGTCAGAGTCGTTCGAACCACCTTCGGCAATGATTGTATGACTTCCATCGGAAAGTGCCTTGTCTGTCGGCCACACGAATGTCCAATATCCATCGCCATCCGCATAGGCCTTGCCGATAAGTGTTTTTGCCCCGTTGATATTGGTATAGATGAAGACGGTGGAATTTGCCGTGGCGCGCCCGTGCAGTTCCGGTGTTGTGTCGTTGGTGAGACCACCGTCAGAAATTCTTCCGGTGTAATCCTTTTCGTCATCAACGGCATAAAGAACGCTGACTTTTACATTTGTCGGATCAATAGTGACCGAAGTCGAATCGCTTTTTGCACTTTCATTTCCTGCCGCATCGGTGACCGATGTTGCAAATTCGTAATTACCTTTATCAAGCGGATTTTCCGGTGTCCACGACCATTGGCCAGACGACGGGTCGACCGTTGTCTCGCCAAGCTTGACATATTCATCGCCGACCTTGTTGTAAATGGTAACCTTGTCGCCCACTTGCGGGTTTTGAACAGTACCGCTGAATGTCGGGGTTTGGTCGGGTGTCGTTCCATTCTGCGCAATCGTACCGGTTTCAGGTTCCTGATCGGATTGAAGAGAAGGAACATCCGGCCGGTTTGGCGCTTGATTATCATAAATAATCGGATATTCGCCGGTTTTTGAACTCGCCACACCCGTCTGGTCGACAGCCTGCACAACAAAACCATGCCGCGTTCCAAGACCGTTTGTCGACGTATCTTTCAAGGCATAAGCAGCCGGAAGTTTGAAAGTCCATGTGCCATCCTTGGCAACAATAACCGGATTGTCTTCGGTATTGATCTCTTCTCCGTCAAGGTAAATATGGATACGCGTACCCACAGTCCCCATGCCGTGAAGGGTTGGTGTTGAATCGTCTGTAGACTGGCCTTTTTGCAGATAAACGGGGTTACCATCCGGATTTTTATAATTATCAATAATATTGGTAATTGATGGCGTGCCCGGAGCGTGTCCGGCGAAATTGAAATCCCAATCGGCATTTTCGAGCGGTGTGCGGTTTCCGGCCTGATCTACAGCAACCAGATGGAAATTGTGTTGTCCGGGGTTGATAGCCTTGTCGGGTATAATCGTAAACGAGCCATCCGACTCGATAAGCCCCTCGCCGATTTTGGTGGTTCCGTCGTAAAGTTCTACAACGCCACCGCTCGCACCCGATACTGTACCGGGTCCTGCATGCACTTCCGGATAATTGTCGTCTGTGACACCGTTCGAATGGGGAATAATACCGGTTACCGGCTGCTGGTCATCCCGCAATTCGATATTGTCGACATTCCCCCAGACGGGAGGAGTCTTGTCTACAGTCAACAAGAAGTCGGCACTTGTCGCTCCTTCATTTCCTGCCGTATCCTTGACCACCGCAACATAACGGTGACTGCCTTCGGCAATATCCGAAAGCTGGTATTGCCAGGTATAGGTTCCATCGTCATTTTTAGTCAGACGGATATTATCGGCAACACTATGGAGATTGCCTTTGTCATCACGATAATAGAGGTGAACAAGATCGCCGTCATGTGCACCCGTGACAGTGCCTTTAAGGAGGGGCGAGCTGTCGTTTGTTGCACTTCCTGATGGAAGATCACCGACATTGTTCGGGACATCATCATAGGCGTTGTTGATCGTTACTGTGTATCCGTCAACCGGTGGCGTGGTATCAATCGTCATATCATGTCCGGCCACCGGACCGACATTGCCTGCCGCATCTACAACACGCGCTTTGATGTGATAGACCTGCCCGGTCAGTTCATGCCCTTTTTGAACAGAATAATAATACTGTCCGGTTTCAGAATTATAATCGGCTTTTATCCATGTCTGCCCGTTATCAAGCGAAATTTCCACATGTTCGTCACTGGCGATCGGCTCGTCGACAGTCACGAGAATGGTAGGCCTGGTATCCGAAGTATTGAAATCCGATCCCGAAACGCCGGTATCATCAAGTATTCCCACAATTTTCGGTGTTGATTGGGGAGCCTTTGTATCGACGGTAAATTCCGACCCCTGACAATCGGTACCCTCATTGCCGGAAGCATCCACCGGACGGGCTGTCAACGAGTGCTTCCCTTCGGAAAGCGGTTTATCTTCGGAAGGTGTGAATAACCATGTGCCGTCTTCCTTAACCTTGGTCGAACCGATCAGCTTGCCATTGTCATAAATATTGACAGTTTTTGCGTCGGAAGGTGCTTTTCCGGAATATTCGGGACGGTTGTCATTGGTATACTGGTCTTTTTCAAGTTTACCGATAAAATCATTGGCATCGTTTTGGACATCATCGGTCACCGAAACTGTATCATTTTTGATCGGTTCAGGCGATGTAATATCGATAATCACGTTATAATCGGAAGAGTGCCGACTTTCATTGCCCACTTCGTCAACCGTTGTGGCTGAAAGATGATGGGTGGCTTCGCTTAATGGCGAAGGCGGGGTGAAACTCCATTTGCCTTCACCATCGGCTGTGACCGAACCGATCAGCTTGCTTTCACCTTTTTGACCATCGCGGTCTTCTACCGCGTCATAAATGTTGACTTTCTGATATGGCTTTGCACCACTGCCGATAATCGTCGGGGTTGTGTCATCCGTACTGCCACCATATCCAACATCTTGCTGAACAGCACCGACATCATCCTTTATTTTATCAATAGACGGCATTTGATCGTTTGTTAATGCAACGTCAAAATTGAAATCGGCTGTTGCTTTTCCTCCTGATGCGTCCTTGCTTTCGGCATGGATGACGTAATGTCCCTCGCCGAATTTTTCACTGTCCTTGACCTGATAGGACCAATTGCCCTCGCCATCGGCTGTAACACTTGCCAGTTGATGCACATTGTTTTCAGCATCGGTGTAAGTGAGTACAACAACCGAATTCGGTTTTGCCTTTCCGCAAATTAACGGCGTTCTGTCATCCGTCTTGTCATTATTTGTAACATGTGTTTCGACCGGTGACTGGTCGTCAACAAGATAATCAATGCTGACATTGACCGTACTGGTGTCAACAATGACATCGGTCGCAGCCCCCTTGTCGCTTTCATTACCGGCTGCATCACTCACAGACGTCTGGAACTGGTGATTGCCATTTCCTAACGGATTTTTCGGTGTCCATGACCATTCTCCCGCATCATTGACCGGAACTTCTCCAACCTTGACACCATCCTGATAGATGTTGACCTTGTCACCGGGTTGATGGTCGTTGACCTTTCCGTTCAAAATCGGGGTTGAATCGGCCGTTGTTCCGGTAATTGTATTGCCTTGATCGTCTTTGGCCGTCGGTGCATCGGGTGCATCCGGTGCTTGTCTGTCGACAATGATCGGATACTCGCCCGTTTCATGGCTCCAGTTACCGGCCGGATCCACTGCTTGGGCTTTAATGTTGTGACTGGTACCATTCCGGTCTGTCGCCGGATTGGAAAGCTCGTTAAGGGTGGTTTCCCATGTTCCATCATCCTTCACTTTGACCTGTGCAACGTCATTTCCGTCAACGAAAATATGAACAATCGAACCGGTTGTGCCTGTACCCTTGATAAGCGGCGTGGAATCGCGCGTAACGGCATTTTTCTGGATCGTATCACCATTATCATCAAGAACATTGACGATAGAAGGAGTAGCGGGTGCATGGCCGGCAAAGTTGAAATCCCACGCTGCTGTTCCCTGCGATTGTTCATTACCGGCATGGTCGACCGGTTTTGCAACAAAACTGTGATCGCCTTGACGCAGTGGTACTGTCGGCTCGACACTCCATGACCCGTCACTATTGACTTTACCCGTTCCGACAAGCTTGCCATTGTCATAAAGGTTGATTGAACCCACTTTTGTCGGGTCAACCGAATGGGCAGCCCCTTTCAATGTCGGACGGCTGTCGTCGGTGCTTTGTCCGCGTTTGATTGTTCCCACATCGGGCGACTGGTCGTCAAAAAGATCAAGGCCGCTTTCGTTGATTACAGGTGGCGGTGTTGTTGCAACATCGAGGCCAAAACCTGAAGAAGCTTGTCCGAGATTACCCGCTTCGTCCGTAATCACGCCCCGGAATTCGTGATAGCCGTCATCGAGATGATCTTTTGCCGTGCCACCGGGAATACCTTTGACGTCGAACTTCCAATTGCCCGACCCGTCAACTTTTGCTGTGCCGATGGTTACCCAATCGTCACCGATTTTGACCTGCACAGTGACATAATCACCGGCCTTCATGCCCGATGTATGCCCCATCAAAGTCGGCGTATTATCACTGGTTGCTTCACCATTGGAACGGCTCTTTGACCCGCCTTCCTCATTGACATCGTCGGTAAAGCTGTCAATCACGATTTCATAATTGCCACCGATCGGCGCAGTCTTGTCAATTGCGACATCCTGCGCCGGACCGTCTTTGACATTGCCCGCATCATCGACAACGCGCCCGTAAACCTTGTGGACACCTTCAGCGAGATGAATTTTCGAGTGGTCATAATACCAATAACCGTCAGTTTCGTCATAGGTGGCGTCATACCATTTGCCGTCAATATTGACCTGAACCTTGTAGCCGGCCGGCAATTTTTCACTAACACCGAATTTGAAAACAAGGCTGTCATCACCGGTCTTGAAATCGCTATCGCTCAAACCCCGATCTTCATTAATCGAAACAAGGCTCGTCGTCTCGGTCGGTGCATCTGTCTTCACCGTCAGATCATATTCGGTATATTTTTCGCTATCGACACCAAGCTTGTTGGTTGTCTGGAGCTTGAAATGATGGGCACCGGGAAGAAGCTCGTCAACCGTGCATACCCATTTATGATCGTTACCAATAATGGCCGTGCCGATCTTGACCAGTTTGCCGTCAATCTCGTCATAAATGGTTATTGTATCGCCGGGATTACCTTTGCCATAAAATGTCGGCTTGGTATCATTGGTTTTGCCACTCGAAACCAGATCATCGGTGTTGAGCGGTACGTCATCCTGAACACGCGTAATGTCCGGTGCTTCAGGCCGCGTATTATCAATATCAAGGGCAAAATCAGAATGGGCATTGTTGCCGTTTTGTGCTGTCACAGAAGCGGTATAAACATGGTGCCCGTTTGTTTGTTCGGGAAGTTCAAACGACCAATTGCCATGCCCGTCGGAAGTAACCGTGCCAATAACCGTGTCACCTTCTTTGATGGTGACAACTGTGTTGGAAGTGGTTGTACCATAAAGCGTCGGTGTCGTGTCATCCGTTGTTGCGCCATTTGCAAGATCTTTGACAATATGACCCGCATTATCGGCAGCATAATTGATCGAAACGATAATTGCCGAACTATCAATGTTAAAGTCGAATGCAGGACTCTTGTCACTGATATTGCCAGCCTTATCCGTGTAAGTCGTGGTAATCGAATGTTTGCCCTGTCCGAGGTCGGTTGGGGTATAGCTCCAGTTTCCTTCACCATCGGACATAACAGTCTGAACATGTTTTGTCTTGCCATCGACGGTATCATAAATATCGACAACAACATTACCCTCACCAGCTTTTCCGTGAATTGTGGGGGCTTTGTCATCAATTGTCGTGTTTTCAGCTACATCTCCCTGTTTATCACCGATATGGTCGTCCAACTTCGGCAAATCCGGTGTGAGGGGCTTCAACGTATCGACATTGATCGGCCAGAACCCTGTCTTGTCGGATTCCTGTCCGGCACTGTCACTTGCTGAAGCGCGAATTTGCCAGCTCTCGCCATTCGGCAAAATACCGGCCAATGACGGATCAATCTCGACTGCCCAATGGCCGTCACCCCCGACCGACACACCCTTGGCAACAAGTTTATCGCCAATATAGATATTGATAAACGAACCGGCATCACCGGTTCCTTTGATGAGCGGTTTGGCATCATTGGTAAACTGGTTTTTATCAATGAACTTGCCATCCGGATGGGATGCATCAATCTGTTTTTCGTCATTGTTGTAAATGCCGGTAATGGCAGGCATTCCCGGAGCTGCTCCGGCAATGTCGAAATTCCAGATTTTGCCTTCACCTTCATTGCCCGCATTATCGGCCGGACGGGCTTCGATTTTATGTGTGCCCGAACTCAAATGCGGTGTATAGGACCATGTGCCATCGGCTGCAACGTCGACAATACCGGCAAGTGTACCGTCAACATAGATATGTACTTTCGTGACATCGCTTCCTGCCGGAAGTTTGCCTTTGATCTCCGGTGTTTTATCGTCGGTTACTTTATGACCGGCATCGTTTATGTTCCATGCGGTGGTGCCATTGGCACCGTCAAATTCGCCAGTTTGTGGCCCCTCGTCATCCCACAAGCCGATGTCACTGCCAAGTGTTCCTGTCGGTCCCTTTGTATCAACCTCGAATTTATAGGCAGGCGTTGACGCACCTTCATTACCGGCTTTGTCAACCGGACGCGCTATCCATTCGTGCACGCCATCGCCAAGCCCGTGTCCGGTTGCATCGGTTGACGGTGTGAAACTCCAGTCGCCATTTTCGTCAACTTCGGCAGAACCGATCAGCTTGCCATTGTCATAGATATTGACCGATTTCGTGTCGCCTGAAATCGCGCGTCCGCTCATTGTCGGCGTATCATCATTGGTAAGCTTGATTTTTTCACCCTTACCGTCATCCTTCTCGAACCAGTTCGGGAAGTCACCGACATTCGTTTCCTTATTGTCGACAAGCTTGATGGTCTTGTCGTCAAGAACCGGTGGATCGCGGTCAATGAAAAGATTATAGCCGTCTGTCGGATTGCTTTCATTGCCGACACTATCCGTCTCTGTCACAATAAATGTATATTTTGTCGGGCTATGATTTGGGTCATCGGTCAAAGCGACCGTCGGCGTGACAGACCATGTTCCATCCTCATGAACAACTGTCTGGCCGATAAGTGTGCGCTCGCCAAGTTCATTAACCGTATAAAGCTTGATAATATCTCCCGCGACACCTTTACCATTAAAGGTCGGCGTGGTGTCGTCGGTAATATCATTGTTTTCCAATGAACGGTTGCCATCCGGATAAGTTGCCGGATCGTTGCCGACATTGTCGATAACCTCGACAAGCTTTGGTGTCGCCGGTGCCGTTGTATCAATATGCAGGCTGAAATGATGTTCAACTTTATTGCCAGCATTATTTGTCAAAGAGGCAATATATTCGTGTATCTTGTCTTCACCGGCATTTTGTTGGGGTGTCGTAAACTGGTATTCCCATGTCCCATCCCCCTTGACCGTCGTCTCATAGGTTGAACCGGTTGTCTTATCAAGAATCGTCACTTTTTGTCCGGCTGTTCCACGCCCGACAAGCTTCGGCATTGCATCATTGGTAGCACCACCATTGGCGATGTTTTTCGCCTCTTTGTTATAGTCGTCAACAGCGTGATCGATTTTGACTTCGGGAGGTGTCAAATCAAGATTGAACCCCAACGGGTCACTTTTATCGCTCACATTGCCGGCTGCATCGGTCAAGGTGGTTGTTATACTGTGTGAACCGGCTTTAAGCGGCGTGGTGGGCGTCCATGACCATGTGCCATTTTCATGGACTGTCGTCTCTCCTATAATCTTGTCGCCGTCATAAATGGTAACAATGGAATTTTTTTCGCCTTTTCCGGAAAGATGCGGGCTATCCTCGTCATAAGTCCCGCCTTCTTCAATAGTTCCGTGCTTGTCGCCGGAATTATCTTCCGCTTTGACAATATCGGGCTTTTCCGGTGCTGTCGTATCACGATTGACCCAGCTATCGCCGGATTTGGCACCAACCGTTCCAGCGTCATTTCTGGCATCGGCTACAAAACTGTAACGACCATCGGCAATGGCTTTGCGTGTCTCCACTGAAACAGTGCTCAAATCCACCGTTTGCGACCAGCTACCGGTACCATTGCTTTGCGTGGTGTCAAATGTATGGATGACCTTGCCGCTATCATCTTTCAGATAAACAGTAATGGTCGAATTGGCCGGCGCACTTCCCTGTAGATGGAATATGTTTTCCTTCGTCGAATTGCCCCATGTATAGGGTGCATTAGTGTCGCCTGTTGTCGCCGAATCGATCGAAGTCTGGCCAACGGTTGCCATATCAAGAACAAACGGAAATGATGTATGCGGCCCTTCAACGCCAGCCTTGTTCTCGTAAGCAACTTCAAAATTGTGGTTGTTACCGGCTTTCAATGTGGGCGTATATTCCCAACGTCCGTCTTCGCTTACCGGAATTTTGGTCAATAATTGGCCATTGTCATAAATATTGATTGTCGAAATCCGGCCCGAATTCAGCAAATCTGTCGGCAATTGGCCTTTAAGGGTCGGCGTTGTATCGTCGGTGATAACAGTTTTCTCGCCATGCTGGCCTTGCCGCGTCGCCCACTGACCGTCGCGATAGGAGCCGACAATGGCCCCCGCATCGTCAATGAGATCGACTTCATCCTTGCTGTTGCCAATCGCCGGAACCGGCTCGGTATCGAAACCTAACAGGAACTTGCCCGAATGGTTGCTTTCGTTACCTGCCGGATCGGTCGCCGTCGTTGTAAATTCATGTGTTCCTTTGAGATCGGTAATCGGGCTGGTTGGCGAAACGCTCCATGTGCCATCGTCTTTTACAACCGATTGGCCGACAAGTTTGTTACCATCATATAATTTGATGACATCTCCGGCCGTGCCTTTGCCGGAAAATGTCGGCGTTGTATCATCGGTGGTGTCACCGCTATGAAGTTCCTTGTTGCCATTTGTACTGTTGGCGGCATTATCTTTATTACCGACATTGTCGATGACTTTATCAATGGCCGGTGCATCCGGTGCTTTGGTATCAATCGTCAAATGGAAATCGACAGACTGGCTATTGCCTGCCGCATTGGTGATTTTTGCGTGATAGCTATGGGTAACTTCCTGATTATCGCCTGCCTGATTTGGAAGCTCCAACTGCCAATTTCCATTGCCGTCGACTTTGGTTTTGCCAATTTCCTTGCCGTTTTCGTCGGTGATTACGACTGTTTCATTGGGCGTGCCACGCCCGTAAAGGGTTGGCGTGCGATCATCCGTTACGCCATTATCATGGACATCCTTACGGATTGCCCCTTCATCATCATGCGCACCATCGGCAAAGATATTCACACCCGATTTGTCGACAGTTATTTTGACAGCACCACTCCGTTCGCTTTCATTTCCGGCAGAATCTGTCAATGTCGTCGTCAAACTGTGGTTACCACTTTCAAGCGGCGGATTAGGCGTAAAAGTCCACGTACCATCATCACCGACAACCGTCTCGCCGATCGGCGTTTTCCCGTCATTGTCATAAACCTTGACAATCTCGCCTTTTTTGCCCTTGCCCGACAAGGTTGGCGTGTCATCATCGGTTGTCCCTCCGGCAGTGATTTCACCCTGCTTTTCGCCAACATTATCCATCGCCTTCGGCGCATCCGGCGTATCGGGCGCTGTCGTATCGCGTTCCAGCCAATGCGGGCCTGACGGGTCGGTTGCAGCGCCTTTACTGTCTACGGCACTTGCTTTGAAACTGTATTCCCCGTCCTTCAAAGGCGGATTAAGCTTTGACAAATCACCTGTATTGACCGACCATGATCCATCTTTCGTGACATCGGCCGTCCATTCCAAAGGCTCACCTTTGAAATTCTTGACCGGATTGCCGTCCTTGTCATAAAGCCTGAGTGTTACTTTCCCTGAAGACGGCCCGCCACCCGTGATAAAGAAGCTGTTGGCATTGGTCGGGTAACCCGATTCATGATAGTGCCCCTCATCATCCTGTACCTGCTGGATAGAAGGTGGTCCTGCGCGGTTAAGATCAACCCAGAAATCATAATCATCCGGTTTTGACTGTTCACCGACTGTGCCGAATTTGTTGACAATGGCTGCACTTAAGCGATGGTCGCCTTGCAACCACTCCTGACTATATTCGAAACTCCCGTCACTCTTGACCTTGGCTTCGCCAATCTTCTTGCCATCGTCATAAATGTTGATGTGATCGACCTTTGCAACATCATAACCGTCCGGAATCCTGCCTTTGAACACCGCATGATTATCGTCGGTCACTTTCTTATGGTCACTGTCGCGTGTTGCCCAATTTTTGTAAGATCCGGTAACCGCGCCGACATTATCAATGACATCAAGATTTTGATCGCCCATTGTGGGGGGAAGTGTCCGGTCAAAAGCGAAATTGCCGTTAATATGATCGCTTTCATTCCCGACTTTATTTTTGACATAGACTTCATAATTATAATTGCCATTGGTAAGCTTATAGGCTTGAGGCAAGCGGAAGGCGAATGTGCCGTCGTCTTTGATAACCTTTTCTGCCGCTCCTCTTTGAAGTCCTGCTTCGTTCAAAGTGTTCCGGTCAATGACAAATTCATGACCATTGAGTTTAATGATGATATGGGTGACGTCTTTACCGATTTTACCGGCAAAAACCGGCGTATCGTCATCGGTTGTGCCGCCCGTCGATGGCAGCGCACCGGTTATTTCGGGATAATTATCCTCGACGCGGAAATTTTCGATCCGGCCGGGTCTGCTTGAATCTATATTGACGTTGAAATCACTGCCCTGGCTTTCGTTTCCGGCAGGATCTGTCAATGTCGTGGTGAGTTTATGGTGACCATCACTTAAAGCTTTGTTTGTTTCAACCGACCAGTTGCCATTTTTATCGACAGTACCCTGTCCTACAAGCGTTTTATTGCCTTTGTCATCGGTATCATAAATCTTGACTGTGCTTCCCGGCTCGCCCTTGCCGGTTAATGTGGGCGTATTGTCATTGGTATAGTCTCCGTCATGCAATATACCGTCCGACCCCACCGGATCGGGCGAAACATTATCCACCGCATTGGCTACAGTCGGTGCATCCGGTGCCTTTGTGTCAACATTGAAATCGTATTTCGATTCCGCACTCACATTCCCGTTCGAGTCAATCTGGGTGACTTTGGCCGTATATTTGCCGTCACTCAACTTCGGTAACTCGTAACTCCACGTGCCGTCCGAATTGACCCTTGTGGTCATATCGGGAAAACCGTCAAGATGGATCCTGACCGTATTGCCGGGCGTTCCCTTACCGGACAATAGCGGCGTTGTATCATTCAGATAGCCGCCATTTGCGACAGCCAGAAGATTTTTCGGGTCATTATTGTTGATGACGTAATATTGCGGAACAGCCGGCGGCGTTTTATCAACAGCCGGTTCATCATGATCGTCATCGCCACCACCCGAAGCAACCGCAGCAATACCGCCGGCACCGGCGGCTGCACCCAGAATTCCTAACAATACATTCTGTGAATAGCCGCTTTTATCCTTTATTTCCTCATAGAAAACATTGGTATCGAGAATCCCGTCGCCATTATCCGACAAGGCCTGACTGAAGTCGGTGAGCCATGTTGTACCATCATCAATGAATATCAAATTGCTAACCGGGTGACCGGAGGCAAAAAAATTGGCAATGCGAACAGTTTTTCCGTTAACAAAGTCGATCACCAGATCATTACCGGAACGGGAATAGTTGGTAATACTTTCTTTATCCGCTGTGAGGATATAATTATGCGGCTTACCACCACTGTCGACGGAGCCGCTATTAACGGTCAACTTCACGGCTGGGTGTTGTTTGATGATTTCCGACTTTGTCATTTCCTGCTTCCTACATCACTCGATAATTATGCAATGGCGTTGCCACGCCACTTGTTTGGCACCCAATATTTTGTGATTTCCCCCGGCGAAAACACGGCAGATACATGCCATCTAAGGCACTATCCGCAACTGCCAATAGTCAGTTAGCCTTCTACTTTTAGTTGTTTTTTATTTTTATTGCAACTTAAAAATGTTTTTTCAAACGATGCAACCGCGCCGTGAAACCGGTTATTTAGAAAAATTATTTCATAAACCTGTAAAAATAGAAATATTAATTTAATTGTTTATTTAAAATAAATTTATATATTTAATTATATATTATACTGTTATTTATAATTTTATTAACGGTTTTTAAAATACAGTTAATTATATTCATATTTATTTTTAATAAAATATATAATTGTAATTTTATTTATACTTTTGTTATATTTTTATAATTATTTAATTTTAAATTATTATATAAAAAATTAATATTTATTATATTTTGTCATTTTAAATTGTTTTTAAAAAATATTTATCAATATTTTTTTAATTGTTTTATTGATAAACGTAAAAATCATTTTCAATTTTTAATACGGCAATTGAATTTTGTATGACCGGTTTTAAACCCTTTATTAACCATGTTTTGTTTTTTGGTCTCAACCATTTCATCTTTCCTTTGCTTACATGCCGTCTGCCAGGTGGGATAAACGTCTCTATTTTCAACTAAGCTTTTCCCTCGTTATGAGCAGACATTCCGCAGAGAAGTCTTTGCCAAGACCAAAAGCTTTCACATGATCGGCAATATGTGGGCTTGCAATGTTCGGGCTAAATTTCTTGGCAATCGTTAATATCTATTGATCGGGCGGCACTCTTTTGTGCTTCATGATTGCAAGCTCTATTATTGCCAAATTCTTTCAATTTCTATTATTGAAGAATCCCGTTAAACTTTATTATTGCACCTTCTTTAATGCCGACTTCTTTATTCCCGACTTCTTTATTGCCGACTTCTTTATTGCCGCCTTCTTTATTGCTGACCTCTTTATTAGCGAATTTTTTAATGCAAACCTTTTTAATGCCGATTTCTTTAATGCCGACATCGCTACTGCCAAAATTTTTCATTCCGGCTTTGTTCTTTGAGCCTCTGGCGCTTCACAATCGGGCTGATAATCGCATTCAAGCTGCTGGCAGATGTTTCAAAAGCCTCTATCCAATACGTCAAGCCGTTGCATGTCTGCTAAACTAAAATGCGGAAATTCTATCGGGTTTTTTTCTTGGATTGAGAACGCGATGAACCGTCTTTCGACAAGATAGATATGTGACGGGATACATATGTTCATTGATTAAATCTTCCCCGTTCGAGAGCCGGTCGGAAAAATTCAAAACATCATGTTTCAAACTTAAAACAAAAAGAAAGTATGATACTGAACGTATCAATATAAAATGAAATTTTGTGATACTATATGGGATAAATTGATAATATTTGAATTGGTTTTTTATCAATGTGAATTAACTAAAATAATCATGTTCAAATAATATTTTTGTTGTCGATTATGCTAACAGGCAAACCGCTTCATAAGATCGAAGCGGTTTGCCTTTATAGTTGTTTTACCGGTTTACTCTTTCAGCCGATATTGAAAGCACGATTGCAGCCCCCACAACCAGAAAACCTGCAAGAACATACATTCCGATAGCCGGAGAATGGGTGAGATCAAGCAAAGCGCCAACCATCCACGGGCTTGCAAAACCGGCGAGATTGGCAATCGAATTGATGATTGCAATTCCCGCCGCTGCGGCGGAACCGCTGAGAATGGCTGTCGGCAACGACCAGAAAAGCGGTGCACATGACAAAACGCCAGCAGTCGCAAAAGACAGAAAAATAATAGACACTGTCGTGCTTGTGGCGGTTGCTGCAATGATAAAACCGAAAGCGCCCATCAGTGCCGGCACGACAAGATGCCAGCGCCGCTCGCGATGTTTATCGGCACTGCGCGAGAACAAAACCATGGCAATAATTGCACAGATAAAGGGAATAGCGCCAAGAAGGCCGATTATCAGATTGTCTTCTACGCCGGATGCTTTAATCAATGTCGGTAACCACAGGGTTAACCCATATTGCCCCATCACAAAACAGAAATAAATGAATGACATAAGCCAGACCATGGGATTTCTGATAAGTCCGGTAAATGAATGTGTCGAGGCTGCCGCTGCATGATCGGCTTCTATATCTTGCGAAACCATCGCTTTTTCATTGGCATCAAGCCATTTTGCACCGCTCACACTATTATCGAGATAAAGCAGAACAATAACGCCCAAAACAACAGCAGGAATTGCTTCAAGCACGAACATCCACTGCCAGCCATGCCAGGAATCGACAGAATGGAATGTGTTCATGATCCAGCCGGAAAGCGGATTTCCGAATATTCCGGCAGCAGGGCTACCGGCCTGGAATATTGCGAACATCTTTGCCCGTCGATGGGAAGGGAACCAATAGGTAAGATAGAGAATAACCCCCGGATAAAACCCCGCCTCGGCAACACCCAACAGGAACCGCAAACTGTAAAATTGCCATTCATTTTGCACGAATGCAAAAATTCCCGATAAAATTCCCCAGGTAATCAAAATACGGGCAATCCATAACCGTGCACCGACTTTATGCAACAGAATATTGCTCGGAACCTCGAAGAAAAAATACCCGATAAAAAAAAGCCCGGCTCCGAAACCGTAAACCGTTTCGCTAAAGCCGAGATCAACTTCCATTTGTAGTTTTGCAA
The DNA here is from genome assembly GCF_048452985.1 of Bartonella sp. P0282. NCBI lineage: Bacteria > Pseudomonadati > Pseudomonadota > Alphaproteobacteria > Hyphomicrobiales > Bartonellaceae > Bartonella > Bartonella sp. P0282. The sequence goes on from NZ_WTFO01000003.1 coordinate 442,664, forward strand.
ATCCGACATTCACACGATCAAGATAAGCAACAATATAACAGATCATGAGAATGGGAACGATCCGGAATGCAATTTTACGATAAGTAAAATCTTCATTGCTTCGATCAATTTCCTGTAGTGAACCCAATGTGTCCATAGACAACCCTCCCGTAGATGTTCGCTATTGGTTCATATTTTCTGTGATTTACCTGTTTGTTACTGTTTGAATGTGCTCAATAAGTCTTCAATCTGGTCACTATCGAGTGCCCGTGCCGGTTTATCTTGCAGCATCAAAGCAAGATGGGCTGACTCTTCAAGCTCTTCGGCAGCATTGACCGCATCGACCAGTGTTTTTGCCGAAACCACCGATCCGTGGTTGGCCAACAAAAGTGCGGTAGCTGTCTTTGCCTGTTCAAATATTTCTTCTTCCATCTCGCTGTTACCCGGCCGGTAATAACGAATAACGGGTAATCTGTTGCCGATACGCATGACAAAATAAGGCGTATAAGGCGTAATCGGATGGTCTTCGCGCCCTGTCGGCATACAACTGATGGCCGTTGCATATGTTGAATGAAGGTGAACGACTGCGCCTATTTGCGGACGCGCTCTGAAAAAAGCGCGGTGCATGAACACTTCTTTGGAAGGGCGATCACCCAAAATATGGTTCCAATTCTGATCGAGCTTGCTCAATGTTTTACTATCAAGCCTTCCCAATGATGAATTGGTCGGGGTCATGAGATAACCGTCTTCAAGTCGCACAGAAATATTGCCGGCACTACCAACGCTGAAACCGCGCTGGAAAAGACTTGCGCCAAGTTCAACAAGAAGCTCGCGGGTTTCCTGTTCTGTCATTATTTCTACCTCGTTTTCTATGGGTGTTCCAAGCAACGTTATCGGGTGACAAATTCATCCCGATATTGGCGAATGATACTGTCGAAATCGCGGTCGCAAATGAAGCCCAGCGAAAGCGGGCGCGAAACATCGAAATTGCCCGGCCATGAACACACAATATCAATAATACGCTGTTCGGGATGTTCACTCACAAGCATGCGCGTTTCATGTCCGGCGACACGTTCGAGACTTTCTAGCATTTCATCAACGCTGACGCATAATCCGGGCAGGTTAAGAACACGCTTCAAACCCAATTCCTGCTCGCCGACAGTCAAAGCATGGGTGAGGTTTTTGACCACAACATCGGGTGATGAAAGCCACATCAAGGTCGATGCCGGTACAGGATTGTTCGATTTGATCCCCGAAAGCGGCTCGCGGATAATGCCGCTTGCAAAAGACGACGCAGCAGAATTCGGCTTGCCCGGACGCACCACAATCGTTGGCAAACGGCAGACACGACCATCAACAAATCCTTTGCGGCTATATTCACAAACCAGCAATTCTCCGATTGCCTTTTCCGCACCATAAGAAGATTGCGGCATCAAAGCGAGATCTTCGGGTACGACATCGGGCATCGGGCCGCCGAAGACCGCAAGCGAAGAGGTGTAAATAAAAAACGGTTTTTTTCCGGTTTTGCGCGCCGCTTCGAGAAGCGCGCGGGTTCCGTCGACATTAACCCGCATACCGGTGTCGAATTCGGCTTCCGATTGTCCACTCAAGACCGCAGCCATATGATAGATTGCAACCGTGTCAGCGGTCACAATTTTTTCGGCAAAGTCGGGATTGGCTATATCGCCTCTTACCGATTTCACACGGTTATCTTTAACCGGACAATCGGCAAGATCGACAGAAACAATTTCCTTGAAAGCAGGAAAACTTTTATTTCCTTGCTCCTTCAGTAAATTTGCAATCAGCCGGCTGCCCAGAAAACCGGCACCACCGGTTACAATAATCTTACCCATGATTTTGCCTCTCTGTCGGATTTTCTTCATAGGATACGAGACGCAGCTCGATACCCCTTTCGGTAATGGCATCCTGTGCATTTTGCGGAAGACCATCGTCGGTGATAACCATATTCAACGCTTCAAGCGGAATGGCATTGAATGTCCCCACCAGACCGTATTTGCTGCTATCGGTTACCAATATGCGGCGGGAAGACCTCTCGACGACTGCACGCTTGACCGGAATTTTATTTTCTTGCGGTGTCGAGATACCGCGCGTGCCGAATGAAGAGGTTGAAATAAAACCTATATCAAAATTGAACTGGCGAATGGTCAGCCCTGCCGAAGTTCCCACACAGGACTGGTTTTCACGCTCGACCTCCCCGCCTGTATGATAAAGGCGGCATGTGCTTTCCTCACTTAAAAAACTTGCTATAACAAAATCATTGGTCACAACGATAATGTCGGGAATGTTTGCCAATTGCCGCGCCAGTTCCAACATTGTTGTGCCGGCATCAAGATAGACAACATGTCCGGGCTTTACAAAGCTTGCGGCAAATCTGCCAAGCGCTACTTTTTGGTTATGCGCCATGGCGCGTTTTGCAATATGCGAAGGCTCTCGCGAGATGCGCTCAGGCAATTCTACACCACCGGCAACAGAAAGTGCCCGCCCCTGATCTTCAAGTGCCCTTATATCACGCCGGACAGTCATTTGCGAAACGCCCAACATGTCGGCAATTTCGGCAATCGACAAGACATGTCGTTGCGACAAATGTTGAATAATCAGAGCCTGACGTTCTGCGGGTATCACAATCACTACTTCCTGTTATCGGGATTACTTTCTTCTAGCTGGACTGCTTCCAGCTATCGGGACGACTTCCAGCTATAAGGATTATTTTCTGCTATAAGGCTGGAACCAGCCCAAACCATCTTCGGTTTTGCCGCGCGGATTATATTCGCAACCGATAAAACCTTTGTATCCCACCCGATCAAGCACGTCGAAAAGGTAGGGGAAATTCAGTTCGCCTTCATCCGGTTCATGGCGATCCGGCACAGAAGCCACCTGCACATGGGCAAATTTCCCCGCCATTTTTCCTGTCAATCGCGTTAAATCGCCATCCATAATTTGCGCATGGTAAAGGTCGAACTGGACAGCAACATTTTTGCGCCCCACCTCTTCCATCAACCTTACGCCATCAAGCTGGTGATTGACGAAATAACCGGGCATGTTGCGGGTATTTATCGGCTCCGTCAAAACAGTAATTCCATGCGGTGCGACTTTGTCTGCCGCATAACGGAAATTCTCGATAAATGTTTTTTCGCATTCATTGCGATCAAGCCCGTTCACCACACCCGCCATAGCGTGAAGACATTTGCAATCCAATGCCAAAGCATATTCCAAAGCCTTATCCACATTGTCGCGAAATTCTTTTTCACGTCCCGGAATGGCCGCCATGCCACGTTCGCCTTCATCCCATTTTCCTGCCGGCATGTTGAACAAGGCCTGCTTCAAATCGTTTTTCTTAAGTTCTTCTGCAAGCTTTTCAGGCGCAAAATCATAAGGAAACAAAAATTCCACCGCTTCAAATCCGGCTTTGGCGGCACGGCCAAAACGTTCAATAAAAGGAACATCGGTGAACATCATAGAAAGATTAGCAGCAAAACGCGGCATAATATTACTCCCCTTTAACCGTCTTCATCTGTTGGGCGACAATGAAAAAATCTTCATCACCGAAATTGCCTGACTTCAATGCCAGTGAAAGCGACTTGCCGATACTTCTGACCCACGGCACACCGGGGGCAATTTGCGGCCCGATTTTAAACCCTTCAATCGCAAGCGCCTGAGTAACCGCACCCGATGTTTCGCCACCTGCAATGATAAAACGCCGATAGCCCTGGCTTTCCAATGTTTTGGCAATTTTTGCAAAAAGCGTTTCAATGGCCTGACTTGCCGTTTCTGCTCCAAAGCTTGCTTGCGTATTTGAAAGCTCTTCCGGCATCACTGTCGCATAAATCAATGGCGCATATTTCTGGTTGCTGTTTTGCTTTACCCATTCGACGAGTTCCGAAAAATAATTCGCGTCGCTCACCGCGCGGCCAACGTCTACAGCCAGTGCAGGCGCCATCTCTTTATATTTTGCAACTTGCGCATTTGTCATTTGCGAACAGGAACCGGAGAGAACCACAGTCGCCCCTTCCAAGGGTTGACCGGCCGCTTCTGCCTGTTCGACATCACCGTGCAAATCTGTCCAGGCGCGCGCCATACCGTCGGCAAGCCCCGAACCGCCGGTAACAAATTTCATATCGGCAACGGCCTTTCCCAATATTTCGATATGTTTGTCATTGAGTGCATCCAGAACAGCATAACGAAAACCGTTCTGGCGCAATTGTTGCAAACAATTTTTAACCGCCGCAATGCCTTTATCAATAATTTGGCTTGGAACATTGCCGCAACGCCCTTCGGATTGTGCTTCCATCACCCGCATAATATTGGAATCTGTCATTGGCGTTACCGGATGATGGCGCATTCCCGATTCGCTCAAAGGCACGCCATTCACGAAAAGATAACCGCAATAAATGGTGCGTCCGTTCACCGGAAGAACCGGACAAATAACAGTAAAATCCTCGCCCAAAGCATCAAGCAGAGCATCCGTGACCGGCCCGATATTCCCTTTGGAAGTGCTGTCGAAGGTTGAACAATATTTGAAGAAAAACTGTTCACTGTGGTGATTTTTCAACCATTGCAATGCCGCAAGGCTATCGTGAACTGCCTTTTCAGGCGCGCAGGAACGGCTTTTCAGACTGACAACAACCGCATCGGCATCAACGTTGACACCCTCACGCGGAACGCCATTCAATTGCACGGTTTTCAAACCGTTTTTGACAAGAAATCCTGCAATATCCGTTGCTCCGGTAAAATCGTCGGCAATGACTCCAAGTTTCATTTCAAGCATCCTGACCCGGCAATTTTATGCCTGAAAATGTTTTGATAACGGCCGAGTCATCAAGCTTGCCAAAACCGGCATTTGAAGCATTGGCAAACATCGTATAAGCAGTGGCCGCAAGCGGGAGAGGAAAATTCAAAGCCAAACCGGTTTGATTAACGAGCCCAAGATCTTTGACAAAAATATCAACAGCCGATTTTGGTGAATAATCACCATCAACCACATGCTTCATGCGATTTTCAAACATCCAGCTATTTCCGGCTGCATGGGTGACCACATCATACATGACATCAAGAGGAATATTGGCACGGGCAGCAAGCGCCATTGCTTCAGCACCGGCGGCAATATGAACACCGGCCAATAATTGGTGAATAATCTTGACTGTCGAACCCAGCCCGATTTCTTCGCCAATATTATAAACTTTGCTGGCAACAGCATCCAGAACGGGGGCAAGCCTGTCAAAAGCTTCAATTTTTCCTGCCGCCATAACGGTTATATCGCCCGCATTTGCTTTGACTGCACCGCCGGAAACCGGAGCATCCAGAACATTAAGCTTCTTTTGTTCAAGCTTACCGGCTATTTCTTTCGCGTCATTTGCCGAAATCGTGGAAGAAACCATAACCACTGCACCGGGTTTCAAACGATCAGCCAAACCGTTTTCGCCAAACAAAACCGCTTTACATTGCTTGGCATTGACAACCAGAAGAACCAATGCGTCAAGTTCGCCAGCTTGCTCGCAGCCTGCACCTGCACCTGCTGCACCGGCTTCGACAAGTTCACGACATTTTGCCAAATCAAGGTCAACACCATAGGTGACAAGGCCTGCCTTGATACAGGAACGTGCAACCCCCATCCCCATTGATCCAAGCCCTACAACACAGACACTATATTTTTCCGGCATCACTGCCTCCCTTTTCCATCTATCCGCAAACTAAACAGTAAAAAACATTTTTCAACATATTTTAACAAAAAATAACAAATAAATGATAAATTAATGTTATTTTATGTTATTTTTTGATAGTAAACGGCCAATATGTATAGAGAGTTTGTTATGAAGTGACGTAGAAGCGGGCATTTTTTGGGGGGTAAAAGGGCTTTGACATGAACGTGGAAATGTTCGGGAAATATATTTCCGGAGCCAAAACCCCATGCGATTTTGCGCCTGCCATAAGCAGCCGATCCGCCAAGCCCCGATGCATTTTCACTGTCCACAGCAAAGCACAAACATAACATTCCTGAATGCGCTTCCAGCGATTGTCCAAGGCACTATCACAGCATGTTGCGACACACTGTCACCACTTGCCGCACGCTGCACTTCCGGCACGCCCCGATGCATTTTCGCTGTCCGCCGTAAAGCACTAACATAGCATTCCTGAATGCGATTCCAGCAATTGCCCAAGGCACTATCACAGCATGTTGCGACACACTGTCACCACCTCCCGCACGCTGCACTTCCGGCACGCCATGACGCATTTTCGCTGTCCGCCGTAAAGCACAAACATAACATTCCTGAATGCAATTCCAGCGATTGCCCAAGGCACTATCGCAGCATGTTGCGACACACTGTCACCACCTCCCGCACGCTGCACTTCCGGCACGCCATGACGCATTTTCATTGTCCGCAGCAAAGCACTAACATAGCATTCCTGAATGCGATTCCAGCAATTGCCCAAGGCACTATCACAGCATGTTGCGACACACTGTCACCACTTGCCGCACGCTGCACTTCCGGCAAGCCGTGGTACACTTTCGCCGTGAGCCGAAAAGCACCAGCGCAACACTCCCGAAAGTGTTCAAGCAACTGCCGCAAAGCGCTATCGCAATCTGCCTCACGGCACTATCGCTGCGTTTCCATGGTCACTATGGCGATTTTAAATAGGGGTAATTTCACATATGGATCTTTGGTTTGGCCGCCAAAAAAATGTCATGCGACGAAAATGTCATGCAAAGAAAATGACATGTAAAAAATATGACACGTGAAGAAAATGATATAAGGGCGGTAAAGCTGTAAAGCTATCACCTATAACGCTATCATCAAAGTCGAAGTAGGTGAGGATGTCAGCAAAGAACAAGAGCCACTTTACCGTTTTGTTCCAATGATTTTCTATGAAAAAGCAATCCGGTTGAACGGGTTTTCATATTCGTCTTTTGTCCCGCTTTCCATAAATTCACGGCCAATTCCGATCGTTTAATCAAGTGCAAATCGACCATCCAAAATTGGTCAAACAAAAGCGTCACTTCAACTCATAAAAAATTTCATAAAATAACATAGTCGAAAAATACATGTTTTCCGGATTATTGTTTCCAGCCTTGCCGCTATTTGAATAACAAACCAATCCGATAAAAAAGCCGACAAAATTGTCGGCTTTTTCACACGTTTGAATTGTTGAAAACTTATCAACGATAAACCATACCGCCATCGGTCAAAATGGATTGGCCGGTTATGTAATCGGAAGCAGGACTTGCAAGGAACGAAACGAGATTTGCCACATCATCAGGTGTTTCGGCGCGGCCAAGCGCAATACCGCCGACAAATTTCTTATAGGTTTCACCGAGCGGTGCACCTGTGGTTTCATGGAAGCGTTTGTCGATTTCCACCCACATATCTGTTCCCACAACACCCGGGCAATAGGCATTGACTGTAATCCCTTGGGAAGCATATTCCTTCGCGGCAGCCTGTGTCAAAGCGCGTACTGCAAACTTTGTTGCCGAATAAATGCCGAGCATTGCATAACCTTCCTGTCCGGCGATAGAACAAGCACTGACAATCTTGCCTTTTTGTTTTCTGGCAATGAATTTCTTGGCAGCAGCCTGAATACCCCACAATGCGCCTTGAACATTGATCTTGAAAATTTTCTCGACTTCTTCAGGCGTTACATCGGCCAAAGCATTGACCTGTGCAATACCGGCATTGTTGACCATCACATCAAAACCGCCGAGGTCTTTTTCGGCTTGCTCGATCGCACCATAGACTTCTTCACGCACAGAAATATCACCGGTGATTGTGGTGGCTTTTTGCCCCAAAGCTTCGATTTCCTTGGCGACAGCAGCAATCTTGTCTTTTTTAACGTCGACAAGACCGATATTGAAACCGTCTTTTGCCAGATGCAAAGCAATAGCGCGGCCAATTCCCTGTCCGGAACCTGTGACTACAGCAACTTTATTGGTCATGAAAGTTCTCCCTTTTCAATAGAAGTGTCTTTTCGGGTTAATGTCCACAATTCGGATCAATGTCCATAATTGCAGTTAATGTCCATAATGAAACAAAACAAGAGGCAAAAATAAGGCGGTAAAAAACCAATATTTCAGATGAAAATAGTTTTTACTCAATAAAAAAATTTGCTTGCTCATGAAGTAAGACTGCAAGTTCATTGATATGTTAGAATAATATTCGTTAAAAAACGAAAACACCAAATACATATCATAAACTTCGTCTGAAGCAAAGTAGTGAATGTCGTTTTCTTTTCCCCTTTGTTATTTTTTTAACTGTCCGGCTAATTGTTTTGTCACCACCCGAAGGTTATTTTTGATCTGACGCATGTTTATCGGAATTACCGGAAGTCCAAGGCTAAAATCAGGAGTCTGTCGTAACCGCCATATTGCGTCCGTTTGAATAGATTCCGGCCATTCATAATTCCTGATATATTCGGTAAATGGACAACTACATCACTTTTTTAGAAAATCATTTGGCAGACAAGTTTTATCCCGACAAGCGGCAAAAAAACGCCATTGTTCTTTAACGTCAAAGATCCTTGACCGCTATTCCTTCGCCGTTTGACCGGCATAAGGCGGGAAACTGTGATTTGATTGACAGGAATGGGAAGAAGCTCGCCGCGACAAGTTCTGTTCATTATTGCTGATAGAATTTAACCGGCATGTTTTTCGGGAAAAAGCGGCAATCGACGAAATGAAAATTGCCACTTTTTTGATTATGATCTTTTACTATTATGATCGGATAGCTGTCGTTATCATATCGCAAATATTATGAGTTTTAGCGTTGCGGGTTGGATAAACAGGCGAATTCTACAAATATTGCAATCTGTTTTCCGCCTGTTTGCCACTTAAAAACCGCGTCTATTCTAATGGCTCACAGGAATACCATAAAGTTCCGCCAATGCTGCCAATATCGGCGCAGAACCGGCAACGAGCTGACGACCGTTATATTCACCGGTCTTATGGCTGGTTGTACGCCCTTTGCCTAAAACGAGAAGTGGCAATGACTGGTTGTCTTCACCCGCAAGGGCAATAACATTTTGGCGCGGACGTGGAAATTCTTCATGACGCACATCAAGATCGTGTAGCTGGTCTTTAAAAGAAGCAAGTGCCCCTTCGATCGGCAGGCAGTGCGGACAATAAAACAATTTATCGGGGTGGTTCGCGTCCGTAAACGATTTTGGCAATAAAAACAGAATATCTTTGGTCATAATTACCTCGCATGAGAAAAATTTCGGTTCTTCGACTTATACGACTTTAATTTGCCGTTTCATTACCATCGAAATTTAAATAATCGACAAAAGCAAGAAATGTTTTTCAAGAATATCCGAATCTATAGAATGGATGGGCTATCAAAATACAAAATCTCCGCCGATTATAAAACACGAAACGGTGTCCGGAGGGAAAGGACATAAAAACCGTTAACCGGCAGGAGAATAGATAATGGTTTATGACTTGAGCCTTTTGGATAAATGCCCGCTTGAAATCAACCGCAATGCGGGTCAAGCCTTGAAAAACGCAGTAGAAACAGCACGTGCAGCAGAAAAAGCCGGTTTTCGCCGGTTCTGGGTTGCCGAACATCATCACTCAAAAGAATTTGCGTCGAGTGCGCCTGAAATACTGGTTGCCTATCTGTTGGCAGCAACAAGCAAAATCCGTATCGGTTCGGGCGGGGTCATGTTACAGCATTATAGCCCCTACAAAATAGCAGAAATATTCAATGTGCTTTCGGCTATCGAACCGGGACGTGTTGACCTCGGAATCGGCAAAACACCGGGCGGTTTGCCGCATACAACAGCAGCACTGCAAGCCGAATTTTCGGATGAAAAACGCATCGGCTTTGAAGAAAAGCTGGAACTTCTCGATAAGCTGCTGGGCGGCGAAGAAATAAAGGAAGGCCGTTTTGCAGGATTGGCAGCAACACCCAAACCGGAAGTTCGCGCAAGTACTTTCCTGCTTGGCGCAAGTGTCGAGAGTGCGAAATTGGCAGCACGTCTCGGCTGGCAGTTCAGCTATGCCGGACATCTGAACGGAAGCGAAGAAAAACTGAAGAATACAGTTTCCGCCTATCGGCGTGCAACATCGGGCGGTGTGCCGCAATTGGCACTTGCAGCCATTATTGACAAATCCGACAAACGTGCAAAAGAGCGCGCCAATGAAATTTCGATTTACAAAATCCATTTTTCCGATGGCAAAACTTTTTCGCTGACCACTTTGGAAGCAGCAGAAGATTTCGGTCGTCTTTCCGGTCGTTCCGATTACACGATCGAACAACATCGCACACAAATCATTGCCGGTACGGCAGCAACAGTCAACAAAGAGCTTCAAATCCTTCATCACCAATTCGGTATCGGAGAATTTATGCTCGAACTGCCTGCAACCAGTGTTGAAGAACGTATTGATGCAATTGGCGCACTTGCTTTCGAGCAAGAAAAAATTGCCGCCTGAACCTTATCGAGGAGATTTAAGATGACGCATAACAAAATCAATTTCGGTCTCATGCTTCATGGTGCAGGTGGCCATATGAATTCGTGGCGCCACCCTTCTGTTCCGACAGATGCAAGTGTCAATATTGATTATAATGTCAATCTTGCAAAACGCGCCGAAGCCGAAGGGCTAGCCTTCGTTTTTGTTGCCGACGGGCTTTACATCAATGAAAAATCGATCCCGCATTTTCTGAACCGTTTTGAACCGCTCACTCTTCTATCTTTTCTTGCGGCTCATACCTCGAAAATCGGCCTTGGTGGCACAGTTTCAACCTCATACAGCGACCCGTTCACGGTTGCACGCCAATTTGCTTCACTGGATCTTTTAAGTGGCGGGCGGGCTGCGTGGAATATTGTGACAACCCCGCTTGAAGGGACCGCCAAAAACTATGGCCGCCCCCATCCCGATCATACATTGCGTTATGAAATCGCCAGCGAATATATCGACGTGGTGAAAGGATTATGGTCTTCCTGGGAAGAAGATGCGTTTATTCGCAACCGCGAAACCGGCCAGTTTTTCGACCCGAAAAAAATGCACCGCGTCAACCATCACGGCAAGTTTTTCTCGGTTGAAGGGCCGCTCAATATCCAGCGTTCCCGTCAGGGCGAACCGGTCATTTTCCAGGCTGGCGCATCCGACTCCGGCATTCATTTCGCTTCCAAATATGCCGAAGCGGTCTTTACCCATATCAAAGATATTGAAGGGGCAAAAAACTATGCCAAGCGCGTCAAGGACGGAGCAGTTGCACATGGTCGCTCGCTCAATGATGTGAAGATTTTCCCCGGCATCAATCCGATTGTCGGCCGCACCAAAGAAGAAGCGGAAGAAAAGTTCAGGGTAATTCGCAATCTCGTCAATATCGAGGACGCGCTTGCCTATCTTGGTCGTTATTTCGACCATCATGATTTTACCCAATATGACCTTGACAAGCCCTTCCCCGAAATCGGTGACATCGGCAAAAACAGTTTCCGCTCGACAAGCGACCGCATCAAACAGGAAGCTCGTGAACAAGGCCTGACTTTGCGTGAAGTGGCATTGAATGAAACCACACAACATGGCGATTTTATCGGCAGCTATGACGACGTCACAAACCGTATCATCGAATGGTTCGATAACGGTGCAGCCGACGGCTTTATTCTCACCATGCAAGTGAGCGGCCAAGGCTTTGACGACTTTTCTTCCGAAATCCTGCCTCGGCTTGAAGAACGTGGCTATTTTGATCGCAAGCTCCATCACAACACATTGCGTGAAAATCTTGGCCTTGCCATTCCCTCGAACCGTTACGCAGAAAAACAGCAAACCGTTGCGGCTTGAAACCGAAAGGACAAAAAATGAGCAAAGTGATCGCTTTATCCGGCAGTTTCAACCGGCCTTCAAAAACCACCGCTCTTGTCAATCATATCGGCAAAAAGGTGGCCAAAAAATTCGGCATAGAGGTTGTGAGCTATGATCTTCTCGATGTCGGAACCACGCTGGGACTTGCCCAGCGTGCCGATAAACTCGAACCGAATGGCCAACGGATTATCGAAGAACTGACATCGGCAGATGCGCTTATTATCGGCAGTCCCGTCTATAAAGGAAGTTATCCGGGATTGTTCAAACATTTCATTGATCTCATCGAGCCTGAACGACTTTATGGAAAACCTGTGCTGCTTTCTGCAACCGGCGGCGGTGACCGACACGCATTGATGGTTGAACATCAATTGCGTCCGCTTTTCGGTTTCTTCATGGCGCATAGTCTGCCAACAGCAATTTATGCCGCTGCACGCGATTTTGGGCAGGATAATGAAATACAATCGCCAGATCTGATCGCCCGCATTGATAAAGCGGTAGACCAATTCATCCCCTTCATCAAAGCAGAGACAGCGCACAGTTCCGAACAAAAAACAACTGTCCAACGGGCACGCGGGACGCATGATGTTTTGCCCTTTGCGGTCAATTCGTGAGTCAGGAGACGCCGATGAAACATTTTGTCTTTACCAGTTTGAAAGACCCACGATCAGCGCGGCTGCGCGCCGCGTTGATAGAAGAATATGACAGCCGTTATGGTAGTTTTTATGATGAGGAAGGCGCAAAAGCCGAGCTTGACCGCTATCCGGCCGAAGATTTTGCCCCGCCAAAAGGAAATTTCCTGTTATTGATTGATGGTGAAACAACTATTGGTGGCGGCGCTTTCAAATTTTACAACGAGACGACCGCCGAGCTCAAGCGTATCTGGATTGATAACGGTTATCGCCGTCAAGGGCTTGCCGCACTTATTCTTGAAAAACTTGAATTACAAGCGCACCAGCAAGGCTACCGCCGGCTTTATCTCACAACCGGTTTCCGCCAGCCGGAAGCTGTCAATCTCTATCTGAAAAACGGCTATACCAATCTATTCGATTTGAACGGCGACTGGGAAGCCTACCGACATTTGCCGTTTGAAAAAGACATTAGTGATAAACGCCCCGAAAACAATAATGAACGCGATAACCGGCTGCGTTCCTTCTCACCTGTCAAAGCGCAAAGCGCATTGTCGCCAACGAGCCTTTGAAAAGGAGCAACCATGTCATCAACAACAGATATTCACACCCCCGATCTATCTACCAATTTCAACTTTGAAGAAAAACAATATTCGGATTGCAAAGTTGTTCCCGCACGTTACCCGCTGCGAATGTTCGGCACGGTCTTTTCTGTTCTTGTCATCGGAGCCATTCTATATTCGGTTCTTACGAATGAAAAATGGGGATGGTCGGTTTTCGCGACATGGTTTTTATCCGAACCGGTTCTTGCCGGTCTTGGACGCACGATTTTGCTGACCATTCTTGCGACCATATCCGGTTCGTTACTTGGAACATGTCTGGCATTGGCACGTGTTTCAAAATCGCCACTGCTTTCCGGCCTGTCATGGAGCTATATCTGGTTACTCCGCTCCGTACCGCTCATTGTGCTTTTGCTCATTCTCAACAATCTGGGCTATCTTTATGAGAGCATCCGCCTCACCAATCCGTTGAATGGCGAAATACTCGTCAATTACCCGATGGTATCTTTGTTGACGCCTTTTCTTGCCGCTTTTATCGGATTGACACTCAACCAATCGGCGTTTTTTGCCGAAATCGTTCGCGGCGGCATTTTGTCTGTCGATAACGGCCAGCATGAAGCCGCCGCTTCGCTCGGTTTATCGAAAAAACGCCAAGTCTTGCGCATTGTCTTGCCGCAAGCCATGCGCACGATTTTACCAACCGGTTTTAACGAAATTATCGGTTTGGCCAAAGGAACCTCTATGGTTTATGTTTTGGCACTGCCGGAATTGTTTTACACTGTTCAGGTTATCTATCGGCGCAATCTCGAAGTCATACCACTCTTGATGGTTGCAACCGTCTGGTATCTTGTCATTATGACAGTGCTTTCGATCGCCCAATATTATATTGAAAGCATTTATGCAAAAGGCGCGGTACGCAACCCTTCGGAACTGGCTTTCTCGCGAATTGGCCGCCGTGTGCGCAATCTTGCCGGACATTTGTCATTTTTCAAAACACCGTCTGCCGCAGAGCCGAACGATAAATTGACCTTCAAGGATGAAGTCGACGCATTGGCGGAAGGCGAGGCCTTTTCACTTGACGAGTGCCAACATCAGGGATTCGGCAATCTTTATTCGGGTGATGGTGCCGAAGTCAATGTTCACAATGTGTCGAAATATTTCGGCTCCAACAAAGTGTTGGACAATGTCAGTCTTACAGTTCCGGCAGGTAGTGTAACTGTTATTCTTGGACCTTCCGGTTCAGGTAAATCGACGTTGCTTAGAACAATCAATCACCTTGAACGCGTCGATAGCGGCTTTATTGATGTCGACGGCGAATTGATCGGCTATCGCAGAGAAGCAAATACGCTTTATGAACTGAAAGAAAAAGACATTCTGAAACAACGCGCCGATATTGCCATGGTGTTCCAGAATTTCAATTTGTTTCCGCATTTGACTGTTCTCGAAAACATTATCGAAGCCCCGATTCAGGTTAAAAAACTTCCCCATAAAAAGGCGGTTGAAGACGCACTCGATTTATTGTCCCGTGTCGGCTTGAAAGAAAAAGCCAATGTTTATCCCCGCCAGCTTTCCGGTGGGCAACAACAACGTGTCGCCATTGCCCGTGCATTGGCGCTGCGCCCCAAAGTTCTGCTTTTTGATGAACCGACTTCTGCCCTTGATCCGGAACTTGTCGGAGAGGTTCTTGATGTCATCAAGGAATTGGCCCGTACCGGTTCGACACTTATCGTCGTCACCCACGAAATCGGGTTTGCCCGCGAGGTCGCTGATACGATCGTATTCATGGAAAGCGGAAAAATAATTGAAACAGGAAGTCCCGAAGAGGTCTTCAACCACACAAAACAACAGAGAACCAAAGCTTTTCTGAACAAGGTTTTCAAATAATCCAACATTTCCAAATGAGGCTATTTGCCCAACACCGAGAGGTTTCTTGATGAGTTTCTTTAGTAAAAACACCTTTGCCAAGGTAACGCTTGTCGTCATTGGCATCGCCTATTCACAGCTCTCCCGGTCTGAAACAGTACCGCTCGATTTTTCACCCGAACAGCCTGGTCGCCCGCATATAGCGGCCAGTCAGCAACGTATTGATGAAGTCGCCAATATTCCTTTTGTCAAAAAAGATACATTGACCATCGCAATCAATACCAATAGCAGTTTGCCTTTGCATGATTATGCAAGCGACGCAAAAACTCCGATCGGACTGGATGTAGATCTGGCTTCTGCACTTGCCGAACGCATGGGCAAAAAACTGGAATTGATAGAAATTGTCTGGGCCGATTGGCCATTGGGTCTATCAAGCGGAAAATATGACGCTGTCATCGCCAATTTGACAGTTACCGAAGAGCGAAAAGAAAAATTCGATTTTGCCACTTATCGTCATGATATTATCGGTATCTATGTCAAGAAATCGAGCCCCATAAAAGAAGTCAAAGAAGCAAAAGATATTGCCGGTTTGCGGGTGATTACCGATGCCGGTACAAATCAGGAAAAACTGCTTTTGCAATGGAACGATATGAATGTAAAAGCCGGTTTAAAACCGGTTGAAGTCCAATATTATGATGACCGTCCCTTGCAAACACTGGCTCTCGACAGTAACCGTGCCGATGCAATTTTCAGCGTTAACGCTATACAGTCCTATATCTCGGCCACAACCGGAAAAACAAGGCTCGTTGGCACTATCAATGGCGGCTGGCCATTAACCGCCGATATTGCTGTGGGCTTACAGAAGAACAGCCCGCTTGCCAAACCGGTGTCGGATTCCATCAATGATATGATCGCCGACGGGACATATGAAAAAATCCTGAAACGTTGGAATTTGTGGGAAGAAGCGATTTCGCAATCGCAAATCAATCCTCCGGGCTTGCCCAAGCCCAAAGCACAGTAAAACCAACATTCAAACCTCAATCCCGGATTTACCGATAGCCCCAGAAATTATCGGTAAATCCGACATTCAAATGTCGGCATGATGACTATAATGAAGAAATCGAAAATTATATTGCCATTATTGGTTATCGTTATCCTGTTCAGAATGACGATGACTGTATGGGGGCTTGACCAGATGCCCTTTTTCGACACCTCTGCCGAACAGGACGGCCGTATTCACGTCGAAAAAAATGAAGATGCAATCAAGGCCATTCCGCAAGATTATCAATTTGCCAATAAAGATAAATTGACAATTGCTGTTGCTCCGAGTGACCCGCCTCTATCATTTTATGCTAGCGACGCAAAAACGCCCATCGGCTCGGAAGTCGATTTTGCTTCGGCAATAGCTGAAAGTCTTGGAAAACAGCTCGAACTCGTAGCCATACCGTGGATTGATTGGTCACTTGGCCTGTCATCGGGAAAATATGATGCCGTTCTTGCCAATATCGGTGTGACCGAAGCGCGCAAAAAAAAGTTCGATTTCTCGACTTACCGGCAAGGCATTCACGGCTTTTATGTAAAAAGTGATAGTCCGATCAAAAAAATTGAAAAGCCGGAAGATCTCGCCGGATATCGGGTTATTGTAAGTGGCGGTACCAATCAGGAGCGTATCATGTTACGCTGGAATGATATTGTTACTCATGAAAAGCTGAAGCCGATCGTGCTTCAGGACTATGATGATAGTGCTGCAAAACTGCTTGCTCTCCAGTCAGGACGGGCAGATGTTATTGTCGGCCCGCATGCGCAATTGGTCTATTTTGCACTGCGCGACAATAATTTGCGCAAAGCCGGAACTCTTATTGCCGGTTGGCCGGATCGTTCCGACGTTTCGGTTGTGACAAGAAAATCAAGCGGCCTTGCAGAACCTGTTACCATTGCAATCAATGGTCTTATAAAGTCGGGTGCTTATGAAAAAATTCTCGCCAGATGGCATCTGGAAGATGAAGCACTCAACGTTTCAGAAACCAATCCCGAAGGCATGGCAGAAGAATAGCGGAGCATTATTTCATGAAAATCCATCACAATATCACCGAACTCATCGGCAAGACGCCGCTTGTCGAGCTTCATCATTACGGCAAAAAACATCATTTGAAATCACGTATTATTGCCAAACTGGAATATCTCAATCCGGCAGGCAGTATAAAAGACCGTGCTGCTTTGAATATGATTAATGAAGCGGAAAAATCCGGCAAGTTGAAAAAGGGCGATACCATTGTCGATGTTACAAGCGGCAATACAGGCATTGCGCTTGCTGCTGTGGCAGCAGCCAAAGGCTATGCAACGAAATTCTATGTGAGCGATAATATCAGCGCCGACAAAATAAAACTTCTCAAGCTTTATGGTGCAGAAGTGATTCCGGTTGAAAATGCTTTTTTTATGGATCCGGAAGCATTGGAAAAAATGGCTGCCCGCATTGTTTCGGAAAATCCGGACGCCTTTTTTATCGACCAATTGGCCAATCCCGATAATCCGAAGGTTCATATTGTCTCGACTGGTCCTGAAATCTGGGAAGATACAGACGGTCAGGTGGATATTCTGGTCTGTGCCATGGGTACAGGCGGAACGGTTTCGGGAACCGGAAAATATTTGAAATCGAAAAATCCGAAAATCAAAGTTGTTATTGCCGAACCGGCAGAAACCTCGCTTCCGAGTGAAGAATCCCTATCCCGATGAAATTGACGGCGTGCACAAAGTAAGCGAAGTGCCGCCAGAGTCTCTGCCAAAGAACTATGCGGCAGAAGTGGTTGATGAAATTTTTTCACTCGACACCGCGGATGCTCTTAATGTTCAACGTGATCTCTTAACAACCGAGGGAATATTCCCCGGTGTTTCAGCCGCTGCCATTTTATGGACAGCAACCCGCCTTGCCGAACGGGAAGAAAATGAGGGCAAAATGATTGTGGCAATTTTCCCTGATAGCGGCGAACGTTATTTGAGTGCTGCAACAAAGAATTAAGTTAATTGCATATTTGCGGGCAGATAAACTTCTGCCTGCAATTTTTTTAAGAATATTTTCGCGAACTCAACTTTTCTTCCCCGCCCCACTTTATTTGTTCACCAGATTTTTCTAGAGTCGAAAACATAATGTCTTAAGTCAGAAAAACAGGCTTGGGTTGCTGGTGTTGATAAATGTCGCTGGTATGAATGACGCTGAACAGCTTCCCCCCTTCTTCAACTCAACGAAGATCGGCCTTTTCAAAGTTTGATTGCCGTATACTTAAATTTTTTCATAAAATTTAGGGCGTAACTTTTTCATAAAATTGACGGGTGTTTTTAAGCGCTTATCATCGGGGCGCACATGCAAGCTTGCCGAAGTTGAATATTGAAAGCTTTAAAACATCAAGCCGAAATGCGTCACCGTTATTTTGTTTAGCACTTCTTGGCTTTAGTAGCTCATGTCTCCATACCCCCTTTAAAAGAGTAAAAAACAAACTACCACTTTAAGGAAAAGCTGTTTTCCTTTACGACTTTAAGGTGTCTATAGTAATATTTAAACAAACAAAATGGAGACCTTGCTGTGCGATTCTTTGCCGACGGACCATCTATTCCCGATGAATTATTGTGGGAGAGAGATGAAGGCAAAGTGGTCTTTTTCTGTGGTGCCGGCGTATCAAGGGCATATGCAAACTTGCCCGATTTTTTTGGCCTTGCAAATGTTGTAGCCAAACATCTGGGAATTGGTAAGGATAGCGATGCTTATAGGCTTATACACTCGGCGCATGAAATAGAAAAAAATGCAGGCATTAGCGGCTTGATCTCGGCTGATCGTATTTTTGGCCTGTTAGAAAGAGATTTTCGTGCCGGAGATATTGAAGAGGCTGTTGCATCAGCACTGGATCCCGAAAAACAATATTCTCCCAAAAAGCCTAATTACTTGGAAGCGCATCAAATTTTATTGGATCTCGCAACCGGTGTAGATGGGAAAGTCAGGTTGGTTACGACTAATTTTGACCGCCTGTTTGAACAATGCCGGAAAAGGCTCAAAATCTGGCAGCCGCCGAAATTGCCTGATCCCTCACGCGTCGACGAGATGGATGGAATTGTTTATCTCCATGGGCTTGCAACGAAAGACTATCAAGGCGCAGAAGGCGACGGATTTATTCTTTCTACTTCCCAGTTCGGGAAAGCTTATCTTGCCGAAGGTTGGGCAACAAAGTTCATTCGCCAAATTCTTGATAATTACACAATTGTCTTTGTCGGCTACAGTGCCGATGACCCGCCGGTGCAATATTTGCTTGAAGCTTTACACAAAATGGAGGCAACGCATAAAAAAATTTATGCTTTCCAGTCGGATGATGGGGAAGATGTCATCAATCGCTGGAAATACAAAGGTGCTATGCCAATTTGTTTTCCTGCGGGCGGTTATGATATTTTATGGAAAACGCTTGGAGCCTGGGCGAAAAGAGCGCGCAATCCCGACAAGTGGTATGAACAGGTCATCAAAAAATTTGCGAGTAACCCTCGCGCACTTCAACCTTTTGAACGCGGGCAGATTGCGCATATTGTTTCATCAAGTGAAGGGGCAAAAAAATTTGCAGAAGCAAAACCGGTTCCTTCGGCAGAATGGCTTTGTGTTTTTGATAAATCTTGTCGGTATTCAAGAATACCTATATTGTTTTCATCCTTACTAGACGAGAATTTTGTTGATCCTTTTTCTCTTTATGGCCTTGATTCAGATGAGTTGCCCCGACGTCTCTTCATTAGAGATGAAAACCAAAAGTCAGCGACTCCTTCGGATGCATGGGATGCTTCCCATACCTTCGACCCGATAGTTGACAGTCACGTGCCGGACATCCTGTCGAATGTATGGGATGCTTTTCATATCAATCAACAAGACCTTTTTTCACTGGAAGTTGCAAATATCAGTTCGTTCGTGGATAATGCTTCGCTACTTGTCAATCGGCTAGAACAACTGGCGTTATGGCTTACAGAAGTCATTGATCAGCCAGCTACACTGTATTGGGCAGCTAATCAAAATTCACTCAACCACCTAGTTGTCGATATCATTCGACGCAAATTAGCGACCTATCCACAACTTATGAACCGCCTTATTCGTCAGAGATGGCGATTATTGTTAGAAAAGTGGGAAAATATATACCCTTGTCGTGATGATGAGTTGAACGATCTATTAAGCAAAGATAAAAATTGGAATACATCAATTCTGAAAAAGTTTGAGCAGTTAACACGTCCTCACCCGTATGTATTATCTTCCTTATACTTGCCATCAAACTCACAAAAACTCAAGATTAACAGGGAAAATATCAACGAATTTGCGTTCGTTGATATTACATATCCATCTTTTGAGAAAACCTTTAGCATTCCTGATAAGTGGTGTTCTGCAGCAGTGAAAGTACTCAGAAAAAATATGGAAACTGCAATCTCATTCGAAAAGAAGTTTCGTAATTATAACGCTATAACTCTCCAACCAATCGGAGGTGAAAAAAAACATACCACTAACAGCCAGCGAACAGAGGGTCTTTCCCATATGGTCATATATTTCTCAAAACTTTTTGACCAATTATGTAAAATCGATCTTTCGTCTGCTAAACTTGAATTCTTATCTTGGCCGCAGAACGACGGTATTGTCTTTGCCCATCTAAGAATATGGGCAGCAGGAAAGGCGGAAATCGTTACCGATGGTGAATTCGGGCAGTTTATCTCATCCCTTTCAGACAGAACATTATGGGCTAAGCAGCATAAACAGTATCTGTTGTCTACATTGGCGATACGTTGGGTAAATTTGGACAGTGTTACTCGTTTCTTGATTGAAAAAAGGTTACTCGAGAATTTTTCTTACTTTACAGGGGAAGATCAATCCACACGGAAAAAACGTCGAGCGCTGCAAAGCCTGACGTATTTATATTGGCTAAAATCCAACGGATGTAAATTGTCGACAGCAACGCAAAGAAAAGCTCAAAAACTTCGGTCCATTGTCCCTGATTGGAGCGAAGAAAGGGCACGCAAAGCCGGTCAATTCACGCCTAGCAATTTTGAATCCACTAATACTGATTATACTACTCTATTAAACATTCCAATTTCAGAGTTATTGCCTGAAGCAAAAAGAATTCAACCGAGTCTCGATTGTTTCAGCATTTTCGACAGCCCGTTCAAGGGATTGGTAGGAGTTAAGCCGGTACATGCATTTTCTGCATTATGCTTTGAAGCCAAAAAGGGCATTTTTCAACCATGGGCATGGGAAACATTTTTTCATTCAAATGCTCGCAAAGCTGATCAAAACCGCTTCAAGCTTTTAATTGCCAATCGTCTTCTTAACTATTCGGATGAACAGATCGCTATAATTATTGAACCTGTTAGTTATTGGCTCTATAATACTGTAGAAATACATGAAAACACATGCATTCCCGTTTTTTTTCGTCTTGCAAAAAAACTCGTCAAAATATTGCAAACGGAACCCGATAAAGACCTCTCGACTATTGTGAGAAACTCAGGAAAAATAACCGATTGGTTTTCAGAAGCCAAGTTTGCACCGTCAGGAAGAATCACACTGGCTATTTTAACGGAACGTTTTAAAAACAACCTTAATGATAAACATTTTCATCACGATTGGTTTGGATTGATCGAATCCCTCTTGAAGCTGCCTGATGGTTCCCGCCCATATGTTCAGGCTATTTTGTTCAGCGACATTAATTGGTTTTTTAAAACCGATAAAAATTGGACCCAAAAAAATTTGCTGTCGATTTTACATAATAGCAACTCTATCGACTGCGACGCTGCATGGTCGGGTTTTTTAAGCTCTTATGCACTTCAACGTTTAGACATTTACAATATTGTTAAAGATGATCTATTTGAATTTATTAATACAAATAAAAATATTAACATTGAAGATATTTATACTATTGACCATATTATGCTTGAATTATGGGACAAAACAAATGACGACATGACTGAAAGATGTTGCATAGATGACGAACTTCATGAGCTACTGACAAAAACCGATGATAGATTCCGCACAGGATTCTTAGAACTAGCTAAAGATCGGATTCGAAATCAAAACGGCGCTTCCGATCAATGGAAATCACACCTCTCCGAACTTATAAAAATCTGGCCGAAGCAAGTGACTGCTTGGTCGACTGAAGTATCTGCTGGGTTTTGCGAATTATTACTAGAAAGTGGCGAGCAATTTCCAGTTCTACTAAAATTGGTGATAGATCGTTTGAATAAGATAATTCCTCCCTACTCTATCAATTTTTATAATTTAATGAATTCTGACCCTGACAACAAAATTATTCAGGACTATCCAAAAGAATTATTGGAATTGCTATTTACAGTTTTGCCTGATGACGCCCGTCAATGGCCTTACGACATGGATGATATCTGGGTAAAAATAGTCGAAGCTGATAACAGTGTAGAAACGGACGAGCGTTACGTTGAATTAAAACGACGTTATTCGATCTGACAACTATAAACCATGAGAGATCGGAGTGATGTTTTTAAAGCTTCATCTGGTTAGAAACAAAGCGTTATCCGGCACAATCTCTCATCTTGCCGTTTATTCGACTGGATTTGACTGTGAAAGTTGAAGCAAAGAGAACAACCACCGCCTCGCTCTAGCCGCAGACCGGAACGATTGAATAAACGGCAAAAGACTTGAAATAAGAATTAGCATTTTAAAGCCGCGCATTTTCCTGCTAGACTTGTTTGCCAGCTCAAACGCGCATTGGCTTTTTAAACTGAACCCTCTGCCCGTCAAATTTGAAAAAACAAATGCCTAAAGAAAGCGCGAGTAAGCTGGTTTAAAAAGCGCCAAGCTTTTCGCGTGGTTCAAGCGTGCCAGTACAATGGACTGTTTATTTGCCGTTACAAAATTGTTTGGTAATTTCTGCCACATGATGTCCGAGATATTTGGCTGTGTTCAGATCTTCTATTTTCGGCGTGACATCCGGTGACGCATTGTCCGACTGCGCCATAGCGCCGAGCCAGCTTCCGATACCATTAAGATCATTGCGTGTTTTACCGGAAAGCAGACCGAGATTGACCCATATCATCGCATGTTGGGCGGCAAAAAGGCTCATTGTCATCAAACTGTTGAGCTTGTCGCCATGTTCGGCTCCCGAATTGGTAAAACCCGCTGCAATCTTGTTGCGCCATTTCTGTTCAACAAAAGCCGGACCGGTTGAATCTTCCATGAATTGTTTGAAACGTGCGCTCACCGTTCCATTATAAGTGGGCGAGCCGAAAATAATGGCATCGGCTTTTTCAAGCAGGTTCCAATCGACCGGTTTTTCATCAAGCCCGATCAAAAATGTTTCGGCATTTTGTACTTCTTTCGCTCCCTCTTCGACATAATGCGCCAATTTTTCCGTGTGCCCGAAGCCACTGTGATAAACAATTGCTATTTTCATCTTCGCCAAAACCTCTAAAAAACCGTGACTGATTATTCAAAAAACCCGGTATCTTCCTGTCACCCGACACGCAAGTTTTAACAATATTTTATCGTTGTGATTTCATGAATTTTTTTATTAAAGCTATGATTGATATTCATGAATTATAAAACCGGCTGAGGCGACAATTATTTCAAACAAAATAGTCGCAAAACGATTTGAATAAAATTTGTGCCACACGTTTTCACTTTCGTTTTTTGCCTCACGCTTTCATTTTGTATTCCGCTCGATATTCCTTTTTTCATGAATTCTATTCATCACTTCAAACAATTCTACCTCGGTAAACATTCCTCTTCCCATGACGTAAATTTAAGGGAGTTGAGGGAGGGAATAAAATTAGAAGGAATGGAACACGATGGAACAATTAAAAAACATGCATTCGTTGAATGGCAACCGTCGGCAGGTTCTCACCGCTTTGGCTCTATTGATGGCAGCGCCGCTTTTCACAGCACTGCCGCAAGCTGCACGAGCACAAGAATTGCAGTCGCATAAGAATTTTAAAGGGACAACAACAATGATAAGCAAAAAACGTGTTCTGGGTTCCGGTGCAAATAGTCTTGAAGTCTCTGCTATGGGGCTTGGATGCATGGTCATGACCGGAGCACACGGGCCGATTGCCGACCATCAGGAAATGGTCAAGCTCATCCGCACTGCTTTCGATCAGGGCGTGACACTTTTTGACACGGCGGAAGTTTATGGACCGCTTTTGAATGAAACACTTGTTGGCGAAGCTGTTGAACCTTTTCGCAACGAAGTGGTGATCGAAACGAAATTCGGTTTCAACATTGTAGACGGAAAACAATTACCGGGTTTCAACAGCAAACCGGATCATATCCGCGCTGTTGTTGAAGGTTCATTAAAACGGTTGCGCACCGATCATATTGATCTTCTCTATCAACATCGTGTCGATCCGGATGTACCGATCGAAGATGTGGCAGGAACTGTCAAAGACCTTATCAGGCAAGGAAAAGTTTTGCATTTCGGCCTTTCGGAAGCAAGTGTCAAAACAATCAAGCGCGCTCATGCCGTGCAGCCGGTCACAGCTTTACAAAGCGAATATTCGTTAATGTGGCGCGAACCCGAAAAACGCATTTTCCCGGCAATTGAAGAAATGGGCATCGGTTTTGTGCCATTCAGCCCATTGGGGCGCGGGTATCTCACAGGTGTTCTCAACGAAAATACCAAATTCATGAAAACCGATTTGCGTTATGGAAAGCCGCGTTATTCGGCAGAAAACATGAAAGCAAACCGCCCCTTTGTGGACGCACTTGATAAACTTGCTTTGGATAAAGGTGTCACCGGACCTCAACTTGCACTGGCCTGGTTACTAAAACAACATCCGTGGATTGTGCCAATACCGGGCACAACGAAGCTTGCCCATCTTAATGAAAATCTCGCAGCCGTGGATATTACATTGGATGATGCGGATGTTGAAAAAATCAACCGCACTTTGTCGGCAATTCCAATTCATGGAGACCGTTACGGGCCGGAAGAAGCCAAAGCCATCGACCATGATGACGATTAATTAACGGTAGGAAAAGGTGATCTCTCATGAGCCAGATTGGCAAAGGCAAGGATGAAACCGTTATCGAACCGCTTCAGCCGATCATTGATGCCCATCATCACCTTTTCGACCGTCCTCCGCTTACTTATCTTTTGAAGGACTATCTTAAAGATGCCCGCTCTGGCCATAATATTATCGCTTCGGTTTATGTAGAAACACAGGCTTTCATATCTCATTCAGAGCCGGAAGTTATGCGCCCTGTTGGTGAAGTGGAATTTGCAAACGGTGTAGCGGCAATGTCCGACAGCGGCGTTTATGGCAAAATCAAAGTAGCGGATGGAATTGTCGGATATGCCGACTTGCGTTTTGGCGAAAAAATTGCACCGCTCCTTGATACATGTATTGAACGGGCAGGCACTCGCTTTAAAGGTGTCAGACAAAATATCATTGATGATAAAAGCCCGTTGCCATTCAAATTTGTGACCAATAGGCCACCGCATGACCTTGTAAACCACCCCGATTTTACAAAAGGTCTTGCCGAAGTTGAAAAGCGCCATCTCACATTCGACATTGGCGCTTTTCACCACCAATTGCCACAAATTGCAAAGCTTGCCGATGCTTTTCCCGACCTTGTTATTGTGTTGAACAATATGGGGCACGTTATGGCTTTGGGCCTTGACGAGAAAGAAAAGAAAGAAGCGCTTCAAACATGGCGAAACAATCTTCGAGAGCTTGCAAAACGACAAAATGTCGTCTGTAAAATTGGCGGGCTCGGTCTGCCGTTTTTCGGTTTCAATTTGCACGAGCGTAAAGATGTCGTCACCAGTAAAGAGCTTGTCACACTCTGGCGGCCTTATATTGAAACAGCAATAGACGCTTTCGGCGTTGAACGCTCGATGATGGAAAGCGATTATCCGATGGACGGGCGTTCATGCGGATATGTGCCGCTATGGAATGCGTTGAAATTATGCGTTTCGGGCGCATCAAAAGAAGAAAAAGACAATCTGTTTTATAAAGTTGCAGCAAAAACCTATCGTATCAACATTGAGGGGCTTGTTTGAATGGCAGGTTTTCATAAACAATTTGTAAGACGACTTGCCAACGGTTTCTTCGGTTTATTTTCAGGTCTTTTCCTTACAAGTCTCGCATTTCTAGCTGTTTCAAGTGAAGAAGCGCAAAGCCAAACTTTGAAAGGTGAAAATGACATGAACCAGATCGATATTGTTTTTAACGATACCGGAAAAACCTGCACGATCAAGCTTGATGACAGTGATGAAGCGCGTGATTTAATAAGTGAGTTGCCGCTCGAACTTACGCTTGAAGATTTTAACAAAACCGAAAAAATTGCCACCTTGCCGAAAAAGCTTGATGTCAAAACACAGCCAAAAGGGTTTAATCCCGAAAAAGGTGACGTTACCTATTATATTCCTTGGGGTAATCTTGCCATTTTTACGCGCGATTTCCGCTTTTCGGAAAACCTCGTGCATCTTGGAACACTTTCCGGTTGCATGGAAAATTTTGACCAACAGAAGACTATTCCCATAAGACTTGAAAAAAGCAAAATCTCGAACGCCCGCTAGCCTTCGTAGCTCAGGATGATAAAAATGCCGCCTGCCCGGTCGTAAAAAAAGCGGGGTGAAACTCGTGAGTTCTGGCTAAAGCCACGGCTTTATTGATCTGTCAGTCATTCGATATTCGAGGGGAACAATGAAATTTTTGAATGATCGTGACGTTTCACAAATTTTATAGATGTGAGCGGAGCAATATCAATTTTAAACAAAGATGAAAGTGGTGCTTTCAACACGTCAATCATAACCATTCGCAAAAAATTGGCGTCGGCGACAATCAATGTCGGTTCGGCATAGTTTGCCTGTTCAAGCCAGTCTACGGTCTTGTCATAAAGAGTTTTGAAAGTGGTTCCCCCATGCGGAGCTGAATAGGGGTCACTCAGCCATTGCTCAAGCTCGTCTTCCTCTTTATTTGCGAGTTCTTTCAAGGCTTTCGCGTGCCAATGCCCGTAATCGATAACAGGAATTGAGAAATCTATTTTGAAATCAAGCCCCAATAATTCGACTGTGCGGATAGATGAGGTAAGATTGGCGCAAACAATATTCATGCCCTTTTGAACCGAAAATTTTTCGGGCAAAAGAACATCGCTATCAAGACTTTCATTACCGGGAAAAATGCCACGCTGTTCGGCGCGTGTCATGCCATGAGTCATAATAATAATTTCCGCCATTTCGCTTCCCGATCTTTTCTGCATTTCAAACACGATCAATTTCTAAATTGTCACAGACAGTAATCTAGTAGTTTCAAACAGAATTTGACAGGGATTTTGCTTGAGACTATGGTGAGCCTCACATTCAACTTCGTGGAACCCGGTGTCAATCCGGGGCGGTCGCGCCACTGTGACTGTCTACCAATCATGGGACAGAAGCCAGAACTTCGATTTGATTGCTTTTTCCTTAAACTCAAGGACGCGTTATCCTGAAGGAGGTTTCATGTCTATTAAAACGGCGCATGCGCCGCAAACCATATTTGTTCCGGCCAAAACCATTCCGGTCAAAGCCATTTTGCCATGGGCTATATTTGGCGGTCTTATTTGCCTCATCGCACTTTATTTCATCACCACAGAGCAAGGTGCATTGTCGCTTTTCAGCGGCACCACCATTCATGAATTTGTTCATGATGGGCGCCATCTTCTCGGCTTTCCATGTCACTGAGGAGATAGAATAATGGGTTCACTCCTTTATC
Organism: Bartonella sp. P0282; assembly: GCF_048452985.1. Classification (NCBI taxonomy): domain Bacteria; kingdom Pseudomonadati; phylum Pseudomonadota; class Alphaproteobacteria; order Hyphomicrobiales; family Bartonellaceae; genus Bartonella; species Bartonella sp. P0282. The sequence goes on from NZ_WTFO01000003.1 coordinate 470,224, forward strand.
GGGGCATGTTGGTCGGCCTCGTTGCCGGTCTTATTGCGTTCGGATTTGCCCGCCTTTACGGCGAGCCTTATGTTGATCGTGCCATTGCTTTTGAAGAATCCCATGAAGCGGCAGAGGAAGCGCAAAGTGGCCATTCCCATGAAGCTGAAGAAGAAGTTGTCAGCCGAAAAACACAAGCCGGTTTTGGCCTTTTGACTGCACTTGTGGTTTTTGGTGCGGGGGCAGGCGGGCTTTTTTCCTGCTTTTGCAGCTATGCTTTCGGACGGTTAGGAAAATTGAACATCATGGCCACAAGTCTACTGATTTCGGCTTCTGCCTTTATTTCGGTGGTATTGGTGCCACAGTTGAAATATCCATCCAACCCGCCAGCGGTCGGGCAACCGGAAACCATTGTTTCGCGTACCGAAGACTATTTCGCGCTTATTCTGGTGTCGCTTCTTGCCATGGTTCTGGTTTATGTTGCGGCAAACCGGCTTAAAGCCAAATTCGGCGGGCTTAATGCGGCGATTATTGCTATGATCGGCTATGCTGTATTCATGGGTATCGTCTATTTCATTATGCCGGTTGTCAACGAAGTTCCAGCCGACTTTTCGGCTGATGTCTTGTGGCATTTCCGCATTGCGACTTTCGGTATTCAAGCCATATTGTGGCTGATACTCGGTGTCGGTTTCGGTTATCTTGCCGAAAGACATATGAAAAAACTTTAGCGGGGGATTGCAAGGAATAGCCAAAGCGGAAATTTTCACGAAAAACTTTTATCTTCGACAAGTTACTTTTGTCTTCGACGGGGAACTTTCTGTCTTCAACAATGAACTTTCTGTCTTGGACTGGAATTTGTCCAAGTTTCCGCTTCTATTCCTTGCATCACTAATTCACTTTCTGTCATACTCTTTGTCTCTATAACAGAAGGTTCCAACCTTCTGTTTGTTTTTAAGCACCGGCTTTCGACCGGTCGCGGATTTTAAAAAAACAGGACAACGAGAATTTTATGAAAATTTACATTTCAGCCGATATAGAGGGGGTGGCCGGTGTGGTTATCCCCCAGCAATGTTCATCCGGCAATGCCGAATATGAACGGGCGCGCCGCCTGATGACCAACGAAGTCAATGCTGCTGTTACCGGTGCATTTGAAGCCGGTGCAAAAGAAGTTGTTGTGAACGATTCCCATGGTGCAATGGTCAATCTTGTTCCCGAACTCCTCCATCCCGATGCCGAACTTATTCAGGGAAAACCGAAACCGCAAAATATGGCTTGCGGGCTTGCCGATGGCGGTTTCGACATGGTTTTTCTTGTTGGCCACCATGCCGGAGCAAGTCTTGAAGGCGTGCTTGCCCACACCACCAACAGCCGCGCTTTCCGTGCTGTCTATCTTGGTGACAAACGATTGGGTGAACCCGGCATTTATGGCGCTTATGCGGGCGAACTCGGTATTCCTGTCGGGCTTTTAACCGGCGACAATTGCCTTGAAGAACAAAACAGGGAATTCTTCCCCAAAGCGAGATTTGCAACAGTCAAACATGCTTATGCCAATCGTGCCGCGCGTTCTCTTTCGCCCACAAAATCTTGCGAAAAAATAAAAGCAGCCGCCTTTGAAGCCGTCAAGAACAGGCATGAAATGAAACCCCTTATTATACGCCCACCTTTTATGGTGAAATTCGAGGTTCTTTTGCCGGCCCTTGCCGATCAGGCCGCACATCTACCTCCTGCCAAGCGTATTGATGCCGTAACAATAGGCTTTGATTGCAATTCGGTTCGTGATGCAATCGGCTGGATGAGCGCTGTTTCTGCACTTGCCGCTTCTGTCATGTGAGAGAAGGCTTGAACTTTTCATGAACCATGAAAGCGGGTGAAAGCCCGCTTTTTTATGTTTTTGGATGACCGGTTCCCCATTCAACACAATATGGGATATGACCGGCTTTCAATGTAGAATATGACCGGCTTTTCGATTGTGAAGCTTCAAATTTCCGCGCCGATCTTGGCACATTTTACAAAAGCGGGCTTATGATTTTTCCGGCTTAAAATGTTCCCGAAAAGAAAGCTTACAAACCGGTATCGAAATAAAATTCTGAAACCGACTTCAAAGCATAAATGCCAAGCAAAGGGAAACAGTTTCCCCTTCGCTTGACAAACTTAACGAACAATCACCAATTGCCGGAAAATCAATAAATGCCGGTATGGATTTCGCCATCCTGCCCCATCCATGCGCGATACATTCCCTCGCTATTGAAAGGCAGGCACACTTCGCCCTTGGCATTGACGGCAATAAGCCCGCCCTCGCCGCCGATTTTTGCGAGATCTTTGACAACCGATTGCGCGGCTTCTTCAAGTGTTTCTTTTCCCCAGCGGATACGGGCGTCGATTTCGTGCGCTGCGGCATAGCGGATGAAATATTCGCCATGTCCGGTTGCCGAAACTGCACAGGTTTTGTCATCTGCCCATGTACCGGCACCGATAACCGGACTATCGCCGACACGACCAGGGAACTTGGCAGTCATTCCGCCGGTCGATGTTGCCGCCGCTACATGGCCAAAAACATCACAGGCAACCGCGCCGACTGTGCCATGGCGCCGTGAAGGGTCATTTTCTTCCCCGCCATTGCGGCGGCGCTCCATTTCCTGTTCAAGCGCTTTCATGCGCCGTTCGGTGTAAAACCATTCGGCCGGTTTGATCTCAAGCCCGATCTCGCGGCAAAATTCATTGGCTCCTTCACCGGCAAGAAAAACATGTTCGGTTTTTTCCATAACAGCGCGGGCTGCAAGAACCGGATGACGCGGCCCGAAAATTCCGGCAACGGCACCGGCATTGCGGTCACGCCCGTCCATGATGGCGGCATCCATTTCCTGCGTGCGGTTGGTGGTATAAACAGCACCACGACCGGCATTGAAAAGCGGATCGTCTTCAAGTGCCATAACGGAAGCAGTGACCGCGTCAATGGCCGAGCCATTTGCCTTCAGCACAGCGCGCCCTGCCTCAAGTGCCAATGTCAGCCCATGACGATAGGCTTTTTCCTTTTCTTCCGTCATATCTTTCGAGCGCATTGTGCCGGCGCCACCATGAATGGCGATAACCGGTTTTACAGGAGACGACATTTCAAAGTCCTTTCAAAAAACCATTTCAGGCTATTTTAAAAAATAGCGTTCCGACGCCGGTCAATTGACGTCGATTTTGGGATCGAGCGCGTCACGCAAGCCATCGCCGAAAACATTGAAGGCCAAAACCGTAACGAAAATTGCAATACCCGGATAAAGGGTGAGGTGGTCGGCAACGCCCATATAGCTGCGGCCTGCTGCAAGCATTGCGCCCCATTCGGAGCTTGGTGGTTGGGCACCGAGGCCGATAAAAGAAAGGCTTGCAGCGGTTAAAATAGACGTGCCGATACGCATGGAAAAATAAACAATCACATTGGGCAAGGTTCCGGGCAGCAAATGGCGCAATACAATCATATGATCGGAAACACCGATGGCGCGCGCTGAATCAATATAGACAGCCTTTTTCATCGAAAGCGTCGTCCCGCGCGAAAGGCGGGCAAAAACGGGTACAGAAAACACTGCAACCGCATAAATTACATTGTCAATTCCCGGCCCCAGAATAGCAATGACGGCAATGGCAAGCAAAATGCCGGGAAAGGCAAACAGCACATCGGAAATGCGCATAATAAGCGAGTCAAGAAAGCCGCCATAAAAGCCTGCAAGAATTCCCAGAAACACCCCGATAAGACCGCCAAGCGTAACCGATAGAAAACCGACTGCCAGAGAAATACGCCCGCCATAAATGATGCGGGTAAATATGTCGCGGCCATATTCATCGGTTCCCGCCCAGTGGGCGGCAGATGAACCCTGCAAAATGGCATTATAGTCGGCACTATTGGGATCAAGCGTCATGAATAAAGGAGCGAAAATAGCCGAGCCGATCAACAAAAGCAGAAAAACAAGTGCCACAATTGCCGCTTTCTGGTGCGCGAAACGGCGCAAAAATTCGCCGAAGGGCTTGCGCGTTGCCTCGGCAACGAGTGTATCGGATGAAGTGTTCGCACTCATGAGTAACGGATCTCCGGATTAACAAAAGCATAGAGAACATCAACCAGAAGATTGATAAGGATGAACTCTAGTGAAAAGAGCAAGATCAGCGCCTGAAGAACCGGATAGTCGCGATAGGACACTGAATCGATCAACAGTCTTCCAAGACCCGGCCAGGAAAACACTGTTTCGACAACAATCGAGCCACCAAGCAAAAAGCCGAATTGCAGACCCACCATGGTGATGACCGGAATAAGCGCATTGCGCAATGTGTGTTTCCATGTCACCAGACGTTCGGGAACCCCCTTGGCGCGCGCAGTGCGGATATAATCCTCACGTGATATTTCGATAAAGGCCGAACGCGAAAAGCGCGCCATAACAGCAGCAACCCCGACGCCGAGTGTAAATGACGGCATGATAAAATGAAGTGCCGTTCCATAACCGCCGGTTGGCAGAAGGCCAAGGCGCACAGAAAAGAGATTGATCAAGAGAAGGCCAAGCCAGAAGACCGGAAATGAAATGCCTGAAACGGCCACAACCATACCGGTATAATCCTGCCAACGCCCTCTTTTGACCGCCGAAAAAACACCGATGAGTAGCCCCAATATGGTTGACCAGATCATCGAAAAAACGGTGAGCCAGACAGTTGGCATAAAACGTTCGCCAATTTCCGAGGAAACGGGTTTGCGGGTTTTCAAGGATTCGCCAAAATCACCATGAACGGCGTTTTCCACAAAGGTCACATATTGCGCCCATATCGGCCGATCAAGCCCAAGTTGCGAGCGCATGGCTTCCACTGTTTCCGCATCGGCATCAACACCGGCTGCAAGACGGGCAGGATCGCCCGGCAAAAGCCGCACAAAACCGAATACGATCAGTGATATGACAAAAATCACCGGTATGATGGAAAGCAGGCGTTTGATAATAAAAGCAAACATCGAAAATCCCGAACTTTAGAGTGAATGGCGCGAACACGCGCCTATTCTCCGTTATTATCCAGTTTAAAAACCCGTGTTCCAATTGCTAACCACGGGTTCAATTCAAAAAACTCCGTCTCAATCGGCAAATTTTGCATCTTTCAAAAGAAAACCGCCATCCGGCAATGCATAAACACCTTCAAGGTTCTTTGTTTTGCCGGAAAGCACGTCTTTCTGACCAAGGAATATCCATGGTGCATCCTGAAAGATGATCTTTTGTGCTTTGCCGTAAAGTTCGGCGCGTTTTGTGTCATCTGCCGTTTTAACGGCATCTGAAAGATCTTTGTCGACCTCGGCATTTTTATAATAGGCAACATTGAAGAGATTGGGCGGGAAACTTTCGCTCGAAAAAAGCGGGCGCATTCCGTAATCGGCATCGGCGGTTGATGCCGACCAGCCGCCAAACTGCATTTGCACTGTCGATTCTTCGGGTGTTCTTGCGCCCCATACGCGGTCAGCCTCGACACCGGCTTCAAGCGGTGTAACATTCACTTTGATATTCACCGCCGCCAATTGCTGCTGCAAAAACTGCAAACCGCGAATGACCATGGTGCTGTTTTTGCCGAAAATTTCGGTGTTGAAACCATTCGGATAACCGGCTTCTGTCAAAAGCTGTTTGGCTTTTTCGATATTATATTCATATTGACCGACATTGGTGTAATATTTCAGGAGTGGCGGAATAGGTGATGTCGCCGGTTCGCAAAAACCGTTCATCACAACTTTGCAGAAGGCATTTTTATCAACTGCATAATTCATAGCCTGACGCACACGCACATCGTCAAACGGCTTTTTCATTGTGTTGATTGCCACATAATATTCGGCAATAGACGGTTCTTTGGTCACAACCAGATTGGGCATCTTCTGCGCAACGGCAAAAAGTTCCGGCGGAAAATCGGGAACGAATTGCACTTCTTGCGCCTGCAACATGGCAAAACGCGCACCATTTTCCGGAACCGAACGAATGGTGACACCGTCAACGCCGACAGTGCCATTCCAGTAATGGTCGTTTTTTATGACTTCAAGCGTGTCGCTTGAACGGTTTTTGAAAATAAACGGGCCGGTGCCAACGGGGTGGCGGTCAATATCGCGACCATATTTTTCAAGAGCCGCCGGAGAAATCATCATGGTTCCGGTATGCGCCATGGAAGAAGGAAAAGCCCCATATGGTTCTTTGAGGATTACCTTGACCGTATAATCATCAACAATGTCGACATGGTCGAGCATGGAAACAAGAACGCGACGCGACAATTTGTTTTCAGGACTTGCAAGCCGTTCAAGATTGATTTTGACTGCCTGCGCATTAAAGTCTGCCCCGTCATGGAACTTCACGCCTTTACGCAAATAGAAGGTAAATTCTTTGGCATCGCTTGAAGCTTCATAACGTTCGGCCAGAAGCGGTACAATTTTCAAATCCTTGTCGAACCCCAACAAGCCTTCATAAATCGTCCGGAGCGAAGTCATGGTCAATGTATCATTGATATTGGTCGGGTCGAGTTTTGTCAGATTGACAGGAACTGCAACCGTCAACGTTTTGGCTTCTGACAGAGCCGGCATCAACATGGTGGTACAAACGAGCCCCGCAGCAAGCAATCGTTTCAAATTCAACATCAATCATCCATTTCGTTGGTTTGTCGAGATTTATTGGTTTAATGATAAAAGTTTTCAAAAAGCGGCAGCAAGGCTGCCACCCTTATTTTCATTCATCGGTAAATTTGGCGCCATCAAGCGAGAAACCGCCATCGGGCAACATATAAACGCCTGACAATTTTTTGGTTTTCGCAGAAATATTCTGCTTTTCGCCAAGGAAAATCCATGGCGCATCTTCAAACACCGTTTGCTGGACAATTTTATAAGCTTCCGCACGTTTTGTATCGTCGGCGGTTTTTATGCCTTCGGCGAGAGCCTGATCGACCTTTTCATTTTTATAATAGGAGGTGTTATAGAGATTGGGCGGAAAGCTTTCGCTGGCAAGGAGCGGACGCAAACCATAATCGGCATCACCTGTTGAAGCCGACCAGCCGCTATAAAGCATTTGCACGTCGGATTTTTCAGGTGTCTCGGCCCCCCAGACACGGTCAGCCTCGACACCGGCTTCAAGCGGCGTTACCGTAACCTTGACATTGACCTTGGCAAGTTCCTGTTGCAAAAACTGCATGGCACGAATAACGGCCGTGCTGTTTCTTGAAAAAACCTCTGTTTCAAAACCGTTTGCATAGCCTGCCTCGGCCAGCAATTGTTTGGCTTTTTCAGGGTTATATTCATATTGCCCGACATTGGTATAAAAGCGCAATAGCGGCGGAATCGACGATGTTGCCGGTTCACAATAACCGTTCAGGACAACCTTGCAGAAAGCTTCCTTGTTGACGGCATAGTTCAGGGCTTTGCGAACCCTGATGTCGTCAAAAGGTTTTTTCATGACATTCATCGATGTATAAAATTCATAGATCGACGGGGCTGTTGTTACGTCAAGTGTCGGTATTTTTTTGGCAACTTCAACAAGTTCGGAAGGAAAATCCGGCACATATTGCAATTCGCCGGCCTGCAACATGGCAAAACGGGCGCCACTTTCGGGAACCGAGCGGATGACAACGCCATCGACATCGGCAACTTTACCCCAATAATTTTCGTTCTTTGTCACCTCGAAAATATCACCGCTCCAGCTTTTGAATTTGAACGGTCCGGTTCCGACAGGATGACGATCAATATCCTTGCCATATTTCTTGATTGCTGCCGGAGAAATCATCATTGTGCCGGGGTGGGCAAGCGAGGAAGGCAGCGCACCATAAGGCTCTTTGAGATAAATTTTGATTGTATAATCATCGACAATGTCGACATGGTCGAGCATCGAAATCAACACCCGCCGCGACAATTTGTTTTCCGGATTGGCCAAACGGTCAAGATTGAATTTCACTGCCTCGGCGTTAAAATCCGTACCGTCATGGAATTTGACGCCTTTACGCAAATAAAAGGTAAATTCCTTGGCGTCGCTAGAGGCTTCATAACGTTCGGCCAGAAGCGGAATAATCTTGTAATCCTTGTCGAAACCCAACAGCCCCTGATAGACTGTGCGCAGCGATGTCATTGTCAATGTGTCATTGATATTGGTGGGGTCAAGTTTGGTGAGGTTGAATTCGACACCGACAGCCAAAGGTTTGGCTTCAGCCCAAACCGGCATTGCTGCCAATACCGAAACCAGTCCGGCTGCAAAATATCGTTTAACAAGCTTCATTTTCCCTCTCCTTCAAACAATAGACCCGATTGTTCAACGCGTTCAAAAATGCCCACCGGATGACAGGCAACAAAATGTTCCGGCTCTACTTCAATGAGCGGCTCGACCAAAGGTTCATTACCCGGTTCCCTTACAGGGCTTGGCACTTCCCCTTCAATAAGTGGCCGCTCGATAAAACGGCGCGCCGGATCGGCTATCGGTACGGCGGCAAGCAAACGCTGCGTATAAGGGTGAAGCGGATGATTGAATACTGCCTGCCTTGGACCGATTTCGACAATCTGGCCAAGATACATCACCGCCACACGGTGACTGATACGCTCCACCACAGCCATATCATGGCTGATAAAAAGATAGGATAACCCCAATTTTCTTTGCAAGTCCATCAATAGATTGACAATTTGCGCCTGAATGGAAACATCAAGGGCTGCCACTGCCTCGTCGGCAATGAGGAGTTCCGGCCCGCAGGCCAATGCGCGGGCAATACACAGGCGTTGACGCTGGCCACCGGAAAATTCATGCGGGTAACGGCGCGCCACATGTGGCGGCAGGCCTACCGCCTGCAACAATTCCTGCACGCGCTCGTCAACCTTGTTTGCGGGAACGAGTTTATGCGTCAACAAAGGTTCGGCAATCGAAAAGCCGACAGTCAAGCGCGGATCAAGCGAGGCAAACGGATCCTGAAACACATATTGGATGTTCTGGCGTATCTTGTGGCGCTCGGCATTATCCATTTTTAAAATGTCGCGCCCGTGAAGCAGAATTTCGCCGCTCCTCGGTTCGGTCAATTGCATGATCGTGCGCCCGACAGTGGATTTGCCGCAACCGCTTTCACCGACAAGTGCCAGCGTTTCACCCGCTTTAATGGAAAAGCTCACCTGCTCGGCAGCATGAACCCGCCCTGTCACCTTGCCAAAAAAGTTCTTTTTGACATCGTAACGGGTTACAAGTTTCTTCACATCAAGCACAACATCATCTTGCCTCACTGTATTCTGCGGCAGTGCTTGAACCTTATCTTTACCGGTTGTGCGTATATCGAATGGACGTGGCAATTTTTCATTGGCAAGTGCACCAAGTTGCGGAACTGCGGCAAGCAAAGCTTGCGTATAAGGTGCTTGCGGGTGCTTGAAAATTTCGTTCGACGTGCCTTCCTCTATCTTGTCGCCACGACACATCACAAGCACGCGGTCGGCAACCTCGGCAACCACACCCATATCATGGGTGATAAAGACCACGCCCATACCAAGCTCGTCCTGCAACATGCGGATAAGGCGCAAAATCTGCGCCTGAATTGTTACATCAAGCGCGGTTGTCGGTTCGTCGGCAATGAGAAGCTGCGGGCGACAGGCAAGTGCCATTGCAATCATCACCCTTTGACGCATACCACCGGAGAGCTGGTGCGGGTGGCGATCAAGAAGCCCCTTGGCATCGGGAATACGCACCTTTTCAAGCATGGCAAGCGCTTCCTGACGCACTTCCTTGTGCGTACCCCCCTGATGAAGGCGGATCGCCTCGCCAATCTGGTCACCTATGGTGAAAACAGGATTGAGCGATGTCATCGGTTCCTGAAATATCATCGCAATATTTTTGCCGCGAACGCTATTCATTTGCGATTGGGTGAGCTTTGTAAGATCGCGCACTGCATTCTTGTCGTTAAAGAGCACCTCGCCGGAAGAAATTTTACCACCGCCGAATTCGATAAGACGCATGATAGAGAGCGACGTCACCGATTTTCCTGAACCGCTTTCGCCCACTATTGCCAATGTTTCACCGGCATTGACCGAAAAATCAAGCGACTTCACCGCACGGAAATTGCCGTCTTCGGTTTTGAAATCGACATCAAGGCCTTTTACGTTTAACAGCGGCGCATCCAAATTGACCAACCTCTTTTCTTCCGACATTTCAACCGCTTTCCGGAACGCGTTTGAAAAAGCTGACTTCACCCGCTTTTTTAACGTACTCAAAATTCAACGAAAGGTTTTTTCTCAAATTCTTTCTACCCACTATGGTTGTTTTAGGCAAAACCAAGGACAGAGCAACCCGTTGTCATGGACAACGCCTTTAAACTGTCTTGCTATGATACAATCACCAGAATCTTGCTTTCTTGGCCGCCATGGCACAAGAAAAGATCGCTCACGATTAAAAATGCCGCCGAATATATATTTTGCGGGCGCATTCCTGCTTTACCTTTTTTTAAAACCGTCAAAGCCGGTTTTATTCACTAAATCGTGCTTGTCGTTCAAGTGTTTTTTTCAAAAACTTTTAAAACTGGCATATAAATTGCTTGAGGGCTTCCTATTTTCCTTTAAAAATCAGCTTGTTGCGGCATTGTTGATAAGTGTGGCAAGCGAGATAAAATGCGACGGTTTCATGGTTGCAGCATTAACGCCCGACATATCTTCAGCCATCCATAAAGACCGTAAAATGCTTTCTTCTGTTGCTTCTATCACCGCCTCGAACATGGGCGAGAGGGCGCGGTCGTCAATATGGGGAACAGCAACCATGTGCGATTCTTCTTCCCTATGGCGGAGTTCTTTTGCCGTAGAAAAAGCAAGGGCAAAATCGCCCGAGCCATTGCTCAACGCCGCTCCGCTTTTGGCAAGCCCCCCGAATGTCCGGTTAGCAAGCCGTTTCAATTGTCTTGAATCGAGGGCCGCATCGGTTGCAACAATCATCATAATCGACCCGTCTTTATCAGCACCCGGTACGGAATAATTTATGTCGCTCTTTTCGAGAATTCCAAGATGCCCACCAAAATTCGACTGCACGAGAATGCCGATTGTATAGGTTTTGTCACCCATTTTAACGAGGCGCGAGGCCGTGCCAATACCACCTTTAAGGCCGAAGGCCACTGTGCCGGTACCGGCTCCCACCGCCCCTTCTTCAAAACGGCCGGAGCGGGCAATTTTCAAAGCTTCGAGCATTTCATCAAAGCTCGGACGCAAAGCCCGTATATTATTCAGCCGTGAATCATTGGTTTCACCGACAACAGCGTTAATCGAAGTTGCGTTTTCATTGCCCTTTTCATGCAAAGTGTAATAGATCAGTGCTTCAATCGCACGACCGGTTGCAAGTGTATTGGTGAGCAATATCGGTGTTTCAAGCTCGCCAAGTTCTTCCACCTGAACAGAGCCTGCAAATTTTCCATAACCGTTAAATGCGCTGAAACCGGCCGGTATCCTGTTTTTAAAAATATTGTCGGAATGCGGAACAATCGCTGTGACGCCGGTGCGGATAGCATCCCCTTCCTTGATCGTGACATGGCCTACTTTGACACCGGCAACATCGGTGAGCGCATTGAGCGGACCACTTTTATAATAACGGGTGACATAATGTTCCGGCAGAGGGTTAGAACAATCATTTTTAGGTGACACGGGTAACCTTTCCAACTCTTTCCTGCATTGTTGCCGAAAAATTCCAAAACGGCAATGTTCGCGAAGAACTCCGAAACAACAATGCGGTTTTTGCGACAAGGATCAAGAGCTACACAAGTGCTTTGCCGCCAAACTGTTATAAACTTCATCCGATATCATATCGGGCTTTTTATCAGTTACGAGATAATCAATATCCTCTATAGGTGCAACCGGGACTGGCTCCCGCTTTGAAAATTTTGAATGATCGGCAGAAACAATTATCTTTTCTCAAGTTTGCAGTCATGGCGCGTGCTATTTCAGTCATTGCCCGATCAAAATCGGAAAATACGCTGTTACAAAAGGCGCTGACGGCTATAAAAGCATTACGGGCGTGGAATTTTTTTTGCTCTCTTAAGGGAAAGCCCCCGATATTCTGACGACATCCGGCTTCTAACGAACGGCTCAAAACACACAGCATGGTGGGAATTGGCAGTCAAAATATCCGCAACACTGCTTGAACTTGTAAAATTAACATTCTTGAAGAAAACCGGCCTCTTTCTATAGGCTGGTCTCTCTTCCAGAACGCTTGTTTCACGTGCCAAACCGGCAGGTTTTCCGTTCTTGGCTTCTCCGGTTTAAAAACGGTTTTAAATTCCGGATGCCGATTTTTAAAGCTTCCGATTTCTATCGGATACGGGCGATCACTTCCCCGGCATTGGTGATACTGCCCGCCGGTTTTATAATGTCCAGTGTTCCGCTTGTTTCGGCTTTGATACCGGTTTCCATTTTCATGGCTTCCATAACGGCTACAGTCGAACCTTCTTCGACTTTTTTGCCGTCCTCGACAAGCCAAGCTTTGATCGTTCCGGGAATTGGTGCGGCAATATCACCAGCGCCCTTATCGGCCTTCATGATTTCTCCGCCTTCGGAATGCGGATTTTGTGCTCCATTGACTGCACTCCCCGCCCCTTCAAGCAATTTCAAAAACCGGAACGGCAAACCGAGTTCCACCCGCTTTCCGTCGATTTCAATATCGAAACGCTCGATTTGCGGCTCAGTTTTATCGGCTCTTTTTTCCATAGCCAGTTTTTCGGCAAAATCGTTTTCGATCCAGCGTGTATAAACTTTAAAGCCGTTTTCTCCAATAAAATCCGGATGTTGAATAACAAGCCGGTCAAATGGCAAGACCGTTGCAACCCCTTCAATTTCAAATTCTTGCAAAGCCCGTGCGGCACGTTTTAACGCTTCTTCGCGGGTTCTTCCGGTAATAATCAATTTTGCAATCATCGAGTCAAATTGCGGGGCAACAATACCGCCTTCGACCACACCGCTATCAAGCCGCACACCGGGGCCAGACGGCGGCGAAAACTTTGTAATTTTTCCAGGACACGGCAAAAATCCGCGTCCGACATCCTCGGCATTGATGCGAAATTCGATGGCGTGGCCGATAGGTGACGGCGTTTTATCAATTGTCAAAGGCAAACCTTCGGCAATACGGAATTGTTCAACCACCACATCAATCCCGCTTGTTTCTTCTGTCACAGGATGCTCGACCTGCAATCTCGTATTGACTTCGAGAAAGGAAACAACATCATTGCGCCCCAACAGAAATTCGACAGTCCCGACGCCGCTATAATTGACATGGCGGCAAATATTTGTAGCCGCTTCTCTCAAACGTTTTTCAACCGCTTCGGAAATAAACGGTGCCGGTGCTTCCTCGACAAGTTTCTGGTTACGCCTTTGCAATGAACAATCACGCGTTCCAAGCACCACGACATGCCCCATTTTGTCGGCAATGACCTGCGCTTCGACATGGCGGGGACGATCAAGAAACTGTTCCACATAACATTCGCCACGGCCAAAAGCCTGAACGGCTTCGCGGACAGCCGACCGGAAAAGCTCTTCAGCCTCTTCCCGTTTCCAAACAACCTTCATGCCGCGCCCGCCGCCGCCATGCGCGGCCTTGATCGCAACAGGAAAACCATATTTTTCGGCAAAAGCGACAACATCCTTGCCACTTCTAATCATACCGTTGCTACCGGCAACAAGAGGCGCACCTACCTCTTTTGCAACTGCACGGGCTTTGAGCTTGTCGCCCAAAAGATCAATCACTTCCGGATCGGGTCCTATCCAGATGAGACCGGCATCAATTACCGCTTTGGCAAATTCGGCACTTTCCGACAAAAAGCCATAGCCCGGATGAATGGCATCAGCCCCCGAACGTTTGGCAATTTGAATAATTTTGTTACCATCAAGATAGGTTTCTTCCGGCCGATTACCGTTGAGGCTATAAGCCTCGTCGGCTTCTTTGACAAAAGGCGCCGAACTGTCAATATCGGCATAAATTGCAACCGACAAAACACCGTAATCGCGTGCCGCACGAACAATGCGCAATGCAATTTCTCCGCGATTGGCAATCAGTATTTTTTTCATGAACGTCCCCAACACTGTAAATTTATCATTTTCTTGATCGAGCCTGCGCTCTTGTTTCTTACCAAAAACGGCCTTTCGCCTTTATGTTTTCCGGTTCTTGCCATTTCCATTTGATTTCATGGTTTTTTTGAAGTTTTATCGGCAGCGTTTTTCAAGCTTTTCTGCTCGCTGTCATAAAAATTTTTGACGGCGCGAAACTTGATAAAAGCCCCTATCGGAATTTGTGCCGCAAGGTCGACCTGATCTTCCACAAGATTGGCAATGACCGGATAACCTCCGGTAACAGGCCGATCACGCAAAAACAAAACCGGCTCGCCATTTGCTGGTACTTCTATTGCACCCGTTACTGTGCCCTCACTTGGCAATTCATCGCTTCGCGAGCGCTCAAGACGGGCATCACTTTGTAATCTTATGCCAATTCTGTTGGAAGCTGCCGTCACTTGCCACGGTTTTTCAAGAAACATCGCAATCGAATGCTCTGTAAACCAGTCGGTACGCGGCCCCATAACCACATCAAGCACCACTTGATCGCCTGCTTCCGGCAAGAAGTAAGGGTCATCAAGCGACAATAAAACCGGCTGCAAAGGGCTATCATTGGCTATAAAGATGTTGTCACCTGCTGATAGCGGTTTTGGCCCCAAATTGGAAAGACTGTCAAAAGATGCACTTTTTAAAACCGGTTCAACTTTAAAACCACCGCGCAAAGCCATATAGCTGCGAAAGCCTGCCAATGGTTGTCCAAGAATGATTTCATCGCCTTCATCAATGGAAAGCGGTGTGTTTTTTTCAAAAACAAAAACCGTGCCTTTTGCCGATTTGACGGTAATTGGCAGGTTAGCACCGGTAAAAGCAATAACCGATGGCTGCAATGCTTTTATACGCGCATTCCCATAGGTAAATTCCAGCACCGGTTGTTCAAGAGGATTGCCGACAAGCCGGTTGGCATTGGCCATTGCTTTCTGGTCAAGTGCCCCTGAAGGGGAAAGCCCTTGCGAGGATTGAAGCAAGCGCCCGCGATCCTGAAACGTAACCGGCATCAATGTTGTTAGCAATTTGAAAACCGCATCTTCTTCAGGCGTTAAGCTCTTTTCAGGAACAAAAATTCCGGCGTTGTCATGACTGCCTGCTTTACCATTGCCTGCTGCTTTCGCGCTTCCTGACGCTTCGGTTTCATCACCCGTTTTTGCCAAACCGGCCTTTTCATTCTGCTCTATCGCTTTCGTTGCAGCACCGTTCTTTAAAGCTTTGCTACCCGACCTATCCGGCACTGATTTTCCGGCTTTTTCATTCGGGGAAAAGGAAAAGCTTGTCGTCCCATTGGAACGAGCCGAATAATCTTTCGTCACATCGACAAAATGCACTCTGTCACCGGGTTTCAGAAGTGAAGGCGGGTCGCGGTCGAGATCAAACATTTTAACATCTGTCCGCCCGATCAATTGCCAGCCACCGGGGCTTGGTTGCGGATAGACACCACCGAATTTCCCAGCAAGTGCTACAGAACCGGCAGGAATAGATTTTCGTGGTGACGCGCGTCTTGGAACATTAAAAAGTGGATCACCGCCCGTCAAATAGGCAAAACCGGGAGCAAAACCGCAAAAAGCAACCTGATAATGACTTTCCGTATGACGACGGATAACCTCTTCACGGTCAATTTTTAAAAGAGTGGCAACGTCTTCGAGATCTTCCCCGTCATAGACAACCGGTATTTCGACAAGTTTGCCGCTTTTTTGCTGCCCTTTTTCAAGTTTCAATCCCGCAATTTTTGTTTCCAACGTGGTCTCATCGGCAAGCAGGGGATCAAAAGTGACAAGCAAAGTTCGCGCTGCCGGAATAATTTCGACAATAGCTTGCAGATTGTCCTGACTCTGAAACTTTTCTTGATCTTGCAGATTTTTCTCTCCGCGCCGGATTTCTTGCTGCAAGCGGTCAAACAAAGCCAATGTTTCTTCAAGATCGGCAAGCTCGATCAGAAAGGCCGAATTATTGACACCAAGAAAGCGCATGGGAAAAAGACACTCCCTCAATCAACAAACGGCTTTAAGGAAACACCGGCTTTTTCAAGACCGGATTTGACAGCTTTGGCCATCAATACCGCACTCGGACTGTCGCCATGGAGGCAAATTGACTGTGCATCAAGGGTAATCTCTTTGCCATCAATCGCGGTAATTTTCCCAGTCTCGACAAATTTCACCATACGTTCGGCGACAATAGCGGGGTCACTCAGTACCGCACCTTTTTCGCGGCGGGATAGAAGTGTACCATCACTATTATAGGCGCGGTCGGCAAAAGCTTCTGCCACCACAACAAGTCCGGCTTCACGGGCAAAAGGAATAAGAGCTGACCCCGCCAATGCCATCAATACCAGTGACGGCTCGACCGCCTTGATCGCATTGATAACGGCTTTTGCCTGGCGCATATCATGGGCAATCGTATTATAGAGTGCGCCATGGGGCTTGACATAGACAACTTTGGTTCCTGCCGCTTTGGCAAGCCCCATAAGCGCTCCGATCTGATAAATGGCGTCGCCCGTCAATTCGCTATCGGTCGGGTCCATATTGCGGCGGCCGAAGCCCACAAGATCACGATAGCCGATATGGGCACCGACGCGCACATTATTCTTCTTTGCTGCCTCAAGTGTTCGCAAGATTCCCGCCGGATCACCGGCATGAAAACCGCAAGCAACATTGGCACTGGTTACAATGGAAAGCATTTCGCTGTCTTCCCCCATTTTCCAGGGGCCGAAACTTTCACCAAGGTCGCTGTTCAAATCAATAGATTTCATTCTACCCTCCCTTTGCCGAATATAGATTCTTGTTTATTTTATATTGTTGAACAATCTAACTTTGATTGTTAGACATTGCAATCATGTTCTTTCTCAAATAAACTTGTAAATATATTCGGAGGATGGTGAAGCGGGAGGATTGCGGTTCTGCTATCCGGTTTCATGCATTTCAATTCAAGACTTTGCGCGAGCGCTTGCACTCGCTTGAAAATCGAGGGGTGGGAAGGATTATGAAAACCAGCAAAGATGAAATATCGCTTGCTGACCAGACTGTCAAAGCGATTGAAACGGGTATTATCAATGGCCAGTATTATCCGGGCGAGCATTTGAGCGAAGCAACGCTTACAAAAAAACTGTCGGTCTCACGCAATACATTACGTGAAGCATTCCGGATACTGACCAAAAACGGGCTTGTCGAATATCGTGCCAATCGCGGTGTTTTTGTGGCGGTTCCCGACTTCAATACGATTGTCGATGTCTATAATGCGCGCCGTATTATCGAAGTGGGGGCGGTGCGCAACGTGCATTTCCCTCATCCCTCTATCAGCTTGATGGAACGGGTGGTGGAAAAATCGGAACAATTTTGCGAGGAAAAGAAATGGCAGGATGTCGGCACAGCCGATATGGAATTTCATCAATTACTGGTAAGCCTTGGAAATAGCCCGCGTCTTGACCGGCTTTTTGTCGAACTCACAATCGAACTCAGATTAATCTTCGGCCTTGTGACCGACTTGCGCTCGCTTCATCAGCCTTTTGTCGTCATGAATCGCAATATTGTCGAAAGCTTAAAAAAAGAAAAGCCGAAGAAAGCAGCGCGCCTCCTCAAAGTCTATCTGAAACAATCCGAAAGGATGATTATGAGAGCTTATACGGCACTGCAAAAATAACGCCTCGCTTCTCCGGTCTGTCGTTATCTTTTTCTTATTTCGTGCGTCGTGTATTTCAGCGTGTTATTTCACGTCGTATATCCCGCCGGCATTTTACATTGTTTGCCCCACACCGGTATTTTCTACCGTGTTTTTACAGGAAATGCCGGCTATTTTCATGAACAGTTGGCGGTTGATCTGTTGATACCGTTCATGACACAAAAACTATATGTCATGTTCCTTTGTAAACTATCGCCTCTTATTGCCGGATAATGTGCCAATGGTTTTCGCTTCAATTTTGCCTTTGTTCTTTATATATTATGGCTTATTCAAACTGTTCAATAGAGCTTCCCGAACGGCTTCAAGGCAAATATAGATGTTGCTTTTATTAAAACAGGCTAGCCCATTTTGTTACTCATGCTAGACTTGTTTTATCATAATGACAAAGGGCGTGCCTATGCTTCGAGAAAATATCGCCGATCTTATGGCCTTTATGGTTGTTGCCGAGGAAAAAAGCTTTACCAAGGCCGCCCGCAAGCTCAACATATCACAATCGGCTTTGAGCCATTCGATAAAAAATCTGGAAGATCGCCTGCATTTACAATTGTTGCGCCGCACCACACGTTCGGTTGCGCCGACCAATATTGGCGAACGGCTTTTGGAACTTTACACGCCCCATCTTGTGGCGATGGAAAGCGAGCTTAAAAACCTTTGTGAAACAATCGACCACCCATCCGGCACAATCCGCATAACTGCGCCCGATTATGCGGCAAAAGCCATTTTATGGCCGAAGCTTTGCCCGCTTCTTGCAAAATATCCTGATATTCACCTTGAAATTTCAATTGATTACGCTTTGACCGACATTGTGGCCGAGCGTTTCGATGCCGGTGTGCGGCTTGGTGAACAGGTCGAGAAAGATATGATCGCGCTCAAAATCGGGCCGGATCTCCGCATGGCGGCTGTCGCTTCACCACACTATCTTGAAACCCATTCCGTTCCTGAAACGCCGCGCGATCTTCTTGAGCATCAGTGCATCAATCTGCGATTGCCGACATCCGGCGGTTTTTACGTGTGGGAATTTGAAGAAAATAGCCATGAATGCAAAATAAGGGTCGATGGGCAATTGAGCTTCAACACAATCGATCAGGCATTGGACGCTGCCGAAGCCGGTTTCGGTATTGCCTACACAACCGAAGATGCTGTGGTGGAACGGGTGGCAAAAGGGCGGCTTAAACGCATTCTTGAAAATTATTGCCCGCCTTTTCCGGGATATTATCTCTATTATCCGACACGACGCCAACATACCGCCGCTTTTCAACTGGTTATCGATTGTTTGCGCTATAAGGCTTTATAAGAGTGCGTGCGCGCGCGCGCCCCGCGCATTTTACATTTCAATTTCCGATAAGACCTCTAAAAAGGTGCGTTCCATTTGCCATTCCGGTTTGTTCCATTGCAATTTTCTGTTCTCACTGCTTAACCCTTCCAGTCTCGTGTTATCGCAGATTTATTTTCCGGTTCATTCTCCCCTTCCCGTAAATTTGTTTTATGATTTCCCGATATTTCTGCTGCCTCTCCTGAACCTTGCCCTTTCAAATTGTCAGACTGGGAGGATTTTTGGCCGGTAAACTTTGAGAACCCTACATTGGCAAATCAGCTTGTTTTATGAAAATTTTGCATAAAGCCTAGTTCCACGCGCCTTCTTTTAGAAGACGTGCTTTTCGGATTAATCTCGCTCACAATAAGCAACCACGCATTGTCGATCAGGATCGTGCAAATTTGAATGTGCATTTTGTCAAAGGGTTTCAAAAGATGGTCAAACGCAACTGGGTGATAACCGGTGTTTCAAGCGGTTTCGGCTATGAAATGGTCAAACAGGTTTTAAGCCGCGGCGATAACGTATTGGGAACTGTACGCAAAACTCGACCTGTCGAAGAGCTGGTTAACCGCTATCCCGATAATTTTCATGTCGAAATTGTCGATATGAGAGACCGGAAAGCCGTGAAACAACTTGGGCAAAAAGCCGAAGAATTGTTTTCAACAATCGATGTGATTGTCAGCAATGCCGGATATGGGTTGTTCGGAGCTGCCGAAGAATTGGCGGATGAAGAAATTGACGACATTATCGCAACCAATCTCACCGGCTCGATCGACTTTATCCGCGCCTTCTTGCCCGTTATGAGGAAAAAACAACATGGGCGCATCATCCAGATTTCTTCCTATGGTGGTGAAGTCGCTTTTGCCGGAAATTCGCTTTATCACGCGACGAAATGGGGCATTGAAGGATTTTGTGACTCGCTTTCACAAGAAATGGCGCCATTCAATATTGGCGTGACGATTGTCGAACCCGGTGGGGCAAGAACCGAATTCCGCTATAAAAGCGCAAAAATTGCAAAGCCTATAAAAGCTTATGACAACACGCCTGCCCACGCTTTCCAGAAAATGCTTGATCGGAAAAACGGTTTGGCCGCAGGTGATCCCGAACGTATGGCTGCCCGCATTATCGAAAGTGTCGATATAACGCCCGCACCATTACGCATGGTGCTCGGTTCAGGTGCTTTAAAAACCACCATCGAAGTTCTGGAAAAACGGCTTGAAGACTTTAAAGGGCAGGAACAACTTGCCGCTTCAACCGACTTTTAAAAGAGATGAAACAACCCTTTTCTTAAATCTCCGTCAAAGCCGAATATTAAAGTGCTATGGGTTCCGTCAGAAGATGCGTTTTAGTCAAAAGAAACATTTTTAACCAAAAGATCAATAGCGTTCGGCGAAATTATCAGCTCTGTTCCTTCATGCTCTAACGGCTAAATGATTGCGTTTTTTCATCGGCAACTGTTAAATACATCGCCGAAAGCCCGATCTATTGCTTTTAACGCTTATTATTCCCGATTTTTCTCACGGTGTATTTTATAGCGCAGTGCAATAACACCCTGACCGGCATTTTTTACCTCCAGCAATTCGAGTGACTGGCCGGCAGCCGGATTTCCTGTCACCAAAACCGTTCCTCCCGTTCCGCTATTATCCGTGCGAGGTGACCAATCAAATAAGGATGGTGCGGCTTTGCGCCCGTCAATACCGGGATAGATCATTACACTCAATTCATTGATAAGCCCGTTTTCCAGAAATGCTCCGTTAATCGTGCCACCACCTTGCAGAACAATGCGCTTCATATTGAAGAAACGCCCAAGACTTTCCATAGCTTCCACAAGATCATTTCCATCTTCACCGGCAAAGACATAGGAAATTTCCAAGCTACGGAGATGTTCCAGATAGGCTTGCGAAATTTTTTTGCCCAAAACAACAATGATGTTTTCGCCGCAAATTTTATCTCCTTCATATTTGATGCGCCCATGGCGATCCACAACAATGCATAGCCGTTTTGTTTCGCGCTTACCGATAAAAGGTTGCGGGTCAACCACTCTTACAGGATTTGGGTCATTAAATTCCTGCTTTACAAAATGCCTTTGAACGGTAACCCGCCCCAGCATTTCCGCGTCGCAATTGAAACTGTCGCTAAGGTCATAATAGGAAATGGTCGTCTCATCATTTTTTGTCCCGTCATAAGGCGCAGTCCAATGATCTTCCACGATTTTTCCGTCAATCGATGTCATCATATGACAAATTAGAAAAGGGCGCATGATTTCTCCTTGAACAATAAAATCATGAAAGAGCAACGAGATAAGCAAAGGCTCTTTGAAATGTCTTCTTGATCTATAAACGCTTGAAGCCCGCTCATAAACCGGCCTCTTTTCACAAAGCCTATTAGAAAAATTCATTAATGAAGGAGCGGGCTTTACCTGAAACACGTTCTTTTTTATAAGCTCGCGAAAATAAAACGTACGGATATATGGGAAAAAAAGCACATCATAAGCTTTGAATCCGTGGATCAAGCCTCTCTCTTTCTCAGAATTGCTTAACCTTCCTTTTTCTTCACCCTCCCCCCCTTCTTATGACACTCGCTTCCCTTTCCCGTTCGCCTTGCTCCCACCACTTCTCACCGCCTCCTTCCCGATGATTTATAACTCTCCCCCTACTACTAATTTTTTTTAAAAATTCCTGTTGGTTGTTTTGGTCTATCTTGCAAAAAAAACCGAACTGGAGAATAGTTTCCTTAAAAGGGAAAGTTTTTTAGAAATGGTCGGGACGAGCAAACCATTTTCCGTGGTTATCAGGGTGTTGTGCATTTTCGCACTGCTCAACCTCGCCTTCGCCCATAATCGCAATTTTCCGGTTTCATCAAACAGCTTTGCAAGCAACTCGTCTCACCATCAAGAAAGCGTTCGGCAGAACCATTCGCATATGGTTTCTGACAGCGACATTTGCTCGAAAAACGCATCTTCAAAACCGCAAAAATTAAGCAAAAAACACCATAATGACAATTCATGTCATGAATTGGGTGCGTGTCACGCCTGCCGCATCGGCGCAACAATGCTCACCCCACCCGATAGTGTTGAAATCGGCGAACATAACCTCTTTCTCGTCGAGATTTTACTGCCCTATGATGCGGTAACCTTCGGCACGTTTTTTGTAAAGTCCAACGCCTCACCGCGTTCACCGCCATTGTCACTCATAAGCTGACAGGTTCAACATATCATCACATCGAATTTTTAAAAAAATGGCGCCGTCTTTTTAACGACGTGGCGCAAATGTTTGCTGCTATTTTTTTGAGTTTTCAATTGTGATTATAAAACTTGGTCAGCCTGTTTTTTTCACCGTCAAAACGCATGGTTTAAAGCCTCACAAAAAACGAGGCTCAGAGAATGCCATCCATGGCAATTCCCGTTTGTTTTCCATGCCTGACAAAGTTTCAATCCACTTTTTCTCTATGGATTTTAAAAAATGGATTCTCTCTTTCAAACCGATAGGCGGTTTAGTGTGCACTTGAACGCACTAAAATCATCGTCTGCCGTGATTGGTGCAATTGCTACCCTTTCTACCCTGCTCATCATAATGCCGATGGGGGCAAAAGCCGAAACGGTTGCAAATAATGAGAAGAGCACGATAACGCCACTTCAAAACCCGACAACAAGTCCCGCACAAAAAGAGGCAGCAAAGGCCGAGGACCAAGGAAACATGGTTCTCAAACCGGTGATCGTTACATCGGCTGCTATGTCTTCACCGGTCACTGTTGTTACCAATCCGAAAGCCCCACGCCAACCTATTCCCGCTTCGGACGGTGCCGATTACCTCAAAACCATTCCCGGTTTTGCAACCATTCGCAATGGCGGCACCAATGGCGATCCCGTTTTTCGTGGCCAATTCGGCTCGCGTCTTAATATTGTCAATGATGGCAGCACGATTATGGGCGCTTGTCCGGGGCGGATGGATAATCCGACATCCTATATCTCGCCTGAAAGTTATGACCGGCTGACGGTTGTGAAGGGGCCTCAAACCGTGCGCTATGGCCCCACCGGTTCGGCGGCAACAATTTTGTTTGAACGCGACCCGCAGCATTTTGACAAACCGACCGTCAAAGGCGATTCCAGTATTGTCATCGGTTCCAATAGCCGTTTTGAATCCCGCCTTGATGGCACTGTCGGGGCACGCCCCGGCTATGTCCGGATTATCGGCAATAAAGCACTTTCCCATGATTATCATGATGGCGATGGCAATAGTGTTCCCTCAAAATGGGATAAATGGAATGGCGATATGTTTTTGGGGCTGACGCCAGACGAGAATACATTGTTCGAGCTTTCGGGCGGCGGCGGTGATGGTGAAGCCCGCTATGCAGGCCGCGCTATGGATGGCAGCCAATTCAAGCGGGAATCGCTTGGTGCCAAATTCATCAAAGAAAATATCAATGACAAGCTTACCAAGGTCGACGCGCAATTTTACTATAACTATGCCGATCACATTATGGATAATTTCCGTTTGCGCCACCTTGCCACCAGCGCTTCCCCACTGCCAATCGGTATGACAAATACAGGCAAAACGGGAACCGGTCATATGGGGCATATGTCGGCTATGGGGGCAATGGATATGAACCATATGACGGGAAATGCCATGAGCGGAGGCGGAAATCCGATGACCGGCATGGATGGAATGGGCGGTATGGGAAGCATGGGCGGTATGGGAAGCATGAATGGCATGGGCGGCATGGGGGGTGCTGGTGGCACGATGGATATGTCGTCCATGCCGATGGAATCGCGCCTTGACCGGCGCACCATAGGCGGCCACTTTACCACCAATTGGGATTTAGGCGATTTATCACTCGTAAGCGGTGTTGATCTCCAAACCAACACCCACCGCAAAAGAAAAAGCCGCAATATGATGAGCATTAACGGTTGGGATAAGGATGCGGTATTTTTCGATTACGGACTGTTCAGCGAAGCGACATGGACCTTTGCCGAAAATCAACGCCTTGTTTTTGGCGGCAGACTTGATCGTGCTTCTGCCAAAGATGAGAGAAGCACAAGTCCGACAGATGGCGACAAGCGCGACAGAACATTGCCAAGCGGATTTCTCCGTTATGAGCGCGACCTCGATCAAATACCACTCACAACCTATATCGGGCTTGGCCATGCCGAGCGTTTCCCCGATTATTGGGAACTGTTTTCCCCCAAACAATCCGACGCTAACTCACTCAATGCGTTTGACGGCATAAAGCCCGAAAAAACCACCCAGCTTGATTTCGGCGCGCAATATAGTGGGGAAAACAGCAATATCTGGGCTTCCGCCTATGTCGGCCGGATTGATGACTATATTCTCTTCGACTATTCAAGCGGGCAGTCTAAAGCATCGAATGTCGATGCCACCATTATGGGGGGCGAGTTGGGGCTTTCCCATATGTTGTTCAATGTCTGGAAGTTTGATTCAAGCCTTGCCTATTCGTGGGGAAAAAACACCACAGACAACGAGGCTTTGCCGCAAATTCCACCATTGGAGGGAAGGCTCGGCCTCACCTATCAAAAAGAAAAATGGAGCATTGGCGGCCTTTTAAGGCTTGTTGCCGATCAACCGCGCATTGCCGAAAACAAAGGCAATGTGGTGGGGAAAGACTTTGATAAAAGTACAGGCTTCGGTGTTTTTTCTTTGAATGGCAGCTACAAGATTTCAAAAAATGTGGCTTTGACCGGCGGCGTCGATAATCTCTTCAACAAGGATTATTTTGAACATCTGAACCGTGATGGCGACGCCGGTTTCGGTTTTCCCGCCCATTATCAAGTGCGAGAACCGGGGCGCACCTTCTGGGCAAAAGCCGATTTCAAGTTCTGAAATCCATTTGTCAAGTTAAGGCAAATAATATCAAACTTTGCCTATTATGTTTAAGCTTATGTTTCGAGGCATAATTTTTTTAAAAATTATGCCTCATCAAAACAGCGGAATTGAGTGCCACGGGTATCAAAACGGTCAAACGACCTTGCAAGCTTGACATAAAACCTTTTTAACGGTCGAGAACGCCGATTTATAGTCTGAGACCTTTCTGCCAGTTCCTTGAAACTTTCTCATGGAAAATGTTTTTCTGAACTCAAGAACATGGATAACAAGAATAATTCTGGTCTAATATTTGCGATTGATCGTGATACAGGTTTGAAAAGCCTGATGGAAACTTCATAAAATTTATCGCGTTTTTTTTACAAAAATTATCCCGTTAGGAGACCGGTTTTCCGCACGGAACACTGAAATTTATTCAGAAAAAATCGGTGACAATAAAACGGATAAAAAAGTTTTTCATGGGTAAAACAAATAAAACTATACCAAAATTATCAAAAATAAGTCATAGTCGATTTTTAACAATTTTTGCGGTAGCTGTGATGAGCCAACAACCATCCATGAATTCGACATTTTATGACAGTGAAAAGCCTGCCACTTTTCTGGGGCTTTTACGCTATTCGCGTTTTTTTACCGGCTCCGCCATCATCACGGCCATTATCGCTGCGGCTTTGAGCATTGCGCCCTTCTATGTGATTTCGCTTATTGCCGGCGAGCTTTTGAAACCGACGGTGAACACGACTAGAATCTGGTATCTTGCAGGTGTTGCAACCGGCCTTGTTTTGCTTAGATGGATATTCGTATCTTTAAGTGACATGCTTGCCCATAAAGGGGCCTTCACCATTCTCTTCACACTCAGAAAAAGAGCAGCTCAAAAACTGGGCGAGGTTCCACTGTCGTTTTTTGCAAGCCAGTCTTCGGGAAAACTCAGGCGCACGCTTTATGATGATATTGACAGTCTCGAAAGCCTTTATGCCCATATTTTACCAAATCTGAGTTCTGCTCCCATTGTATCGCTTTCGGCTCTTATCCTTTTGTTTTTTGCCGATTGGCGGCTTGCCATTATTGTTTTGATCCCCTTGCCGATTGCCTTTTTTGCCCAATGGTGGATGACACGCGGCATGGGTGATGACATGCGTGAATGGATCGGTTTGCAGCAAAAAATTTCAGGCGAGATCAGCGAATTTATCCGTGGTGTACATGTTATCAAAAGTTTCGGTCTCGATACGCGTTCTTTTGGCAATCTTTCAAAGACAATCCATAATGCGGTTGACTGGGCGCATAGTTTTGCGGCCAGAGTAACGCGCTCGTTTATGACATTTGCTATTTTACTGCGCGGCAATCTTGTTCTGGTCGCCCCGATCGGAGCCATATTCTATGTGAACGGTTCACTTGACGCGGCTACTTTTGTGTTATTTTTGCTTCTTTCGCCACTGGTGCTTGAACCCTTGTTGACCCTTTCAGGGGCACTTCATGAGAAAATGAACCATATTGAAGCGATGGATCATATCAATGAAGTTTTGACCGCAAAACCGCTTATCGAAAATCACAATAGCAAAACACCTGAAGGCCCTTATGAAATTGTTTTTGACGATGTCTCTTATAGTTACGGCAAAAGACTGGCGATCGACCATGTCAGTTTTAGTGCAAAAGCCGATAAGGTTACGGCATTGGTAGGGCCAAGCGGTTCGGGCAAAAGTACACTTCTGAAACTCGTTGCGCGACTTTATGAATTCGACCACGGGCATTTAACAATAGGTGGCCTTGATGTGCGCGACTGGCGGCTTGACGACCTTCTCGACAAGACGAGCATTGTTTTTCAGGATGTTGTCCTCCTTTATGGCACTGTTGCCGATAATTTGCGCATTGCAAAACCCGATGCGAGTGATGAAGAACTTAAAGAGGCCTGCCGCCTTGCCAAAGCAGACGGTTTTATCGAAGCCCTGCCGCAAGGTTATGATACGCTCCTTCAGGAACGCGGCTCGCAACTTTCCGGCGGTGAACGCCAAAGGCTTTCGATTGCCCGCGC
The DNA here is from genome assembly GCF_048452985.1 of Bartonella sp. P0282. Lineage (NCBI taxonomy): Bacteria > Pseudomonadati > Pseudomonadota > Alphaproteobacteria > Hyphomicrobiales > Bartonellaceae > Bartonella > Bartonella sp. P0282. Next base: position 497,115 of record NZ_WTFO01000003.1, read on the forward strand.
TTTTTTGAAAAATGCGCCAATCCTGCTCCTTGATGAACCGACTTCAAGTCTTGATCCGGAAAATGAAAACCTCATCCATGAGGCACTCGAAACACTTTATAAAAATCGCACGGTTCTCATTGTCGGCCATCATTTGCAAAATCTTGTTTCTGCCGACAAGATTATTGTGATGGATCATGGCAGGCTAGCGGGCGAAGGCCGTCATGAAGAACTTTTGAAAAACTGCCCGACCTACCGGATTTTATGGCAAGACCAGCTTTCGGCAGGAAAGTGGTCGCTCGGAGAAGAGGCAGGAGAAGCCGAAGAAAAAACCGGCACCAACGGGCAAGACAATAAACCCCTTTCAACAAAACAGGATAATTTGGCAGAAAAAGGCGGGCAGTCATGATAATCGATATTTTAACATCCGGTTTCCGGCTGTCGAAAACGCGCGACAAACAACTCGTTCACGGCATTTTATGGACGATTGTCGAAGGTTTTTTTGCAGCTCTTCCCTTTGTCTTCCTTTTTATGATGTTGACACAGGCCTTTGCCAAAGAGTTGACAATCAAAGCCGCTATTTTCTTCGGGGGCGGCATGGTTTTGAGCTTTTTGTTGCGCATCGGTGCAAGTGCGATAGGTGCACCGAAAATATATAATGGTGCTTTCACAATGATGGGCGAGGCACGCCTTAATGTGGCAGAACATTTGCGCAAACTCCCCATGGGTTGGTTCAACAAGCAAAGAAGTGGCGACCTTGCAGGAAGACTGACTTCCGATATTACTTTTGTCGAACATATGTGGTCGCATTTTATCCAGCCATTTGTTGCCGGTTTTTCAATGCCGGTTTTCCTGACTATTTTTCTTTTCTTTGTCGACTTTCGTCTGGCAATTGTCATGCTTTGCGGCTTTCCCCTGACTTTGCTTGCCTTGTTATGGACGCTCGCTATGGGAAAAAGCGCCGGTTTGAAACTTGCAAAAGCCAATAGTGCCGTGCAATCGGCTTTGCTCGAATATGTGCAAAGTATCACTGTTATTCGCAGCTTCGGGCGTTTCGGAAATAGCTGGAAAAGACTTGTAAAAATCCTCGACGATCAACGCAATGCCTGGTTCCACGCCGAAACAAGAACCTCGCCTTTCCTGTCATGCTTCGGTTTTGTGCTGGAAATGAGCTATATCAGTCTGGTTATTTTCGGCATTTACTGGTTGGCAAACGACAAGCTCACAGTCGCTCAATTGTTGATTTTCCTGATTATCGCTTTGCCCGTCTACCGGCAATTATATGAAGTCGGTCAGGCAATGTTGATGTTGCGTCTGGCAAACCGTTCACTCATGCGCATTGAAGCGCTGCTTCATGAACCGACACTAACAGAGCCGCAACATCCGGAAATGCCGGAAAACTATGAAATCCGTTTCGACCATGTTGGTTTCAGCTATGATAAAAAAGAAACAAATAACAAAGAAGCGGGCAACACAAAAATGGCCGGACATAAAGTCCTTGATGATATTTCATGTGTTATCAGGCCGCAGGAATTGACCGCCATTGTAGGCCCCAGCGGTGCCGGAAAGACAAGTTTTGTCCACCTTATCGCCCGTCTTTGGGAAAGAACGGAAGGTAAAATCACAATCGGCAATATCGACCTTAAAGACATAGGGACGGAAAATCTTCACCGTTTGATCGGCATGGTGTTTCAGGATGTGCTTCTCTTTTCGGGAACGGTTTATGACAATATCAAAATCGGCAAGGAAGATGCGAGCCGCGAAGAAGTCATCGAAGCGGCAAAGCAGGCCGAAGCCCATCAATTCATCATGGCATTGCCGGAAGGTTATGATACAGTGCTTGACGAGCATGGAAGCTCGCTTTCAGGGGGCGAACAGCAGCGCATATCCATTGCCCGCGCTTTTTTGAAAAACGCCCCGATATTGCTTCTTGACGAGGCAACCGCAAGTCTTGACCCGTCGGCGGAAGCAGAAATCCAACGCGCCATGAACGCTTTAACCAGAACCCGCACGGTCGTGGTCATTGCCCACCGGCTGAACAGCATTCGTCGGGCTGACCATATTATCGTTCTGAAAAACGGGAAAATCGTCGAAGAAGGAACCCATGATACATTGGTGAAAGCCGATGGCCTCTATCAAAAATTATGGAATAACCAGAATAAAGCGCGTGGCGTATTCCCTCCAACCGAAGCCATTCTGGATTAAACCGAAGGTGAACAAAAAGCAGGGTCACCAGCCGCCAATCAAGCTTGAACTTTCAAGCTTTTTTGGGCTGGAAAAGCTGGTCTTCAAGCTTTGTCCCCAAGAATTGCCAAATGCGACAACGCGCTCTTTGAGCGAAAGAATACGGGCAGCACAGTCTTTGCCGGAAAGAATGGGACAGAACAGTCTTTCTAACAAAGAATGCGGACGGCATACTCCTTATAGGAAAATTGAAGGCACGTTTTTTTTGGGAAAATTAATCGTCACCTTGTCCGCCAACAGGCGCAATTTGAACGCACTTGGTATTTTTTGTATTACGGGTCTTCCAATGAAAGGACTGTTTATTCTGGTAAACTTCCGGCAAGCCGGTAAACGACATAAAAACCTGATTGACAGACATGAATATTTCCTTCAATACCGGCTTATTAAAACTTGACTATTACATTCATTTTTATTCATCTATATTTTATGACAAAAAAACATTCGGCACGGGAGCTTAAGAGATGGAAAAAACAGAAAACAGGAATGCGGCTGAACTAACGCCGGAAAACCACATGGACGGGATGGAGCGTCTCGAACTCACGGTCAACCGGATTTATGAACCTTTTCCCCACCTCGTCCGCTTGACCGGAACAATCAACCCGACGAACCCGATTGAATGGCAACAGGCAAATGTTGCCGTACGCTTCGAGATTGGCGAAACCGGACAAGGCCGCAAGGTTTACCGGATTTATACAATCCGTTCTTTTGATCCCGCGACACATGAAATCGAAGTCGATTTTGTCAAACATGAAGGGGAAAGCCCCGCTATCAACTGGCTTCAAACTTTGAAAACCGGTGCGCATGCTTATTTGATCGGTCCGCGCCCGCAATTTTCAACAGAAGAATATAAAAATAAAAAACTGAAGCTCTTTGCCGATGAAACCGCCATTCCAGCGGTTTTTTCCATTCTTTCCCATTGGCCGGAAAATACCGAAGCCGAAATCTATATCGAATCCGCCACGGCAGAAGCAGCCGGTGAACTGCCCGATATAAAGGGGGTAGACATACATAGCTATGTCAGAAAGGAAAAAGAACATCCGGGGCAAACCGGTTTTCTTGTTCAATCGGCTGAAAAGATGAGCGATGCCGAAAATTGCCATATCTGGATTGCCTGTGAACGGGAAGAAGCCCGTGCAATCAGGAAACATTTTATGGTAAACTGTAATGTGAAAAAACAGAATATCAAAGCCATCGGATATTGGCGTCTTGGGCTTGCCAGCACGGAAATCGAAAAAATTCGCGGCAAATATTATAACGAACTTATTGCACAGGGAAAAACTGAAAAAGATTTTGATGAATTCGACATTCCGGCTTGATAGCTGGAAAGGCCAAAATAGAACATCAATATCTACGAAATTCCCTTCACCCCTGAACGGTGATGAATAGCTGTCTGGTGAGCCGTGATAAATACCTGACACGTAACCAGTGAAAAATATAAGTGAAAGAAAAGCCGGTTTGGGTGACATATCGGCTCTAACAAGTGGTGTCGCCCTTTTTTAAAAAATGCCCGGCCTTTTTCGACTGTCAAAGAGGTGAAAGAAGTCAGATTTTTCTTTTCCCCTTTTCCGCTATAAAGGTGAAAAAACAGCACTCGTCAAAACCGGCCTTTATCCCTTTTTAAGAGTCAACTTCTCTTCGAGACCACACTTCTTTGTTAGATCGGCATTTTATTCAAAAATTGGGGCTTTATTCAAAAAACTGCCGCTTTAATAGGAAACCCGTGTTTATCCGCTTTGCGGCACACGGAAAACCAATACCTATCCACCTGTTTTGTGAAGGCTTGGGCGTATAGCCGCAAAAAATCATGGAACACGATTGCCAAATGTCTTAAAAAACGGATTTGCTCTTAAAAAAACGTCCATTTTTACAATTTTTACAATAAAAATTTACATATTTTCCAATAAAAAAACATTTCCGGTTCATATACGAAAAATTTAAACTTAAAGAAATTGACGTTTTAGTTTTCTTCAGCCTTATTATTTACCAGACAACATTTATCGCGCACGTATTGGGAGGACAAGACAATGACGTGGATGCAGAATTATATTCCGATTGGAAATATTTGGCTTTCGGCATTAATTGCCGCAATACCGATTATTTTCTTTTTTCTGGCTTTGACTCTTCTTCGTATGAAAGGGCATGTGGCTGGTACAATCACTGTTATCCTGTCATTCCTGATTGCCGTTTTCGTCTATGGTATGCCGATAGGACCGGCGGTTTCTTCTGCGATTTATGGTTTTTTCTACGGTCTTTGGCCAATCGCATGGATAATTGTTGGAGCAGTGTTTCTTTATAAAATTTCGGTTGTCACCGGTGACTTCAACATTGTTCGTCATTCCATTCTAGGGATTACCGAAGACCAGCGCTTGCAACTCATTCTGGTGGGGTTTGCTTTCGGCGCTTTTCTTGAAGGTGCTGCCGGTTTCGGTGCACCGGTTGCCATTACTGCGGCGCTCCTTGCCGGCTTGGGCTTTCGCCCGCTTTATGCAGCCGGTCTTTGTCTTATTGCCAATACCGCTCCGGTTGCCTTCGGCGCTATGGGCATTCCGATTATTGTTGCCGGACAGGTTTCAAATCTCGACCCGTTTTTATTAAGCCAGATGGCAGGGCGTCAATTGCCTTTTCTTTCGGTGTTTGTTCCCTTCATGCTTGTCGTTATCATGGATGGCTGGCGCGGCGTCCGTGAAACCTGGCCTGCTGTGCTTGTCGGTGGCGGCACATTTGCGATTGTCCAATTCCTGACTTCCAATTATTTCGGGCCGGAATTGCCTGATATTACAGCCGCTATTGCAACGCTCGTTGTTTTGCCGCTGTTCTTGCGTTTCTGGCAGCCAAAACGCATTTTCCGTTTTGACGAAAACGAAGCTGCCCCCAAAGAAGATGTTCCCCATTATTCTATGGGAGAAATTATCAAAGCATGGTCGCCTTTTATCATATTGACCATTTTTGTTATGGTTTGGAGCATTGCGCCTTTCAAAAAACTTTTTGCCAAAGGCGGCGCCTTGGAAAGCTGGGTGTTGAGTTTCGACGTATCATTCCTCAATAATATCATTGTCAAAACAGCGCCCATTGTTGCAACAGATGCCAAAATCAGCGCCGTTTATAAATTCGACTGGTTTTCCGCTACGGGAACTGCGATTATCCTTGCCGCAATCGTCAGTACTTTTGTTTTGAAAATGCGACCTGCTCGCGCCATTGGCGTTTTCGGCATGACGCTGAAAGAACTTGCCCTTCCGATTTATTCGATCGGCATTGTTCTTGCTTTTGCTTTCATTGCCAATTATTCGGGACTTTCTTCCACTTTGGCACTGGCTTTGTCACACACGGGCAAAAGTTTTACATTCTTTTCGCCATTTCTCGGATGGCTTGGTGTTTTTGTGACCGGTTCGGATACATCTTCCAATGCTCTGTTCGGTGCTTTGCAAGCAACCACAGCCCATCAGATCGGCGTTTCCGATATTCTGCTTGTTGCAGTCAACAGCACGGGCGGGGTTACCGGCAAAATGATCTCGCCGCAGTCGATTGCAATTGCCTGTGCGGCTGTGGGACTTGTCGGGAAAGAATCCGACCTCTTCCGCTACACTGTCAAATATTCGCTGGGGCTTTGTGCCATTGCCGGTATTATGACAACGCTTCAGGGATATGTTCTTTCGTGGATGATCCCGTAATATTGATTTTACTTCCCGTTACTATTTCTTGTTAATATCGGAAATACTGAAAGTCTTTTTTGAAACATAGAAATAAAACGGGAAGATCACGCGGTTTTTCGGGGGGCGCGTAACAGGTGAATTTTATTACGCCCCCCGAATAACACACAATGTTAATATCAACATTTTCAAAGGATAAAATTTTTATTCATCTCTTTGCCGAATTGGCTCCGGCATTCGAGCCATAACACAACCAAGACGGGTAACGAAATGATTATATCTTCTATCTCGGATTATCGCGAAGGTGCGCGGCGCAAACTTCCTCCATTTCTTTTCCATTATATTGATGGCGGGGCTTATGCAGAGCGTACCCTGCAACGCAACACAACCGATCTTTCCGATATTGCGCTTCGCCAACGCATTTTGAAAAATATGTCGGAACTTAGTCTTGAAACCGAGCTTTTCGGCGAAAAGATGAAAATGCCGGTGGCACTTTCACCGGTGGGGCTTACCGGCATGTATGCGCGCCGAGGTGAAGTTCAGGCTGCAAAGGCCGCCCAATCACGCGGCATTCCCTTTACACTTTCGACTGTTTCTGTCTGCCCGATTGAAGAAGTCCAGTCACAAGTTCCAAACCCGATCTGGTTCCAGCTTTATGTTCTCAAAGACCGTGGTTTCATGAAAAATGTTCTTGAACGTGCTGTCGCACAAGGAATCAAAACGCTGGTTTTCACTGTCGATATGCCGGTTCCAGGTGCCCGTTATCGCGACCGCCATTCCGGCATGTCTGGCCCGTTTGCGAAATTGCGCCAGTATACACAAGCCGTTCTTCATCCTGCCTGGGCTTATGATGTCGGCGTCATGGGACGGCCGCACGACCTTGGCAATATTTCCACCTATCGCGGGAAACCGACCAATCTGGAAGATTATATCGGTTGGCTTGGCGCCAATTTCGACCCGTCGATAAGCTGGAAAGATCTTGAATGGATTCGTGAATTCTGGAAAGGACCAATGCTTATCAAAGGCATTCTCGACGTTGAAGATGCCCGCGATGCTGTGCGTTTCGGAGCAGATGGGGTTATTGTTTCCAACCATGGCGGGCGCCAGCTTGATGGTGTGCCTTCTACCGTCAGGGCATTGCCAAAAATTGCCGAAGTCTTGAAACCCGATCTCAAAGTTCTCGTTGACGGCGGTGTGCGCTCAGGCCTTGATGTTGTGCGCATGATTGCTCTTGGAGCCGATACGGTTATGCTTGGCCGTGCCTTTGCTTACGCATTGGCGACCGATGGTGAAAAGGGCGTTGCCAATATGCTTGATCTTATAGCTCAGGAAATGCGTGTTGCCATGACGCTGACCGGAGCCAAGAAAATAACCGACATCAATGCGGATATGCTCGTCAAAGACTGAAGAACTGTGTCGAGATTTAAGACTGCATAAATCTCGACATAGCCGATTTTTTGATGAATGCATTAGAACCTCATAAATCTCTTTTTTCTTTGTTGAACATTGCTTTTGAAAAAAGGACTGCCCGAATGATGACACCATCGCGCAGTCCCAATCTCGCAATCCCCATCTTGCTGTCTCCACCTCGCTGTCTCCCTCTCGCTGTCTCCCTCTCGCTGTCCCCACCTCGCTATCTCCACCTTGCTGTCTCCACCTCGCTGTTCCCTTCTCGCTGTCCCCATCTTGCTGTCTCCACCTCGCTATCTCCACCTCGCTGTCCCCATCTCGCTGTCTCCACTTTGCTGTCTCCACTTCGCTGTCTCCACTTCGCAGTCCCAATCTCGCAATCCCCATCTTGCTGTCTCTCTCTCACTGTCTCTCTCTCGCTGTTCCCACCTCGGTGTTTCTCTCTCGCTGTCTTCACCTCGCAATTCTTGTTTTTTATGATAATCATTGCCTGTTTTTTGCTTTATCCAAAACGGAATTGCAGTAATTTGCCTTTTGGAAAATGAATGGTGATTTGCCGGTTGAAAAATTGCCGCTTCACCCCTTCCGGCAAAAAATTATGTCGCTTCCGGTTTTTAGCGGAAATTTAAAAAACTATTTTTTTTAAAAAACCGTATTGCTAATCGTAAATTGTTCAACAACAGAATAATTCAGCCTTTGTGCGGCGCAAACTTGCCTCCTTTGCACAAGAGGAATGTGATTTTTCGCCTCGTCTCCGATTTTAAAAAGGCTTTTTCATTTAAAATTTTTAAAAAATTCATGCAGATTTTCTTAATGAAAAAAATTAGAGGTTGAACATTTCCGAAAAAAAAGAAATATTAATGGCGTCCATAGCAAGTTTGCGGGGAATTAAAATGTCTCTTCCTTTACAATTCAACGTTTTTCAATCGCGCCTTTCTTCAAAAAGCGGCGAGAAAAAGCTCTGCTTGTCTTTTACCTCCCCCCTCATCAATAGGCTATTTTGAAAGTGTTATCGTCTGATCCGAAGGGTTTTATGAAGCTCTATCCATGGGCTGAAGCCCAAGCAGAGGAATGGGACACCACGTTTCAATCCTCGAAAATTATATTGAAGCACTTGGCAGAAGAAAATTTGACAGGTGTTGGCGTACCGGAAAAATTCGGTGGCGATGGCAAAACCATTGTTGACGCTATTTTGACGATTTCCGACATTGCCTATTCCTCGTTCACGGCTGCCTTCGTCTTATGGGCGCACCGCGCTTATATCGAATGCGTTTTGCAAAGCCCGAACGAAGCACTCAAACACCGCCAATTGCCGCTTTTGACATCAGGTAAAATGGCCGGTTCCGCCGGTCTTTCCAATTTGATGAAGCATCTTTCCGGCTTGGAAAAAATGGAAAATTTTGCTTCGTTTGAGAATGGCATTTATCACCTCACCGGCAAAATGCCGTGGATTACAAATATCGATTGCCAAGGCTTTTTTGCAGCCTGTGCCGCCGAACTTGATAACGGGCGCGCTGTTGTTTTCAGCCTTGAAAACAGTGACAAGGGGGTAAATGTCCAATCGCTCGATTTACTGGCCTTGCGTTCAAGCGGTACAAAAGCGATCACCATGGATAAGGTTGCTTTGACGGCTGACCGGATTTTGCATGACAATATTGCCGAATGGCTAAAAACACTGCGTCCGGCTTTTATTGCGCTTCAATGCGGTCTATTTTCAGGATTGGCAGCACGCTTTATTGACGAAGCCAAAAAGCATTTCAATGCCCGAAGAACGTCGCTCAAAGGCGAGATAGACGAGACAGAAAAAGAGCTTTCAAGCCTGCACGACGCACTTATCAAAGGTGTAAACAACAACCATTTTGTCAGTGCTCCCGAAGATCTATTCAAGCTCCGCATCAGTTTGACAGACTGGCTCTGGAAAGCGGTTCTGCTTGAATTGGAAACCCGTGGTGGCGGCGCCTATCTCATGAATACAGCCGAAGGATTTCCCCGTCGTTTGCGCGAAGCAAGTTTTGTTCCCATTATTACCCCCAGTGTCACGCAGCTTAAAAAAGCCTTGGCGTGATTAACCCTTTTATCAATTCAAATTCATGACAGAAAAAGCTCCCCTTCTTGAAGCAGAAACATCGTTTTGCGGTATCGCGACGATGCGCCCCCTATTCTTGAAAACTTCAACCTTGCAATCGGAAGAAATGAAACAGTTTCCATTCTGGGGCCAAGCGGTGTCGGAAAATCGAGCCTTTTACGTGTGCTTTCCGGCCTGCAAAAGCCGAATGGCGGCCATATTTTTGTTCACGGTAAAGAGCTTACCCGTGTTGATCCGAATATTGCGGTGGCCTTTCAAAATCCGGGTTTATTGCCGTGGCTGACACTGGAAAAAAATGTGGCCTTTGGCCTTGATTTCAAAAACCGTGAAAAGCTTGAAAAAAGCGAACGGCAAAATCGGGTGAATAAAGCGATCCACGAAGTGGGGCTTGATTATGCGCGCAAACTAAGGCCTTCCGAGCTTTCCGGCGGCATGGCACAGCGGGCAGGACTGGCGCGTTGTTTTGCAAGAAATCCGGAAGTGCTATTTCTGGACGAACCGTTTGGCGCACTTGATGAATTGACACGGCAGGATATGCAAAATCTGCTGATAAAACTGGTGAAAGAATTCTCCGCCTCAACGCTTCTTGTCACGCACGATATTGACGAAGCATTGCTTGTTAGCGAACGGGTTATTCTGCTTGGCGGAAAACCGGCAAACATTATCGGCACATGGACAATCAATTTTCCCAAACCGCGCAATAACTTTGTCGAAGAACTCGGCAAAATCCGTATCGAAATTCTTGCAGCTTTAAGAGATGCAGGACTTAAAAAAAGAGATGAAATATGAAAGATGAATATTTTTCCCGCCGCGACATTTTGCGGCTATCGGCTTTATTGACGGCAAGTGGCGCTTTGCCATTTTTAAATATTGGAAGAGCAAAATCACAAGAAAAGGATGAGCCGGTAAAAGTCGGCTATTTGCCAATCACCGATGCAACAGCACTGCTTGTGGCTCATGGTAAAGGTTTTTTTGAAAGCGAAGGTTTGAAAGCTGAAAAACCGGTTCTTTTTCGGAGCTGGTCACAAATTGTGGAAGCTTTTTTTGCCGGCCAGATCAATGTGATGCATGTTCTTTCGCCGATCGCCATCTGGGCACGCTATTCAAGCAAGGCGCCGCTTAAAGTCGTTGCCTGGAACCATATGAGTGGCTCAGGTTTTTCTGTCGCCAATGACATCAATTCCATTTCCGATCTTGGGGGCAAAAACGTTGCTATACCATTCTGGTATTCAATCCACACAGTCGTTTTACAAATGATCTTGCGCAAAAACGGCTTGACTCCCGTTTCGAGAAAAAGTGGAACAATTGAAAAAAATGAAGTCAATATGGTGATAATGGCGCCATCGGATATGATACCGGCGGTTGCCAATGGTCAGGTTTCTGGCTTTATCGTTGCAGAACCCTTCAATGCGGCGGGTGAAGCCGCCAAAGTTTCAAAACTTGCAAGATTTACAGCTGATGTCTGGCGTGACCATGCCTGCTGTCTTGTCTGCATGCAGGAAAACGACCTGAAAGAGCGTCCCGAATGGTCGCAAAAAGTTGTATCGGCCATGGTCAAAGCGCAATTGTGGACAGCAAAGAACCGCGAGGAAACAGCGCTTCTTCTTTCCAAAGAAAATCCGAACAAATATATGCCTTTCGGTTCCGATGTTCTCAAACGTGTTCTTGTTCCAAGCGAAGAAGATAACCGGTTTTATGAAAAATCGGGTGCAATCATTCACCCAGACTGGCTTGAAAAGCGCATAGATTTTCAACCCTATCCTTATCCGAGCTACACGGAAGAACTGGTAAGACGGCTGAAAGACACTTTGATTGAGGGTGATAACGCGTTTCTTGAAACACTTGATCCGGCTTTTGCGGCAAAAGACCTTGTCGATGACCAATTTGTCAAACGCGCATTAAGCGAAGTTGGCGGACTTCCCGCTTTCGGCATGAAAGACAGTTTCGTGCGCAATGAAGAGATTGAAGTTTAACGGGGAGAAAGCGTGATGAAAAGCTGTCTTCGCCATTTGTCCGGTTTGTCGGGACTTGTTGTACTTCTTTTCCTCTGGTGGCTTGGAACAGATGTTTTGAGCGCCAAAAACAGCTTTGCAAGCCGCTTTTCGGTTGAGGAAACATTGCCGACTTTATGGCACTTGTTAACCGGCTCGGACTTATTTCTTCACGCTCTCATCAGCCTTAAACGCATTGTTGTCGGTTTGGTTTTTGCGCTCATCATCGGTGTGCCTGTCGGGCTTTTGATCGGCGCAAAACCATGGGTGGAAAGAGCAACCGGTCCGGCATTCCAGTTTCTGCGCATGATTTCGCCTTTGTCATGGATGCCGATTGCCGTCATGGTTTTCGGCATTGGCGACAAGCCGATCTATTTTCTTCTTACCTTTGCAACTGTCTGGCCGATTATGTTCAACACGGCAGCAGGTGTCAAACAACTTGACCGGCATTTTCTGCTGGTTGCAAAAAGCCTTGCTGCAACACAAAGTGAAACATTGCTCTATGTGGTTTTTCCAGGGATTCTGAGCCATATGATGACGGGGATCCGTTTGGCTATCGGCATTGCATGGATTATCATTGTGCCTTGTGAAATGTTGGGTGTCTCGGCAGGCCTTGGCTATTTCATTCTCGATACACGCGACCGGCTTGCTTATCCTGAGCTGATGTCAACCATCCTGCTTATCGGATTGATCGGCTATTTGCTTGATAGCGCGGTTCGTGCGGCTGCCCGCCGCCTTGGCTGATCTTAACCGCTACTCGGTTGATAAAGAAGACTTGAACCGGATTTTAAAAGGACGGGAATGAAAATCCCCCTCCTTTACATGAGTGTTTAAAAAAACCGGATAAAACATATATGGGGATGAATAGCCGCAATAATATCCACCACATGAGCATTGCTAACGGTTGATGTTCCTTGAAAATCCTGACTGTGGTAAACGGAAAGGACAAGAACAGGTAGTCAAATTTTTTTTGCGTTTCCCTTACTCGCCCGATGTTTTCCGCAAACCCAAGCAAGAAAAAATAGCCATTGTTTTGCCAGCTCTTTGCGCGGGTGTTTTCACTTTGGTTTTGCCACCCTTTGACGAACGGAGTTCTATTCCGGTTTTGCGTTCTTCTGCTGGTTTTTTTCAAATTTTTCCAATGCGTCGCAGTTGCTTTTTCCCCAATCAAACAGCATTTCAACCGGCTCGCAAAATCTTTTTCCAAGCGGGGTGAGCGAATATTCAACCTTGGGGGGAACAACCGTATAGACATGGCGGCGAACGAGCCCCCCTTGTTCAAGATCACGCAATGTCTGGATCATCATTTTTTTGGAAATTCCGGGTAAAGCGCGTTGCAGTTCACCAGTGCGACATTTTCCATTCGGCCAATGGAACAATGCGTGCAAAAGCATACTTTTCCACTTGACCGAAAATAATTCCATAATTCTTCGTGCCGGACAGGTTTCGACAAAGATAAGGTTTTCATTGGTGTTTTTCGGCATAATAGTCACCTTTTAGTATCTATGTCCCTAACAAGTACCTTCTAGCATATTTTTCACTACTCACCTAGCTGTTTTACTATATCGAACAAATCAGGGAATATCATTATGCCAGTTGCTTTATGGGCTTTTGCAATCGCCGCTTTCGGTATCGGCACAACAGAATATATTATTTCCGGCCTTTTACCTGCCATTCAGGCAGATTTTCATATTTCGGTTTCGGCTGCCGGTTTCATGGCAACCTCTTATGCATTGGGTGTATTTTTCGGAACACCGATCATCATCATATTGGGAAGCAATGTCGAAAAGAAAAAACTGCTGCTTATTGCATTGACATTTTTCATCGTCGGAAATTTTCTGACGGCGCTTGCACCCAATTTCACCACCGCCATTTTCGGGCGGGTTATCAATTCGCTTTGCCACGGGGTTTTCATCGGTATTGCTTCTGTGCTTGCCGCCGACCTTGTCCCTCAAGAAAAGCGAACCAGCGCAATCGCCTTCATGTTCAGCGGCATGACAGCCGCCAATTTCATTGGCGTTCCTGCCGGTACATGGTTCAGCCATGTAACGTCATGGCGTACCACTTTTTATCTCATTACGCTTATCGGTGTGCTTGCTTTTATTGCAACGTCGAGACTGGTTCCAAAACAGCCACAACATCATGAACAATCATTGAAAAATGAACTTTTTGTTTTTGGCGATGTTCATGTTCTTCTTGCCATGGGCATTACTATTTTAGGCCCCGCAGCATTTTTCACCTCGATTACCTATATTGCCCCGATGGCCAAAGAGCTTGGTCATTTTTCCGATCAGGGTGTTACATTTCTTCTGTTCATTTTTGGCGGAGGCTTGTTTGTCGGCAATTATTTGGGTGGCAAATTTGCCGACCGTGCATTGATGCCGGTTCTTTATATTACGCTCTTCGCTCAAGCCGTTGTGATGCTGTTTTTCTACTTTACAATTGGCAACAAAATTGCCGATGTATTCTCTATATTTTTCATGGCTGCTTTCGGTTTTGCGAGCGTCTCGCCAATCCAGCGCCTTGTTATGGATAGAGCAAAAGCTGCCGGCGGTGCCAATCTTGCTTCGGCAGTCAATATCGGCTTTTTCAACCTCGGTAATGCGCTGGGTTCATGGCTCGGTGGTTTGGTGATCGCCCTTGGCTTCGGCTATGCCTCGCCGAACTGGGCAGGTGCCGGCCTTTCATTTGCAGCACTTTTCCTCGCTGTTCTCTCAAGCCTTTTTGCAAAACGTCAGGCGAAACACGAGATGACGGAAAGTTGCCCGTCAAGCTACAAATAAAGAATTGACTGTAGGGGGCAATCAAGCCCTCTCACTCGGCGGGGCATTTCAGTCCCCGCTTTTCCCTCCTTCGGGAGGGGAAAAATATAATGCATGATCTAACCACAAGGCCAGAGCTATAAGGCAAGACCAAACAAAATGACATGCAGCATCTTATGAAAGATTATCATTTATCGCCATCTTCAAAAGTTTGAAAAATGACGGCGGAAGCCTTTGGCAATTCCAGCAATTTTATAATCAGTGTCGTTAAAATAACCGGACACGAACATTTCAAAGCCGGATGATTTTTTCTATCGCCGGAACAGGTTTAACGTCTCTTCCGGAAGTCCAAGAAAATCTCAAACTTTCCCACTCCGCAGCAATCAAAATATTAAATATGTCGCGCTTCAATATTAAATATCTCATGCTTCCGGTTTTTAAACTGCCCTCCCCCTGCTATGCGGAAGCGTTACGAATGATAAAATGCCTGTGGTTTAAACCGACTGGAAATCAGCGCCAGCCGTCAACAAGTCGTCGGGTATAAGTCTTGAATATTTAGATTAAAGCAGTGCTCAAATCGACCGGTATAAATCACTGAATATTCAAATCACCCGCGTTCGAGCCAACCGATGTAAGTTTTGAGTGTCGGCATTGACAGGCTTTCAAGCCGACTGATGTAAATCGTTAAGGCATCACAGTAACAAACTTTCAAACCGACTGATATAAATCACTGACGTTTCAAAACGCCCGACTTCCAAGCCAGCTGATGTAAATCTTCAAACGTCCAAACCGGCAAGCTTTCAAGCCGGTCGATGTTCATGTCTCCTTCTATCGAAGTCAATCTGTGTCAAAGTCTACCCACATTCAAGCGGCGTAGGCGTTAATTAAGGTTCAAGCAGTATACGCTTCGGTTAGCCTTCAAGCAGTTTAGAAACAGCCCCACATTCAAACAGCTTAGACGATGAGCATCAAAGTCAATTAACCTTCACGCAGTTTCGATGAACACAGAAATCGACCGACATTTCTTACCCGAAAATCACATTGTCCGATCAAGGTTTTCAATCTTGAAAATTCCACTTTCATTTAAACTTGGATAATTGGATAGCTCTGAGCATGTCGGTTTCCCTGATCGCTGTTCAGGTAAAATTTTCTCTATATAGCGTTAGCAAGCGATATGATTCACATCACAATGATATTTTGGAAAAATATTCCTCTAAAATAGAGCTAGAAGTTTCGTTGATTGTTCAAAATTCCTGTTTTAACTACTGTTTTAGGAAATTTTTCAATTTTCCGCTCGCAACCGGAATATTTTTCTTCCACGTTGCTTCATAGCGGATTTGTATCGGGCGCTCATCCTGATCGCACAAAATATAACGTTGGCCGGATGTCATGGTGATTGCCGATTTTGGCAGGAGTGCTGCGCCCAGCCCGCAATGTGCCCAGTTTTCCAGTTCACGATAGGAAACTGTTTTACCGGTATATTCTTTCAGAACATGATTGTGGTGCCCGAACATTTCCCTGATAAACTTGGTCAATCCGGATTCGTCGTCGACCATGACAAAAACTTCATCGGCAATATCGGAAAAATGCACCACATTGACATTTCTGATCGGCTTTGCCGTGCTCGGTATGAAATAAAGCGGCTCTTCATAAAGAAACTCGCTTGCTCTTGTCGGCTTTTTTTCCGGCGCAACATCAAAGACAAAATCGACTTCGCCTTGCTCCAGCAAGTCTATGAGATCGCCGCTATTGCGTTCGCATAACACAATTTCGCTGTCCGGATTTCGAGAGCGAAAATCATTCATAACGGCTGAAAGATATTGGCAGCTCATCAAAGGCGATTTGCCAATTCTGATAACGTTTGTTTCCTGATTGTTGAATTTTTTGCTTTCGTCGACAAGATTGAAATTAGCCTCGATCAGCTTTTCGATATAGGGCATAATATGTTGCCCGAAAGGGGTAAGGCCGACACGGCGCGTCGTGCGCGAGAAAATGCGTGCCTGAAACTCGTCTTCAAGCTGGGCAATGCTGTTTGACAAGGTTGGCTGCGTCACGTGGCAGTTTTTTGCCGCCACAGTAAAATTGCCTGTCTGTGCCACAGCGAGAACATAATTCAATTGTGCCAGATTCATCAGTCGTTCCCCAAGTGTTCCCTCTTATAATTTATAGCTTAAAGAAATAAATCACATTTGCAAATACAATTTTTAAAACGCGTTCCGCTCTTGTATAAAAAGCTCAAGAGCTCATACCTATATAATTATCATTCATTCGATAACGCCTAATCCTGAAATACAAAGAAGTGAGGACGTAAGTGTTTGCGGCAATTCTGCCGCAACGATCTTATATGTTTTGACTGTGAAAGCGGGTCAAATTGATATGGAAAATGAAAGAGCCGGTCTCCAGCCAAGGCTTACCCTGCCGCAAATCATATTCAGTCTTTTGCCGCTCTTCTGGATTGCCGAAGCTGCTTTATTAAGCCTGATTGTTGCCAAAGCAGACGGGGCGTTATCAACCATTATCATTGCCGGTTGCGCTATTATTGTACTTGCAGCAATCAAAGCTTGTCTCGGCTATTATAGCGAACTTGACCTTTTCAAAAATTCCCGCGAGAACCTGAATGGGTGGCGCAAACGCGGCTTGACCCACCTCAATTTTCTTTCTCCTCTAAGTAAAAAACGTATGCCGGGCGGCGAGGCAGCCAATATTCTTGTCGATCAGGGAGAGACACTCGTTTCATGGGATGCGAAATACCGCCCCCTGATGGTGCGCGCTGCTGTTGTTCCCGTTGTCATCCTTTGTCTGATATTGCCGTTTTCATGGCTTGCCTGTTTGCTGCTTTTTATAACTGCACCGATCATCCCGCTCTTTTGGGCCATTATCGGCGCCAAAGCTCAAAAAGCGGCAAAAGAGCAATGGCAGGAAATGGGCGAGATGAACGGCTATCTGCTTGATCGTTTGCGCGGCATAAAGACATTGCGCATTCTTGATGCCACTTTCTGGAGTGCGAAACGCCTTGCCCGCCAATCCGACGACCTCATCACACGCACAATGAAGGTGTTACGCATTGCTTTTTTGTCGTCGGCAGTGCTGGAACTTTTTTCGGCTCTCGGTGTCGCTTTGATGGCCGTCTATATCGGTTTTCATCTTTTAGGTGTCATTACCATCGGCTTTTGGGGAAACAAGCTCAGCCTTGCCGAAGGCCTTTTCATTCTTTTGCTTGCTCCGAGTTTTTTTGAACCCTTGCGCGAACTTGCAAGTGTCTGGCACGACCGTGTTGCAGGTAAAGCGGCCATGGAAAATTTCACAAAACTTGTTGGCGAAGGAGAGACGATTGTTCATCAATCTTCTAATGTTGAGCAATTACCAAATGTTCAACAATCACCTGTTGTTCAGCCATCATATGACAGCAAGCCAAAAGAAATAGCTTCCCCGAAAAGTGGCACTGCAATCGAAATTGATAATATCTCATTCGGTTTCATTCCCGAAAAACCGGTTTTCAAAAACTTTTCACTCAAAATCGGCAGGCAAGAAAAAGTTGCACTCACAGGAAAAAGTGGTGCGGGAAAATCGGTCTTGCTTGCGCTCATTGCCGGTCTCATTCAGGCCGACAAGGGGGTAATCAAAGTCAACGGCTTGACCGTCAATGGCGCAAATATAGATGAAATCCGAGCCAAAATCGGCTGGATGGGAGCAAAACCCTATTGGTTCGACCAGTCAATTTTGTCCAATATAACATTCAACAGAAAATTCGATAATATTGACGATTATCTTGATCTTGCCAATTTGCACGATTTCGCCAATGAGCGCAAATACCAGCGCCTTGGTGAAGGTGGAACCGGCGTTTCGGGTGGGGAAGCCGCCCGCCTTTCTTTGGTGCGGCTGGCACTGGAAAAAGACCGCAATATCCTTCTCATTGACGAACCGACTGCCCATCTCGACCCTGAAAGTGCAAAGATTGTTATAGATGCGCTCATAAAAATTTCCGGAGGAAATAGCCTTCTTGTTGCGACCCACGATCCGGAACTTTTCAAGCGTATGGACAGGGTGATCGAACTTTCTCCGGAAGTGAATTGCAGGGAGAGCGAAAGATGAAAACAATTCTCGCTCTCATTGCGCCTCGCGATAAAATTATCCGCAAAAAAATGCTGTGGGGGCTTCTCTTTGCCATTCTCACAGCCCTTTCGACAATCGGTCTTCTTTGCTTATCCGGCTGGTTTATTACAGCAACCGGAATAGCCGGCTTAACGATTGCGGCAACACGTGTTTTCGATGTTTTTATGCCCTCGGCTGCGATACGGTTTTTTGCGCTTTTGAGAACCGGTGCACGCTACGCAGAACGGCTTGTCAATCATGATGCGACATTCATGCAAAGTAGAGGCCTGCGGCTGCAACTCTTCAAAACGATTGCCCAAAGAAAATCCTTGCGTGATCTTGCCATGCGTCCGGCACGGCTGTTGCACCGTCTAACCGGCGATATTGATAGTTACGAGCTTATTTATCTGAAACTCATCGTCCCTTCCATTGTTGCACTGGTTGCAATTTTTACAATTATAGCCGTGCTTTCTTCCGTTCATTTGGGCTTGGGGCTTGGCTTCGGACTTGTTATTTTTGCCACTGTCATTGTTTTTTCCTGCCTTTCCATAAAACTTGACGAAAAGCGTTCAGCCTCTCTTGCAATACGCCGTGAAAGCCTGCGCACACGTGTGATCGCACTTCTTTCCGGCCAGACCGACCTTGTTATGAATGGCTGCCAGCAATCTTTCACCAATCATGTCATGAACACGGAAGACAGCCTTGCAACAAGTGATGTTTCGTTGAAAAGACGGCAACTCGCCCTTGAAGCAATCAGTGCTTTTGTCGACAAGCTCATTTTTGTCGGGCTTATTCTCACAAGCGTTCTCCTCTATCGCTACGGTTCGATCAGTCTGCCGCTTGCTGTACTTTCTATATTGGCTGCACTGACACTTTATGACCTTGTCAAACCGCTTTATCAGGGCTCTAGTGAGATTGGCCGCTATATATTGGCGTTGCGCAGACTTTCGCCCTTTGTCGAAAGTGGAAATACCAACCCCGCCAAACCTCGCGAAGAGTTACCGCCATGTAGTTATGTAGCTGTGGCCGACATCAAGCGGGCAAGTTACGAGCCACAATTACCGGCAGTTTTGAACGATATTCATTTCACGGTCAGTGCGGGAGAAAAAATAGCCTTTGTTGGCCCCAATGGTGCTGGCAAAAGTTCGCTTATTTCGCTCTTCATGACAAAAGATATGATTGTCGAGGGAAAAATTGCAGCGATAAAAGCAGCATTATTGGAACAAAATACCTATATATTTAGAGACACTCTGCATGAGAACCTGAAACTTGCCAATGTGACCGCCTCTGACGAAGACATGGTCGAGGCCATGGAGCGCGCGGGGCTACACGACTATCTCGATAATCTCAAAGACGGCCTTTATAGCAGCGTCGGTGAAAACCAGACCGGTCTTTCAACCGGTCAGGCTCGACGCTTCGCATTGGCACGCCTTTTCCTGCAGAAACGCGACCTGTGGCTACTTGATGAGCCGACAGAGAATATAGATGGCGGAACCGCCCGCGATATTCTTGAGCGCATGAAGCACTATGGGCGTGAAAAAAGCTGGCTCCTTGTCACCCACCTGAAACGGGAAGCAACCTGTTGCGACCGCATCATCACACTCGATCACACCCGCATCACCGGCGACTATGAGCGGTCGAGCGAAAACTATCAACGCGTTTTAGAAAGTTTACGCGAGGACAATTATGACAAACACTCAATGTAAGGACTTGAATTATGGATATTGACATTGTCAGCCTATCACGGTTCCAATTCGCCGCGACTGCGCTTTACCATTTTCTGTTTGTCCCACTCACACTAGGATTATCAATCCTGCTTGCCATTATGGAAAGCGTCTATGTCATGACAGGTCGAACGATCTGGCGGGATATGACCAAGTTTTGGGGACTGCTGTTTGGTATAAATTTTGCGCTGGGGGTCGCAACCGGCGTGGTTATGGAATTCCAGTTCGGCATGAACTGGAGCTATTATAGCCATTATGTCGGCGATATTTTCGGCGCACCTTTGGCTATTGAAGCTTTGATGGCTTTCTTTCTGGAAGCAACTTTTGTCGGCCTGTTCTTCTTCGGATGGGACCGCATGTCAAAGGTTAAACACCTGATTGCCACATGGTGCGTGGCTTTCGGCTCCAACTTCTCGGCTTTGTGGATTCTGGTTGCCAATGGCTGGATGCAAAATCCGGTTGCCTCCACCTTCAACCCGCAAACCATGCGTATGGAAATGGGCGACTTCGCCTCGGTTGTTTTGAACCCTGTTGCACAAGCGAAATTCGTTCACACAGTTTCAGCCGGTTATACAACCGCCGCTGCTTTCGTTCTTGGCGTTTCAGCCTGGTACCTGTTGAGAGGTCGCTATAAAGAAATTGCCAAACGCTCGATGACAGTTGCGGCATCATTCGGTCTTGCTGCTTCGCTTTCCGTTGTAGTTCTCGGGGATGAAAGCGGCTACCTTTCCGGCGAACACCAGAAAATGAAACTCGCTGCTATCGAAGCCATGTGGGATACCGAAAAAGCTCCGGCTTCTTTCACATTGTTCGGTCTTCCCGATGTCAAAAACCGCGAAACCCATTTTGCTATCCACATTCCGTGGGTCATGGGCATTATCGGCACACGTTCTTTTGACGAACAGATCCCCGGCATCAAGGATCTTGTTGCACAATCGGAAAAAGAAATCAGACAAGGTATCCTTGCTTATGATGCACTGGAAAAAATCCAGCAGGCAAAAGGCGCAGCCGTTCCGCAAGAAACAATCGACCAGTTTGAAAATAACGGTCGTTCACTCGGTTATGCACTTTTGTTGAAACGCTATGTCGATGATCCGCGTACAGCAACAGACGACCAGATCAGCAAAGCGGCATGGGACCTTGTTCCGGAAGTTCCGGTTATCTTCTGGGCTTTCCGTATCATGGTTGCCTGTGGTTTTGCCCTTATCCTGATTATGGCGACATTCTTCTATCTGTCAGCACGTCATCGTTTGGAAAACAGGCGTTGGTTGCTTAAACTTGCTGTTTGCGCCATCGCACTTCCATGGATTTCTGTCGAATGTGGATGGGTTGTTGCCGAAATCGGACGTCAGCCCTGGATTATCGAAGGAATTCTTCCGACCGCCGTTGCCGTTTCAAACCTCGGCGTTACGACAGTGTTCCTGACAATTTGCGGCTTTGTTGCCCTCTATACTGCGCTTCTCGTTGTCGAAGTCCGCTTGATGCTGAAATATATCAGAAAAGGTCCGGACGTTCTTAACGAGCACAGCGAGGTTCAAAACAACGCCTCTGCCACAGCATTATCTTAAAGGATAAAATCATGATTTTGCACGATTTGATTTCATATGACGTGTTACGTATCATATGGTGGCTGCTGCTTGGCATTGTGCTTGTCGGCTTTGCAGTCATGGACGGTTTCGATCTGGGAACCGGTATGTTGCTTCCCTTTGTGGGCAAGACCGATCTTGAACGACGCATCGTCATCAACACGGTCGGGCCGGTTTGGGAAGGCAATCAGGTATGGTTGATTTTGGCAGGCGGTGCAATCTTTGCCGCTTGGCCACAACTTTACGCTGTTTCGTTTTCGGGCTTTTATATTGCCATGTTCCTTGTGCTCGTTGGCATTATTCTGCGCCCTGTCGGCTTCAAATACCGCAGCAAACGCGAAAGCAAAACCTGGCGGTCAACCTGGGACTGGCTGCTTTTCGTCGGTGGCTTTGTGCCAAGCCTGATTTTCGGCGTTGCAATGGGCAATGTACTTCAAGGTGTTCCCTTCGAGATTAAACCCGATATGCAGGTTTTCTATCGCGGCTCGTTCTTCGGACTGTTGAACCCGTTTGCAATCCTTTGCGGGGTTCTCTCGATTGTCATGCTGCTCACCCACGGGGCAAGCTGGCTTGCTGTCAAAACAGACGATCCGATTTTCAGCCGTGTACGCAAAATCGGCATGATTACCGGTGTTCTCACAACCATTCTTTATGGTTTGTGCGGGCTTTTGTTGAACCTTGCAACAACCGGCTATCATATTACCGGTGGTGTGGTTGCCAATGGCCCTTCAAACCCGTTGATGAAACAGATTGCAACCAATGCTTCAGGTTGGCTTGACAATTACCATCAAACACCGATCTTGTGGCTTGTTCCGATTATCGGACTTGTTGCACCGCTGTTGGCAGTGGCATGTCTTTCCATGAGAAAACCGGTCCTTGCCATTATCACAAACGGACTTGGCATTGCCGGCATTATCGCAAGCGTTGGCATTGCAATGTTCCCGTTCATCCTGCCTTCAACAATTGATCCGGTGATGAGCCTTACGGTATGGGATTCTTCCTCAAGCCATTTCACCCTCTTTGTCATGCTGATTGTCGCGGTCATTTTTGTTCCGACAGTCTTGGCCTACACAAGCTGGGTTTACAAAATCCTTTGGGGAAAAGTCAGCGTCAAAACAATCGAAGGAAACAAGCAATCCTATTGATTGCTACTCTTGAAAGGAAATTCCATGTGGTATTTTTCATGGGCTCTCGGCCTTCCGCTTGCTGCCGCTTTCGCAATATTGAATGCGATGTGGTATGAATTGACAGACGACAGCGCCAAACAAAATAAAGGCGAGAATAAATCCGAATAGCCTGAAAAAAAACAAAAATCATTGCCGCGGAAAGCTCTTTGCTCTCCGCGGCATTTTATTTTTCTCACAGAATTTTCTTCCCTGATCGCCGTTTTAAAAAGCCCGACTACCGGTCTATTCGCTTTTCAATTTATGCACTCTGAAATCATCGCTATTGAGCAGCCAGATTTTTTAACCATTTCCGCAGGCGGTTTCTCGCATTGGAATAGGGAGAAGAGGTGTTCAATTGGATCATCCTCCCCATTGTCCATTTTCCGCACCACTCTTTTTCGTAAAGCTCTTTGTTATTCCGTTTGGAAATTTCGACAATAATTTGGTCTTTTGCCTGACAAAGCCGATCAACAAGATCAGCAAAAGGAACATTCTGATAATCGGAATAAAATTTTTTGGCGAGTTCACCAAGTTCATTCCACTTGAAGCCGGTTTCAGGAAAATCGACGGGTTCGCCCTTTTCATCCCTTTTCAACCATTTCAGGACAAGCCTGTTCCACCCCAAAAGATAGGCAACGAGATTTGAAACACTCATAAGCTCGCCTTTAGAATGCCCCTCCATGAACGGTAAACCGGAAACATCTGCCGGTACTTTACGCAAATCTTCAGCAAGTTTGGAAAAAGCCGTTTCAATTGCATTCAGCAATTCATCTTTATTTTGCGGTATAGACATTGTTCCCTCGCCTGACGCTTACGAAAATAGCGTAACAGTTTTTCAATGCAAGAATAGAGCCGCTCGGATTCTTGTTCGAGATTTCTATGAACAATCGATAATAAAACCCGTTCATGTCTAAACTTGCAAAATTCCTCGCCACTAACCGACATCGGATTGAAGTTGACTGATAATTGAAAAATTTCACAATGATTTTTTTCTCCCTCAGTCCGGCCAAGAGAAAACAAAATGATTGTCAATTGCACTTCAAATATCGAATTCTTAAGAAATAAGGAATGTGGTTTGAAGCTTTTTGCAGTAAAAGCCGGTTTATAGCGAAAATATATGGAACACAGCCTGTCAAATGAAGAGTTAAATACGCATGTCTTTTATGATGGAGCCGTATTGTTTGGTTGCCTGCTCGTAGACATCATATCGGGGTTCTTTAATCGCTGAATCAAACCACTCCTCCATGGCAGGCAATTGTAATAATTTATCCAGATAGTTTCGGGATCTTGTATTTAAAGGTAAGTTATATGCCCGAACTCTAAATGCAACGGGGCAGAAAAATGCATCAACAGCAGTAAATTCGTGCCCCGAAAGATAAGGCCCACCGAATTGATCCAGCCCACTTTCAAATAACTCGTCGATACGGTCAATGTCCTTCTTGAGGTTTTCGGGTATTTCATTCAATTTCACTTCGACGGAGCAGTTCATCTGGCATTGTGTTCTCAACGCCTCGAAAGAAGAATGCATTTCTGCTGCTGCGCTTCGGGCCCAAGCTCTTGCACGACGATCCATTGGCCAAACACTGTCATGTTTTTCAAAAAGATATTCGACTATCGCAAGACTATCCCAAATGATGGTATCGTTATCATAGAGAACCGGCACCCTACCTGATGGAGAAAAGGTTTTGAAATCGCGATAGGTGGTGTCCCCTGAAAGAAAATGTTGGCTTTCTTTAAATGGTATTTGCAGTGTCTTTAGAAGAACCCACGGTCTTAGGGACCACGACGAATAGTTCTTATTTGCGATGTAAAGCGTATACATTATTTTTTATCCTTGTTCAGTCGAGGACTTATTGAGTTCAGCAATTCTTTTACAGTTGTGGTTGCTACTTCATACGGCTTTAAATCACCGTAAATATTATAATTAACAATCAATCCTTCCAGTATAATCATGATTACTGAAGCGACTTGATCTGTTTTTTCCTTGCAATCAGGCTCTATCACCTGATGAATCAGGTTATAAATAGAATCCTTATGTTTTTTTACGATTGCAGAAATCTGTTCATTCGTTTTTCCGAACTCTTCCGAAGCTTTTATAAACATACAGCCAAAAAAATCGGGTTCGGTAAACCACTTTTTATGCCACTCCAGAATAGCGGTGACTTTTGAAACAGCTCCGTCAGGCGCTTGGTCGACATAAGTTTGTAAGCTTTCCATAAAATTATCATCTCGAAGCTTTAACACTTCCTCTATGAGACCATTTTTTGTCCCGAACTGGGCGTATAATGTCGGCTTTGCAATCTTTGCTTCCCCTACTATCCGGTCCACACCAACATTGGCGTAACCATGTTCATTGAACAGTCGCAAGGCGGTTTCCAATAAAACCTGTCTTTTACTTACCCGTTGCCCTGCCTCTTTTTTTGATGGCATTTCTTTAGTTAGTGTCATTATTCTACCTTAAGCCATTTTTTTAGAAAAATATTTCCATTTACACGCAACATCTATGATTGCGGCATATTGATAATTTACTTACAGGTCTGTTAAGTTTCAAAAATAACAGACAGGTCTGTTAAGTATTAACATTAATCTCATTCTTATTAAAAATTCAACCCCTTACCGGAGAAATAGCTAAATGAGTGATCTTACCGATGCCCCCAAAAGCCGAATGACACTTTTCCTTACCTCGAAAACGCCGGCCAGACCTTCGTCATTGCAAATTCTGACAGGATTTGCCGGTGGCATGGTCAGCATATTAATTTTGGCATTTATGGCCGGACATTATCATGTTCCGCTCATCATGGCTCCCTTTGGCGCCACATGCGTATTGCTCTACGCATTGCCCGAATCTCCGCTGGCGCAGCCTGGAAGCGTGATAGGAGGTCATCTTCTTTCGACATTCGTAGGCTTGGCTGTTTTCCACCTGATCGGTCACGGGGTTTGGGAAACGGGTCTTGCTGTCGGTTTGGCTATAGGTCTCATGCAGTTCACCAGAACCATTCATGCTCCCGCCGGCGCGGATCCCATAGTCGTGTTTTTGGCGAGTTGTCCTGGTTGGTCATTTTTATTCGCACCTGTTTTTCTTGGCTCTATCATTCTTGTTGCTATTGCATTCGTTGTGAACAACATAGGCGCGGGTAAAAACTGGCCAAAATATTGGTGGTAATTGCGCCTTATATCT
This sequence comes from Bartonella sp. P0282, assembly GCF_048452985.1. Classification (NCBI taxonomy): domain Bacteria; kingdom Pseudomonadati; phylum Pseudomonadota; class Alphaproteobacteria; order Hyphomicrobiales; family Bartonellaceae; genus Bartonella; species Bartonella sp. P0282. The sequence continues at coordinate 522,980 of NZ_WTFO01000003.1, forward strand.
CGTTGCAAACTTCAAATAAATTAAGTTCGCAGCGCAAGAACCTGATTGCAGAAAAGATTGCAGATATTACGCACGTCCTATTGCGAAAAAACATCAAACTTATAGTGGTCAATATTCGGAAGAGTTGTGGCTATTACCATGCGTTTGAACGAGTGCCAAATACCGCCGCGTTCAGACCAGACATTTGATAACTGAAGGTGCAAATACGTCGGAAGAGATGGAAAATCGGCTTTTTCAGACCAACAAAGTCCTTTCAGGCAACTTAAGGACGGATATTCAAAGGCCACATTATTTATTCCTAACGCGGCTTCATTTATTCGTAACGCGGCTTCCTGCTGCGGCTTGCAATTACAACACGTTATCCCGACAAGCAACGAGCAAGTAACAATGACAGAAGTTGCCATTAAGTCATATACTTAGCAAAGTGAAAGGAATGATACGTCAACTGTTGATTGTAGCCAGTGATCGTATCATCATTCCAAGGCAGAAAGAGGCTACAATGCTTGAAGATTTGGAGTTTAGCGCCTGTCAGTCGTCACTTAATAAAAATCTATGCATCGAGACATTTTGCAAAACGCTTTCTACCGGCCCCCTTCCTCCTCTCTTTATTTTTTACCCTTTTGAACCACTTTCTGCAAAAGACAATACTTTATTCCATGAATCCTCATTGGCAAATGCATTGCGTTCCGGCGTTCCGCCGCCGGTACTCACCTTTTTGGAAACCGGATGGCTATAACTGATGGCAGTGGTCGGAACATATGGAAAGACGATTGCATGTCCCGCACCCGAATAGTCATACCATTCGACATTATAAGGGTAGTTTGATGCTGCAAGTCGGTTTACAACCATTGAACAATAGAAACTTGAAGGCCAGGAACCATCATCTGTAGCCGATAGCAAAATGATCGGACTTTTAATATTTTCTACCTTTATGCGTGCGCGTTCCACTGCCTCGTCGTCTGCCAAAGCCGTGCGCAATGCCAATTCATGGCGGTGCGGCTCAGGGCCATTGTCAAACGGTTCCCATGTTGCTGTCCGGTTACCATCAATCAAATGCGTTAAGGGTTTGCCGTCTTTCAACCATGCCGGACCGTTTCGGCCAACTGCCGGATCGGATGCATTTTGACCACTGTGAACCACACTGCCGGGAAGGTAGGCAATGACAGCGGAAATGTCTTCGGGATAAAGGCTGGCGATTAACAAAGCCAATTCACCACCGCGCGATTGACCGGCAATTGCCACAAAATTATCGCGAGGACGAACCTCCTGATGTAAAAAATCCAGACCTTTTTTGAAATATTCGAGCGGCGTATTTGAAATATAATTCGATAATCCCTCTACTTTGAAATACCCCAATGCAAATGCTGCATAACCATGGGAAGCCCAAATTGCCGCCCTCGGTTCATTTATACCACCACCAGAACCATTCAGAATTAAAATGGAAGGAAACGGCCCCTCTCCGGCGGGAAGACATAACGTTCCAACCAAACCATTTTTATGAATCCGTTCAATACGAATATCCGGTTTGCATAAATATTGAATCATCACATCCGAAACGACATCATTTTTATTCTTGACCTCGATATGGGTGACGAGCTCATCACGAACATCCGGCGGGAAAATTTCGGTTACATTTTTATTTTCAGGCCGTTGTGACCATATAAGCCCCATCGGCTTCACTCCGGTGTAATCACCGTCGAATGGCGCATCGCGCGAAGTATCGACTGTTCCATCCGGTGCGGCAATAAAAAGTGCTCGACTACGCCAACAATTTTCCCTGCGCATGGTTCGGCTATTGATCTCGACAACCGAAGAAGGTTTGGCGCCCTCGACCAGAATATGGCGGCTTTCGTCGATCAATGCGCTTTTGGGTGTGATTGTCAGTTTCAATTGGGTTGTCATGAGTTCGAGCCTACATATTTTTGATAAATATTAGTTATATTTATAATTATTATTCAATTTTATAACAATTTTATCATTTATTTATGTTCATTGTAACGTATATTATTATCCACTATTATTACAAAATATAATAATAGTGGATATTTATATTATAAAATAAATGGCTTATTCATTTATTTTTTCTACCATTTGTGCAACTGTTCTATCACTCGTTAAAGGTGTCACCTTTAAACCTTTGCGCGTTGCCCAGATATTTTTGTAGTGGTAGAGGGGAATAGCGGCCACATCATCATTGATAATTTCGACTGCACGGTCCATGATTCTGGCGCGTTCCGTATCATCGAAAGTTTCGGTATATTTCGCCAGAATTTGATCCAAGGCTTCGCTTGAGTAATGCCCCCAGTTCGACGCGCCGAGACCTTTTTCCGGAGAGACTGTAGCATAAACATTGACCAGCGCATACGAGCCTTCGCCCGTACCATTCCCCCAGGCCAACATCGTCATAGCATAGTCATTTGAACGTGCTTTCGAGGCATAAACCGCCCATGGCACAACTTCCACCTTGGTTTTTACGCCGATCCTTGTCCAGAACTGAGCCACAGCCTGAGCTGTCTCAGGTCCGAGCGGATAACGATCGGACGGCACGTGTATAATCATCTGGAAACCTTCAGGATAGCCGGCGTCGGCCAATAATTTTTTTGCCTTATCAACATCGAATGCGATTTTATTGAAGCGGGCATTGTAACCCGGCGCGCCTTCGGGCATCCATTGGCTGGCGACTGTTGCCGAATTCTGTAAAACGCGATCAACAATAATATCACGATTGATGGCTATATTCAGTGCTTGACGGACGCGAACATCTGTTAGCGGATTTTTATCAAGAGCTTGGCCATTATTATCCTTGATATAGGCATTCGGAGCCGGATTGAAACTCGGTTGCAACAGCATTACCCGCAAACCCGGATATTCGTAGACATTGACTTTTTCATTTTTCCGCAAACGGACAAGATCGGACGCAGAAATTTTATCAATAACATCCACATCTCCGGCCAATAAGGCTGCCGTACGCGATGCGGGATTTGCAATGTAGCGGTAAATCACATTGTCCCAAGGGCTTTTACCATTAAAATATGTGTCACTGCGTGTCATGGTAACAACGTCGCCTGGAACATATGATTGGAATTTGAAAGGCCCCGTGCCCACCATCGCTTTACCGGAATTGTAGTCGTCGGTGGTTGCGTTTTCACCAATGTGTTTACTGACAATATGAACAGAAGCCACATTGAGCGGTATATCGGGATTTGGTACTGTTGTTTTAATAATCAGCGTATGCGGATCTTTGGCTTCGACAGATGCAATCGTGCGTAAATAACCGGAGAAACTCGCAACCGATCCCGGAACGTTTCGTGCACGTTGATAGGAAAAAATAATGTCGTCGGCAGTAAGCGGTGTACCATCCTGCCATTTTACATCATCTCGTAATTTGAATTCCCATGTGTTGTCGTCCAACGTTTTCCAGCTTGAAGCCAAATCTGGCTCAACGCGATTATCTCTGATCTGCGTTAGAAAATTCCAGAAGTGTAAATCGTTCGAGCGGTCACCGGCGTGATTGTTCAATTGCGGATCCATTGACGAGATCGGATCGGCAAAGCCTATCTTCAAATCATCTGCCGATGCAGTATAATTCATAACGACCAGTAAGGTGGCCGCAATAGATGTCAATAATTTCTTCATTGTCTCTCCATTTCAGCCCTGGTTCGTTTTGTTTCGGGCTTATTCTTGTCGATCTGTTAAAGTTGGTCGTTCAAATGGCATGCACTCAAATGTTTGGGGGCCACCTCCCTTAGTTTTGGTCGTTCTGTTTTGCAGCGTTCGATTGCAAAAGGACAACGTGGATGAAAATGACACCCCGAAGGTGGATGGTTAGGGCTTGGTATTTCACCTTTTAGCGGTGCAAAAACATGTTTGCGGCGATCAATGCGTGGAATATTTTCCAACAAAGCTTTTGTATAAGGGTGATTGGCAAAGCGAAAAATGTCTTCGACAGGTGCGCTTTCAACAATTCGCCCCAAATACATGATTATGACACGATCGGAAATATGCTCGACCACTCCCAGATCATGACTGATAAAGAGATAACTGAGATTGAATTTTTCTCGCAGATCTATAAACAGATTTAACACTTGAGCTTGAATAGAAACATCAAGTGCGGCAACCGCTTCATCACAAACCAGCATAGACGGTTTCACCGCCAAAGCACGGGCAATGCCGATGCGTTGTCTCTGACCACCACTAAACTGGTGCGGATACCGTTGACGGAACTGCGGATCAAGTCCCGTAAGCTGCATCATCTCCACTACATAATTGTCCACATCTTTAGGTGAACAGAGCTGATGTACGAGCGGAGCATCCCCTATAATCTGATCGACCCTTTGACGCGGGTTGAGGCTTGCATAAGGGTCTTGAAATATCATCTGCACTTCAAGGCGGGCTTTCATTCGCTCTGCCTTGCCCATCTGCTCCAATGTTTTCCCCTTAACCAACCTTGTTCCGTTATCAGGGTGCAGAAGTCCGGCGGCGATGCGGCCAAGCGTTGATTTTCCACAACCGGATTCTCCTACCAGCCCGACCACTTCACCTTCCCCGATAGCCAGCTCTATTCCATCAAGTGCATGCGTTTGTGGAGGGGTATCTGCTAGTCCGGCTCTGATAAATTGACGCTCGAAAAAGCCTGTTTTCCTTCTTCCGAATATTTTTGAAATATTGTGAAGGGCGATCAGAGGCGCAGTCGCTTTTGTGTTTTCTATGCATTCAGACATTTGGCAACAACTCACGACCTGCGACGGCATGATCCGTCATAGTTTTATGGGCAACAAGATCATCTGTTGGATGATAACACCGCACCCACTGGTCGGGTCCCTGCTGCGTCAATTCGGGTTTAGCTTGTTGACATTGCGCGCTTGCCCTTTGGCAACGGTCAAAAAAAGCACATCCTTCAGGCAAATTTGCAAGGCTTGGCGTCATCCCCGGAATTTGGGCAAGGTGATGGCCGCGCGCATTATGACTCGGCAAACTGTTTATCAATCCCGATGTATAAGGATGCTGCGGATGATCGAGAACATTGCTTACAGATCCCTGCTCTACGATACGTCCGGCATACATAACGGCAATTTTATCTGTGAGACCTGCTACAACCGATAGATCATGCGAAATCCAGATCAGGCTCATTCCATAATGGGTGGCCAGTTTTTGAATTTCAGATAAGATCTGCGACTGGATCGTGACATCAAGAGCTGTCGTTGGTTCGTCGGCAATAATCAGTTCAGGTTTATGTAAGAGTGCAATTGCAATCGCTACACGTTGGCGCATTCCACCCGAAAGCTGATGCGGATAAGCTTTTAAACGTTCTTCCGGACTGGGAATGCCGACAAGACCCAATGTGTCGCGTGCCCATTGCCAAGCCTGTTTTCTGCCTACTTTGCTATGGGCAAATATTGCTTCGGTCATTTGTTTTTCAATGCGCATGACAGGATCAAGTGTCATCATCGGATCTTGAAAGATCATTGCAATTTTATTGCCTCGCAATGATCGCATTTCTTTTTCCCGCATCGTTAACAGATCACGCCCTTTAAATAGTATTTTTCCGCCGGCTACTTTTCCGGGCGGGTCAACAAGTCCCATAATTGAAAATCCGGTTACCGACTTTCCCGATCCCGATTCACCGACAAGCCCGAGTATTTCACCGCGCTTGAGAGTGAATGAAACATGGTCAACCGCCGGAAAACTGACACCGCGATTTGAAAATCTCGTTGTTAATTCACAAACATCGAGAAGCACATCACCACATGCCGAAACAGAGGGTAACAATCCCGTCATGAATTGCTCCTCGGATTTAAAACTTCGCGCAACCGGTCACCGACGAGATTGAACGATAATAATAACAGCAATAAAGCTATGCCCGGGTAAAAGCTGATCCAATATCTGCCGGAAAGCAGTTCTTGTGAACCATTATTGATTAAAGCTCCAAGAGAGGGTTCGGTCACGTCGACGCCGACACCTAAAAAACTTAATGTCGCCTCCAATGTAATTGCGCGGGCAATTTGCAAAGTTCCGATAACGATAAGCGGGGGCATACAGTTAGGCAAAATCTGTCTTATCATAATTCTGAAATTGGAAAAACCGAGGCAAGTTGCCGCCTCCACATATTCACGCCGACGTTCAATCAATGCTTGTGAACGCGCTGTACGTGCGTAATAGGTCCATTCCAACAAAATCAGAGTAATAATAACGTTTTCCAGTCCCTTCCCCAGAAAAGCCAATATCATCATCGCAACAAGGATAGAAGGAAACGATAGCATCAAATCGACTGCCCGCATGACGAACGCATCGGTTTTGCCACCAAAATAAGCGGCAACCAGACCTAAAAATATGCCTATCATTCCCGCAGCGGTCGACGCTCCCACACCGACGATAAGACTTGTCCGCAAGCCGTAAATGATGCTTGAAAGAATATCTCTTCCCTGTCCATCGGTACCAAGCAGAAATCTCTGGTCTCCTGCCACTCCCGAAGCTCCAGGAGGTTGCAAAGCGTCCAGAACATCCACTTTGCCGAGATCATAAGGATTTTGCGGAGCAAGCCAGAACGCAAAGATTGCGGCTATAATAAACAACAACGCAATGACAAGTGAAAATGCGGCAAGAGGAGACCTGAAATAATCAACGACATGTCGCTTCCAAGGTGTTTCCTTTAGAAATTGATTTCGAGTATTTTTCATCGACCCGCCTCGATACGAACACGCGGATCCAGTATTTTATAGAGAATATCCACGACCAGATTGATTGAAACAAATATCGATACAATTATCATCAAATAGGTGACGATCACCGGACGATCCAAATTATTGATACTGTCAAGAATTAGCTTTCCCGCACCCGGCCAGGAAAATATACTTTCTGTTACAACAGAAAAGGCAATCATAGAGCCAAATTCCAAACCCAATACGGTAACAAGCGGGATCAGTGTATTGCGCAGAATATGAAATATAATAACCCGTAACGGAGAAAGGCCTTTAGCGCGTGCAAATTTGACAAAGTCAAGCGGCAGAATTTCCTGAACGCCGGCACGTGTTAAACGTATCACCATTGCCAGTTTGAAAAAAGAGATGGTCAATGCAGGCAATAAAAGATGACGCCAGCCATCCAATGTAAAAATAGACCAATCAATACCCAAAATCTCGACTGTTTCGCCTCTTCCACTTGCAGGAAGCCAACCAAGATTGACGCAAAAAAACTGGATCATCAACAGCCCTATCCAAAAGGTCGGGAGAGAAAATCCGAAGATGCTTCCAGCCATAATGAGCCGCGACCAAGGACGTTCAGGTTGTAGGCCCGCTATTGCTCCGAGTAAAACGCCTATGACGACAGCAAAAACCATAGCTACCACGACCAATTCAAAAGTGGCCGGCAAACGTTGCAAAATCAGTGTTACAGCGGGAACGTGATAGGTAAAGCTGTTTCCCAGATTGCCTGATAACAAACCTTTTAAAAAATCAAAATATTGTAAATATAACGGTTTATCCAACCCCATCGCCGCAATAATACGTGCGCGTTCGGTTTGAACCACATCCTGACCAATCAAAATATCAACCGGATTACCAATGGCATGCAGGCCTATGAAAACAATAACAGACATTAAAAATACAATAATCAGAGCTTGAAAAATTCTGATTGCTACCCACAAAACCATATGAAATTCCCGGCTTTACTTAAAATATCTCCAACCCGATGATAAAATACCCCCCAAAGATCGGCGTTGAAGATGCAAAACTTTGACTACAAATTTATTCGGATTTTCCTTTTTATTAGAATTGGCCCTTTTATTAGAATTGCCTTTTTTCAAGTGTAGTTTATTTTCTTGGCTATATTTTATTTATATAAGAAAATGATTGAGAGGAATTTATTTTTGTTTTTTATATTATTATAAGTATTTTTTCTCTTTTTCGCCGTTTATCGAGATAAATGAATCTAGTGTCCGGCATTGTTAGTGCCGTCCTTAAACCGCTTTGCGCGAATGTTCCCTAACAAGCTATGTCCCGTTTCATCCCTGACAGGTATTGATTATGTCAGAGGCATAGAATGGTGAATCAACAAACTGAAAACAGGAGCAATATGCCTCAAGCTAAAAATAGTAACTGCTAATATGAGACTGTTGAAGTTTTATCGAATTGTCTTGGTAATTTAATCTTCAATAAAATCGCGTCCAACAACGAAATAGAGCCTATTAAATCGAGCGGTTTTCCGATAACTGACTCTTATAAGTTTGGATTGAAGCGAATTAAGAGCCGTCAAACATTGTTTTTGATGTCCTGATTTTCTACCGTTTTGTCGCGGATGAAATTTAAAGAGCGAAACTGGCTATCGTGCTGGGCACAGTGCTACTATGGAAATTGACGATCAAAACGCATATTGGTGCTTCTGATCTAAAGAAAATTGTCAAACTCCATGATTTTAAAACCGATAAATCGCCGCTGCTGGAACACGGCTTTTAAATATATTGCCGAAAATATGCATCTGGATAAGCTATCTTAACAATCAATAAACAAAAATCGGAACAAAACTTATCGGAATCGTGTAAGCAAGTATTAACAGACTATGATAAAAGACAAGTGTTCAATATCATTTTTCTTGCAGGTGCTGTCACGCGCTATAAGACATGAAAGATGTAATTGATGTTGAGGTTCATTCAAGATTTAACGAGGACGTAATATTTTAGACTTTGAACATATTACTAATTTCCTGCAGCCTCTCGTCATAGCTACATATAAGTTTTTAGCATCAAGTGAATCTGCATTAAGAACAATTGCAACATCTGCTTCCAAGCCTTTCAACAGAAGAGTGCTCCCAACGGCCCGCTTGGGCAAAGGTCTTCCCAAAATTCTATTTTGTTCTCTAATCCGTATTGCCGCTTCAACAAAAGTTAAGTCGGGATGGTCAACACATAGCTGCATCGCTTTAATGCAGGCTCTTAAAATAGCTGGCCGGTAAGTTTTGACGCCTGACTGCTGATTAATCTTTACTAATAAATCAATAGCATGAGTGAAGGTAGGGCTGTTAAGAAATTCTATAGCAGCCTCTTCAACATCACTAGCTTTTTTCCTTGCGGTCTCCTTCAACAAGCTTCGAACTCTTTTAATTAACTTGCGAGCCTCAACATATGTCATTAAACTCTCAGCAAATATGACGAGCTGTGAAAGAGCTGCTTTTCCATCGCTGACACTATCTAATACAAAAGACTCCGCAAAATTTGTTAAATCGCGTAGGTCTACCGCCTCAACGATTTCCGCGCCATAAACTCTTTTTGCAATTTCATAGCGACTATTTACATTTTTGCTCTCACATATGATTAATACTCCGCCCCCCTTGACTGGAGATTTTTCACGTGACGCGCTGGCTAATTTTTCATAGTCCTCGTCACCATATACCCGTACCCATTTTACTTCTGGAGGAGCTAAACCTAAATCAATCGGCTCACCTCTAAGCAATTTGTTTCTGACTTCAAGCAACCATTGTCCCAATGGTTCGCAACCTGCATTAATCCAGCGCCAAGGCCTATCTAATTCAACCTCTATCGGGAAATATTTACAGACTTCGTTTTCCCAATTTGCTAAACGGTCACTGCCAAAATTAAAAATTGCTTGTAAAGGATCGCCTAGAACACATGTTTTAAGCGAGCGCGAAGCACCACATATGATAGCATGCTGGTAAGAAGAGCAGTCTTGATACTCATCAACAATCAAGTGCGAATAGCTCGCTTGTAAAATATCGTTGATATGGTTTCCTGTTAATAGTTTAGCTGCCGCCTCTCTAATCAGAGGATAATCCCGTTTTGGATTTGCGAGTTTTAATGCACCCGATAGAATACCAGAACGCATAGGGAAAAAGGACACCAATCTTATTGCCCAACCGTCAATAGTGGACAGTCGATATTTTGAAGTCTCCACTTTCAGCCCATTCAACTTTGTCCGCAAAGAGGCAACTCCTGCATTGGTGTGCGTAAGGACCAATACCGGTTTCTTTGCCGGGTTATTTCTTAGAGACTCTGCAATAAGGTGCGTTTTGCCACAACCTGCTGGAGCGGTAACTGTTCCCCTTGTAATCTCTAGAAGACTTGAAAAATTAGGCATTATTTTCAGCCCAACTAAAAAACTCTGTAATTGTTTGGTAAAATATCGGGGCGGATTCAGAAAGATTGGGTGCTATTATTTTCCTCCCGATATATTCCATCGCAGATACATTTTTAAACCATGGGGTACTTTTGGTTTTCGATGCTGCAGAAATCCATTCCTTTGCGTCGCCCCATTCCTTATCCGTGCCTTCGCCTTGTCTAAAAATCTTTTCACAATCGGCAATAGAAAAAATTTTTTTCGAATTTTGCGACACTGTTTGAAAATGGTCTTCTATCAATTCTTTTCCATGTATTTTTATGGCATAGTCAACAATTTTAACAATTTCGTCATCGGAAACGGAAAGAAAAATTGCATCCTCAATGGAATGCCCTTCTTGCCAGGAAAAAACCCGTCCTCCTTTGTCAATGAAACTTTCTTCAGCATCTTTATCAGGGCTTTTGTCATCATCTCGTAAAACGGCCACTCTATAACCTGCATTTATAAGTGGTAGTGCTCTTTTGTAGATGTTATCCACTCCGCCAGCATCGACAAGACAAACCCCAAGGGCATGGATAGAGGGGCTATTGGTGGTTTTAGAGCGGTATTGGTCCAATCCACGTATGAAACCAACTTCACTTGCTCCCTCACATACCAGAATGGCAGAACCTAGAAACGCTTCCAGAAACCTTCTTATTGTTCCTTGGACGTCATCTTCCTCTCCAAAATAAATACAATGATGTTTATCGTCATCGTGCCGCAAAATATATAACTGTTCTGTTGAAAGCTCTCTAAGTGCGGTTGGAGAATGAGTAGTCATAAAAACTTGAAGCGGCGCTTTGGCTCTATCTTCCTTTGCTCCTAATGAATCCAGAAATTTAATAATTCTGTGCGGTTCAAGACCATATTCAAGCTCATCAACCAAAAGTACCGAGGAAGATTCAGCCGCTTTTCTTTGCAATCCGGCAATAAGCAGTCGCGTTGATCCAATTCCGAGATTCTTGAGAGGGACACCATTTGCATCGTGCAGGGAAATAACGCCGCTACTAAACGATATGGAATGGGCATCCAGCATTGCCTTGACATCACCGCCTGTAGGTATGCCTAATTCATCCGTAGTACTCTTAACAGCATCTAATGCTTTAATGAGCTGTTTCTGTGCACTTTCTCCGAATTCAGTACGCACATTCCTCGCTGCCGTAGCCAGTTCAAGCGATGCATCTGCTGTTTCATCGGATAGTTTGTTGAGAATTGAGCCTTTTTTCCAACTTAGGTTATAATCGGAGATATTGCCTATTCGCGTTGGTGAAAGCCGAACACGATCAGCCCAGTTTAGATTGCGCGATAATCCCCGTGCCTGTGCGCGTTCGGAGAGAAGGCTCCATATAGGATCAAGTTCAGCTCCTACGCTCAGATTAACGGAAAGAACTGTTTCCAGACCCGTACGCGGTTCGTCTTCAATATTCTTGTTTTCACTATCAAATCCACGAAGGTACTCTCCATAGGTATCAAGTTTTTTTAAATCATCGCTTAAACTACCAAGGATAATCGTAATACTGATGGGATTTTGTACATCTAAATTATAAAAATCTGTATCGTAAAAGTTAATATTGCGTCTCGCTCCGATGCACATGTCAATAGCATCCAGAAGCGTTGATTTTCCACTATCCCCATGCCCGATTAAACAATTAATGCCGTTTGATGGATACCATTCAAGAGACTTAATTCCACGAAAATTCTGTATCTCGATTTTTCTAATTTTAGCCACGAATAATCATCCCCTATTTGACTAACCTTTGCCGCGAACCCGCATGATCTCATATTATTCAATATGTAAAACTTTAGGTTACATCAGACATCGCTCCGCTCCATGCCGATCTGCCAACTCCCTTATATCATGTTCACAAAGATGTTGGCTATTATCCACCGGGATAGCATGAGGAAGCCGCACTTGACGACAACCGGGACTAACCCGTTATCCACAGCAATCATGAGGCTTCATATTGCTTGAGAAACTGCATAACCCGACACAGAAGATTCAAGCTGTCGTGTAAGGTCATATTCATAACAGCATTATGTCTGCTGCTTTTGAGCCCTTGGGTGTGACAAAATTTATTATTTTAATAAGACCAACAGTCATTCTATCATGAGAGACAGGATAGGGTACGCCGTCATCAGACCGGCGTATTTCTTTATTCAAGAAGTGCGGGCAAGTCGTCCGCAAAATTTTGATAGAAGACGGGCGTAAGAAGCGATAAATCGCAGCCGTACCAACCGAGGTCGAGCGGCCATCCGACGTGAATGGAAAAGGCCCTCCATGCACCATGGCCAGAGACACCTCGACACCTGTGGCAAAACCGTTCACCAACAGGCGTCCGGCAGTGACTTCCAATAAGGGAAGAAGCTCTTTTGCCAAGGCATTGTTGTTTTTTGGCGATGCGACTGTTATCGGTTTCACTTGTCATTGTCGACTTTGCACAGATAATCGTTAATGTTCGCTTCAATAATTTGATCCAGTTTCAAGAGCGGCTGCTTATTCAGCTGCTTCCAAACCGATTTTTTAGTCGTTTTATCCGATTTTTCGTCTTCCACGGGGTTTTCCCTGACGGTATTTTCGCGCCAGGTCAAAAAATTATCACTAGATGTGCTTTCTTCCCCCGTCATTCTATGCCTTTCATAAGCATCATGTCCAATTAGATAAAAATCATTATCCTGCCAGCGAAATATATAGACATTATAACCCAATGAGGTTCTGAACCAGCCAATCCTGATAGCAAAGATGCCATTACCCGCATAAACTTCACCAAAAACTACGCCGTTGAACGGGTCTTGGCTATCCATACTTGCGGTAACACGCGGAATGAAAGTAGTGTTCTGCTTGATAAGTCACCAGCTCTTCCCGTCAGCGAATAAAACGATCAATATTCTTGGATTGGTATCAATCGGCGCGCAATAGTCTCAATCCTTAGGCTGAATGAAGTTTGCATCGTCCCGATCTTTCACAACCATGACCGTATCCAATTGGCCATCTTTATTGAGATCGTCTTGCCGGATAAATTCTATGTTCCAAAAATCGGGAACAAAGTCTTCAAGCTTTTCGCTACGTTGAGGTACCTTTGGTAAATCAGGTGTCTCCTGATCTTCCGCACAGCTGACAGATAACGAAGACATTACAAAGAACGAAAATGCTATAGCTTTATAAAAATTGGTTTTCTGCATCCTTTGTGTGCTTTTTTTCGAAAAATACGCTAATAAACACTAAACGAGCTGATTTGGAGATGAAAGTAATTCAATTAATATTGAAAAGTATTTCTTTATTTATAACACGACATATCAACAAAGAATCCAATATATTGGATTCAGATGTTATGCATATTGTAGAATACAACGCTTACACAGTCCTCCCCCTTATTATCTAAAGCTTGACACATGTTTCGGATTCCTTTTTCCAGACGTTTTCCTTGAACCTCCGAACACATTACGAAGATGACGTCAGACAGCAACCGGTGAACTATACAATCATTGCGCTCGAACAAGGCTCTAAACTGACACCTGCTTCAATCCGGAATGAAGCAATCGCGGTAATACCGTTCTTCGTCGCACGAAACGAAATACCGACCGCGATATGACGAGAATATGAGTTGTTTAAATAAAAAAGAGGCTGTTGCCGGTAATACCGGTTGAATGCACAATGTTTTATTGAATATTGTCAACGGGTTGTTCGTTTTAACGTTTATCGGAAATCTGCCACTTGCGTTATTTTGTATCTGGCCGTTTTTAAATATCACCGGAAGGGAGAAAATAAAATTGATCCTCAATGTAGAACCGTGACCTTTTGCCATCGGAATTTTGCCGGGCTTGATATTTTGCCAGCTTGATATTTGCTATGAGCAGGGGCAAGCACTTTGACAGGTGTATCGTTTCAAATTAAATTCTACGCATCTTTTATTTTGGCGTACGGACTTTTTAAACGCGTTCGTGCGCTTATATGGCGTGTTGGCACGCTTCGATCATATGCAGGAAAACTGTAATTTTCTGCAAAAGAGCAAAAGCGCAAATCAAAAAACATGGTTTTAGAATGGCTACACTGTAGCGCAATACAGCATAATAGAGCGAAAAGAATAATGGCTTAAGAGCTCATCAAAAATAGCTATAATCTGCCTTGAATTTCTTACCGCTATACCAGTCAAATGGATTAAAAATCAGAATAACAGACGTGATCGTTAAAAAAACAACTTATCCGCAAGAAAAACTTTGTAATTGACCTTTTTAGAACGTTTTTCACAAAAAACGCTTTAATGCGGTTTTACATTTTATAATCGCACCCACTCTTGAATGAAATTGATTTTTATGTTTTACAGGGGGTGATTCATTCAATTTGAGAAAAAGTCGTCTGCAATAGACTTGCGAATGCGGTTTAGGAGAAAATGAAATATGATAAATAACTATGTGACGGTGAAAGTTTCGACTTTCACGTTGATGCTATGTTTATCCTTATCAACTTCGGCAAGTGCCTATGCAGAGGATATTGTTTACAATGGTACTTGGGAAGATGCTGCCAAACTTCATCTCGATCCTAATGGAGCTAATGAATCTATTTATCCTACAGCTTCGTCATCGCATAACACTATTACCGTATCAAATGATAATAATTTATCGTTTGATGAAACTGATGAAACTCACTATGTTTCGCCTTATAACGTTATAGGTGGCTTAAATAGTCTTGGCGAAGCCAGCAATAATAAAGTTATTTTGAATGGCGCTAAAATTCAAAACCATGTTTACGGTGGGCGTATAGAAGGCGATACAGGAAATACCAATAATAATTATGTCTATGTAAAGGACACTACCTTATCAGGTAATTTTTACGGCGGCTTAGCCGAGTACGGAACCGCAAATAGCAATAGCGTTTTTATAGAGTCCGGTAAGTTTTCTTCGACGACAAGAATTTATGGCGGTTTTTCCTCGGGATTGGGTGATACCAATAACAACACCGTTACCATTCATAGTGCAAATATTGAAAAAAGTATGATTTATGGGGGATTTGCTACAGCGGATGGCGATGCGTGGGGAAACCATGTTAATATAGCAAGTAAAGGGCCTATAAATACTAAAGTAGGCCAAGTTATCGGTGGGTACCTGTACCAATCGGGCGGTTCTTCGGAAACAGCAAGATCAGCCAAAAGCAATAGTGTTACCATTGAAGAAAACACCGAAGTTACCGGTGAGGTATACGGTGGTCAAATTGAGTACGGCGTTGGCACTGCTGGTGGTACAAATGAAGATGATGGTAATAGGGTCACTATCACGGGCGCAACAGTCGGCGGTAGCATTTATGGCGGTGTGGCCAACGGTGCGGCGTTGAATAATGTAGTGACAATAACACAAAGCACTGTCAAAGATAGCATTTTTGGCGGATCAAGCAAATCCGTTGGAGCGGCATCTTTTAACAAAGTTTTTTTGACGGGTGGCAGGACTGTTGATGTTTTTGCGGGGTTTTCAACACTTGGCGAGGCGTCAAACAACAGTGCGGTTATTACCGATGCGACGGTTAATGGTATAATATATGGCGGAATGGCGTCAACCAATGCAATCAATAACACCGTCGCGTTGAGGGGTGGTATTGCCGAAAAAAGCGTAACAGGCGGGTTTTCTTCACTTGGTGATGCAACAGAAAACAAGGTGATAGTATCGGCCAAAAGCAGTGCACAAAGTGTCATAGGCGGTCAAAGCCAAAATGGTGGGGCGATAGCAAATAATGTTGCTATCGAGGATGCGACAATTACCGGAGATGTTTTCGGTGGCATATCTTCTGGTAGTTCGGCAACGAAAAACATTGTGACGTTGATGGGAGAAAGCGTCAAAATTTCCGGTTCGGTGTATGGCGGCTATGACGCGGCTGCTTCATCGAATGATGTTTTTACCGGCAATACGCTAAACCTGAATGAATTTCGCGGAAGCATGGCAGGCATCTATAATTTTGAAAAATACAATTGGGTTTTGCCAAAAAATGTTGTGAACAATGATGCACTTGTCCATATTACAGGTACAAATCCTGTTGATCTGGCAAAAACCAGCCATACAGTTTCATTGCTAAATGACGGTAACCGGTTGCATGTTAACGACAAAATAACATTGATCGACAAGTCCAAAAACGGGCCCGATGTTCCCAGCTTGGAAGTTCACCAAGGCAATTTCATTATTTATGACATGAAATTGCAACAGGAAAAAGATGGCTATGTTCTGACGGCTGTCAATATGACAGATACGAGCAGTAATGGCGGAGACAATCCCGGTAATGAACTGGCCGGACGGATCAATCCGCGATCCAAAGCTTTTTCCGAAGGGCGTGTGGCTTCCCTCGGGTTTTTGAACCAGGCTGCAGACCTTATTGCCAATTCGGGCATACGCTCGGCAAAAGCTGCGGTTCTTGAAGGTGCTGACAAGGCTTGGAATATGAATTTGATGCCATTTTTGGTCATTGACGGCAGTTCCAACCGTTACAAGACGGGTAGCCATGCCGATGTAGACGGCTTTAATATGGCTGTTGGTCTGGCTAGCGGGTTTGAAATTGCCAATAAACACGCTGTGACACTTGGGGCATTTTTTGAGTATGGTCGTGGGACTTACGACACCTATAACAGTTTTGCAACCTATGCCTCTGTTCATGGTGATGGCGATACCCATTATACAGGCGGCGGTATTTTGGGGCGAATTGATTTTGCCGGTACCGGCCTTGGTCTGGTTGACAAGCTCGAAGCCGGACAGGCAGATGGCCTTTATGCCGAAGCGTCATTCCGGGCTGGCCATATAGATACCGATTTTGATACCAATGATATTTTGGGAATTACCGGCGGCAGCAGCAAATATGATAGCGGTGCCGACTACTATGGTCTGCATGGCGGTGTCGGTTATGTCATGAATTTTGACGAACGCAATTCGGTTGATGTCTATGCCCGTTATCTATGGACAAAGATTGACAGCGAAACCGTTAACATTGGTGTCGACAAGCTCAGGTTCGACGATGCCGACAGTTCGCGCATTCGCATTGGCGCGCGTTACACGATGGCTTATAACCAGCAGTTCAAACCTTTTGTTGGTGTCGCCTACGATCATGAATTTGATGGTAAAATTGGCGCATATGCTTATCAATTAAAACTGGATAAACCTTCACTTGAGGGAGACACCGGCATATTCGAGGCAGGTGTTTCGATGACCCCGATAAGCACTATAAAAGCGTTAAGTGTTGACATTAGCGGACAGGGTTATATCGGCAAACGCCAAGGTGGCGGCGGCGGCCTCAAGATTAAATACCAGTTCTGATTATGAGCAGGCCGATATAGCTTTTACATTTGTCATTGCCTTATTCAAAACGCGGCAAATATCGGTTTTGATATGTGATTTTGTTTCATATTGTGGAATTTATTGCCGATCAAAGCGGCTTTTCACGGTTCGGCGCTATTTTTGTCAGACTGCACATCTTCCGACAAGTTTTAAAACGATCGACTTTGTCGGCCGGTCGTAATAGAAGCCGGTATCGGCCGGCCTTTATAAAAATGATGAGATAGCCTAAGCAGAAAAATAATAAATGGGTCTTGCTTAATTTAGTGACAAAATTCGTCCTAAGGTTATGAGCAGATATTAAGAATAAGTATTGTATCTGTAGTCACATTTCAGAGCAGAGAATTTGCGATTTTGTCCGCTGTTTTGCGATCGATTTAACAGCCCTACAAACAGCAGACTTGACAGGGCTTAATCGTAATACCTTCGACCGTTTTCATCATAGTCTGCATCAAAGAATATATGCTGCCAGTGAAGCTGAACGACCAATGTTCGGAGTTGTCGAAATTGATGAAAGTCTGTTCGGATCAGGCCGTGTAAAAGGTAAACGTAATCGCGGTGCTTATGGCAAGATAACTGTTTTTGGCTTTTTGAACGCGATGGACAGTTTTATACAGAAGTTGTTCCTGATTGCCCGAAAGCCAGGTTACAGGGCATTATATGCAGAAGAATAGTATAGTATCCTTCATAAACTCCGATGGATGGCGCGGATATAACGGGCTGGTCGATCTCGGATATATTCATTTCTATTCACACCTGTTTTCCTTGGCTCTGTCACTCTTGTTGCTATCGCATTCGTTGTGAACAACATAGGCGCGGTCAAAGACTGGCCAAAATATTTGTGGTAGTTGCGCCTTATATCTCGTTGCAAACTTCAAATAAATTAAGCAACCAGCGCAAGAACCCGATTGCAGGAAAGATTGCAGATATAACGCACTTCCTATTGCGAAAAAACATCAAACTTATTGTAGTCAATATTCGGAAGAGTTGTGGTTATTACCATGCGTTTGAACGAGTGCCGAATACCACCGCGTTCAGACCAGACATTTGATAACTGAAGGTGCAAATACGTTGGCAAAGATGGAAAATCGGCTTTTTTCAGACCAACAAAGTTCTTTCTGGCAACTTAAGGACGGATATTCAAAGGCCTCATTATTTATTCCTAACGCGGCTTCATTTATTCGTAACGCGGCTTCCTGCCGCGGCTTGCAGTTACAACACGTTATCCCGACAAGCAAAGTAACAATGACTGAAGCAGCCATTAGTTCATACACTTAGCAAAGTGAAAGGAATGATACGTCAACTGTTGATCGAGCCAGTGATCGTATCATCAATCCAAGGCAGGAAGAGGCTACAATGCTTGAAGATTTGAAGTTTAGCGCCTGTCAGTCAGGACCGCATAGAAATCTGCGAATTTAGACATTTTGCAACAACTCTCGACTTGCGTCCGCATTATCCTTCATAGTTTCATGAGCAACAAGATCATCTGTTGGATGATAATACCCTACCCATTGGTCGGGTTCGCGCCTCGTTAATTCCGGTTTTGTTGTTGCTATAGCGCGCTTACCCTTCGGCAGGGGGCAAAAAGCATAGAACAGGTGAAAAAATTCTTTTTTTCCGCCTATTGGAACGCAATGAAAAATTTACGCCTTATGAACTTCCGAATGTCTGTGTTGAAACGGTTCTATTTATTATATGCCAATCAATCAAATTTATGCTGTCAATCGAAACTTTTGTCTGTTGCGGCCGCTTTGCTGCTGACGTTTTTTCCGATGTCACCAAGTTTTATCATAAGCGCATCTTTTGTTAATAGCGTCACATTCTCTTTCCTGAATTGCGACAGAATATCGAACGGGCAGCAAGCCTGAAGTGTGCTGAACAATGGTCACTTTAACACGATCGCCGGCCGCTATATGACGAGAATATGTGTTGTTTAAATCAAAAAGAGGTTGTTGCCGGTAATACCGGTTGAATGCACAATGTTTTATTGAATAATGCACAATGTTTTATTGAATATTGTCAACGGGTTGTTCGTTTTAACGTTTATCGGAAATCTGCCACTTGCGTTATTTTGTAGCTGACTGTTTTTAAATATCACCGGAAGGGAGAAAATAAAATTGATCCTCAATGTAGAACCGTGACCTTTTGCCATCGGAATTTTGCCAGGCTTGATATTTTGCCAGGCTTGATATGCGCTATGAGCAGGGGCAAGCACTTTGACAGGTGTATCGTTTCAAATTAAATTCTGCGCATCTTTTATTTGGGCGTACGGACTTTTTAAACGCGTTCGTGCGCTTATACGGCGCCTTGGCACACTTCGACCGTATGCAGGAAAACTGTAATTTTCTGCAAAAGAGCAAAAGCGCAAATTAAAAAACATGGTTTTAAAACGGCTACACTGTAGCGCAATACAGCATAATAGAGCGAAAAGAATAATGGCTTAAGAGCTCATCAAAAATAGCTATAATCTGCCTTGAATTTCTTACCGCCATACCAGTCAAATGGATTAAAAATCGGAATAACAGACGTGATCGTTAAAAAAACAACTTATCCGCAAGAAAAACTTTGTAATTGACCTTTTTTAAATAGTTTTTCACGAAAAATGCTTTAATGTAGTTTTACAATTTATAATTGCGTGCACTATTGAATGAATTTAAGTTTTACGTTTTACACGAGTTGATTCATTCAATTTGAGAAAAAGTCGCCTGCAATAGACTTGCGAATGCGGTTTAGGAGAAAATGAAATATGATAAATAAATATGTGACAGTGAAAGTTTCGACTTTCACGTTGATGCTATGTTTATCCTTATCAACTTCGTCAAGTGCCTATGCAGAGGATATTGTTTACAATGGTACTTCGGAAGACGCTACCACTAAACTTCGTCGGGATCCAGCTTCATTGCGTTACTCTCTTTATCCTGCAAAATCGTCATCAAATAACACTATTACCGTATCAAATGATAGTAATTTATCGTTTGATGAAAATGATGAAACTCCCTATGTTTCGCCTTATAACGTTATAGGTGGCTTAAATAGTCGTGGCGAAGCCAGCAATAATAAAGTTATTCTGAATGGCGGTAAAATTCAAAACCATGTTTATGGTGGGCGTGTAGACGGTACAGGCAATGCCGATAATAATTATATCCATGTAAAGGAAACTTACATGTTATTAGGTAATTTTTACGGCGGCATAACAATGAGCGGAACCGCAAATGGCAATCGTATTGTTTTAGAGTCCGGCAAGTTTGTTGCGCGGATACAAATTTATAGCGGATTTTCCATGGGATCGGGTGATGCCAATAACAACAGCATTATCATTCATAGTGCAGATATTGAAAATAGTGTGATTAATGCGGCATTTGCAGGGGATGGCAATGCGTGGGGCAATCATGTTAATATAGCAAGTAAAGGGTCTATAAAAACCAAAGTAGGCCAAGTTGTTAGCGGATACGTGTACCGATCGGGCGATTCTTTGGCAACAGCAACATCAGCCAAGGGCAATAGTGTTACCATTGAAGAAAACACCGAAGTTACCGGTGAGGTATACGGTGCTCACATTCAGTACGGCGTTGGCACTGCTGGTGGCACAAATGAAGATGATGGTAATAGGGTCACTATCACGGGCGCAACAGTCGGCGGTAGCATTTATGGCGGTGTGGCCAACGGTGCGGCGTTGAATAATGTAGTGACAATAACACAAAGCACTGTCAAAGATAGCATTTTTGGCGGATCAAGCGAATCCGTTGGAGCGGCATCTTTTAACAAAGTTTTTTTGACGGGTGGCAGGACTGTTGATGTTTTTGCGGGGTTTTCAACACTTGGCGAGGCGTCAAACAACAGTGCGGTTATTACCGATGCGACGGTTAATGGTGTAATATATGGCGGAATGGCGTCAACCAATGCAATCAATAACACCGTCGCGTTGAGGGGTGGTATTGCCGAAAAAAGCGTAACAGGCGGGTTTTCTTCACTTGGTGATGCAACAGAAAACAAGGTGATAGTATCGGCCAAAAGTAGTGCACAAAACGTCATAGGCGGTCAAAGCCAAAATGGTGGGGCGATAGCAAATAATGTTGCTATCGAGGATGCGACAATTACCGGAGATGTTTTCGGTGGCATATCTTCTGGTAGTTCGGCAACGAAAAACATTGTGAC
Organism: Bartonella sp. P0282; assembly: GCF_048452985.1. Taxonomy (NCBI): domain Bacteria; kingdom Pseudomonadati; phylum Pseudomonadota; class Alphaproteobacteria; order Hyphomicrobiales; family Bartonellaceae; genus Bartonella; species Bartonella sp. P0282. Next base: position 544,540 of record NZ_WTFO01000003.1, read on the forward strand.
GTTGATGGGAGAAAGCGTCAAAATTTCCGGTTCGGTGTATGGCGGCTATGACGCGGCTGCTTCATCGAATGATGTTTTTACCGGCAATACGCTAAACCTGAATGAATTTCGCGGAAGCATGGCAGGCATCTATAATTTTGAAAAATACAATTGGGTTTTGCCGAAAGATGTTGTGAACAATGATGCACTTGTCCATATTACAGGTACAAATCCTGTTGATCTGGCAAAAACCAGCCATACAGTTTCATTGCTAAATGACGGTAACCGGTTGCATGTTAACGACAAAATAACATTGATCGACAAGTCCAAAAACGGGCCCGATGTTCCCAGCTTGGAAGTTCACCAAGGCAACTTCATTATTTATGACATGAAATTGCAACAGGAAAAAGATGGCTATGTTCTGACGGCTGTCAATATGACAGATACGAGCAGTAATGGCGGAGACAATCCCGGTAATGAACTGGCCGGACGGATCAATCCGCGCTCCAAAGCTTTTTCCGAAGGGCGTGTGGCTTCCCTCGGGTTTTTGAACCAGGCTGCAGACCTTATTGCCAATTCGGGCATACGCTCGGCAAAAGCTGCGGTTCTTGAAGGTGCTGACAAGGCTTGGAATATGAATTTGATGCCATTTTTTGTCATTGACGGCAGTTCCAACCGTTACAAGACGGGTAGCCATGCCGATGTAGACGGCTTTAATATGGCTGTTGGTCTGGCTAGCGGGTTTGAAATTGCCAATAAACACGCTGTGACACTTGGGGCATTTTTTGAGTATGGCCGTGGGACTTACGACACCTATAACAGTTTTGCAACCTATGCCTCTGTTCATGGTGATGGCGATACCCATTATACTGGCGGCGGTATTTTGGGGCGAATTGATTTTGCCGGTACCGGCCTTGGTCTGGTTGACAAGCTCGAAGCCGGACAGGCAGATGGCCTTTATGCCGAAGCGTCATTCCGGGCTGGCCATATAGATACCGATTTTGATACCAATGATATTTTGGGAATTACCGGCGGCAGCAGCAAATATGATAGCGGTGCCGACTACTATGGTCTGCATGGCGGTGTCGGTTATGTCATGAATTTTGACGAACGCAATTCGGTTGATGTTTATGCCCGTTATCTATGGACAAAGATTGACAGCGAAACCGTTACCATCGGTGTCGACAAGCTCAGGTTCGACGATGCCGACAGTTCGCGCATTCGCATTGGCGCACGCTACACGATGGCTTATAACCAGCAGTTCAAACCTTTTGTTGGTGTCGCCTACGATCATGAATTTGATGGTAAAATTGGCGCATATGCTTATCAATTAAAACTGGATAAACCTTCACTTGAGGGAGACACCGGCATATTCGAGGCAGGTGTTTCGATGACCCCGATAAGCACTATAAAAGCGTTAAGTGTTGACATTAGCGGACAGGGTTATATCGGCAAACGCCAAGGTGGCGGCGGCGGCCTCAAGATTAAATACCAGTTCTGATTATGAGCAGGCCGATATAGCTTTTACATTCGTCATTGCCTTGTTCAAAACGCGGCAAACGTCGGTTTTGATATGTGGTTTTGTCTCATATTGTTGAATCTATTGCCGATCAAAGCGGCTTTTCACGGTTCGGCGCTGTTTTTGTCAGACTGCACATCTTCCGACAAGTTTTAAAACGATCTACTTTGTCGGCCGGTCGTAATAGAAGCCGGTATCGGCCGGCCTTTATAAAGTGGCAAAAAGTCCATCTTTCTGAAACCGTAATGCGTCGGTTTCCTCGCTGATAACAACATCAATATCCGGAACGTCTATTTTTAATTCATTGCGTAGTTCTTCCAATATATGACGGCGTTCCATTGCAGTTGCCGCTATATCGGCTTCCAAAGGAACAATTTTTTCAATTTCTCCAATTCGGCGCGCAGCTCATCGCGTTCGTGACCAACCTTTTACCAAATATTCCGTGGCGGCACGAGAAGCCTTTCCACACAAGTATAAATAAACTCGTTTATCGCTATTTTAACAAGCAGAGTATTTTCCACCAACTTCAGACATGTCTTTAACATTTAGCTTGCCAAGGCAAGAACCTCATTGAGGCAACGTGACCGACAAAATTTTTATCAACTCTGTATACTATAATGTACTTATTATAACGGTTTATCCTTTTTGTAATAGTTTAGCCGCAGTGGGCAAGCGCTCCAATCCATATGAAGAAGGCACGCCTGGATTTGGTTTCAGACGAATATGATATGGTTTGATTGATGTGAAAAGCAGATGAGGAACCAATGGGTAAAGAAGACACGGGCTAGGTGTCAGAATCGAGTGTCAGAGACGGGATCAAACACGCGCAAGTTTTAGGTTAAAGATCTTTGATAGAGAAGCTTTATTTCCGGAAGGCGTTACACATACGCCAAACGACAAGCGTTTGAAGGCTGGCAGAGCCGCGGGCGGGTAAAGGGAAGCGCAGCGCTTATATAAGGAGGATATTGATAGGTGAGAATCCGGCGAAAGCAGGAGAAGGAAGAAGTCGTAGGATGATTGGTTGCGGGGGTAGGATTTGAACCTGTGGCCTTCAGATTACGAGCCTGACGCGCTACCGGGCGCCCCACCCCGCGCCAAGGAAGAGTGTTTTACGAAAAACGCGAGGGGGGGGCGAAAAGGCCACCCTATCCGGAACTGTAAATATTAGAGTTACGTTATAGATGGATGTAACGGGATAAGAACGAGCCGAGAGGCTGATTTCGTTATAGCAATTCAAGCAAAACAATCAAGAATGATCTGCCCGTCAAATGCCAATTGAAGAGGAAGTACGAGGCTAAATATCGTAAAGATCGCTCTCGATCGATTGTCTCTATTTTGGCATGATTCAACTGCGTGATTAAAAAAGTTCCAAGCGGTACATTCTCATGGTCGGTGTAGAATCTTTCAGTGAAACTGATTTTGATTAAATCCCGTTTCATGAAAATCGACAGGTTGGCCTTTTGAAACAAAATCCGGACATTTTAAAACAAGCTTGTTTCACCCAAGCAAATAAGCAACCAAATCTTCAACCGTTATCTTGGAGCCTTTTTACGGCCCTCCATTGTCGGAAGGTTAGATAAATCTGAAGGCAATTGCCCCGATAAGCCAGAAAACTTTTCAAATTGGAAACATATTGCCTTCAGGAGTTCTTCTTTGTTTGCAAGTCTAGCCCTCGCGAGGCTTATAAAATGTTTGCAAACACTCTGACACCTGTTCACACCCCTACCACGATAGCAATTAGAACTGGTATTTGAGCTTGATGCCGCCACCGCCGCCTTGGCGTTGTCCGGCGTAGCCCTGACCATTGACATCAATGCTCAAGGCCTTGTTGCTGGCAACCGGTTGAAGGCTAAAGCCAGCCTCGAAAATACCGGTGCTACCCTCTAACGATGGACGGTCGAGATTGAACTCATAGGCTTTTGCCATCACCTCGCCATCGAACTCGTATTCATAGGCTGCACCAATGTAAGGCTTGAACTGTTCATTAAAGGCATAAGCATAACGACCACCAAGCTGAATGCGTGAACTGGTCGAGCTGTCAAAGTGAAGCGGTTCATTGGCGACAGAAACATCATCACCATCCATATGCGTCCATAAATAACGACCAAAGACATCAAGTGCCTGTCTTTCATTGACGTTGAACACATAGCCACCGGCAACATGCCCGCCATAATAGGTCACCGGGCTATCATAAGAACCACGATAGACACCGGTGAAGTTACCAAGTAGATTGGCATTGCGCCCGACATCGAATTCACTCTTGGCGCGACCGGCACGAAGCGAGGCTTCCACATAAAGACCATCGGCCTGATCGGCGGCAAGCTGGCGCACACGGCCAAGACCGGTGCCTGCAAAGTCGATACGAGCGAAGATGCCGCCGCCCTTATAGTTGCTATCGCCGTCACCATGCACAGAGGCAAAGTCGGTAAAGCTGTTATAGGTATCATAGGTGCCACGGCCATATTCAAAGAAGGCTCCCACAGTGGCCTTGTGGCCTGCTGCAAAATTGAAGCCTGTGGCAAGACCGACCGCCATGTTGAAGCCGTCTATATCCACATGGCTGCCTGTCTTATAACGTTGCGATGAACCATTGGCGATCATGAACGGTATGAAAGCCGGACGGTTGAAATTATCCTCATTGGCGCGCACCATGATGCGGATATGGTCTATACCGGCAGTTGCTATCAGGTCACTACCCTGATTGACAAAGCCAAGGGCTGCCGCACGGCCTTCCGAATAAGATTTCGACTGCGGATTGATCTTGGCAGCTGAACCGCCTCCACCGCTATTGCCGCTGTCACCGCTATTGCCACCGCTATTGCCGCCGTCACCGCTATTGCCGCCACTATTGCCGCCGTCACCGCTATTGCCGCCGCCCGGTACGTCATCGGTGTTATTATTAATAGTCAATACCAATGCATTATTGCCTGTGTTTTGCTGTGCCAATGTCGCATCATAGACAATGAAGCTACCCTGCCTGATGGTATAATTCTGTGAGACAAGGCTGCCTGTCGTCTTATCGATCATGGTAACCCTGTCACCGCCCTTCAGACGGCTGCCATCATTGACCATGGCAATGGTGTGTTTGGTATCGGTCAAATCAACGGCAGTGCCACCATTGGCAATTGTCACAAGCACATCGCCATTCTTCACATCACTTGGCAATGTCCAGTTGTAGTTCTCGAAATTGTAGATACCGGAAACAGTTCCGCGATAACCGATGAGATTAAGTGTGTTACCTTTAATAACTGTATCGAAGTCGGTATTGTCCGATCCATCGCCATAGACACTCCGTCCACCCCAGATTGAGCCGTAGGTCGTCACATTGCCATCATCATCACGCGCACCAATTTTGATGTCAGCGCCTTCCAACGTAATCGTATTGCCGGTAGCTGCGCCACCAGATCCGTTATTATTGCTATACGCTGCACCGCCAATACTATAACCGCCATAGACATCGCCCCAAATTAACGATTTTCCGGTTATGGTAACCGTGTTATCGGTTACATTTCCTCCACTTCCTCCCTGACCGTCGCCGCTAGCTCCCCCGATACTTACACCGCCAAAAACACTTCCGCCCTCAATACCATCATGCCCAAGTCCGGCCGCATCTGCTAACGCCGAGCCGCCTTTTCCGCCATCTGCGCCCTTTAGAATAACGTTCGTCAATGTAATTGTGTTTTCACTGACACTGCCGCCTGCACCACCCGTACCTATACCCATCATCTGGTAGCCTGCCGCACCGCCAATGCTCAGTCCTCCAAAAACCGAGCCACCGCCCATACCACCGGCACCCCCGCCGCCGGCATTACTTCCACCGCCATCTCCCCCTGCAGCTCCAATCAAAGTAACATTTGTCAGTGCGACCCGGTTACCGTTGACATTGCCCCCGACATTGTATCCGCCTATGAAACCATGTATGAATCCGGCATCAGCCCCGCCAATGCTCAAGCCGCCATAGACCGAACCGCCCCCCATGCCGCCAACACCACCGCCAACACTGCCATTCATGCCCTGACCGCCAATACCGCCTGCTCCGCCTGTCAAGGTTACATCTATTAATGTTACGTGGTTTTTACTAGCCGAACCGCCTTCTCCGCCATTTTCACTTAGACCAGCCGAGCCGCCCATACTCAAGCCCCCGAAAATAGAGGCGCCGCCCATACCACCTATTCCACCACTAAGCGCACCGGTTACGCCGCTGCCAGCAACACCGTTTCCACCGTTACCACCTTTCAAATCAACATTTGAAAGGTTTACTACATTATCGTTTACAGCCCCGCCATCTCCACCACTAGCGCCACCGGTTTCACCATGACTACCAGCGCCACCACTACTCAAACCACCGAAAACAGACCCGCCGCCCGCACTCCCTCCATTGGTCACATCGTTTTCCAAGCCTCCATTGGCAGCGGATTGGCCTGACCAATTATACCGGACATTGCTGATCGAAATTTGATTGTTCGAGATATCAGCCGCCGTAACACCTTCTCCCATGGCTCGGTTCAACTGGACATCTACACCGCCATAAATAATGTAAGGTGCGTTGATTGTTCCGGTTGTTGTCCAAGCGGCTTGTCCTGCTCCGTTTGTACCACCATCAACAGTAACCACATTGTCACTATAAATATTGCTCGAATAAAGACTTTTATAAGTGCTGCCGTTACCTGTTGGATCGGTTTGCAAAATAGAAGTGTTGTTTCCGTCAAAAACTAACGTTTCTGCTAAAGATGTACTGCTGTAAAACAGTGACGCAATAAGGGTGCAAACAGACACCCCATTTGCCCAGGTGGCTTTCCTGATTGAAGAGTTAAACATTTATACAATCCTGTAGCGAGTAAATCGAAAGTCCTGAAATACACATACCCGAAATTGGTTATTCTACTTAAGATAATTTGTCTCACTTTTTCAACCTTTAATCAGCATAGATATTGACCGTAATTGCCGCCAGCTCGCCGACATCCATACGCTTACCTGTCAATGGAACCTTGAAAGAAGTGGTGGATTTCGGGTTCGCCGTATAGGCTTCAAACACAACGTTACCACTTCCTTCCAGATCAGGTTTCAAAGGAGCGTAGTTTAATGTATTGAGATTGACATCACATGCTCCTACACCGCCACCGGTGGTTGGCTTGCGATAACCGGGCGAGCTGATGGTATCGTATTCGTTTTTGTCTGTGAATGATAGATAAAGATTGTTGTCACGATCCCCGTAATCGTTCATCCACGACTGAGGAATTGATACGGGAACCGAACAGTTTTGCCTCTTTTTTCCATCTTTAGATTGAACGTAAATAGCGCCATCAACCGTTGATGAGTGTAGGGTTAACTGCTTATCCCATAATGGGCTTGCGTATTTCAGTTTAATAATGAACCCAAGACCTGAATGATAGTAGTCCTTGTCTTCCGTTGGTGTGCAGTAAGTGTATGGCATTCCATTCTCAATCCAGTTCGATGTAGTACCACATAGTTTTGGCGAGACGTCCAGAATTGCCAGCAAAACACCTGATGCAGGTCTGAGTTCATACTTGACAGGTTCAGGCTGCCAACCTTGAGAATAATTGGTCATCGTGACAGAAAGCCAATAGGTAGACGGGCTGCTTTTCGAGCTTACAGTTGCCACGAGGCCATTTTGCGTGATGACCTGTGTTGCTCCGAGGTCTGTTGTCGAGAACGTTACGGGGAGCAGCTCCGCAGGAATAGCACGTCCTTTTTTGTCAACAGGCTTATAGGTTGCGGTCAACTTGTCTATGCCGTCATTGTAAAGTATGTCTTTATCCAAACTGACGAACGACTCATCTTTGTCGACATAGAGGCTGAAATTTGTCTCCCCTTGGGCGGTGAAGCCTTCGGCAGAGACCATAAATCCATTGCTGCCAAGCCATGATGCATAGGTTGATGACATTTGAACACTGACCTTGCCACCTTCATCTGTCACAACGTCTACACTGCCCTCTACACCATTAATAGCAAGCTCAAGCTCAAGATTGGTCGGTGTAACAGTGACTGTTCTATTAGCTAATGCTGCGCCGTTGTCATCCGTTAAAGTGATGGTAACAACATTGGTCGCATGACCATCGGCTATCGCGGTATCGGTATGAGCAATATTGATATTGATGTTCTGGCCAGGAATCTCAATAAGCTTCAATGTATCCGTTACACCTATTGTAGCGGCAGCTATACCATTAACAGTAGGCATGATGTTGATAACACCTATCGTCGTACCTGATGTTAAAGTGCTGACATAGGCACCCGCACCTCTATCATAGGACCAGGCTGACATTTTCGTGTCTTGTGGTCCGTTGGCCTCTTGAGGGGTAATCACTTGACTAATGGTTTCAGTTTTCAACGTCGAAATGAAGTTACCTGCAGCATCGCGTGGTCTAAACTCGATACGGCTTGTTGACCTTCCATTTGCTACAATCCGGTTTGGAATCGCTTTGATCTCACCTTTGCTAACGTCTATCGCCCCTGAAATAAGGGTGAGTATATTACCGGTCGAGCGGGAAATGCCATCCTCTCCATTAATCACCGGTATCACCTTGATAGCGCCGATTTTGGTTCCAGATGTCAAAACCGCTTGATAATGACCATCGACAAACGACCAGCTACCGATGGTTATGCCACTATCGGTTATCCCAATGATTTTACTTGTGATTGTGCTCGCATCGATGCTGGTAATAGGGTTCCCGTAACCATCCCTTGGCTTATAATGGATCGTTGAGGTGGTTTTACCATCTGCAACAATCGTATCAGGATCAGCATAAATCGTACTTGTATTCTTGTTCACCTTTCCCGCAGTAAACGTAATATTTAAGCTGGCAGTAACAGTTGTTCCTGATATCTGTCCTGTAACAGTTACAGTTTCAGGCGTATGATCAGACACGGCCGGTGCTTGTGTTATTTGGCCATCGGCATCGCTTTTTACTGTAGCCGGATAGATTGACGGTCTGCCACCTCCATTTGAACTTAAAGTGAATGTGACAGTTTTGTTCGGAATGAGTTGGCCGGTGTTCTTGTCACGCACAGCAACCGTGAATGTTGGCTGTTCATCCACCGTGGCCGATGTTTTGTCGTTTTCCCATGCGAGAACCAATTCAAATTCGCTCAATGTCACATCGGCTGAAAGAGAACCCACGGCCTTGTTGTTATATTCGGGTACAATCGTATAAACGCCGGTAACCGTGCCTTTGAGCTTTGCTGTATAGATACCGGTTCCGGTCTCTACTACATCGTCAATCGTTATGCTCCCGCTATTAGGACCGTTTTTCATAACAAATTTCAAGTTCTCGGCGATCTTACCTACCAGATTGCCATACTTGTCCTTGGCCGTAAAGGTCAATGTCGAGGTGTCGTGACCGTCTGCGACGATCAAGTCCGGAACAGCTTCGAATGTTGAACGCTCGTTACTGTCGCCATCCTTGTCAACAGGATCACCGGCTTTCAATGTTACATCGGCTGAAAGAGAACCAACGGCCGCGTTTTTATATTCCGGTACAATCGTATAAACGCCGGCAACCGTGCCTTTGAGGTTTGCTGTATAGGTACCGGCTGTTTCGGTCTCTACTACATCGTCAATCGTTATGCCATTGCTATTAGGACCGGTTTTCATAACAAATTTCAAGTCCTTGGCGATCCCACCGACAACGTGGCCAGTCTTGTCCTGAGCCTTAAAGGTCAATAGCGAGGTGGCGGTATTGTCTGCGGCGATCGAGTCCGGAACAGCTGTGAATGTTGAACGCGGCTTACCGTCGTCATCCTTGTCAACAGGATCACCGATTTTCAATTCCACATCGGCTGAAAGAGAACCCACGGCCTTGTTGTTATATTCCGGTACAATCGTATAAACGCCGACAACCGTGCCTTTGAGCTTTGCTGTATAGGTACCGGCTGTTGCGGTCTCTACTACATCGTCAATCGTTATGCCCTTGCTATCAGGACCGAATTTCATAACAAATTTCAGGTCGTTGGCTTTCCCAACTACCGCATTGCCATACTTGTCCTGGGCCATAAAGGTCAATAGCGAGGTGGCGGTATTGTCTGCGGCGATCGAGGGTGGGAAGGCTGTGAATGTTGAACGCTGTTCATTATTCTCACCCTTTTCAACAGGATCACCGGCTCCCAATGTCACAGTGTCTGAAAGAGAACCCACGGGCTCGTTATTATATTCCGGTACAATCGTATAATCGCCGGTAATCGTGCCTTTGAGTGTTGCTGTATAGGTACCGGCTGTTGCGGTCTCTACTACATCGTCAATCGTTATGCCCTTGATATCAGGACCGTTTTTCATAACAAATTTCAAGTCCTTGGCGATCCCACCGACAACGTGGCCATACTTGTCCTGGGCCTTAAAGGTCAATGTCGAGTACGCGGTATTGTCTGCGACGATCAAGTGTGGGTCGGCTATGAATGTTGAACGCGCATTACCGTCGCCATCCTTGTCAACAGGAGCATCGGCTCCCAATGTCACAGTGTCTGAAAGAGAACCCACGGCCTTGTTGTTATATTCCGGTACAATCGTATAAACGCCGACAACCGTGCCTTTGAGGTTTGCTGTATAGGTACCGGCTGTTGCGGTCTCTACTACATCGTCAATCGTTATGCCCCCGCTATTAGGACCGGTTTTCATAACAAATTTCAAGTTCCCGGCTTTCCCAACTACCGCATTGCCATACTTGTCCTGGGCCTTAAAGGTCAATAGCGAGGTGGCGGTATTGTCTGCGACGATCAAGTGTGGGTTGGCTATGAATGTTGAACGCTTTTCACCTCTTTCACCCTTTTCAGCAGGATCACCGGCTGTCAATGTCACATCGGCCGAGAGGGTGCCAACAGCATTGCCATCGAATTTCGGCGTTATCGTATAGACATTGGCAAGCGTGCCTGTGAGTGTTGCCTTATAGACACCGGTTTCGGTCTCGTTAATTTCATGCACCGTCACCTTGCCGCTTTCAGGAACGGGACCGTTTTTGATCGCAACATCAAAAACAAGCCTGCTCTTGATGCGGGTGACCATGTTGCCATTCTTGTCCTTGGCCGTAAAGGTCAATGTCGAGGCATCCTTATTGTCTGCGATGATCAAGTCCGGAACAGCTGAGAATGTTGAAAGCTCGATACCTTTTTCAACAGGAGCACCGGCTGTCAATGTCACATCGGCTGAGAGGTTGCCGACAGCTTTGCCATCGAATTTCGGCGTTACCGTATAGACATCGGCAACCGTGCCTTTGAGTTTTGCCGTATAGACACCGCTTTTGGTCTCGACAATTGAAGTCAACGTCACCTTGCCTTTGTCAGGAGCGGAACCGCCCTTGCTCACGACATCAAAGACAAGCCTGTCCTTGATGCCCATGATCGGGTTGCCATTCTTGTCCTTGGCCGTAAAGGTCAATGTCGAGTACGCGGTATTGTCTGCGACGATCGAGGGTGGATCGGCTTCGAATGTACTGTTGGTACTGTCAAATCCCGGAGCCTTGACTGTCACGGTTGTCGTTGCCTCTTTCGAGGTATTACCTTTGACATCCGTTGCAACGGCATTGACGACATAGTCATTATTACCACCCCACTGATAGGGTGGAAGAACAACCGAATAATCGCTGACACCGCTTCCCTGAACGATCTTGCCGCCTGCTGCAATCAGGGCTGCTGCCATCACACTGACGCTTGCAACATCATTCCTGGATTTAACCGATATGCCAAGCGAATAAGTCTCGTTATAAAAGCCGGTAATGCCGCCAACCATATAAAGCTTGATGAATTCATTCTTCTTATATTCAAGAACAATGTCGTTATTACGGTCAACCAGATCATATCTGCTTCCCGCAAGTGTGCGCATATCCCCGACCGCATCAGGATCAAGCTGCTTCGACAGC
>NZ_WTFO01000004.1:0-13440 GCF_048452985.1 Bartonella sp. P0282
CCGTTCTTTACAAGAGCGCAACTCACTGTCGCCAGCGGCGTACCGCCCTCGTTGTGGCGCTCATATAGACCTTCCTTTCTCCAAGTGTCAACAGCCAAATCGAAAAAAAATGCACTTTTTTCATTTTTTTATATCGATTCAATCAAAACTTGTGCCGGCTAACAATTACACCGTTAAAAGAGGCCTTTTTGGAGCCGGCTTCTAGCAAAAAATTCGCTTTGCATGACTCTGTCGGAGCAAAAAAACCGCATTTTACGAAACGTGAAATTTAAAAAATGCGGATTTCAGGATGAAAAAACGACGTTCATCGAAAAAATATGCCGGTTTTTACAGAATCGGTTTGGTTGGCTAACGAATCGCGGGCGAATCTTTCAAGTTGCGAGAACTTACCGGAGAATCTCCTGCCAATATCCGAGCACTTGCCGGAGTATCGCCTGCTGATTCTTACAAGTTTGTTTTCCTCACTTATAAGAGACACACAGAAAAACACCCCCATGCGGTTTCAACTTCGGCATTGGTTATGATTCTTGAAGCATTGTTTGAAATGACATTTTCCGATTCTGGAGCACAATTATGGGCTCTGGAACCGGATTCCGGATATTGACACATGCCACCGGGATCGGTTCTGTGTTTTTCGATTTATATGTTCGCTTGGCAAAGATTGATTGTAACCTCTGCACCTTTCAAAATGCAGATATGGCAATCAGGTTCCATTCGAGAGCCAAAATTTTAATCGTCAAAATTTATTTGCGTGTGAGGCAATTGACCAGATTGTCGGCAAGATTGGCAATCAATTCGGGATAAAGTCCGGCGCCTTCTGGCAAGGACTGTCCGAGAGGATCGAGCATACCGACTTTAGCAGGAGTATTTTCGATAACGATATCGACCAACTTGTTGGGATATTGGGGTTCAGCGAAAACACAAACAACCTTTTCTTTCAAAATGGTCGTTTTGATTGCACTTATCCGTTGGGCACCAGGTTGACGTTCCGGATCAAGAGCGACAGACCCTATGGCATGAAGGCCGAAGCGATGTTCAAAATAATGGTAGGCATCATGAAAAACGATAAAGTTCTCGTCGCTTACCGGTGCAACAGATTGTTTTATGTTCTGTTCTGTTTCGGCAATCACTTTATCATATGCGTTTGCATTATGATGGTAGACTTCGGCATGATCGGGATCTTTCTTTGCCAAAACATCGGCCACATAGGCTAAAACTTTTCGGGCATTTTCCGGATCAAGCCAGAAATGAAAATCCATGGCATGCGCCGTGTCACTCCCATGATTATGGTCATCACCGTGGTGTTCAAACAAGCCGCCTTCCCTGATTGGAAGGAGTTCAACTCCGGGAGCTTGCGAGAGCGCAATCATCCGGTCTTTCAAACCAAAATTTTCGATGGGCTTGATAAGAAAAAGTTCCATATCGGGGTTGGCGATGAAAATAATATCGGCTTCAGACAATATTTTTGCGTCGGACGGTTTTAACGCATAGCTATGTTCGGAGCCTGACTGTTTCACAATCAAAGCAGGTGTACCCAATTTTCCCATCACGGCAGCAACAAGCGAATGAAGCGGTTTTATGGAAACCACCACTTGCGGCACTGAAGACGCTTGAGCATTTACACCTGAAACGACAGCAAACAGACACGCCGACAATGCATAAAAAAGAGACCGAAACACTATCAAGCTCCGAATGTTACTTTATTACATTACGGTTTTGTATTAAGTCAGCCATTAAAAAAGTACAAGGATTTTGCATATCAAACTTTGGTGTGAAACAGGCTGGGTCAAGGTTATGCGTGTAATTGAATTTTCATCAAAAGATCGGCCGATCATTCAGAAATTGGATGACTGACTGCAAAACCCCGATACCGAAGGATAGAAAAATGGATAAAGAATGGCTGCTATCGCTCAACAAGGCAGGCATCGAAAGGAATGGTCGCTGGCTTGTCCACGACATTGATCTTGATATTTATCGTGGAGAAATTGTCACATTGATCGGTCCGAACGGTTCGGGAAAATCGACAACGGCAAAAATGGCACTGGGAATTTTGAAGCCGTCCGCGGGGACTGTAACCAGAAAAGCAGGCTTGCGCATTGGCTATGTGCCGCAAAGATTGGTAATCGACCCATCTCTGCCTTTGACAGTCCGTCGTTTCCTGACCTTGACGGCCAAACTTGATAAGAAAGGCATAAAATCGGTTTTATCGGAAACCGGCGTTGACGATTTGGAAAATGCCAATGTTGCCGATTTGTCGGGAGGAGAATTGCAGCGGGTTCTGCTTGCCCGCTCTATTGCAAGAAAGCCTGATCTTCTTGTTCTCGACGAACCGCTACAGGGGGTTGACTATAATGGAGAAACCGAACTTTATGGATTGATTGCAAGTTTGCGCACAAAGCTTGATTGCGGCATTCTTCTTATCTCGCATGATCTTCATATTGTTATGGCAGCGACCGATCGCGTGATTTGTCTGAATGGACATATTTGTTGCAGCGGGGCGCCAACGGAGGTTGCCCAAAGCGAGGCTTACGGGCGTCTTATCGGTGCGATACCGGATAATGGTTTGGCGCTTTATGAGCATCACCATAACCACCGTCATAACATTCATGGTGCAGTTATCAATGCTCCATCGGGAAAGCCAACGAAAAATATCGGAGCCAACGACAATGCTTGACGATTATCTTGTAAGAGCGTTTTTAGCCGGTATCGGCGTGGCATTGATGGCGGGGCCACTCGGCTGTTTTATCGTCTGGCAAAAGCTTGCCTATTTTGGCGACACGATGGCCCATTCGGCTTTGCTTGGCGTGGCTTTTGCCCTGCTTTTCAATATTGATACGGTGCTCGGTGTTTTCCTTGTTGCTGTCATTGTTTCCATTGCACTCTTTATTCTTCAGGCAAGAGAAAAATTGTCGGGAGATTCGCTTTTGGGAATTCTTGCCCATGCAACGCTCGCCATCGGGCTTATCCTGATCGGATTTATGACCTGGACGAATGTCGACATCAACAGTTACCTGTTCGGGGATATTCTGGCAGTTTCACGCACCGATTTACTGACAGTATGGATTGGCTGTGCCTTCATTCTGGTTGTCCTTTTTATTTTATGGCGTCCACTTCTGGCACTGACAATCAATATCGACATGGCAAAAGCCGAAAATATGAAGCCGGAACGCGCCCGCTTCATCTTTATGCTGCTTATGGCCATTGTCATTGCTGTTGCCATCAATATTATCGGCATCCTTTTGATAACTGCACTTCTCATTATACCTGCCGCCACTGCCCGGCGCTTTTCAACAACCCCTGAACAGATGGCCATTCTTGCCTCTCTGATCGGTATTGTGGGAACGGTTCTCGGGCTTTACGCCTCGATCCGGTTTGACAGCCGTTCCGGCCCCAGCGTTGTCGTTGCACTGTTTATTCTTTTTATTGCAAGCCGGTTGACGAGCGCAGCCATCAAGGAATTTTCCCATGACAAATAAGCTGACGCGCAACCAGATGCTTGTGCTCGCCGTTCTTGAAAACGAACACACACCTTTGAGCGCCTATACAATCCTTGACCGGCTTCGCGACAAGGGGTTTCGCGCGCCTTTACAGGTCTATCGCGCGCTTCATAAACTTGTTTCCGAAAAATTGGTTCACAAGCTTGAAAGTGTCAATGCGTTTATGGCCTGCTTGCACCCTGAATGCCATAAACATGGGCTTACCGTTTTTATCATTTGTGAAAAATGCAGCCACGTTGCAGAGGTAGAAGATCCGACACTTGCCGAAACTATTCTACAAATGACACAAAAAGAAGGCTTTTTACCGGAAACAACCACTATTGAAATCCGCGGTTTGTGCACCAATTGCAACCGCAAGCGGGCTTAAGCGTTGATAGCTCATCCGTTTTATTGACGGTATTGACCGTTTTGGATAAACACCGCATTCCTTCATCAGATCTGGAAGTTTGTACCATGCCAGAATTCTCGAACACCACGCTCAAGACAATGCCGGCCAAACAACGCCCCCACAAGAAAATTGCTATCATCATAGCACTCATCGTTGCTATTGCAGTTTTGTGGCTAGGGTTCAGGTGGCTTACCGAATGGCGTTTTCTTGTCACCACCGACGATGCTTATGTTCAAGGTGACATTGCCTCTATAGCCCCGAAAGTGAACGGTTATATCGACGATATACCGGTTGAAACCAACCATTATGTTAAAAAAGGTGACGTGTTATTCCGTCTGGATGATGGCGATTATAAAATTGCCTATGACGAGGCGGAAGCCAAACTTCAAACGCAAAATCGCACACTTGCACGTATTGAAGCTCAGATTGCCGCTTCAAAAACCTCTCTCGACGAAGCCAATGCGCAAAAGGACGCTGCCAATGCAGTGGCCGTCAACGCCGATATTACATTAAAACGTGCAAAAGAACTGAATGTCGGGAGTTTCGTTGCAAAATCGGCTGTTGATAATGCCCAGTCGGCTTACGATCAGGCCGTTGCCAATGTTACGCGCGCCAAGGCGCAAATTGCTGCGGCGGCTGCCAATATCACGGTTCTTGAAGCGCAACATGACGAGGCGGTAAGCGAAACGAGAAGCCTTGAACTGGCACGCGACAAAGCCCGTCGTGACCTTGATTTTACAGTGTTGCGCGCGCCTTTTGACGGCGTTTTGGGAAATCTTGCCGGTAAAAAAGGCGACTATGTCGTCGTTGGTCAACGTCTGGCTGCACTCGTTCCCGTCAATGCCCTTTATATTGATGCCAATTACAAGGAAACCCAACTTCCTTCGATCTATGGTGGTGAAAAAGTGCGCATCTCTGTCGACGGGCTTGATGGTGAAAGCTTTGAGGGCACAGTCGTTTCATTGTCGCCTGCATCGGGTGCTGTTTTTTCACTTTTGCCACCGCAAAATGCCACCGGCAATTTTACCAAAATTGTCCAGCGTGTTCCGGTCAGAATTTCGATACCTGAAAATATTCTTGCAACCGGGCGCATTCGCGCCGGCATGAGCGTTGTTGTCAGCGTCGACATGCGCACAAAACCGGAAGGTGCAAAACCCTTGGCAATGAAGTGAGGTTTTGATGACCGCTGCCAGCCTCCCCCACATGGAAGAACATATCGAACCGAAAAAAATCGTGGCCTTTGTGGCTATGGTTTTCGGTATGTTTATGGCTATTCTCGACATCCAGATTGTCTCTGCCTCCTTGTCGGAAATACAGGCAGGACTTTCTGCAAGCTCGGATGAGATAGCCTGGGTGCAAACATCCTATCTCATTGCCGAAGTCATTATGATTCCGTTATCGGGATTTTTGGGCCGGTTGTTGTCAACGCGGGTGCTTTTTACAATTTCGGCAGCCGGTTTCACCATTGCATCCGCCCTTTGTGCAACGGCCGGCTCCATTGAACAGATGATAGCCTACCGTGCGCTTCAGGGCTTTATCGGTGGCGGCATGATTCCAAGTGTGTTCGCCGCCGCCTTTACCATTTTCCCGCCTTCAAAACAGCCGATTGTTTCACCTATTATCGGACTGGTGGCAACACTTGCCCCCACGATCGGCCCGACGGTCGGCGGTTATTTGAGCCATGCTTTTTCCTGGCATTGGCTGTTTCTTGTCAATGTGCCGTTCGGTATTCTTGTAACCATTGCCTCATGGAAACTCATTGATTTTGATAAAGGTGACAGCTCGCTTTTCCAATCCTTCGACTGGTTCGGTTTGATTACCATGGCGACCTTTCTCGGCTCCCTTGAATATGTGCTTGAAGAAGGCCCCCGTAATGACTGGATGGAAGACGAAATGATCTTCCGTTTTACAATTGTTATGGGCGTTTCTGCCATTCTGTTTTTCTGGCGTGTACTCACAGCAAAAAATCCGATTGTCGATCTCAAGGCCTTTGTAAATCTGAATTTTGCGCTCGGTTCGATCTTTTCTTTCGTTATGGGTATCGGGCTTTACGGGCTTACCTATCTTTATCCGCTCTATCTTGGAGAAATTCGCGGTTATGACGCCTTGATGATCGGCGAGACGATGTTCGTTTCCGGTTTGATGATGTTTTTTTCCGCTCCCCTTGCCGGTTTTCTTTCCACCAAGCTTGACCCGCGTTTAATGATGGGGCTGGGATTTGCCGGTTTTGGCTGGGGCACATGGCTTGTAACCGGAATGACAGCCGACTGGGATTTCTGGGAATTGTTCTGGCCGCAAATTTTGCGCGGCGGCTCGCTCATTTTGTGTATGGTGCCGATCAACAATATCGCACTTGGTACACTTTCCGCCGAAAAACTTAAAAACGCATCCGGTCTTTTCAACCTCACCCGTAATCTCGGTGGAGCGGTGGGGCTTGCAATCATCAATACCATTATTATGCGGCGCACAGATTTTCACTATGAGCGACTATCGGAAAGCGTGCAATGGGGAAACCGGCAGGCAGTCAACCTGTTGAACTCTTTGGCGAGCCAACTTGATATGGCAGGCTTGAACCCGAAAGATTCGGCGTTGATGCAACTTTACAATATTGTCCGCCAACAGGCGACAGTAATGGCTTTTATCGACGCTTTCTTCATACTTACCCTTTTATTCGCAATTCTCACACTTCTGGTTTTTGCTGTGAAAAAGCCGAAAACCGTGAGTGGAGCCGTTGGCGGGCATTAACACTCCAAACTTTGAGGAAAAAACACAAAAAACGATTATGGGTTTTGCTTTTTTTACTCTTCTCACGTAAATATAAATAATGACGATTGCAAACGAATGGACATTTCCAACCGATATTTTGTTGGGGCCAAAAAGCCTTGCAGCACTTGGCTCTGTTTTCGAGAAAAACGGCGTCACAGCAATAATGGTTTTGACCGATCGCGGCCTTAGCCAATCTCCAGCGTTAAAAAAACTGCTTAAACGCATAGACAAACTGAAATTACCTTTCGGCGTTTTTTCTTCACTGGATGGAACAGCAACGCGTGAAACATTGGAATTGACCGTTCGCCTTTATTTGAGTGGCGGTTTTAATGCTATCCTCGCCTTTGGCGGCGGCGCAACAATGGATCTTGCCAAAATGACCCGCTTGTTTTGTGCTCAAGGTGCCAATGTCAAAACACTCGGAAGCCCTTCCCCTTACACACCGCTCCCTCCGCTCATTGCTGTACCGACGCTTGCCGGAAGCGGCGCCGAAATCAGTGACAATGCCTATTTGATTGATAACGCAAACAATAACAGTTTTCGATTTTATGACAAACGTTTGACACCGACATGTGTCATTGCCGATCCGGTTTTGACAGGAACTGCTCCGGCAAGCTTCATTGCAGGAGCCGCCATGAATGCACTGACGAATGCGATTGATAGCTGGTGCATCCCCACTTTCAATCCGGTTTCGGATGCTCTCGCACTCGAAACAGTCCGTCTCATCTTTAATCATTTGTCGAAAGCGGTAAGCGACCCCTCGAATAATGAAGCGCAAATTGCCCTGTTGTCGGCCTCGCTTACCGGTGCGCTTGCAGCAAAAAAGGGTTCAGGCATTACCAGTGCTCTCGCGCGTTCAATAGGTAACCGTTATCAGACCCATTTCGGCATGACAGCAGGTGTGCTTTTGCCCTATGTCATTGCCTATAACCAATCGGCAGTGGGAACCAGAATTTCAACGCTTGCCGAACGCCTTAATATAAAGGGCGGTTTTAACGGCTTTGTTCGCCACCTTCTGTCCTTGAGAAAATCTGCCAATATACCGACAAAATTGGCAGGCTTGACAAAAGACCAGAAAATCAAGGCAAAAGACAAAGCTTTGATTGAAAGTGTCGCGGTAGAAGATCAAGGGTCTGATGAACCACTTTTCCGCCTGACGAAAAAAGCAGCACTTGCCATTGTGAACGCAGCAATTGCCGGAAAGATGAACCGCAAGAAATAACAGATCCTGACTGTCTTTTCCCTTCCGCTTGCACCACGGGACAAACAGTTATTCGGGTTTCCGGTTGAAACTCACGGCTTTCCCCGAACGGTATGCGCAAAAAAGAATTCCTATTTCTTCAAAAGTTGCGAATTTTGAAGCTTTACATGCGATTTTTCGTAAGTTTTGAAAAAACAGCTTTTATCCCGTTCGTCCTGCCGCTTTTTTAAAACAAATCCCGATAAAATTTAAATCACCTCCGGATAAAGGTGCTGTTGCATTTTTTACAATGCGGCTCAAACGGTGAAAATCGCTGATGAACAACAATGTCTTCGACTTTATTCGACCTTATAAAGTCCCGTTGCAAATGAATTCACGCGATGAAAAAAGCTGGCGGAAGATAAGAAGGGGAAGAAAAATATTTGTGGCGGGGAAGATATTTTGGCCTGACTGACAACATTATTTGAACCCTCTACCACTATGAACAAGCACAATTCAACGCAAAGAAAAACGCCCGTAGAAAACTACGGGCGCCAATTGTTGCTTATTCGGATCTTCTCTTATCCAGCGGCATTGCCGGTCAGATAACATAAGAGCGGATCGGCTCGAAACCGTTAAAAGCTACAGAAGCATAGGTCGTTGTATAAGCACCGGTTCCTTCAATAAGGATTTCATCACCGACGGTAAGTGAAATCGGCAAAGGATAAGGTGTTTTTTCATACATCACATCGGCTGAATCGCAGGTTGGTCCGGCAAGCACACAAGGCACTTTTTCATCACTATCCTTTGCTGTTTCAATCGGATAGCGAATGGCTTCATCCATTGTCTCGGCAAGGCCGTTGAATTTGCCGACATCCAGATAAACCCAACGCAATTTGTCATTTTCCGATTTTTTGGAAACCAGCACAACTTCAGAGCGGATAACACCGGCATTTCCAACCATACCGCGTCCCGGTTCGATGATCGTTTCGGGAATACGATTGCCGAAATGTTTTGAAAGGCTATCAAAAATTGCCATGCCATAAGCTTGTGCCGAAGGCACATCTTTCAAATAGCGTGTCGGGAAACCACCGCCCATATTGACGAGTTTCAATATAATGCCTTCCTTGGCCAATGTTCTGAAAACTTTGGACGCATCCGACAAAGCACGATCCCAAGCCTTCAGATTTGTCTGCTGTGAACCGACATGGAAAGAAACGCCATAAGCTTGCAACCCCAATTCATGGGCACGACGCAAAACCGTAACAGCCATTTCCGGCACACAACCGAATTTGCGTGAAAGCGGCCATTCGGCACCTTCACCATCTGTCAAAACGCGGCAGAAAACGCGCGCACCGGGGGCAGCACGGGCAACTTTTTCAACTTCCTCGACACAGTCGACTGCATAAAGTGAAACACCCAATTCATAAGCGCGGGCAATATCGCGCTCTTTCTTGATGGTGTTACCGAAAGAAATCCGATCCGGTGTTGCACCGGCATCAAGAACCATTTCGATTTCGGCGACAGTGGCTGTATCGAAAGACGAACCAAGCGACACCAGCAAACGTAGAATTTCCGGTGCCGGATTAGCTTTTACTGCATAAAAAATGCGTGATTGGGGAAGTGCTTTGACAAAGCCTTCATAGTTTTCACGCACCACATCAAGATCCAGAATCATGCACGGGCCTTCAGGGCGTCGTGTTGCGAGGAAATCACGAATACGTTGAGTTGCCATTTCGGTTCTCCTTAGGAAACCCTTCGGGTTCCCTACATCTTGCTTCTCGTGACATCAGCCACGATCAGCCCATGGACAAAGTGCAAGGTCTATATTCGTTTCAACCGGTTATTGGAGGTACCGGAAAAAACTCTATAAAACTTGCGGCGATGGAACAGCGCGCTAACGCATTGCTCCGCTTTGTCTGCCTTTTGATTGGAATAACGAAAACCGCATCCGCACGGAAGGCAATGAGGTGTGCCTCTTCAGTAATTTCGACTTTTGGACAGCCGAAAGACACCAGAAAGGCCCGCACCGTCGTTGCTTCAAGATGTCCCCATTCTTCCGGTTGGCCGTAAGAATGACTGGAGCGGTTAGGTCCAGGTACCGTACCGGTTTTTCTCACCATTCGAGGACCGGCGGACACCCACAGGCACGTGCGACTTTGGGCAAAAACGCATATAAGCGTAACCGTGTCGCCTTTCAATATTTTTTTTAACCTTCAGACAATTTTATTTAGCCACGTGGCAATAATGCACAATTGTTTATTCTTGAAGCCGCCCCACCCTGTGTTGAAAGAAAATTGGGACTTTTCAGAATAGAAAACCGACAGCCGTTTTATAAGTTCGGTATTTTTGTTATTTAAATATAAAACGTGTTTATTGAATAAAATGGCATTTAACCGGTGCTTTTCACGCGAAGGGATGAAACTCTTGGGATTGTTAACGAAAATAAGGGGTTTTATCGAAGTTGTTGAAGCTGGCGGTTTTTCTGCCGCTGCCCGCAAGACCCACAAATCAAAAGCTCTCCTTTCAAAACATGTTCATGAACTTGAAGATGAATTGGGCGCTGTCCTTTTAAACCGGACAACCCGCCAATTATCTTTGACAGAAGCGGGTCACGCTTATTATCTGCGTGCTCTTGAGATCATCAAGGAACTCGACGACCTCAATGACACAATTACACGCTCCAATAAAACCACTCACGGGCGCATCAAAATCGGTACATCACGCACCTTCGCCGATGCGCCGATAGGTCAATCTCTTATCGATTTTCTATCGACTTATAAGGACATCCACCTCGACATCAGTCTTGATGACCGGTTTGTCGATATGGTCAATGAAGGTTTCGATCTTGCTATCCGCATTACCGACATGCAGGATTCCTCCCTCATTCAACGCAAACTTATGGACATCCATTCGGTTATTGTGGCCTCTCCCGAACTCCTGAAGGCGACAAACGTTCCAAAATTGCCGCGTGATCTTAAAACACTTCCCTGTCTTGTCGACCGGAACAGCCTGAATTCCGACCATTGGGTATTCAAGGATAAAGAAGGCAGCACCTTTTCGGTTGCCGTTTCCGGACGCATGGCGGTAAACGGTCCGGTTATTATAAAGCGGGCTGCCATTGCCGGCATAGGTTTTGCCAAAATTCCGCGCTTTATAGCCGAAGATGAGTTGCGTGATGGTCTCATCAAAACCGTTCTCGACGATTTTATACCGGACGGAGCCGGCCTTTATGTGGTTTATCCGCAAAAGCGTTATTTACCGGCAAAAGTGCGCATGTTTATCGACTATCTGGTTCAATGGTTCAAAACCTATGAACAAAAACTGTAAGCAAAACAAAAAATCCGGTTTCCCTTCTGTTACAGTTTTTTTAACTCTTGGTGAAGGGCTAACTGGAACCGGAATCACGATCAAAAACCGGACCATCCCGATCAAAGCAAGCCAAACAATAAACCATCCGGCTTGTTACCGGTTACCACCATTTCCACCGCCGGACGGAACGCAACTGCCAAAGCCCGTTATTGCAAAGCTCGCTTAACGGAGAAACTTTGTCAAAGCCGTTCAATTGCAGTTTAAGACTCGACTTAAAACCCCCGCAATAGCGTTGGAAGCCCCGACTACCGAACAGAAGCCAAAGCGTTTTTCCTTTTGTCGGGGTGGTTCGTTATCTTCTTTGCAGTGGCTTGCTTTGAAATGGCTTGATTATGCCAACTCCAAAACGATCATCCGGATGGGATTATCGTAAAAAGCTGACAATTGCCTGTTCGATATGTTGTTCAAGATCTTTTGGCAGTCCGAGTTTATCCATAAGATTATCAAGATATTGGCGATTATCCGGCTTATCCGGATCAAGTGTCATACGGGAAGCCACATAAAGTTCGGTTTTTTGTTCGTCTGTATTCACATTGCTGACGAGATTGTCGAGATCAACCGGCTTGTTCAATTCATCCATCAAAAAGGAAGCCGTTTTCTGGTCAATTCCGGAACTTGCAATCTTGTTTTGTATCAGCTCGCGCTCCTTGTCATCAACATGGCCGTCGGCTTTGGCAGCCGTTATCATTGCCCGAACCAATGTCAGGGCAAAATCGCCGTTATGGTCGGCACCGGTTTGGCCGATTTCTGTCATATCCATTTTGGAATTGGCATTCGAGTCATGTTTTTCGAAGTTTTTCAATGCATTGAAGGCAACACTGGCAATCGCCGCCAAGCCGCCGCCTTTTATCAAACCTTCAAGAATATTGCCCTTTTCATTTCCGCCAAATAGTCCGCCCAAGAGATCGACGACCGAAAAGGTCGAAGATGGTGCGGAAGAAGCCGGTTTGTTTGCACTGTCTTTGGAAGCGGTATTGTCAGGGGAAGCTGTATTATCAGGGGAAGCGGTATTGTCAAACTTCAGCAAATCCGAAAAAATCTGTTTAGGGTCAATCATCGTCGTCTCCGTTTTGTGAAACTCCCGCTTCTTTGAAAAAGTTAGATAGCGCCCGCTCGCCCCATTACAAGCTCGAAGAGAAAACGGGTGTCAGCAATTTCTGCGAACCTTTTTGGGAAGAAGGTGATTTTATTTTGACGTTTCGGGATGAATAGCCTTTTGCAGAAAGCTGATATATTCGCAACTATCCGGCTTTTCGGGAAATCAATCATTTCAATCCGTGCTTTTTACGTGTTCATCCGAATTCACGTATTTTTTCCGTTATTGCGTGAAACTCCGGTATCACTTTAACTCTAAGTATTTTTGACAAAGCCGATAGGAAACTTGTCCGAACACTCTTTTCTAAAGCTTGGCTTGCGCTTATAAGAATTAAAAAAGCTTTTTGGAGAACGATAATGTCTCAGAAGACCGAACGTCTTTTA
This sequence comes from Bartonella sp. P0282, assembly GCF_048452985.1. Taxonomy (NCBI): domain Bacteria; kingdom Pseudomonadati; phylum Pseudomonadota; class Alphaproteobacteria; order Hyphomicrobiales; family Bartonellaceae; genus Bartonella; species Bartonella sp. P0282. The sequence goes on from NZ_WTFO01000004.1 coordinate 12,683, forward strand.
CCTATTCTGCTCGGACAAAGTGTTATTCCGGTTCTTGTTATTGAACGATTGGGAGATGCGGTGCCGGTTGCACGTGCCCTTGTTGAAGGGGGGCTGAAAGCTATCGAAATCACATTGCGCACCCCCGCAGCGCTTGATGCCATCCATGCGGTTTCGGAAGATGTGCCTGATGCCATTGTCGGAGCCGGTACGATTTTGAACGGCGACCAATATGTATCGGCTGAAGGTGCGGGGGCAAAATTTATTGTCAGCCCCGGACTGACCGGCGAACTCATCGACGCTGCCGAGGATAGCGATGTACCGCTTCTTCCCGGAGCAATCACGCCAAGTGAATTGATGGGTGCACTCGAAGAAGGCTACCAATGTTTGAAATTTTTCCCGGCAACGGCGGCCGGCGGCATTGATTTTGTCAAATCGCTGGCTTCCCCTTTTGCCGAGGTCAAATTTTGCCCGACGGGCGGTATTTCGCAAAATAACGCCGCCGATTGGCTGAAATTGCCCAATGTCGTTTGTATTGGCGGCTCATGGGTTGCACCGAAAAAACTGATTGATGCCGGTGATTTTAAAGCGATCACCGAACTTGCGAAAAACGCAACAAAATTGACTGCCTGAAAAACCGGTAGGCAAACAACCGCCCAAGCTCATTGGAATATAAAGGCTTGGCAAAGAAATATGAAAACCCGCCAAAGCAGGCGGAATTGCTAATAAACAGGAAGCCTCGGAGCCTTTAAAACTTTAAAGCCCTTGAGCCCCTGAGC
>NZ_WTFO01000004.1:13535-132100 GCF_048452985.1 Bartonella sp. P0282
TGAGCCCTTGAGCCCTTGAGCCCTTGAGCCCTTGAGCCCTTGAGCCCTTGAGCCCTTGAGCCCTTGAGCCCTTGAGCCCTTGAGCCCTTGAGCCTGTCCAAAAACAGTTTTACTCTTTTGTCAATCGACAAAAGCGCGTTCAACAACATAAGTAGCGGGGGCGTTATTTGCGCCTTCGACAAGGCCGAAATCACGGCACATGGCAGCGCAATCTTTGAGCATTGCCATGGAACCGCAAATCATCGCGCGATCGGTTTCCGGATCAAGCTTTTTCAAACCGGTACGCTTGAAAAATTCGCCACTGCGCATTGTGTCGGTAATTCGCCCCATATGCCCGGATTGCTCGCGTGTGGTCATCGGATAGAATTTCAACTGATCTGAAAATTCGCCAATGAGAGGATCATTTTTAAGTTCTGCAACAAGTTCGCGCGCATAGTCGAGTTCGGCAACAAGCCGCGTTGTCTGGATCAGAATAACTTCTTCAAATTTTTCATAAGTTTCCGGATCACGAACAAGGCTTGCAAAAGGTGCAACACCTGTTCCAGTCGAAAAGAGATAAAGCCGCTTGCCCGGTAAAAGCGCATCCAGAACGAGGGTTCCGGTGGCTTTTTTGCGCATCAGCACAGTGTCGCCCACTTTGATTTTTTGCAAATGCTCGGTCAAAGGGCCATTCGGAACTTTGATGGAGAAAAACTCCAATTGCTCGCTCCAGAACGGGCTTGCAATGGAATAGGCGCGAAAAACCGGCTTTTCGGCATTGGGGAGGCCGATCATCACAAACTCGCCCGAACGAAAACGGAAACTGTCCGGCCGGTTCAGGCGGAAACGGAAAAGCCTATCAGTATAATGTTTGACATCCTGCACAGTTAAAGCAAAAACATTTGCCGGTATCGGAAATGAAGACGGCGTGGCGGTCGCATTCGGGGCTGCATTGTCGACAGGCGTAGTCATCGAAATTCTTCCTTAATAAACTTTAGCAGATAAACTTGACAAATTCAGGCATGATATAATGCCAAACGGTTGATCTGCCAACATCATAAAGCGAAGTTTCTTTATAATAACAAAATTGTTTTCGTCAAATGACAGTTGTAGATAGTCTGTTGTCTATGCAAAATAATTGCTTCAAAGCCGATAGACAAAACAGCTATTGTGACCACATATAGACAATCGGAAGGCCGTTCGGGAACAAACCACATCATGACAGAACAACTCAAATTCGGAACAAGCGGCTTGCGCGGTCTGGTGAGCGATTTAACCGATGACATTATCATGCGCTACACTTGCGGCTTCTTGCGACATTTGGAAAAAATCGGCAAGATCAACAGAGATACAAGTGTTGTTGTCGGCCATGATCTGCGTTCATCAAGCCCGCATATCAAAAACGTTGTTATAAAAACAATCGAAAATCAGGGTTTTTCTGTTATCAATGCCGGTGAAGTGCCAACCCCTGCCCTCGCGCTTTATTCGCTCAATTCTCGCTCTCCGGCAATTATGGTTACAGGAAGCCACATTCCCGACGACCGCAACGGGCTGAAATTTTACCGCCCCGATGGAGAAATAACCAAGCAGGACGAGCGCGCTATTGTCAGCGAAATTGATAAATCGGCAAAAGATGAAAAAGGCGGACTTTCAGAAAATAATACGCCCTTTCACCTTGCCGAAAACTATCAATCCCCTCCCGTTGTTCCGGATGTTCTTGAACTTTATCGGAAACGCTGTCTTTCCATTTTGCCGAAATCGGCACTTCAGGATATGAAAATCGGTGTCTATCAGCACAGTTCCATTGTGCGCGATTTTCTCGTTGAAGTTTTATCAACTCTCGGCGCCAAGACGGTTGCAATCGGGCGGGCCGACCATTTTGTTCCGGTCGATACCGAAGCATTACGCGATGTCGACCGCAAGCTTGCTCTTGATGCCGTTCGCCAATACGGGCTTGATGCACTGGCGTCGACCGATGGCGACGCAGACCGGCCGTTAATTGCCGGTTCTGACGGAATATTTTTAAAAGGTGATGTGGTCGGAATGCTCACAGCAAAATATCTTTTTGCCGATGCTGTGGTCACCCCTGTCACCTCCACCTCGGCGGTCGAGACAAGCCATTTTTTCGAGCATGTTTACCGCACATCGGTCGGCTCACCCTATGTTATTGCCGGCATGAAACAGGCGTTAAGCGATGGCTATCATACGATTGTCGGTTTTGAAGCCAATGGCGGCGTTCTTCTGGGAAGCGATATTTCGAGTGAGACCTGCGAATTGAAGAAATTGCCAACACGCGATGCAATGCTCCCCATTTTGGCTTTGTTAGGATTTGCGCAATTGCGCGGCTCCTCAGTTCAGGCACTTTCGAGCGGACTTCCCCCGCGTTTTACTGCCAGCAACCGGCTTTCCAACATCAATATGGATAATGCCCGAAAGGCTCTCCATAATCTTGAAGATGCTGCAACACGCGTGCATTTTTTCCATCCACTCGGCAGCATCAAACATTGGGATATGATTGACGGTTTGCGTGTCATCATGGAAAATGGTGATATTGTGCATTTCCGCCTTTCCGGCAATGCGCCGGAATTGCGGTGTTATAGCGAAGCGGCCTCGCAAAAACAGGCCGACAAGCTTCTCGAATGGGGGCTTGAAAATATTGCTCGAACCTTGGAGAAAGCATCATGATAAAGGTTATTGCGCATTTTTATATCAAGCCCGAATTTGTTGAAAAGACTGAAAGTCTCTTCAAAGAACTCGTTGAAAAATCCCGTAAAGAAAAAGGCTGCATTTCCTACGAACTGTTTGAAGTTGAAGGCGATACCGGTCACATGGTTTTCATTGAAACATGGAAAGACAAAAGCGCCCTCGACGCACACAGCAAAACCGAACATTTTGTCCGCATCATCGATGAATTGACAAAGATGAGCTACAAGGATTTTCTCGTTAGTGTCATGACACAGAAGCTTTGACACACAAATTATAGCTTTTTCAAAGACAAAAGCAGCATTTGCAAATCTCATGCTTATGCTGCTTTTCGTTTCTGAGCTTTGATTTATGTTGCTCTTCGACAAGCACAGGGAGTGATTATTTCATGCGTTTGTGCAGGTATTGAGCCAATTCTCGTTAGCCGGATGTGGTCAACCGGCAGTCAATTGAAAATGTTTCAACCTTCCATCTCACGGGCTTTTCTCCACATTCAGGCGGAAATTATTGTCGCTTCAAAACTCTTCCGGCTTCGCACCGGCTTTTCACATGCCGATTTATTGAAAGAAAATTCTATTCGTCGTCGACTTGTTGCTGTTCGGGCAAAAGCAGATTGAGGATGATTGCCGTAATCCCGCCGGCAGCAAGGCCCGATTTCATAATATCGGCGATAAAAGCCGGAAGATGACTTACAAAAGCCGGTACTTGCGGCACGCCGACACCAACACTCAAAGCAATTGCAATGATAAGAAGTGCCCGCCGGTCAAGCTTGATTGAGGAAAGGATATTGATTCCGGAGGCGGCGACCGAGCCGAACATTATCATGGCAGCACCCCCTAGAACAGGTTCCGGCATTGCCTGTATGAGGGCGGCAATTTTCGGAAAAAGACCAAGAACAACGAGAATAGCCGCAATCCACAAGCCGACATAGCGGCTTGCAACGCCGGTCAACTGGATAATGCCGTTATTTTGCGCAAAGACCGAACTTGGAAATGTATTGAAGAAACCGGCAAGAAGAGAATTGGCGCCATTGACAAGCACACCCCCCTTTATTCTCTTCATCCATAATGGGCCCGAAACCGGCTCGCTTGAAATTTTGCTTGTTGCTGTGATGTCGCCAACCGCTTCAAGAGAGGTGACAAGATAGATCATGATGAGCGGAATAAACAGCGACCACGAAAATGATAATCCGAAATGGAGCGGCCTTGGCAAAGCAAAAAGTGCGGAATGTTCAAAACCGGAAAAATCGAGCCTGCCCATAAAACCCGCCATGACATAACCGACAGCAAGGGCGAGAATAATGGCACTGGAGCGCACCCACGTAATCGTCACACGGTTTAAAAGAATGATAAGAGCAAAGACTGTGCATGACAAAGCGAGATTTTGTAAACTGGCAAAACTTCCCCCCTCACCCAATGATGCATAACCGCCGCCCATACTGACAAGCCCCTCTTTAATCAGGGTAAGGCCGATCAATAAAACCACAATACCGGTGACAAGCGGGGTAATCATACGGCTGATAAAGGGAAGAATGCGCGAAACCGACATTTCAATAAATGAACCGGCAATCACCACACCGAAGACGGCCGACATCACCTCGTTTGCCGGAATACCGCTTGCAACCATGGCAGCAGAACCGGCCGAAAGCGGCCCGACAAAATTGAAACTGGTTCCCTGCACAATCAGTAATCCTGCACCGAAGGGGCCGATTTTTTTACATTGTACAAAAGTAGCAATGCCGGAAATGATTAGCGACATGGATAAAACCATGGCTGTATCTTCCGGCGACACACCGGCAGCGCTGCAAATGATAAATCCCGGCGTAATGATCGGCACAATAATTGCCAACAAATGTTGGAGAGCGGCCAAAAACGCGACAGGTGCATGCGGGTGGTCATTGATCTCGAAAACGAGATCACCCGATTTTTTATGCGTTTTATAGTTCTCCATCGGCTTTCTCCATCAGCACAACATGATGCGTGAAAATTGAAGGGAAATTTTCAAGTTAACGTTCTAGTTGAGGATTGATAAAGAAAGGTCAAGTCTATTCGACTGTAAGCTCAATTTATCCACCAGCAAGCAAGGCCATTTCAATATATAAGTCTTATAACAATCCCGCGATGAAACGATTCTATCTCGAGATTTAGCGAAGTGCCGCTTGCAAGAACACATCTTGTTGGCTTTAAAACAACAATTATATGCAATAACGCCATTGAACAAAAAACAGAAAACCGGAATTGCGTTTCTATAAAATCCGGATTGGACGAGAAAAATGAATATTGGTGAAGCAGCAAAACAATCGGGTCTTAGTGCAAAAATGATCCGCCATTATGAGGAAACCGGACTTATTTCACCAGCCCATCGGAGTGAAAACGGCTATCGCGTTTATACTGATGACGATATTCAAACCTTGCGCTTCATCCGCCGCTCAAGACTGCTCGGTTTTTCTTCCGAAGATATTCGCGTTCTCCTCGGATTATGGAAAGATCATAGCCGCGCCTCCAGCGAGGTTAAAAAACTCGCCCTTTCGCATATCAAAACTCTACAGGAAAAAATGGATTCTTTACAGGTGATGATTAACACACTCGACCACCTTGTCCATCATTGCCATGGTGATGACAGGCCGGACTGCCCGATTCTTGAAGATCTTGCAGGGTGCAGTCATTGTCATTAACCAAAATAGTCGTTATATTTTTAAAAAACTCACTTTCGGCAAATCCGATCATGTTATTTTCAACGCGGCAAATCTTGTAAAGCTTAAAAAAATACCATGCTTTTTTGTCACAATTTAGCGATTTGAAAAAAAGCACTTTTTATTGTGCGAGAAGAATACTACACATAAGATAATAAGAATAAACGGGATTTGAAATGCGTAAAATACTTGAGATCAACGATCTTAAAAAACTTGCCAAACGTCGCGTACCCAAGATGTTTTTTGACTATGCCGATTCCGGAGCATGGACAGAAAGCACTTATCGCGCCAATGAAGAAGACTTCAAAAAAATAAAGCTGCGCCAACGTGTTCTGGTCGATATGACCAATCGTTCGCTTGAAAGCGAAATGATCGGCCAGAAAGTTTCTATGCCGGTTGCTTTGTCGCCCACCGGTTTGACAGGAATGCAACATGCCAATGGTGAAATGTTGGCAGCGCAAGCTGCCGAAGAATTCGGTGTACCATTCACATTGTCAACAATGAGCATTTGCTCGATTGAAGATGTTGCATCGGTAACCAAAAAGCCGTTCTGGTTCCAGCTTTATGTGATGAAAGATCGCGACTTTATCGCCGACCTTATCAATCGTGCAAAAGCGGCCAAATGCGGTGCATTGGTTCTGACGCTCGATTTGCAGATTTTAGGACAACGCCATAAAGATTTGCGCAACAACCTGTCTGCCCCGCCGAAATTCACTTTGAAAAATCTCTGGCAAATGATGACATGCCCGAAATGGTGCATGGACATGTTGCAGACCGATAAAAGAACATTCCGCAATATTGCAGGACACGCCAAAAACGTAACGGATTTGTCTTCGTTGAGTTTGTGGACGGCCTCGCAATTCGACCCGAAGCTTAATTGGAACGATGTCGAATGGATCAAGAAAATCTGGGGTGGCAAGCTCATCCTGAAAGGCATTCTTGATGTTGAAGACGCCAAAATGGCTGTCAAAACCGGTGCCGATGCCATTCTGGTTTCAAACCACGGTGGCCGCCAGCTTGACGGTGCTCCTTCAACCATTTCTGTTTTGCCTGAAATTGTTGATGCTGTCGGAGATATGATAGAAATCCATCTCGATGGTGGTATCCGTTCCGGTCAGGATGTGTTGAAGGCCTTGGCACTGGGAGCTAAAGGCACATTTATCGGTCGTCCCTTCCTCTACGGGCTTGGTGCTTTGGGTAAACCCGGCGTCACCAAAGCCTTGGAAATTATCCGTAACGAGCTTGATATTTCAATGGCACTTTGCGGCAAGAAGAAAATTGCCGACCTCACCCATGATGTTCTTTATGATTTCAGGCCTTCAAAACCAAAACTTTAAAAAAAAGCACTATAATGAACTATTGGATAAGCCGGGCAAAATGTCCGGCTTTTTCAATGCTTTTGCTGTTTTAACGGCAATTTTTTAAAACGCGATTTTTCATGGACTTAAAAAAAACGATGAAAAGCAACGATTGAAAAGAATAGAAAATCCGGCACTAAAAACGGGCGGCTTTCAGAGAAACACACATCAAAAACCACCTTTGAACCAATTGATAATCGACTTTGTTTTCGCATTTTTCTAGCTGACGGAACAACGCTTTTTGCCAAGCTGAAGGTTCTATATTAAGCTGAAGGCTCCTTGTCGAGTTTCACCGATTTTATCATTATTTTGCTTTGTCGAAGCCGGATTATCTAGCGGTGTTTGTGGCAAGCGGATTTCAAAAAATATAAAACAACCTGCCCTTTTTATAGAGCATCTTTCATGACCTTTTGTGCCGGATTTTTTGAACAGGATAATAAACAAAAGAATCAATATGAGGCTTTTATGCCCTCATAACCAAACCTTGATGGCCGGATGTTGTGAAGACAAACAAAGTCAATTCGAGAAGAAAAGGCCGGTTTTTGAAAGATTAAAAAAGGGCTGCGGTGACAAATATCGATTGTCATCGAACAAACGCCGGTATTTGTCAAAAGCCGATGGACATAAAAAAATGCACCGAAATTCTCACCGCTGCATCAGAACAGAGCGGATGGAAAAGGCGGAATGGATGCGCGCAACACCGGGAAGACGTGATAATATTTCCTTGTGAATGGTTTCATAAGCGGCAGCATTTTCTGCTTCCGCTCGCAACCAATAATCTGCATCCCCCGTCATCAAATAACATTCCTTGATTTCCGGATGGCGGCGCACAGCCGCCTCGAAACGGTTCAAATATTCTTCCGTCTGTTTTTCAAGTGTAATCTGGATAATGGCAATCAGCCGGTCTTCTCCTTCGACACTTCCTAATATGGCGGTAAACCCGCGAATAACACCGCTTTCTTCCAATAATTTTACACGTCTCAAACATGCCGAGGGGGAAAGCCCCACTTCGGCAGCGAGATTTGCATTGCTCATGCGACCGTCGCGGCGCAACAGGCGGATGATATTACGATCTATTGCATCAAGATTTTGCATAATATTTCAATTTTTCGGATTTACGCTCAATATTCGACGATAAATATCTATAATATTTCAAAAATAGATACAACATTCAAATGCTCTTCACATATGATAGACAACCTGAAATGGCAAAAAGCCACGGGAACAAACTTAAGGGAACCAATGCAGGCATCCGGATTGGCAACCGGATTTATCTGGGAAATAATGAAATGGGTGAAATTCAAAACAACAACAAAATTCCGACATTAGCCTATGGGGCAATTCTCACAATCAATCTTGATGCCATTGTCGAAAATTACAACACGATAAAAAAAATGGTTGCTCCGGCACAAAGTGCTGCTGTTGTCAAAGCCGACGCTTATGGCCTTGGTGCTCAAAAAGTCGCACCCTTACTTTATGAAGCAGGATGCCGGTTTTTCTTTGTAGCAGAACTTGTCGAGGCATTCCGGCTTAAAGATGAGTTGCCGGCAGATGCTTCCATTGCTGTTTTGAATGGTATTTTACCGGGAACGGAAAAAATAACGGCAGAAGCAGGAATCATTCCGGTTCTGAATTCCTGGGAAGCTATTCTTGACTGGCAAAAATTATGCGCGAGCGAAGCAAAGCGTTTACCCGCAATCATCCAGATTGACACCGGCATGTGCCGCCTGGGGCTTGATAATAGCGAGCTTTACCGCCTTGTCGCCGACCCGTCGATTTTTAACGACGCGGATATAAAACTGGTTATCAGCCATTTGGCCAAAAGCGACGAGGAAAATAGCCCTGCCAATCCTGCCCAGCTTGAAGCCATGAAGAAGGCACTTGCCAAACTGCCAACTTCAAAAGTCGCGCTTGCTGCTTCGGGCGGGATTTTCTTGAACACCGGTTATCATTTCAACATGGTGCGCCCCGGAATTGCCCTTTACGGTGTTGACCCGCTCGGCAAAAGCCCGACAGTTATCAAACCGGTTGTCAGCCTTGACGCCCATGTTATCCAGACACGCCATGTTCCCGCTGGTTCGGCAATCGGCTATGGTGGAACATTTATAACCGAACGGCCAAGCACAATCACAACAATATCGGTGGGCTATGCCGATGGTTGGTTAAGGGCACTCGGCAATAAAGGTTCGGTTTATTTCAAAGGGGTGCGCGTGCCGATTGTTGGCCGCGTTTCGATGGATTCCATCACACTTGATACAACGCATCTTGGTGAAAATGCACCAAAAGCCGGTGATCTTGTCGAATTGATCGGCAAGCACCAATCGCTTGACGATGTTGCACGCGATGCCGGCACGATACCTTATGAAATTCTAACGTCGCTCGGTCATCGTTACGAGCGCATCTATGTGAAAAACCGCGAGGGAAACAAAAAATGAAAGTGCTTGTTCTGGGAAGTGGTGTCGTTGGTGTAACTTCAGCTTGGTACCTCAATAAAGCAGGCCATGAAGTCACGGTCATTGATCGTGAAGAAGGGCCTGCATTGGAAACAAGCTATGCCAATGCCGGTCAGGTTTCTTTCGGATATACAACCCCCTGGGCACAGCCGGGGCTGACCCTCAAAGCATTGAAAATGATGCGGCAAGCCAATCCGCCACTTATTATTCATCCCACTTTCAGCCTCGACCAGATGAAGTGGCTCTTTGCAATGTTTATCAATTGCAATGAAAACCGTTACAAGAAAAACAAATCCCTGATGGTGCGCGTCTCCGACTATGCCGCCAAATGCCTTCAGGCCCTGCGCGAAGAAACATCTATCCATTACGACGAACGCATGCAGGGCACAATCCAGCTTTTCCGCGATCCCCACCAGCTTGAAGCGGCCAACAAGGATGTCGAAGTTCTCAAAGCCGATGGCATTGCCTTTAAGATGCTCGATAGTGACGGCTGCGTTGCCGCAGAACCCGGTTTGGCGCCGTTAAAAGATAAAATCGTTGGTGGATTACAAACCCCTGAAGATGAAACCGGCGATTGCCAGATGTTTACAACCAAACTTGCAAAGCTCGCGGCCGATAAAGGGGTTGAATTTTCCTATAATACAATAATCAATAAACTTCTTGTTGAGGGCGGTAAAATTACCGGCGTGGAAACGTCACGCGGCGTGATGCATGCCGATGCCTATCTTGTTGCAATGGGGTCTTTTACGCCGTTTCTTATTCGCGATCTCGGACTTCATGCGCCAATCTATCCGGTAAAAGGCTATTCCATTACAGTACCGATCACCGACGAGGCGAAAGCACCCGTTTCAACCGTTATTGACGATATTTACAAAGTTGCTGTTACAAGACTGGGTAATCGTATCCGCGTCGGCGGCATGGCAGAAGTTTCAGGCTATGAAATCAAGCTCACCGAACCACGCTTGAAAACTTTGCAAGAAGCTTTGGAAATGATGTTTTCCGGCTCCTATGATAAAGACTTCAAGCCGGAACTATGGTCAGGTTTACGGCCGGTAACGCCTGACAGTGTGCCCATTATTGGTAAAACAAAATATGAAAACCTGTTTATCAATTCCGGACATGGTACTTTGGGGTGGACAATGTCGACCGGAAGCGGCCATTTGATTGCCGATATTATCAGCGGCAACAAGCCCGAAATTGACCCGACAGGACTGGACATCAGCCGGTATCAATAATTTTTCGATCAACTAAAAGACAATTGAAAAGCTTATGCGCTGCAACAGCCTTCTTTTAAAACAAGAAACTGTTGCAGCTTTTCATGTGCACTCTATCAGGTTTGCCTTTTCTCGCTCATGAATTGCATTCTGCGGATTATTCGTTTCGTCTTTAGGTGCTTTTTGTTTTTCCGGTTTTCTGTTCCGGCCGGTTGTCCGGTTTTTTAGTTCCTGACCGTCCGTTTGATTTTTGCTCCGCTTGCTTACTCTTTTTTAGTGCTCGACCTGTCCGTTAGTTCAGTGCTCGACCTGCCCGTAATCTTTTCAAAGTTTACTCTTCGTCGCTTCCGGAATGTCCGGAAATTTTATGAAAAATAAACAGACACAGCCAAGGCGAAAAGCTGACCGTCTTCATCTTACCGTTTTGGCCATTTCATCAATAGTTCTACATCATTGCAGCAGCGCCGAAGATGGCGCCCCAAAACCAAAAAGAATAAAAATCCGAATAAAAAACCAAATAAAAAACCGGCCGAAGCCGGTTTTTTTTAACGATAATTGGAAAGCGGTGGACAGGAACAAATAAGATGCCTGTCACCGGCCACATTATCAATGCGTGAAACCGGCGGCCAATATTTATCTGCCGGATCCTGAGCAGGGTCAGGCAGTGCCGCAATTTTGCGCGAATAGGCATGTGACCAATTGTCATCAATGGTATCGGCCAGAACATGCGGGGCATTGACGAGCGGATTATCATCCTTCGGCCAGACACCCTCACCCACCTTTTTGGCTTCTTCGGAAATGGCAAGAAGGGCATTGCACAGCCTGTCAATTTCCGATTTCGGTTCGGATTCTGTGGGTTCGATCATCAATGTTCCGGGAACCGGAAACGACATCGTCGGAGCGTGGAAGCCATAATCGATCAGACGTTTGGCCACATCGTCGACAGTGATGCCGTAATTATCCTTGAGGACACGCGTATCGACAATACATTCATGCGCAACACGCCCTCTTTTTCCTTTGTAAAGAATCGGATAGGCCGCAGAAAGTTGCTCTGCAATGTAGTTTGCATTCAAAATTGCATTTTCGGTGGCAAGTTTCAGCCCTTCGGCGCCCATCATACGGATATACATCCATGTGATTGTGAGAATTGAAGCGCTGCCGAAAGGTGCTGCCGAAACGGCATGGCTTGTCGAAAACAGTGCGTGACCGGGAACGAAAGGCTCAAGATGTTTTGAAACGCCGATCGGCCCGACACCCGGACCACCACCGCCATGAGGAATGGCAAAAGTTTTATGCAAATTCATGTGGCAGACATCCGCGCCGACATCAGCCGGACGGGCGAGAGCAACCAGCGCATTGAGATTTGCACCGTCAAAATAGACTTGCCCGCCATTTTCATGAATAATCTTGCAAATCTCTTTGATACTTTCTTCATAGACCCCGTGGGTTGACGGATAGGTAATCATCAAAGCAGCAAGATTGTCTTTGTGTTCGACTGCTTTTTTGCGCAAGTCTTCGACATCGACATCTCCGTCCCCCAGACAATCGACCACAACCACTTCCATTCCGGCCATATGCGCCGAAGCCGGATTTGTGCCATGGGCAGAAGCCGGAATGAGACAAATATTGCGATTATGTTCGCCATTTTTGTCGTGATAGCGGCGAATAGCAAGAAGACCGGTATATTCACCTTGTGCGCCGGAATTGGGTTGAAATGAAATGGCGCTGAAGCCGGTAATTTCACACAACCATTTTTCAAGTTGGGAAATAAGCTGCTGATAGCCGCGACTATCGGTCTTCGGGGCAAAGGGGTGAAGATTTGCAACCTTCGGCCAGCTTAACGGCATCATCTCGGCAGCAGCATTCAATTTCATGGTGCAGGAACCGAGCGGAATCATGGCGCGGTCAAGTGCCAGATCTTTATCGGCAAGGCGGCGCAAAAAGCGCATCATTTCGGTTTCCGATTGCACAGCATGGAAAAACGGCTGGCTTAAAAAGGAACCATCGCGTTTTTTGCCCAAGAGTTTCGACGGGGCTTTATCACTGAGCGTTGCACCGAAAAGCTTGGCAAGTGCTTTTGCATCTTCTTCATCCGAAAGTTCATCAAAATTGATGGAAACGGTATCCTTGTCGATAACGCGTATGAGGCGGCCATCACTTTCCGCTTTTTGTTGCAGTTCATCTGCTTTACCGGCAACATTGACGGTTACACAATCGAAATAATGGTCGCCGGCAAGTGCAAAGCCCGCATCTTTGACACTGTCGCCGAACCGGCTTGCAAGATCATGAACGCGGTTGGCAATCGCCTGCAAACCTTCCGGACCATGCCAGACAGCAAAAGCTGTTGCCATATTGGCAAGGAGTGCCTGAGCAGTACAAATATTCGACGTTGCTTTGTCGCGGCGGATATGTTGTTCACGTGTCTGCAATGCAAGACGGTAGGCAACCCGCCCTTTGGTATCAATCGACTGCCCGACAATGCGTCCGGGAATCATACGTGTCAGGGCTTCGGATACCGCCAGATAACCGGCATGAGGACCACCAAATCCCATTGGAACACCGAAACGCTGCATCGAGCCGACAACCATATCGGCTCCCCAAAGGGCAGGCGCTTCCATGATTGTCAAAGCCAGAGGATCCGCCACAACAATTACCAATGCACCTTTGGCTTTGGCCTTTTTGATGACATCGCTATGATCGACAAAACGTCCCTTTGTGTCGGGCCATGGCAAAACGATTGCTGCCGTCTTGTCGGTGATCTCGCTCTCTAACCCGATATCGAAGCCTTGCGTTTCTGCCCTTGTTTGAGCCACCGCCAAAGTTTGCGGGTGAAGTTCGCCGAATACAGAAATGGCCGTTTTTTTATTGCGCGAAAAGCGCACCGCAACGGCGTTTGCTTCGGCAAGCGATGTTGCTTCATCAAGAAGCGAGGCCGCCGCAATCGGCAAGCCCGTCAATTCGCAGACAAGAGTCTGGAAATTGAACAACATTTCAAGCCGCCCCTGACTGATTTCTGCCTGATAGGGAGTGTAGGCGGTATACCAGGCCGGATTTTCAAAAAGATTGCGTAAAATGACAGAGGGAACAAAAGTGCCATAATAGCCCTGTCCGATAAAGCTTTTATGGAGGCGGTTCTGTTCCATCATGTTGTGAAGCTCGTGAAGAGCTGCCCCCTCGCTCACCGCTTTCGGCAATTGAAGCGGGCGATGAAGACGGATTGCGTTCGGCACTGCCTGCTCGACCAATTCCTCAAGAGAACCAAGCCCCAATTTATGCAGCATTGCCTTTGCCTCTTCGGGCCGCGGCCCGATATGGCGTGATGAAAATGGAAGTTCCTGCATTTTATTATCCAATCATTGCGATATAACCGGCTTCATCCATCAGGCTGTCAAGCTGGCTTGCGTCGGAAATTTTCATCTTCCACAACCAGCCCTCTTTTTCCGCCTTCTGGTTAACGAGTGCCGGATCATCGCTCAAAGCGTCATTGACTTCACTAATTGTGCCATCAACCGGTGAAAAAACATCGGAAGCAGCCTTGACCGATTCGACAACGGCAACAGAATCGCCCTTCTTGACAGTGCTGCCGACTTCCGGCAATTCAACAAAAACAAGGTCGCCAAGCTGCTCCTGGGCATGGTTTGTGATGCCGACCGTTGCAAGATCACCATCAAGACTGATCCATTCATGATCTTCGGTGAAATACAGTTTAACCATGTGTTTTATCCTTTAAAATAACGATGTTCGACAAAGGGAAGTGTGTGGACAACAAGCGGTATTTTCTTACCGCGAACTTCTGTCTCAAGCTTGGTTCCGGCTTTTGCAAGGTCGATTGCAACATAACCCATTGCAACCGGACCATTGAATGATGGACCAAAACCACCTGATGTAACGTGACCGACAAGCTTGCCTGTCTCGTCAAAAATTTCTGCACCGGCGCGCACCGGCTGGCGTGTTTCCGGCATCAAGCCGACGCGGCGGCGTGTTGCGCCATTTTTCAATGCTTCAAGAAAAGCCTTGGCACCGAAAAACTCGCCCTTCTCACGCACCGGTTTGGTGACAGCCCAGGTAATTGCCGCTTCAACCGGATTGGTTTTTGCAGTGATGTCGTTGCCGTGGAGGCACAAACCCGCTTCCAGTCGCAAACTGTCGCGTGCGGCAAGGCCTATCCATGTCACGCGCGGGTCGCTCAACAGTTTTTCGGCAAGTGCTTGAGCTTCATCAACCGGCAGGCCGATTTCAAATCCATCTTCACCGGTATAGCCCGAACGTGTCATAAACCAGTTTTTCTTCGGTTCAAAACCATGCATGAACTGAAGTTCGTTACCGGGTAAGCCTGCTTTTTTAATGACATCGGCAGCCTCCGGCCCCTGTAA
This sequence comes from Bartonella sp. P0282, assembly GCF_048452985.1. Lineage (NCBI taxonomy): Bacteria > Pseudomonadati > Pseudomonadota > Alphaproteobacteria > Hyphomicrobiales > Bartonellaceae > Bartonella > Bartonella sp. P0282. The sequence continues at coordinate 28,308 of NZ_WTFO01000004.1, forward strand.
CGCCAGAAACACGCGTTCAAGCGGTTCGATTGTGCAGTCAAACCCAAGCGAACGTTTTTGAAGTTCGGCAATATCGGCTTTGGCGTTACCGGCATTGGCAACAACCATAAAACGTTTCTCGCCAAGGCGGGTGACAATGAGATCGTCAAGGATGCCCGCCTCTTCATTCAAAAGATAGTTATAACGTGACTGGCCGATTTGCAGTGCTTCAGCGTCAAGCGGCAGGGCTTTTGACAAAAAGTCGGCTGCACCACTGCCTTCAACCAGTATCAGTTTCATATGAGAAATATCGAACAGACCCGCATGGGCACGCGTATGCAAATGCTCTTTCATAACACCGAGCGGGTAAGTGAGCGGCATGTTCCATCCGGCAAAATTACCGAATTTGGCTCCGGCTTTTTCATGCATATGAAAAAGCGGTAAAGTTTTCAGGTCTTCTTGAGAATTGCCCATAAATTGCTCCGAGGTTGCGCCAATAGACACACAATGTATCTATTTCACACCCCTCTGTCTTGAGCCTGAGAGACTTGTGGAAAGCTCTCCCCCTCCACTTACACCTTCGGCGCGGGACAAACCCGACTTTCCAGAGCTGTCTTGATCTTTTTACGGTTCCTTGTGCCTGAGAGATTACGGGCTGTTTTCCCCTTCGGCGGTCAAAACACGGTTGACTGTATTTTCACACTCTCCCGCAAAAAGATGGGAAAGGTCAAATTTACCCCTCCCTGACATAAGACCGGTTCTAGCCGATCTTCAAAGTGAAGTCATCCTCAAAAAATCATTTCCCCCGACTATGTCGGGATATTGAGCCCATATGTTCCTGACAATTCCCCATATGTTCATGACAATTAATTGTGATAATCACGATGAAGCCGTTTTGTTTTTTGAAATTTTCTAATGGTTGATCTTGCTGCCGAGATAAAATCCCATAGCTGTCGCGAAAAGACAAAAGGCGACAGAAACAATAATATTGAGAAAGGCCTCAGCAACTGCACCTTTTTTCAAAAGCTCGAAGCTTTGCAAGCTGAAGGAAGAAAAGGTCGTAAAGCCGCCGCAAATCCCCACCATGACAAAAAGCCGGATGGTCTCGCCCATCGGCCATTTTGCCTGAGACATTGTGATAACGCCAAAAAAAGCGATCACAAAAGAACCGACAATATTGATAAGAATTGTTCCCCATGGCAGATTTTTACTGACCGGAACCATGAGGAGCGATAACCAGTAACGTAAAACCGTGCCCAGTGCGCCGCCAAAAGCCACCCATAATGTTGCACTCATCAGACAATCTCCTTAAAGGAAGGAAAACTATTTCAACCCGGGCATCAAATAAAACGCCGACATAAAAATTAAATGCCATAAGATAATATGACGACATAAAACAGAATGCCGCCATAAAGCAAAGTGCCGAAAAGAACAAAGTACCGAAAGAAACAACGTAAGGACTAAAAATGCCAGCAGGAAAACAGGAATTATTGGATTTTCTAGAAACACTTGGCATTCATGTCAAAACAACAACCCATCCGGCGATCTTTACGGTCAAAGAGGGGGAAGACATTAAAAAAACTATCGCCGGCGCCCATACCAAGAATCTGTTTCTGAAAGACAAGAAGGGGCATTATTTTCTGGTGACACTCGGTGCCCATTCGGTTGTCGACCTTAAACATCTTCATGATAAAATCGGTGCATCGGGGCGCCTTTCCTTTGGCAGCCCTGAAAAACTTTCCGAATATCTCGGCCTTTATCCGGGTGCTGTCAGCGTTTTCGGTCTGATAAATGACAAGGAAAATCATGTAACATTCATTCTTGATAAGGCGCTTTACAATCACCCTATTATCAATTGCCACCCGATGACCAACGAGGCTACAACCTCTATTGCGCGAGAAGATCTTGTAAAATTTGTTCGAGCTACAAATCATGAACCGCTTATTATTCAGGTTTCAGAGGAAGAGGGTTGAAATTAACAAGCAAAGGCACGATTTTGAGAATAGAAACGAATAGATATTTCGTAAGAAGCAGGACTTGATAATGAGTGACAATCCTTTTGCGCCACAAGGCGGGCAAATGAATGCAAATGTAAATCTGGCCAATCAAACAGGCGCGGCAGATAATTCTGTCATCAAGGATACAACAACGGCCGATTTTTCAAAGGATGTCCTTGTCGAATCAAAAAAACAACCTGTTATCGTCGATTTTTGGGCAACATGGTGCAACCCGTGCAAGCAATTGGGGCCTGTTCTCGAAAAAGTTGTCAGGGAAGCAAAAGGCGCTGTCAAACTCGTCAAACTCGACATTGATAAACATCCTGCCATTCCCGGACAGATGGGAATCCGTTCCGTACCTGCCGTCATTGCGTTTGTTGATGGCCACCCTGTTGACGGTTTTATGGGGGCGGTACCGGAAAGCGAAGTCAAGAAATTTGTTGCAAAACTCACCGGCAACGAAAAAGAAGCAGCAATTGACGAGGCTTTGGAGACAGCCAATGAATTGCGCAAAAGCGGCGATGTGACAGGCGCTGCCACTTTTTATGCGCAAATTCTGAAACAGGCACCTGATAATATCACCGTTATTGCCGCTTTTGCCGATATGCTTGTCGAACATGGTGAACTCGATCAGGCAAAAGGCATTCTCAAAGCAGTGCCGGATGCCAAAAAGTCAGACCCTGCCATTCGTGCTGTCGAAGCGAAAATTGCCCTTAAAGAAGAAACCGCCAAATTGGGCGACCCGACAGCATTGAAAAAACGCATTGCCGAAAATCCGAAAGATTATCAGGCGGCCTATGATCTTGCTCTTGTTTATAATGCTGAAAACAAGCGGGATGAAGCGGCCGATTTGCTGCTCGGCATCATGAAAGCGGACAGGACGTGGAATGATGACGGCGCAAGAAAGCAATTATTGCAGTTTTTTGAAGCCTGGGGTGCGATGGATCCGTCAACATTGACCGCGCGTAGAAAACTGTCATCATTATTGTTTTCTTGATGATGTGCTTTTATGCTCCCCTCAAGATTGCACCATCATCGGGACGATAGAAATACGTCTCCTCAAGATTTTGTAACCTGTTATGGCTCTGGACGATAAAAAACAATGAAAGCTGGAAATGCCCACTATATTCAGGTGAAAGACCTGCCCGACGAAATCGGCCTGTTTCCGCTCGAAGGGGTTCTGCTTTTACCGAACGGTTATTTGCCGCTTAATGTTTTCGAGCCGCGTTATCTTGAACTTGTTGAAGACGCGATGAAAGGAAACCGGTTGATCGGCATTATCCAGCCGGAGCCGGAATCAAATAATACCGAAAAGCCGGAGCTTTATAAAACCGGCTGCATCGGGCGCATCACAAGTTTTGCCGAGACGGGAGATGGCCGGTTGATGATCGGCTTGCAGGGGGTATGTCGTTTCAAACTCGAAAAAGAAATTGCAAGTGACAAACCTTACCGGATTGCAAAAATTACGATTGATGAAAGTGACCTTGTCGAACAACCGGATGCAGGCGATAAAATCAATCGCGAAGAGCTTCTTGATACTTTTGAAAAATTTCTCGACGCTCATGAAATGGAAGCCGATTGGGATTCGATCATGCAGGCACCGACAGAATCACTCGTCAATGCGCTTTCTATCATGGCGCCTTTCGGTGCTGCCGAAAAGCAGGCACTTCTTGAAGCACCCGATATTGTTGCCCGTGCTGCAACCCTCGTTGCTTTGACAGAACGCTCGCTAATGGAACATAGTGGTGATGATAAACCGCTCAATTGAACGCTGTCTGCGGTTCAAACGCTTGGATATGATCTGATGGTCAAATATGCGACCGACCCGAAAATGCTTGAACTCCTCATATGCCCTGTAACAGGGGGTGAGCTTCACTATGACAAAGAACGGCAGGAACTCGTTTCCAAAAAAGCACGACTGGCTTTTCCCATTCGTGACGGTATACCGATTATGCTCGCCTCCGAAGCGCGCCCATTGGAAGAAAACGAAATATAATTTTTCCAAAACCTTGTTCCGCTTTCAAAAGAGCATGCTATAACATCAATTGCGATCACATTATTCCAATCAGGGCGGGTGATCCTTTATATTATTATGTGCAAAGGTTTGGATCTTTCGTGTCCAACCGTTTCGACTATTTGAGAGGGCGCAATCGTTATGGCTTCCAGAAAACTATTTCTTCTTCCCGGCGACGGAATCGGCGTTGAGTCGATGGCCGAAGTGAAAAAAATTATTGCTTATATGGATAAAGAACTCGGACTTGATTTCGAGTGCGAGGAAGGGCTTGTCGGGGGTGCCGCCTATGATGCTCATGGTACGGCAATTTCTGAAGAAGATATGAAACGGGCTTTGGCGGCCGATGCGGTGCTTTTTGGTGCTGTTGGCGGCCCGAAATGGGCAAAAGTCCCTTATGAGGTGAGACCTGAAGCGGGGTTGTTGCGGCTTCGTAAGGATCTCGGTCTGTTTGCCAATTTGCGACCAGCCATTTGCTACCCTTCGCTCGCTTCGGCTTCATCGCTTAAACGCGAGCTTGTAGACGGGCTTGATATATTGATTGTACGCGAATTGACAGGCGGCGTCTATTTTGGCGAACCGAAAGAAATCATCGACCTCGGCCATGGGCAAAAACGCGCAATTGATACCCAGATTTACGACACTTACGAGATCGACCGCATTGCAAGAGTTGCTTTCGACCTTGCACGCACCCGCAAAAACAAAGTGACTTCTCTTGAAAAACACAATGTCATGAAAACCGGCATTCTCTGGAACGAAGTCGTTACCGAGGTTCACGACAAGGACTATAAGGATGTAACGCTTGAACATATGCTGGCTGATTCCGGTGGCATGCAATTGGTGCGTGCGCCCAAACAGTTCGATGTTATTGTAACCGACAATCTTTTCGGTGATATTTTCTCCGATATTGCGGCCATGCTTACGGGCTCGCTTGGCATGTTGCCTTCTGCTTCTCTTGGCGAAGAAGACAAGAAAACCGGCAAACGTCATGCGCTTTACGAACCGGTTCATGGTTCCGCTCCCGACATTGCCGGAAAAGGCATTGCCAACCCTATCGCAATGATAGCGTCACTTGCTATGTGCCTGCGCTATTCTTTCCTCATGGGGGCTGAAGCCGACCGGCTGGAAAAAGCGATCTCTGCCGTTCTTGATGATGGTGTGCGTACAGCCGACATTTATTCGGAAGGCATGAAAAAAGTTTCAACCAGTGAGATGGGTGACGCCATTTTGCAAAAATTCAAAACTATGGTTGCTTGAAAACCGCTTTCAATCGGGTTTATTGAAGGCGATCTTGCGGGAGAGACCGAACTGTCTTCCCTGCCGGTCAAATTCAAATAATGCCGCTGAATATCGGTTAAATGAGCTCATTTTATTCGGCCAAAGCAGGCGGCTACAGAATGTAAAAGCAATAAGGCGGTGGAAAAACACCGCCTTTTTTTGAATTTTGCACCCGTTTTCTTGTGCTTAAAAAATGGCAAACTGACACAATCCGTTTTCTAAAATTTCATTCGGCAATCATTCGGTTAAAATGCTCCCGTTTTTCAAAATATCTTTTATTTTTTCTTTATAAGTTGAATTTTCATAAAACCTCCATAAGTTCCAAGAAATTCAACATGAAAAACAGCCGATTGTTGTTGTGTTTCTTGACAGAAGTGCAAAATAAGTTAAAAGCGATGTGGTCAAGGAGTTTTTAAATGGACTTTACTCGCTTCCGTAGCTATCGGTTTCCAAGCTGCAATCGCGGCTTCGATAACTGCTGCGCAGCCTTGACAATTATTGGCCACAAAAAAACGACAAAGAAAATTATCTGACGTCCCTTGGCCAACCTGCTCTCTCCCGGGTCCGGCCCGGGGGGTAAGCCTGACGGCCGCCGGGCTTCTTCACAAAACACGGAGAGAGACAGGAGTTCTGATTAAATGGGTTTTAAGGTTGCTGTTGTTGGTGCCACGGGAAATGTTGGACGGGAAATGCTCAACATTCTTGAAGAGCGCGGTTTTCCGGCTGATGAAGTTGTACCGCTTGCCTCGCATCGGTCATTGGGAACAGAAGTTTCCTTCGGTGACAAAACACTGAAGGTAAAAGTTCTCGATAATTACGATTTTTCCGACACCGATATTTGCCTGATGTCTGCCGGTGGCAATGTTTCCAAAGAATGGGCACCGAAAATCGGCGCGGCCGGTGCTGTCGTTATCGATAATTCTTCGGCCTGGCGTTATGATATTGATGTTCCGCTCATTGTTCCGGAAGTCAATCCGGATGCTATTGACGGCTTCAAAACACACAATATCATTGCCAATCCGAACTGTTCGACAGCCCAGCTTCTGGTTGCCCTAAAACCGTTGCACGATGCCGCAACCATCAAGCGCGTTGTGGTTTCAACCTATCAATCGGTTTCGGGTGCAGGCAAGGCCGGAATGGACGAGCTTTTCGAGCAATCCCGCGCGGTTTTTGTGGCTGATCCTATTACAGTGCGCAAATTCACGAAACGTATTGCTTTCAACGTTATTCCCCATATCGACGTATTCATGGAAGACGGCTACACCAAAGAAGAATGGAAAATGGTTGCCGAAACCAAAAAGATGCTCGACCCGAAAATCAAACTTACGGCTACTGCCGTTCGTGTTCCGGTTTTCATCGGCCATGGCGAGGCAGTCAATGTCGAGTTTGAAAAGCCCATCAGTGCTGATGAAGCACGTGAAATCCTGCGCAACGCCCCCGGCTGTCAGGTTGTCGACAAGCATGAGGATGGCGGCTATATGACACCTTATGAATCAGCCGGAGAAGACGACACATTTGTTAGCCGTATCCGCGAAGATATTACCGTTGAAAACGGCCTGTCTTTCTGGGTTGTTGCCGATAATTTGCGCAAAGGTGCTGCTCTTAATGCGGTGCAGATTGCCGAACTTCTGATTGCGCGCAATCTGATTACACCCAAGAAAGCCCAAGCATAAAAGCTTGTCGTCATAAAATATTCCGGCTTTGCGCTTCAAAGCCGTTTTAAAAAACCATCCCCTGTAGAGAACTTTTACAGGGGATATTTTTTGAATTGAAAGCGTGGCGAGGGCTTTGTAATTTTCGCCCAAAGCTTGTTGACTTTCTCGTGCAGATTGTCACCGGTCACCTTTCATTGTCACCGGTTACCTTTCATTGTCACCGGTCATCTTTCAAAGGCGGGATTTCTTTTAATTATAAAGTATAAAGCCCTGCTTTTACCGGCCTGACCTTTCAAAAAAGATTTTTTAAAATAACGGTCACACTGTTATTGACGAGAAATGCCGGTCGGAAAAATGCGAGAAAAATTTTATAAAAGATTTTTTAAAAAAGCTGAGTTCCAGATCAATCTGTCGGGCAATAGAGAACAAAAACATAAAATATCCGATTTCAAATGAAGTGCACAACAGCTTGCAAGCTCGAATGGTCGGCTTTACCCGCTAACGCCCGAATTGGAATTGCCGACTCATAAGAAATGTCGCCGCTTTGAAGGAATTTGAAGTCAATCCACGTTTTCATGAGCAAATGTCACCGGTAACAAACAATTTAAAACCATTTTAAAAAGCAAAACTGCGGCTAATTGGCATTTTTTGCCAAAAGATATTTTTTTTACCTTTGCAACAATCACGATTGTATATAAAACAAAATAAAGAAAACCATGCAGAAATACCGGTCAATCAACCGGTAATATGTGGAGGCAAAAAATGTTACGTGCTGTTGCACAGGCGATATTAGATTGTGCCGGTTATATCACCGCACTTTTTATTCCTGAAGATGCAACGAATTTTGACTTCATCCGTATGGGCGTAGCACTTGTCATGTTGATTTTATTCTCGATTCTTTGCTGGCTACTTCCCCAGCTTTTTCATAATGGCAAGCGGCCTAATTAATTTGCGAAAAATATTTTCATCAATTTGATTGTTTATAAAAAAATCATCCTGCAACTGAACTGATAGCTATTGAAAATGTTGCTTGGTTTTTATACCACTTCCGTTAAAACAGAATGGCATACTGGTCATGAGCTCCCGGTTCTTTTTAAATCCGGATTGGGACTTTATCAGGCCGATCAACAAACCGGAATTTTTCAGCCTATGTTTTGAGATGAAACATTCTGAAAATTAACACGAAGGGTTTCAACAATGTTTCTCGATAAGATCAACAGACGTACAGTTCTAGGACTTGCTTTTTCTTTTGCCACTTTTGCAAGTGTTTCAACTTTAGCGCCGGTTCTGGCTCATGCCGAAGATAAAACCAGTATCAAGCTTGGAACAATGGAAGGCGAAGAATCGGAAGTCTGGAAGGTTGCAGCTCAGGAAGCCAAAAAACAGGGCCTCAACATTGATCTTGTTTTTTTCTCCGATTACGCCTTACCGAATGAAGCCGTCAATTCCGGTGATATTGACGCAAATTCATTCCAGCATAAACCCTATCTCGACGCACAAATCGAACAGCGTGGCTACAAGCTTTCGGTCGTAGGCTATACGGTGCTTTTCCCGATGGGTGTCTACTCCCACAAAATCAAAGACTTGAAAGAGCTTCGTGATGGCGCTGTCGTCGGCGTTCCCAACGACCCGTCAAATGGCGGCCGCGCCTTGCGGCTTTTGAACGATATGGGGCTTATCAAGCTCAAAGACCCGAACAATGTTCTTGCCACCAAACTCGATATTGTCGAAAACCCGAAAAAACTCGAAATTCGCGAGCTTGATGCCGGTATGCTCGGTCGCGCCATCGATGATTTCGATATTGCCATTGTCAATACCAACTGGGCTTTGACCACTGGCCTCAAACCTGAAAAAGATGCGATTGCATGGGAAAAGTCCGAAAACAATCCCTATAACAATATTATTGTCGTACGCACCGCCGATAAAGACGAGCCATGGGTGAAAAAACTCGTTGCTGCCTATAATTCGGAACCGGTTCGCGCAAAAATCAAGGAAGTGTTTGGCGTAACTGCCCAGCCATTATGGTAAATTTAAAAATGGGTTCAACATCCGAACCAATCATATCACTTAAAAATATCAGCCGCCGTTTTTCCCGAACGGCGGCCGTTGACCATTTGTCACTCGATATTGAAAAAGGCGAAATTCTCGGAATTATCGGGCGCAGCGGCGCCGGTAAATCGACGCTTATTCGCTGTCTCAATGGTCTTGAACGTATTGATGAAGGACAAATCTTCTTTGAAGGCCATGACGTTTCGCATTTGAGTGAAAGCGAATGGGCGCCCTATCGTCAACGCATCAGCATGATTTTCCAGCATTTCAACCTGTTGTCATCGAAACGTGTGATCGACAATATTGCATTGCCGCTAAAGCTTGCCGGTGTGCCGAAAGAAAAGCGCCGCGAACGGGCTATGGAACTTATCGAACTTGTGAGCCTCAAAGGCAAAGAGCTGCATTTTCCGGCCGAGCTTTCCGGCGGGCAAAAACAGCGCGTCGGCATTGCCAGAGCATTGGCGGCAAATCCGAAAGTGCTCCTATCCGATGAGGCAACGTCTGCACTCGATCCGGAAACAACCCAATCCATCCTTGAATTGATTGCCGATATTAATAAAAGGCTCAACCTCACCGTTGTTCTGATTACCCACGAGATGGAAGTCGTAAGCTCCATTGCCAACAGGGTTGTTGTGCTTAACAAGGGAAAAATTGTCGAAGAAGGTCGGGTAAGAGATATTTTCGCCTCTCCGCAAGATGATACTACCATTGCGATGCTGCGCATTGTGACACCGCAATTACCGGCCGAATTTGCCAAAAGGTTGAAGCCCGAAGGAGATGAAGCCGTTATCGAGCTCAATATTGCCGGTGACGTGGCAAGAGAGCCATTCCTGCACCTCATCGAATATGAAAGCGGACTGATTCCGCGCATTCTTCACGGCGGCATTGATACGATTCAGGGTGAACCGGTTGGCCGTTTCTTTTTAGGCCTTCCGGCAAAAGACAAAGACAAACTTGACAAGGCGGTTTCCTGGCTTATCAAGCATGGTCGCTATTGCGAGGTTCTCGGTTATGTATGATGTCCTTTCAAAAGAATTGCCGAAAGCAATTATAGACACCATCATCATGACGGTGAGTTCTTCTCTTATGGCGCTCATTCTGGGGCTGCCGATCGGCCTTATCCTTTATATGACCGCAAAGGGAAGCCTGTTTCCCAAAGAAAATCTCAACAGGTTACTGAGCTTCCTCGTCAATTGTGTGCGCGCCATTCCGTTTATCATTTTCGCTTTCTATCTTCTTCCCGTGACGCGCATTGTTGTTGGAACCGGTGTTGGCATCAGATCTGTTATTTTTGTGCTGATATTATCGGCGACACCACTTTATGCACGTTTGGCAGAACTGTCATTTCGTGGAGTTGACAAGGGACTTGTCGAAGCTATCCGCTCGATGGGCGCTTCACGGATGCAAATTGTTACCAATGTCATTGTGCCGGAATCATTTTCAAGTCTGGTGACCGGCTTTACTGTGATGGTTATTTCAATTATCAGTGCAACGTCGCTTGCCGGTTTTCTGGGGGGTGGCGGTCTTGGTGACATGGCTATCCGCTATGGCTACCAGCGCTATAATCCGGAGATTATGAACATCGTTATCGGTGTTCTGATTATCATGAATCTGGTTGTGCAATCCTTTGGCGACCGGTTGGCGCGCAAGCTTGACCGCTCGAAACGTTAGCTATTTCACTTGGAAAACGGGAGGAAGAATGATGAAAGATAATAATAGACCGAAGACAAATTTTGTGTCCATCGCGCCGATTGCTAGTCTCATTGCCGCTTCCATGCTGCTTTCCGGCTGTGGCGGACGCGACGCCCATCCGGTCGCTTTGACCAATCCGAACGACAGTGTCATGGATTGTGCAGGTATTTCACGAGAATTCCACGCCAATGAACGCCAGATTCAGGCAGTCATCCATGAGCGCACAAATGCACAAGGAAAGAATGTCGCATTGGGGGCAGCCGGTATTTTCTTCTTTCCTGCGTGGTTTTTTATGGATCCGAAATCGCCGGAAAGAGTGGAAATTGATGCCTTGCGCAATCGTAACGGCGTTTTACAGGAAATCGCACGCACCAAAAACTGTGCTCCTATGCAATCGCAATTGACGGAAGCCTATAAACAGCTAGACAGCCAAAAAGCGGCTAAGCCCCAAAAGAAATAAACAGAAAAAAATTGATTAAAATAAAAGGCCGGTTAAACCGGCTTTTTGTTTTTATTGCGTTCTTGTTTATTCATGATTGCCCATAATAGCTTGATATTGGAATGCAACAAAACGGGCAAAAGAACAAAACGCCGGCTTTATAAATAGAAATTCGGTTTTCCTGAAACGATGTCCGTTTTCATTATGATCTGGAAAGTTTCGGGTGTGCGTATAAGCGCCGAAGGCACGCTTAAGCGTTTGCCTATCAGCCTTTACGGTTTCTTTTGCGTTTATCCCGATTGTCGCCTGCAAATCTTTAACAGAAAAGGTTTTGATTAATGGAGACCTTCACAAGCTCTGATAAACAAGACAAATGCCTTTCGGCACAAAGCCGGAAGGCACAGCCCTTTCCGATGATGATTCAGGCCTTGTCCGATCATAAAAAGCCTTGCCCGATCATAAAAAGTCTTGTCCGATAAATCTTTTTGCCTTTTTCAAAACAGGCAAATTTCTTCTTTTAAAACACAATCATTCTTCGTTCAGCCAATAAGACACAGTTATTTTCTCATCGGCAAAGCGCGCATGTTAAAAAATTCCGGTTTGCCCCTCGAAATTTAATAGTCGTAGCGGCGTTTTTCAATGGCGTTTGCGCAATGCTTCTGCAAGAGCCGAACCGAAACTGCCCTCTTGAGAAACCGGCTTTTTATTTTTCATATTATGCAAGTGATTACGTAACGAATTTTCCGGTGAAGCGGCTTTTGCGCGACTATCCGGATTATCGGGATGTTTTTTCATGCTTAGCGAGATGCGTTTGCGTGCTGGATCAACATCAAGCACTGTCACAGAAACAATATCTCCGGCTTTTACCACTTTATGCGGATCACTCACATAAGTGTCGGCAAGTTGCGAAATATGGACAAGTCCATCCTGATGCACGCCTATATCGACAAATGCCCCAAAATTGGCGACATTGGTCACAGTTCCTTCAAGCTTCATCCCCGTTTTGAGGTCCGAAATCTCGTCGACACCTTCGGCAAATGTTGCTGTTTTGAATTCCGGCCGCGGGTCACGTCCGGGTTTTTCCAATTCGCTCAAAATATCTTTAACAGTCGGCAGGCCGAACCGCTCGTCAATAAATGTTTTCGGGTCGAGCTTTTTCAAAGTTGCACTATCGCCCATCAAGGAACGCAAGTCACGTCCACATGCGGCGACAATTTTACGTGCAACACTATAGGCTTCCGGATGCACTGCCGAAGCATCAAGCGGCTCGTCGCCATTCTGGATACGCAAAAAGCCTGCGCATTGCTCGAATGTTTTTGCACCGAGCCGTGGTACCGACTTCAACCCGTTACGATTTTTAAACGGGCCATTTTCATCACGATAAGCAACAATTGCATCGGCCAATGATGCCCCCACCCCCGAAACACGGGCAAGCAGAGATGGCGAAGCGGTGTTAAGGTCAACGCCAACGGCATTCACCGCATCTTCGACAACACCGTCTAAAGCCCTCATCAGCTCGAACTGGTCGACATCATGCTGATATTGTCCGACACCGATAGATTTCGGTTCGATTTTAACCAATTCGGCAAGCGGATCCTGCAAACGCCGTGCGATCGACACGGCCCCGCGCAATGACACATCAAGATCGGGAAATTCGTTAGCTGCGAGTTCGGATGCCGAATAGACAGAAGCACCGGCTTCCGAAACAATGACTTTTGTCGGCCGCGGCGCTGGTATATGTTTCAACAAATCGCCAACAAGCTTTTCTGTCTCTCGGCTTGCTGTGCCGTTGCCGATGGCGATGAGATCAACCTGATGTTTTTTAATGAGAGCGGCAAGTACTGCCTCTGCACCACGAACATCATTTTTGGGCGGGAATGGATAGATGGTTGCGGTTTCCTTGAGTTTTCCGGTTTTATCGACCACTGCAACCTTGACACCGGTGCGGATACCCGGATCAAGCCCCATTGTTGCCCTTTCACCCGCCGGTGCAGCCAATAAAAGTGCTTTGAGATTACGGGCAAAAACAGCAATTGCTTCTTCATCGGCTCGTTCATGCAAATCGCGCATGAGATCAAGCGAAAGATGTAAAGATAGCTTTACCCGCCATGCCCATAAGGCGACACTCACAAGAAAAATATCTCCGGGAAGCTGATTGCCGATTTGATAGGCCTGTTTGATAAGCTTTATGACCGGTTTTTCGCCATTTGGAATATCTTCGTCGACTTCAATGTCAACATTCAGGATTTCTTCGTTACGCCCGCGAAACATTGCCAATGCGCGATGGCTCGGCACAGTCGACCATTTTTCTCTATGGTCAAAATAATCGGAAAATTTCGCACCTTCCTGCTCTTTACCGGCAACAACCTTGGCATGGATAAAGGCATGTGATTGCATATAGTGACGTAAATTTCCGACCAGTTCGGCGTTTTCCGCCATAGTTTCCGAAATAATATCGCGGGCACCGTCAAGAGCAGCTTTGACATCGGCAATTTTGTCATTGATATAATCTTTGGCAAGAAGCTCCGGCTCTTCCTTGCGGTTTTTCAGAATTTCTTCGGCAAGCGGCAATAAGCCATTTTCTTTGGCAATTTCGGCACGGGTGCGCCGCTTCGGCTTGAACGGGAGATAAAGGTCTTCCAATTCGGCCTTCGAGCTTGCTTTTCTTAAAGATTCTTCCAGTTCCGGACTAAGCTTGTTCTGTTCGCGAATTGCTTGAATAATCGCTTCACGGCGTGCTTCCATTTCACGAAGATAAATGAGCCGTTCCGACAACAGGCGCAATTGTCCGTCATCAAGGCCGCCGGTTACTTCCTTGCGATAGCGGGCAATGAAGGGAATGGTTGCCCCCTCGTCAATGAGGCCGATAGCGGCAGCAACCTGTGATTGACTTGCCTTGATGTCGCCAGCAATTGTTTGGCAGATTGATTGCGCAATTGTCGTCATTCTCTTTACCAGATTCGTTCAATTTTAAGGAGAGATTACGGATAGCAACCAAGAACGCAACCGTAATTCTTCCTCTCATAAAAATTAATCAAGCCCTTTTTAATCTGGCTCATTCACCTTATGTTTAAATTTGCAGCCAATATGAAAGGGGCTTTTCATGACAACACTTTTTGACCCGATCAAGGCAGGAGACCTTGTTCTAAAAAACCGCATTGCCATGGCGCCGTTGACTCGCGCTCGTTCGCCCAATGCAACACCCAATGATTTGAACGTTGTCTATTATCGCCAACGTTCGACCGCCGGTCTTATTGTCTCTGAAGGTACGGCCATTTCACAACAGGGACAAGGCAATATCGACGTTCCGGGACTTTACGAAAAAGCCCAGCTTGCCGGCTGGAAAAAAGTAACCGATGCCGTTCATGAAGCGGGTGGCAAAATTGTTGCCCAGCTTTGGCATACGGGACGTATTTCCCATAGTTCACTACAACCTGGAGGCAAACCGCCTGTTGCCCCCTCCGCCCTTCAGGCAAAAGCCCGAACCTATATCAAAGACAAGGATGGTCAGGGCGAATTTGTACCGACATCGACACCACGTGCATTGGACGCATCCGAAATCCCCGGCATTATCGACGATTATCGCAAAGCTGCACGCAATGCTGTAGACATTGCCGGTTTCGACGGCGTGGAAATTCACTCGGCCAATGGCTATTTACTCGACCAGTTCCTGCGTTCCGGCTCCAATCACCGTACCGATGAATTTGGCGGTTCGATTGAGAATCGTTGCCGTTTTCCGCTGCTTGTTGCCGAAGCCGTTGCAAAAGAAATCGGCGGTGGCAGAACCGGTATCCGCATTTCTCCGGTAACCCCTGCCAATGATGCCCATGATCCGGATCCGCAGCCGCTTTTCGATTTTTATGTCGATGCTTTGGCAGCCTATGAGCTTGCTTTCATCCACCTCATTGAAGGTGCAACGGGAGGCGACCGCAATTATACCGAAGCCGATTATGCATTCGACTATAAGCGTTTGAAACACGTCTATCGCGATGCCGGTGGCAATGGTGCGTGGATGGTCAATAATGGCTATACCGCCGAAATGGCTGAAAAAGCTGTCGGGTCCGGCTATGCCGATATTGTATCTTTCGGCCGTCCGTTTATTGCCAATCCCGATCTTGTCCGGCGTATCAAAGAGCATGCTCCATGGAACGAGGTTGACCAGACAACACTCTATGGCGGCAATGAAAAAGGCTATACCGATTACCCGACTTTGGGATAACCGGTTCGAGCGTTTAAATAAAAACCACCTGCAAAAGGCAGGTGGTTTTTTTATTCACAAAAATTCCGTTTCGGCTTTCAGGCAGAAATATCGATAATGCCTGCTTCACCGCTTTCGGAGCCGAATGCCAGCCGATAGCCTTTATCATCCCAGGTCATGGTTGAAATGGCGCCTTTTCCGGGACGGCGCAAAAGCACTTCCTTTGCATCGGCAAAGCGGATGAACAAAATCATACCGTCATTAAAACCGGCAGCAACAATGTCTTCTTCCGGATGGCAGCACACACATGTGACCATGGCATCGGCACGGGTACCGAGTTCAAGGGGTGCTTTTCCCATCGGTCCGTCTTTCGCCTGAAACGGCCAGACAATGGCAGCCGGAGCGCCGGAAGTGGCAAGCCACTTACCTTTTGCACTCCATGACCAGCTCTTGACCTTTGCCGGATAGCCGCTCATGCGCAAATGCTGTTCGTCACTCAACCGCCAGCCATGCAACGCATTTTCTTGCATCGACGAAATGACATAACGTCCATCGGGCGAAAATGTAACGGCAAAATGTGCGCCTTTCCATGTAAGGTCGGTAGGCTTTGTGTCGGCACCAAGCCAATGCAATGTCACACCATTATATCGTGCCACCGCAAATCTTAGACCTTTTGGTGCAAAAGCAAGATCTTCCACACTGCGTTCGTGATCGAACTCCTGAAGCCCTTTGCCGCCATCAGCCCATGCCGTGCGTGAAAAAGCAAAGGCGTAAGAATTGTCAGGACCGGCTGCAACCGATGTGATCCACTTTTTTTCATGGCGGGCAAGTTCTCGACATTGAAGAGCACTTGACGTGCGGCAAATCCGGCCATCTTCACCGCCAGTAATCACCGATTTCTTGTCCCGGCTTAACGCAACAGAGGCAATCCCTTGATGTGCCTCGACCACTTTTTGTTTTTCGCCAAGCAGGGTGATTTCACCATTTGCTGTCACAAAGACCGGCTGGTCATCTAAAAATCCCGCAAACAGGCAATAGCTGTCGAGGTCACAATGTGCAATTGTCGGCATAGATTCCTCTCAAAAATCAGGCACAATTCTCGAAACCGGCTTTGAGCTTTTCGGCATCAAGTTTGCGGCCGATAAAGACCAGACGGCTTTCATGCTTTTCGCCTTCTTTCCAGGGTCTCTGGCTGTCGCCTTCCAAAATCATATGGACACCTTGCACAACATAACGGTCTTTATCGCCTTTGAAAGCGATAATGCCTTTAAGTCTTAAAATATCCGGCCCCTGTGTCTGGGTAATCTGCTGGATCCACGGGAAAAACTTGCCCGGATCAAGCTCGCCCGCCCGTAACGAAACCGATTTCACCGTTACATCATGAAGGGCTGCCCCATGGACATGCTCATCCCCGTCATGGTGGTGATGTTCGTGGTCGTGGTCATGATGATGGTGGTGGTGGTCATGATCGTGGTCGCATTCCGGCCCGCAAACATGCTCTTCTTCCTCGTCATGATCGAGAAAATGCGGGTCATTTTCAAGGGCACGGCTCAAATCGAACGCACCGCGATCAAGCACTTCGTTCAAATCGACATTGGAGCGTTGGGTGCGAAAGATAACAGCAGCAGGATTGATTGCGCGTATTGTTGCTTCAACATCGGCAAGTTCCTGCGGGGTGACGAGATCGGTTTTGTTCAAAAGAACCACATCGGCAAAAGCAATCTGGTCTTCTGCTTCGCGGCTGTCTCTCAATTCCAACGGCAAATGTTTGGCGTCGACGAGTGCCACAACAGCATCAAGCTGCGATTTTGCCCTCACATCATCATCCATGAAAAATGTCTGTGCAACCGGAACCGGATCGGCAAGACCGGTTGTTTCGATAATGATACCGTCAAACCGGCCGGGACGGCGCATCAAACCGTCGACAACACGGACAAGGTCGCCGCGCACTGTGCAGCAGATACAACCATTATTCATCTCGTAAATTTCTTCGTCGGATTCGACAATCAGATCATTATCAATGCCGATCTCGCCGAATTCATTGACAATAACAGCGTAATGCTTGCCATGATTTTCTGTCAAAATCCGGTTGAGAAGGGTGGTTTTTCCAGCTCCCAGATAGCCGGTCAATACAGTTACCGGAATTTTGCGGGGTGTGTTTTCAGTCTCGCTCATAGCATGACCTTTCAAATGACGGGAATTTTTACTGTTGTCGATATAGGCAATGTCGCTAACAATTTCTAGCTTTGGGAAAAAGGCTTTCTAGGAAAGTTCGTCAATATCAAAAGCAAACATATCTTCAACAAGGCCGCGAAAACCTTCCATCGCGTGATCGAATATCGCTTTCCCTGCCTCTCTATTTGCGGCAAGTGCGTTTCCTGCAGCACCCGATCTATTAATATCCGCCATTTTCCAACCGAATGGAAATGGCCCGTAAGCCCGCAGATATTTGAATTTTTCTTGAAGCTCTTTTTGCCAATTGGAAAAATTTTGCGCTTTTTCCATATTGACCGTTTCGGGTGCAAGATAAAGCATAAGCGAGGTTTCGATAAAGCCTGCATGAATATCAAGGGCTTTTTCCTCGACCGTCATCAAACCTTCAGGAAGACCGAAGCGTCCCCAACTGGTGGCGACAGCGAGCATTTTGAAACGACAGCGCAATTCGGTTATGACAATATTCATCAATGGCGAATTGCCGCCATGGGCATTGAGAATAAGAAACCTGTCTATTCCGTTTTTGTAGCAATCGGCGCCAATTGCAACCCACCGGTCTATTGCTTGAGAATATTCAAGTGTTTGCGTACCTTCACGACCACCATGTTCAACCGAATAACCAATATTCTCACCCTCTAGTATAATAATTTTTTGTCTATCACAAGATAGTTTTTCAATATTTTTGGCAAATGCTTGTGCGATTACAGCATCTGTTGTGAGCGGCAAATGCTCGCCATGATATTCGTGAGCACCGAGTGGTAAAATGGCAATTGTTTTATCTTTTTTTCCCACTGTCTCAAATCCTGATAAAATTCTTTCTTCTTTTTTATATACAGTTTTGTTATCTTTTTAAAACTATAGAATAAAATGCACCTCAACGCGCAGAAACGAATCAGACTGGAATACTATACGCAATCAGATAATTCTTTAGAAACGTCTTCGGGGAGACATAACCTAAATGATCGAGAAAAACCAGATACCGGCACTGGACATCGTTCAATCCACTGCCAGAATGATGAAAACGTTGTTAGCACGTCGGCTTTATGAATTCGGCTTATATGCGGGGCAAGACCGGATAATTCTTTCACTGGCTTTGAATGATGGCCAGTCTCCCGGCAGTCTGGCAAAACAACTCGGCGTAAAACCGCCTACAGTGACAAAGACAATTGCACGTTTGCAAGAACAGGGTTTTGTTACCAAACGCGGTTCGCACAAGGACCAGCGCCAGCTCCATGTGTTTCTGACGAAAGACGGCCACAAGGTTGTAAAGCTTATCGAGGCGGCTATTGCTGCAACCGAACGCGATATTACCCATGGTCTTAACGAAAATGAACATGTCACCCTTCTTAAATTATTGGGACGTATTCAAAAAAATGTGGAAGAACAACAATTGGAATTATCCAATATCTATGCCGAAAATGAAAACGGCATATTCTAGCCTGATGAATAAATGAACGGGTGATTGACGGATGATAAGGAGTGGTCAATTTTTTTAATTCTCTCCTTATCTTTTCATATCTCCTCTCTTTATTTTTTCAATATATCGTCTGTTTCGTTTTGCTTTGGTTGCAATTAAAATACCGGTTGTTTGGAAATAAGCTTTCATCTTCCCCGAATATAACGCAGTTTTGTTTTGAAAACCTTGTTTAAAACGCCGTTTCCTATGTGCTGTATCCGGTTTTAGGCTTTTCTCGAACCGGACAAGGGGCTATCTATTCCATTGGCATGAGGTTGGGGGAACCTCGATCAATTCTATCTCAAGAGGATGAGAAGCGTTGGCGCAAAAAATCAAACTTTCCACAATTGCCGATGCATTGAATGTATCGACTGCTACGGTTTCGCTCGCACTTCGTGACAGTCCGCTCGTTGCCGACGATACGCGTGAGAAAATCAAGAATTATGCACGTAATATCGGCTATATTTATAACAGACGCGCAGCAAGTTTGCGGACATCGCGATCAGGCATTGTCGGTGTCGTCGTCCATGACATTATGAATCCGTTTTTTGCCGAAATCTTGCGCTCCATCGAAACAGAGCTTGACCGTTCGCGCCAGACATTCATCCTTTCCAACCATTACGACCAGTTGGATAAGCAACGCAATTTTCTGGAAACGCTTCTCCAGCTTGGTGCAGATGGTGTCATTATGTCACCGGCAATCGGCACACCCGCAAAAGACATTGAAATGGCACAAAATAACGGTTTGCCTGTTGTCTTTGTCGCCCGCCATGTCGAAGGGGTCGACGTACCGGTTTTCCGTGGCGACGATACTTACGGCATTTCGCTTGCCACCAACCATCTTATCTCGCTCGGGCATAAATGCATCGCCATGGTTGGCGGTACAGATTATACCTCGACAGGCCGTGACCGTTATGAAGGCTATCGCCATGCCATGCAACTTGCCGGACTTGAGGTCAAACCGGAATGGCGTCTTGAAGGACCGCGAACCAAACAGGCAGGCTTCGAGATTGCTCCGCAATTTCTGGCACTCAAAGATAAACCCACTGCCGCTGTCTGCTTCAATGATCTTGCCGCAATCGGCTTGATGAACGGAATTGCCCGTGCGGGCCTTGTTGCAGGACGGGATATTTCTGTGACCGGCTATGATGATCTTGAGGAAGCGGAAATTGCCACTCCTGCACTCACGACAGTCTGGAATGGTCAGCGGGAAGTCGGAAGACGTGCAGCGCGTGCTCTCCTTGACCTTTTAAACGGTATCGAAGTCAAAAACGGTCATGACCTCATTAAACCGGAACTGCGCATTCGCCAGTCAACCGGCCGCATGGTGCCGCGAAAAGACTGAAAAAACCGAAATCTCCGATATTTTAGAATGACTTTCGCTCAACGTCAGGCAGCGATCTTTTTTGCCCGCTTCCGTTCCTTTCACAGTAGAATTGGAGTGCATCGTGAAAAAAGAGGTGCAAGATTAAAAATCGAACCTTAAGAATGGCGAAATTTTTGTTGGCAGGCCGCTAACCAATTGCGGAAATACAATCAAATTCCTTTTAAAAACATATAGCGGGAAAGCGATCGAATTTCTCTTAAATATATATAATTGATTGCTTTTACATGGCCGCAAAGTTCTTTAAACAATGCTATAACGGCTTTGGAAATCAAGAGTTATCCATTCCGGAACAGAAATAAAAAGTGGCCGCAATCTTGAACGGATTTTTACTTTCCCGATGTTGCCCTGATTGCACAAGGGGTTTTTACATTTCTTAAGTGCTTGTTATTTTTCAAGACGTTTATCTTTATGATGATGCACTGCCGCACCGAATGCCTTGAATATTTTATTGGATGGCTCGTCGCTTGTTGCCCAATATTCAGGGTGCCATTGGACACCAAGCGCAAAATCTTTTGCGTCCTTCACACTGACAGCTTCAATTGTGCCGTCGGGGGCTGTCGCTTCGGCAACAAGACGCGGCGCCAACTTATTGATTCCCTGTTGGTGAACAGAATTCACCATGATTTCACCAGTTCCTACTATTTTTGAAAGCGATGTATTACCGCTCACGTGAACCGGTTGCCTGATGGCGAATTTTTTGTCACTGTCATTTTTATCATTCGCTCTATGGTCGAGCTTCCCCGGTATTTTTTGCAGCGCCGGTGAAAGCGTTCCGCCGAGAGCGACATTGAGTTCCTGTATACCGCGGCAGATTGCAAGAAGCGGCAAACCTTGCCTGATTGCAGCGTCAATGAGAAAAAAAGATGTCTCGTCGCGGGAAAAATCGAACGGTTCGTGGTCAGCCGTTGCTTTTTCACCATAACGCGCCGGATTTACATTGGATTTTGCGCCGGTGATAAGAACACCGTCAACCACCGCAAGTATGGATTGAATATCGGCATCCCGCCCAAGTGACGGCACAATAAGAGGGGCAACATCGGCTACCTTTGAAGCCGCTTCAAGATATTGTTGAGGCGCACCATGCCAGACATAACCGTCAAAACAAGGGCAATCTGCCGGTACAGCTACAAGCGGTTTTAAACAGTCAGTCATTGGTTTTGCCCTCAAGCTCTTTGACCAGCCATTCGACCAATATTTTTGAAAAACGGACTTTTGTCAAATGTTCGATTTTTTAAATTCAATCATTTTGATGAAGACTTTTTGTGGACTTTTCAAAAGCCATAGCGCGAAATGCGAAATTTTATCAAAAGCACTGGAAATGATATGGTTTTACCGTTAAAACTAAACCGTTTCAATTTTTTCGTGAAATAATCCGGCATTGTGAATAGGTGGGGAGAAAAGACTGTCAAAAGCAGCTTCTCTTTCCGAAAACTCAAGGAGATAACATTTGGGTCAAACAATTTTTGTTGCCAAAGAAACAGCCGAAGGGGAAACGCGCGTTGCCGCGTCTCCGGAAACTGTCAAAAAGCTTATCAATCTCGGCTATGATGTGTCGGTCGAGAAAGGTGCCGGTCTCCAGTCCTTGATAAGTGACGAGGACTACAAGGAAGCCGGTGCAAAAATCGTTGGTGCAAACGAGGCAAATAAAGCCGACATCATTTTGAAATTGCGCCGTCCGGATGCCAAGGAAATATCCCTCTATAAAAAGGGTGCCAACCTCATCGGCATTCTTGATCCATTCGGTCACGAGGATGATGTCAAGGCCATGGCCAAAGCCGGATTGAATGCCTTTTCGATGGAATTCATGCCGCGCATTACGCGTGCACAAGTCATGGATGTTTTGTCATCACAGGCAAACCTTGCCGGTTATCAGGCGGTGATTGATGCCGCCGAATATTATGACCGCGCCCTTCCCATGATGATGACAGCCGCAGGAACCGTTCCGGCTGCCAAGGTTTTTGTTATGGGCGCCGGTGTTGCCGGTCTTCAGGCCATTGCCACCGCGCGGCGTCTTGGTGCATCTGTTACGGCAAATGACGTGCGCCCTGCGGCAAAAGAGCAGGTCGCTTCACTCGGTGCAAAATTCATCGCCGTCGAGGATGATGAATTCAAAGCTGCCGAAACGGCTGGCGGCTATGCCAAGGAAATGTCGAAAGAATATCAGCAAAAGCAAGCGGCTTTGACTGCCGAGCATATTGCCAAACAGGATATTGTTATTACAACCGCGTTGATTCCCGGTCGTCCGGCACCGCGCCTGATTACCAAGGATATGCTTAAAACCATGCGTCAGGGTTCGGTCGTGGTTGATCTTGCCGTTGAAAGAGGTGGCAATGTCGAAGGCGCTGTCGCTGACAAGGTTGTTGAAGTGGAAGGCGTTAAAATTATCGGCTTTACCAATGTTCCGGGTCGCATTGCCGCCACCGCTTCCCAGCTTTATGCGCGCAATCTTTATGCCTTTGTCGATATTATGACAAACAAGGAAACGAAGGCGTTTACTATCGACCGGAATGACGAGCTTGTTAAAGCCACATTGCTTACTTTTGACGGTCATGTTGTTCATCCCCGTTTTGTAGAAGAATCGGGTGAAAAAGACGCCGATAAGAAACCGGCTTCGTCAAAAACAACCGCGGCAAAAAAAGCCGATGAAAAGGTTGAAAAACCGGCAAAGCATACATCGTCAAAATCTAAAGAACCGGCCGCCAAAGCCGATAAAAAACCAAATGAAAAAGGAGCCAAATAATGTCTAACGAGGCTCTCGACAAAGCCCTTCAAGGTCTCGATCAGGCCATTGCTGCTGTGCGTGAAGCAGGCGGCCAAATTTCCAATAATGCGGCTGAAGCCGTTCACAATGCGACAGGCGGTGTTATTGACCCGTTCATTTTCCAGTTTGCGATCTTCGTACTGGCGATTTTTGTCGGCTATTATGTTGTCTGGGCCGTCACTCCGGCTCTCCACACACCGCTCATGGCTGTTACCAACGCAATTTCTTCGGTTATCGTCGTTGGTGCGCTGCTTGCTGTCGGCCTTTCGGCTTCAGGTCTGGCAAGCACTTTCGGTTTCATCGCTTTGGTACTTGCAAGCGTCAATATTTTCGGCGGCTTCCTCGTTACCCAGCGCATGCTTGCCATGTACAAGAAAAAAGATAAGTGAGGCTTGAACCTATGAGTGTTAATTTTGCAGCCTTTCTTTATCTCGTCTCCGGTGTCCTGTTCATCATGGCACTGCGCGGACTTTCCCATCCGACAACCAGCCGCAAGGGCAATGCCTATGGCATGGTCGGCATGGCGGTTGCCATCATCACAACATTATTGCTTGCCCGTCCGAGCTTTGGCGGTCTTGTCCTTATTATTATAGGTCTTGCCATTGGTGGTGCTATCGGTGCAGTCATTGCCCGCCGCATCGCCATGACTGCAATGCCGCAACTTGTTGCCTTTTTCCATTCGCTTGTCGGCCTTGCTGCCGTTATGGTGGCTGCCGGTGCGCTTTATTCGCCGCATTCCTTCGGCATTGGCGAAATCGGCTCTATCCACGGGCGGGCACTTGTTGAAATGGCAATCGGTGTTGCAATCGGTGCAATCACTTTTACCGGTTCCATTATCGCGTTCCTGAAACTTGATGGGCGCATGTCCGGTAAACCGATTATTTTGCCGAACCGTCACCTCATCAATATTGTCCTTACAGTGGCAATTGTTCTCCTCATCGCAACGCTTGTCGGAACCGAAAGTCATCTGGTTTTCTGGCTCATTGTGCTTTTGTCGCTTGTTATCGGTGTCACATTGATTGTGCCGATCGGTGGCGCGGATATGCCGGTTGTTGTTTCCATGCTCAATTCCTATTCGGGATGGGCTGCCGCAGGTATCGGCTTTACGCTCGGAAATATGGCTCTTATCATCACCGGTGCGCTGGTTGGTTCATCGGGAGCTATTCTTTCCTACATTATGTGTAAGGGCATGAACCGCTCGTTCATTTCCGTGATCCTCGGCGGTTTCGGTGGCGAAAGCGCCGGCCCTGCCGGAAATAATGAAGTGGAACGCCGTCCTGTCAAACAGGGTTCGGCCGACGACGCCGCATTCATTATGAAAAACGCCAATAAGGTCATTATTGTACCGGGATATGGCATGGCCGTTGCACAGGCTCAGCATGCATTGCGTGAAATGGCCGACAAGCTCAAGGAAAACGGTGTCGAAGTCAAATATGCCATTCATCCGGTTGCCGGTCGTATGCCCGGTCACATGAATGTGCTGCTTGCCGAAGCCAATGTGCCCTATGACGAAGTCTTCGAGCTTGACGATATCAATTCCGAATTTGCCGAAGCAGATGTTGCTTTTGTCATTGGCGCCAATGACGTGACCAACCCTGCCGCCAAATCGGATCCATCTTCGCCGATTTATGGTATGCCGATTCTCGACGTGTCGAAAGCGGGAACAGTTCTGTTCCTGAAACGCGGTATGGGAACCGGCTATGCGGGCGTTGAAAACGAACTGTTTTTCCGTGACAACACCATGATGCTTTTTGGCGATGCCAAAAAAATGGTCGAAAGCATTGTCAAAGCCATGGAATAAACCTTAAAATGCCGCCATCAAGGCGGCATTTTTTTTGAGGAACGATCATGGCAAGTTCAGCCGAACAGATGAGAGCGTGGCAAGGCCCGGCACTTTTGAGTTACGGTTATCGTCCGTTTTTTCTGTTTGCTAGTATCTGGGCTGTATTCAGCCTGTTTATCTGGATTTTCCTTTTTTCCGGCAAAGATGTGCTGGCAATCGGGATTGATCCGTTTTCCTGGCACGCCCACAGCTTTCTTTTCGGTTATTTATGGGCCGTCATTGCCGGTTTTTTGATGACTGCCGTTCCCAATTGGACCGGTCGTTTGCCCATTGTCGGCTGGCCGCTTTTGGGTCTCGTATCCTTGTGGCTTATCGGGCGCATTGCCATGGTGCTTTCATCCGATCTGCCTGCGACAGTAACAGTCGGGCTTGATTTGCTGTTCCCGTTTCTTTTTACCATCGCAATCGGCCGCGAAATTATTTATGGAAAAAATTGGCGCAATCTCAAAGTGCTTATTTTGCTTGTTCTGCTTTTCTGCGCCAATCTGATTTTCGACTGTGAAGCTTTCAATGGTGTCTATGCTGCCGATGGTTATGGTGCACGTCTTGCCCTTGCCATTGCGGTTTTCCTCATTGCCATTATTGGCGGCCGGATTGTGCCAAGCTTTACGCGTAATTGGCTTGCCAAACGCGGGAACACAAAACTGCCGGCTCCCCACGGGCGCGTCGACCAAACCATTATGATCTTTACGGCTATTTGCCTCGTTTTGTGGATTCTTTTTCCCGATACGAAATTGACTGCCCTATTATGCGGCCTTTGTGGCATTGCCAATCTTTACCGTCTTCAAAGGTGGCGGGGTTTGGCAACTTTGAAAGAACCGCTGGTTTTTGTGCTTCATGTCGGCTTTCTGTTTATTCCGCTAGGGTTTATCGCTTTGGCGCTTGGCACATTCGGAATTATTCCGGGGGGGCGCGCACCTGTACAACATTTATGGATGGCCGGTGGCATCGGTATGATGACAATGGCCGTTATGACGCGTGCAAGCCTTGGCCACGCAGGCCGCCCGCTTACGGTTTCCTGGCCGGTTGTGCTGGTTTACCTTGCACTTTTCCTATCGGTCTGGCTGCGGCTTTTTGCCGGCATTGCCGATAACAATCTGCCAACACTTCACCTTGCCGGAACTTTATGGATTCTGGCTTTTTCAGGTTTCGTCGTTCTCTACTGGAATGTCCTCACCAAACCGCGCAAACCCCGCGTTCCGAATTGACATGGATGATCGGAAATACCCGTCGCTATCATCTTTTTTACGGCGACATTATAGGCTTCCGCCTTTCACCCTTTCTCGGAAGATAATTTAGCGCATTTGCACCTATACATTTGCGCTTATAAATCGCGCTTATAAAATTGCGCTTAACTGTTTGTCTTGTTGTGTTTTTCTTGAAGTTTCCGCTCCAGCTTTTGACAGTAAAATCAATTGAACTGCGGGCGCGCGGCTTTCAACGATCACTCATTCTCTAGCCGGAACCACCGCTAATAGATGCGGGCGCTTCCAAAGAGGTAAAAGCTTGTTCTGCCATATCAGTTGAACCAGACTTTAGATAGTATTGATGCGCATTTTTCTGCGCGTTTCACCGCACGTTTCACTGCATATTTTGCTTCACGTTTTGCAGATCTGTTTTTGAAATTCGTCTGCCCTTATCCGGACGACATCCATAAAACATGTGACGTACCGGACTATGCAAAAGCCCCTCGCTACTGTGTCGAAGAATAAAAAATTCAACGAACGGGGGCTACCTTCTTTGCAAAACCGGCAATTTCAAAACTTTCCCGATCAATAAAGATTGCCATTGGAACGATGATGAGTAACTCATTCCCGATCAATAAAGATTGCAATAGGAACGATTATGAATGACCGGTTTCTAAAAATCCCGATCAGCCGTAAATGAGCTTATCCTGTTTTTTGCGTAGGCGTGCAATCCACTGGTTTTCATTGATCGACACATTTTTTGCAGTAATCAGCCCGTTTTTCTTGATCGGTGCGGTGACTGTTGCCCCTTCAAGCAAACCACAGGGAATTGCCTCGTTTTTCCTTGCATCTTCGACTGTCATATTCCATGCGCGATAGGTATAAAGTCCGATAAAATCGAGCTTGTCACCGGGTTTCAAATCTTTCTTGGCAACGGCGCATACTTCTGCAACAGGCCGATCGAGCGGGACCATATCGGCCTTTCTGTAGAGCATGACGCGTGCGCAGGTGAGCGGCACTTCCATAGCTGTAAGATGATAAGGGCGATGGAATGTAAAATAAGGCCCTTCACCGATTTTCAGGTCTTCCATACGTTCCCAAACACGCGGGTGGCGCATTTCTGCAACCACAAAAACCCCCGGTGAAACGCCCCGCCCGATCGAATAGTCGACAACGCCGGATTTTGACAAAACGCCACCATCTTTTTCAGGAACGAGCACCTTGTTCAGGCGGTCTATGTCGGCTTTCGGGCCATGCATTCCGGGACAATCGGGAACAAGGCCGGTTGCATTGGCAATCGCCGTCATTTCGACCATGGTTTTTGAACCATCAATGAATTCGACAAGCATACGCACATTCATATTGCGCCTTTTTGCTTCTTCTTCATAATGATCGGGGACTGCATCAAAATCGAGCGGGTTGTTTTTGCCTTTTCCGGCAGCAACAACATTGTGTCCGAGTGCTGAAACAAATTCGATCAGTTCCATGCAGGAAGATGGCTCGTCACCCGCACCGAGCGTGTAGATAAGGCCGCGTTTTTCGGCTTCATGTTTGAGATAGGGGCCAATCGTGACATCGGCTTCAACATTCATCATAACGAGGTGTTTGTTGTTTTGCAGCGTTTTATAGCCGATTTCGGCTCCCGCTTCAGGATAGCCTGTCGCATCGACAATAACATCGACAAGCTCGTTTTTCAGCAACATATCAAGATCGTCGGTGGCGGCGATTTTCCCTTGTTCGATTGCTGCTGTCATTTCCGACGCATTGGAAACTTCCTTTGCATGTCCTTGCTCGTCATAGGCAATTTTTGCCGCATCCATCACCCGTTCAGGTGTTCGTGTCGAAACGGCTGCAACCTCGATGCCATCCATATGGGCAACGCCTGTCAAAAGGTCGGTTCCCATTTCCCCGCAACCTACCAGCCCTATGCGGATAGGCTTGCCGCTTTCCTCACGTTTTTTAAGGTCGCGGGCCAAACCGATAAGAGCTACATTGCTTGTCATTTCAAAAAATTCTCCCGTAAAAAACGAACCATCACACCCCGATATAACTATTTCCGATATAGGGCTTTATCAGTCGTTCAACGCATAATCTTTTCTTCAAAGGTCTAATAACAACGATAGAGAATTGCAAGGCTCGTCATTGATCGCAAGCAAATAGAGGGATGACAAAACCGCCCGTTTTGAAAACAAAAATTTGCGCGAAATATATTTGACATATATAAGCACCGTGAGAACTTGAAAAAGAATGCGTCCATAACAATTCGGGCGCATAGCTGACGGAAGATATTGAACAAGGAAGAAGCTCATGCCCGGCAAAGTGACTGTTGATGATATTCCCGCTTCAATCGGCAAAGAGGTGGGCGTTTCGGATTGGCGTACTGTCACACAGGAAATGATTAACCAGTTTGCCGATGCGACCGACGACCATCAATGGATCCATGTTGACGAAAAACGCGCCAGCGAAACGCCTTTTGGCGGTACAATTGCCCATGGCTTTCTAACCCTTTCGCTTCTATCGACATTGGCCTATGAAGCCCTTCCGGAGCTTGAAGGCACAACAATGGGAATCAATTACGGTTTTGACAAAGTGCGCTTGATGAGCCCTGTCAAAACCGGTGCAAAGGTGCGTGCCCATTTTGTTTTGAGCGATGCGGAAATTCGCCCATCGGGAAGAATTGTTTTCCATTATGCTGTAACCCTTGAAATCGAAAATGTGAAAAAACCGGCTTTGACAGCCGACTGGATAACAATAGCCATGGTGCCGCCAAAGGCTTCATAAGCTTTATTGAAAAGGTTTCAGCTCTGAAATCCCGTGCGGCTGTTCTGCCAACTTTATTTCGGCATTTTTAAAAAAACCGGTTAAAAGACACCGGCCGTTTCCTTTTCATTTTGCCAAAATCGGTAGTTAACGGGGTCAAGTATCCGGACTTTGAAACAATAAAGGCCAAGCCCGCGCAAGCAAATGCCAAGTAACAAGGGGCAACCAGGAGAACAAGCCTTCGTCGGAAAGACTGGCAAAATAAAAGCCGTTTTGTGTACGGTTATTTTTTCCGATCAATAGACAGTATCTTTGACGATCAAAAGCAAATTTTGTGCAATATGCGTTTTATCGCTCTATTTCTTCGCTCTTGAAATAGGGGGCTTCACACTTGAAATACGGGGCTTCACACTTGAATTAAGGGGTTTCATACTTGAAACAGAGGGCACACCTTAAAAAAGATGAACTTAAAAAAACTGAACTCCCCCTATCTTCAATCTCCCCCTATCTTCAATAATGATGGAAATTCCAAAAATATCGAACAGGTGAGTCGGTTCTTGTTCTTTTACTTTTCCCGTTTGGTTTGAATTGCCGATATTTTATTAAAAAGAACCTTTGGAATTTCGATAACGATCTAAAAATTGTGGTTGTTTCGGCCTATTTTTGCCTTTTCTCTTCTTTACAGGCCGATAAAGGCCAAGCATTTTTTAAAAAACACAGCTTTTATAAAAGCAATATAGACAAGCACGCCTTTTATGTGGTATTGGCAGCCCAATCATTTGAAACCTTGGCCTTTATAGGTTAGGGATGTTTGGGATGTACCCATTTAACCGAGATAGTAAAACAAAGCAGGATTAAACGTGCAAGTACTCGTTCGCGATAACAATGTTGACCAGGCGCTCCGTGCGCTCAAAAAGAAAATGCAACGTGAAGGCATCTTCCGTGAAATGAAGATGCGCGGTCATTATGAAAAGCCATCGGAAAAGCGCGCCCGTGAAAAGGCCGAGGCTGTCCGTCGTGCCCGTAAGTTGGCACGCAAGCGCGCACAGCGTGAAGGCTTGGTGAGCGGCCGCGGTTCTGCCCACTAATATTCGGAATTTTGCCGGAATTCGGTTAGACTTGTAGGGTTTGCGCTCGCAAGGTTTAATATATTCAGGCAGAAGCCGGATTCTGCGAAGTCTAATTTCGCCTCATTCGAGTGGAGATGCAGAGCGCATTTCCACTTTTTTGTTATATAGTCTTGAAATATGTTGACGTGAAAATCGTAGAATCGTCTGTAACAGGATCGTGCCCGATGAAAAAATTGAAACTGTCCGCTTTCTTTCTTTTAGGTGCTGTTGTTTTGGCGGGGTGCAGCACGACCAATAGTGTGCTTGATCCTGAAGACGTTGCTCAAGGTTCGCACGAGAATATCTCCTCGCTTACAGCCGTTATTAAAGCCAATCCCCGTGACCCTGAAGGCTACAATGTACGCGGCTCGGCTTATGGACGTGCCGGACGCAGCAAGGAAGCGATTGCCGATTTTACGTCCGCTATAGCACTCGACCCCAATTTCTATAAAGCCTATGCCAATCGGGCTTTGATTTATCGTAATACAGGAAATATGTCGGCAGCTATTGCCGATTACAATCGCGCTTTGGCGATCAACCCGAATTATGATGTTGCATTGATCGGACGCGGCAATGTTTATCGTTTAAGTGGCAAGCTTGATCTTGCCTATAACGATTTCAATAGTGCTATTCAGGCTGGTACAACCGACGGGCGTGCGTGGCACAACCGTGCACTTATCGAACAGGCACGTGGTGACCAACAACAGGCTATCGCCGATTTCGGTGCAGCCATGTCGCGCCAACCCAATGCGCCTGCCCCTTATAATGGCCGCGGTCTTTCTTATGCTGCACTTGGCGATTGGGACAATGCGTTCGACGACTTTAATGCGGCTATTCGTCTTGACAGCAACATTGCCGAAAGCTGGTCAAATCAGGCAATGGTTTATGAACACCGTGGTGACAAGAAGAAAGCTTATGCTTCCTATACAAAGGCTGTCAGTATTGATCCGGGTTTCAAACCGGCAAAAGAAGGCCAAAGCCGTACCCGCGGCTAATCACCGCCCGCTTACCATATCAAACAGGTCTGTGGTTACATAAAATCGCAGGTGTTAAAAATCCAAAAGCCCGAACAGGATTTGTTGCGGGCTTTTGTTTATATTTGTAACCAAAATCTTCGCTTTTTGAACGATGCCGACCGTTTTACAAGCGGCATCAACAAAACGGAGTTTTCCTACATTCTGAACCGGAAAATCGCTGCAAGCGATTGGTGATTGGGAATATCGCTCTTGCGAACGGCAAGCACATGGCCGCCATTGGCAAGAACACGGCTTGCAATCTCGTCGACCACATTATAGGTATCCGGCCCCTCTTTACCGAAACTGACGGCTCCTGTTGTTTCATCAACAGTCCCGTGAACCATTTCGTCCATATCGGCAAGCAATGTATCAATCTGGCCGATGGTAGCCGCACGCGCTGCAAGCGCAATATCTGTTGTGGTACGCCCTTCGGCTGTCAGATGCTCGAACCGCGACCGGATATCGGCAACCTGGCGCTCGTAAAAACGGTCAAGAACGGGGCGCGCAAGATCGCCGATTTCTGTCGGGTTTGCCCGATCAAGTCCTGCATTGACAATTTCGCCGATAAGGTTGTTGCCACTATAAACCGAACGGAACGCATTAATCATTGCTTCATTTCCGCCAATAATCAAAGGAACATCCGGCCTCGTCAGATAACGACGCAAAGCTGAATCAATCAGACGGCAATATTGTGTCAACCGCACCGAACTATTGGAACTGATTCTCTCGTTACTGGTGCCAACAGCACTGTTGATGTCCTTGGGCATATCCGGCACTTTGACTTCAAATGGCTCGATATCACTTGCAATTTCGATAAGTCGGACTTTTGATTCTGCAATAACCACCACGTGAGCCGTATGGGCAAATGTAATCGAACGCAGAAGCGGACTAAGCATAAACCGGTCTGCAACTTCAACAAACGATTTCAAACGGTTTGCAAGACGAAATGTCCAGATACGATCAGGGGTGGCAAGAACCGCGAGACTGCGTGCCTGTTTCAGCCAGAAATCTTCATAATCGGAAAGGCCGGTCAACAGTGATTCCAAACTTGCCAAACGTCGCTTGTCTGTCAAGGATTGGGATTGTGCCAATGCTTCCTTTACCTGATTGGCATACTCAATTTTACTGGCACCAATTTCGGATGTAATAGGTGTTGTCGGCAAGTATATTGATACACATGCATCCGCCCTTACCGCTCGTAATTTGTTAAAATCCGTCATTGATGGAATATCGACATGCTGCATTGAGAAATCCCTTTCCTCTCTTGTTTATTCAATATTGATATGGGCATTCAATATGTCCAAAAACAAGACAAATCGGATTTAATTTTTCTATCATGCAAAAATATAGTTAAAAAGCCGCACCAATAACGCTTATTTCAAAAATGATAATGATTGAAAAAATAACGCTTCTATTTTTTACGATATTGTCGTGGCTGTCCAATCTGCCCGATAGCCTCTCTTCAGGTTGCCCTGTGCATGAAGAAGCGCTCTCTACCGTTAAATAACCGGTGAGGCACAGTTCCAATCAACCTTTTTGTTCTTGGTAGAAGCCCTATTCTTGGTGCACGCCTTTCAGCTTTATTCCTCAACCAAGCCTTAAACACAGGCTGCAAAGCCTAATAGGCATATTCCAGAAACACCGGATCGACAGAACCACCCCATACCGAATGGAATTTTGACAACAGACGTTCCGAATCACATTTTCCTGACAGCACAACCTCGAAAAGCGGATCAAGAAAACGCGTTTCATCATCGCCTTCGGCATTCAGCTTCTTCCGGTTGGCAAGGCCTTTGCGGGAAATATCCAGAGCCTGACGGGCAAGTTCGAGAATGGTGGTATTGCGGAATGGTGTTTTCAAACCTTTGACCGGTACATGGTTACGCATATCGAGAACTTCTTCAAAGCCCCAGTCTTTTGTCATTGCAAAAGCGTCTTCAAGTGCTTCCTCATCATAGAGCAAACCGACCCAGAAAGCTGGCAATGCGCAAATACGCCGCCACGGGCCGCCATCGGCACCGCGCATTTCCAGAAAACGTTTGAGTCTTACTTCCGGAAATAATGTTGAAAGGTGATTGACCCAATCACCCATATTCGCACGATAATCGTCGATTTTGCCTTTCAAAGCACCATCCATAAATTGGCGGAATGTTATATTGGTGCAATCATGGTAATGCCCGTCGCGGACAATAAAATACATCGGCACATCCAATGCCCATGCGGTATAATCGGCAAAACCGAAATTTTCATTGAATACAAAGGGCAGAACACCTGAACGCCGGTTATCGGTGTCGCGCCATATTTCCGAACGCCATGACATAAAACCGTTGGGTTTTTCTTCAGTGAAAGGTGATGTTGCAAAAAGCGCGGTGGCAATTGATTGCAATTTCATCGAAACCTGCATTTTCCGGCGCATATCGGTTTCCGATGAAAAATCGAGATTAACCTGAATTGTGCAGGTCCGATACATCATATCAAGACCATGCCGCCCGACTTTTGGCATATATTCTGTCATGATGTGGTAGCGGGATTTCGGCATTTGCGGTGTTTCATCAAGCTTCCATTTAGGGCTACCGCCAAGGCCTAAAAAACCGATGCCGAGAGGTGCGGCAATTTCCTTGACCTGTGCAAGATGGGCATTCACTTCGCGGCAAGTCTGATGAATTGTTTTAAGTGGAGCGCCCGAAAGTTCAAATTGTCCACCCGGTTCGAGTGAAATTGCGCCCGCTCCTGTCGGCTCAAGCAAACCGATAATTTTTCCTTCATCCAGTATCGGCTCCCAGCCAAGCATGGCTTGCATACCTTCAAGCAATGCGCGGATACTTTTTTTCCCTTCATAAGGGACAGGGCGGTTACCTTCGACAAAAAACGGAAATTTTTCATGTTCTGTACCGATACGCCATTTATCGGGAGTTTTCGAGCCGCCAGCGAGATAGTTTACCAAATCGTCAAAACCGTTGATTGTTGTTTCATCTTCAATATCGCGCGCCATAACTCACAATTTCCAATTTGTCTTGATTTGTTTCATCATTGAACTGTTTTCATTGCTCTTTCAAGTACCGCCGGCCTCACATTCTGCTTTACCCGTCATCTCGCCAATCCCCCAAAGTCGCTTCAATAACGGCAAGCGCGGCGACAGCCGCAGTATCTGCCCGCAAAATTCTGGGGCCTAGAGGAATTGGATGAACAAACGGAAATTGCCTGAGTTCGGAACGCTCCTTGTCGCTGAAGCCACCTTCGGGACCGATAAGAACTCCAAGTGGAGCCGGTGTCATTTTTTTCAAGATTTCCAATGGATTTTGCGTATCAGCGGCTTCATCACAAAAGATCAGATGACGTTCCGGCTGCCAGTTTGCCAAAAGTTCTGCAAGCGAAACCGGAGATCGGCAGGAACTGATTGATAAAACCCCGCATTGCTCCGAGGCCTCGATAATATTGGCGCGCATACGCTCTTCATTCAACCTCGTTGCTTGAGTAAAATGTGTGATAACCGGTTGCAAAACCGATGCCCCCATTTCAACCGCTTTTTGCACCATATAATCCAGTCGGGCGTGTTTGAGCGGGGCGAAACAATAAACAAGATCGGAAGCGGGGGGTTGCTCTCTTTCTTTGGCGACAAGTTCCACAACAACAGATTTTTTCTTCACTTCGGCAATTTTTGCACGCCATTCGCCATCTTTGCCATTAAAAAGCAGAAGTTCATTGCCCTCCCTCATCCGCAAGACATTTTTAAGATAATGTGATTGATTTTCGTCAAGATCGAATTTTTCGTGAAATGACAAAGGTTCATGAACGAAAAGTCGTTGCAATTTATAATTGGCGCGCATTGCTTGAATCTTTCTCAAAAATGCTTTCGTGTTTTTTAAATTCGGAACGACAATATCCGAATTGGCAAAGGTTTTGAACTTATTTGATTCTGCGCAAGATTCGGATATTTTCATGCGTCTTGAAAGTTGTTTTCCAAAATTCAAGGCCAAGAATACCGTGTGCCTATCAACATTCGTAGTCACTTTTTACAGAAAGGTGACAAGTTTTACATAAAGGTGACTAGAAACTTTCTAAAAATAAAACTAAATATGAGAAGAAACTACCTTCTCTCAACGCTGTCAAATTGGTGATCTCGTAGGAAAGCAGCTTTATAGTGTTATTCCGGACAAAGGAGAACTCTCTTTTTGCCCGCTTATTGTGCTTATTTGAAAATATATGACTGTTAGCGTAAAACAACCGACTGTATGGGATGTCGTATTCTCGTTAAAAACTATCGCAGCCGCGGCTTTGGCTCTCTATATCGCCTTTTTGTGTGATCTTCCCAACCCCTATTGGACAATTACAGCCGTATATATTGTTGCCCACCCGCTATCGGGTGCTTTGACATCAAAAGCGTTCTACCGGCTTCTCGGCACTGCAATCGGCGGTATGGCAACAGTCATTATGTTACCGCAGCTTATTCCTTCGCCGGAACTCACAACTTTGGGGCTTGCCCTCTGGCTTGGCGGTTGTTTGTTTATCAGCGTATTGGATCGCAGCCCGCGCGCTTATGTTTCCATGCTTGCCGGCTATAGTGTCTGCATTATCGGTTTTATGATTGTTGACACACCGGAAACTGTTTTTGATTATTCGGCAAGTCGTGTTGAAGAAATCAGTGTCGGCATTATTTCTGCCGCACTTGTCGGCCGCCTTGTTTTTCCCCGCCATGCCGGACCGGTTCTTGCCGATCGTATTGATAAATGGCTGAAAAACAGCGCCGACCTTGCAATTATGTATATTAAAGGGCAAGGCAAAAGCGAAGACGCATTGCAAAAGCGCCAACATCTGGCGATTGATGCTGTCGATTTGCGCGCTTTTACCACCCATGTCACTTACGACTCGTCGACATTGCCATCGACAGTGAATGCAATGCGTGTGTTACAAAGCCGCATGGTCTCGTTGCTGCCAATGGTGGCAAGCTGTAACGATCTCATCAACCAGCGCAACAAAATGCTCGACGAGCAATGTGGTGGCAAGAGCAACAACACCAAACTTGACGAACTTATCGCGGAAACATCCGCATGGTTACAAACCCATGAACCGATGAAGCCGGAAGGCATTGCCCGTATCAAAGCTTTGAAGCAATCCGTATTGGATGATATTGGCCGCTCGAAAGTGTGGCTTGATCTCGTTTCACGCAATCTGACATTGCGCCTTGTCGATATTATGGAAATCTATTCCGACTGTCTGCATTTGCGCAACGACATCGTCAACGGCACCCAACATAAATTGCGTTGGCACCGTTTCGATTTTTTAGGCGAAGTAAGGTCGATTCACTACGATTTCGGCATTGCGTTTCTTTCAGCTTTTTCTGCAATCCTTGCCATTTTTATTACTGTTACTTTGTGGCGTATGACAGAATGGACGCAAGGCGCAACCGCTGCCATGATGACCGGTATTTTCAGCAGCCTTTTTGCAACGAAAGATGATCCTGTTCCTGCAATTCGCGGAATGCTCAAGCAAATTCTCATTGTTCTTGTTATCGCCTTTGTTCTTCAATTCGGTCTTTTACCGCTCGTTGACGGCTTTTTGCCACTCATGCTCTGTTTGGCACTTGTGCTGATACCTGCCGGAATTATGATGGCCATCCCTTCAAAATTTGCCATGGGCATGACAATGGCAGTCAACCTGCCCAATCTGTTATTGCTGCAATCCCGCTTGAGTGGCGATTTTTATAATTTCATCAATATCAACACGGCAATGATTCTGGGAATTATTGTCGCTGCCGCAACAGCTTCCATTGTCCGTTCTGTCGGAGCCGAATGGAGTGCTTTTCGTCTCATTCGTGCAAGCTGGAACGACATTATCGAAGTTGCGGAAAGGCCTACCGACACCAAAGCCTATAACGAACTTTTGCACCGTATGCTTTACCGCTATGGATTGATTGCTCCCCGTTATGCCCTGATACCGATTCATTCACCCGTTCGCCAGACCGACATTCTCAAAGATGTGCGTGTCGGGCTTGATACGATTGAATTGCAACATCTCAAAGAATCACAAGGGCCGACCAATCGCCAAAATCTTGCCAATGTTCTGGAGGAACTGGCATTTTATTACCGTGTAAAAATCAACAGTACCGATGTGCCGGATGGCAAAGAATTGCTGGAAGCAATAGATACAACACTTGATTGGACGCTTGCTCTGCCTGATTCTGAAGATCACCAGAAAATCTCGTTTGCATTAACCGGTTTGCGGCAAAACCTCTTCAGTGATGCCGAACCTTACGAAGCAGTCTTGCCTCCAATTTTCAAAGGACATGACTCATGAACCCAGAGGTCGATATTTATGGTGTCTATATTCCGACAATCGGAATTCTGGCACTGGTCAGCTATTTTTTGAATGTTGGTCTCCAACGGTTCATCTTGCGTAAAGGGCTGGAGCGGTTCATCTGGCACCATGCGCTGTTTGCCGCAGCAACCTATTTCATCATTTTGAGTATTCTTTCTTTCATTGTAACTCGGATTTAACGGATATGAACAAGCTTATAGCCAATTCCGGTCGTATATTCTTCACCCTTGTCATGGCTCTGGTAGCCGGACTTCTTCTGTGGCAGCTATGGAACTACTACATGAATGACCCGTGGACGAGAGATGGCAAAATCAGTGCCGATGTTGTTCGTGTCGCACCTGATGTTTCCGGTTTTGTCACCGAAGTCCATGTGGTTGATAACCAACAAGTCAAACAGGGCGATGTTCTTTTCAAGATAGATCAGGCGCGTTTTACTCTGGCTCTGGAAGATGCTCAGGCTATGGTTGATAATGCCAAAGCCGCCCACGATCAGGCAAAACGCGATCTTGAACGCGACCAGAAACTTGATGACAAAACCATTACCCGCCAACAATTGGAAACGGCCGCTATGCAGGAATTGCAAACTGCCGCCACCTTGCGTAAGGCGATCGTCCAGCTCGATACAGCAAAGCTCGATCTTGAACGTTCGACCGTTCGTGCTGCTGTGAATGGCAAACTGACCAATTTTTCGCTTCAACCGGGAGAATATGTCACGCAAGGTAAGCCGGTTACGGCACTTGTTGACACCGATTCGTTTTATGCTTCCGGTTATTTTGAAGAAAATAAACTCGACCGTATTCACATCGGTAGCCGGGCAACAATCCACATTATGGGTTCAAGTGCTGTGTTGACCGGTGTTGTTGAAGGGTTTGCTGCCGGTATCGAAGATCGTGAACGCACACAGACAACAAGCCTTCTTGCCAATGTTGCGCCAACATTCAACTGGGTGCGCCTTGCCCAGCGTATACCGGTTCGTATCAAGCTTGATCCGGTGCCTGATAATGTCCATCTGGTTTCCGGACGGACAGTCAGTGTAGCAATCGAAGAAAAGCAGCAATAACCGACTGATTTTGTCAGGTTTTTTTTCGTCACCAAACTGCAACAGATTTAACTTTTTTTTACTTTAATGCAGAAAAAGGGATCACAAAAAAGGGTTCGTTCATTGTCGAAAAATAAACTTCGCTATATGACAACACACAATTTGAGATTCAATAATAGCATTTGATCGGAGAGATAGAATGTCTGCCAAGAGAGCCACTCTGGTGACCGTCGCTGCTCTATTCACATTTATTCTTGTAGCTGCCGGAATCGGTTCGGTGGGTGCGGGAAATAACGAATTCATGAGTAAAGACGGTTATGGTGTCCATAGCTCGATGCACTAAATTTGGCCGGATTTCCTCGTCAGGAAAAAGCCGGTAACCGGAAACTTGAAAAAGGGGCCTTTTGGCCCCTTCTTTTTCATATACATCAGGCTTTATCTCCGCATTTGTCTTTTCGTTTTGAAAAAATGCCGATGAGGGCTGTCTTCAATCCCTATCCGGAATAATAAATCCCCCTTGATAGACAGACCTTGAGGCAGCGCCGCTCAAGCTTGAACCTGCTGGCAGGCAAACTTGAATGAACAGGAAAAATGATTCCGGATTGTGTGGCTGAACGTTCAGATAGCGCACTTTATATTTATTTGACGGGTTTTTCAAAACCTCAAATAGAAGGCTCCCGCTTCTCCTCTTTCCGGTTACAGTTTTTCATCACAACGTTCTTCTGTCTCGTTACAAACCTATCACGCTTTTGAAATAGCATTTTGAATGCTGTGCTACTTTTCCAAAATCGTTTCAGGCTCGTCCGCGGCTGCTTCAAGTTTATTTCCGCGTCACCGGAGCCAACCGGCAAAAGCGAGGAAAAGCCCCCCACAAAAGAAAAAACTTCATGGATATTCAGCCGGAATAGTAATGTGTGGCTTAAGGTTTCCGGCTTTTGTGTTCGTTACTTTCCCTAACCGGTAAAAGCGAATGACGAACGCGCATTCATAAACAGGAAGCCCTATTCAATTAAACTTTATGGTAAAAAACACTACGGATAAGGGAAAAACAATAGAAACAACGATGTTTAAGCCCGTTAAACCCCGATAATAAAAGCGGCGCTGCAAAAAAAGCGGCGCCACAATGAAGGCGCCACTTCGATAATATCAATACAGTGGAAATTTCAACCTTGAAATTCGGCCGGATTTGGTCCCAATCGGCCATCGACTTTGTCGAGAGCTGCAATTGCATCATGATTGGCAGCGGTAAGCGCAAAATCGAATATATTGAAATTCTCGGCCATACGTTCTTTAGAACGGGATTTCGGAATAGCGATTGTGCCCATTTCCATATGCCAGCGCAAAATGATTTGTGCGACTGTTTTATGATGTTCTGCCGCAATCTTTTTCAACACCGGATCATCAAGAAATTGCCCGCGACCAAGAGGAGCCCATGCCTCTGTCAATATGTTATTCTTGTCGTGGAATATGCGTAATTGCTTTTGTTGAAAATGCGGGTGCAGTTCCACCTGATTGACAGCCGGAGCAACGCCGGTTTCCTTGATAAGCCGCTCAAGATCGACAATGCGGAAATTGCAAACACCGATTGAACGAACGCGGTTTTCCTGCTTGAGCCTGATGAGAGCTTTCCACGTTTCCACAAAAAGATCGCGTGCCGGAACCGGCCAATGAATAAGATAAAGGTCAATAGCGCTTACAC
Source organism: Bartonella sp. P0282 (assembly GCF_048452985.1). Taxonomy (NCBI): domain Bacteria; kingdom Pseudomonadati; phylum Pseudomonadota; class Alphaproteobacteria; order Hyphomicrobiales; family Bartonellaceae; genus Bartonella; species Bartonella sp. P0282. The sequence goes on from NZ_WTFO01000004.1 coordinate 68,392, forward strand.
GCAAGCGCTTTGCGCTTTCCTCAAAAGCCTGCATCGTCTTGTCATAACCCTGATCGGTATTCCAGACTTTGGTGGCAAGAAAAATGTTCTTCCGCTCGATACCCGACGCGGCAACGCCAAGGCCGACACCTTCTTCATTGTCATAAGCTTTGGCTGTGTCAATGTGTCGATAGCCGGTTGAAATCGCTTGTTTGACAGCGTTTTCGGTCTCATCTTCCGCTATTTTCCAAACACCGAAGCCCAATTGCGGAATGAACAAGCCGTCATTCATCTTAAGCAAGGGAACCGATTTTTTTTGTGAAAGTTCTGGCATCTATTCTCCTTGATAATCCATTAAAAAATAAATTGTTTCTTCTCCGGCTTTAACGGACAAGCTTATAACCCGACATGTTATCAAAATATCATGTATAAAGATGATATTCCAAATCAAGTTCAACTTTTTCCATGATGCGCTTCAACAGGATTGAATGTCAATCAACTACATGGTTTCCGGTGTGTCAAAAAAAGTTTAAACCGGATTTTTTCAAGTAATATATTCGATTTCAATCGTTTATTTTTACGCATAACAAGTGTTTTTCGGTTTTAAATTATTTTTTAAATAAAAACCGGAGAGATTGATAAATTCAAGTCTATCCGGTTTTGGAGAGTTATTTTTCAAGGTGTGGCTGTAAAATGTTGTTCAATCGCGAAATAACCAGACATCTTCCGGTTTGATAATAATATAAACTTCACCTGTTTCAAGTTTTTCCGGACCACTCGCCTTCAATTCCAACGCCCCGTAATGAAGACGGTATTCCCAACGGTCGCCAAGATAAAGGCTGGCATCAAGATGCATCGGCATTGCTTCCGGAACCGGTTGTTGGCTGACCTTGATATGTTCAAGGCGAATAACAGCTTTGACAGCCTCTCCTAGCCTCGTATCCTCGCCTTCCCGCAACATTCCGGTCAAAGACCAGTTTTCAGCGCCGAAAGTGATGAACGCACCGTCTTTTTGCAATATTTGTCCATGAGCGATGTTGTTGGCGCCAAGAAATTCTGCAGCATAAAAGCAATCCGGATTGGAATAAATTTCAATCGGGCTACCATGTTGGACAATCCGACCATTTTGTAACAAAAGAATACGGTCAGCCGCCGCAAGAGCTTCTGTCTGGTCATGGGTCACCAGAATTGCACATATATCAAGTTCAAGAATGAGCTTTCTTATCCAATAGCGCGCTTCTTCACGCAATTTCGCGTCAAGATTGGACAATGGTTCATCAAGCAACAAGACACGCGGTTCATAAACAACTGCCCTGCAAATTGAAACACGTTGTTGTTGGCCTCCGGAAAGCTCGCTTGGATAACGGTCGGCGAGATGGGAAAGCCCCTTTGTTTCAAGGATCCGGTTAACGCGGTTTTTTATCTCCGCGGCTCCGACATGACGTAATTTCAAACCATAGGCGACATTTTCACGCACTGTGCGATGCGGCCATAAAGCGTAGGACTGGAAAACAAGCCCGATGTCGCGTTGTTCGGGAGGAAGCTGGATATTGGCTTCACTGTCACGGGCAATTTTATCGCCGATTGTGATGCGCCCGACTTCCGGATTTTCCAGTCCGGCTATCGAGCGCAGAAGCGTTGTTTTTCCGGAGCCGGAACCGCCGAGCAGAGCGACGATCGAGCCACGTTCGGCAGTAAAATTGACCCCTTTCAATATTTGCAAACCACCAAGCTACTTTTCAGGCAAAATCATTGATCCGGTTGCGACCGGGAGCCGTTAACAAGGTTGATATAAAAACCCGCAAAAATGACATGCGCCAATGTTTCGGGAAAGATCTTTATAGGTTTCAGGAAGTATCTTAATAGGTTTCTTGAAGGCTCTTTATGGCAATTATCAAATTTCCCTTAGTGCCGGTGATTCCCCACAGTGCGGTGACAACAACTTTTATGCACACCGGATTTCTTAAAACCGGTTTGCCGTGACAAAGCGTTAAAGCCTGCCCCAAACAACAATTTATTTAAGAATTTTTGGAAACCTGCCGCCCAAGACTTAACCGAGCTTTGTCAAAAGCCCGAATGAGCGTCTCATGCCACACCGTTCAATCTTTTCGTCCAATCTTCTATCTCGTGGCTATCCAACCGCTTTTGTGCAAGCAAACGCCAGCTCGGAGATAATTCGTTCAGTGAAGCAATATGCGACAATTCTTCATAGTCATTTTTTGTCACATAAAAAGCCTTCCATATGCGATGGATCGTCCACATTTCGTGGCATCTCTCGATCAATTCGAGTTCGTCACTTGCAGAAACTTCTCCCTCCTGCAAAACGCGGTAATACCACCCTGTTCGCCCGCTATTTTGCGTCCTTAACGCCATATCCGGAACACCGAATCTGACATTGAGCCGGAAACAGGGTTGTCTGCCTTGCGAAACTTCGATAATTGCCTTGCCTAACCGGAATATATCCCCGACAGCGATATTTTTTTCACTCAAGCTTGAGGTTGAAAGATTTTCTCCAAAGGCAGTCGGCGTGTCAAACACCTCTTTATGCCCCAGCTCTTTTTTCCAGAAAGCATAATGGTCAAAATCATAATGGTGGACCGCCTTTTCCGGTCCGCCATGATGTTTCTTGTCTGCCTGCTCGTCACCGATAAAACCGGTTTTGGTGAGCAAAAGCGGCCGATCGACCGGTTTTTTATCAATTCCGCTTTTCAAGTTTGCAGACCCGATCGTTTTTATCGGTCCAATCGACAGTGCCAGGAGTTTTACCATTTGTTTTAAAACCGGTCATAACAAACAAACCGGCTTATTCCGTCTCTATTGCCTTTAATCCTGTTTTTCTTCTTTCATATTATTGCGTTCAAGGTCAATGGCACCATAGGGAAATTGACTGGCTGACAATGAAAACATCAATGGTTTGACAAGACTGTTGGAAACACATTCGACATCGGGGCAGATTTTATCCGACCGCGGAACTTTTTTAAGCACTGAATCAAGCTTGACTTCGTAGCCATGGTTCTTACCGTCTTTTATTTGAAGATCGGCAGTGCCTTTCATAAGAAGTCGCCAATTTCCCATGTAGATGGTTGATTTATCAATCACAAGATTTTCGTCGGTGATGGTTGTTTCAATATCCCATTTATCAAAATCGGTTGACGCATGATCGCTTTTTTCTGCCCATGCTTTTTCACCGCTACTCAAGGCAAAACGCAATTTGTCAATGTCATAGCCTTTGAAACTGCCCGACGACATATTCAATGTCAAATGCCCCTGCATTCCGGATATAACTTCCGACCACCGGCTGAAAGGCGCATGCATGGTCAAAATAAGACCGGCCTTTGCATGAACAAAATCGGGATAGTGGAAAGCCCGCGCGATTGATGGCAAATCGACAGAACTTGCAGAAATGCGGCCTTCTATATTGGCTTTATCATTGTCGCGGGCAATCTGTATATTGGATTGAATAGCACCACCAAAAGCATTGGCATTGCCAAGATCGAAAATGCCTCTTCCATTTCTGATCTGGACGGCAGCAGCAAGATTATTGAGGGTGACATTTTGAAGCTTGGCTTCCGGTGCCGACATGCGGATGTCAAGCCCGATCATGTCGAAAACCGAAAGATCAAGAAACTGATTTTTTTCCTCGTCCGGAAAAAATGTAGCAACCAATGTATCAAGATCGAGCCTGTCAAAAGCAAGCGACCCGCTGATGACCGGCAAATCATCCTGATAGCCGGTCGCAAGTGCACCGCGTGCATTATCATTTCCAAGTTTGAAATTGATATTGTTAAACTGCATATGACCGGGTTGGGCGGAAAAATCCGACTCCCAGACAACCGGCGCTTTCAATCCTTGTCCGGGTAGATCGTGATAACCAAGCCACTCCATCGTCCTGTTCCAACCCGGTGAACGGGCCGAGAGCCGCCCGTCAAAAATATAGCTGTCGGAAAGTCGCCCCTTTCCTTCAAAAGTAATACCGCCGCTCAAAGAATTGAGACTGGCTCTTACGTCACTCGTTCCACCTGAAAACAGGATCAGCGCTTGCATTGCATCAATACGCAAATCGGTTGCTTTGCCATGCCACGTTGCATTGGCACGAAAACTTGCCGCCCTTGTCGATTCCGGCCATTCGAGAACCGCATTCAGTGCCGTAATTTTTTCCGCCATCCCTCCCATATTCTTGCGATAGAGAAGCTCGCCATTGTCAATCACAATACGCCCGAAAGGCTGGTTGAGAAGGCGTGTTGTATCCGGATGGTCGGGGTTCTTTTTAACAATGTCACGAGCCTCACGAACAGCCGAACCGAAACTGCCTTGCGAACGGGAAAGAGTGTCAAAAAAATCCGCAACCGTTTTGACCGGTTCTTCCATAACAAAATGCGGGTTGATAATGCGTGTTTGCGAAAATGTAATATGTCCTAACAGCGCATCGATCAGTGACAAGTCGACTTCAATGCGTTCGGCTTCCATCAGCGGAGCGGCCTCATCATTCATCGGAGTGAGTGTTACGCCCGACAATGAAGCCTTCGGATAAGGGAAAAGGTCAAGATGGGGAGCTTCCCGCAATTGCACGTTGTAGCCCGTCCATGCGCTCAAATCCTGCGCAAGGCGGATGCGGATCGCATCTGTCGAAACAAGAACCGGCAATAGCAGGAAAATCGCCGCAACGATCAATCCCGACACCAACACCAGCACCCCGACATATTTTAAAATTTTCTTGTGCACCTCGTTCCTTTACTTTTTATTAACCATAAATGATTAAAACCGAATTACATTTCGGCTTCCAGTGAAAAGCTTGTTTCTGAAATGCCCTTGTTTAAATTTTTGCCGGGTCCATTCGCCCGGCATTTTTTTAAATGAATTTTAATCGCACGACAATGCAATTGGTAAAAAAACGTGATTTATGCCCCGTTTAGCGCAATAAACATTTGGTTAGCGCAATAGACATTTGGCCAAAAAATGCAAAATTGTGTCATTGCGGCGAATACTGTGTCTGGGCAATTCAAAGTCCCCCTCTTTCCCATGCGCACGTGATTTGACAGTTGTAACAGCAAAACTGTAGCCGGCATTTTTTACAATTGACTGAATTGCTTCATTTTCGTCGCCGAACGGATAGGCAAAAGATATGATTGACGTGCCAAGTTCTTTTTCGAGTTGGCGTTTGTTTTCAGTTATCTGGTGTTTTGCCTCTTCAAGCGGAATATCTTTCAAATGCAAATGGTCGAGCGTGTGGCCACCGACTTCGTGCCCGTGAGCTGCCCAATCTCTCATTTCGTCGAATGTCATTATTTTGTCGCGCTGTGAACGTTCATTGTCCCAAGAATTGTCTAGCCCCATACGCGAAGAGACAAAAAAATTGGTTGCACTGAACCCCAATTCATCAAGAACCGGCATAGCATCCTGATAAACAGATAGAAAACCGTCGTCGAAAGTTATCGCTGCCACTTTTCCCTTTTTCTGGCCCCGAATATAAGGCATTGCCTCTTTGAGTGACAATCCTTGAAAACCGATACGTTTCAGAACATGCATCTGTCTGGTGAATTTTTCGACCGTAACATAATTGGAGCGACCGGGGATCCCTGCCTTGGGGGGCGTGCCTATATGATGATAAAGAAGTATGGGAACAGCCATATCAACCTTCCTGACGTTTCGATAGAACCTTTATGCGATGCCTATAGAGCGGACGGGCCAGTTCCCGATAAAGGCGCGCGAAAAAGGAATGTTTACTTTTGATCGTCGAGCCGCCGAGTTCGGCAGAAATCTCGCGAACCACCGGAGGTAGAACAACCTCCGGATGGACGCCGGTTTTCCAGTATAATTGTTCGGTCGTATCGACCGGACGATCGAATGTGGCTGTCGCATCAAGTAGTTTTCGGGCAGCGTTCCGGCCTACCAGTTGGGCAACCTGCCCCAAACCGATTTCTGTTGGCCTGATAAGTTTAATATCGCCTTTTTCGGCAATTATTTTGCCTGTTTCACGCACGCGAAAGGGAAAACGGATGAAACTTTCTTCGTTGGCTTCCTGAACAGCAAAACGGAAAACTTCCTCAAATCGCTCCTCCAGTGCAACATCGTCTTCAATGATAAATCCTGCGTCCATGCCATCGTCGACAATTTTTTGCCAGGCACGCCGGTGGGATAAAAAACATGCAATTTCGTTTTTTGACAATGTGAAAGGATAAAAAGGGCGATAGAGTTTTTTTCTAAAAAAATGAAAAATTGTCTTGTCATCAAGGTCAAGACTATCAACCGCCTTCAAAACTATAGCAGGACATGGCAGAAGTCTTTCCAGCAATTCGACTTGTATTTGCCTCTCATCCGCCCGATCGAGATGGATAATCAGTGCTTTAATGGTTTTTAATGAACCGCTCATATTCGACCCGGAGTTTGAAAACAGGCTTTTTCAAAAGCCTGTCATGCATAATAAGGGCGAACAGAAAAGTAAACAATGACGAAAATGTTGCCATTATTGAAGGAAATGGCATGTTCCCTCATCTATGCGCTCACGCACCCATTTTTCTTCTGTTGACCAGTCATGGTGCTTCCACCCCTGCCAGGTAAAACCGCAAATGTAAATTTCCCATTCCGCCAAATCGAACTGTTTCAAACAATCCCAAATGCCGAGATAGCCGGTCGACGGGAACCATTCCTTGAGTTTATTACCTTCAATGCCGATTTCAGCACAAGCTTCAAGATAAAACTGCGCGGATTTTATAACCACATCCTTGTTCGCCCCGCCAAAAACTCTAATAGCCTTATCGGTCCAGTCGCGCCTTCGGTGCTTTAACAATCGCGAGCTCAGGCGGGGAAGTGCAAAATAAGCCTTCAAAATATAGGGATGATAGACCAGTGTAATGAACTCTGCCTGTTTAAAAAATTTGTATTCCAGAAACGAATGATCTTCAAGTTTCCGCTGCATTGGCTTACCGGAGTTGCACATCATCAGACAACTGGTTTTAGTACCACTCCAGCCGTCAAGCAATCTGGGACGATTGAAGCGTAAAACATAGTCTGCACTATCTATCTCTTCAGAAAAATCCCTTGGTAAATCGGCATTTCCAACAACGATGAGTCGTCTTTTTTGAGTTCCCATAAAACCACTCCCAAGTTTGACGCTTCACGCCCCCGCGCTTTTAAATGACCGCACACAAGCGGTAATTTACTGTGTTAAATGGCAGAATAATAGAAATTTAATTGTCGGACGCAAGAACTATTCGCCAATATTTTAAGAGAATTTTACACTATGTTGCTTCTGCACCTTTTTTTTTGGGTACAGGAAAAAACGGCTCATGATTTTATGCCATTATTTACCTTTAATGTTCCGTCATGGTATTCACCTGATAGCCGCAACCATTCGCGTGCTGCATAGGAAAGATGGCTTTGACTGCGCCAGATTAAAGCCATATGCCATTCAATGACTATATCGGTCATCTCTACCATTTTTACATTTTTGACATTGCGCTTTTCGGCAATCATGCGGGGTAAAAATCCTACACCCATACCGGCTGCAACGAGGCCAAACAGAAAGTCGATCTGGCTTGAACGTGCCGAAACCACCGGCTCCAGCCCCTTTTTACGGAAGGTTTCAATGACAAGTGGTGTCAAAGCAAACTGGCTTGCAAAAAGAACAAACGGATATTCTGCAAGCTCTTTGGCGGTAATCTTTGTTCGCTTGCCTGCAAGGCTTGCCGGCATGAGCGCGACAACCGGATCGTTGCGGACATCCTGATAATCAAAACCGCTTGCAATCGGCACAAGCGAACCGGCAAGCTCGATTTCGCCCGACCGCACCAGCTCTTCCAATTTTTTACTTCCGTGTTCGACAATATTGATGTCGATATGAGGATGCGATGAAGTGTAACGCGCAAGAACCGGTGCAAAAAGTTCGGAACTGCCAATAGGCGGAAGCCCGATTTTCAAAACACCACGTTTAAGCCCCTTCAATTCGGCAATCTCGCGTTCCATTTGGGTTTCTTCCGCAAGAATACGTTGTGCGTGACGAAAGACATATTCGCCTGCTGCTGTAAGCTGCATTTTACCTTTGTTGCGATTGATTAATTTGGTTCCATACTGGCCTTCAAGCTGGGCCAGAGACTTACTGATCGTCGATTGCGTCGAGTTCAGAACTTTCGCGGCTGAGGAAAAGCCGTTCTGGCGTATAATTTCTACAAAGGCTTCAAGTGTTCTTATTTGCATAACTATTCTATATAGGAATAGTCTACATGAATTCAATTCATTTTACGAATGACACAGCATCACTTATCTAACGTTTTGTCAGGAGTAAATTAAATGATACATCGTCTTAGAGTTCAAACACGTCATCTCTTCCATCACAATATATTTGCGCAGATGGGACTTTTGTGCGCTTTCTGGATTATTGGCGAGATCATTACATGGGCTTTGAGCCTACCCATTCCGGGTGCAATTATCGGCATGGTGCTTGCTCTTCTTGCGCTCGCTAGTCGTAAACTCAGTATATTGAGCATGAAACGCGGTGCCGACTGGCTCATTGCCGAAATGCTTCTGTTCTTTGTTCCAGCAGTTCTTGCCCTTCTCAACCATAAAGAATTTATCGGCTTGTTGGGCATAAAAATTCTGGTCGTTATTCTGGGTGGCACATTCGTTGTTATGAGTATTACCGCTTTGACAATAGACCTTTGTTATCGCTGGATGTTGATGCGTCATGTTAAACATTGAATCAAATCTCGAACAATATATGGCTGATATAGAGCTTTATACCAGTCCGGTTTTCAAAACGGTTTTCTGGTCGCTCGTTACCATCCTTCTCTATATGGCGGCAAAAGCATTTTACCGCCGTTTTTCCTATTGGTGGCTGACACCATTGGCAGTAACACCACTTTTGCTGATGATCGTGGTGGTGCTGCTCAAGGGTGACTATGCCCATTATATCAAAGCGACCCATTGGCTTGTTGCCATTCTGGGGCCGGTCACCGTTGCTTTTGCTGTTCCGATCTGGCAACAACGCAGAATCATTGCCAAAAACTGGTTTATTCTGACGGTCGGTATTATCGTCGGTTCATTTGCTTCGATGTTGTCGGCATGGGGGCTTGCAACCCTTATGCAACTTGATCCGACTTTGCGGCTAAGTCTTATGCCGCGTTCGATCAGCACACCTTTTGCCATGGAAGTTTCCGGTGACATTGGCGGCATACCCGATCTGACGGCTGTTTTCGTTGTCCTTACCGGCGTTCTGGGGGCTGCACTGGGCGAAGTTATTGTCAAATATCTGCCGTTACGCTCTTCCCTTGCACGTGGTGCCCTTTTCGGCATGGGAGCACATGGCGCAGGCGTTGCCCGCGCTCACCAGATGGGGCGTCAGGAAGGCTCGATTGCAGGCCTTGTTATGGTCATGGTTGGCATTGTCAATGTTCTTCTGGCGCCGGTTCTGGCTTGGCTGCTGAAATAGGTGAGAAATTCTTGAAAGAAGCCGTGTGCAGTTTTGCACCTGCACATGAGGGAGATTGTTGAAACGCCGTAATGTTTCTTAAATCAAAATTTAAAAAAGTTTGAGATGCAAGATAAGATCCGCAATTGTGATAGATCGGTTGATTGAATCTGTTTCAGCTTTGGCAACATATCCATTCAAACAAAGAGTTGGCAGCATATTCATTCAACAAATAACATGACCGGGTCGGAATAGCGTTTTTCCTTGTAATCCCGTTTTTTCCACCCCGTTACCGGCAGAATCCGCTCTATCCGGTGTTTGAACGGGCTTTAACCATTTTTGGTCTTTCTCTTCTCAAAACGGATGACTTTTTGCTTGTCATCCATACCAAAGTGGCTATTTTGCACATCCTTTGTGCCAAACATGTACAATCTTGACACAATGATCTGTTTTATTTCAGGAATATGCTTTAAAGCAGAACAAAAAGCCTAGTGAAAGGAATCCTCTATGGCCAATGTGATTGACGGGAAAAAACTTTCTGAAGACATCCTTGCCAAAGTAAAACAAGAAACCGCGATTTTACGTGAACAACACAATATCCAGCCGGGAATAGCGGTCATCATTGTGGGGGAGGATTCTGCCAGCAAAGTTTATGTTGCTTCCAAGGAAAAACGCGCTGAAGAGTGTGGTTTTCTATCGAACAAATATGAACTGGACGAGAAGACCAGCGAGGCGGATTTGCTCGCCCTTGTCAAAGAATTGAACGAGGACAAAAATATTCACGGCATTCTGGTACAATTACCATTACCGGCACATATCAATGCCGATCATGTCATTCAGACAATCTCGCCTGACAAGGATGTTGACGGTTTCCATTATATCAATGCCGGTAAAGTCATGACCGGTGCAATTGGAGACGCATTCGTTCCCTGCACACCTGCCGGTATTATGGTGATGGTGGAACATGGACTGGGTAAGGATTTATCCGGCCTTGATGCCGTGGTTGTCGGTCGTTCAAACATAGTCGGCAAACCGGTTGCAGCGCTGCTTCTTGCGGCGAATGCGACAGTCACGATTGCCCATAGCCGTACCCGCGAAATTGATGATGTCTGCCGCAGTGCCGATATTCTTGTAGCAGCGGTCGGAAAACCCGAAATGATTAAGGGCGACTGGATAAAACCCGGTGCAACGGTCATTGATGTTGGCATTAACCGTGTTCCGGCACCTGAAAAAGGTCAGGGTAAAACCCGCCTCGTTGGCGATGTCGACTATAAAGCCGCAGAAAAAGTGGCAGGCTTCATCACCCCCGTTCCCGGCGGTGTCGGGCCGATGACAATTGCGATGTTAATGGCAAACACACTGAAAGCTGCCTGCAAAGCAAATAATTTGCCATTGCCAAAATTCTGATGGGGTTGCGACATTTCCTTCAAAACATTTGTTGGATGTCATTTCAGGAAATCAATAAAAAACGCTCCGGAACAATTAAATCCGGAGCGTTTTTTTGAATATAAAACTCTGAACCAGCTATTTGCGCAGAGGACCAACGACAACGCTTGCCCCTTGATCTGCCCGTCCGACAAATTCGCGGAAAACGCGGAAAAGCTCGCGTCCTGTGCCGAATTCATGTGCAGAAAGATCAGGATGTTCGATCTGTCTGTTGTTGAACTCCTGTTCATCGACGAGAATCGTCAAAGTTCCGTCATTGGCATCAAGCCGGATCATATCGCCGTCTTTCAATCGTGCAATCGGCCCGTTATCAAGCGCCTCCGGTGTAACATGGATGGCTGCCGGAATTTTGCCGGATGCGCCGGACATGCGACCATCGGTGACGAGAGCAATTTTTTGCCCGCGATCCTGCAACACGCCGAGAACTGTCGTCAGTTTATGCAATTCCGGCATACCATTGGCTTTCGGCCCCTGATAGCGCACAACGGCAACAAAATCCTTGCCGTCAAGTTTACCGGCTTTGAAAGCGTCTTGAAGTTCCAGTTGGTCATTGAAAACAAGAGCCGGTGCTTCAATCAACCAGCGTTCGGGTTTGACTGCCGATACCTTGATAATAGCAGCGCCCATATTGCCGGAAAGCACCCGAATGCCGCCATCCTCTTGAAAAGGTTTGCGCCATCCGGTGAGCACTTTTTCATCGCCACTTTTTTCCGGTGCCGGTTCACGCACAACTTGCCCGTCACTTCCCAGTTTCGGTTCGGTTGCATAAGCATCCAAGCCCTCGCCGACAACTGTGCGGACATCTTCATGAACAAGTCCCGCTTCAATCAGTTGCTTGATAACAAATCCCATGCCGCCAGCGGCGTGAAAATAGTTCACATCGGCAAGACCGTTTGGATAAACCCTCGCGATAAGCGGAACGACCGATGAAATTTCGGCAATATCGCCCCAGGTAAGATCAATACCTGCTGCATGAGCCATAGCGATCAGATGAATTGTGTGGTTGGTCGAACCACCTGTAGCATTCAACCCGACAATCGCATTGACAAAAGACTTCTCGTCAATCATCGCACCCACCGGCGTATATTCATTACCAAGGGCGGTAATTTCGAGAGCACGCTTTGTTGCTTCGCGCGTTAATGCATCGCGCAAGGGTGTATTGGGGTTGATGAATGCGGCCCCCGGCATATGAAGCCCCATCATTTCAATCATCATCTGGTTGGAATTGGCCGTTCCATAAAAAGTACAAGTTCCCGGACCATGATAGGAAGTCGCTTCCGACTGGAGTAACGTTTTACGATCAACTTTACCTTCGGCATATAGTTGGCGGATTTCGGCTTTTTTGTCGTTACCCTGACCGGTTGTCATAGGGCCAGAGGGCACAAAAATTGCCGGAATATGCCCGAATGTCAAAGCGGCAATGACAAGACCCGGCACAATTTTATCGCAAATACCGAGATAAAGCGCTGCATCGAACACGTCATGCGACAAGCCGACGGCAGCAGCCATAGCTATCACATCGCGTGAAAAAAGCGAAAGCTCCATGCCGGTATAACCTTGGGTAATGCCATCACACATTGCCGGCACACCACTGGCAACTTCGGCTACACCGCCGGCTTCACGCGCCGCAGCCCTGATAATTTCCGGAAAAGCTTCAAAAGGCTGGTGCGCAGACAACATATCATTATAGGCTGTGATGATACCGATATTGCCAACGACATCTTCCTCCAACCGTTCTTTATCTAGTGGCGCACAGGCTGCAAAACTATGAGCCTGATTGGCACAGGCAAAAAAACTGCGACGCGGGCGATTACGTGCTGCACGGGTTATCCGGTCAAGATAGATTTCGCGACTTTTCTTTGACCGCTCACGAATCCGGTCTGTCACGGCAGCGATTGTGCCCGAAAGAGACATTTGTTTTCTTTCTCCTAAACTGAAACTGTGTCAAACAACGAATGGGTTCCATCCGTAATCTGTTTTTCTTCTTCATTGGGCGACCAGTAGACCTGAACAGGATGGCGCGTATTTTTCAACACTGCGCGAATTGGCAATTCTTCAACCGGTCCGTCCTGCAAAGCACGCTCGAAAACATCCAGTTTTGTCTGACCTTCAATATGAAGAGCGATGAAACGTGCTTCGGCAATCACCGGCAATGTAAGTGTCAGGCGGGCTTCCTTCAAGCCGCGTGCATGAATTGGTAAAACCAGCGCACGCGATTCCGGATCAATGGCCTGTTTCAAACGGTCACCGCCAGGGAAAAACGAAGCTGTATGCCCGTCGGTTCCCATGCCGAGAACAATGACATCAAAAGGCCGTGGAAGGCCGTTAATGCGGCTTGCTGCAGAAAAGGCCGCAAGCTCTGCAGTAATCGACGGGTTATAAAGGCCGTAAAAGCGGGCTTTTGAAGCAAAATTCTGTAACAGGCTTGAACGCACCAGACGTTCGTTGGAACGATCATCTGTCACGGGGACAAATCGTTCGTCTACCAAAGTGACAAGAATGTTTTTCCAATCAATATCTGCCTTGGCGAGATAATGGAAAAAAAGTTCGGGCGTTTTACCACCTGACACTGCCAGCACTGCCTGTTTGCGTTCAACAATGGCAACACTCAATTCGGCCGCCACCCGATCGGCCAAAGCCGAAGCCAATGCAGAAGGCGTATCAAAATTCAACCGGTTTGTATCCATCAAGCTCATAGCAATACCCTAAACTGTATCGTTCCATGTCCGACCGTCCCGCTCGATCAGGGCAATCGACTTTGATGGCCCCCATGTTCCCGCGGTATATCCCTGAACAGGCATGTTTGTTGCTTCCCAACCTTCTTCAATCGGGTCGACAAAGCTCCACGCTGCTTCAACTTCATCACGCCGCATGAACAATGTCTGGTTGCCACGGACAGCATCCATCAACAAACGTTCATATGCATCGGGATTGCGAACCGGAAATGAATCGGCAAATGTCATATCAAGCGGTACATGGTGAAGGCGCATTCCGCCAGGCCCCGGATCCTTTATCATCAGCCATTGTTTGACACCCTCATCCGGTTGCAAACGGATAACCAGCCGGTTCGGTACAACTTCGCCAGCTTCGCTGCCAAAAATATTGTAAGGAATGGGTTTGAACGTCACCACTATTTCCGACATGCGGGTTGCAAGACGTTTGCCGGTGCGCAAATAAAAGGGTGCACCTGCCCAACGCCAATTGTTAATATCAACTTTCAGCGCAACAAATGTTTCGGTATTGCTTTTATCTTTTTTGAGATCATCAAGATAGGAACCGACAGGCCCGCTTGTCGAAGCACCGGCCTTATATTGCCCGCGTACCGTGTGGGTTGTCACATTATGGCTATCAATACGGGAAAGTGAATGCAGAACTTTAAGCTTCTCGTCACGAACCACATCGGCCGTATTGGCTGAAGGTGGTTCCATCGCGACGAGGCATAAAAGCTGCAACATATGGTTTTGCACCATGTCGCGAAGCGCACCCGCATTATCATAATAACCGGCTCTTCCCTCAAGCCCGACCGATTCGGCTACTGTTATCTGGACATGGTCGATATGAGCCGAGTTCCACAATGGTTCATAAAGCGCATTGGCAAAGCGCAACGCCATCAGATTCTGGACAGTCTCTTTTCCCAGATAATGGTCGATACGGAAAATCTGGTTCTCGTGAAAAACACTTGCCAATATATCATTCAGTTTTGTTGCCGTTTCGCGATCACGGCCGATCGGTTTTTCAACAATAATGCGGCTATCATCGGTGACCAGACCATTTTTTCCCAAGCGTTCGGCAATGCTGCCGAAAAGAGCCGGACTGACCGCCAGATAAAAAGCCCTGATAGCTTTGACAGAGGGAATCTCGATGGCTTTTTTCAATTGATCCCAACCCGCGTCGGTCGTGGCATCAACCGGAACATAACTCAATCGCTTCAAAAACCTGTCAACTTCACTTTTATCAATATCGTCAGCAGAAACATGTTTCTCGATCGCCGCGCGCGCAAAATTACGGTATTCTTCATCGGTCAATTTCGAGCGGGATGTACCGATAATACGTGTCGGCTCACTGAACTGCCCCGTGCATTGGCGGTGATAAAGTGCAGGCAATAGCTTTCTTTCGGCAAGGTCGCCCGCACCGCCAAAAACAATACAATCAAACGGGGGAATAGGAATTATTTTACTTACCATGGAAATATCAAAGTCCTCGGACGCTTCACCTTAAGTGATCAATCTTGTTCATATCACAATATATATGCCTTGAGGTGCTGAATAAGCTGTTAATTTGGCGTTCACTTCACCGTTAATTTTATCTTTCAAGTCATTAAAATTTGTCAGAAACGCTTTTTTTAAAGGTGCTGCGCAAACAATCGGCTTCTTTTCTTGCCGCTTCTGGTGGCTCAACATTTTTTTGCGGCTCGTTCCGCCACTTTCCGCGCCCCGTATTGGTCGGCAATGTAATAAGATTGAAGCCGAGAAAACTTTTAAAAACTTCAAAATCTATCCATCAAGGCAAAAAACCGCATTGCCAACCAAAGAAGCGGCCTCCTTAACGTTTTTCCACCCGGAAAAGGCGAAATTTTCAGCTCTTTGAAAGAGTGGATACGATCGCCTTTGCCGGTTATGCTTTCTGCGTAAAGCTTTCCCATAAACGGAGCAAGCATAACCCCATGACCGGAATAACCGCCGCAATAAGTAACATTTTGCATAATGTCACGGATATAAGGCATCCGCTCGACCGTTATGGCAACAGTGCCACCCCAACAATGCGTCAGTTCGATTTCACTTAATTTTGGAAAAATTTCTACCATTTGCGCACGAATACGATCGGCGAGATGGTCGGCTACAGCTTTATCGTAACTTTCAACACCACCAAAAAGCAGACGGTTATCAACGCTTTTTCTGAAATAGCGCACGACAAAACGCGAATCGTCCACCGCTTCTCCACCACGCAAAATCTCGCTATCAATCGGCAATGGAGCAGTCGCACCGATATAGGAACGAATCGGAATGATTGTGCGGTCTACAAAACCGCGTAAAGTTTGATTGTAGCCATTGGTGGCGAGTAACACATGCGCGGATTTGATATAACCGTCGGGGGTGGTTACAATGCACTTGTCATTCTTGACTTCAAGCGACGTTGCAGGCGTTTTTTCATAAAGTTCCGCTCCCGCTTTTGAAGCGAGAGAAGCAAGTCCGACAACCAGTTTTAACGGATTGATGTGACCGGTACCGGTATCGCGAATACCACCATAATAGAAATCCGACCCCAAACGGTCTTGCGTTTCCTTGCGGTCCATGAATGACAATTGGTCATAACCATAGCGCAGCATGTTTTCGACATGCGCCTGATAAGCTGCAATCTCGCGTTTTTTATGAATAAGCGACAATTGTCCGGGAAAATAGTCGAGATCTATTTTGTTACCAAGTTCCAATATATCTTTTTTGGCTTCTTCCGCCAGATCGAACAAAGCTTTGGCTCTTTCGTGCCCAAGTGCTTTTTCAAGCTTTTCCACCCACTGACGCTGCCCCGTTCCAAGTTGTCCGCCATTGCGGCCGGATGCGCCGTCGCCAAAACGCGCCCCGTCGACAAGCACAACGCGAAGCCCTGCTTTTGCCAGATGATAGCTTGCGGAAAGTCCGGTGAAGCCACCGCCTATAATAGCAACATCACATTCTTTTGTTTCATGAAGAACGGGGTATGTCGGACGTTCGGCTACGCTGAATTCATACCATGATATACCCGGCGAAATGGTATTGTCGTGAAACATCATCCAATATCCTAAACATTGAGCAGCAAATATTCCCGCTCCCAAGGACTGATAACTTCCATGAAGGTTTCAAATTCTTGCCTTTTGATTGCCGAATAAGTGTTTACAAATGCATCCCCCAACACTGAACGCAACCGTTTATTTTCATCAAATAGCGCTACAGCTTCGACAAGTCCCCTTGGCAAATCCACATGATCGGCATTAACAGTTTGCGAGGACGGTTCATCAGGCTTGAGTTTATCGACAAGCCCTATGAGGCCGCAGGCAAGAGATGCCGCAAGTGCGAGATAAGGATTGGCATCGGACGACGGAAGGCGGTTTTCAACCCGTCGTGCCTGAGGTGCCGAACGGGGAACACGGAAAGCGGTTGTGCGATTGTCATATCCCCAATGGAGATTGACCGGTGCCGAAAGATCGGGAACCAAACGGCGATAGGAATTGACATATGGTGCAAGCATGACCATTGCACTTGCCATATGTTTTTGTAAACCGCCCAGAAAATACCGGAAAGCCTCGCTTTCACTGCCATCCGCGCGGGTAAAAATATTGTTGCCGGTCTTCATGTCGACAATAGATTGATGAATATGCATGGCCGACCCCGGTTGGCCCTCTATGGGTTTCGCCATAAAGGTTGCATACATATCATGTTTGAAAGCCGCTTCACGTATCGTGCGCTTGAACAGAAAAACCTGATCGGCAAGTTCGATCGGGTCGCCGTGACGCAAATTGATTTCGAGCTGGCCTGCCCCTTCTTCGTGAATCAATGTGTCGATTTCCAAGCCTTGCGCCTCGGAAAAATGGTACATATCGTCAATCAGTTCGTCGAATTCGTTAACACCGGCAATAGAATAGCCCTGCCCGCCGCCGATTGCGCGACCGGAGCGGCCAACGGGAGGTGTCAACGGATAATCGGGATCAGGATTTTTCTGGACAAGATAAAACTCTATTTCCGGTGCAACGACCGGCTTCAATCCCAATTTTGTGTAGGATTCAACGACATTGCGCAAAACATTGCGCGGCGTAAATTCAACTCTTTTGCCTGTCTGGTAAACAATATCGCAAATAACCTGTGCGGTCGGATCATCTTCCCACGGGACAACGCTTAAAGTCGCAAGATCGGGTTCCAATCGCAAATCACCATCATCGGCGGGATAATGGAAACCGTTGCCATCTTCGGGATAATCGCCGGAAATTGTTGCCATAAACACAGCAGATGGCAGCGCAAGTGACGTATCGGAGGTAAACTTGTTTGACGGCATCATCTTGCCGCGAGCGACACCGGCCTGATCGGGTGTAATACATTCAATGTCTTCAATACCGCGAAAAGCCAGCCACTCCGACGCTTCGTTCCAATTTTTCACGCCATAAATATTCTTGAGATAAGCGTGCTGTATTTTTGTATTTTTGTCTTTTGCCTTTTTTGTTTTTTTTACCGTCATAAAACACCAAATCGAAATTTATATCGTCAACAGAGAATGATTATCTAGTTTCAAAAAATGTGACAGGCAAAAATTGTGACGGGCTTGGCCTTTTGTCAACCGGTTGATCGTTTTTCACGTGCTTTTTGCCAAATCATGAAAACCGTTTTGAATTCATTTTCCGGTTTTGCCTTAAATTTATCGCACCGGTTGAGTTTTTCCCTCCGACAACAGTGTCGCGCATTTTCATTATATAGATTATACGAGTTCCTGCCTTATAAAGGTTAGTCAAAACGAAGCGATCTTCTAAAAATATTTCTTTTTTCAATGTCCATCATTTGAAAGCAGGCTTTCCATTTCCGCAATGACGAACGCCCCTCTAATTTCTTGTCTTAGCAAAAAAGGCAGCCATTTTTCTTTCACTGACGCGCAAAAGTCCCACAAAACAGGCTTATGCGATGAAATGCCTATCCGTTGATATGATTTATCTTTAGCCGGATATAGCTTCAAAAGAATTTAACGTCGCCTGTTCTGCTTGCTATTTTTTACGTCCTTCCATCCATCCGCCGTGATAGGGAGTCTTGAAAAACAACAGCCTAATCATTCATTTTTTTAAATTGAATGCTCTGGCTTTTGACCATCTTCAACAGGGATAAAACGCTAATTCCGGAACCACAAAAGGCCGGACTAAAATAAAAGAAATGAAGCTTGAAAAAAAATGGTACGGTTGGTGGGAGTTGAACCTACGACCTCTGGTGCCACAAACCAGCGCTCTAACCAACTGAGCTACAACCGCATCGGCGGAATTAAACATTCCGACCGGTGACATACGGAAGATCGAACAATTTTGCAAGTGCCTTAACGCATTTTAACCCTATTTATTGGTATTTTCGTCGGGTTTTTGTTTTTTATAAAACGCAAAAATAGCGAAGATTGCCGTTTTTTTCAAATAGCCGAGCCAAAGAAATCCGCCGATAGCGATGAAGTTAAAAACTGGCCAAGAGGGTTATTGCCGCTTTGCCATACGGAACATTGATAGAATCATGGCTAAAAAATCGGCTTTCAACTTTATTGAATGTTCAAGCCCCAAATAGCGATTATCTTCGAGTTATATTTTTCTAAAAAACGCTTCGCACTTTTCAGGCACTGCTTGGGCACTTTTGGGAAACCAAGTCTTTAGTACACTTGGGTTTATCCCAAAACCGTACTTTTTACTTGTCGCAGTGCTTTCTCTGAAAACCGCTTCGCACTTTTCAGGCACTGCTTGGGCACTTTCGGGGAACCAAGTCTTTAATGCACTTGGGTTTATCCCAAAACCGTACTTTTTACTTGTCGCAGTGCTTTCTCTGAAAACCGCTTCGCACTTTTCAGGCACTGCTTGAGCACTTTCGGGGAACCAGGTTTTTAGTACACTTGCCCCTATTCAGGGATTTTGCGGTTTGCCCATTCATCGAGAGACAGGTCGCGATATTCCCCTATCTTCCCCACTCCATCTTTTTCCATGGTTACAAGCACATCTTCCAGAATGTGTCGCGCAAGCCCTGCCCCCTCATAAACCATCGCACTATAAAGTTCGACAAGATCGGCTCCGGCTTTGATTTTTTCCAGTGCCGTTTTCGCATCATAAACGCCGCCCACCCCGATGATCGGTTTTTGCTGCTGCAATCTCTTGCGCATTTTTGCAAGAATAATCGTCGAGCGTTCAAATAACGGCTTGCCGGAAAGCCCGCCCGATTCGCCGCTGAAGCTTTTATTTTCAAGACCGGTTCTGGAAAGTGTCGTATTGGAAACAATAAGCCCGTCAACATCCGAGGCGAGAAGTTCGGCGGCTACATCATCAAGCCCTTCTTCAGTCAAATCAGGAGCTATCTTTAAAAAGACCGGAACATGAACGCCCGTCTTTTGCTTTTCTTCCGCTCTTGCCCCGCTCACCGACAGGAGCAATTCCTTCAAGCTGTCACGGGCTTGCAAATTCCGTAAGCCCGGTGTGTTCGGTGATGAAATATTGATGGTGAAAAAGCTTGCAACATCATAAAAGCAATGAATGCCGCGCGAATAGTCGAGAATACGATCGTCCGAATCCTTGTTCGCGCCGATATTGACCCCGACAATGCCTTGCTTTTTACGCTTGGCGAGGCGTTTATGGGCAGCTTCATGCCCCTCATTGTTAAACCCCATGCGATTGATAACAGCCTCGTCTTCACGAAGACGAAAAAGACGGGGTTGAGGGTTGCCCGCTTGCGGACGCGGCGTGATTGTGCCAACTTCGCTAAAGCCGAACCCCAAACGCAATATTTGATCGGGGACTTCGGCATTTTTATCATATCCGGCAGCCAAACCTAAAAAGTTCGGAAATTCCAGTCCGGCTATGTTCACACTCAAACGTTGGTCATGGATTGCCGGCCCCGAACCGAAGCCTGCTTTCAATGCAAGGATGGAAAGCTTGTGGGCCTTTTCGGGTGAAAGACAAAAAATCAACGGGCGCAAATAAGAACGATAAAGGTTCATGGCAATACCTCGCTGAACTCGAATAGGCCGTTTTCGTCAGCCTCGAAAGGACTGACACCGACAACAGCTTCAAGCGACAAGTTGCCATAAAGATGAGGAAAAAACGCCCCGCCACGAGACACTTCATAACGCAGTGCCTCTTCATCAAGTTCATCTTCGTCAACGGCGATAAGCAAAAGACCGGTTTGACCTTTAAAATGTTTATTTGCCGTTTCTGCCACCTGTTCGGCGCTTGAAAAATGGATAAAACCATCGGTAATATCGACCGCAGCACCAGAAAAAACACCGGAATCTTCGGCTTTTTTCCATTCGTCTTTCGACACAATCTTATAAATCAAGGCCATAGCTTTCGAGCCAATATGCTATTTCGTTGAAAATCAAAGTCCATTGAACGGGAAATATTTTCATTCATCCCTATATAACGAATAGGAGAGTTTCAACCAAGGAATAAAAATGTCGACTTTTCTTAAAACACTTATTCTTGCATCCTGCTGTGCCATCGGTTTGACAACAATCGGTTCTGCAGCCGATCATCGTTTTGAATTTCAAAAAGTCGATGACGGTTATTTGCGCCTTGATACGGATACCGGCAGCATCGACAAATGTCTTGATAAAGACGGGAAAATAACCTGCGCTATTTCCGGTGACGAACGCGCACGCTATGAACAGGAAATCAAGACGTTGAAAGATAAAATAGCCGAGCTTCAACAAAATAAAGCCACAACGGGTCTGCCTAGCAAACAGGATATGGATCAGGCTTATGACACAATGAAATATTTCTTCGACAAGTTTAAAAACGACTTTAAAAATAACGATAATCCACCCGAAAACGGTGGCAATAAACTATAATTTTCCAAACTATACGCGATATTTTCGTGGTAATCTGGAGGAAATAATAACAAAAGCCTTTTCTTACTGTTGTTGTGCCATATTTTAGTATCGTAGCATAATCAGCGTTGATTATTGTGAGAATTGAAAACGACCATGAATAGGCGAGGAAAAGGCTAATGCTGAAAGAATTTCGGGAATTTGCACTAAAAGGCAATATGATTGATCTGGCCATCGGTGTTATTATCGGCGGTGCTTTTGGCGGCCTTGTCAATTCTATTGTCAACGATTTGCTAATGCCGGTCATCGGGCTTATTACCGGTGGCATAGACTTTTCCAACATGTTCATCCAGCTTGCCGGTCAAAAACAAACAACTCTTGCAGCAGCACGCGAAGCCGGTGCTACAATTGCCTATGGCCATTTCATTACATTGCTCATCAATTTTCTTATTATTGCATGGGTGCTGTTCATTGTCGTTAAGGCAATCAATGCAATGCACCGTAAAGAGCAGCAGGCCCCTGCACCAAAGCCGGTTCCCCGTGACGAGGTATTGCTGACCGAAATACGCGATCTGCTGGCTGCCAAAAAATAATACCGAAAAATAATATTTGTGAATAAGCGTTTTGATAAAGCGCAATTTACAATAAAATTAAAAAGCTCATGAGTGGATCGTTCAGGCATTGGAATTGCCCTGAAAAATCATGCAAAGTGCTGGCCATTCGAGAAACCGGAGTGTGCCAGCCCGCTTAAAAACACTTAAAATTCCGGCTTGATTTAAAGTGATGCAGTTCCGCCTTATCAAATAACGCAAGCATTGAAGATCTTATTTGCGCATATGCTGAGTCAAAAAATGCGGTTTTGAATGCGCTGTTTTAAGACCGGTTATATTTTTATAAGGCTTTTCCGGACGAGCACTTAAAATTCCGGCTTTATTTCACAAACGGTGAACGGGGAAAAACACTTCTACTGTTGTTCCCTGTCCCGGTCTTGATAGCAGGATAAGCCTTCCGCCAATTTTTTCGACAAGCCCTTTGGTTGTCGGAAGGCCAAGACCGGTACCGGTAAAGACTGCATCTCCCGCACGTCCGTCTTTTCTTGCAACCTGTCCATAAGGTTGAAGGGCGCGTGCCATTTCTTCCTCGTTCATACCGATACCATTATCGCTCACCGATAATTTTACATAATTTTTGTCTGTCGTTGAAAGATGCACCACAATTTGCCCGCCACGTTGGGTGAAACGGATAGCATTTGACAGAAGATTGAAAATAATTTGCCTGAATTCCTGCGCCTCAATTCCGATTGCCGGTATTTTGGGCGGCATGGTAATGCGAATGATAATGCCGTTTTCGTTGGCCTGATTTTCAAACAATGCAACCGATTTTCTCAATTGCTGGATAACGTCAAAACTTGGCACTGAAGATTGGCGGTTGTCTATTGCCGTTTCGCTATTCGTTTCTCCGGAGCGCGTTTTTTCTTCGTAACGCGATTTTGCCTTTTCAAGAAAGGAGTTGACGAGTGACAAGATATGTTTGCCTGAAGAAACAATATCGCGCAAATAGCCACGATAACGTTCGTTTTCTATGCGGCCGAACCGTTCTTCCCGCATAATATCGGCAAAACCGATCATGGCATTAAGCGGCGTTCTGATCTCGTGGATGGTTTGTGCAAAAACCTCGTTATCATAAATTGGCTGGCTTGGAACTGATACATTCGTCATATCGCGCAAAAGACCCGCATATCCTTTTTGATTGGTCAGCGGTACAAGAGTGACAAAAACACGAATATCATCGCCAGACTTTGTTTGAATATCTGCCGATTGACCGCGATTGAACAACCGTTTTGCGCCACCGCTTTCAAGTGCTGCAAGATAGTCGTTTATTGCTTCTTCGGAAGTCGTCCGGAACAAGCTTTTAAACGGTCGACCGGCCACATCCTCTTTATCATAGCCGGTAAGTGCCGAAGCGGCTGCGCTAAAACCTTCTATTGAGCCGTCATTATTGAGAAAAACAAAGCCGTCTGTTGCTGTATCCAGCAAATTGAGAAGCGAAGACCGTTCGGGGATAAACTTGTTTTCTCCGGATAATTGTTCGTCATGAGCTGTTTTATCGGTTTTTAGAGCTTTTGAAAGCGGCCGCGCCACGGCGGGCAATTGTAATTCGCTGCGCAAACGTTCTGCAATCTCGCGAAAAGCCGAGCGTTCCGAACTGTTCAAAGCCGAACCGGTATCTTGCTCTTGCAATGTTTGATTAGATTGTTTTTCTTGGCCCCCAAGAGCCGTTTTGTCTGCGTCCTCCGGCGCGCTTCCCGTCGATAATTGTGATTGGATTGTTTCGTTTTCAACCGGCTTTTCCGGTTGTGGTGCAAACTTATTTTCGACGGTTGCAACAGAATCGACATCCCGATTTCCATTCTGTGGATTTAGCTGCCCGTCGACCGGAGCCTTCACCGTGCCAAAGCCCCGAAACCCGTCCAATTTTCCATCAAGCGACAAAACAGGAAGGCCTGACAAAGAGACTTCCAAATTCGCCTGTTCCCTTTTAGTTGGAAAACGAACAACTTCGTCTTGAAAGGCGATGCATTGCGAAATTTTTTCTTCAAGACTTAAAAAACCGGCATTCTTATATTCATTATCAAGATCGGCAAGCGAACGGCCAAGCAATTTTTCAGCGTCACCGCCACAATCATAAAACGCGTCGGAAAAATTGCTGAACGCACCGTTTTTGTCCATTTGCCATGTAAAACGGGCCGGCTTTTCATTTCTCTTCTGATTGTTTTGACCGGCTGCGTTTTCATCTATAGTCGCTATATTGAAGCACAGAATGAGAAAACGTTGCGGTGTTTCACAAAGGCGAATAGCATTGACCTGCACTTTTCCTCCGCCATTTTTCATCAAGGTTTTAACAGGTGAAAAACCGTCAATAGAGGAAAGAAAAATTTGCAATGTATCGCCAAGCGGCTGAAAATTTTCCGTTTTCGCAAGAATTTCGTTTCCGTCACCAAAAATAGCAGCCGAAATATGATTGTCTTCCAGTCCTTCAAGAAGTGCTTCCGGTTGAGTGATTAAAAGATTCCGATTTATTTCATTTGCCGCTTCGCTTGACCCGTTTGCTGCTCCGGTTGAACGAACTTCCGAGACAAAGATAAACTGTTTCTGTTTGTCCGGCGCATTTTTCCCATGCATTTCATTTAATGAATGAGTCTCGCCGGATATGAGTGACAGATTGAAAGAGCGTGCCGCTCCGCTTTTCCCGCGCAAATGAACCGGACGACCGCTTTTGATGCCATTTTCGATCTGGCGCTTGACTGCACTATCGAAAATCTCTTCCCGATCAAGTGCATCGGTGAGTGATGAAAAGCCGAAAAACGAAAGAGCAGCACCGTCAAGCCACAATAAAACCGATGCATTGCGGTCAAGCACGAAAGAACACTTGCCGCTCAAAAAAGCGTTTCTGATTGTACTTTCAGATAGAAAATCCAGAAATGCCAAGAATTGCTCCACCGGTTAAAGAAATGTTAATTTGTTCTTTTACAGGAAAGAGCCGAGAGTTTCAAAAGGAATCAGGAAATATCGTTATCAGCGTTTATAAATTTTTGCCTCGCTCTTCGGCTATCGTTCAAACATATGCCGAATTTCGTCGTTTTTTTTGGGAGATTATCAATCACCCCTAATATCTAAAACGGTGCTGTCCATTTTTTAAAAATAACGGGATTTGATCTCTAAAAAGCAAAAAGGTGCAGACATCACTGTCTACACCTTCTCGCGAATTATTCCGGCCACTGAATTATCAAAATTCATGACCATGGTTTAGAAGAATTTCACGTTTTCCCACATGGTTGGCGGGACCGACAATGCCTTCAGCCTCCATGCGTTCAACCAATGTCGCGGCCTTGTTGTAACCGATACCCAAACGGCGCTGGATGTAGGATGTTGAACATTTTTTGTCGCGCATGACAACTTTGACCGCTTGCAAATAGAGTTCTTCGACATTTTCTCCCGCACTGCCTGCGGCCACAATATCGGCAATGGAATCAGCGTCCTCGATAGATTCTTCTTCGTCTTCGCCATCCGTCACCGTTGCAAGATAATCGGGTGTGCCTTGTGTCTTTAAATGTGCCACAACATGTTCGACTTCTTCATCCGAAACAAAGGGACCGTGAACACGAACAATCCGGCCACCGCCTACCATGTGGAGCATATCACCCTGCCCCAGCAATGTTTCTGCACCTTGTTCGCCGAGAATCGTTCGGCTATCGATCTTGGAGGTAACCTGAAATGAAATGCGGGTCGGGAAATTCGCCTTGATTGTGCCGGTAATAACATCAACCGAGGGGCGTTGCGTTGCCATGATAAGGTGAATTCCCGCAGCACGCGCCATTTGTGCCAAGCGCTGGATTGCACTTTCGATTTCTTTACCGGCAACCATCATCAGGTCGGCCATTTCATCAACAATAATGACGATATAGGGAAGGCGCGAAAGATCCATTGCCTCTTCATGATAAAGCATTTCGCCGGTTTCCTTGTCGAAGCCGGACTGGACACGACAGGTAATGGTTTCGCCTTTTTCGGCAGCCGCACTGACTCGCTGGTTGAAGCCGTCAATATTGCGCACGCCGAGTTTTGCCATTTTGCGATAGCGGTCTTCCATTTCGCGCACCGCCCATTTCAACGCCGTTACAGCCTTTTTCGGGTCGGTCACTACCGGAGTGAGAAGATGCGGTATGCCGTCATAGATAGACAGTTCAAGCATTTTCGGATCAACCATGATGAGACGGCATTGCTCCGGTTTCAAACGATAAAGCAGAGACAAAATCATGGCGTTGATTGCCACCGATTTACCCGAACCCGTGGTACCGGCAACAAGCAGATGCGGCATTTTTGCAAGTTCTGCAATGACCGGTTCACCGCCGATATTTTTACCCAGTGCAAGCGGAAGCTTGTAATTGCTATCCTGAAATGTCTTGGACTGGATAATCTCGCGTAGATAAACGGTCTCGCGCACTTTATTCGGCAATTCTATGCCGATAACATTGCGCCCCGGAATAACCGCAACACGTGCAGAAATGGCCGACATTGAACGGGCAATATCATCAGAAAGACTGATAACGCGCGATGATTTGACACCGGCTGCCGGCTCGAATTCATACATGGTAACAACCGGCCCCGGACGGACATGGATGATTTCGCCTTTTATACCGAAATCTTCCAGCACGCTTTCAAGGAGTCCTGCGCTGCGTTCGAGTGTTTCCTGAGAAATCACCGCACCATCTTTATGTTCCGGCTCCTGCAAAAGGTCGATTGAAGGGAAAATATAGGAATCGTCGCTTTGGGATTTCGGGCTTGGAATAAAAGCCGGATTGAGCGTGCGGAATGGCGCAGAAATCGTCGCTTTTGTTGCCATTGGCGCAGTTGTTGCATCTTGCGCGGTTGTTGCATTTTGCGCGGTCGTTGCGACTGGAGCTGTTGTTGCCATTGGCGCAACAGCTTGCGATTTTTCCTTTTGTTCGGGAGCCTTTTCTTCTCCGCTCTGCTGGGGCGTTACAGCCTGTGAAAGCGATTGACCGGAGGGAGCATTATCGGTTTTTACCGGTTCAATGTCTTCAATAATTCCGGCAGATGGAGCAACCGGCTTTTGCTGCCCTGAAGAGGAAACAGAAACCGGATTTTGCGGTGCTGCTTGGGATATAGTGACGCTAACAGGTTCACTCGTTTGCGCGTCACCGGCCGTATTTTGCAGATTCTTCTCGACACCTGCATTTTCAATAACCACTTGCCCCTGATTATTGAAGCTGGTGACAACAGAATTGTCAGGCAATGGTGTTACGACTTGTAGAACAGGCGTTTCAGTCAATCGGGGAGTGATTGCCGGACCGACACTTGATAAGGATACATTTTCCGTTGCCGCTGTTTGATTGATGATTGATTGCGGTGCGGCATCAAAGATAACTGTATTTGTATTTTCTACACCGGCTCTCGCCGATGTTTCAGGCGCTTGAACTGCCGCATCATGTGCAACCGGCGTTGCAGCCTCTGATTCAGTACTTGTCGGCTGAGTGACATCGGGCGTTGCCACCTGTTGTTCGATTTTTTCTTCCGCTTTTTCTGTTGGTTTTTCAGAAACACTTCCATGCTTTTTCGGGAAACGGCATTCCAGCACCCGATAAAGGTCGGCAATAGATTTTTCCTCAACTTTCAAGCCGCTTTTTTCTTCGCTTGCATTGCCCGTCATTAAAGTGGAAGCCACTGGCGGTAATTGGGAAGCAGACGACGTGAGCGCCCCGTCAAGTGACATTTTTTGTACAGTCACAACGGGCTTCTTTTCAACCGCAACAGGCGTTGTATCCATTATCGGCGTATTTACGTTCGTGCTTGTTTCCGGAGCGATGGTGTTTTCACTTGCAAACGGCGTTTCAACTGCTCGAGGCTCGCTTTCATTTTGCGGCATGAACGTTGCCAGTTTTTCCAGAATATCCGGCCCGCATTCAAAAAATGCCGAATCGGAAAGATAAAACGGTTTTATATCGGCAGGCGTATTGATTTCGGATGCCTGTTTTTCTACTCCGACCACCTTTTCTACTCCGACCACCGCTTCTTGCATAGAAGTTTCATTCCGGATTTGAGCAGAACCACTATTTTGAGGGCGGGTGTAAACAGATTTGACGCTATAATTCTGTTCGATATTTTTGCGTTGGACAGAAGCAATTACTTCGTCTTGCAAGGAGCGAACTTGAGTCTTTCCCTGCTCCAAGGGCGTGGTTCCGGCAAGTGTAACCGGTTCTTTATTTTCTGAAGAATCCTCTTTCAAGGCCACGTTTTCACGCTTTTGCCTTTGTTCAAGCTCGAAAGCCTTCAATTTTTCCGCAAAATCGGGATCATTTTCAACCCGTTTGCGCACAAGCTCGACTTCCGGTGTGCGTGTAAAACGTACATTCTGGCCGAGGGCAAAAGCCTTTTTCCATATGGTGGGATATTGCGTTTGTGATGGCGCGCCAGAAACCGCTTCATCTGGCTTTGCAGTGGCGCCAGAAACGGGTTTGGCAACAGGATTTAAAGAGACCGGATTTGTTTTCAGATTACGCATGGCACTCAAACTGGATTGCGGCAATTTTTAAAGATTGCCTTTTAACGAAACTCATTTTTTCAACGTTAAAGTGCGAAAGTTAATAACCTTTTTCCAAAGTCGCTTTATCAACAAAAAAACCACCGGAACGGATATTCCGGTGGTGATGACTATATCTGCAATCAGCAATAATCATTGCCGGTCTTCAGCCGATTGTCATCAGGCTTGCATTGCCCCCTGCTGCGGCTGTGTTCACCGAAGTCGAAACTTCTTCAACGAGATAACCGTGGTTATAGGGCACTTCACCTGATGCAAGCTCCTCGCTTGTTGCTGCTTGTGTCAGAATTATCGGGCCTGAAAGGGCTGCTATAATTTTCTGTTTCTCGATAATGCTATTTTCATCGCCTTCAATGAGCGCACCCGCATAAGGCCCGTCGGCATTCAAATTTTCTGTCCATTTGACATTCGGTAAAAGCTGCTTTGGCAAATCCGAAAGCGATTGTTGCAATTTGCAAGCCGCGTCAATCACGGCAATATTGCCGGTTGCAAATGTCGCTGCAAGCTGCCGGTAAAGCCCGCTTTTTGTTTGCGGAAACAAGAGAATTTTTCCGCGGCTATGAAGGGAATAGACATTGCTTTCCCCCACCGGCCCCGGCAAATTGACGGAGACGCCAAGCGGTGATTTGCCGCTTAATGATTTTGCAAAAGCTGCATCGGATGATTCTCCGTTTTTTTGAAGCCAATCGGCAAAACTGTCGATGAGTTCATTTTTGCTTTGCCCAACAGAAAATTGCGGGTCGGGAGCCTGTTTGACGAGGCGGCCGATATATAAAGGCCCACCGGCTTTGGG
The DNA here is from genome assembly GCF_048452985.1 of Bartonella sp. P0282. Lineage (NCBI taxonomy): Bacteria > Pseudomonadati > Pseudomonadota > Alphaproteobacteria > Hyphomicrobiales > Bartonellaceae > Bartonella > Bartonella sp. P0282. The sequence continues at coordinate 97,647 of NZ_WTFO01000004.1, forward strand.
GCCGGTTCCGGATAATCCCCTTCCGCCGAATGGTTGCGAGCCGACCACCGCGCCGATGATATTGCGGTTGATATAAATATTGCCCACTTGAATATGACTTGAAACATAATCGACAAAATCATCCAGTCTCGTATGAAGCCCGAATGTCAGACCATATCCGGTTGCATTGATTTCGTTGATGAGCTTTTCAATATCTTTGCGTTTATAACGCACAACATGCAAGACCGGCCCGAAAACTTCACGCTTCAATTCGCCAATCGAATCGATCTCGATAAGAGTGGGGCTTACATATGTTCCCTCTTTTGCAATATCGGGAAGGGGAACTTGGGTCACTTTATGGCCCATAGCGCGCATTGTTTCGATATGCGTTTCGATATTATCCCTGGCTTCTGCGGTAATCACCGCGCCAATATCGGTACCGATAAAATCGGTGCGTCCGATACGCAATTCCTGCATTGCGCCTTTGAGCATGTCCAGAATGCGGTCGGCCACATCTTCCTGTAAACACAAAACCCGCAAAGCCGAACAACGTTGGCCTGCACTGTCAAAAGCCGAGGCGATAACATCTCCCACAACCTGTTCGGCAAGTGCTGACGAATCGACAATCATGGCATTCTGCCCGCCGGTTTCGGCAATAAACGGAATGGGTTTTTTATCCTTATTAAGGCGGGTTGAAAGCTCTTTCTGGATGAGACGTGCAACTTCGGTCGAGCCGGTAAACATAACACCTGAAGTCGCTTTCTCGCCAATCAGTGCCGCACCGATTTTTCCATCTCCCGGACAAAATTGTAAAACGTCCTTCGGGATTCCCGCTTCATGCAATATGCGCACACCTTCAGCAGCAATAAGCGGTGTTTCTTCGGCAGGCTTTGCCAGAACGGTATTGCCCGCCGCCAATGCAGCCGATAATTGACCGATAAATATCGACAACGGGAAATTCCACGGGCTGATACAAACTATCGGCCCTAAAGGTTGTTCATTGCCTTTAAAAGTTGCGCGCAACTGTCCGGCATAAAAGCGCAAGAAATCTATTGCTTCTCTCACTTCGGCAATAGAATTCGGAATAGATTTTCCGGCTTCTCTTGCCGCAAGCGCCAGAAGTGAAGGCATACGTGCCTGCATAAGATCGGCTGCTTTTTCAAGAATTTCGGCGCGCGATTGATGGGAAGTCTTTGCCCATGATGAAAACGCTTTTTCAGCATGAGAAACCATCTTTCTGGCTTCACTTTCATCAATCTCGATAACCTCGCCCACTTTGTCGCGATGGTCTCCGGGATTAACGATTGGGCGTGATTTTGCGCCCTTTTCGACATTCGCCGGTGCTGCTTGCCAGCTTAATGAAGAACTTTTCTCAAATTCTTTCGAGAGTTCTGCAAGCACTGTTTCGTTCGATAAATCATAGCCGTCGGAATTGCGGCGGTCTTTGCCGAAAAGATCGGCAGGTGAAGCAATCTTGTCATGCTGGGCACCGGGAACAGGCATATTACGCACCACATCCACCGGATCCACAACAAGTTCATCAACCGAGATAGACTTGTCGGTAATGCGATTGACAAAAGAAGAATTGGCACCATTTTCCAACAAACGCCGCACCAGATAAGCAAGCAAAGTTTCATGTGTTCCGACCGGTGCATAAAGGCGCGCGGGACGCTGCATTTTATCTTTGCCTACGACCTCGTCATAAAGCGGTTCCCCCATGCCGTGGAGACACTGGAACTCGAATTGTTCGATAGTATATTTATCAGGCCCCGCCAGATGATAGATCGTTGCCATGGTTTGCGCATTATGCGTTGCAAATTGCGGGAAAACAGCATCGGGAGCGGAAAGAAGTTTTCGGGCATTGGCAACATAGGAAACATCTGTATAGACTTTACGGGTATAAACGGGAAAACTTTCAAGCCCGTCAACCTGCGCGCGTTTGATTTCAGCATCCCAATAGGCACCTTTGACAAGGCGCACCATCAACCGATGATGACTGCGGCGGGCAAGATCAATGAGATAATCGAGTACAAACGGGCAGCGACGGCCGTAAGCTTGCACAACAAAGCCGATACCGTTCCACCCGTCAAGATCAGGATCGAAACAAAGGCTATCCATAATATCGAGTGAAAGTTCGAGCCGGTCGGCTTCCTCGGCATCTATATTGAGGCCGATATTGTAATTTTTACACAGCAAAGCCAATTGTTTGACGCGCGGCATGAGTTCGCCCATGACTCGGTCGGCTTGCGAGCGGAAATAACGGGGATGAAGTGCCGACAATTTAATGGAAATACCCGGCCCCTCATAGACGCCGCGTCCGTTCGAGGCTTTGCCGATAGCGTGGATAGCCGTTTCATAATCGCGATAATAGCGATCGGCATCGTCAGCCGTTGTGGCGGCCTCTCCCAACATATCATAAGAATAACGAAACCCGCGTGCTTCCAGCGGTTTCGAGCGCTCAAGCGCTTCGCCAATGGTTTCGCCGCGCACAAATTGCTCGCCCATCATGCGCATCGCCATATCCATTCCTTTGCGGATAACCGGCTCGCCGCAACGCGCGATAAGACCTGTCAAAGAGGAAGACAGTTCCCCTTCCCTGACACTCGATGATAATTTGCCGGTAACCACAAGTCCCCAGGTTGCAGCATTGACAAAAAGCGATTTTCCACCACCCAAATGCGCTTTCCAGTCACCGCCTGCCACCTTGTCGCGAATGAGAGCATCACGGGTTGCTTTGTCGGGAATGCGCAATAGCGCTTCTGCCAGACACATAAGCGCCACACCTTCCTGCGACGACAAGGAATATTCATGAACCAGACCTTCGACGCCATTGCCCTTATATTTTGCCCGCATTGTTTCGATAAGGTGACGGGCTGTAGCAGCAATGTCTTTTTTGGTTTTCTCGTCAATTGTTGCTGCCTCGAGAAGCGGCTTCAGACATTCGGTTTCCGGACGGCGATAGGCTGCGGTGATTTTTTTGCGAAGTTCGCTCTGCTTGGAGATCGGAGGCGCAAATTCGGCAAAAGGTTTTTGTGTTCTGGTCATTATTTCATTCCACTCTGGATAAGATTTCTAGAACTTGAAAAAGATTGGGGGATATGCATTTAAAGCTTGTTATGCCGCGATCATAGCACCGCCTATAGTTTACTTCTTGCATAAAAAACGGTATTTTTTAGCGTTTTTTCTTATTTTATAGCTATCTATTGGGGTTTTTTACATTAATGGAAGAAAAAAATAGTGAAATTGACCGCATTGATAATCGTATTATTGATGCGCTTGTTGAAAACGGCCGTATATCTATTACCGAACTTTCCGAGAAAGTCGGCCTATCCAAAACGCCTTGCCAATTGCGTTTGAAAAGGCTTGTCAATGAAGGCTATATCACCGGCTTTCGTGCCGTTCTTAACCCTGCAAAAATGGGACTTGAACATATTGCTTTTGCGGAAGTGAAACTTTCCGACACAAGAGAAGAAGCTTTGCGGGCTTTCAACGCCGCCGTTAAAAAAATACGGGAAGTGGAAGAATGTCACATGATTGCAAGCTCGTTCGACTATCTTTTGAAAGTGCGAACCAGCGACATCAAGCGTTACCGTATTGTTCTTGGCGAAAAAATTTCGACCTTGCCCTATGTGGCAAGTACATCCACCTTCGTCGTTATGGAAAATGTGGTTGATGCCGGTTTCAGACGCTAAACGATATGCCGGAAACCTCCGGCAAATCCCCTGCATCTGTCAGGTCGGCCAACGGGCTTTGAGGGCAAAAAGCCGGTTGGTCGTCAACAAAATGCAACAAACACATTTTTCAATCACAACAAACACATTTTTCAATCAATTGAGTTTCGGGTGTTGATCGACAAGATTTTGCCGTTGTTCCTCAAGGTCGGAGATTTTGTTTTCAATCTCGTTGACCTGATCTTCGATATAATCGAAATGTTCCTGCAAAACTTCTTTTGCTTCGGTTTTGGATGAAGCAACCGGCGTTGCGTCTTTTAACGGGCGATTAGCCGTTTCCGGCATTTTGACGGCTGCAATAAAGCCGAAAACCGCAACCACCATAAGATAATAGGCCGGCATATAAAGAGATTGCAAGGTTTCAACAAGCCAGGCTGCAATAGGTGGCGTAAGACCGGCAATCAACACCGCAATATTGAAACAGATTGCAAGCGTTCTGAAGCGTACGTCTGTCGGGAAAAGTGCCGGAAGGATAGAGGCCATAACACCGATGAAACAGCAAAGAAGAACCGCAAGAACGGCAATTCCCCCTGCAATCATAAACACATTGTGATGCATAACCATATAAAAAGCGGGAATTGCAAGAAAGAATTGACCGACAGAACCTATAAACAGAAACGGTTTGCGACCGATTTTATCGCTTAAAAAACCGACAAGCGGTTGCACCAGAAGCATGAACGCCATGACAACAATGATAATAAGAACACCATGGTCATAACTATAGCCGAGATTGACGGATAAAAAGTTCGGCATATAGGTGAGCAACATATAATAGGTCGAATTCACCGCAACAACCAAAAGACAACTGATAACAATGCCGTTGAGGTTTTCCTTGATGATCGTACCGACAGATGTTGTCTCGACTTTTTCCTGTTCTTCCATCTCGGCCGAATTGTTATTTTGGGCTTCATAAGTGGGCGATTCATCCAGTGATTTTCTCAAAAAAAGGCCGATCAATCCCAGCGGCAGTGAAATGAAGAAGGGGATACGCCAGCCCCAATCGCCCATTGCATCCTGCCCGATCACAAGAGAAATCGTCGACACCACCAGAGCACCGACGAGAAAACCGGCAATGGAACCGAAATCGAGCCAGCTTGCCATAAAACCACGTTTTCTATCCGGTGAATATTCGCTGACAAAAACCACCGCACCGGCATATTCGCCACCAACGGAAAGCCCCTGTATGATTTTAGCGAGAAGTAATAAAAGGGGCGCAAATACCCCGATTGTCGCATAAGAGGGAATGAGGCCGATGGCAAATGTGCTTGCCGACATCAAAATGATTGTAAAAGAGAGAATGTTTTTGCGACCGTATTTATCGCCAAGATAACCGAAAATGGCGCCGCCCATCGGCCGGAACAGAAAAGGAATGGAAAAGGTTGCAAGCGAGGCGATCAATTGAACCGATTGGGGAGCGGAAGCAAAAAACGTGTGTCCGATAATGACTGCCAGAAAACCGTAGACACTAAAATCGAACCATTCAATGGCATTTCCGAGACCTGCTGCACAGATAACTTTTCGCAGTTCCTTGTTTCCGACAATGGGAATATCTTTGACAGTGAGTGGTTGTAGTGTCGTTTCTGACATATGTTCTTCCTTCTTCCTGATATGTCTTTTTTAAAGCCCGCATTTTTTCTGCGCGCAAAACATATCTCTTCATCAATAAGCGTGCGAATGACGCGCAAATGAAGACCGTTGCATTACCAAATCTCACGATGTTGAGGTTTGCCCTTTTCCCGAATAAAAACAAACGGATTCGCTTCAATCAAATCTTCCGTCAAACAAAACCGAAAATTTGATAAAGGGCTAAAGACGATTGGATAATTGCCCACAACAACGATAAAGTTTATCGTAAAAATTAGGGTCGGATCAATAACCGTCAACCAAAATCACATATATGAGGGGTATAGTATAATAACATAAATTAAAAATAACAACCCGACCGCTTAAGAAGGAACTTTTGATGTGGATATATCCTTTCAACTGTGAGGTGTGGAAAAGCATATTCCGTCTGCTATCATCTTATAATTAAGAATTCTGCTTTATAATTCGGCCCGAATGAAATTGACGATGACCAAGCCATGGAAGAACTGATCTATATATTGCCATTTGACCTGCACGGTATCGAGATCGTCGTTACGATACTCATAATCGCGTTGGTATTGTTCTCTATCGTCATGAGGCTCCTGAAAGTACCACAGAAACTCATGGTGATTGCCACCGGTGCTCTTGCAATGAGTGCCTATATGGCTTTCCAGACCGAAGGGCCAAGCCCGATCCAGCCATTAATCAACCTTGCCCAACGCCAAAAACAGCTTGATCGGCAATTCAAACACAGCGTGCTGAAGTTCGACGTTGTAACCTTGACCCATGTTAAAGTGCGCGCGCATTCGCTTACGCTGACTTTGAAAACGAACGAGCCTCTTGCCGAAGGTTCCACAAAAGACGATCTTGAGGCCTATGCCAACAGTTATCTCAATAAAAATCTCGGCCAATATTGCCGAATTCTCAAGGCCGAACAGGCGCTTCCCTACCGTAAAACCAATCAACGATATTTTGATTTGACGATCAATTCCTATTACGTCAAATTTATCGACGCAAACCGAACTGCAAATATGGAAATTCCCGTATCAAGTTGTGAGAACAGGATAATAACAAGCCCGACAACCGGAACAGGCTCGACAACCGGAACAAGCCCGACAACCGGAAAATAGATCTTGCCAAAAACCGGAAATTGAAAATCCGGAAATTGCAGGCATGGATTTTATGAAACCGGATTTCAGGACGTTAAGGTTTAAACAAGCGCATTTTTTGGACTTGTCCGGTTTTGTGCTTGTCTGACACCGATAATTCTGAAAAATTGGGTTTCCTACAAACCGGCTTGATTTTTCAAAAACCGGAATTTTCAAAAAACCGGTTTGTTCGCACATACCGGAATGGCATATTTTTAACATAAAAGTTTTGCCGACATCAGCGTCTTATCGCTTTGGATAGAGGTGAAACGGATATAAACGAGTTGGCGAGGACTTGAAGGGATAAACTATGTTGGATAAACGCAAATTCTATATAAATGGTGCATGGGTGGAACCGGTTGAAGCACGCGATTTGGAGGTCATTGATCCTTCAACCGAAGAAGTTTGTGCTGTCATCAGCAATGGCACCGAAAAGGATGCCGATCGGGCCGTCGAAGCAGCAAAAGCAGCCTTTGAAGGGTGGAAACACACCGACCCGCAAAAACGTCTGACTTTTGTTGAAAAGATATTGGCCATCTATAATCAGCGCAAAGGCGAGATGGCAAAGGCAATTTCGACCGAAATGGGTGCGCCTATCGATATGGCTATTGAACAGCAGGTCGGTGCAGGCGGTCGCCATATTGAAACATTTATCGACAGTTTTTTACATTTTTCATTCCAGTCCGAACTTGTCAAAGGTCATAAGGATAGTGCTTTACAATATGAGCCTATCGGCGTCGTCGGTCTCATTACGCCATGGAACTGGCCAATGAACCAGATTACTTTGAAGGTCATTCCGGCATTGCTTGCCGGTTGTACCATGGTTTTGAAACCGTCGGAAATTGCACCTCTTTCCGCTTTGCTTTTTGCCGACATCATCGATCAGGCAGGGGTTCCGAAGGGTGTGTTCAATCTTGTCAACGGCGATGGTGCGGGTGTCGGTACACGTCTTTCCGGCCATCCTGACATTGCAATGATAAGCTTTACCGGCTCTACCCGCGCAGGCAAAGCAATTTCCAAAAATGCAGCCGACACATTGAAACGTGTGGGGCTGGAGCTTGGAGGCAAAGGCGCCAATCTGGTTTTTGCCGATGCCCGTGAAAATGCTGTCAAATGGAGTGTTTTAAGGTGTTTCAATAATAGCGGCCAGAGCTGCAATGCACCGACCCGTATGTTTGTCGAGTGTTCGATTTATGAAAAAGCCAAAAAAACGGCGAAAGAAGTAGCAAATAATGTCAAACTTGCTGTGGCAAGCGAACACGGTAACCATCTCGGACCGGTTGTATCCAAAGCCCAGTTTGAAAAAATCCAGGGCCTTATCCAGTCGGGTATCGACGAAGGTGCAACACTTCTTGCTGGCGGAACGGGTTTGCCCGAAGGCATCAATCACGGCTATTTTGTTCGCCCGACTGTTTTTGCCGATGTCACACCGAATATGAGAATTTTCCGCGAGGAAATTTTCGGGCCGGTTCTGTCGATGATTCCTTTTGACAGCGAAGAAGAAGCTTTGGCGATGGCCAATGATACAGATTATGGCCTGACCAACTATGTCCAATCCGAAGACAAGGAAAGATGCCACCGCGTTGCCACAGCATTGCGTTCCGGCATGGTTGAAGTCAACGGTTTGACCTTGCCGAAGGGAAGCTATTTCGGTGGTGTCAAATATTCCGGCCATGCCCGCGAAGGCGGCATTTGGGGAATTACAGAATTTCTTGATACCAAAGCCATCTCGGAATGGTAAAATAAAATGATTGTTTCCGGCAAGAAGGAGATGACTTTTTGCCGGAAATGCAAATTTACGACTTTCGCATATGAGCAGGATAAAATTTGATCAGACTGGTAAGTGATGACTCGGCCGAAGGCCAACGTGTCGACCAATGGCTGGCAAAAAAATGTCAGGAAATGTCGCGTTCGCGCCTTCAGGCACTCATTCGCGAAAGGCAGTTGAAGATCAATCAAAATCTGGTTTTAGGGACAAAAACCCGATTGAAAACCAAAACCGGAAACCATATTGAAAAATGGTAATATCATCGAAGTTAGGCTTACCGAAGCTAATTACCGCACGCTTGCAAGGCGAAGCAACAGACTTTGATATGTTCGATGAAACTGATGATTTTATAGTTATCAACAGAAAGGCCTTGTTATCCATTCCGGCAAGAGCAACGAGACAGAAACAATCGCCAATGCGGTGGTTCCCCCCTCTGGTTTTTCGCTTTCCGATATAGCCCCTCTTTAAAAGGTCGTTCGGCTTATAAGGCCGTTAAAAATTTACCGTATTTATAGTGTTTTAACGGGACTTTCTTGTATCTTGTCTTCTCGCGGCTTTTTTAAAAAACAAACGACAACACTTTAATAGCTATGATCGCAGTCTAAATAATAAGAGCAATCGTATTTTTTAAAAAGCCGTTTGCACGGAAATACCGGCTCTTCTATTTTTTTGAACGACAGACGTTTTTCCAATGTGGATGTCTTGGGGCTTCGGGAAAAGGAAAGCCGATAAGATATTGCCCTGAGTGGGCCTTAAAAGGATAAATATGTTAGATAAACGCAAATTTTATATAAATGGCGCCTGGGTTGAAGCAGCCGAGGCCCATGACCTCAAAGTAATTGACCCGTCCACGGAAGAAGCTTGTGCTGTCATCAGCAATGGCACGTCAAAGGATGTCGATCGTGCAGTTGCAGCTGCAAAAGCAGCCTTTGAGGGATGGAAGCACACCGACCCGCAAAAACGTTTGACTTTTGTTGAAAAAATATTGGCCATCTATAACCGGCGCAGAGGTGAAATGGCAAAAGCCATTTCAACCGAAATGGGTGCCCCCATTGATATGGCCTTGGAACAACAAGTCGGAGGCGGCGCTTACTTTATCGAAGGCTTTATTGATAGCTTTAAGCATTTTTCGTTTGAGACAGAACTTGTCAAAGGTCACAAGGATAGTGCGCTTCAATATGAACCAGTCGGGGTCGTCGGTCTCATTACACCATGGAATTGGCCAATGAACCTGATCAACCTGAAGGTTATTCCGGCATTGCTTGCCGGTTGTACGATGGTTTTGAAGCCGTCTGAAATTGCTCCGCTTTCCGGCCTATTATATGCCGATATTATTGATGAGGCGGGTCTTCCCAAGGGCGTGTTCAATCTCGTCAATGGTGATGGTGCCGGTGTTGGAACATGTCTTTCCGGACATCCTGACATTGCAATGATAAGCTTTACCGGTTCGACCCGCGTTGGCAAAGCAATTTCCAAAAATGCAGCCGACACATTAAAACATGTTGATCTGGAGCTTGGTGGTAAAGGTGCCAATCTGGTTTTTGCTGATGCCCGTGAAGATGCTGTCAAATGGAGCGTTCTAGCGTGCTTCAACAATAGCGGACAAAGTTGCAATGCACCAACACGTATGTTTGTCGAGCGTTCCATTTATGAAAAAGCCAAAAAAACGGCGAAAGAAGTAGCGAATAACGTCAAACTTGCTGTGGCAAGCGAACACGGGAACCATCTCGGACCGGTTGTATCCAAAGCCCAGTTTGAAAAAATCCAGGGCCTTATCCAATCGGGTATCGACGAAGGTGCAACGCTTCTTGCCGGTGGAACGGGCTTGGCTGACGGTTTCAAGCACGGCTATTTTGTCCGCCCGACCGTTTTTGCCGATGTCAAACCGGATATGAGAATTTTCCGTGAGGAAATTTTTGGGCCGGTTCTGTCGATGATTCCTTTTGACAGTGAAGAAGAAGCCATAGCGATGGCCAATGACACGGATTATGGGCTGACCAACTATGTCCAATCCGAAGACAAGGAAAGATGCCACCGCGTTGCCACAGCATTGCGTTCCGGCATGGTTGAAGTCAACGGTTTGAGCTTGCCGAAGGAAAGCTTCTTCGGTGGTGTCAAATATTCCGGCCATGCCCGTGAAGGTGGTATCTGGGGAATCAAGCAATTTCTTGATACCAAAGCCATCTCGGAATGGTAAAATAAAGTGACTGTTTCCGGCAAGAAGGCGATGACTTTTTGCCGGAAATGCAAATTTACGACTTTCGCATATGAGCAGGATAAAATTTGATCAGACTGGTAAGTGACGATACAGCCGAAGGCCAACGTGTCGACCAATGGCTGGCAAAAAAATGTCAGGAAATGTCGCGTTCGCGCCTTCAGGCACTCATTCGCGAAGGACAATTGAAAATTAATCGGATTCCGGTTCTGGAGCCGAAAACCAGATTGAAAAGTGGCGATTCAATCGAGTTTTCTTTGCCGGAACCGGTTGCTGCGCGCCCACAAGGTGAAGCAATAGATCTTGATATTCTCTATGAGGATGACGATCTTATAGTTATCGACAAGCCTGTAGGCCTTGTTGTCCATCCCGGCAATGGTAACGAGACGGGAACAATGGTCAATGCTCTCATTCACCATTGCGGCTCTTCGCTTTCGGGTATTGGTGGCGTAAAACGCCCCGGAATTGTTCACCGGCTGGACAAGGATACGAGCGGGGTCATGGTGGTCGCCAAAAATGACCATGCCCATAATATGCTGAGCCGTCAATTTGCCGACCATGGCCGACAGGGTGCGCTTGAGCGGAGCTATCAGGCTGTCGTTTGGGGTGCTTTCGAGCGACAAACCGGCGTGGTTGACACCTATCTTGGACGTTCATCGCGCGATCGCACGAAAAGAGCTGTTGTCTCGCCAACACAGATGGATGCCCGCCATGCGATTACGCATTATCGGGTCATAGAAACATTCGGGGGCAACAATGAAAAAGAAGCGATTGCAAGTCTGATCGAATGCCGTTTGGAAACAGGCCGCACACACCAGATCCGTGTGCATATGGCTCACATCGGCCACCCTTTGGTCGGCGATCAGGTTTATGGTGGTGCTTTCAAAACCAAAGCCAACATATTACCCGAAGAATTGAAAGCAATTGTCGGCACTTTCCCGCGACAGGCTCTTCATGCCGCGACACTTGCCTTTGAACATCCATCCAGCGGGAAAATCATGCGCTTTACGAGTGGCCTGCCAACTGATATGCTCGACCTTATCGGGGCATTTCGGAAATTTAGGTGAAACTATTCTGGCTTTGGCGGGTTTGTTTGATGGAACGTCAACCTGACATCTGCTTGTTTCTTAAAAAGGCCATATAGAAGGTGTAATATGCTTGTTACATCCTATTCTAAAAGGATATTTTTCGTTTTCGCCTATGACGGGAGAACGCGCTAAAGGAGGGTGCTTTATGGCCCAGACAAATTTACCATCAGTTGCCAACGGTGATGGGGGACTTGCCCGGTATCTGGAAGAGATACGCCGGTTTCCTATGCTGGAGCCGCAGGAAGAATATATGCTTGCAAAGCGCTATCGCGAGCATAACGACCCGAAGGCAGCACATAAACTTGTTACCAGTCATTTAAGACTCGTTGCGAAAATTGCAATGGGTTATCGTGGTTACGGGTTACCGATCGGCGAGGTTATTTCCGAGGGGAATGTCGGCCTGATGCAGGCTGTCAAACGTTTCGAGCCGGAACGCGGTTTCAGACTTGCCACTTATGCTATGTGGTGGATCAAGGCTTCCATTCAGGAATATGTTTTACGCTCGTGGAGCCTTGTTAAAATGGGCACCACCGCCAATCAGAAGCGGCTGTTTTTCAATTTAAGAAAAGTCAAAAGCAAAATTCAGGCTCTGGACGATGGAGACCTCAATCCTGAACAAGTGAAAGAAATTGCAACCCGCCTCAATGTCAGCGAGGATGATGTCATCTCGATGAACCGTCGTCTGTCAGGCGACACATCGTTGAATGCACCGATCCGTGCCAGCGAAGGTGAAAGTGGAGAATGGCAGGATTGGCTGGTTGATGATTCAAGAAGCCAGGAACAGCTATTGATCGAAGAGGACGAGCTTGAAAATCGCCGTGCCATGTTGGAAAAGGCTATGGATAGTCTGAACGATCGTGAAAAAAAGATTTTTAAAGCCCGCCGTCTGTCCGATGATCCTGTCACTCTGGAAGAGCTTTCGACCGAGTTCGGAATTAGCCGTGAGCGTGTTCGTCAAATTGAAGTGCGTGCTTTTGAAAAAGTGCAAAACGCAGTCAAAGCAGAAGCTATTGCCCAAAAACATGCGCTTTTACCGACCACACAAAAGAAAATTGCATCGGCAACCGCGAAGTAAAATGGCTTGAACAGCGTTTCAAGTTTTTTGATTTCACTTTGAAAGCAATAAGAATAAAAACGGTAGAATTTCCTCTCGATCCGGCAAATCAAAAAGGCTCGCAAGAGCCTTTCTGTTTTTAATGTTCAGCCGTGACGGGAGTGAACCAATCATCGTGAAAGCAACAGCAACAGCAACAGCAACAGCAACAGAGACTATCGTCATTCTTAAAGCTGTAACCGGAATTTTGTCGCCCGCATCCGGTTATTGTTTTTTCTTTGCTCTCTACCAATTGCCGGAAGAGTGAACTGTAAGGTCAATTGTTTGCCGACAGGCCATGAAGAATTGAGCTGGATGTCGGGATTAAGAGGAAACTGAATAGAAGATATTATTCGGTATCCTCTTCCCCTCCATCGGTTGCCTCACCGTTATCCGGTGTCTTACCGCTATTTGTTCCTTCAACATTCAAATTCGATTGATTATTCTAAGACCGACTATCGGGATTACCTTCCCCATTATGACCGGTTTCGCTGTTTTCACCGGAGTTTACCTGTGGCGCAACTCCACCATTTCCGCCTTCTTCACCTCCCTGATTATCGGTATTTTTAGTGGTAGAATTCTGCTTCTGATCGTAGAGGGTAGGCTTGTTGTTCTGGTTCAACCAGCTATCGATAACCTGATTGAAAATAGTTTCACCATTTGGTCCTTTGGAAAAAGTCAATTCCGAAATACGGCTGTTTTTGTCGGTAACAACCAGCCTGATCCACCCCAATTGCTTCATAAGTTGCAAGTTGCGATCCCTGAACGGATTGGCACCACTTAATGCAAAGAGGAAGAAATCATCGTCGATCTTCGCCTCGACTGTTCCGGTCAACTGTTGTCCGGGAGCCTGTTCGCTATCCTTGAATGTCAATTCATGAACATTGTCGATTGCCTTGCCTTCAAAATCATCGGGGACAATAAAAATAGCTTCAATAAGATAGGCAGCAGGTAATGACGGATCCGTATTGCGCCGGATCGTCAACCTTAAAGATAATTTCTCGTCGGGAATTGTAACATTGCCGCGCACCGCAAGTTCTTCCGGATTTTGCGCATTGGCTTTGTCCTTGACCAAAGACCATTGAACTGTACCTGTTTCGACTTTTTCGTCCTTCTGATAGGTGCGCGCCTGATAGAATGTTGCCTCTCCGGCTTGTTCCTGCTGGTTTGCAGTTCCGGTTGTGCCAGCCGATGTTGACGTGCCTTCACCCGGTTTGGCTGCCGCTTTCGCAGGGCCTTCATCAACTTCGCTGCCATCCTCCAGCAATCGCTGTGTGAATTTTTCTTTGGGTTGTTCGCTCACACTGTTTCCGGCAACATGTTTTTCCGCTTCATGTGATTTGTCTTTGCCTGAAAGGAAACTCCAGGCTGTCAAAAGAACACCGGCCACCACAATAATGACTGCTGCACTTGACAGACCGATCACAATCGCCCGCTTTCGCGCAGCACGACGTTCCGTACGGCGGGCAGCTTGCACAAAAATATCCGAAACAATATCATAATCGCCATTTTGTTGATTATTGCCCAAGGCTTTCGCCGATTGTTGTTCTTTTTCGGCTTGTTCTTCCAAAGCCTCTTTTTCAGCCGCAATAATGGCTTCCATGTTGACCGGTTCGGCATCCGGCACTGTTTTATAGGCGCGATAATTGTCGGGTTGTTGTGCTGCCACAGTGGAAGCGTCTTCCGACCTGCTGTACGCTTCTTCCTGTTTACCCGACCCTGACGACGGGATTTCACTATTTCGGGAAACGGCTTCGCCGGAAGCAACGGGTGTTTCCCTATGGCTCACATGTTCTTTATTTTCATTTCTGCTTCCATGATGGACTTCTCCTCGTGAAGCATAAAACCGGTTATCAGCCCCCCCGACCGGAATTTCTCTTTCATGATTTGTTAGAGAAGCGGCAGACTGTTCTTCCCGTTCCGAACGTTCAGGAACCTGCCCATGGACATCATTGCCCGCATTTTCATGCGAAAACGGAAACGGGTGTGCTGACGTTATATTTTTTTCGATTTCCGGATTGTTTATTGCCGATTTTGCAAAATCGGTATCAGGTGCCGGCGAATGTTCATCCGGTTTCCTTACCATGATGGTAGAAAGCAATTCCTGTTCAACCGCGACATAGTCGGCTTCAACACTTTTGATAGCATAATCAAGTGCTTTCATTTGTGCTTCAGCAACGTTTTGAGGAACATTGGTCTCGGCAAGTTTCCGCTCGACCGTTTCACGTGCGCGGGCATAAACCCGCGCCCGCAACTGTGGTGTGGGATTTTCCTGAGCGTCGATCGTCTTTTTCAATAAACCTGCGAAATTCGCCATCGGTTTTTTGCTTTCTCATATTTACAACAACCGGCAACCGATTAATCGGTCGGTTGCTACCGATTGTTGACCAATATTGTTCTTAAACAACTCTATCCGGTAAGCTTATATTTTGAGACTAAATAAATATAGCCTTATAAAACAATCGTCAATTTCTGACATCTTCGCATAATGTCAAGAAAAATAACGTCATTTTACCTGTCTTCAAACGGATCCGTCACAAGAATTGTATCCAGACGTTCCGGACTCGTTGACAAAAGTGCTACCGGAGCACCGATCAATTCTTCAATATGACGAACATATTTTACGGCTTTTGCAGGCAATTCTGCCCAGCTTCTTGCGCCGGCAGTGGTTTCTTTCCAGCCTTCCATTGTCTCGTAAATAGGTTTCAGGCGGGTCTGTGCGCCCATGGAGGAAGGCATATAGTCGATTTTTTTGCCATCAAGCTCATAGCCGACGCACAATTTGATCTCGTCAAGCCCGTCAAGAACATCAAGCTTTGTCAAAGCAATGCCGTTAATGCCGCAAACAGCAATCATCTGGCGCAACAATACCGCATCAAACCATCCACAACGACGCTTGCGTCCGGTTACAACGCCATATTCATGTCCGTGTGTTCCGAGATATTCGCCTGCTTCATTTTTCTGTTCGGTCGGAAACGGGCCTTCACCAACGCGCGTGGTATAGGCCTTGGCAATTCCCAGAACATAGTTGATTGCCCCCGGCCCCATGCCCGATCCTGTCGCAGCCTGACCGGCAATCGTATTGGATGAAGTCACATATGGATATGTGCCGAAATCATTATCAAGAAGCGCGCCCTGGGCGCCTTCAAAAAGAATGCGCGAACCGGCGCGACGCTGTTCATCAAGCAACTTCCATGTGCGATCCATAAAGGGAAGAATGTCGGCGGCGACTTCCATCAGTTCGTCATAAAGTGTTTTCGGGTCGATTTCAGGTTTTCCCATGCCGCGGCGAAGCGGATTGTGGTGGGCAAGCAGACGTTCGATTTTTGCCATCAAAGTATCAGGTTCTGCAAGAT
This sequence comes from Bartonella sp. P0282, assembly GCF_048452985.1. Lineage (NCBI taxonomy): Bacteria > Pseudomonadati > Pseudomonadota > Alphaproteobacteria > Hyphomicrobiales > Bartonellaceae > Bartonella > Bartonella sp. P0282. The sequence goes on from NZ_WTFO01000004.1 coordinate 113,609, forward strand.
CCATCACGCGAATGGACCGACGGCCGACCTTATCTTCATAAGCCGGACCGATGCCGCGTTTTGTCGTACCGATTTTGAGACTCGATGTGGCATCCTCACGCGCTGCATCAAGATCGCGATGAAGCGAAAGAATGAGCGGTGCATTTTCAGCAATACGCAAATTGTCAGGTGTAATTTTAATTCCCTGATCTCTGAGTTTTTTCAGCTCTTCAACAAAATGGTGCGGATCAACAACAACGCCATTGCCGATAATTGACAGTTTTCCACGAACAACGCCCGACGGGAAAAGTGACAACTTGTAACTTGTTCCATCTATAACCAATGTATGTCCGGCGTTGTGTCCGCCTTGATAGCGTACAACAACATCTGCACGCTCGGATAACCAGTCAACAATCTTGCCTTTTCCTTCGTCGCCCCATTGTGCGCCGACAACCACTACATTGGCCATAATTTTCTCCGTCCTATGTGAAGGTTCTTTTACCTTCCTTCAGAAATAAACGGTTTTCTTATACCGAACTCTATTGGCGAGTGCGACTCCTCTTTTGTGCTTTTACGCCAAAAAATTTTGTACTTTTATGCCGGAAAATTATGTCGGAGAATGAATTATTCCGGATAATCGCCCCATATTGATTTCACGTAAAAATCGGGTTTGCTAGAACCGCTTTTTAAGCCCATGATTTTTTATCAGAGAGAAAAACCGGAAACGCCGAAAAGATAACCCGATATCGTCCTCCTTATTTCCTCGATTTTCTCCCTCTATCCCCTCTTTTGTCCCTCTATCCGCGCCTTCGTCTCTCTATCTGCTTCCTCCTTTCTGCGTCTTTGTTCCTCTATCCGTGCCGTTATCTATCGCCATTATCTATCCGCGGCTGCTGTCTTGTCTCCGCCTCTCTGTCCCTCTTTCCGCCTCCTTGTCTATCTATCGCAGCCTAAATCCAGCTATCCGCGTCGGCATCTATCTGACGGCGACGGCTTTTCCTCCATCCACGCTTTTTGTCTATATATCCGGATAACCGCGTCTTTGTTCTTCTATCCGCGCTGTTATCAATCTATGTCTTTCTATCCTTGGCTGCTGTCTTGTCTCCGCTTCTTTGTCCCTCTTTCCGCCTCCTTGTCCATCTATCGCGGTCTAAATCCATCTATCCGCGTCGGCATCTATCTGACGGCGACGGCTTCTCCTCCATCTACGCTTTTTGTCTATATATCCGGATAACCGCGTCTTTGTTCTTCTAACCGCGCTGTTATCAATCTATATCTTTCTATCCCTGGCTGCATCCCTCCTTGTTCCACTATCCGCGCCGTTGTTTATCTATGTCTATCTATCGCAGTCTAACTCAAGCTATTTGCGTCTGCGTCTAACTGTTGACGCCCAACTCCATCCACCCACGGTTTCGTTTTTCCCTCTCCTTAACCTATCCTCACATTTTCATTCGGTCCGTTTTTCCGTTCCCGTTTCTGCTTTTCTTTTAAACCTCGCCGCTTCAACACCCGTAAACGCCCATCACGGAATTCCATTCGATTTTTTAAGAGCAAAAAACCGTCCATTCTTTCTTGCTTTATAACGTTGCATCTTCTGTTTCACCCGTAACACCACTTGTTCTGTATCGCCCTTTAACACCGCTCCTTCTGCATTACCCGATGATACCCGCCTCTTCGCGCCTGCTGGTAATAGTGGCCTTTTTAACCGTGGTGATATGAAACTTTCCATCTGATAAAGAAGACCGGCTATGAAGACCGCTTTATTCTTTCAATCTTTTTAAATCGATTTAAATTATAAATGACGTAACTTTAGTGATTCCCTGTACAATTGTTCCCTATTGGGACAATATTTTTCAAAACTGCGGTTTCACTGTTAAAAAATTTTTGAAAAGGGTATTTTTGCGCGCTTGCACAGGCTAAAAAACTGAACATTGTTCAACAATCGGTGATAATTGTAGGGCGACACAAAAACGTTTTATTATCCTATTGTTTTTAATGATTTTTTTGATTTATAAATTATTTAATCGGCAAAATACGAGGTCAAAAATAGTGCAGTCAAAAGCCAAAAAAGATGACAAAAACATTTGTTTATTTAATTTGTTTATTTAAAAAGAAATGAAAAAATTTAAATTATTTAAAAAAATTATTTTTTAAAAACAATTGGTTAGTCATCTATTGCCTTGGCATTCAATGTTGTTTGGTGTTTCTTTTTAAAAACGAATGCCGCCGGTTAACATTGTCTTTTTCGTCTTAACCATTTATTCGTATTTAATTGTGGATTGTTCAATATTGAAATTAATTGAACTCACAACGAAAACATAACGTGTTACTGTGCACAAATTGGATCATATTATCATTGGAATGTAACAGCTATGCGACGTTTTCTTGTCCTTGCGGTGGAAATTTCACCGATTTGCGCATGAAACGCCAAATTTTTTCAGGTTGCGTTCTGTCGATATCTATGGGAGGCAGTTCATGCTAAACATTTTTCAACACGCGCCTAACAAGCCGCGTGTACCCGAAGCGGAAATCGACCCGCTTTATCGTCGTCTGCGTTGGCAGATTTTCCTTGGGATATTCTTCGGTTACGCCGCCTATTATCTCGTACGTAAAAACTTTGCTCTGGCAATGCCTTCGCTGGTCGAGCAAGGCTTTACCCGTGGTGATTTGGGTTTTGCGCTATCGGCTGTTTCTATAGCTTACGGCATTTCAAAATTTATTATGGGGGCGGTATCCGACCGTTCCAACCCGCGTGTTTTTCTCCCTGTCGGTTTGATTCTCGCGTCTGTTGTCATGCTGATTATGGGCTTTGTCCCTTGGGCTACATCCAGCATTGCCGTCATGTTCGTGCTGTTGTTTATTTGCGGCTGGTTTCAGGGAATGGGTTGGCCTCCCTGCGGGCGCACAATGGTGCACTGGTGGTCACAAAAGGAACGCGGGAGCATCGTTTCCTTATGGAACTGTGCGCATAATGTCGGCGGTGGTCTTCCGCCAATTCTGTTCATGCTTGGTATGGCCTGGTTCAATGACTGGCACGCAGCCTTTTATATGCCGGCTTTTGCGGCCATTCTGGTGGCAATTTTCGCCTTTGCAATGATGCGCGATACACCGCAATCATGTGGTTTACCGCCAATTGAAGAATATAAAAACGACTATCCGGAAAACTATTCGGAAAAAAACGAAGTCGAGCTCACCACAAAGCAGATCTTCACCCAATATGTTTTGCCCAACAAGCTCCTCTGGTATATCGCTTTTGCAAATGTCTTTGTTTACCTCTTGCGTTATGGCGTTCTTGACTGGTCACCGACTTACCTGAAGGAAGTCAAGCATTTTGCCGTTGACCAGTCTTCCTGGGCGTATTTCTTCTATGAATATGCAGGTATTCCCGGCACACTTCTGTGCGGCTGGATGTCTGATAAGGTATTCAAGGGCAATCGTGGTGCAACCGGTGTTTTCTTCATGACATTGGTGACCATTGCCACTGTTATTTACTGGCTCAACCCCGAAGGACATCCCAATGTCGACATGATCTGCATGATCGTTATCGGCTTCCTGATTTACGGGCCGGTTATGCTGATCGGTCTTCACGCTCTCGAATTGGCGCCGAAGAAAGCTGCCGGTACGGCTGCCGGTTTCACCGGTCTTTTCGGTTATCTTGGCGGTTCGGTTGCTGCTAGCGCGATCGTCGGTTACACTGTCGATTATTTCGGCTGGAACGGTGGTTTCCTCCTCATGATCGGTGGTGGCGTTATCTCTGTATTGCTTCTTGCCATCGAAATGGTGGGAGAACGCAAACAACATGCCCATGCCGAAAAATAAGTCGTTATAGACTTTAAAAAATATACGCGCTGGATTTATTTTGATTCAGCGCGTTTTTTGTACCCTATCCTTATTTAGCGCGTTTTTTTACTCCATGAACGCTTCTTGATAGGAGCGTTTTATATGACCGTTTTCTGCACACCGTTGCTGCTTTTCATTTGTCTTCTGTGATATGTACAGAACATATCTATGTTGTGTGCAAAACCTGATTGTCATCAAGGCCTATTTATATTCTTGATTGATATGAATAACCGGACACACCGGCCTATAGCAGAGAGAATTAATCACCCCTTCAAACAATCAGGATGGCCGCCTTCTTCGTGTTATTTCAAGTTGCCAAATGGCGCGGGATTTCAACCGGTTATCAATTTACCAAACTGTCTCTAACGGCTTCGGGTCATTGGTTTTCTTACATGCGAAGTTCGGCGCATCGCATTATCGTTTTTAATGCAAATCTTGCGCCTTCAATATGTCGGCTTTTTGGGCGGTTCTCCCCGTCGTTCCACTTCGTCCTTCCCGACAATTTTTCTAAAGCACCGCGTTCATCAAGCGCACAAAAAGACCTGCGTGCTCTTTTGATAAAATAACCCGATTTCCCAACGAAGCTGATAATGGCGGGAGAAATGCAATTCATTGCAAAAATTCGTTGCATCAAAAGAATAACCATCCGGCATTTGGAATAGCAATACACAATAATGATGAAAGCCTTAACACTCTGAAGAGTGAATCGAGATTATCATCCCGAATATCGCAAAGCCGACGATTATACGGTTTCACAACGTTTGCATTTTGTTGAACAATCGCCGGAGTTTTCGTTTTGGCAAATTCCGTTTCATAGAAATAAGAGAGCGTAATTGTTAGATAGGTTGATTGCGCAAAGCCGATAGCCGCTCCTCAACATCGCCTGTCTTCCGGAAAGGAAATGCAAATTCAGAGATTACGTGTCATATAACTGGCGTCTTCGCTATAAGTCAGCAATTTTTGCTTCATTTCCTTTGACACATCAACCGTTTTAAACCCGTTCTTTTGCCAAAAGACTTGTGACCCATGAACAGCAACAAGGGAAAGTGTTTCGAGTTTTTCCCGCTCAGCGACAGCGACCAGAAGTTCAACCGCTTTTTTGCCATTTCCGCCGCCTTGCGCTTCGGGCAATAAAGCAAGATCGTGAATATAGAGCGTATCGCATTTTTCCGGAAGTTTATGAAGCAGACAATCAAGAGCAGGAATGGAATTGGTTTTAAAAGGATGGGCAAGGCAATAACCATAGATTGCACTTGTTCGGGAGACCGGACTCAAGTCTGAAATGTTTCCGGAGGCAGGATTTTCGTCAGAAAATACAAAGCAGGACAAAGGAGAAAGATTGAACTTTTCTTCAAGCACCGCATCCTCTTCCGGAAAATCCGGATGACAAATTAAAGCGATCCGGCAGACATCTGCCAGATCGCTTTCTTTCATTGGACGCCAATATTTCACGGTTCAATCAACCGTTTGCGACATCGAATTCCAGAGGTTGAGTGTGTTTGATACCCTTTATCTTGCGCAATTCATCAAGCACTTGATCGGGAATACGAGCATCAAGATAAAGAAGCGCAATCGCGTCACCACCCGGTTCATTACGTCCCAGAGCGAAGTTTGCGATATTCACGCCGGATTTCCCGCAAATTGTACCGATTGTACCGATAATTCCCGGCGTGTCGGTGTTGGTGATATAGAGCATATGCGGGCCGACCTCGGCATCAAGATTGATACCCTTGATCTGGATAAAGCGCGGCTTGCCGTCAACAAAGCAGGTTCCGGCAATGGAGCGTGTGCGCTTCGATGTTTTGACAGTCAGTTTGATATAGCCGTCGAAAATACCGGATTTATCGCGCTTGACCTCGGAAAGAATAATACCGCGTTCTTTAACGAGAACCGGTGCCGATACCATGTTGACATCGGCAAGTTGCGGGCGGATGAGACCGGCCAATGCGGCACTGATGAGCGCACGCGTATTCATGGTAGCGGTTGAACCGTCAAACAGAATCTCGACTTCCTTGATGTCTTCCTCGGTTGATTGGCCAACAAAAGCACCAAGAACTTCGGCAAGTTTGACAAACGGCTTCAAGCGCGGTGCTTCTTCTGCCGTAATTGAAGGCATATTGATTGCATTGCTGACAGCACCATTGATAAGATAATCCGACATTTGTTCGGCAACCTGAATAGCAACGTTTTCCTGTGCCTCGGTTGTCGACGCACCGAGGTGCGGCGTGCAAACGACATTATCAAGGCTGAAGAGAGGATCATCGGCTGCCGGTGGCTCGACTTCATAAACGTCAACCGCAGCACCTGCAATTTTGCCTGACTTCAAAGCGTCAACAAGGTCTTTTTCGACAACCAGCGCACCGCGTGCACAATTGATAAGTCTTACGCCTTTCTTCATCTTGGCGATCGTTTCGGCATTGATGATATGGCGTGTCTTATCGGTGAGCGGTGTGTGTAATGTGATAAAATCGGCGCGCTTCAAAAGATCATCCAGTTCGACCTTTTCGACTCCGAGTTCTTTGGCACGGGCATCCGAAAGGAACGGGTCATAGGCAATCACTTTCATCTTCAAGCCGACACCGCGGGTTGCAACAATCGAACCGATATTGCCACAGCCGATAATACCGAGAGTTTTGCCAGTGATTTCAACACCCATAAAGCGGCTTTTTTCCCATTTACCAGCCTTGGTCGATTTATCGGCGGCGGGCAATTCACGGGCAACAGCAAACATCAATGCAATGGCATGTTCTGCGGTTGTGATCGAATTGCCGAATGGCGTATTCATAACGATAATACCGCGCCGTGAAGCGGCCGGAATATCAACATTGTCAACGCCGATACCGGCACGACCGACAACTTTCAGATTTTTTGCAGCGGCAATAAGTTTTTCCGTTACTTTGGTTGCCGAACGGATAGCCAAACCATCATATTGGCCAATAACTTCGAGAAGCTTTTCTTTGTCTTTACCGAGTTCCGGTTTGTAATCGACCTCAACGCCGCGATCTTTGAAAATCTGGACAGCGGTCGGGGATAATTTATCAGATACGAGTACACGAGGTGCCATTATGGCCTCCAAAAATTTTGTAAAATGGGGGAATGAGCGGCCTTGAAACAAGCCGCTACAAGGGAAACTTAATTTTTAAAGAGCTGCTTGTTCAGCCTTGAAAGCCCAGTCGAGCCATTCCGTCAATGCCTGAAGATCGGCGGCCTCGATCGTGGCACCGGCCCAGATGCGTAAACCTGACGGTGCATCGCGATAGGCGCCTATGTCATGGGCAACACCGGCTTTTTCCAGACGGTTGACAATAGCCTTGGCAAATGCTGCCTGCTTGTCTGCATCAAGTTTAGCCACAGCCGGATCGACAATTTTGAAGCATACGGAAGTGTTCGAGCGGGTCGCCGGTTCTTTCGCCAGAAATTCGATCCACGGCGTTTTGGTAACGAACTTGTCAAGAACAGCAAAATTCTCGTCAGCCCGTTTCATCAAAGTTTTCAGACCGCCAATCGACTTTGCCCATTTCAATGCATCAAGGTAATCCTCGACACAAAGCATAGACGGCGTATTGATTGTTGCGCCCTCGAAAATACCTTCAATGAGTTTTCCACCTTTTGTCATGCGGAAAATTTTTGGCAACGGCCATGCGGGCGTATAGGTTTCAAGACGCTCTACCGCGCGTGGCCCAAGAATAAGCACACCGTGTGCACCCTCGCCACCCAGCACTTTTTGCCAGGAGAATGTTACAACATCAAGTTTCGAGAAATCGAGATTTTGTGCAAATGCAGCGGATGTTGCGTCGCAAATCGTAAGCCCTTTACGATCAGCCGGAATAAAATCGGCATTAGGAACGCGCACACCCGATGTTGTTCCATTCCATGTGAAAACAACATCACGATCAAAATCGACTTTGGTCAAATCCGGTAATTCACCGTAAGGCGCTTCCAACTTGCGCACATCGGTCAATTTCAATTGTTTGACAACATCTGTTACCCAGCCCGAACCGAAGCTTTCCCATGCCAGCATGTCAACGCCACGTGCACCAAGGAGTGACCACAGTGCCATTTCAACAGCACCGGTATCGGATGCGGGAACAATGCCGATACGATAATTTGCAGGAACTTCCAGCACTTCGCGGGTGAGGTTGATTGCCTCTGCCAGCTTGGCTTTACCAATTTTTGCACGATGTGAACGGCCAACCGGCGCATCAGCAAGCGCTTCAACCGTCCAACCGGGACGCTTTGCACAGGGACCAGAAGAGAAATTGGGATTGTTCGGGCGCACGCCCGGCTCGTTTAGATTTGTCATAATATTCTACCCTTTCAGATAGCTCGCCTCTCGTTGGGAAGAGGTGGCCCGCTGACGTGATTATCCGAAAGGCACTTTCAACACAAGTAAAAAAATAGATTATCACAAATTATTTAATCTGAGCCGCTTTTAGACAGAGTTTTTCAATGTATTGTTGAAGTGTTATTTTTCCTCTCTCTATTTTATTCAATGGCGGCCAATCACCACTTATTGTCTTTAACGCCATCGCAGTAAATGACATTGCACTTGATTTCGAGAAAGAAAGGGAAAGATAATAATTTTCAATATCTTCCCTCTTCACTCCTCTAAGTTTTACCGGTTTTCCGAGTGCCGTTTCAAAAGCGGATGCGACATCTTGAACCGTGTAACGTTCCGGCCCTTCAACATAATGAATGCCAGCCTTTCCACATTCGACAAGCATTGTCAGATAATCGGCAATATCGCGGGGAGCGACCATCGGAATGATAGAATGGGAGGGATAAATGGTGGTCAAACATCCTTTTTCGATAATTTCGTTGAGAGCAAAATCCCAATTGGACATATAAAAGCCTGCGCGAACAATCAGCGCTTCCGGATAAATCTCTTTAACTTTTTCTTCCAATAAATAAAGGCTGCCTAAATCTCCGATATGGTCACCTCTCTGAGCTCCATAAGTCGACTGCACAATGACTTTTTCAAGATTGGTGTTTTCGAGTGCGCGCGTCATCGCAGCAATTGTTCCACGCTCTTCAAGATCAACATCATAAACAGGATTGGCTGGGGGATTAAGGATATAAACGCCGCTCGCCTGCTTCAAAACCTGATGGAACAAACGATAGTCGGAAATATCAATTTCCGCTAATTGCGCACCAAGTTTGACAAGGTTTTCAGCGCGTTTTCCGGAACGGGTTACCACTGTCACATCCCTCCCCGAACGAAGCAGATTCTTAGCGAGCTCCGAACCGATATGGCCGGTTGCCCCCATCACGACAAACATGATTCACCTCTCTTTCAAAAAACGTTAGCCAATCACATAACGATAATCATTCTTGTCGGAAAGGACTAATAAAACTATGATGGGCTTTCAAACGGGAAGGGCACAGAATGAAACAATTGCATTGGAAAAAAAGCTTAAGCCTTATAATCATTCCGCTGTTGTTTTTAAGCGGTTGCCAATCGGTTCCCAAGCTCAAATCACCCGATAATATTTACGAATTCAACACCCGCCCGACAAATGAAGTTGGCATTCCCGCCGATGTCCTGAGGCGTGCCGCTTTTACGGCAGAACGTCGCGGCTATCGTTATTTTACAATCAATGACACGTCCGAAGGTGCACAAACTTCAAAAATGCCGACTTTCGGCATTAATTACGGACGTGATCCTTATGGCTTTTCTGACCCCGGCGCCGACAGTACGGGGGGTGGAATTTCAATGGATTTACCATTAAATACTCGTCGCATCCATTGGGTTGTCACCATGATGCATACGCCCGAAGCACAATCGACCAAAGTTTATGATGTAACCGAGGTTATTTCCAAATAACTGTTTTCAACAAGTTGGTCACTTCACGTTCAAGATAAAAATTGCGTTTTATAGAAAAATTGCTGTCATATAGCGGTTAGAGAAACCATTAGTTTTTTTTAAAACTAGGGGGCGGAAATAATTTGCAAAATTCGTCTTTAAAAAAAGCCGTAATGCAGCGCATGGAAGGCAGCGCTTCCTTCAGCACGGTTTATAAAGATCAACGGTCATCTTTGGAAAAACTTTATCAATCCGGCTCGTTGAAATTACGTTTTCCGCTTTATTCCGACAACCATTTCGAGGCTGTGCAAATCAATACGGCAGGCGGTGTGACCGGTGGCGACAAACTTTTCTGGAAATGCGAACTCGGTGAAAAAACAAAAGCAACCATTACCACACAAGCCGCCGAAAAAATATATCGCTCGCTTGATGGTATGCCCGCCGGGATCGATATTTCGCTAAATTTAAGAAAAAACTCGACATTGTTCTGGCTCCCGCAGGAAACAATTTTTTTCAATCGTGGCGCATTAAAACGCAAAATCACCGTCGAGATGGAAGAAGGTGCGGCTCTTCTTCTGGTAGAAGCTTTTGTTTTCGGCCGGAAATTAATGGGAGAGAAAGTTGTCAACGGCTTTATTGATGACGAGTGGCAGGTGCGTTTTTGCGATGAGCTTGTCCATTTTGAAGCCTTTAAAATCAATGGCAATATTTTACAGCAATCAACCCGCCCTGCAATTTTCAACGCCAATCAGGCCATTGCCACAATTCTCTACATTGCCGATGATTATCAGAGGCACGAAGCGGCTGCGAGAGAGATTATCGGACAATCCGGAGGGGTCTCTGCGTGGAATGGCAAGTTTCTTGCAAGGATGATTGAAAAGGACTCCTATTCTTTGAGGGAAAAACTTGCTCCTTTGGTAAAACTGCTAACAAAAGGTGCAGATGTGCCGAAATTTTGGTCAATTTAACTATGGGTGAATAATGATACTTACCGAAAGAGAAAAGGACAAATTGTTGATCTCGATGGCAGCAATGGTTGCTCGCAAACGACTTGAACGGGGAGTGAAGCTCAATCATCCGGAAGCTGTTGCACTGATTAGCGATTTTGTCGTGGAAGGTGCGCGCGATGGCCGCACCGTTGCCGATCTCATGGAACAGGGCGCTTATGTATTGCGCCGCGATCAGGTCATGGAAGGCATTCCTGAAATGATTGAAGACATTCAGGTTGAAGCAACATTTCCCGACGGGACAAAACTTGTCACTGTCCACCATCCGATCCGTTAAGCCTGACAATTGAAAAATATAAAACTTAGGGGAACTCTCATGAAACTCTTGTCAAAATCGACAATCATAACAGCTTTGATGATTTTAACATCGACACCGGCTTTTGCCCACCTTACCGGTGTTCCACATGACCATAGCTCTTTTACAAGCGGCTTTTTACACCCGTTAACCGGATTCGATCATATTCTTGTTATGGTTGCAGTCGGCCTATGGGCAGCTCAACTCGGTGGAAAATCGATCCTCGCAGTTCCGGCAAGTTTTGTTGTGTGTATGGCAATCGGTTTTTGGCTTGCCACAAAGGGCATTGCCCTACCTTATGTCGAACCGGTCATTCTTGCTTCCGTTATTGCAATGGGGCTCTTTGCGGCAATGGCCGTTCATCTTCCCATTATGCCCGCCATGCTCGTCGTCGGTGCTTTTGCTGTTTTTCATGGTTATGCGCATGGTCTCGAACTCGAAAATTCGGAAGCCTATGCTTACGGAACCGGTTTTTCTATTGCCACAGCATTGCTTCACGGCGTCGGTATTACAATCGGCTTGGGAGCAGGCAAAATTTTTGGCCAGTCAAATGGCGCAACCGCAATCAGAATCGGCGGCGTTGCGACCACTCTTGCAGGGCTTTATCTGGCATTTGCTGCCGCATGACGTCGAATTCCCGCCACCCGTTCTAACAATCGGAAAGAAATATGATGGTTCCCGGAGAAATGATTACAGAGGCAGGCGATATTGAAATGAATGCCGGCCGTAGCGCGATAAAACTCAAAGTCGGCAATAGCGGCGACCGCCCTATTCAAGTGGGATCACATTATCATTTTTATGAAGCCAATCCTGCCCTTCAATTCGACCGCGAAAAAGCCCGTGGAATGCGCCTTGATATTCCGGCCGGTACAGCAGTCCGGTTTGAACCCGGACAGGAAAAAGATGTTTTCCTCATACCATTAGCGGGAAAACGTCGCATTTTCGGTTTTCGTGCAAAAATTCAGGGGGATCTTTAATGAGCCACAAAATCTCGCGTGCTGCTTATGCGCAAATGTTCGGGCCTACAAAAGGTGACCATATCCGCCTTGCCGATACAGACCTTTTTGTAACTGTCGAAGATGACAAGACAACTTATGGCGAGGAAGTCAAATTCGGTGGCGGTAAAGTTATCCGCGACGGGATGGGACAAAGCCAGTATTCACGTGAACAAGGGGCTATGGATACAGTTATCACCAATGCCCTTATTGTCGATTATACCGGCATCTACAAAGCCGATATCGGTTTGAAAGACGGTCTTATCGAAAAAATCGGTAAAGCAGGCAATCCCGATATTCAACCAAATGTCGATATTATCATTGGTCCTGCAACCGAAATTATTGCGGCGGAGGGAAAAATTGTAACCGCTGGCGGAATTGATTCACACATTCATTTTATTTGCCCCCAGCAGGTCAACGAAGCACTTTATTCCGGCGTTACAACCATGTTTGGCGGTGGCACGGGGCCCGCGCACGGAACGCTTGCGACCACCTGCACACCGGGCCCTTGGCACTTGGCGCGCATGATACAAGCGGTAGACAGCTTGCCAATGAATATCGGCCTTGCCGGTAAAGGCAATTCGTCTTCCCCTGCTGCTTTGATCGAAATGGTCAATGCCGGTGCTTCTTCGCTCAAACTTCATGAAGATTGGGGGTCGACTCCGGCGGCAATCGACAATTGTTTGAGCGTTGCCGATGATTATGACGTGCAGGTTATGATCCACACCGATACATTGAATGAAGCGGGTTTTGTCGAAGATACAATCGCGGCATTCAAAGGCCGGACAATCCACGCCTTCCATACAGAAGGTGCCGGCGGGGGGCATGCTCCCGATATTATCCGTGTTTGCGGGTTTGAAAATGTATTGCCTGCCTCCACCAACCCGACACGCCCCTATACGGAAAACACCATTGCCGAACATCTCGATATGCTCATGGTCTGTCACCACTTGTCGGCAAAAATACCCGAAGATGTCGCCTTTGCCGAAAGTCGCATACGCAAGGAAACAATCGCGGCCGAAGATATTCTGCATGATCTCGGTGCTTTTTCTATTATCTCGTCGGATAGTCAGGCGATGGGACGTGTCGGAGAAGTCATTATCCGCACCTGGCAGACTGCCGATAAAATGAAAAAACAACGTGGTTATTTGGGAAAAGATAGCGGGTTCAACGATAATGAGCGCGTGAAACGCTACATTGCAAAATACACAATCAATCCGGCCATTGCACAAGGAATCGGTCATGTCACCGGTTCGATAGAAACCGGTAAACGTGCCGATATTGTCATCTGGTCGCCCGCCTTTTTCGGTGTAAAACCGGATATGGTTTTGCTTGGCGGAATGATCGTGGCGGCACCCATGGGTGACCCCAATGCATCTATTGCAACACCGCAACCGGTTCACTTCCGGCCAATGTTCGGCGCTCTCGGAAAGGCTGTCAAACACACATCTCTCACCTTTACGAGCAAAGCCGCCATTGATAATGGGCTAGCCGAAAAGCTAGGGCTTGAAAAGGAACTCGTTGCCGTCAAAAACACCCGCACAATTTCCAAAAAATCCATGAAACTCAATTCTGCAACGCCGCATATCGACGTTGACCCTGAAACTTATGAAGTGCGCGCAGATGGTGAATTATTAACCTGCGAACCGGCAAAGATACTTCCGATGGCACAGCGCTATTTCCTTTATTGAGGTTTAAATGTCCTATAAAACTTTTCGAGCAACAAAATATATACCGGTGTCCGATGCCAAAGGGGGTGAAACTTCAGGTGCGCTTTCACTTTCCCATGACGAGCGCCATATCCGCCGGAAATTGCTTCATTTTGCCAATGGCGATATGATTATGGTGGATTTGAAAGAACCCGTCCATCTTTCTGAAGGCGATGTTCTTGAAGCTGAAAACGGTGAGTATTTTCTCATCCACGCAGCCGATGAACCACTTTATTCTGTCAAAGCGGCAACTCCACTCGAACTTACCCGACTTGCCTGGCATTTGGGCAACCGTCATCAAACTGTCGAAATTAAAGAAAACACGATTTTCGTGTCTCGCGATCCGGTTATTCGCGCTATGCTTGAAGGTTTAGGCGCAACCATTGAGGAGATCGAGGCTCCTTTTCAACCTCTCCACGGAGCTTATCACGACCATGCGGGGCACCATCATTAATGTTGCAGGGTGACGCCTCTTTACTGCGTTTGATGACGCTTTTTTCGCCGGTCTTTCCGGTCGGAGGCTTTGCCTATAGCCATGGCCTCGAACAAGCAATCCATGAAAATTTTATCACAAATGCCGAAGATTCGTTTGATTGGCTTGATGCTCTTGCCAATTACGGATCTCTCCATAATGATGTGGTTTTCATTGCCGAAGCGTGGAGATCAACCGATCAAGGAAAATCCATTATTGCGCTTATAGAAATAGCCAATGCGAATGCTGCCTCGAAAGAACGCTTTCTGGAAATCGATTTACAAGGCCGTGCTTTTTGTACCTCAGTTGCCCAAACCGGTTTTTCAAAAGAAATCTATAAAACTCTTCCCTATCCGGTTGCTGTGGGCGTTCTCGGACATCAAATGGAAATTTCATTGCCATCTGTCCTGACAGCCTATCTCCACACATTTCTGTCAAATCTGGTGCAGGCAGCTATAAGACTTGTTCCGCTTGGCCAAAGCGACGGAGTCAAAATAATGGCAAAGCTCGAAAAGACAATTCTTGCTATCACCGATAACAGCGATAAGCTTACACTTGATAATCTCGGTTCATGTTGTTTTCTATCCGACATCATGGCAATGCGCCACGAAACACTTTATTCAAGGATTTTCCGTTCATGACATCTTCTTATTCACCAAACGGTCCGTTACGTATCGGCATAGGTGGCCCTGTCGGGTCGGGAAAAACAACCTTGACGGAAATGCTTTGCAAAGCGTTGCGCGATCATTACTCGGTCGCCGTTGTTACCAACGATATTTATACAAAAGAAGATGCGCTGATCCTCAATCGCGTTCAGGCACTGCCAGAAGATCGCATCATCGGCGTGGAAACAGGCGGTTGCCCGCACACAGCTATTCGCGAGGATGCAACTGTCAATTTGCAAGCTATTGACGAGCTTTTAAACCGGCATCCCGACCTTGATATGATATTTATCGAATCAGGCGGAGATAATCTCGCGGCAACATTTTCCCCTGATCTCGCCGATTTGACGCTTTACGTAATTTCGGTGGCAGAAGGTGAAAAAATACCGCGCAAAGGTGGTCCCGCCATTACACGCTCTGATTTGCTCATCATCAACAAGAAAGATCTTGCCCCATATGTTCACGCCGATCTTGATGTCATGAAACATGATGCCAAAATCCAGCGCGGCGACAAACCTTTCGTTTTCACGGATATGCTGCGCCGCGAAGGGCTTCAGGATATTATTCGATTTATCGAACAGGCAGGCGACTTCAATCGGTAAATAAGCAAACGCCCATTTGAAAACCGTTTTTTACGGCTTTAAAAATTTTTACGGCCACATGAACAGGCCTTATGGCGTCAAAGAGCTTCTGCAAAGATAGAAAGATATTTGCCGGAATGTTTCTAAGACATTTTCACAACAGATATGTTCGGAAAAATTAACTGGTACGCCTAAGGGGAATTGAACCCCTGTTTCCGCCGTGAGAGGGCGGCGTCCTGACCGCTAGACGATAGGCGCACGGTGTAAAGCCGCTAATAAGCCTTGTTTACTCAAAGAGCAATGCCAAATCCCCAAAAAAATGAACTTATCGGGGCAAATTTTGAATATTTTTGTTTTGAAGGCTAGACACCCAAAATTTTAATGTTATAAACCCAAGCGCTCCGGTTAAAAAATCGGATTTGCCCAGATAGCTCAGTTGGTAGAGCAGCGGACTGAAAATCCGCGTGTCCGTGGTTCGATTCCGCGTCTGGGCACCATCTCTCGTGTTCCGCTTTACGACATATTTTTTTATCTTTTTCAAAAAAGCGACAACAGCTAAGACGGGTTATAAATGCTTATAACTCGTTATATTTTTTTGCGTACTATTAGCCACTCTAATCTATTCAGAACAGTCAACTCCTCCGGTACAAAGTGGAGGTTTAAAACGCGATGAAATTTTCACCCTCTATGCAGATTTCCCCATAAAAAAATCGTCTGCTTCTTTACTCGTTTGAAACACTTTCAAATTGCCAAGTTGTTCAATGTTTTCGGGTTCATGCCCCACAACATAAAAACAATCTTTAGTTTCAATCTTGCTGAACGAACCAGATTGTTTATAGTCAGAAAAATCACACCTGTTGAACTTGAGTACATTGTTTTCATTATCCAGATACTTAAACATGTATCCAACACCAACAATTGCACCGGTTAAATTAGTGATCTTACAAAAAGAAAAAGTACAGTTGATAGGAGCGATGCACTCGATTGTTGCCTCAAAAAAATCACAATTTCTGAAAGTCGAAGGATAATACATATCAGGATCAGTAAACCTGATTATTTTAAATCCAATATATTCCATAACTAAATCGAAATAATTATCTAGTATCTCGGACTTAGATGAAGCTTTCAAAATAATATTCTTATGTTCTTTTTTTTCGTAAACTTCTATTTTTCGATACAAAGGTTCTATGTATTTAATAGCCTCCATGCGCGGTTTGTTGTTCGTAGTTTTATCTTCTTCATACAATATAAAATAAAGTATAATATCAAATGCTTGCTGGTAAAATTTTCCGCTTTCGTCCTTAGCTATCTCATTCAAAAAAGCGAGACCTGCAAACTTCTCACTATCATTTTTAGCGCCCAAAAGTTGGCTAGCATTCGCAATTAACTGAGCGGTATCACGATGCTGTGATGCAGCTAGTTCCCGGTCACGCCGTTTGCCCTCAGCTATCTGTTCGGTAATGTGTGCGGTTTTAATAAAATTTGCTTTTGCAGCCCAATAAAAAGTTGCAATACCGACGGAGAACAACACAATTTTTGTAAGTGTGATGCTCTCATCAAATATTTCTCCCCCCTTAGGAAAAAAGAAGTAAGAGATTGCAAAAGACGCTATAATCAATATTGCAACACCAACTATAGCGGCGAGTGCTCTTTTATTGCTTTCATAATCAACGTCGTCCATTATTGGTTTGTTTGCCCTCTTCAAACTTTCCAGATATGTCTTAAATATAACGCCTCCAGAAATCAGGAATATGCAGATAGCCATAAAGGCATTGGAAAACTGACCGAAAGCTTGCGTTGTTATATTGTCACGCACCCCTACAATAACATAAAACCACGCTGCTCCCATAAAGCTACCAAACAATGCGGCATAGAAAGCGGCGCGTTTAAAATACTCCGAAAGAAGCACTGTTACCCAAATTATGCCTATCCCAAATGCGAACGAATAACCACAGAAAACTAAAGTGCTATATGGAAATGGTCTGATTCCATTCACACACATATAACCCCAAACAGCAACGGACAAAGCTACCAAAACGCAACCAGATATTATTGTCATTTTCTCTTTGGTCGGAATATGTTCTTTCTTGTCCTGTGGGTTCTGTTGCTGCATTTAGATGCCCCCTTAACTCGTTCAGAATACCTTTACTGCCTAACCACCTGCAATCAAGGGTGACTTTTCTTCACAGCTTAATAATACAACCATGCCCCAAGTCATTCCCGGCCTTCCCTATTATGCATGGAAACGTGAGCTCTACGGCCTGCCGCCGATTGGTAAATGGATAGATATATCAACAGCGCCGCCATCAGTCATATATGGTGCATGATGTGCAGCGGTGAGGAAACGGTTGACCATATACATACTATTCTTTGTGTTGTCATTGTTGATCGCACATGGACCTGGAGGGAGAAAATCGGCACACGGCATGGGCAGCACAAAACACGTTTGTATTTGGCGTCGCTTTACGCATCAATTACACGCCTGATAGTTCAATCGCTTGGCCATTCTGATAATTGACCATCTAAGTGATCTTCCGAACCTTTCTGTCTCTGAGACTTTGTGTAACTCATTAAAGGAACCCGTTGGGCGATTAGACATTACCTATTCGAATTTCGCGAATCCTAAAACCGTGTTTGCTAATCCTGAAGAACAGATCGATTTTAACGGCCGCCAAAGAGACTAACCTCCCACTAGAGAGCTTTCAGCTAAACCATAGATGAACAGAGCAAAAGCCATTAGCGGATTACGTGCATGTCCAAGAGTTCCATTTATCGACCAGCAAGGGATAACTGGACAAAGAGTAGCCAATTGCCAACTCGGATGTTTGAAGCCACTATTTGAAAGCAATTAATTTAATGAACACGTGATCGTTTGAGCGGTTTTAGCAGGACGTTTTTGACGTGCTTTTCGATAGCAAGTAACAAGCTTTAGTTTGTCGGAAGTTCGGTTTGTTTTCAACATAGGCATGTCCGCGACCGCATATTGCAGTAAAGGTCATTAATTCCGCGATCCTAATAGACAACCCACGCACCAAACGACGAGCATCTCAACGTAATCATCGCCGCGACCTCGTTTTTGGAAGCGCTGCGGTATCCAAAGCGGATAATGATAGGCAAAAATTTGTGAGTGGTGAAGTGATGATTGGTTG
>NZ_WTFO01000005.1:0-6441 GCF_048452985.1 Bartonella sp. P0282
CAACCAATCATCACTTCACCACTCACAAATTTTTGCCTATCATTATCCGCTTTGGATACCGCAGCGCTTCCAAAAACGAGGTCGCAGCGATGATTACGTTTAGATGCTCGTCGTTTGGTGCGTGGGTTGTCTATTAGGATCGCGGAATTAATGACCTTTACTGCAATATGCTGTCGGGACATGCCTATGTTGAAAACAAACCGAACTTCCGAAAAACACCAAAACTCGTTCATTGCCTTAGCAGGATTCTCACCTATCAATATCCTCATTATATAAGTGCTGCACTTCCTGATACCGGCCCGTGGCTCCGCTTCTTCGCTTGCCTTCGACCGCTCGTCGCTTGGGATGTGTGTAATGCCAAGCCGAACAAGCGGAAAACGCGAGCAACATAACGCTATCCCCGGAATATCAGTATGTTAAAATCGAAATCCAGCTTCAGGAAAAACAAGTTCCGTCACTTTTTATCGAAACACACGTCAAAAATATCCTGCCAATTGCCCCTCTTGGTGATAATCCCGTTGCGGGGTATCTGAATTAAAAAATGGCCTCAAATACCCCTGTTGACCATCGGCCGCGCTTCCATCATGTTACTCCGTTAGCTCGATAAGTGGTGATCTTGGGCGGATGTGATCGCTAACAGTTTTAAAACTGTTCAACTGCTGTTTAATTAAAAGCCCCCTTGTGTGCTATTTATCTCGTTGTCAGCAGCAGAAATTGATGTCCTTCGGGACTGGTAAACACGGTTTTAGGAGCCACTCAAATAGAATAGGCAATTAGAATAGGCAATATCTCATTGCCCGGCGGTTTCATTTAACTCGTTTTGTAACGTGTCAGTGGCAGAAATGGTTTACGATCGTCACTTTACGGACATCCCCAAACTATCGCAAAGTGACAATTTGCATTAGAACCGGCGGAGAACAGAACTTCTAAAAAACAAAACTCGTTCATTGCTTTAGCAGGATTCTCACCTATCAATATCCTCATTATATAAGTGCTGCACTTCCTGATGCCGGCCCGTGGCTCCGCTTCTTCGCTTGTCTTCAAACGCTCGTCGCTTGGGATGTGTGTAATGCCAAGCGGAACAAGCGGAAAACGCGAGCAACGTAACGCTATCCCCCGAATATCAGTATGTTAAAACGAAATCCAGCTTCGCGAAGCGGAAATAAAGCTTCTCTATCACAGATCTTCAACGTTGAAATTTATCCGTGTTTGATCCCGTCTCGGAAACTTAATTCTAACACGCAATTCTGACACTCAAGTCTGTCACTTAATTCTGCCACTTAGCCCGCGTCTCCTTAACCCGTCACTCCCTCATCAGCCTTCAACTCAATCAAACTATACTTCTCTTAAAACCCATCCAGTCCGGCTTCCTTCATATGGCTTGGACGCGCACCGTTTCCAGGCAAGATTATTCCGCCAAAACAAGCCCATTTAACACGAACAATGCTGTGCGGGAAAATTGTCCGAAGTTCGGTTGGCCACGTCGCAATAATGAGGTTCTTGCCGTGGCAATTTATAGGTTAAAGAAATGCTATGAAACTGATGGAAAATACTCCGGTTGTAAAAAAGGGCGAAAATCGGGTTAACATCAGATTATGCTGAAATGCGTCTTGTAGGTTCCCGCAATATCCGTAGGACGGTCTACATATCGGGCGATATTGCGTCATGCAAGTTAGTCTTATGGGCGATAGTGTGAGGGAGAAGATTCGCCAAAAGTATATGATGCCTGAACAGTTGAGGCACACACTTTTCTCGTATTAAAAATGCTCCACTATTGGCATTTCCAAAAACAAATAAAATACTCGATCAGCTGAATTATCACGTTGCCAATCAATAAGAACGCTATGCATTCTGCTGGAATAGATTGTCCAGAACACAGTGAAATTCTTGCTGATGATGGTGGTAGCGGTCATGTTGCCATGATGCTTTTGAATGAAGATATTCGTACAATTCTTGTTACCATCCAGATGTCACTTCGACACACTATAAATCAGGTTACTTACGAAAACCGGTTATAAGCAATCAGGCTTGCAAATATAGGCATCATAGTGTTGGGCACCAAAAGGCTGCATGTCGCTTTCGCTGGATTGAATCCCCATGCGGGTAAAGGTGGTCTTTTTGTCGATGAGGAAATCGGCTTCATCAAACCCGCCGCGAATGGAGTGCGCTTAGAAGAAACAGACGTGAGCGGCTCGCGAACAGGTGATACGATATTTATGACAGCAAAAAGGGACAATTCGATGTCGTTGTTGCGCAATATCATGATCCAAAGCTTATACCCGTGAAGTCGATAGAAATTGAGACTGGCGTTAACATTATACCAGCCTTCCATTTGTTCGCTCCAGCCCGGATCGCGGAACCGCTTTCGACATTGCGGGGCAGGGTAGCCGAGCACTCAAGTTTGCTGACGGCTATAAAATATGTAGAGCGGCTGGTGCCTTCAGGTCAGCGTCAGGGAATGATATGAAGTTGCCTAATCATGCGAATTTCATCTTTATGCGCGCAAGAAATGACAGAGCTATTGCAGATGCAATGAGCTATCTGCCAAAAGTGATTGAGGCTGTGTCATATCGGTTACGAAGACGCAGGCTTGCTTTTTCAACGTTTGGGCGGTTTGGCTGCGAGCCATACGTGCAGCAGGCGCGAAAAATTATCTTTAAGTCTTATCGCTTGATGTTGAAAGTGAGGCGCGATCTGTGCAGTCGCCGATCGAGTTCGGTGTCGACTATTTGCTTGGCGGTACGCATAGTGATGATGTGATGCCATTGATAGAGAGTGCAGGCATACAATATTATCTTTTACCGGAAGGATAGAGGGAATATCGAGGTAACTGACTGGTTCAAGCGACGAAATAGCATTCAGTGCGTGCATGTTTGGGTCTAACACAGGATACATGGTCTAGATTTGTTAGCCTACCAAGCGAGAGTTGATGTCGTCAACTTGATCGAGGCTGTTTGTAAGCCTGTAGAAAAGCCTGTGATCCCGGCTAGAGCTATCGACAGGGATGAGCTTATGCATGCCGCCGTTGAAGCTAAAGCTATAGGCTATACTGTGTGTGAGACGGGTTTTAATGAGCGTTTTTCTACCATGGCAAAAGGGATTGAAGAGCAAATCCGATACATTAAAGCGGTAAAAGAAAATGCAGAGAGAAAACTAATCCAATTATATCGCATATTGATAAAAAATAACAAATGAAATCAAAAATCGGTATTATATGTATATGAGTCAATATATCGGCTTGATCTCGAAAGGTAAGTGTCGGAGTTCTGAACAAGAAATTCTCTCTGACAAGCCTTTGGAACTGCTTATATCGTAATATTTTTCTGATATATCCCGATAGATGGAACAGCATATTTCTTAACGCGACATAGAATTGAATTAATGTCTTCAACGCCGATCTGAAAATCGGTTCTGCTACTGAAGGATTTGATGGGTTAAAGACATTCCAGCTCTCTGCATGATTTGCTTCAAGCAATGATTGAAGCTTTCCTGATGCTAAATAAGCAAAATCGGGATGGCCAAGTTTGAGCATCATAGAAAACTCCAACACATCAATATAAAAACAAGGCAAGGCAGAAAAAATTGTAACCGTTAATCAGGGAACCAAAGGATCGCAGTAAATATCGCAATTATGGGTTGTTATTACATAATCAATTTGTGGTTGTTATCCTATTTGAATTCATTTTAACAATCCGGAATAGAAGATCGCACGTCTTGATACAGTATGAGGGAAACTTGTCTCTGCATGGTTTGCAACAAGTAATATCATCTGACTGTCATGTTTAAGAATCTCTGATTAATGGGGCTCTAAAATGAACCATCAGAAATTTTGACAGAAATATTATCTTATTTCGGTTGTTATATATGTTTCGGTGCGACATGTCTGGACTGAACAGAAATCGCGCTTTGAAAATTTATATTTTCTTTTTTTGTGTAATCGCGAATATATGCCAGTTAAATCTTCATATCAGTTTGACAGAGTTGCAGTAATGTATCTCGGTCGGATCGTCGAGATAGATGAAAGCAGCAAGATTTTTTAACGTTCGCAGCATCCTTATATCAACACGTTGACTTCGGGTGTACCAATGCCAGAAAGATGGCCCGATGATCGTGTAGTCTTACAAGGTGAGCTACCAAATCCTGCTCATCGTCCTCATAGGTTGTGGTTTACACATTGCTCAAGAGCTGATGGGGCTATGCGGGAAAATCCCTTCTGAACTAACATCATCACATGGTGTGTTTGTTCTTGCCGTCGTTTAAGCCGTTCAGAAGAAACAGTAGAATATGCGGAAAAAATATGATCTACTTTCTATCAACGCGCTTTATCCGCCGCCTGTTGACTGTGTTTTGTGTTATCCGTTTTGCATTCATTTTATACGCATGTCAGTTGACCTTGCGCAAATCATATAGCGGACTGAAGTTATATAAAGCATGCAGTATTTCATAAACAATGGGGGGCTGGATGCGCCATTATGGCAACAATTCTTCACTTGCTTCCATGCATTACTTCATGGAGATACGGCAGTATCTATGAGCGATGGAAGACCTGTGATAGATCATGTTGCGGAACGGGATAACTGCCACCCTATTGTTAACGATACTTGCTTTGTTATGAAACTGGCTATCGGAATTTCTGGCGGGCATATGCTGCACTGGATAGAGATAGTAAGATCAATCGTTTCGTTATAGCTTTATCTCTCCCCTGTTTCACCATGCCATCATTTGTGTCAGGGCTTATTCCAGTATCCGTATTTCAGTGCAATCGGGCTGGTTGCCATTAAAAGAGCAAGGCAATCTCAAACATGCTATTCTTCCTACACTAACAACAGGTCTTGGCGGTGCGGCGGTTCTCGCATGGTGGTCACGCAATGCCATGATTGAAGTTCTCCGACAATCTTTTCCGCTCTTATAGCTATAGTTTCGGGATTTGTAGCTGCAATATTTAACGGTATTATGAAACATTTTGTTATGATGCTGGCGACTTCCAAGCTGCTTTTCCAGTTCAGATTCTATCTTTGGTTGTCTTAGCTTTTTTCGGTAATACCATTTTACTATTAACATGTCTTATGGGGTTCCCCTGAAGGGAAAGATATGCGAGGATAATAAGGAGATGAGCTGTTTCAGCCAATAATCAGGGATATACTGCCGTTTTCATACAATTGGGAGCAAAACCGCCGCGTTTTTATATCAAGTACATATTTCCCAACATTGTATCGACGTTGATTATATCGTTGGCATTGACTTTTCCGCAAATTATACTTCTGGAGAGCAGACTTTCCTTTTTTAGACCAGGCGTTCAGCCACCGATGTCCGTTCTTGGCAGTATGAGCGGGTTCGGCAAAGAGTAACTCGTCAATGCATCTTGGATAATGTTGCACCGGCATCCATTATAATAACAACAATGATAATCAGTCTTGTTGGTGAAATGATAATCAGTCTCGTTGATGACCGGATGCAGGACAAAATAAATTCTAGCTTGTGACGTTATAAATAAGTTTATGAAGTGATAGTATCTAAATTTATGATGTGATTGAATCCGAAAAGTGTAATTTAATTAGATATTTAATACTCGCCAGAAGAATATATTTGTTTTTTTTGTGTATTTTTTCTCGCAGGGGTTGCAAAACAGCAAAAAATCGGTATTGGTGTTACAAAAGCGGATGATGCTTTTATGCATCTCTAACGTGATGTTTAACGTATGAATTAGCTGACGTGTCCAATTTATTGGGTTGATGGAATACATCAAGGAGACGGTAAAGTTATGTTTGATTATTTGTTATTACTTATCCACCCTCTCTTTCTCCCGAGCCGAATAGTGCGAGGGATCCGGTTTATTCAATCCTGCTAAAGCTTCTGTCACCTAATCAGTGAACGAAGTCTTTCGTTTGCACGTATGAGCCTGTTTGCAAGCCTATTGGGGGCTGAGTGCAAGGCTCGGCAATATGCACTCTCACGTGAGCCGTTTTAACTTATCTATGTAGGAAATAGCGAAACATTTTTTACTAAGTCATGTAAGAAATAAGGGGGATTTCATGTCTATGCGTAGTAACTTTTTGAGCACCTTTGTATCAAAGGCTGTGTCGTGGTTGATGATTATCCTCTACGTCTGCTCAACCTTTCTGGCGATGGTTATGCCAGCGCAGGCTGCGCAAAGAGACTCGGGAAGTGAACGCTATGCCGCTGACAACAGTCTATTCGGGCAGAAGGATGATGGTGCAAGCGCCTCGCTTGATGGCTATAGCTCGCCGATCATGACACGCGCCTATGTGCTGGTGTCCGGCGATACGCTTGATAGCGTTGCCAAGCGCTATAATTTGAGTGTTGAGGGGTTGCGCCGTCTCAATCTGGATCGCTTCTTCAAGAACGGCTTTGACAAGGTAACGGTGGGGGATACGGTTTATGTTCCGCTGTCACCGGTTTCTGATGACATGGCGCATTATC
>NZ_WTFO01000006.1:0-5386 GCF_048452985.1 Bartonella sp. P0282
CTACCATAAGCCCCCTCATACTGACGATCACGGCTTCTCTGGGCTGCATCCGCCTGCGCTATCGTAAGAAGAAATGTCGAACAAACATAAAAGAATATCGTAAGCCACGAAATCGTTTTGTTTCTAAAACGACTTAAAAAATCACCCCACATATTCATGATCTACCCCGATAATGACACTTTTCTCACAGCTTCGATTTTTATTATAGTAATGAATTATATTTTTCCGATCGATTCTTTTAAATAACTACACGACGGAATCATATGATGATGTTTAAGGTATTTAATTACATATTTCAACTTATTTTTATTATAAAAATAATTTTTTTAAAACGCTTTAATTTTAAATTTTTTACCAAAATAACGTATTTTTATGAATATTTTTTATCTATAATTAATTAAATTTCAAATTGATAATATCGCCGTTTGTTTTTTCAATTCATTTTTTTAATTATTTATAATTTAATTAATAACAAAAAATAATATAACGTTATTTATTTGGCTTTTATTTATTTCTTATTTTACTATTATAATATTTTTAATACATTTAATTCATTTTTTTAAATATTTTTTAATTATATAATGCATTTTTTCCATTCATATATTTTTTTCTAAATTGATAATAATCAATTACGTATCCAATTATCTATTATACACTTATTTGTTTGCGTGATGAAGAATGGATATTTGTATTTTTTTTCTGCCTTTTATGACGAAGAGAATACCCTCCAATACTTTCGGTTAAATTTTATTTTTTTGTCATATACTATTTTTTCTGTGACGCGTGCTATTTTTTGTAACACGCGGCAACAATTAATAAGGTTTATGAACATCGTGATGACCTGTCGAACCGGCTTGTCTTCACATTTTTGAATGTTTGAAAAGTATGATGCCATTTTTCAGGTAAACGACACCACCAGAACCTGACTTATTTTCACCGTGATTGTAAATGAATGTTTAGAACTCACTCTACTTAAACTCATTTCTACTTAAACATAGAACCGATATTTTATGTCTATCACATTTAAAACAGGATATTCATCTATAAAAAAATTATATTTGTAATCTGATACTTTTTTATAATCGTAAGATAACATCGTTTGAAGTTTTTTTCAGAAGTTACAAACCATTACCAACATCGATCAGATTGGATAAGCCCATCCGTCCTAAATTGATATTTTCCGCACGGTCGTTTTAAAAAACACAGTATGTTTAAAACTATAAACAAAAAAGCCGGTAGCGCCTATCGTAGTAGCAAAGAAATAAAGCTATTTCAACCGAATATGAAATACACCGTTACCCACAAACTTGACTTAACACCGCTTTACATAGACCGAACCGACTGTTTTGCAGGGCTTTGCCTTACTTAAATCTACTGGGCTTCGTTCTACCTTGCTTAATTCTACTTAGCTGTGTATTCGCCTTTTCTAAATCAACTTCGCTGCGTATTGCTCTACTTAAGTCAATTTGGTTGTGTTTTCTCTGCTTAATTTTGTTTGGCGTTATTTCCTTCACCCCACTGTGCTTTACCAAGCCCGTCTGGTGATAAAAGGCTATCGCCCGCGCTGCGGTTCATTCAGGCAACATTTTGATAAAGCCGATGGTTTATGCTTTAAATTCTCTTAAGCGCAATCACACTCCTGCATAGATAAACCACTTTTCTATTTGCGCATTTATGATGAACACTGCAATATCACAATGAACACCACAATATCACACAATAAAAGGCCGACGATGGTATTTGCTACATTACGATTGGAAAAGGTTTTGAGTTAGATAACTAAAAACCTTTGCGCTGATTATCAATAAATTTAACTTTCATATTTTTTCAACACTAAAGCAACCACAGCTTTGTAAAACCCATTTAATTATCAGAATATTCTTACATTCTAATTGTCTACAATACTGAAGTTATCACCGATTTTATACACCCTGTGATTACGCATGGTCGAATAATCAGCCCGCAATGCGTATATTTGTAGATCGGTGCCTACTTTAGTCGCTTTATAGGTCACCTGATAGGTATAGTCATCTATTTTTATCCAATCTTTAAACTGCACACCATAACCTATATACCCCGGCAATGTTGGTGTGGCATTTGGTGCATTAATGTAGAAGGTGTTGTCTGGATGAAAGTCTGTTGAGGGATTACCAAATTTGTCAACGAGATGAATTCTGACAATGATATCGTCTCCCACTTTATATTCTTTTTTATTCAATTCGATTTTCAAGTATTCGGGTAACACATAGCCTGGCGTTATAGTAAATGCATTACTCGACAATGCGTCCTGCCATTCCGGATATTTTAATGTGAACGTTAAATTCGTGCCGACTTTTATTGCTTCATAAGGAACTTGTATGTAAGTGTTGCCATCTATTTTTCTTAAATAGGTGGAGTTATTGCAATAGTATCTTACATAATCCGACCCCGGAATTGTGAGTACACTTTGCATTTGGTTATTTTGAAAATTTTTTATATCATCTGTGATATTTATAACGTCATCACCATTTTATCTCGCAAACCTATGTTTAAATGTACAGAATCAGTTTCAGCATAACTATCCTTCGCCACATAAAACTTGGTATTTTCTTTTACCGGTTTTGAATTAACGAACAGGATAACGTAAAAATCATCTTTAATTACTTTCCCGTCATAAGTGGGAGATAAGACCGCAGATCCCCTCTTTAGAACTTTAAACCTCGGCAGATAGGTTCCTTCTTCATTTTCACTTTTTGTTGCATCCAGAAATTCAAATGAGGTGTATGCTTGCAACCTCAATTTTGAGGATCATAAACAGAGTTATTTCCAAAGCTATCACTAGATTTAAAGATGAGCGTTACGATATCATCAAGTTAAGGCTTGTTATTATCAACTGTTAAACTGGATTTTTTTTCGTCAAGTTACCTCGGTGTTACAGTTAAGGATTTGGTTAAACTGTTATAAACGTCACCGGAAACCTTCGGTGTAATTGTAAAAGTTACCGGATCGTTAGAAGTTATACTCATAGAATATTGTCCGTCACTTAATTCCATTATTCCTGAACGGGTCCATGAAATTGCAGCTACACTTTTCGTGATGACAAAACTAATGTCGCTCTTCTTCCCTGTCACAAGGTTGTTGTAAATATCTCTGGCCGTAAAAATGGCGAATGATTCAGTAGCTACTACATTTGTTTCTGGCTCTAGTTTTAACTCCGATGTACCTTCATTTATTGCACCGGGGTTTATTGTTACCTCTTGGGTAAGAACTGCAACACCTGAAACCGTCGATGTAAAAGAATAAGTATCCGCTTTCGTGCCCGTGAAGGTGGCTTCATAGGTTCCAGGCGACGTCTCTTTGATTGCTGTCAGATTGAGGGCAGTGCCATCGGGAACCACTATATTCTCGCTACTATCTTCGATGGTAAAACCGACATCGCTGCCACTTAGCCCCTTGATGGGATTGCTATTCACGTCCATTGGCTTGAAGGTGAGTTTTGATCCTTTGCTATCACCTGCGTTAAAGCTTGACTGGGTTACCGTAAAGGTGGATTTAGCAGCATTCGCCGCACCGGCTGTCACCGTCACGTTAACTTTAAGTTCTCCGACAGGTTTATTGGAAATGTTCGGTTTGATCGTATATTCCCCGACCTTTGCACCTTTCAATGTAGCAGTATAAATGCCGCTACCGCGGGCTGTCTCTTGGGGCGAAGTGAGAGAAACAGGACTGCCAGTTGTAGACACCGTTGTTCCGTTTTTGTCTGTCACGACAAAACTAACCTTGTCACCAGAACCGGTTGTAGCAAGCCCGCTCATAGGGTTGCCAGAAACATCTATGGCCGTAAAGGTGAGTGTTGATGATAGGGTTCCATCTGCTGGAATGGATTTCGGCTCTACTTCAAATGTGGATCGTCCGGTATCGATATCATGGCCCTTTATTGCCACTTGTGCTTCAAGAGTTCCAACAGCAGCTCCCGAAACAAGCGGCTTTAACTTATAAGTTCCGACAAGCGTGCCTTTCAATGTGGCTACATAAATGCCGCTTTGAGCCGGTGTCTCTTGAATGTTCGACAGAATAACCTTGTTCGTATCCGGTCTCTTGTTGCTTTCGTCAACAATGTCAAAAGCAAGTTTGTTGCCTAATCCTGCAACAACATTGCCATAAGCGTCCTTCGCTGTAAAGGTGAGTATTGATTGTTCAGTTCCATCTGCTGAAATGGATGCCTTATCTGCGCCAAAGCTGGAATTGCCTTCTCCTCCATCGACATCACCGGCTGTCAGTGTCACTTGTGCTTCAAGAGTTCCAACGGCAACAGAAGAAACCTTCGGTGTAATTTTATAAGTTCCGGCAAGCGTGCCTTTCAATGTGGCTACATAAATGCCGCTTTGAGCCGGTATCTCTTGAATGTTCGACAGAACAACCTTGTTCGTATCCGGCTTGTTACCGCCCCCGTCAACAATGTCAAAGGTAAGGTCATTGCCTAATCCTGCAACAAGATTGCCATAAGCATCCTTCGCTGTAAAGGTGAGTGTTGATCCTTTGCTATCACCTGCGTTAAATGATGTCGAAGATGCGATAAAGGTGGAATTTCCTTTTCCCCCATCGACTTTACCGGCGGTCAATGTCACAGTGGCTTCAAGAGTTCCAACAGCAACAGAAGAAACCTTCGGTGTAATTTTATAAGTTCCGACAAGCGTGCCTTGCAATGTAGCTACATAAATGCCGCTTTGAGCCGGTGTCTCTTGAATGTTCGACAGAATAACCTTGCTCTCATCCGGCTTGTTACCGCCCCCGTCAACAATGTCAAAAGCAAGGTCATTGCCTAATCCTGCAACAAGATTGCCATAAGCATCCTTCGCTGTAAAGGTGAGTGTTGATCCTTTGCTATCACCTGCGTTAAAGGATGTCGAAGATGCGATAAAGGTGGAATTTCCTTTTCCCCCATCGACTTTACCGGCCTTTATCGTCACAGTGGCTTCAAGTGTTCCAACAGCAACAGAAGAAACCTTCGGTGTAATTTTATAAGTTCCGACAAGCGTGCCTTGCAATGTGGCTACATAAATGCCGCTTTGAGCCGGTGTCTCTTGAATGTTCGACAGAACAACCTTGTTCATATCCGGCTTGTTACCGCCCCCGTCAACAATTTCAAAGGTAAGTTTGTTACCTAATCCTGTGATGGCATTTTTATTGGTGTCCTTCGCTGTAAAGGTGAGTGTTGATCCTTTGCTATCACCTGCGTTAAAGGATGTCGTAGATGCGATAAAGCTGGAATTTCCTTTTCCCCCATCTACATCACCGCCCTTTATCGTCACAGTGGCTTCAAGTGTTCCAACAGCAACAGAAGAAACCTTCGGTGTAATTTTATAAGTTCCGACAAGCGTGCCTTTCAATGTGGCTACATAAATGC
>NZ_WTFO01000007.1:0-4562 GCF_048452985.1 Bartonella sp. P0282
AGTATTTCAATATCTTCATTGTTCAGATTGATTGTCACTGCTTTCACAAGACTGGAAAGCTGGTCAATCTTGGTAGCACTGGCAACATTAATAAACAAATTGACAATATCTCATATTTAGAATAACTCAAAAGAATAAATATGTTTGTGAGGGGGATCTCATGAAAAAAAGGCTTTTTTTTGCATCTATAGCTGTTTTAACTGCTGGCCTGACCGGCGGGGATGCGACAGCTTCTACGAATATCAATACCAAAGTTGAATCTGCTTCAGAGACTGGAATTAACAATGGTCTTACATCTAAAACCATGATGATTTCTAACGGAAATGATCCTTTTTCTTTTATTCTGAAAACTTCAGCTCCGGCAAATGCTATGGATTATCATATGTCACATATCTCACATAGCTCACATAGCTCGCATAGTTCTCACGCCTCTCATAGTTCACATTATTCAGGTTATTAATAACCAGGTTATTAATAATATGTCTAACAGAGTGATATTAGAGTTTGATTGTGGAGTTTATAGTTCCACTGCAATCCAAAAGGCTGCATATAGAGCTATGAATTTTATGCTCGTGCACATTGATCTAAATGAAGAGAAAATTATTTGCATTTGTGAGCCTACATCTGACGCTGATAATGACCAATTCGAGAAAGCAATACAAGAATTTAAAAAAGACGTATTGGACTATAGCTTACGTGAAAAAATTCGAGATGAAACTACTCCGATACGGAATTTAATATTAGGTATTGCTTTTTCAAAAACAGGTGCGGGAAGTGAGTAAATTTAAAAGTATTGATTCCTATATTCCAAAAAAAGAATATGAACTTTTACCATTTAAATTTGATCATTTTGACGATAAGCGTTGTATCATTACAAATATGGTAGGAGAATACCTATTATTAAATAATAATGATTTATATAGTCTAATAAATAAAAAAATTTCGTCTGATAGTTCTATATTTTCTTCATTACGTAGTAAGCACTTTATTCGTTATGAAGGTGAAAATTCACCTTTAGAACTTTTAGCTTTAAAATATAGGACTAGGCTTTCTAAGCTGGTTAACTTTACTAATTTACATGTTTTTGTAGTCACATTACGGTGTGATCATAGTTGTCCTTATTGTCAAGTATCACGGCAATCAGAAGATAAAAATCAATTTGATATGACGTATGAGATGGCTGACAAAGCATTAGATTTTGTTTTTAAATCGCCAAATCCAGCCATTAAAATTGAATTTCAGGGCGGCGAACCGTTATTAAATTTCCCCATGGTTCAATATATTGTTGAACAGGCAGAATTTCGGAATAAATCGGAAAACCGTAATTTACAGTTTGTTATTGCTACTACACTTTCGTTATTGACGGATGAAATCCTTGAATTTTGTCGTGACCACTCTGTTATGTTGTCCTCATCTCTAGATGGCCCTCAAGATTTGCATAATGCAAATCGTCCAAGACCCTCAAAAAATAGCCATCAGCTATTTGAAGACGGATTAAATAAAGCGAGAGCAGTTTTGGGTTATGACCGAGTATCAGCGTTAATGACAACAACCGACAAGAGTCTATCCCGTGTTCGTGATATAATAGATGAATACGTTAGACTTGGATTTAACAGCGTTTTTTTACGCGCACTCTCGCCTTATGGTTTTGCGATCAAAACAAAACGTTACATGATGTATGACGTAGATCGCTGGCTAAAATTTTTTAAAGAGGGTTTGGATTATATTATATTTTTGAATAAGTCAGGCATTCCTTTTGTCGAGGTTTATTCGGCTTTGATATTAAAAAAGATGCTAACATCTGACGATCCAGGCTTTGTCGATTTAATGAATCCTGCTGGAGCAGGTATAGCCGCGATTGTTTTTAACTATGATGGTTATGTTTATGCCTCAGATGAAAGTCGCATGTTAGCCGAGATGGGCGATTTTAAATTTAGGTTAGGGAATATATTAACGCAATCTTATGAAGATATTATCTTTTCGGATCAACTTCTAGATGCTTTGGAAGACTCATTTACGCTCAGTGTTCCAATGTGCTCTGATTGTGCCTTTGAACCATATTGCGGTGCAGAACCTGTCTTTCATTATGCCGTCTATAAAGACATGGTTGGACGAAAACCAGAATCTGCTTTTTGTAAAAAAAATATGTCGATTTATAAGCACTTAATAACACTGATGGAGAACGACGAAGAAACGAAAAGTATATTTCTTAGATGGGCAACTCAATGTTAAAGTTATTTGGAAATATAAAAAATCATATTTTTGATGACAATTTGTTTGTGAATCCAATTAAAATTTCGACTAACGCGAATTTACCAAACGTTTTAAAAAATAAATATGCCTATTTAATTAATGATAATAATTACAGTGAGGGGTTTTTTCATTATATAGTTTTTAATGATTTTTTTGAAAAAAATAAAGAAATTTTAGAGACAAAAAGTTACTCTATAATTCCCGACGATTTTAAATATTTATCCAACGATGATATCGTAAGTATTAATCCGAATCAGAACAAAATAAGAGTTCTTTTTAGATCACATTCAAATTTTAATAGTATATTAGTCACAGAACAATGTAATCATTATTGTTTAATGTGCTCCCAACCGCCGAAGCCGAAAGACGATTCATATCTTCTGGACGAAATCGAAAATTTAATACCTTTGATACCAAGGTATACAAAGGAAATCGGGTTTACGGGAGGAGAACCTACTACGAATCGTGATCGATTTTTGAAAATACTCCGGCTAACTAAAAGCTATCTACCAGAAACGAGTATTCACATATTATCAAATGGCAGGAGTTTTCGGGATTTCCATTTTGCAAAAAGTTATGCAGATCTAGAACTTATTGATAGTATGGTGGGTATCCCTCTTTATTCTGATGACCCGAGTTTGCATAATTATATTGTGCAGTCGGATAATGCTTTTGATGAAACTGTACAGGGCATAATAAATTTAAAAAAGTTAAACCAAAAGGTTGAAATTAGAATCGTACTCCACCGGTTATCTGTAAAACGTTTAATTCAGTTATGCGAATTTATAGGTAGAAATTTGCTTTTCGTGGACCATGTGGCTCTTATGGGGCTTGAAATAATGGGTTTTACTCGAGCGAATTTACAAGAGTTATGGATAGACCCGTTTGATTATAAAGATAAATTAAGCCAAGCGACATCCATTTTAAAATCGTATGGTCTAAATGCCTCTATATACAACCATCAACTATGTGTGGTGAACGAAAATGTTTGGCCGTTTTGCCGCCAATCCATTAGCGACTGGAAAAATGAATTTGCAATTGAATGTCAAACATGCACCAAGCGTTGTGATTGTGGCGGTTTTTTTTCTTCGGGCCTATTATATAAACACAGCGACCACTTACATCCGTTGTAAGGAAGTTGATATGAGAGGAAATTTTTCTCAAATCGCAATTAATGGCAGGATCGAAAATAATAAAAGCGAAGAGTAAAATGCATTTAATGGATTTATATAATCGTATTATTTAATTCCATAACTTAAAACTTGGGTGCCGCATATTTTGACCATTGATACGACTAGAGCTGCTGCATCATATCCGGTGCAGTTTCCTGTAAAACTGCATATGGCTTCAGAAACACTAACATTGGCGCATTGGTTTCGATTACCACCTAAAGCTAAGCATATACCTATGCCTAGGTCGTTATCTCCTATTCCGGTACAGTCGTAGCTGGCTCTCCCCCCTGAAATGCAAATAGCTTCGCCTAAGCTCATCTGGCTGTTACATAGATATGATGAACGCGTTGAAGCCGTTCCAGCAGCACAGATGCCGGCTCCCAAGCTCATCTCGCTGTTACATAGAAATGATGAACCTGTTGAAGCTGTTCCAGCAGCACAGATACCGGCTCCCAAGCCCATCTCGCTGTTACATAGATATGATGAACCTGTTGAAGCCGTTCCAGCAGCACAGATGCCGGCTCCCAAGCTCATCTCGCTGTTACATAGATATGATGAACGCGTTGAAGCCGTTCCAGCAGCACAGATACCGGCTCCCAAGCTCATCTGGCTGTTACATAGATATGATGAACCTGTTGAAGCTGTTCCAGCAATGCAAACTGCTTCTCCGGAAAAATTTCCTGAGCGTAGAAATATGGGCATGAGCATTTGCGAAATTTTACAAAAGTTTCGAATTTCGTTGTATGTTTGGCCAATAGAAAGAGAAGGGAAAGAAAGTAATATAAATAAAGCAATAGGAAAAATTTTTTTCATACGTGCTAGCTTTTTTACAGTTCATGGGCATGAGTAGTTTAAATCTTGTTCAGTTTCCATGATAGTCGTTTTCTTCAGATGCGTTATAGTCCGAACAATTTTTTCACGTTCCCGCTTGCTTGTTATCATGAAAGAGCAAAATTTAGAATGATATAGCTAAAAAATATTGTTCACTTCAAAAAAATAAAATTTTTTTCTAATGTATAAGCAATTAATGAAAACGCATACCGAATAAAAAAGAAGTTCGTGCTTGCTGCAAGAACTTCCTCTTACTTGTCGGTTCATGAATGGAAGCTATTAATAGCGGCTTGCCTGATCGAGTAT
>NZ_WTFO01000008.1:0-4065 GCF_048452985.1 Bartonella sp. P0282
GATAATGCGCCATGTCATCAGAAACCGGTGACAGCGGAACATAAACCGTATCCCCCACCGTTACCTTGTCAAAGCCGTTCTTGAAAAACCGATCCTGATTGAGACGCCGCAACCCCTCAACACTCAGATTATAGCGTTTGGCAACGCTATCAAGCGTATCACCGGACACCAGAACATAACCTCTGGTCATGATCGGCGAGCTATAGCCATCAGGTGAGGCGCTTGCACCATAGTCTCTCTGCCCGAAAGACTGTTCTCAGCGGCATAGCGTTCACTCTCCCGAGTCTCTTTGCGCAGCCTGCGTTGGCATGGCCATTGCCAGAAAAGACGAGCATAGGTAGAAGATAATCATCAACCATGACACAGCCTTTGACACAAAGGTGCTCAAAAAGTTACTGCGCATAGAAATGACATCCCCGCATTTCTTACATGACTAAGTTAAAATCATTCTTTTGAGAGAGCAGATTGCAGGGGCCTGCAATCTGCTCCCTGATGGATGTGCAGCCAGGGTCATGTCTGCACACCCATCGGCTTCATTTTAACGCTGCATACTTAGTGAACCGGTTCCGCACTCCCTCCATTGGTGACATGGGTTCCCAAGCCTCCATTGGCAGAGGATTGGCCTGACCAATTATGCCGGACATTACTGATCGAAATTTGATTGTTCGAGATATCAGCCGCCGTAACACCTTCTCTCATGCCTCGGTTCAACTGGACATCTACACCGCCATAAATAATGTAAGGTGCGTTAATTGTTCCGGTTGTTGTCCAAGCGGTCTGTCCTGCTCCGTTTGTACCACCATCAACAGTAACCACATTGTCGCTATAAATATTGCTCGAATAAAGACTTTTATAAGTGCTGCGGTTACCTGTTGGATCGGTTTGCAAAATAGAAATATTGTTTCCGTCAAAAACTAACGTTTCTGCTAAAGATGTACTGCTGTAAAACAGTGACGCAATAAGAGTGCAAACAGACACCCCATTTGCCCAGGTGGCTTTCCTGATCGAAGAGTTAAACATTTATACAATCCTGTAGCGCGTAAATCGAAAGTCCTGAAATGCACATTCCCGAATTTGGTTATTCGCCTAAATATCTGTTGGTTCACTTTTTTAACCCTTAATTAGCATAGATATTGACCGTAATTGACGACAGCTTGCCGGCATCCATACGACTACCTGTCAATGGAACACTGAAAAAAGTGCTGGATTCCGGGTTCGTCGTATAGGCTTCAAACTCAACGCTACCACTTCCTTGCAGATCAGGTTTCAAAGGAGTGTAGTTATTTACGTTAGAATAGACATCACATGCGCCTACACCGCCGCCACCGTTTGGCTTGCGATAACCGGGCGAGCTGATGGTATCGAAAGCGGTTTTGTCTGTGAATGATAGATTAAGGTTGTGGTTATTATCCCCGAAATCATTCATCCACGACTGAGGAATTGTTACGGCAACCGAACAGTTTTGCGTCTTTGTTCCATCTTTAGAGGAAACGTAAATAGCGCCATCAACCGTTGATGAGTGTAGCGTTAACTGCTTATCCCATAATGGGCTTGCTTGTTTCAGTTCAATAACGAACCCAAGACCTGAATGATAGTAGTCAACGCCATCCGTTGGTGTACAGTAAGTGAATGGCATTCCATCACTAATCCCGTTCGATGTAGTACCACATAGTTTCGGCGAGATTTCCAGAACTGCCAGCAAAACACCTGATAACGGTTGGAGTTTATAATTGACAGGCTTAGGCTGCCAACCTTGAGAATAATTGGTCATCGTGACAGAAAGCTTATAGGTAGACGGGCTGCTTTGCGAGCTTACAGTTGCCACGAGGCCATTTTGCGTGATGACCTGTGTTGATCCGAGGTCTGTTGTCGAGAACGTTACAGGGAGCAGCTCCGCAGGAATAGCACGTCCTTCTTTGTCAACAGGCTTATAGGTTGCGGTCAACTTGTCTGTGCCATTATTGTAAAGTATGGCTTTATCCAGACTGACCAACGACGCATCTTTGTCGACATAGAGGCTGAAATTTGTCTCCCCTTGGGCACTGAAGCCTTCTAAAGTGACCGTAAATCCATTGCTGCCAAGCCATGATGCATAGGTTGATGCCATTTGAAGAATGACCTTGCCATCTTCATTTGTCCTACGGTCTGTGCTGCCCTTTGCACCATCAATCGAAAGCTCACTATTGGAAGGTGTAACAGTGATTTGCCTATTACCTAATGCTACGCCGTTGTCATCGGTTAAAGTGACGGTAACAACATTGGTCGCAACACCATCGGCTATCGCGTTATCGGTATGAGCAATATCGATATTGACGTTCTGGCCAGGAATCTCAATAAGCTTCAATGTATTCGTTACACCTATTGTAGCGGCCTCTCCACCATTAACAGTAGGCATGATGTTGATAGCACCTATCGTTGTACCTGATGTCAACGTGCTGACATAGACACCCGCACCTTTATCATACGACCAGGCTGACATAGACGTGTCTCTTGGTCCGTTGGTATCTTGAGGGGTAATCACCTGACCAATGGTTTCAGTTTTCAACGTCGAAATGAAGTTGCCCGCTGCATCGCGTGGGATAAACTCGATACGACTTGTTGACTTTCCATTTGCTACAATCTCGCTTGGAATCGCTTTGATCTCACTTTGGCTAGCGTCTAGAGTCCCTGGAATAAGGGTGAGTATATTACCGGTCGAGCGGGAAATGCCATCCTCTCCATTAATCACCGGTATCACCTTGATAGCGCCGATTTTGGTTCCAGATGTCAAAACCGCTTGATAATGACCATCAACAAACGACCAGCCCCCCATGGTTATGCCACTAGCGTCTATCCCAATGATTTCACTTGTGATTGTGCTCGCATCGATGCTGGTAATAGGGTTCCCGTAACCATCCTTTGGCTTATAATGGATCGTTGAGGTGGTTTTACCATCTGCAACAATCGTAGCAGGATCAGCAGAAATCGTAGTTGTAGCGAAGTCTATCGCTCCCGCAGTAAACGTAATATTTAAGTCGGTAGTAACAGTTGTTCCTGATATCTGTCCTGTAACAGTCACAGTTTCAGCCGTATTATCAGACACGGCCGGTGCTTGTGTTATTTGGCCATCGGCACCGCTTTTTACTGTGGCCGGATAGATTGACGGTTTGCCACCTCCATTTGAACTTAAGGTGAATGTGACAGTTTTGTTTGGAATGAGTCTGAGGGTGCTCTTGTCACGCACAACAACCAAGAATGTTGGCAGTTGCGTATCATCCACCGAGACCGATGTGATACCATTATTCCAGGAAAGAACCAATTCAATGGCGTCCAATGTCACAGTGGCTGAAAGAGAACCCACGGCCACGTTGTTATATAACGGTACAATCATATAATCGCCGGTAATCGTGCCTTTGAGTGTTGCTGTATAGACACCGGCTGTTCCGGTCTCTTGTACCTTGTCAATCGTTATGCCCCCGCTATTAGGACCGCTTTTCATAACAAATTTCAAGTTATCGGCGATGTTACCTACCAGATTGCCATACTTGTCCTTGGCCGTAAAGGTCAATGTCGAGGTTTCCTCATCGTCTGCGACGATCGAAAGACGGGAGGCTGTGAATGTTGAACGCAGTTCATTATTTTCACCCTTTTCAACAGGATCACCGGCTCTCAATGTCACGTCGACTGAGAGGGTGCCGACAGCATTGCCCTTGAATTTCGGCGTTATCGTATAGACATTGGCAAGCGTGCCTTGGAGTGTTGCCTTATAGACACCGCTTGAACCTTCCTCGTTAATGGCAGACAGCGTCAACTTGCTTTTGTCAGGAGCGGGACCGTTTTTGATCGCAATATCAAAGGCAAGGTCGTTTGCGATACCCGTGATCTGGTTGCCATACTTGTCCTTGGCCGTAAAGATCAATGTCGAGGTTTCGCTGTTGTTTGCGGCGATCGAGGTTGGTTTGGCTATGAATGTTGAACGCTCCTTACCTGCGCCATCCTTGTCAACAGGAGCACCGGCTGTCAATGTCACAGTGGCTGAAAGAGAACCCACGGGCTCGTTATTATATTCCGGTACAATCGTATAAT
>NZ_WTFO01000009.1:0-1876 GCF_048452985.1 Bartonella sp. P0282
TCAACACTCACCTTTACAGCGAAGGATGCTTATGGCAATCTTGTTGCAGGATTAGGCAATGACCTTGCCTTTGACATTGTTGACGAAGGCGGTAACAAGCCGGATACGAACAAGGTTGTTCTGTCGAACATTCAAGAGTCACCGGATGGCACCTATAAAGCCACATTGAAAGGCACGCTTGCCGGAACTTATAAAATTACACCGAAGGTTTCTTCTGTTGCTGTTGGAACTCTTGAAGCTGAAGTGACTTTGACCGCCGGTGAGATCGATACGGGAAAAGGCAATTCCAGCTTTCAATTTGACGAACAGACTATTGTAGCTGGTCAGACTGCAACGCTTACTCTTGTGGCCAAAGATAAGTTTGGCAATCCGATAGACTATGACCCTTCACAATTGAGTTTTGTTTCATCGTCTGACGGGAGCGACATTGATATTGGTACAATAACGAAGACCGGCGCAGGTACGTATAAAGCAGTCGTTACGGGCAAAAAGATTGGTCAATATAGATTTGTACCGAAAAAGGATAACAACACGCTTGCAGAGCTGTCAGCGACAATCAGTGTGACAGCTGGAACACCGGTTGAAAAGGACAAGGGTAGTGAAATCGGCTCGACCTTTGAAGCCGATCAGTACACGATTGTCGCGGACGGTGCAGCCTCATCGACCTTGAAGTTCAAGGCGCAGGATTTTTATGGCAATGTTGTTGCAGGATTAGGCAACAAACTTACCTTTGACATTGTTGACGGGGGCGGTAACAAGCCGGATGAGAGCAAAGTTATTCTGTCGAACATTCAAGAGTCACCGGATGGCACTTATAAAGCCACATTAAAAGGTACGCTTGTCGGAACTTATAAAATTACACCGAAGGTTTCTTCTGTTGCTGTTGGAACTCTTGAAGCACAAGTGACTTTGACCGCCGGTGATGTCGATGGAGGAGAAGGCAATTCCAGCTTTAGCGCAGATAAGACGCCCATTCCAGCAGATGGAACTGCACAATCAACACTCACCTTTAAAGCGAAGGACACCAATCAAAATCCCATCACAGGATTAAGCAACAAACTTACCTTTGACATTGTTGACGGGGGCGGTAACGAGCCGGATACGAACAAGGTTATTCTGTCGGAAATTCAAGAGACACCGGCTCAAAGCGGCATTTATGTAGCCACATTGAAAGGCACGCTTGCCGGAACTTATAAAATTACACCGAAGGTTTCTTCTGTTGCTGTTGGAACTCTTGAAGCTGAAGTGACTTTGACCGCCGGTGAAATCGATACGGGAGAAGGCAATTCCAGCTTTCAATTCGACGAACAGACTATTGTAGCTGGTCAGACTGCAACGCTCACTCTTGTGGCCAAAGATAAGTTTGGCAATCCGATAGACTATGACCCCTCACAATTGAGTTTTGTTTCATCGTCTGACGGGAGCGACATTGATATTGGTACAATAACGAAGACCGGCGCAGGTACGTATAAAGCGGTCGTTACGGGCAAAAAGATTGGTCAATATAGATTTGTACCGAAAAAGGATAACAACACGCTTGCAGAGCTGTCAGCGACAATCAGTGTGACAGCTGGAACACCGGTTGAAAATGACAAGGGTAGTGAAATCGGCTCGACCTTTGAAGCCGATCAGTACACGATTGTCGCGGACGGTGCAGCCTCATCGACCTTGAAGTTCAAGGCGCAGGATTTTTATGGCAATGTTGTTGCAGGATTAGGCAACAAACTTGCTTTTGACATTGTTGACGGGGGCGGTAACAAGCCGGATGAGAGCAAAGTTATTCTGTCGAACATTCAAGAGTCACCGGATGGCACTTATAAAGCCACATTGAAAGGCACGCTTGTCGGAACTTATAAAATTACACCGAAGGTTTCTT
>NZ_WTFO01000010.1:0-1202 GCF_048452985.1 Bartonella sp. P0282
CATGTCATCAGAAACCGGTGACAGCGGAACATAAACCGTATCCCCCACCGTTACCTTGTCAAAGCCGTTCTTGAAAAACCGATCCAGATTGAGACGACGCAACCCTTCAACACTCAAATTATAACGTTTGGCAACGCTATCAAGCGTATCGCCGGACACCAGCACATAGGCGCGTGTCATCACCGGCGTCGAATAGGTATCATTTAACGATGAGCTACCATAACTATCAGGATTCAACCCTTGGGATTGATAATCGCCACCCTTATAAC
The DNA here is from genome assembly GCF_048452985.1 of Bartonella sp. P0282. Taxonomy (NCBI): domain Bacteria; kingdom Pseudomonadati; phylum Pseudomonadota; class Alphaproteobacteria; order Hyphomicrobiales; family Bartonellaceae; genus Bartonella; species Bartonella sp. P0282. Next base: position 270 of record NZ_WTFO01000010.1, read on the forward strand.
CCGCACCGTGATAAGAGTTGCTATCATAAGCCCCCTCATACTGACGATCAAGGCTTCTCTGTGCTGCATCCGCCTGTGCGATCGAAAGAAGAAACGTCGAACAAACATAAAAAAATATCGTAAGCCACGAAATCGTTTTGTTTGTAAAACGACTTAAAAAACCACCCCACATATTCATGATCTATCCTGATAATTATACTTTTCTCATCGCTTCGATTTTTTGTTATCGTAATACTTAAATTTTTTCGATCGATTCTTTATCAACGCATATACAATAGAATCATATGATATTTTTATAATAATTAACTATATTTTTATACTTATTTTCTATTATAAAAATGATTTTTTAAATCGCTTTGTTTTATTATTTTTTACAAAAATAATGTTTTTTATGAATATTTTTCATCGATAATTTCTTAATTTTCATATTTATAATATACTCCGCTATATTTTATATTAATTTTTTTGAATTATTTATAATTTAATAAATAATTACAAATATTATAATATTTACAATCTTAATTGTTTTTATATTTTATTTTAAGCTTATAATATTTTTAATATTGATAACATCTTTTTTAAATATTTTTTCAATTATATGATGCATATTTATATTCCTTTTCTGTTCATAATTGATAATAATCAATTATTTATCCAATTATATTTTATATACTTATTTACTTAAACACCAACAAACGGATTTTTTATTTTTTAACAGTTTTTTTGATGAAGCGCATACCACCCAATACTTCCGGTTAAATTTTATTTTTTTGTCATATGATATTTTTTCTATGACGCCTGCTATTTTTCGTAACGTGCGGCACTAATAATAAGGTTTGTGAACATCACGATGACCTGCCGAACCGGCTTGTCTTCACATTTTGAATGTTTGAAAGTGTATGACGCTATTTTTCACGCTAACGGCCCCACCGA
>NZ_WTFO01000011.1:0-971 GCF_048452985.1 Bartonella sp. P0282
TCGGTGGGGCCGTTAGCGTGAAAAATAGCGTCATACACTTTCAAACATTCAAAATGTGAAGACAAGCCGGTTCGGCAGGTCATCGCGATGTTCACAAACCTTATTATTAGTGCCGCGCGTCAAGGACAAAAATAGCATACGACAAAAAATTAAAGTCTAATATAAAGTATTGGAGGGTGTACGATTCGTCATAAAATCCGATAAAAAATAAAAATATCAATTCTGTAGTCGTCAAGTAAATAAGTATATAATAGATAATAGAATACATGATTGATTATTATCAATTGTAAACAAGATTGAAATTAAAATATGCATCAGTTAACCTAAAAATATTTAAAAAATTTATTAAAAATATTAATAATATTATAACAATGCAACAAAAAATAAAATTAATAAAAATAAAATATATTATATTATTTTTGTTTGTTAATTAAATTATAGATAATTAGAAATATAAATTAAAAACAGAACAATTTATATTATTATTATGAAATTTAATAAGTTATTGATAAAAAATATTCATAAAAATACCTTATTTGGGTAAAAAATTTCAAAATAAAGCGATTTAAAAATTTTTTTTATGATAAAAAGAAGTAGAAATATGTAATTAAATATCTTAAACATCACATATGATTCGATTGTATAGGTATTAAAAAGAATCGATCGGAAAAACATAAGTATTACGATAAAAAATCGAAGCTATGAGAAAAGTGTAATTATCGGGGTAGATCATGAATATGAGGGGTGGTTTTTTAGGTCGTTTTACAAACAAAACGATTTCGTGGCTTACGATATTTTTTTATGTTTGTTCAACGTTTCTCCTTTCGATCGCACAGGCGGATGCAGCCCAGAGAAGCCGTGATCGTCAGTATGAGGGGGCTTATGGTAGCAACTCTTATCACGGTGCGGGTTATAAGGGTGGCGATTATCAATCCCAAGGGTTGAATCCTGATAGTTATGGTAGCTCATCG
>NZ_WTFO01000012.1:0-504 GCF_048452985.1 Bartonella sp. P0282
TATTGAACTGAAACAAGCAAGCCCATTATGGGATAAGCAGTTAACGCTACACTCATCAACGGTTGATGGCGCTATTTACGTTTCCACTAAAGATGGAACAAAGACGCAAAACTGTTCGGTTCCGGTATCGGTTCTTCAGTCGTGGATGAATGATTACGGGGATCGTAACAACAACCTTTATCTATCATTCACAGACAAAACCGCTTTCGATACCATCAGCTCGCCCGGTTATCGCAAGCCAAACGGTGGCGGCGGTATAGGCGCATGTGATTACTATGACGGTCGTCAACACCTTGCTTTGAAACCTGATCTGCAAGGAAGTGGTAGCGTTGAGTTTGAAGCCTATACGACGAACCCGAAATCCAGCACTTTTTTCAGTGTTCCATTGACAGGTAGTCGTATGGATGCCGGCAAGCTGACGTCAATTACGGTCAATATCTATGCTAATTAAGGGTTAAAAAAGTGAACCAACAGATATTTAGGCGAATAACCAAATTCGGGAAT
>NZ_WTFO01000013.1:0-371 GCF_048452985.1 Bartonella sp. P0282
ATGGGGTGTCTGTTTGCACTCTTATTGCGTCACTGTTTTACAGCAGTACATCTTTAGCAGAAACGTTAGTTTTTGACGGAAACAACACTTCTATTATGCAAATCGATCCAACAGGTAACCGCAGCACTTATAAAAGTCTTTATTCGAGCAATATTTATAGTGACAATGTTGTCTTATCGGTTGTCGAGGGGCGAAGTTCAAGCAGAGCGGGTTCTCTTCTGACACGTAGTGCTTCTGAAATTACGAGCACAACCGACGAACAGGGCGTTGCTATCATACGTCTGACCAGCACGAAAACCGGGTCTGATGGTCTATGACGAGTTGGATACGGGTGCCATTATGCCTGAAAAATTCAAACAGGCTTTTTCTTT
>NZ_WTFO01000014.1:0-366 GCF_048452985.1 Bartonella sp. P0282
ACGGACAAAGATAACAAGGAGATAGATACAACTGGTCGTGCCGTTAATCTGTCGGAAATTCAAGAGTCACCGGATGGCACTTATACAGCCACATTAAAAGGCACGCTTGCCGGAATTTATAAAATTACACCGAAGGTTTCTTCTGCTGCTGTCGGAACTCTTGAAGCTGAAGTGACATTGACAGTCGGTAAAGTCGATGGGGGAAAAGGCAATTCGGAATTTAGCGCAGATCAGGCATCCATTCCAGCGGATGGAACTGAACAATCAACACTCACCTTTAAAGCGAAGGATGCTTATGGCAATCTTGTTGCAGGATTAGGCAATGACCTTACCTTTGACATTGTTGACGGGGGTGGTAACAAGCCG
>NZ_WTFO01000015.1:0-366 GCF_048452985.1 Bartonella sp. P0282
CGTTAATGTAAGAGAGCCGGAAAACGCGCCCTTTTCACATCTCTGATAGAAATCTATTTGAAGCTGTTTCTCTATAAACCCGTTTTGCTTTTTGTGAGCAATTCTTTGGGAGGGGCGCCAAGTCGGATTTGTTTGAAAAAGGGAATTGATTGAAACAGGCTTTTAATAGCCTGCTATATTTCCGATCATGAAATAATGAGCCGGTATAATAAAAAGCCCCAATTACCTTCTCAAAACTACCGCTGTTCTCATAAAACAGCGGTTTTTTTTGCTTTGACGGGTCACCGTTAATGTAAGAGAGCCGGAAAACGCGCCCTTTTCACATCTCTGATAGAAATCTATTTGAAGCTGTTTCTCTATAAACCC
>NZ_WTFO01000016.1:0-353 GCF_048452985.1 Bartonella sp. P0282
ATTTCTTCTTACGATAGCGCAGGCGGATGCAGCCCAGAGAAGCCGTGATCGTCAGTATGAGGGGGCTTATGGTAGCAACTCTTATTACGGTGCGAGTTATAAGGGTGGTGATTATCAATCCCAGGGTTTGAATCCTGCTAGTTATGGTAGCTCCTCGTTAAATGATACCTATTCAACGCCGATCATGACACGCGCCTATGTGCTGGTGTCCGGCGACACGCTTGATAGCGTTGCCAAGCGCTATAATTTGAGTGTTGAGGGGTTGCGTCGTCTCAATCTGGATCGCTTCTTCAAGAACGGCTTTGACAAGGTAACGGTGGGGGATACGGTTTATGTTCCGCTGTCACCGGTTT
>NZ_WTFO01000017.1:0-348 GCF_048452985.1 Bartonella sp. P0282
TAAAGGTGAGTGTTGATCCTTTGCTATCACCTGCGTTAAAGGATGTCGAAGATGCGATAAAGGTGGAATTTCCTTTTCCCCCATCAACATCACCGCCCTTTATTGTCACAGTGGCTTCAAGAGTTCCAACAGCAACAGAAGAAACCTTCGGTGTAATTTTATAAGTTCCGGCAAGCGTGCCTTTCAATGTAGCTACATAAATGCCGCTTTGAGCTGGTGTCTCTTGAATATTCGACAGAACAACCTTGCTCTCATCCGGCTTATTACCGCCCCCGTCAACAATGTCAAAGGTAAGGTCATTGCCTAATCCTGCAACAAGATTGCCATAAGCATCCTTCGCTGTAAAGG
>NZ_WTFO01000018.1:0-343 GCF_048452985.1 Bartonella sp. P0282
GATATAGCGCTCAGGGTAACAGGGAAAAAGACAGCCAGGGTTGATCCATCCTTCAAGCGGGTTGGCGAAGGCATTTATGAAATCTCAGTAACGGCGGGCAAGGATGATGAAACATTAATTCTGACACCGTCAGTTGAAGGGCAGAATATTGCGTCGGCCAAGATTATTGTTGTCGCCAAAGCAGCGGCTCATGTCATCAATGTTGCCATTGTTGGTAATGAAACAAGCAAAGTAGCAAACGGAACCAATTATTTTGACTTCAAGGCAACGGCACAGGATGATGAGGGGAAAGCGGTTGCCGATGCAACGATCATCTGGTCGCAAGACAAGGGAGACAATGTTG
>NZ_WTFO01000019.1:0-336 GCF_048452985.1 Bartonella sp. P0282
AATCCTGCAACAAGATTGCCATAAGCATCCTTCGCTGTAAAGGTGAGTGTTGATCCTTTGCTATCACCTGCGTTAAAGGATGTCGGAGATGCGATAAAGGTGGAATTTCCTTTTCCCCCATCGACTTTACCGCCCTTTATCGTCACAGTGGCTTCAAGTGTTCCAACAGCATCAGAAGAAACCTTCGGTGTAATTTTATAAGTTCCGGCAAGCGTGCCTTTTAATGTGGCTTTATAAGTGCCATCTGGTGTCTCTTGAATTTCCGACAGAACAACCTTGTTCGTATCCGGCTTGTTACCGCCCCCGTCAACAATGTCAAAGGTAAGGTCATTGCCT
>NZ_WTFO01000020.1:0-289 GCF_048452985.1 Bartonella sp. P0282
CGGGGAAGAACAACCGAATAATCGCTTGCACTACTTCCCTGAACAATCTTGCCGCCTGCTGCGATCAGGCTTGCTGCCATCACACTGACGCTTGCAACATCATGCTTGGATTTAACCGATATTCCAAGCGAATAAGTCTCGTTATAAAAGCCGGTAATGCCGCCAACCATATTAAGCTTGATGACTTCCTGCTTCTTATATTCGAGTACCATATTGTTATTACGGTCAACCAGATCATATCTGCTTCCCGCAAGTGTGCGCATATCCCCGACCGCATCAGGATCAAGCT
>NZ_WTFO01000021.1:0-242 GCF_048452985.1 Bartonella sp. P0282
TTGGGCGTTCTGTCCTACCAGTTTTCCATACTTTTCCTTGTCCGTAAAGGTCAATGTCGAGTACGCGGTATTGTCTGCGATGATCGAGAGTGGGACGGCTGTGAATGTTGAGAGCTCGACACCTTTTTCAACAGGAGCACCGGCTGTCAATGTCACAGTGGCTGAAAGAGAACCCACGGGCTCGTTATTATATTCCGGTACAATCGTATAATCGCCGGTAATCGTGCCTGTGAGCTTTGCTG
>NZ_WTFO01000022.1:0-228 GCF_048452985.1 Bartonella sp. P0282
ATTATACGATTGTACCGGAATATAATAACGAGCCCGTGGGTTCTCTTTCAGACACTGTGACATTGGGAGCCGGTGATCCTGTTGACAAGGATGGCGACGGTAATGCGCGTTCAACATTCATAGCCAACCCACACTTGATCGTCGCAGACAATACCGCCACCTCGCTATTGACCTTTAAGGCCCAGGACAAGTATGGCAATGCGGTAGTTGGGAAAGCCGGGAACTTGA
>NZ_WTFO01000023.1:0-214 GCF_048452985.1 Bartonella sp. P0282
TTGAAAGCTGCATTGGTTGATGCAAACAGTTCGGAGTTCTGGGTATCATCGAAAACGATAAAGGCAAACGATGCTGAAGCCTCTACAGTGACGTTTAAACCGAAGGATGCCAATGGCGACATTATCAAAGAGCTTGGTAACAAGTTGAAATTTGTTGTAACGGACAAAGATAACAAGGAGATAGATACAACTGGTCGTGCCGTTAATCTGTCGG